>NZ_JAMFLG010000099.1 GCF_023502205.1 Aquiflexum sp. TKW24L | reverse complement strand
AATCACAACCTGAGCAAAGCCCGCTTTTTTTATTGGCAATGCAAAATGCCTCTTTCAAGTTTGGGTTGAGGAGCGATTTGAAATTCCAATTGGTTGCTTCAATTACAGAAGACACCGTATAGTAGATCAGGTTTACTTTCAAGCTCCTCCCTCAGGTTTTAAACCTTTGTAAAAATGGAAAAGAAAAATCAAAAACCAGACAAAGAACGGGCTTATTCAAGCCGAAAGTTTAGCAGTGGCCTTCCTGTTCAGAACCAAAGATGTGCAGGGATTGATGTTGGAGACTCCAAATATGATGTTGCGATTGCAGGCAAAAATGGCCACGAAGTCAGAGAGTATCCCACATTTGCATCTGATCTGTTGAAGTTAATAGATTGGCTAATAAGCGAGCAGATTACCACCGTTGCAATGGAGAGTACGGGAGTTTATTGGTTAAATCTTTATCTTAAACTCGAAGAGGCAGGCATAGAACCCTACTTGGTTAATGCCAGGCATGTTAAGAATG
>NZ_JAMFLG010000098.1 GCF_023502205.1 Aquiflexum sp. TKW24L | reverse complement strand
TGTTGGGCACCACAGTTGTGACCTGGACAGCAACTGATGCGAGCGGAAATATCACTACCAGGAGCTTCAATGTAATTGTAGTGGACAACCAAGCACCTGTCATTACAGCCCCTTCCAATATCAGCATTCAGATAGGAGAGGATGATGATTCCGCTACGGACGTGGAGCTTGGGACTCCGACAACGTCTGACAACTGCGGTGTAGAAGATGTCAGCAATGACGCACCTGCAACTTTCCCTGTAGGAGCGACTACAGTAATATGGACAGTGACCGATGACAGCGGCAATACGGCAACGGCTGAACAGACGGTGACCGTGACCAGAGAAATCTTACCAACCATTACCGCCCCGGGAAATATCACGATGGATACAGACGGAGGAAGCTGTGAAGCTTCAGAAGTTGACCTTGGTAACCCTCAGGTAACAGGCGAGGACATTCCTTCCGACGGCATCAGCAACGATGCACCGTCAACATTCCCGATAGGAGCAACCATTGTCACATGGACAGTGGTTGACGGCAATGGAAATACGGCCACTGACCAACAGACTGTAAATGTAGAAGACAAC
>NZ_JAMFLG010000097.1 GCF_023502205.1 Aquiflexum sp. TKW24L | reverse complement strand
TTACAGAATGGAAGGCGATATTACAGACCTGAATCTCAGACAAAAAAACAGTCTTAAGAAAAATGAAGTCGCCTTCGATGCCAGAGAATTATTACGAATAATTGTAGGTGTAGATCTCTGCAAACTGGACAGTATAGGCGAAATCACAGCTCTTGAATTAATATCAGAAATAGGTACAAATATGAGTTGTTGGAAGAGCGAAAAACAATTTAGTGCTTGGCTAAACCTTGTACCCAATACAAAGATAACGGGCGGAAATATCATCAGCAGTAAAATGCAAAAAAAGAAGAATCAGGCAGGTCTGGCACTACGCATGGCTGCCAGCAATCTGACAAAAAGCAAATCCTATCTGGGAGATTATGCAAGGAAAATGCGTTCCAGAATAGGTAAAAAAGGAGCTGTTATAGCATCGGCACATAAATTATCCAGAATTATTTTTGCTATGATAAAGGATAAAAAAGAATTTGACGATAAAGTCTTCAAAACAAACCAACAAAGAGATAAAGAACAGCGAATCCGCTATCTGGAGAAACAACTCCAAAAGCTGAAACAGGTCGCTTAGTAACATTTACGGTGCTAGTTATATAGTAGACAAAAAGTGACA
>NZ_JAMFLG010000096.1 GCF_023502205.1 Aquiflexum sp. TKW24L | reverse complement strand
GATGTTGTCTACATAGTCCGCTACCGGGGTCAGATTCAATCCGCCTGCGCCTGTTACACTTACTGTGGCAGGTTCAATCGCTGAACCTGTATAGGTAAATGGTCCGCCATTGATGGTCACAACTGTTGTCGTTGTGGCTTTGCCGATGGTGAAGTCCTTGCTGTCGCTGCTCGGCAGATAGTTTGCATCTCCAGGGTAGCTGTAGCTCGCCGTTGCGGTTCCCGCATTGATGTTGTCTACATAGTCCGCTACCGGGGTAAGATTCAATCCGCCTGCGCCTGTTACACTTACTGTGGCAGGTTCAATCGCAGATCCGGTATAGGTAAACGGTCCGCCATTGATCGTCACAACTGTTGTCGTTGTGGCTTTGCCGATGTTGAAGTCTTTGCTGTCGTCGCTTGGTAGATAGTTGTCATCGCCAAGGTAGCTGTAGCTCGCTGTTGCGGTTCCCGCATTCACATTGTTTGCATAATCAGCTGCCGGGGTCAGGTTCAATCCGCCTGCGCCGGTCACACTTACCGTGGCGGGTTCAATCGCCGATCCGGTATAGGTGAACGGTCCGCCGTTGATCGTCACAACTGTTGTC
>NZ_JAMFLG010000095.1 GCF_023502205.1 Aquiflexum sp. TKW24L | reverse complement strand
TATCCTCAATAACGGCGCCACCGGTACCATCAACAACAGCGGCACCGTCACCAAAACAGGGGCAGGAAATGCAACCTTTAGTGTGACATTTAATAACACAGGGGAGATTATTGGAGTTGGGAACCTGACATTTAATTCAGTGTTTAACAACGAAGGAACTATAGGTCCGGGACTTCCAACCGGAATATTGGCAATTAATGGACTGCAACCTCTTTCACCAACTAGCACCCTCGAAATTGAGATCCAGGACAATTCCGGTCCCGGTACAGGTCACGACCAATTGGCGAGGGCCGGAGCGCTTACCTTGGCAGGAACGCTTAATGTGTCCGAAATCGGCAATGTTCCAGGAGATTCTTATACAATTGTCCAGCTAAGTTCAGGTACAATCAGTGGAAGTTTCAGCGAAATCAATCTACCTGATGGCTACAGCATCGAAACCACTTCCAATGCTGTTATCTTGAACAAAACCTCCGACCCATGTGAAAATACACCTGCTCCAATCATCATTGCGGATGTCACGGAGACCTGCCCTGGAGGAATCGTGGTACTCAGTACCGATGAAGCCGAAAGTTACCTTTGGAGCAACGGAGCAACTACTCAAACGGTGGAAGTTGGCCCTGGCGAATATACGGTCACAACGACCGACGAAAACGGCTGCAGTGCTGTCTCAGATGCGGTTGTTATCACAGCAGTTGATACT
>NZ_JAMFLG010000094.1 GCF_023502205.1 Aquiflexum sp. TKW24L | reverse complement strand
GCTATCAGCCAGATCCAATGGACAGCCGATGGCTATGATCCTCTGAGACCGGGCTTCTACCAGCTCAATGCAACAATCAAAAACAGCGGATTTGAGGGCAGGGATGTGAACTTCCAGGTTCCTGTGCTAGTGCTCAACAAACCGATGCCTGAAGACATTGTCCTAGCCAACAATGTAGTCTCCAAAAAAGTCCGTTCGGGTGAGATTGTAGGAGGACTTCAGACCATCGATCCGGTGGACGATATCCACAGCTACAGCATGGCAGACCATCCTGACTATTACATCGAAAAAGGTGTGGTGGTGTACAAAGGGGAGGGAATGCCACCTTTGGAGACGACGCTCAGGGTCAGCAGCACGGATCGCGCGGGACAGACCATCAGCAGGGAGATCAAAGTATTCAGGGAAATGGACGCACCGAACGATGCAATGATCTATCCTAACCCTGCAACGACGAATACGAACATCTATATCCGCATGGCCCAGAGCAGCAAGGTCACCATCAGGATATTCGATGCGGCAGGTCGTCAGATCTATGAAGAAAGCGGACAACAGGAAGGGAGCTTTACAAGGTCACTGGACATCAGCAGATACGCTGCAGGCATGTACCAGGTGATCATCCAGGTCGATCAGCACTTTATCAACAGGCGATTGGTCAAAGAATAGATGATTTGATTGAAAGTCAAATTCCCCCTTTTGGTGAAAACCGGAAGGGGGA
>NZ_JAMFLG010000093.1 GCF_023502205.1 Aquiflexum sp. TKW24L | reverse complement strand
AGATATCTCAGGGATGGGTGCAGCCCATCCATAGAAAAATCGAATGAGAATGGAAAGCCCTGAAAGGGCGAAATAAAAATCTAATCAATTTTGAAACGAATCAATCCCACACAAACCTCTCATCGAATTCAACTTTGTATTTTTTCAAAAATGACCTGTATTCATCTTGAAACGTTTTTTTGCGATGATGTGCATGTTGGTTATTAATATATTCTATTACAACATCAACCTGACTCGGATTAACTGAAAAAGTACCATATCCATCTTGCCAATAAAAGTCTTTTAAAGAATCATCTAAAGATTTCATCCACTTCGAAGAGCTTGATTTTATATCTTCCAACAAACTGACTAAGGCAACCTTTTTTGAAAGTAAACAAAGGATATGAATATGATCAACATATCCACCAATGATAATGGGAGTACATTCATGCTTATTACATATTCCTCCAAGGTAGCTATGCAATTGTTTTTCAAAAGGATCAATAATGAATGGATATCGTCCTTTTGTACTAAAAATAATGTGGATATAATTTTTTACCAGAGATTGTCCCATAAATCCTATTTCGCCCTTTCAGGGCTGTCGGTTAATTTGATCAAATTTGTTGCGATGGGCTGCACCCATCGCTAGGTTATTTTGCCCTTTCAGGGCTGTGACGCTTATTTCTTTGCCAATAAAGTAGAGATTTAAAAATAACTAAGTTTACTTAGGTAATAAAAGATA
>NZ_JAMFLG010000092.1 GCF_023502205.1 Aquiflexum sp. TKW24L | reverse complement strand
AAGTTGAAGGAAAAGGGATGAAGGTAGAGGTAAATGGTAAGCGGTAAAAAGTAAAAGGTTGTAAGGAGGAAGGAAAAAAGGGGGGAAAGGGTGGTAGATTAATGTTGATGAATGAGTTGAGAAATTAGGAGTTAGGAAAGAACAGGGCAAAAGTTGGAAACGAAAAACATTGATAGGATGTTGAATTAATGGTTTTACTACGGAAATTAAATCTACCAACTCCAAAAGATATCAAGTTGAAATCAGTAATTTTTTATAAATTGTGAAGACTATGAGCAAGTTAGATAAAGAATATATTACCACAAGGTTGGTTGAAAATAGATCAAAGAAAGCATTCAAGGCCGGTGCAAAAAAAGCAATGAAATCGAATGGGTATGTTATTATTGCTCAGGATGGTTGGGTGGTGAAAAAGTCAGCAGATGGCACAATCGAAAGGTTAGAAGAAATCAACCAAGGAGTTGTAAATCTCCAATTGATTTTTGATTGATGAAAAAAAGAATGAGGGTATTTGCCGGGCCTAATGGTTCGGGAAAAAGTTCAATCGTCAAATACACCTTGAATGTTGAGGTTCAGGAAGGTAAAAAATTAGATTTTGGAATTTACATCAATGCAGATGACATCGCTGTTGATTTGAGAAAAGGTAAAGGATGTGAATTTAAAAAGTATGAAATAGATTTTTCGGAGCATGAATTTTTTAAAATAGTTAATGATTCAGGCTTGCTTTCAGATTCATTTTCAGAGACACGATTGAAGGAATGTGTTACTTTTCACAAAAACAGATTGCAA
>NZ_JAMFLG010000091.1 GCF_023502205.1 Aquiflexum sp. TKW24L | reverse complement strand
AGGATCAAGATGGTTTTGGCTGTGAACAAGTTTTTATTAACCACAAAGTAACAAAGGAAATAATAGTTCATTATTACTGATTTTCCTTTGTGATATTGGAACTAGATGAAAAAAAAGCCCTTGGAACTGGGTTTCAAGGGCTTTTCTATTGCCTGATGGATTGATCATCCAAGGATAATCAATCTTTCTTTCCGTCTTTTTTAGCTTTTTTCTCAGCTCTTTTTTCTTTGAGGTTTTTACCAGGCTTCTTTTTCTCTTCCTTTTTTACTGTTTTTTCTTTTGACATGGCTAGTAAATTTTATAAAAGTTAGCAGATAATCCGCTAATCTCCAATGAAGGAGTTAAGGATTATTTTTATAAGACTTCTCTAAGGTAAAGGATTGCCTGTTTAACCTGTTGATATTCTTCAAACTACCTTCTCGATGACCCTGCTGAGTTTTTGTTGGACTTCTTTAGCGAGGGACTTGATATCCTCATTTCCCATGCTGCCCATAGCGGCTACCGGTTCCATGGCAGATATTTCAATTTCCCCATTTTCCAATTGCCTTAAGGTGACGTTGCAGGGTAGCATGACGCTCATGTGGGGATCTATGGTCAATACTTTGTCCGCGTAGACCGGACTGCATGCCCCCAAAATCAGGAATGGTCTATAATCCTTATCCAATTTCTTTTTCATTGTAGCCTGAATGTCGATTTCGGTCAACACCCCAAAGCCTTCTGATTTCAATGCTTCAGTGATTTTTTCTTTGACAGTAAGAAAATCCTGTTCGTTGATGGTTTTTGAGATATGGTATGTCATAGTTTCATGTAATTAATTCCCTTAAA
>NZ_JAMFLG010000090.1 GCF_023502205.1 Aquiflexum sp. TKW24L | reverse complement strand
AAATATATAGAAATAGATTTTTTATTAAGGTGATATATGTTACGTTTGGAAGTTTTGTCAAACCGGGATTGTGGTTATTTGGTGTGGTTGCGGTAGGCTTTGTTGATGCCTGAAAGCGTCGCAGACCATAGAAGCTATCTACCGGCAGCAGAGAGGATATGCTGTTCCATCGTTGATCTGAAGTAGGAATTCAATTTTGGACTAATACTTGTAAGTAAAGATCTGGACTTCTAATTAAAATCTTAATATTATGAGCACTTCCAAATCAATGACCACTTATTCCCAAGTGTTGAATCTGCTGCCTGAGAAGGGGTATGGAAACGAATTGAAGATCTCTTCCGATGGGGGTAGATTTGATGGTTCTGAAACGGTTTTCGGGCCTGAAGAACTTAAAATCACAAAGGTATATAGGTTTGAAGGCGAATCTGACCCGGGGGATATGGCTGTTATCTACCTATTTGAGAGTGAATCGGGGGAAAAAGGTTATACCCTAAATGCCTATGGTCCATATTCTGACCAAGATAATCCGCATTATGATGAATTTATGAAGCGGGTTGCAATTGAAGAAATTGAGGATAGAGATTCTATTTAAAAATAAATTTTGAAAGGTCAAATGGATTTTGGTAAGCTATACCAAAATCCATTTGACCATTTTGGAATGGTAAGGTGACAAACCGTGGTTTAAATGAAACTTCGCGTGAGGCAATATTTTTTTTAACCGCAAAGGAAAAGAAGGTAATGCAAAGGACGCAAAATATGGATTGGTTATTTACCACATAGCTCACAGAGAGCGCATAGATTCCAGAGTTTGTGTTTCAAGATTGGTTTAAAGCCCTGAATGGGCGGGATAACAAAGGGATGGGTGCAGCCCATCCTTAAAATCGA
>NZ_JAMFLG010000009.1 GCF_023502205.1 Aquiflexum sp. TKW24L | reverse complement strand
TCTTTCAATTTTCAAATCTTTAGAAAATTCTCCAAAATCCTCTCCCCCACTTTTCCGCTTTTTTCTGGGTGGGCTTGCATGGCGTAGAAATTATCTTTGTGCATCAATCCCGCAAAATCAAGCACATAGTGGGTTGTCGCTATGGTAAACTCGCTCAATTCGCAATAGTAGCTATGGACATAATAGACAAAGGATTCATCACTTAAACCTGCTAACAAAGGGGTTTTCAAATCAAAAAGATTGTTCCATCCCACATGCGGAACTTTGAAGTCTACATAGCTTTCAGGGATAAACTTTTTGACTTTAACAGGAAATACACCCAAACATGGCGTGTCATTTTCTTCAGAATAGTCACAAAGCAATTGCTGTCCGAGACATACCCCAAAGAATGGTTGGGTAAGGTTTGGAATTAGTTTATCCAATTGTTTTTCCTTCAGGTAGCGCATGGCAGTGCTAGCTTCTCCCTGTCCGGGAAAAATCACTTTGTCTGCTTTGGAAATTTCCTCAAGGTTGTCAGTAAGCACAGCCTCCACCCCGAGCCGCTCCAAGGCATATAGGACAGACTGCACATTACCCGCATTGTATTTGATGACTGCTACTTTCATTATCTAAATTTGAAATTCGAGGTGAAAGATTTGAAATTTCCCTCCTCAAATGTTCGGTTTATATTTTTATGTATCCTAGGAAAGCCTAGAAAACACTACTCATTGGGTAGGAAGTGACAAAGATAAGTTTTTCTATAACCAACGAATTCTATACCCCCAACCTCTCAATTCCTCTTACCTTTCACCTCTTACCATTTACCATCCTCCGCCTTCCGTCTTCATCCTTTCCTAAAGACTTCTCTCTGCGTTCGAAGTGACAAGGGTAAGTTTTTCTATAACCAACGATTCTATAACTCCAACCTCTCTATTCCTCTTACCTTTCACCTCTAACCTTTTACCAAACCTTCATCTTTCATCCTTTCCCAAAGACTTCTCTCTGCGTTCGAAGTGACAAGGGTAAGTTATTTGTAATTACCAGCGAAATCAATTCATCCAACCTTTCAATTCCTCTTACCTTTCACCTCTACCAATATTCATCATTCTTAATTCTTATCCATTTCCTCCGTCACCATTTCCTCCAAAACTTCCTCGATCTCCGGAAGGGATTCAAACAACTGCTCATAGCTTTCAATGATGAAATATTTGTCCTGGAATTTGTCCTTCCAATAAGGCGTATTCAAAATCCTTTTGACATCATAATTATAATGCGCGGGTTCATCCGAAAGGCTGTATTTGGTTTCACCTGCGGAACTCAGGATGCCTGCTCCATAGATTTTGATTTGCCCATCTTCTCGGATCAAACCGAATTCAATGGTAAACCAATAAATTCTGGAAAGGAGTTCGATAGCCCATTTGTTATCAATATGCTTCAGTGCCAATCCGCTGAGATTTTCAAGAAAATCCACATAAGGTTGATTGGTCAGCATCGGCATGTGCGCAAAGGCATCATGAAACATGTCAGGCTCTTCGAGGTAATCCAACTGCTCCATTTTTCTCATCCAAGTCGACGAACAAAATCTTTTGTTATTCATCAGGCCAAAGAAAAGGTCATCATCAATCAAACCAGGAACAACTTGGATTTGCCAACCTGTGGTACTGGCCAACCTGCTGTTGACGTCTTCAAAATCCGCAATCTTGTCTGCTGTGAAGTTGATTTCTTTGATCCCTTCCAAGTAGGCTTTGGAAGCGGCTTTGGGAAGATTGACGATCTGTCTTTCGAAAAGAATCCGCCACACTTCAAAATCCTCCTTCCTGTAAGCAGCATATTCCTGCTCCAATTTTTGTAATCTCGGGTCTGAAAAGACCCAGTCTTTGGGTTTATTCATTATTCTATATTTGGGTTGTATATTCTAATTTTTCCCATTAAATATTTAATGAGAATTTCAATCAAATAATTCGCGGAAAAATGTCCATAGTCGATAGACGACAGTCGACAGCCCGCCATTTTGAAATTCAAAACCTCGAATTGATTTTTGAACTCGTTAGGGAATTAATTTAAATGATTTGATGATTGAAGAATTTTGTTGAATTTAATTTCCAATTCTACATTAAACCAATCACCACCTTAATACTTTTTTTCAAAATTAACAAAACCTACGATCCAAAACCAAAACCTATCTAAACACGACGATCAAAGCAAAGTGAAGGTTTTTCTCATGGCAAATGTCTTCCTGATCCAATCGGACAACAAGGCACTTTGTGCAAAATCCAAAGTCTGTTGGCCATCTGAATAGGCTTTTTCAGGAATCTCGTGGGTTTCATAGATGATCCCGTCTGCTCCTGCCATCACACCCGCAAGCGCCATTTGAGATACATATTCCCTGATTCCGATGCCGTGGGAAGGATCTACGATCACCGGAAGATGGGACTTTGCTTTCAAAACAGGAACTGCATTCAGGTCCAAGGTATTTCGGCTTGCTCTTTCGTAAGTACGGATTCCTCTTTCGCACAGAATCAATTTTTCATTTCCTCCCGAAAAAACATACTCCGCAGATTGGAGTAATTCCTCAATGGTACCTGAAATCCCCCTTTTGATCATCACGGCTTTGTCCACTTTCCCCAATTCATCCAAGAGATTGAAGTTTTGGGTATTCCTCGCTCCAACCTGATACACATCCACGTAGGGATACATCTCCTCGATTTGGGAAACCTGCATGACTTCAGATACGATTTTGATCCCGGCTTCTTTGGCCAAACTATACCAAAGTTTCAAGCCATCGATTCCCAAACCGCGAAACGCATACGGACTGGAACGCGGTTTGAAAACTCCTCCCCGCATTATGGTGATGCCGGTGGCTTTGAGGTGGTTGATGATTTTGACGATTTGGTCTTCCGACTCAATCGAACAAGGTCCGGCCATGATGGCCATGTCGCCGTCTTTGATAAATACGCCATCGCCAAGATCGATGGAAGTCGGTTTGACTTTCCATTTTTTGGAGACAAGCTTGTACTCGTCCGAAACGATATGGATGTCTTTGATGCCTTCCTGCTGACCGATTTTGCGGATATCAAAATCGTTTTTGCCGATCCCGATCAGGTAATCTCCCAATTGGGTTTTGACCTCGGTAATCTTATAGCCGATCTGACTGATCTCGTTGATCAGTTTGTCTTTTTGCAAAACGGTGATTTCTTCTTTTAATTGGACAATCATAATTTCAATGGATTACGGACTGTATGTAAGTTTCAATGTCAGATTTTAAGTCCTGACTGTCTTTGATTTTTTTGATAAATGCGCTGCCAATGATGGCGCCGTTTCCATATTTGGAAGCGGTGGTGAAAGTCTCGGAATCAGAAATCCCAAACCCAATCAATCTTGGATTTTTTAGATTCATGGACTCCACTCTTTGGAAATAGGCAATCTGTTCCTCGGAAATCCCTGTTCTTGCACCTGTAATACTATGCGCAGAGACCATATAAATGAATCCATTGGAGTGGGTATCAATTTCCAAGATTCTCTTTTCACTGGTTTGCGGGGAAATCAAAAAGGTGTTGCAAAGGTCATACTTGTCAAAAACTTCCTTGAATTCATCCAAGTATTGCTGCATAGGAAGGTCGGGAAGAATCAGTCCATCCACGCCAACTTCCTGACATTTTTTACAAAAAGCTTCCATCCCGTATTGGATGATCGGGTTGAGGTATCCCATCAGGACTACAGGTAAAGAAACACTTTGACGCATTTCCTGCAATTGCTCAAAAAGCTTTTTCAGGCTCATGCCATTGTCCAAGGCAATCTGATTGCTGTCTTGAATGGTAGGTCCGTCAGCAATTGGATCTGAATACGGAACTCCCACTTCGATGATATCAGCACCTGCCGACTCGATGGCCTGCATGATGGTCAGGGTATCCTCTAGTTTTGGAAAACCTGCCGTGAAATATATGGAGAGCACCCGCTCTTTTTTTGATTGAAATAATTTATCTATCCGATTCATGGGTAAGACGTGAGATGTGAGACAAAAGACATGAGATTGGTTTTCGTTAAAAGTTGGAAATTGAGTCAAAACTAGGACGGAGGAAGATGATGGTTTAAAAACTTCCGTCTTCCGTCTTCTGTCTTCATCGTACTTCCGACTTCGTACTTCGTACTTGTCAATAGCCTCCCCATTTGATATAAGTATCCAAATCCTTGTCTCCTCTTCCTGAAAGGTTGATTACGATAACGTCATCTTTGCTGTATTCGATCAGGTTCAAGGCATGGATCGCATGTGCCGTTTCGATAGCCGGAATGATTCCTTCTGTCCGGCTCAGTTCAATTCCTGCTTTCATGGCATCTTCATCTTCCACTGCTACGAATTCTGCTCTTCCGATATCAAACAAGTGCGCATGTACGGGTCCGATTCCGGGATAATCCAGTCCTGCCGAAATGGAATGTGGCTCGACCACCTGCCCATCTTCCGTCTGCATCAGCAAAGTCTTGCTGCCGTGCAGGATTCCTGAAGTTCCCAAAACAGTGGTCGCAGCGGATTTTCCTGAAGTTACGCCTAGACCGGCGGCTTCCACAGCCACCAATCTCACTTGGGGAACATTGTAATAATGGTAAAATGCTCCTGCTGCATTACTTCCTCCGCCTACACAGGCGATAACTAAGTCCGGGTATTCAGTGCCTTCTTTTTCTTTCAGCTGCCATTTGATTTCCTCGGATATGACAGACTGAAATCTTGCGACCATCTCAGGATAAGGATGTGGCCCTACCACCGAACCGATGATATAATGTGTATCAACGGGATTGTTGATCCATTGGCGCATCGCTTCATTGGTGGCGTCCTTAAGAGTTTGGCTTCCGGAAGTCGCAGGGACAACCTTGGCTCCAAGGATTTTCATACGCTCTACATTCGGTCGCTGTCTTTGGATATCGACTGCACCCATATAAATCGTGCAATCCATTCCCATCAGCGCACAAACTGTTGCGGTGGCGACACCATGTTGTCCCGCACCAGTTTCTGCAATTATGCGCTTCTTCCCGAGCTTTTTGGCCATGATAATCTGACCCACAGTATTATTCACCTTATGTGCTCCGGTATGGCAAAGGTCTTCTCTTTTGAGATAGATTTTGGCACCATACTTTTCGGAAAGTCTGGAAGCGAAATACAATGGAGTCGGTCTTCCGACAAAGTCTTTGAGCAAGCTTCTGAATTCTTTTTGAAATTCAGGAGTGGCCATAATCTGCTCGTAGTTTTCTCTGAGTTCCTCAATATTTGGATGGAGCATCTCAGGAATATATGCCCCACCGAATTTTCCATAAAAGCCTTTTTCGTCGATTTTGATCATTTTTTGTTAAGATTTTAGACACAAGACACAAGATTCAAGACAATCTAAGCTTACGATTCATTTTAAAATTTTAATGACTTTTTGAATTCAGAAACCAAGTCAATGTCCTTCAGTCCAGGTTCGATTTCAAATTTGGAGTTGATATCCAAGCCTTGCAATTGGGGCACTTTGGATTTCAAATCCTTTATAGAATCTAAGTGTCCAATGGTTAAACCACCGCTAAGCAGAAAGGGTTTGTCAAAACGATAATCTAATAGAATTTTCCAATTAAAGGTTTTGCCGCTTCCGCCATAAGCATGGGTGAAAGTATCGAAAAGGAAGTAGTCCACGTGTGGAAGATAACCCTCCAAATGCTTCCAATCGATGTTTTTGTCGATGGAGAATACCTTGAAAATCTCCAAACCGGTTTTCTCCTTTATTTTTTTTACCTCCTCAGCACTTTCTTCCCCGTGAAGTTGAAGTGTGGAAAGCCCAAACTTTTGGACTTTCTCTGTTATTTCCGAAAGAGAGGCATCTACGAAAACACCGACTTTCCTGATGTCTGTTTCTCTAATCCAATCAGCTTGGATATCGTCCACAAACCTTGGCGAAGCCGGATAGAAAATCAGCCCCATCCAATCCGGTTGGACATCATCCAACAGATTTTTGACGTTGGCGGATTCTCGCATGCCACAGACTTTTAGCTTCATGTTATTAGGCAATGGATTGGTTTTCAATCAACAATCTGCGGTATTCATGCATGAAATTATATGCTGCCTGCTCAGGACGGGCATATTTCATAAAATTTTCCCCGATGAGGAATCCATCAAATCCGGCATTTTTCAGCGACACCAGAGTTTCTGCCTTGGAGATTCCTGATTCTGAGATTTTGATAAAGTCTGAAGGAATTCTATCGACAAGGTCAAAGGATGTTTCCAAAGAGACTTCGAAGGTCTTCAGGCTTCTGTTGTTGACTCCGATCAAATCCAAATGTTCGTTTAGAGAAGCATCCAATTCGTCCCCATCATGGACTTCCATCAATACTTCCAAACCCAAAGAATGTGCAAAAACGGCCAATTCTTTAAGCTTTTTTGGTTCCAAAGCTGCCGCGATCAGCAAGATACAATCGGCTCCTATAGACTTGGCTTCGATGATTTGGTACTCGTCGATGATAAAATCCTTCCGAAGAATAGGGCAGAAATTGAATTTTCTGGCTGTTGTCATGTCTTCATTTTTTCCACCAAAAAACTCTTTGTCAGTCAAAATGGACAAGGCCGAAGCGCCTGCCTGCATATAGCCGATGCTGACTGTCTCCACTAAGGAATTGGTATTGATAGCTCCTTTGGAAGGGGATTTTCTTTTGAATTCAGCGATGATACCTGTCTTGTCTTCGTGTTTGATATACTTTTTCATCGACACGATGCTGCCGTCAAAGTAGACACTTTGTTCCAGCAACTTCACAGGTACCAAGCTGCTTTTCTCCGCAACTTCTAATTTTTTGTGGGCAATAATTTTATCTAGAATATTCATTATGATCAGTTTGAAAATGAAACGGTTGTTTTTGGATTTACCAAGGCATTGAAAACTTTCAAAGCATTTCCTCCATAAAGTGAGTCCTTTGCTTTTTCCAAGGCATATGCAAATCCCAATTCAGGATCAGCCGTCAGGAGCGCCGCAGCAGCATTGGCAAGGACAACAGAATTTTGTGGAATGGTGCCTTTTCCTTTTAATATATTGTCAAATATTCTGGCGGATTCGGCTACCGTCTCACCACCTAAGATGGAATCAGGAGTGATTTTGGGCAAGCCAATACTCTCTGGACTGAGGAGTTTTTCCCCGGAATTGGAAATTATTTTGAAGTCACCCGTGAGAGAAATCTCATCATAGCCGTCCATGGCATGCAAGATGCTAAAGTTTCCATCATGTTCCTGATAGAGGTAAGCGTACAGCCTCGCCAACTCAAGACTGAAAACCCCGACCAATTGTTTTTTAGGAAAACTCGGATTGACCATCGGGCCCAACATATTGAAAAATGTCTTTACGCCCAATTCTTTTCGGATGGGACCTACATTTTTCATAGCAGGGTGGAATAGCGGCGCATGCAGAAAACAGATTCCTGCTTCGTCGAGGCTCTTTCTGATTTGGCCAATGTCATTGGTAAACTCATATCCAAAGTGGGCCAAAAGGTTAGAAGAACCACAAATCGAGGATACGCCGATATTTCCATGTTTGGCAACATTTTGTCCTGCGCCGGCCACGATAAATGAAGCTAGGGTAGAGATATTGAAAGTATCCTTTCCATCACCGCCTGTGCCACAAAGGTCCATGGCATCATATTCCGATATTTCTACAGGAATGCACAGCTCCAACATCGCTTCTCTAAATCCGCCCAATTCCTCTACGGTGATGCTTCTCATCAGGTACACGGTCAGGAAAGCCGCGATCTGACTGGAATTGTATGAACCTGAAGTGATTTTCTTCAAAACTTCCTTTGCCTGATCTTTCGAAAGGCTCCGGTGTTCTATCAAGTGGTTGAGTATGTCTTTCATGCTTGGTGGTTAATGGTTAATTGGTTATGGGTTATTGGTTATTGGTTATTGGTTAATTGTTTAATTGGTTAATGGTTATCGGGCTTGGGTCTAATTTTTGGACACTTCATGCTTGGTACTTAATACTTGGTACTTCCGAACCTCCAACCTTCCCAACCTCCTACTTCCTACTTCCCAACTACTTCATCCTTCATCCCTCCCCCATCTTCCTTTCATCAGCTTTCCAGCCAATTTCTCATCATCTCTAAGCCATGTTCTGTCAACACCGATTCGGGATGGAACTGCAGACCGCGGACTTTGAATTCCTTATGCCTCACACCCATGATTTGTCCATCGGGTGTTCTGGCAGTGACTTCCAAATCAGGTGAAAGTGTCTGTTCATTGATCACCCAAGAATGATACCTTCCGATTTTGAATTTCTCGGGAAGTCCTTTGAAGATCAAGTCTTCCACGACTTTCACCTCTGAAGCAAGTCCGTGAACTACTTCCGAGAGGTTGTTTAAAGTACCTCCAAAGGTCTCTCCGATAGCTTGATGTCCAAGGCAAATTCCCAAGATATCCTTGGTTGAGGAATATGTTCTCAGCAATTCAGGCATAATCCCCGCCTCAGCAGGAACACCTGGACCGGGTGAGAGCAAGATTTTGTCATAAACACCCACATCATCCAAATTGATTTTGTCATTTCTATAAATTTCCATTATACCCCCATACCCCAATCTCCTGATGATATAAACCAGGTTGTAGGTAAAGGAGTCGTAATTGTCTAGTACTAGGAGTTTCATTTATTAAAATATTGGAAGGTTGAAATGTTTCAAGGTTTTAAGGTTTTGCTAAACCAACGTATACAAGTATTTACAATGTTTTTTTACCTATTATTTTTTTTCTGAATCATTTATTAGTTTTTGGAGGTAATTGATAAATGCTTTGATTTCGCTCGACAAAATGATCAGTTCAATTTTCAATTTTTGATAATCTTCATTCTGAACTCTTCCTGCTTTTACTAATACGGCAAGTTGGCTTCTAACCTCCCCTGCTGAACCTTTTGAATAATGTAGAAATTTCACAAATACCTTGTTGTTATTGTATTCAAAACCTTCGGCAATGTTATTTGAAATAGAAATAGCGGCACCGATAAGCTGATCTCTAGATTTGTAATCATTTTTTAAAGGCGCAATGTCAGCTATTCGATAGATTTCGACAGCTATCCTTACTGCTTCTTTCCACACATTCAAATCTTCAAAGGAATCAATCTTTGCCATTACGATATCTTTTTAAATTGAGCATCAAACCAACTTTACAACTTTGGAACCTTGCAACTTTTAAATTTTTTAAATCGCTTCTGCTGCTTTCAGCGCTACCCTGAGTGCTTCGAGTTTGTTGGCAACTTCTTGGAGTTCGGAAGGAATGGAGGATTTGGCTACGACTCCGGCACCGGCTTGGAACCGCAGTCTGTTGTTTTGGGAAACAAATGAACGGATCAAAATGGCATGGTTGAAGTCACCGTTGAATCCTAGGAATCCGATAGCGCCTCCATAGAATTTTCGGGAAGTATTTTCAAGTTGGTCGATGAGTTCCATCGCGCGGTACTTGGGTGCGCCAGAGAGCGTGCCTGCCGGGAAAGTATCTGCCACCAACTGCAGTGGGTTGGTGCCTTCGGGAAGGATACCGGTCACTTTGGACACCAAATGGATGACGTGGGAATAGTATTGGATTTCTTTGAAAACCTCCACTTCCACTTTTTCGGAGGAGCGGCTGAGGTCATTTCTCGCAAGGTCCACAAGCATGACATGTTCGGAGTTTTCCTTTGGATCGTCATAGAGTTTTCTTGCCAAGTCTGCATCGGCCATGTCATTTCCTGTCCGCTTGAAAGTCCCAGCAATGGGATAAATCGTGGCTTTGTTGTTTTTGACGACGATCTGTGCTTCCGGCGAACTCCCAAAAACTTTATAAGAACCATAGTCAAAATAGAACAAATAGGGAGAAGGATTTACCGAACGTAGTGCCCGATAAACGTTAAATTCATCCCCTTTGAATTGCGTGGAGAAGTTTCTCGAAAGCACAATCTGGAACACATCGCCACGAAAGCAATGCTCCTGACCCTTTTTGAGGATGTCCAAAAATTCCGAATCGGTATAGTTGGAAGACTCCTCTCCCACCAATTTGAAAGAATAAGAAGGAAGGTTTTTATTGTTGAGAAGCGTCTCCAAAATCGGAAGCTGCACTTCTGTTTGGATTCCCTCCACATGGTGTTCAAAAAGATGCATCTCATTTTTGAAATGGTCGACCACGATCACATTTTGGTACACTGCGTAATGCAGCATCGGAACCGAATCCTGCGATGAATTATGAAGCTTGATGTCCTCAAAATAGGCCAAAGTATCATATTGCATATACCCAAAAAGGCCATTGCTGATAAACTTATGCTTGCCATTGTCATCTTGAAATCTTCCCGAAAACCTTCTTAGCGCATCCACCAGATTCAATTCCGCTCCAACTTGATAGGAAACGGACTCGCCAAAAGGCAGTGTTTCCTTTACCTGACCGGCATTGAATGAAAATGAGGCGATCGGATTGAAACAGATATAGGAAAAACTGTCCTCTTGCCCATGGTAATCAGAACTCTCCAACAGGATGGGATTGGCAAACCTGTCCCGGATCTGAAGGTAAATGCTGACCGGCGTGATGGTGTCAGCGAGCAGTTTTTTGTGATGCGTGTTGATTTTAAAATTTTCCATGGTCTTGGCTTATTTGAATAAAAAAAGGCTTACTGGGAAAAACCAGTAAGCCTTTTAGGTATGTTATAAAAACATGATTCTAGGCAATAACATCTGGCTCTTCTATTTGAGAAGTCCAATGCCACCACCAGTATAAGTTTTGAGTTGTTTTCATTTTTTCAGTGGGACAAAGTTAAAGATGCATTTTACTTAACAAAAAATAATTGAATAAAAATTATCGGTAATTTTGAATATAAAAATGAAAACTATGAGCACAATGCCCAAATATTACAAAAGAGTCTTTGATGATTATCAGGTATTGGTCAAGGTCAATCCCGAGGATTGGACCGGAACAGAACTGATTATCCATCCTGACGGAAAAGTGGAAAAAACCGAAATGGAATTCGATGATGAAATCATGGAAGACCTGGAAGTAGATGAATTTGTAGCAGGCAATGCCTTGGAATTCAACCTTTACCTTGCAAAATCATAATTGGTTTTTATTTAGTAAAACATAAAAAATTATCGGTTTTAATCCGCCAATATGACTCCTCTCCGCCATCCTACCCCACCCCATATCTGGACAGGACGTCCCTCTGATTCCCTTCAATATTGGTATCAGGCAATTTCCTGCTTAGATGATTTGCAGATCAAAAAACCTACAAATGGAAAAGGAATCGCAATCCTTGGATATGCAGGAGATGAAGGTGTCCGAAGAAATCTCGGAAGAACAGGTGCAGCCAAAGGGCCGGAATCAATCAGAAAAATGATGGCTTCGATGGCTTTTCACTTGGCTGAGGATGTTGAAATCCATGATTTGGGAGATATCTCAACAGAGGGTGAAGACATGGAATCGAGTCATTCCCTCATTTCTAAAACCGTCACCGAGTTACTCCAAAACCATTATTTCCCTGTATTATTGGGTGGTGGACATGACCTTGCATTTGCCCATGGACGCGGGATATTTGATTATTTGATTCCCAAAGGCGAGAAATTAGGCATTATCAACCTGGACGCTCATTTTGACCTCAGGACCTTAAATAACGGTAAAGGACATTCCGGTTCTCCTTTTTTTCAGTTGGCCAATGATTACCAAAGCCAATTCCATTACCTATGCCTTGGTATTCAGAAAGCGGCCAATCCAAAAGTACTTTTTGAAACTGCCTTAAAACACAAAGTCCGATGGATGGAAATGGAGGAATTCACTTTGGGAAATTGGGAAACCATTGCCCAAACATTGGATAATTTTTGTCTTCAGGTCAATAAGATATACCTCAGTATTGACCTTGATGGTTTTTCATCAGCATATGCACCCGGGGTGAGTGCGCCATCTCCTTTGGGATTTTCACCTGAGTTGGCTTTCAGGATATTCGATTATTTAGCCAAAACAAGAAAGCTTATCAGCATGGATATGGTAGAACTCAATCCGGATTTTGATCGGGATAATGCCACAGCAAGGTTGGCGGCGCGATGCATTGAATATATCTTGAGGAAACAAGATTTTTAGGATACCGAGTCTAACATTGATAAATATTGAGTCAGATCCAAAGTTTTGATGTTTGGAATTTACCTACCGAATAAATTCCTTTATTTTGAACAAAAATTGACTCTGAACTTCCCTTAAGAGAAATGAAAAAATCCGCACCCATTCTTTTCCTGTTTATCCTGTTTCAGGTTTTTTTTAATCCTGTAGCAAATGCACAGACTTTCAGAATCTTTGACAAGCCCATCCTATTTGATGAGGAAAGGGAAAGACTTTCGCTAGAATACCTAAAAAACAGGCATGGCATTGAAAAAGAAACCGCGACAATTGTTCCGACCATGGTCGTAGTGCATTGGACTGCAGTGTATTCCTTAGAATCGACTTTTGATGTTTTCAATCCTGTTCAACTTGGTGGCCGACCCGAACTGACCGCAGCGAGCAACCTCAATGTTTCTGCACATTTTTTGGTTGACCAAGACGGTACTATTTTCAGACTGCTTCCTGATACGACCTTTGCGAGGCATACTATCGGCCTGAATTATACTGCTATAGGAATCGAAAATATCGGAGGCCCGGATGCGCCTTTGACCAAAGCACAGGTCAAAGCCAATGCTGCTTTGATACGGTATCTCAATAAAAAATATAAACTTACCTACGTCATCGGTCACCATGAATATTATGCATTTCAGGGAACTCCTATCTGGAAAGAAACCGACCCGAATTACCTGACCCAAAAACAGGATCCAGGTCCAAAATTCATGAAAAGGTTGAGAAAAAAACTAGCTGACCTGAATTTCAAAAGCAATCCATAAACAATGAATCTCCCATTCAAATTGAATAAATATAAAATATTTTATTTCGCTTTCCTTCTTTCCTTGGTCATCGGGATACAATCCTGCAAGACAGTAAACCCTGTCGCAACCAATAAGACGAAACCAAATCCCCAAGTCACCGATACCTCGAAACCGAACGGAAGTAGCACCTATCCATCCAAAACAGTCACTGTCCCAAGTCCGCCTTCTTTTTACAAGCCTTTGGAAATTGAATTGGGACCGAGTCCGAGGGAATTTAGAGGAGTTTGGATAGCGACAGTAGCCAATATCGACTGGCCGACCTCTTCTACAGACCTTTATTCCAAGCAAAAAGAGGACTTTGTCAAGCTTCTTGATTATTATAAATCACTCAATTTCAATGCGGTGATTGTTCAGGTCAGAACAGCCGGCGACGCATTTTATCCATCCAAATTTTCCCCTTGGTCCAAATACCTGACAGGCAAGCAGGGCCAAAAGCCAAACACCATGGAGGATCCCCTTTCTTGGATGATTTTGGAATCGCACAAACGGGGATTGGAATTCCATGCGTGGTTTAATCCTTACCGGGCCACCATGACAATGGAAACCAAAGACCTCAGCCCAAACCATGATTTTGTCAAGCATCCCAATTGGATGATCAAGTACGCCACTAAATACTATTATAATCCCGGCCTGCCCGAAGTAAGGGCCCATTTGGTAGAAATAATCAAAGAAGTTGTCCAAAACTACAATATTGACGCCGTTCACTTTGACGACTATTTCTATCCTTATAAGGTTGAAAAAGAAGTTTTTAACGATGCTGCTTCCTTCAAGAAATATGGGAAGCCGGGACAAAAGCTCGATGATTGGCGAAGAGAAAATGTCAACCTTCTGGTCAAAGAAGTAAATGAAACCATCAAAACCGAAAAACCTTGGGTTCAATTCGGAATCAGTCCTTTTGGCGTCTGGAGAAACTTCGACAAAGACCCATCAGGATCCAAAACCAGGGCTGGACAGACCAACTTTGACGATCTCTATGCCGATGTCCTGACTTGGATGAAAAACGGTTGGATCGATTACCTCATTCCTCAATTGTATTGGAGCATGGATTACAACCTTGCATCACACCGTATTTTGTTGGACTGGTGGTCAAAAAACCACTACAACACCAAAATCTATATCGGGAACGGCCCCTACAAAATCAGGGACAATGCTGACAAAGCCTGGGAAAACCCGATGGAAATCTCCAATCAAGTAGGGCTTTCCAAGATCACTCCAAACATATCAGGCAACGCCTACTTTAGTGCCAAATCGATGTATGTGAAAAATAAGGACGTAGCCGATTTGTTGCACAAAAATCATTACCTCTTCCCAGCATTGCCACCGGATGTCCTTGCCAATCCTAGCGGCAATCCCATCGGTCAGTCTCCTACATTGATTCCGCATGGTGACGGATTTTCGTTTCAGTTTGAACGGGGGATACAGCCGGATTTCAGATTTGCTTTGATCAACACTGCTCCGACCCTATCCGATTTACAAAAGCGAAAGGAAAACGTTTCCTCCCAAAGAATTTATCTGGACGAAAGCAACAGGATGTTGCTACCTGTTCTAAATTCAATCAGCCAAAAGTTTGTTGCCATCAGTTTCTTGGACCGTTTTGGGAAAGAAACTAAACCGCAGGTTTTCGAAATTCAGGCTAACCCAAAAACCCAAAACCCATGAAAGACATGCTTGTCCGGTTGATGGAGCTCCCGGAAATTTCCGAAAAAGAACAGCAACTGGCGAAAGAGAATATCATTTTCCGAAAGCCTATTCCACCCGAAAAGTCATTTGTCAGGGATTGGGTTTTTGAACATTTTGGGATCTATTGGGCAAATGAAGTCGAGGCAGCCTTTACCCAACTTCCGGTAAATTGTTGGATTGCACAAAAGGGTAACGAGATTATGGGTTTTGCATGTTTCGAGGCTACAGCCAAGAATTTTTTTGGCCCCACCGGAACAATGGAAGCCTGGCGCGGAAAAGGAATAGGAAAAATCCTTTTGGTCAAAAGCTTGCAATCCTTGAAGGAAATGGGATATGCCTATGCCATCATTGGGGGTGTGGGTCCTGCAGATTTCTATAAAAATTCCGTTGGGGCAAGTATCATTGAAGGTTCTGAAATCAGCATATATCAAAATCTCCTTAGGAAGAAACCATGAACAAAACCATCAAAAACAACCCATGGTACTGGATTCCCCCACTCTACCTGACGGAAGGAATTCCCTATGTTTTGATCATTACAGTCTCTGTCATTATGTACAAAAAACTCGGGGTGGACAATTCTGACATCGGACTTTATACCAGTTTCCTTTATCTCCCTTGGGTCATCAAGCCCCTTTGGAGTCCATTAGTAGACCTTTATGGGACAAAGCGGCGATGGTTTTTGGCAATGCAACTGGTTTTGTCTTTTGCCTTTTTGTGCATAGGTCTCAGTGTACCTACAAGTCAATTCTTTGTGCTGACACTTGCTTTTTTCTGGTTGGCTTCATTTGCTTCTGCGACCAATGACATTGCATCGGACGGATTTTACCTTTTGGCATTGAAAGAAGAACAACAATCATTTTTTATCGGACTCAGAAGTACATTCTATCGGGTGGCCATGGTGACAGGGCAGGGATTATTTGTAATTGTTGCCGGATTATTAGAAGTCAAATACGGAGATAATACCAAAGCATGGTCTCTGACTATGGTGATGGTTGCGGGATTGATGTTTGTATTGACGCTGATCAACCTTTGGACGACTCCTAACATTGAAAAAAGTAGCAGTTATGTGAAAGAAGTGCAATTGACCTTTGGGAAAGTTTTCAGTTCTTTTTTTCAGAAAAAGGAAATCTGGGCAGCTTTGGCCTTTATCCTTTTTTATCGCTTGGGAGAATCCCAATTGGTAAAAATGGCCTCTCCTTTCCTTTTAGACAGCCGGCCGGAAGGAGGCCTCGGACTCAGCACCACGGATGTAGGTTTGATCTATGGAACATTTGGGATCATTGCGCTTTCTCTTGGAGGAATCATCGGAGGTGTGGTCATTTCTAAAGATGGCTTGGGCAAATGGATGTTGCCCATGATTTTAGCTTTGAACGTGCCCAATTTCTTTTACTATCTCCTGGCTTATTTCCAACCTGAATCCGCCTTTTGGGCAGGCGCTGTGGTAGTCGTGGAGCAATTGGGATATGGGTTTGGGTTTGCTGCCTTTATGATGTATTTAATCTACGTATCTGAAGGACCCTCCAAAACTTCCCATTATGCCATTGCGACAGGATTTATGGCATTGGGAATGATGCTTCCTGGAATGGCGAGCGGTTTTGTGCAGGAATGGTTGGGTTATGAAGGGTTTTTCCTTTGGGTAGTAGCAGCTGCGATTCCTGGAATTCTTTTGATCAGGTACGTGAAATTTCCGAAGGAATATGGGAAGAAAAAAGAAGGGATGAAGGATGAGGGTTGAAGGATGAAGTTGGAAGTAAGAAGTAAGAAGTAGTGAGGTGGAAGGCTGGTAAAAGGTTAGAGGTGAATGGTAAGAGGATTTGAGAGGTCGGAAAAAATCACTTTGATGGTTTCAGCAAAAACTTATCCTTGTCGCTTCGAACGTAGAGAGAAGTCTTTGGTAAGGATGAAGTTTGAAGATTGAAGGGATCGACAAACTCTTAGTAAAAAAGCCCAATTGAAGAAAAAATTTCTCCTTGTCACTTCGAACGCAGAGAGAAGTCTTTAGAATTAAAATTGAAATCGAAAAATTTTCTCAAAAATGACTTTAAAAGAAAAAATAGGGCAACTATTTTCGCCGGCGGCATTCATCCATGACACAGAGGAAAATTACATTGATATTGAGTCATTGATCAAAAACCAACATATCGGAGGCCTGACTTTTTTCCATAGCCGCCACAGCGCAGCTGCTAATTTTGAGAAAAGACAGGAAAAGCTGACTTATGAAAATACGCTTGAAAAACTCCGTGCGTTGATCGTGCGGTACCAATCCATTTCCAAACAACCACTTTTGATGAGCATTGATGCTGAGTTTGGGTTGGCGATGCGGATAGAAAATACGCCACAATATCCTTATGCCATTACTTTGGGGGCACTTTCCCTCGAACAGGAGGATTTGGTTTTTGAGACTGGTTACCGAATGGGAAAAGACCTAAAGCAAACCGGAATCCATCTGAATTTCGCCCCGGTTGCAGATATCAATACCAATCCCAAAAATCCTGTGATCGGATACAGGTCTTTTGGACCCAACAAAGAAAAGGTAAGCAGATTTGCTTTGGCCATGTATCGAGGTTTGGAAAAAGCCGGAATTGGCGCTTGCTACAAGCATTTTCCGGGACATGGAGACACAGACACTGATTCTCATCTTGGACTTCCTGTCATCAATAAAACCAAAGAGGAATTGATTGACGAGGAACTTTACCCTTTTACAAATGGAATCCAAGCTGGTATCGACATGATCATGGTGGGGCACTTGGCAGCACCTTCGCTTTCTAATGGGAAAAATATTCCCGCTTCGATATCCAAGGAAATCATCACTGATTTTTTGAAAGGTGAAATGGGATTCAAAGGAATCGTGGTATCCGATGCATTGAATATGAAAAGTGTTTCTGATCTTTTCCCCGAACCGGGACAATTGGAATGGGAAGCATTTAATGCAGGAAATGACTTCCTCTGTTTTTCGGAAAATGTAAAAGAAGGAATTGAAATGATTCTTAAGAATGGCTCTGAAGAAAAGATTTTGGAGAGTTTTCAAAAAGTGACCCAATTCAAGGAAAAACTTGGAATCTATTCTGATCATCTCCCTAAGGAAATCGGTTTCGATTGGTCAGGTAATCATGCATTCAATCACAAGCTTTCAATTCATTATATCACTGAAATTTCCAACCAAAACCCCCAAAATTCTCTCGATTTGTCGGATTCAAAGTTTGCCAAAGTCTCCTTGTTTCAAGGGAAAGAAAATGTTTTCTTTTCTGAATTGGACAAAGCCTTTTCCTCAGAATCTTTAGATTTGATTTCCTCTACTGGCCAAAACTGGGAAAGAATAAATGACTTTGAATCCTTATTGATTGCGATTTTTGTACCCTCGGCCAAGCCCGTTAATCATTTTGGGATAGACATGGACATGGTCAAAAAGCTGAATACACTAATTGAAAGTAAAAACTGTATTCTTTACTTGTTCGGATCTCCCCTTTCTTTAAATGAAATTGGCTCACAAGAAATATTTGACAAGATCACCTGTGCTTTTCAAAATTTTGTATCGGCCCAAAAAGCAGCTGCCCTCCACTTCCTTGGCAAAATAGAAGCAGAGGGCAGACTAGATTGATGAACTTAATTAATTTCTAGTCAAAATCTTAAATTGGTCCATCACCCTGTAAGTGGCTTTGGTAAGTTCGGTATTGACTTCGGGTGAAAAGAAATCAAAACTTGCCGGGGTATATCCCTGCCAAATGGTGTTTCCCCTTTTGTTATCGATTACAAAAATTACCAACATGCCTTTGTTTTCAGTGAATTTGACCTGATTGTAATTTTCATCTCTTTCCCTATTTTTTTTTTCTTCCTCCTCTGTCATTTCCACCTCAACACTTCTTCTTTCTACCCAATAATCGAAGTTAGGCTGTTCGTACCCACGGTATTTCACTTCATCCAAAAATACCTTATAATTGATCAGAATATCCGGCTTTTCCTCCTGTAATTTAAATCCCTGTGAACCTAGTCTGTTTGCAATCGTTTTTTCGATAGCCAAATGGTGGGTAGTTGTATCAGGGAATGGGTTATTTACAAAACTATAGGTTTTGTATTTTTTAAAATTTCCTGCATAATTAAAATCATAATCTGCAACATAATCCTTTTGGCTGAGGCATGCAGAAAAAATTAAAGCGAGGGAGGCGAAAATAAATGTTGATTTTTTCATAACTAACAACAATTCGAAGGTTTGAAATCGTTTAAAGATCTATGGAATTATTTCATTTTGGTAATCAAATTAAATCCAAATGAAAACTTCTTGTGAGGCGGGAATGTTTTGGTTATATAAAATTGATTATGAAGTGATTATAATTAATTTTATTGACCATCACAAGTAATTAATTGATTCATTTTTGGGATTTAGTATAAATCCTGAAAATATAATATTGAACAGTAATTAGAATATGGGAATATTTGTTGTTGGCGATGTACATGGGTGTCTCCATACTTTTTTAAACCTATTGGACCATTGGGATCCAAAGTCGGAAACTCTTGTACAATTGGGCGATTTGGTAGATAGAGGTGCGTTTTCACCAGCTGTGCTCCAACTGGCTTTTGAGTTGCAAATGAATTTTAAAAAAGAAGTCCATTTTATAAGAGGTAACCACGAGCAGTTGATGATCAATTATATGAAAGGCGAGGACAGGTTGGGACTATGGCTAAAAAATGGAGGAAACAAAACTCAAAGGCAATTTGAGGAAGCCCGGATAGATCCGGACAATTTCTCCACTTGGTTGACCGACTTGCCACTAATTTGGGAAAATGAACACGTGCAGGTAACACATGCGGGTTTTTCAGGTATTGGTGATCCGTATGATCAAAAGAATACTTATGGCCTATTGTGGAATAGGCAGCCACTCATAAATACCGGAAGACTTCAAATCATAGGACATACACCAAGGCGGGATGGAATTCCTTTGTATAACCCGGATTCAAATTCCTGGAATATCGACACAGGAGCGTATGGAGGTGTCTGCCTTACGGCAATCAGGCTCGAAGATGACGGGACTTATATAGAAACTATCTCCATTCCAACAGAAGCAATTGACCTTGCTTAATGATCAGGAGACTGCTTTTCCTTTTTTTAATCTAAAAATTCTATCCACACATTTAGGAATATCTTCTTCGTAATGACTCACATAAATCATCGAAACCGGAATCAATCCGCTTACCAAATCCACCGTTGCTCGGAATTTGATTCTTTGTAAGTCATCCATTCCCTGGGCAGCTTCATCTAAAATCAATAAATCAGGGTTTTTGATCAAAGCTCGAGCAAGCAATAAAAATCTTTGATTTTCCAATGACTGTTGACGCAGCAATTGGTTTGCTACAGTTTCGAGGTGAAATAATGCCAACCAATCCATTCCCAATTTTTCCTGCTCTGGGGAAACTTTCTTGAATAGACCCATTGTATCAAATAGGCCTGATAGAATTACTTTGATACAAGTCTGATTGGAAGGAAAAAAACGCGAAAGTTCAGGTGCTACGAATCCTATTTGTTTTTTGATATCCCAAATACTTTCCCCTGAGCCCCTTTTACGATCAAAAAGCCATATTTCATTTGCATAAGCTTGTGGATTTTCTCCCAATATCAAACTGAGCAGCGTTGATTTTCCTGCACCATTTTCTCCTTTTAACGCCCACTTCTCATTGGGAAGGATCGTCCAATTAATTTTATCGAGGATCAAGTTCTCACCATACTTAACAGAAACATTCTTGAATTCTAAGATTTTCTGACAAGGATTTTCTGATTTTTGTATCAAAAGCTTTGTTACTTGCTTATGGTCAATGGCATTTTCAATCTGTTTCGTTGGATAACTCTCGGTCACATTTTCCGCAATGCTATAATGGGCGATTTTTTTATCTGACAAAATAGCTACATGTGTGATACTTTCGGGAATTTCATCTTGGTGCGTACTCATCAGGACATGTATTCCGGAGGCAATGATAACAGCAAGCATTCTCCCAAAATCAGCTCTTATTTCATTGTCCAACCCAGTCAGTGGTTGATCCATCAAAAGTATTTTTGGATTCTTGATTAGCGCTGTCGCAAAAGACAATCTTCTTGTTTCTCCGTTGGAAAGTTTAATAAGCGACTTGTCCTTAAGGTGCTTCAGATCCATGAAGTTGATTACCCTTGGAAGATCCCATGGACCGGATACCTTCACTTCTAAACTTTTTAGATACTCTTCCACAGTCATGGCTTCTTCTGATTCCATGGAATTGAATCGCTGTTGGTAGTAGAAATTCTGAAGGTTGGATTTGTTCCGAAAAGTATATTGTTGAGAAACGGTGGCGATCAGATCCCTGAAAGAATTTACTTCTCCTGCTTTTGTCTTTTGTTCTTGGTATTGTTTTGAAAAAGGTCTTTCGACTTTTCCCGAAGTCACCATCGTTTTACCCAAAATAGTATCTATAAATGCAGTAAGCATAACACCCGATTTGCCCAAAATTGCCCACTGCTGACCGCTTTCCCATACAAAATCCAATCCTTCAAAAACCACCTTATCGAGTTGCCTGACCGTTGCGTTTTGGATAGAAATTAGAGTAGGCATAGAAGGAAGATGTGGGGGTTGTAATGGTTGTAATTGTTGTAATTGTTGTAGTGGCTTTCCAAAACTGCCTACTGTGACTGCTTACTGTGTCTATTAACCTAAATTTCTCATTGTTAACTTCTGCAACTGCCTATTGAGACTGTTAACTGTAAACTCTTGCTTCTTGCTCAAACTTTATTCTTACTATCCATGATGATCGTGACTGGCCCATCATTGACCAATGCCACTTTCATATCTGCGCCGAATTCTCCAGTTTGGATCGTCTTACCCAATTCCTTTTCCAAGTGATAGATAAACTTCTCATAAATCGGGATGGCAATATCAGGTTTTGAAGCCTTGATATAGGAAGGTCGGTTGCCTTTTTTGGTACTCGCATGGAGTGTAAACTGACTGATAAGCAAAATATCTCCCGAGACTTCAAGGATACTTTTATTCATCACGCCATCTTCATCCGGAAAAATTCTGAGGTTTACAATTTTCTTGCAAAGCCACTCGCTATCTTCTGCCCCATCTGCGTCCTCAATTCCCAACAAAACCATCAATCCCTTGGCGATTTGGCCCTTATTGATACCATCTATTTTGACGGATGACTCCGAAACCCTTTGAATCACTGCGATCATATCTCAAAACTCCTGCATTATTTTAGATGAGATGGTATCCACTTTTATGGATTTGGTTTGGTTGGCATGATTAATCATGGCTTTGGCGACTTGGTTGTCATTGATAGGCCTAAAGGATTTTCCAAGCTTCAGCCAGACCAATGGCTTTGTCAATATTTTGGCAACTTCTTCTCCAAACCGGAAATCTTTCCTATTGCCAACCAATAAAGATGGCTGAAACAAGCCCAGATATTCAAATGGAATCACCTTAAGATCTTCTTCTACTTGGCCTTTAACTTTATTGTAAAAGACAGAAGATTGGGAATTTGCTCCCATAGCGCTGACGTACATAAATTTACTCGCACCAAGTGCATGCGTCCATTTCGCAAAGCCCATTACAAAATCATGGTCTATTTCAAAGAATTTTTCTTTGGAACCAGCTATTTTGATGGTAGTACCGAGCGAACAAAAAGCATGCATTTCAATCGATTTTTTATTGATGGCATCCACAACAGGGAAAAATATCCCTCCAATGTCCTCTTCCCTCAGTTTGGATTCAATATCCCAGTTTTGGATTTTGCTGAAATCCCCTTCCACTTGGATCAACTTATTATGTTTCAACGCAAGCTTGCGCCTGCCTACAGAGATGAGGTAATCGTAAGAACTATCCTGAAGCAATTGGTGAAGCAGTTGCATGCCAATCAAACCCGAGGTACCTGCGAGAAATGCGATTTTTTTCATATCAGGTAAAGTACGTCCAAAAATATGAAATGCAAAAATGTTTAAGCTTGTGTCTTTTCCCAAAGTAAAAAGTCATCGATTTCATGCTTGACCGAATTGAAAACCGCCAAGATGACTGACAAATCATCTGTAAAACCCAAAAGCGGTATAAAATCCGGTATAATGTCAAGAGGCGAAATAAAGTACACCAATCCCAACACAATAAGCCCAAGTGTCTTAGAAGAGACCGTAAATTTGCCACTTCTATGAGCATGGATCATTCTTTTGAAAATCATGATCGGTTCTAACGCTGTTCTGACATTAGGATGGTTGGAAACCTGAGTGAGTCTTTCTCCCACATTTTTTAAGAGTTTCTGAAGTTTCCCATCTTCCCCGGCAATTTGGTTGGCTTTTTCAAGGTAAAGGAGTTTTGCTTTACCAAAAAAATCAACTGTTTTTTCTCTAAGTGATGCCATATTTATCAGAAGAATATTCGTATTTCAGACTTAACGGATTTCAAAGCCATTTGGATTGCATCATTTTTTTGGTCCAAAGTAAGTTGAAAAACACGCTTGGCAAGTTCAATACTTCGAGCATCCTCAGGCATATCCTGCATGGAGGTATTGATGATGGTCACGACACTCTCCACTGCACGTCGGACACTTTCCCAAGTTTCATCTGAAAAATAAACCTGCTGCGAAAGGTTATGGTTAAACTCCTCTCTTACTTCATGAAGCAATTGACTGTAAAATTCCCTTGCTGAATACTCAGGGTTGTTTATCCTTCTGACAAGGTTATTTGGAGTAATCCTTTCGAGTAAAAGACAAAGTCTTTCTCCTGCCTGAAGCCTTACAGGGAGAACTGTTTGGGTGTTTTGGGTTTTCAAATCCAGCAACATCTTCTCTCTTTCTTTTTGAAGAAAAGACATGATAGTCAGGTACATCCCATAAATAACCAACCCGGCAGGCAAAACAATTTTTAATAAATCTGCGAGATACGCCATAGAATTACAATTTTTTGTTCCGAATATCAGAAATTAATAGACGCAATAAAACTTTGCCAATTGATATTTTTAAAACCTAAATTTGAACTTCACCATCAAAAAGTGGATTTAATAATTATGTTGATCCCAATAAAAATAACTGAGAAAGCCCAATCCGAAATCAAGGATATCATTGCTAATAAAAACATCCCTACAGATTACGCTCTCCGTGTGGGTGTCAAAGGAGGTGGTTGTGGTGGCATGTCCTTCCTTTTAGGATTTGATAGACCTAAGGATGGAGATCAACAATTTGAGGTTGCAGGCATTCCTGTTTTGATTGAAAAAAAGCACTATATGTTCTTGATGGGCATGCAGGTAGATTTTTTCGAAGGAGATGAGGCTAGAGGCTTCACTTTTGTCAACCCTGATATTCCCAAAAGGCATGATATTGAAAGATAGTTTTTCCGAAAGAGTAAACTATATTCGGATTTTTAATGCATTAACCTGATCCTTCTCTTCACCTTTCAATTTCAAAGCCCTAATAATTCTATCAGGGGTAGGTTTGGCAATGGAAAAAAACAACAAAGTAATCGCGAAAGCGACGGTATACCCTGGATTACCAAATAAAAATAAACCCAAAGCAGCTATCAAGGCGGTGATAAACAAATACCAAAATCTCTTGAAGACAGCCTCGGAAAATGCATTCATTTTTCCGGCCATATCTTTATCGGAAGTTGAAATGATTTTAGTCTCCTTATGAAAAACAAAATATTGGGCTATTAAAAAAGTAAAGCCTATAGCCAATAAAAAATATTCCCAGAATTCAGACAATTGAGGGATTTCAAAAAAGAAAATCGGATTTTCAGAATTTAGGTAAACAAACCCAAAAAAAGGAATCGGAACAGCGATCATAATCAACACGTTCCGCTCCATTTTATCGTATATTTTTCTAATCTGGGTGATTTCCAAGGCTTTATTCGATAACAATTTTGATATCCGAACTTGCAGGCTTGGATGAACAGCATAATATATATCCTGCTGCAATTTCACTTTCACTCAGACCGGCATCCTCGATCATGTCGACCTTTCCTGATATCAATTTTCCCCTACAAGCTGTACAAAGGCCACTTTGACAGCTGTAAGGCATGTTTATGTCTTTGTCCAAACCTGCTTCTAAAATGGTTTTTCCGGCAGGTACTTCAAAAGAATAAGATTGACCTTCGACCGTGACTTCAATTTCCCGAGTGAGTTCAGGTGATAATTTTCCTTTGGATTTGAGATCTTCCTCCTTGGCATGGAGGTCAAGATAAAAACTTTCTTTATGAATAGTCTTTTTGTCAATTCCCATTTCAACCAATGCCGCAAATGCGGTATCCATCACCCCATCTGGCCCACAGACAAAAAATTTTGAGGCCTCCAATTCAGGATAATTGATTTCAGAAAGAATGGACTTAATCGTTTGGATATTCAATCTCCCTTTCAATCCTGTCCAGATGGAAGAGGGTTGACTGAGGTTGTGAACCACTTTTAATTTTCCTTCGTACTTTGCTTCAAGCTCTTCCCATTGTTTTTTGAAGATAATGTTCTCCTCGGACCGACTGGAATAGATGACCGTCACTTTGGAATCGGGTTCATTGACTAATACTGATTTGGTGATGCCCATGATCGGAGTAATGCCACTTCCACCGGCAATCATCACGAAATGGTTTTTATTTTTGGAATGAAAATCAGTAGTAAAATGTCCTAGCGGCTTCATGATCTCAATGGTTTTGCCGGGTCTGATCTGATCGTTCAGGTAGTTGGAAACAAGTCCATCTTTTACTTTTTTTACAGTGATTCCAGGATGGGGATCTGTGAAAGGCGAAGTACAAAGACTATAAGACCTTCTGACTTCCTTGCCACCCAAGTCTAATATCACAGTCAGGTATTGTCCCGGCTTGTAATCAAGGTATGGATCTGGTTGCTCAAAGTAAATGGTGACAGTATCTGTAGTTTCTTTTACAACTTCTCTTACCTTAAGAGACAAATAATCGTCGCCTCTTTTATTTTCTTCCTTTTTCTTCTTGAATAGATTAAACATTCCCAATTGCGTTATTCCAATTAAACCTTGAGCTAGGCTCAAAATTAATCTACGGTTTTATTTATTTACTTATCTGATTGAATAATATCTTGAGTAAGAACAAAAAAACTGAAAACAGGTTCGAATTCCCTGAAAGGAATTTGAAAAGAAAAAATTCGAAAGAGAATTATAATTTGGCAAAAGGCTTGGAAAATACTCATAGCGAAAATCCATTTGTTAAAATTTTACCAGACTATATCAGACTGATAACCTAAATTGCGGACCAATAATAAATGAACCTATATGGAATTGACACATCTGACAGCCGTGAGCTCTATTGACGGCAGATATGGTAACAAAACAGCACCACTTCGCTCCTACTTTTCAGAGTTTGCTTTAATCAAGTATAGGGTTCATGTCGAGATAGAATACTTCATCGCGCTGTGTGAACTTCCCCTTCCTCAGTTAAAAGATTTTGATAAATCCTTATATCCTGCTTTGAGAAATATCGTGTCTGAATTTCAGATTGCAGATGCAGAAACCATAAAAGAAACTGAGAAAATAACGAACCACGATGTCAAAGCGGTGGAATATTTCATTAAGGGAAGATTTGACAACCTGGGCCTCCAAGAATTCAAAGAATTCATCCATTTTGGTTTGACTTCTCAGGATATCAACAACACTGCTACGCCGCTGATGCTGAAATACGGACTCAATGATGTCATCTTGCCTTTACTTGGCCGCGTGGTATCAAAACTAGAGTTCCAAGCCAATGATTGGAAAGAAATCCCGATGCTAGCCAAAACCCATGGACAGCCAGCCTCTCCCACCCGATTGGGAAAAGAGATTAAGGTATTTGTTGTTCGTCTGGAAAAACAATTAGAGCTACTTGCCCAAGTTCCTTATTCAGCAAAGTTTGGTGGCGCAACAGGAAATCTGAATGCCCATTTTGTAGCTTATCCTGCCATAGACTGGAATAAATTTGCCGATGATTTCGTCTCAAATTATCTTGGCTTGGAAAGAAGCTATCCCACCACCCAGATTGAACATTATGACAATCTTGCTGCGCTTTTTGATGGGCTCAAAAGAATCAATACCATTTTGTTGGATCTTTCTAAAGATGTATGGCAATATGTGGCTATGAATTATTTCAAACAAAAGATAAAAGCAGGCGAAATCGGATCTTCTGCCATGCCACATAAAGTCAATCCTATTGATTTTGAAAACGCAGAAGGAAACCTTGGGATTGCTAATGCGTTGTTGGAGCATCTCGCAGCCAAACTTCCAATCAGTAGATTACAGCGCGATCTGACAGACAGTACTGTCTTAAGGGTAATTGGTGTTCCGTTGGGACATATGTTAATAGCCCTCGAGTCACTTGAAAAAGGGCTTGGCAAACTTGAACTCAATAAGGCTGCTATAAACACTGATCTGGAAGACAACTGGGCTGTGGTAGCAGAAGCCATTCAAACAATCCTACGTCGGGAAGGCTATCCAAAACCTTATGAGGCACTAAAAGAATTGACTCGCACAAACGAAAAAATCACAGAAAATTCCATCAAAAATTTTATTGGAACCCTGAATGTTTCTGAAGGTATCAAAACTGAACTTTATCAGATCAGTCCTTTTAATTTCACGGGGATTTATTAATTTTTGCTCATCCGGTCTTTTTATATGTTCCGACCATTGGGCATTCAAATTTCAATCTAAAATTATTCTATAAGTCATTTCATCCCAAATGTTCTTTTTGATTGGGGATAAAATGATATTTTCGCTCCAATAAAATATCAAGTTCGATGCAAAAAAGTATTTATTCACATCTAGGCAGTGATCTCCCCGCAGGATTAGTCGTCTTTCTTGTAGCCCTCCCACTTTGTCTCGGCATTGCCCTTGCATCAGGTGCCCCGTTATTTTCAGGTATTATTGCAGGAGTTATCGGTGGTATCGTAATTGGCTCATTATCAGGATCAAATACATCCGTGTCCGGACCGGCGGCAGGTCTCACTGTTATTGTCCTCAATGCCATTAGCGAACTTGGAAGTTTTGAAATTTTTCTTTCAGCGGTTGTTTTGGCTGGTATTATCCAGATTGTTTTTGGGGTTTTAAAGGCCGGGGTGATCGGGTATTATTTTCCCACTTCAGTGATCAAAGGAATGCTTGCCGGTATTGGTATCATTTTGATTATCAAACAAATCCCGTATGCATTTGGTGTAAATGATACCAAAGATTTAGAAAAATTCATACCCTTTGTAAATGATTGGGGTGCTGTGATGAGTCTGGGAAATTTGACGCAAACATTTGATATTGGTGCAATCATCATCTCAGCAGTTTCTATTGGCATATTGATTCTATGGGATCAGCATTTCATCAAAAAACTTGCCTTTACAAAACTGATTCCTGGTCCTTTGGTTGTGGTTCTGTTAGGAATAGGGCTTAATAAATATTTTAAATTTTTTGTTCCTACTCTGTATCTAGATTCAGAAGATAAAGTAATACTTCCAGTTATAGAATCTCTTGATGGCTTTTTCACCCTATTCACTTTACCGGATTTTTCACAGCTTGGAAACAGCGATGTTTGGCTTGCGGCTGTAACAATTGGGATAATTGCAAGTTTGGAAACCCTGTTGAGTTTGGAAGCTGCGGATAAAATTGATCCCCTCAAACGTGTTTCGCCACCTAACAGGGAACTTTTGGCACAGGGAGTGGGAAATGTAATCAATGGGTTTATTGGTGGCCTTCCTGTTACTGCTGTGATTGTTCGTAGTTCGGCCAATGTAACTGCGGGGAGCAAAACAAAGATTTCGGCGGTTTTCCACGGAATTTTGCTTTTTGCAAGTGTGATGTTTATCCCGGGCTTACTGAATTTAATCCCATTGGCATGTCTTGCTGCCATTTTGTTGATGGTAGGCTACAAGCTGACTAAAGTTTCATTGTTTCGGAATCAGGCTAGGCTGGGTTGGGACCAATTTCTCCCTTTTATCATCACGATTTTGGGAATCGTGCTCTTTGACTTATTAATAGGTATTGGACTGGGAATGGGAGTGGCTATGGTCTTTATTCTTTTGAGAAATTTCCAAAACTCTTATCTTTTAGATGAAAGAACAGAAGAATTGGATGGATCGATCAGGATTTTGCTTGCCGAGGAAGTAAGCTTCCTTAATAAAGGTGCGTTGATTAAGGCCCTTGATGATATCCCTGACGGTAAGCATGTTATAATTGATGGTTCTAACTCCAAAGTCATAGATTATGATGTCTTGGAAGTGATTGAAAATTTCAAGACAAATGCAGGTTCTCGAAACATCGAAGTGGACACCATTAAGATAAAATCGATAAAAGTCAGCGGGTTACATTGAGGGTAAAAAAATCTCTGCCATCATGCACCTAACGCTTCCACCTCCTATTTTTTCAATAGTTGGAATTTTGGGCACAATGATTTCTGTATATCTCTTGATGGTATTGATCTGAACCTCTCCGAGAGATTGGAATGCCGATTCAGACATGACAGTAAACTTTGTTCCCAATTTATTTTGAATTTCGAGCATATTACCTGCAAACTGGAATTTTTGTTTGGAAGTAATAGGAATCATTTTCTTTCCTGTCTTTTCCAGATATTCTTGGACTTTTAATTTTTCGGAAGCCAAAGAAATACTGTCAAGGCATACCACTGCTATTTCAGTCCCAATATGCATCATGACATTGGTATGGTATATCTGTGAAGATTCTCCACTTATCACCTGAACTGCATCAAAATCAACAATCTCAAATCCCATCAGTTTCCCAAAATATCCCAAGGGGGTATTATGTGTCCTTGGGGACCTACAAGCATAGGCTACTTTATTAATCCTGTCCAAAATCAAACTTCCTGTTCCTTCCAAAAATTGACCATTCTGCTCAAAAAATGTCAAGTCCACGATTTCGCTGATTTTGAAACCCTTTTGGATCAGTATCTCAATGATATCTTTTCTCCTTTCCAATCTTCTGTTTGGCGAAAACATCGGATAAAGAACCAATTTTCCATCGTCGTGGGTACTAAACCAGTTATTAGGAAAAACAGCATCCGTCTTTTTGGGTAAATCAGTGTCTTCAATAATTAAAACATCAACCCCTTTTTCCTGAAGCAAGGAAACAAAACCGTCAAACTCACGCCGCGCAATGGTCCTGATTTCAGCCAAATCCCGGTCATCCTTTTGCTGGTAGAAGTTGTTTTCTGCCGTTTCCGGATTAAACCCGAAATTTGCCGGCCTGACCATTAATATTTTGGAAGTAGTTTGATTTATCATAAGTTATGGGTTAAAAACTACTTTCTGTTGTACCGGTACAACACAGGTTCGATGTTGAACCTTTTTTCACTCAGAGTATAATAACTTTTGCCATTAGGTTGGAAGCCGATAGCTTCCCCTTGGGGCTCAGGTTTGTAAGGCAATATCACTGGGTCGCGCGAAAGAGCCTGCTCAATAGTCTCATTCTCATTCCTTGTCCAATAATAAACTGTAAAGTAATTTTTGATCAAGATCTCTTTTCCGTCTGACGAAATATCACCGGCAACTGACATGGTCAGAGACAATTCCAACACCCTTTCCAAGATCGCCTCTCCTTTTGCAAAATCATCCTGCGTTGTTTTATACAAAATATTCAGGCTATCCCGCTTGGTAAGAATATAAATATCTTTGGAAATAGGATCTACCATCAACGTCTCCGCATCTTTAGCCCCATCAGGATAAGTAAGTTTCAAAATCTCAGGTTCTACTTCCATACCTTCTGTGAACTGCTCCGGTTCAGGAAACCGATAAATAAATATGTTAGAATAGCGTGTTTGGTTGTCTCCAATTTCACCAACATACAAATAATTGAGCGTTGGATCCGGCCCGGGACCAACAGCAAGATCTTCCCAATCCCTATTCCAAACACCTTTGAGTTTGAATACTCCCATTCCTTTACCAAGGGTATCGATCAAAAAGATCTTTCTTCCTCCACCACTGTCATTGTGTGTATAGATCAAACCATCGTGTGTCTTGGAAAATGCCAATCCACTACCCTCATCGATTTCTTTATTTTCTATAATGCCGCCAATTATCCGGTTGCTAAAAATGTTTTGATTGGCATCCTTTTCTAATCTGACCAATTTTGGTTGCGGAATATTGAGCATCAACATGGACGGAAAAAAATATAAAAACAAAAATAATTTCATGTAATCACTCATTTTTTAATCTCTTTGTGAATCAACCCGTAAAGTTCAGATTTTTTGGGTTTCGACAAAATTAAATCTTGTTAAGACTTTCCAAACATTCAAGTAACAATCAACCGGAATATGCAAATGGTTCCATTTAGCCAAAATAAAATGGTGAATCGATCAATCCCAAGCTATTTTCTTCGGTAATATTTCAATTCAGGAATTATACCTCCACTCCATTCGCTGAGAGTGAAATATCCACCTTTTTCATCAAAACAAACAGCCTCCCCCTGTGCCTCTATTTCATAAGGTGCCAAGGCTGGGACTGTCCCCATTAATTCAGTAAAGGTTTGGTTTTCAGATCTCTTCCAATAAAAAATCCTATCATATGTTTTGATCAAAACCTCATTACCATCTTCAGATACTGTTCCCGCTGTGGCGATAGTAAAGGAAAATGTCCCTAGAAGTTTTGCTTTGTTTTTTTTAGTTGTCTCCTGAGGATAAGTCAGGGCATAAAGATGGGAAAACAAGTCCCGCTTTGTAACTAAAAAAATATCTCTCGTTAGCGGATCTACCATCAGAGCCTCCACATCATGGCTTTTATTTGGGTATTCAAAATCGATGATATCTATTGGGATATCTAACTCCACTGTTTTGGAGCGGTGCGTCTCTTCAAACTTAGGCTCTTCAAACCTGTAGATTGTATAATCCTTATACTCTTCATTATTGTCGCCTGTGTCTCCTATGTACAGATAGCTTTTACCCGATTCAGGTCCGGTACTGAGTTCAAGAGATTCCCAGTCCCTGTTTTTGGCTCCTTTAATTTCATACTCAGTTACAATTTCGCCTGTATTGGCATCGATGAGGTAGATGCTGTTGTTATTTCCTCTGTCTTGTATGGTCCAAAGGAACCCGGGATTCGACTTGCTGTAAGCTAACCCTGAACTCTCTTTTAGTGTGACTTTCCCTTTGGATTCGGCTTTGTTTTCGAAGAATTCAGATACTTTCAAATCACTGATTTTGTAATCAGTTTTGAATGGAAGTTTTTCCTCTAGTTTAATTTCCGGTAATTCTTTCTCCTTACATGAAAAAAGTAGCGCAGTAAGAATTAATAAGTAAAAATGGTATTTCATTGGGCAAACAGGTTGGATAAATGACGAAAGGTAAAAAAAACTTTAATTAAGTGCTGTCAATAAAGCAGTTATATACTTGGATTCAAATAAAATAAAAATAGGCAGACAATCTCTTGCCCGCCTATTTTTTTATTATCACTTGGTTTGAATTAACCAGCTTTTTCTTTTTTATCGACAGTAATGGTCAATTGTTCACCCTCTCCAGAGTAATCCGCCATGATCACATCACCTTCCGAAAGTTCTCCTTTGAGTATTTCCTCAGCCAATGCATCTTCCAAATATCTCTGGATTGCCCGGTTCAAAGGCCTTGCTCCATACTGCTGGTCATAACCTTTTTCAGCTAAGAAATCTTTCGCTTTATCCGTCAATTGAATGGCATAACCCAAATCAGTAATTCTTCTGAACAATTTACCCAAACTGATATCTATGATTTTATGGATATGATCCTTATCAAGAGAATTAAAGACAACGACATCGTCCAATCTGTTTAAGAATTCAGGACTGAATGCTTTTCTGAGCGCACTTTGAATGGTAGACTTCATCACATCATCCATACTTGTGGATTTTGCTTTTGAGGCGAAACCTATACCTGCGCCAAAGTCCTTTAGATCTCTTACACCGATATTGGAAGTCATAATGATGATGGTATTCCTGAAATCAACCCGTCTTCCAAGCCCGTCGGTAAGGATTCCATCATCTAGGACTTGAAGTAAGATGTTAAATACATCAGGATGGGCTTTCTCGATTTCGTCGAGAAGTACGACAGAATATGGTTTCCTTCTTACTTTCTCTGTCAACTGTCCACCTTCTTCATATCCTACATATCCCGGAGGCGCTCCCACAAGTCGGGAAACACTGAATTTCTCCATGTATTCAGACATATCAATTCTAATCAGCGCATCATCTTTATCAAAAAGATAATTTGCTAACATCTTCGCTAATTCAGTTTTACCGACACCTGTAGGGCCTAGGAAGATGAATGAACCTATCGGCTTTTTTGGATCTTTCAATCCGACTCTTGTTCTTTGAATGGCTTTTGAAAGCTTTTTGATGGCCTCTTCCTGACCGATCACTTTGGCCTGAAGTTCCTCATTCATGTTCAGGAGTTTCAAACCTTCATTCTGTGCAATCCTCTTTGCAGGGATTCCGGTCATCATGGCAATGACTTCAGCGACATTGTCTTCCTCGACTGTGTATCGCTTGGTCTTGCTATCTTCTTCCCATTTTGCTTTGGCATTTTCGAGCTGCTCAAGAAGCTTCTTCTCCTTGTCTCTCAACTGGGCAGCCTCTTCATATTTTTGACTTTTAACAACCCTGTTTTTCTCCACTTTAATTTTCTCCACTTCATCTTCCAGTCTCAAAATATCTTCCGGAACGTGGATGTTATTGATGTGGACTCTTGCACCTGCTTCATCAAGTATATCGATTGCTTTGTCAGGAAGGAATCTGTCGGAAATATACCTGTCAGATAGTTTCACGCAAGCCTCAATTGCCTCAGGTGTATAGATTACATTATGGTGATCTTCGTACTTATCCTTGATATTGTTGAGGATTTGGATGGTCTCATCCGGCGTGGTAGCATCTACCATTACCATCTGGAATCTCCTTGCAAGCGCGCCATCTTTTTCAATATATTGTCTATACTCATCTAGAGTGGTAGCACCGATACATTGAATCTCTCCCCTTGCCAAAGCTGGTTTGAACATGTTGGAAGCATCCAAAGATCCGCTGGCACCACCGGCACCAACTATTGTATGAAGCTCATCAATAAACAAGATTACGCTTGGAGATTTTTCGAGCTCGTTCATTACGGCTTTCATTCTCTCTTCAAATTGTCCTCTATATTTTGTCCCTGCTACCAATGAAGCAAGGTCCAATGTAACCACACGCTTGTTGAACAATACACGTGACACTTTTTTCTGAACAATCCTCAATGCCAATCCTTCAGCAATTGCAGTTTTCCCTACACCAGGCTCACCGATTAAGATTGGGTTGTTTTTCTTTCTTCTTGAAAGTATTTGTGCAACCCTTTCGATTTCTTTCTCTCTGCCTATAATCGGATCAAGTTTATCATCTTCAGCCATTTTGGTCAGGTCCCGACCAAAATTATCCAATACAGGAGTTCTTGATTTTTCTCCTGTAGATTTTGCGGCAGACGAGCTTCCTGAAGAAGATCCAAATAACTTTGATCCATCGTCGTCAGGATCATCGGCTTCCGCCTTGGCCCTTGGAGTCGAGTCAGTCTGAAATTCCAACATCTCTTTGACTGAATCATAATTGGTATCAAACTTATGAAGAATCTGTGTTGCAATATTGTCTTCATCCCTAAGGATTGAAAGTAATAAATGCTCAGTTCCGATAAGTTGGCTTTTGAATATTTTAGCTTCTAAGTAGGTGATTTTAAGTACCTTTTCAGATTGCCTTGTCAGTGGAATGTTGGCAAGGTTTTTTACATTGTGCGTTGCAGTACCTTTTACAGCCCTTTCGATAGAATTACGAAGTTCGTCTAGAGGCACCCCCAACTTCTTCAATATGGAAACAGCCACTCCTTCTCCTTCTCGAATCATACCCAGCAAGAGGTGCTCTGTACCGATGTAATCATGCCCCAGCCGCAATGCTTCTTCACGACTGAGAGAGATCACCTCTTTGACTCTGTTTGAAAATTTTGCTTCCATGTATTTCCTTTCTAAATTTTATTTTAAATCTGTAATAATGTTACCGAATTTGTTTTAAAAACACAATCTATTTGCAGATTGTTCAACGATTTTTTTTTGATTGCAGAAGGACTTCTTTCGAATCTGGCCCCATACAAAACAGCAAATCAATTATACTTATATTGGGAACAAAGTCTAAGCCAAACATTTGTGGGTAAAAGCAGGGTGTCATGATGTCCCTTTGGGAGAATCCTTGCCTAGGGTGAATAATTCCACGGATATCTACTGATTCAGTTGCAAACTCAGTTTTTGACTCCACATTTAACCTTATTTTCATTTTGAGAAGTTTCAGACAAACTGTCAGTAACTCCAAATTCATCTCAAACAAAAACGTCAGGTTTTTATCAAATACCTCGTCAAAGTAAGGATATAAATATTCAAAAAAAGGAGCCTTTCCATAAGCGCTTTGAATTCCTCTGAGATGGACATTTTTCCACTTTTGGCCATAATCGATTTTAACGTCCCAGTAAAGCTGCTTTTTATTACTTCCGATGACCGGCACTGAGAGTATATCGACCTTATTTGCCAATAATACTTGTGCCCTATTCCTAAAAGTCTGCTTTTGATACCTTTCCTTTTGGTCAACTTGTATCTCCTCGAAATCTATGATCGCAACAAAATACTCGATAGGAGGTAAATAAAAAAGATCAGTGATTATGGAATTTGCTTGGCTCAATAGAAATAGGGTTTATTTTGATTACCTACAAAATTAAATTTAAAATGAGGATATCAATATTATTTTGCTTCGGAAATTTAATCACATTATGTCCTCTACGGACCCCAAACCTTGGCGGATGAGCTCAATGTCGTCACCTGTACAGTCCAATATAGTAGAAGCAACATTATTTCCATAGCCGCCATCTATAACTACGTCCACCAGATCCCTAAATTTTTCATAGATCAATTCTGGGTCGGTGCTGTATTCTATAATGTCATCTTCATCACGGATAGAGGTAGTCAATATCGGAGAACCTAATTCTTTGACCAATAATCTTGGAATAGCGTGGTCGGGAACCCTGATTCCTATAGTCTTTTTGTTACTGTTGAGAATTTTGGGAACTGCATTGTTGGCTTCCAATATAAATGTAAATGGTCCTGGCAAAGCTTTTTTCATCATCTTGAATACAGGTGTACTCAAGGCACGTGTATATTCAGAGATATTGCTCAGGTCATAGCAGATAAAGGAAAAGTTGTGTTTTTTCACTTTAATGCCTTTGATTTGAGCGATCCTTTCTACGGCCCGGAGGTTATGGATATTGCAGCCCATCCCATAAACCGTGTCCGTGGGATAAATAATTACCCCTCCATCAAGAAGAATATCGACGATTTTCTGGATTTTCCTTGGGTCGGGATTCTCAGGATATAGTTTTATAAATTCGGCAGCCATGGCAGCTTTAATTTTCAATAGTTTGTTTGATGGTTTTCTTTAAACCATTCGATGAATTCGATCACAATCGGTACATCGGCCTCAGCCCAATCAAGCTTGATAAGATTTTTTGGCTCGATCCATTGGATCTGTTGATGCTCTTTGGCAACCAATTGTCCCTTCATATAGCCACAAAGAAAGGGAATAAGTTCAATTTGCTTATCCTCCTTGTATGAATGGACATTGCTTCTGAAAGTCTTTTCTATGCTAATTTCAATGTTGAGTTCTTCTTTAATTTCCCTGATCAAACATGCATCAGGAGATTCATTTTGTTCTATTTTTCCTCCGGGAAATTCCCATTTCAGCGGCAAGTCCATTTTTTCACTTCTTTGGGCAGCAAGGATTTTTCCTTCTTTCATGATAATTGCACAAGTCACTCGAATGGTTTTTGCCATAGGTATAAAGGAATTGCCAGCCCTTGAACAAAAATCTCTATTTTTGCGATTATTCTGTTATTGCCGTCAAATTATATGTTCAAAGACAATAAAACAAAGTATTACCTCATTGCAGTGATCACTTTCTCGGTGCTTGTCACTTCCTTGTCATTTTATTTTTACCAGGCATTTTTTAGCCCAAATGCCCTCACGGACAAAGAAGATTCCTACTCTTTGAAAATCCCTACCAATGCAACTTTCCAGATGGTATCTGACAGCCTATATCAAAACAATGTGATCCACGACCTGATTACCTTCAGTTTTGTGGCAAAAGTACTTGGTTATCAGGATGCTGTAAAACCCGGATTATATACCATTCCGGCAAAAACCAACAACCTCAATCTCATCAAGCTCCTCAGGTCAGGACGACAGACTCCTGTCAAGTTAACTTTCAACAATGTCAGAACAAAAGAAGACTTGGCAGAGAAAATCACCAAAAACTTAGAAACAAGCCAAGACGAATTCATGGATTTGATCATGGATTCAGTCTATATCTGGAAATTCGGATTCAAAGAAGAAACCATCATGGGAATGTTTATTCCCAATACCTATGAATTCTGGTGGAACACGAGTGCCGAAAAGCTTTTTGACAGGATGTATAAAGAATATGGGAATTTCTGGACCGAGGCGAGATTGGCTAAAGCCCAAAAATTGGGATTGACCCAGTATGAGGTCTCAACTTTGGCATCGATTGTACAGGCCGAAACACAAAAAGCGGATGAAAGACCCAAAGTGGCCGGTGTCTACTTGAACAGGTTAAGAATCAATATGGCGCTTCAGGCCGACCCAACACTGGTTTTTGCTGTTGGAGATTTTAGTCTGAAAAGGGTTTTGAATGTCCATAAAGAAATTGACAGTCCTTATAATACTTACAAGTATACAGGACTTCCTCCCGGTCCTATTAACCTACCAGAAATATCAGCGCTCGAAGCGGTCCTAAATTACGAAGATCACGACTACATTTATTTCTGTGCCAAAGAGGATTTTTCAGGTTATCATGCCTTTGCAAAGGACTATAACACACACATGATCAATGCCCGCAGGTATCAGGCAGCGTTAAATAAATCAAAAATATACTGACATGTTCCAAGCAGAAACCAAAGTAAGGGTAAGGTATGCAGAAACAGATCAAATGGGATATGTTTATTATGGAAACTATGCCATGTACTTTGAAGTGGCAAGAGTGGAAGCACTCCGAGATGCGGGATTTTCCTACAAGCAGATGGAAGATGATGGGATCATCATGCCGGTCTTGGACCTTCATTCCCAGTTTATCAAACCCGGAAAATATGATGAGCTTCTGACTATCAAAACCACTATCCCCGAAATGCCTGGGGTTAGAATAAAGTTTGAATATGAGGTATTCAATGAATCTGAAGAATTAATTACAAAAGGTTGGACTACTTTGACATTTCTGAAAAAAGAAAGCCACAAACCCTGCAGACCATCCCATTATTTACTAGATTTATTACGTCCATACTACCAGTAATCCATTTTTAAGTGAAGAAGAGGATCCGTTTACTGTCGATTAGATTTACGAGACAAGCTAAGATTCTCAGAAAATTTCACTTTGGAAATCCTGATCAGAATCTTTACGATGTAGGCAGAATTTTTATTTTCCAAATGAGGAAAGATGAAATTACCGAGAGGGCCGGCGCAATGGCATTCAGTTTTACAGTAGCCATGTTTCCGCTATTGCTTTTTTTGTTGAATATGATCCCATATGTGGGATTATTTTTCCCAAATGTGACTACCCAAAACATCCTTCTTTTCATTGCAGAATTTATCCCATCGAGTGTCTATCAAGAAGCCGAAGCTACCATCATGGATATCGTCAGCAAACCAAGACAAAGCTTATTGTCACTCGGCTTTTTTCTTGCCTTATTCCTTTCTACCAATGGCGTGGTCTCAATGATGAATGCATTCAATGCTGTATACCGAACAAAGGAGAACAGGTCATTTTGGATGACAAGATTGATCTCAGTCGGTATTGTGTTGCTTTTGGTATTGTCGATATGCGGGGCGGTTTTGATCATGATTTTGGGAGGAAGTATCCTTTATCGGATCTCCGAATGGGACTTGGTATCGAGCAACCTATACATATACATGCTGACTTTCTTTAGGTTCTTGGTATTGTTATCTGTTTTCTTGATCGCCACAGCATTCATATTCAGGTTTGCACCCGCGGTGCATGACAAATGGAAGTTTTTTTCGACAGGATCACTTACGGGGGGCATTTTGATCACATGCGGTTTTTATTTATTCTCCTTCTACCTGAATAATTTTGCCACATACAACAAACTCTATGGGTCAATTGGGGCAATGATTGCCGTAATGTTGTGGTTGTTTATCACTTCACTTATTATACTGGTTAGTTTTGAAATCAACGTCAGTTTGGACAAAGCCGCCGGGAGACACCTAGTCACAAGGATATTAAAAGAAGAAAAATCATGATATTAATCATGAAAAAATAACATATTCATCAAGTTTGGAGTCCTTTTCGCCTTCTAATTTTGTTAAGTTTTAAAAAACGTTTTCTATGGACACCAATAAAAGTATTTTTATAGCCACCACACAACCATTTAGCGGCAAATCAATAGTGGCCCTTGGTTTAGTAGATATGCTGCTTTCCAAAGCACATAAAATAGGTTACTTCAAACCTATCATCAACAACAATCCTGAAGTCAAAAAAGACCAACATTTTGAAACCCTTATAAAACATTTTAATCTCCCGATCCAATACGAAAAGTCCTATGGCTATACCAGGGAGCAGGCCAATCAGATGATTGAAGCAGGATTGCAAGGCGAAATTATAGATACCATTATCACCAAATACAAAGTATTGGAAGAGGAGTATGATTTCACAATTATTGAAGGAAGTGATTTTTTGGGAGAGGGCACTGCATTTGAATTTGATGCCAATGTAGCAATTGCAAAAAACCTTGGCTCACCTGTGATTATAGTGTTGTCAGGAGATGGCAAGTCCGTTGCCCAAGTGGTCTCTTCTGCAGTTGTCACTCTGAATAATTTTCTCCAAAGAAAAGTAAAGGTGCTCGCTGTAGTCATCAATAAAGTGGAGGAGGGAGAAAGAAAAGAAATAAAAAGGGCCCTTCAGGACCATTTGGGAAAGGAATTAATCCTTGCAGTGATTCCCAAAATTCAGGAATTGAAAAGTCCATCGATGAGGGAAGTCAAAGACCACCTCGGGGCTGAGGTCCTTTTTGGAGAAAATTTTCTTTCCAATCCAGCCGACCATTTCATCTTCGGAGCTATGCAGGTGTCGAATTTTCTTAAGCATATTAGAAAAAATGTCCTGATAGTCACTCCTGGCGATAGGGCTGATATCATTTTGGCATCTTTACAAGCCAACCATTCCCAAAATTTTCCAAGAATTGCCGGAATCGTAGTCACAGGTGGTTTTGAAATCGGTGAATCAGTCATCAAGTTGATAGAGGGTTCGGATGTGAATGTGCCAATTTTGAGAGTGGACGATCCATCCTTCTATGCAGCAACCAAAGTGGCAGCCATCCACTCCAAAATCAGTCCTGACACTCCTGATAAAATTTTGGGAGCCATCAATACCTTTAGAAAATACATTGATACTGATGCTCTTGAGAAAGAGATGATCAATTTTGTCGGCGTAGGAATGACTCCAAGAATGTTTCAGTTTCAGCTCGTTAAATGGGCCAAAAACAAAAAGAAACACATCGTATTGCCGGAGGGAAAAGACGAAAGGATTTTGAAAGCCGCTGACAGACTCATAAAACAAAAAGTAGTAAAAATTACGCTGCTTGGAGACGTCCAAGAAATCATTGCAAGTATCAGTAGACTGGGGTTAAGCCTCACCAAAGATAATTGTCAGATCATCAATCCTCAGGAATCCTTCTATTTTGAAGATTACGCCAATACTTTTTTTGAATTGAGAAAAGGAAAAAAAATGCCTTTGGAAGTGGCCAAAGACCTGATGACGGATGGTGCTTATTACGGAACGATGATGGTTTATAAAGGCCATGCCGACGGGATGGTTTCCGGAGCTATACATACCACCGCCCATACCATCCGTCCTGCCCTTCAGTTTATCAAAACTAAGCCGGGAATTTCATTGGTATCCTCCGTATTCTTTATGTGCCTTCCGGATCGGGTAACTGTTTTTGGAGATTGTGCCATCAATATCAACCCGAGTTCTGAAGAATTGGCTGAAATCGCTATTTCCTCCGCAGATACAAGTAAGAGATTTGGTATAGAACCACGTGTTGCCATGCTGTCTTATTCATCCGGCGAATCCGGCACAGGAGAAGATGTAGAAAAAGTCCGTAAAGCCACCGAAATCGTCAAATCAAAAAGACCTGACATCAAAGTCGAAGGCCCAATCCAATATGATGCAGCTGTGGATCCGGTGACAGGCCGCCAAAAAATGCCGAATTCGGAAGTGGCAGGAAATGCTTCTGTGCTGATTTTCCCTGATCTAAACACAGGAAACAATACCTATAAAGCAGTCCAAAGAGAAACAGGTGCGGTCGCCATCGGACCGATGCTCCAAGGTCTCAACAAACCCGTCAACGACCTCAGCCGTGGCTGCACTGTAGATGACGTTTTCAATACTGTTGTAATCACCGCAATACAAGCTCAGGAATAGTATTCAATTATTATTTTTGGTTTGGGAATTGATTTTTTCGGTTCTCAAACCATTTTTATTATGTTTCCATATGAATTCCCCACAATCCATCTACGAATCCCTTGGTCAAGAAAAAATTAAATTGCTGGTAAACCACTTTTACAAGAATGTGGAAAAAACGCAGGACTTGAGAAAACTCTATCCCGAAGATTTGGCACCAGCAGAAGAAAGATTATTTTTGTTCCTGATCCATGTATTTGGCGGACCGCACACTTACCTTGAGCTGCGGGGTCACCCCATGCTTAGAAAAAGACATTTCCAATGGCCAATAGATGGTGCTATGAGAAACTCTTGGCTGAATTGCATGCTAACAGCAATCGATCAAATAACCATGGAAACAGAAGTCAAAGAAGCTATTCAATCATATTTTGTCAAAGCAGCCAACCATATGATCAATCAATAAGCCATGATTGTACTTAAGAGGATATATTCCATTTATGCTTTTTTGATCTTCATTCTGACATTTCTATTGCTATTTCCTCTTTTTTTGATTTGTATCTGGATTCCAAATTGGGAGAAATACGGGCGAAGAGTCAATCAATTTTGGGCAAACCTTTTCTTCTTACTAATTTTTATGCAGATCAAAGTAGTAGGGAAAGGGAATATAAAAAAAGGCCGACCCTATATTTTTGCAGCCAACCATTTTTCTTACCTAGACATTGCCATGATGGGATTTATTCCCGGAGATGTAGTGTATATCGGCAAAAGCTCCATCAGGAAAGTTCCGCTTTTCGGGTATTACTTCAAAAAACTGCATATCGCAGTCAATAGATCAAGCCTAAAGAGTAGAAGCGAAGTTTTGATCAGAGCAAAAAATGCCATTTCCAAAGGAAGCAGCATTGTGATTTTTCCGGAAGGAGGAATTACCACAGGCTTGCCTCCTCATTTGAATAAGTTTAAGGATGGGGCATTTAGTCTTGCTATAGACAAACAAATACCTTTGATTCCTGTCACTTTATCATTTAATCATTTAATTTTGCCCGATGACGGGAGGCTCTTATTAAATTTTAAGAAAGGTAAAATCGTAATCCACTCCCCGATCGAAACCCTTGGGATGAATTCTAAGGACATCGCGAGTATCAGAAATAAATGTTATAGTACAATTCAGGACCAACTTTGGGAAGACAATCACCTCTTGGATACTGAGAAAACAATAATTAAGACTTTATGAAAATTGATTTAAATACCGTAAAGAAAATCTCTCACCTAGCCAGGCTTGAGTTTGATGAAATAGGAGCAGAAAAAATCCAAAAAGACATGACCCAGATCCTTGATTGGGTGGAGCAACTCAACGAGGTAGATACGACAGGAATCGAACCAATTACCACGATGTCATCTGAAGTCAATGTCATGAGAGAAGACGTCGTCGGAGAGCACCTTTCTCATGAGGCAGGATTGCTCAATGCCCCGCAACGGGATTCGGATTACTTCAGGGTTCCAAAGGTGCTCGAATAATGCCGGCAAAAAACAATCAAAATATATCAAATATTGTAATGAAAGGCCTTCCCATATCACTATCAGTGATCGGAGGCCTTTTCCTATTGTTCAGTAGTTTCTTCTGGGAAAGGGGTATCATGCCGGTCCTTCCCGGAATATTTTCGGAAGCCGTTTCCGTTCCGGTCAAACTGGTCCAAGTGGGGGGAGAATTGGTCAAGATTGAAATGGATAATTTTCTTTTGTTCCAAAATTTCGAATCCCTCCCTGCGTTGACGTTTCCCAATCTTTCTCTACTTTTTGGCGGCTTGGTATGGCTTCTTTTCAGCTTGGGACTTGCCCTTATCAGTACCCTCAAAAAGCTTTACTTCACTGCGGCGACGGCTTTGGTGATATTTTTACTCGCATTCAGTGGTATCAATGGGCTAAACATTGGTGGTATATCAACCAATTATCCCTTGATAGGATTGATGGCCGGAATCCTGATTCCATTGATCGGATTGTCCTTTTTTGCAACATCATGGGGGATATTGGGTAGGTTTTTTGTCATCCTTTTTTCAGGATCTGCCACACTTTACCTTTTGACTGTGGTATCGGACATTCCTTCTCCTTGGCTATGGTTGGGTGAAAACAGCGCTTTTCCTGCAGCAGTCATATCTGTTATCTTCTTATTGCACATCGGTCATGCGTTCATTTCCGGAAGCTCTATTCTATTGATCAAATTAAACAAAGGAACGGGGATCAAAATCACATGGCATATCCTTTTCATTTTTCTGATCTACTTCTTTTTAGTTTTCTTTTCGTTTTTGGACATTACAGGAGAAGTTGATTTGCCTTTCCCTATTCTTCCGCCCGTCATCTTGATGCTGATCGGCGGGCTTATCGGATATTTTGTTTTGCAATACAAAATCCAACAAACTGATCAGGTTTATAAGCATTCGGATATTGGAAAATCATTCTTTTGGATCGGATACGCGCTGACAACATTCACATGGGGTTGGGTAATCTTCAAGGACAACCAACCGATGATTGAGTTTTTCAACCATATTTTCATCTACGGTCAGGTTGCTTTCAGTTTGTTGTTCTATTTGTATCTGATGGCAAACTTTTCAGAGATTCTTAACTCAGGAAAGGACTTAGAGAAAATAATTTTCAAGCCACAGTTTTTTGCTTATTTCCACATGAGAATCGGAGCAATCATGGCAGTGGTGGTTTTGGTAATCTATGCAGATGGAATCATCGGAGTACAGTTGGCCTCGGGCAGTTCTAATATCAATGCAGAATATTATTACCAAACAGACCGTCCACTAGAGGCTGCCATCTTGTTTGAAAGCTCTTGGATCCAATACAGAAAAAATGACAAGGCAAAGAATACAGCCTCTCACCTGAGATTTTCCCTAAACCAAACCAACTTGGGCATGGAAAATCTATATCAGGTTTTTGACAATTCGCCCTCTGTTATCAATACACTTTTACTCAGTTCCAAGCTTCATGAACAGGAAAAAATCTTCGATGCTGTTTTTTACCTTGAAAGAGGACTGAGTTACTTTCCTGACAACCCATATTTGGCCAATAATCTTTCATTGCTTTATTCCAAACTGAATAAGCCTACCGAAGCCATTTCGATGATGGAGAAAATTACTGACCAAAATCCTGTCCTTCAGTCCAATCTTCTTGCATTAAAAGTCAAACATCAGGTTGAACAGGAAGAGGTGACGTCGATTCCGGAAGATCAGATTTTCAAAATCAACTACCTTGTTTTCGAAAACAAGAAAGGGAATTTTGCTCCATTTATATTGAGCACCGATAACCTCCCTGAAAATTATTCATTGAAAACAGCCCTTCTCCGTAACCAGTGGACCAATAAGGTTACGGCGCCGTTGGCCTCGGACCTACCCATCATTGATTCCCTTGTAGCCAAAGCGCAGGTAAGTATTGAAGAAATGAATCTTCGCGATACGAGGATATTGAGGACACTCCAAGAATCGTATATCAACGAATCGCTGAAATACCTCAACGGAACTGCAATGGCTCTTCCCAATGCCGCAGGTTATTACCATTCCATTTCTGCAAAAATTCTATATGGAGAATTGGATTTTGAGAAATCGTCTGTGGATATTTTGGTGGCTGAGGAAAGGGGTTTTCAGAACTTTCAACCTATCCATCTTGCAATTCTTCATTTTGGTGGAAAGCCTGAAGAAGCTCAATTTATCCATCAAAAATTCAATGTTCCGTTTCCTGATTGGATGGTTTGGGATGAAAACGGGGAATTGGTAGAAAACTCCAAGACAGCTTATTTTGATAAATCAGCAAAGTTGCATCGTGCGATGCCTTCTGATTTTATGAAAAATCTCGAGGAAATACAGGACCTAAACTTCCAAGCAGAATATGCTTTCAAAATACTCTTGCATAAAATGCATTGGTTGGATGATTCAGAATTCTCGAAAGTCAAGAATATTCTGCTTCAAAACTTGGGAGATGTATGGTCCTCAGAAGATCTGGACTCTTGGTATTCATTTGTGACCAAAGAAGAAAAAACTGAATTGACAGAAAAAACCCAAGCACTGATCAAACAAGATCTGGATTTAGGCCGAAATGCTTATTGGGTTCCTTTGGTATTGAAAAAAGTAAATGCCGAAACAGATGACCTGAAAAAATATGAAATCCTTCAGGATGCCATCCAGTTTTCCAAAGATCCGATGCTGTGGATCCAATATGTAAAGCAAAGCAGGAAACTGGGACTCGACAGCTATGCGAGCAATGCACTCGTGGAGATGCAAGGTTGGCTGACAATTTCCCAAATTGAAAAACTACAATTAGCAAACTTATAGCACCTTTTGTCGTTTTCTTAAAGTAAAGTTTTTAGCTCTAAATCTTTTACTTTAATTTAAGACTTTTAAACCAACTACCCATGGCTAAGATAATTGAAACAACCGGAATCAGTAAGACCTATAAAATGGGTGCGGAAATAGTGGAAGCACTGAAATCCATAACGATCACAATAAACAAAGGCGAATATGTAGCTTTTATGGGTCCCTCAGGTTCCGGAAAATCCACCTTGATGAATATCATCGGTTGTTTGGATTCCCCCACTACCGGTTCATATGTCCTCAATGGAAAAGACGTCAGCGACATGACTGAAAATGATCTTGCCGAAATCAGAAACAAAGAAATCGGATTTGTATTCCAGACTTTTAACCTCCTTCCTAGGGCCACTTGTCTTGATAATGTTGCCCTACCATTGATCTATGCCGGTTATAACAAATCAGATAGGCGAGACATGGCATTCCAGGCACTCAAAAATGTGGAACTTGCTGACCGTGTAAGTCACAAACCCAACGAGCTTTCTGGTGGTCAAAGACAAAGGGTAGCCATAGCCCGTGCCTTGGTCAATAACCCAAGCATCATCTTGGCCGATGAACCTACCGGTAACCTGGATTCCAAAACTTCATATGGAATTATGGAGCTTTTCCACGAGCTCCACCAAAAAGGTAATACCATTATCATGGTAACTCACGAAGACGACATCGCCCATTATGCCCATAGGATTATTCGATTGAGAGATGGGCTTGTAGAATCAGACACTGTTAATCCAAATCCTGCTAGGGGAATTTCGATGTTGGTTTCTGAGTAATTTCGTAAAGCTTTCTAAATTCTTTCTGTTATTTTTGTGGCTTGATTGTCAAAGGCCTACTAAATACGATTTTGCCCCATGAAAATATATACCAAAACCGGAGATACGGGAAAAACCTCATTGTTGGGAGGCCGGAGGGTTTCAAAAGCAGAATTGAGAATTGATGCCTATGGCACCGTAGATGAACTGAACAGTTTCATCGGTTTGCTCCGGGATCAGGAAATCAACCAAAAAAGAGAGTCTCTTCTCAAAGAAATCCAAGACAGGCTTTTTACAATCGGTGCGACCCTAGCTTCAGAGCCGGGAAAAGAAAACATCAAAAAGCCTGATCTTCATGACGAAGACTTGGAACTGCTGGAAAAGGAAATAGATGAAATGGAATTGCAACTTCCCGAATTGAGGCATTTTATTTTGCCGGGAGGACACCAAACTGTATCTTTTTGCCACGTTGCAAGGACAGTGTGTAGGAGAACTGAGCGCTGCGTCATTGACCTGATGGAAATAGAGCATGTAGATGAAATAATCGTAAAATATTTAAACCGGCTTTCTGATTATCTTTTTGTTTTGGGAAGGTTAATAGCCCAAGAGTTAGGAGTTGAGGAGGTTACTTGGAAGCCTAGAATCTAATACCATGAAAACAGCATTACAGATAGATATCACCAAAACTGCTAAATCCAGGCTTAAAGAGACGGATTTTGACAACTTGGTTTTCGGCAAAACGATCAGTGACCACATGTTTGTGGCTGATTTTATTGATGGCGAATGGACAGACCTCCGCATTGAGCCATACGCGCCACTTGCCATCAGCCCTTCCAATGCCACCCTTCATTATGGACAATCTATTTTCGAAGGAATGAAAGCCTATAAAAATGAGGAAGGTGAAATCTTACTTTTCAGAGCAGATGCCAACCAAAAAAGGTTGAATGAATCCGCCAGAAGAATGTGTATTCCTGAAGTTCCTGAAGAAATTTTTATGGAAGGATTGATGACACTGTTGGATCTGGACAGGGCTTGGATTCCAAATAAACCCGGTTATTCATTGTATATCAGGCCATTTGTTTTTGCTACAGATGACTATATCGGTGTCAGACCATCAGAAAAATATAAGTTTATGATCTTCACCTGCCCTGTTGGAAACTATTATTCCAAGCCTGTGGCAGTAAAGGTCGAGCAGAAATATACCAGGGCCATTGAAGGGGGTACAGGACAGGCAAAAGCTGCGGGCAACTATGCAGGCTCGCTGTATCCAGCTCTTTTGGCCCAAAAAGAAGGCTACGACCAATTGCTTTGGACAGATGGCAAATCCCATCAATTCATCGAAGAAAGTGGTACCATGAATGTCATGTTTATGATCAATGACACCATCATCACAGCACCGACCCACACCGGGACTATCCTGAAAGGAATCACCAGAGATTCTGTCTTGTCCATTGCAAAAGAAATGGGATATCCTGTAGAGGAGCGTTTTTTGAGTGTGACCGAATTGGAGAAAGCCCTTGTAGAAGGAAAACTTCAGGACGCTTTTGGAACAGGAACTGCAGCAACGATTGCACATATTTTCAAAATTAATATCCATGGACAGGATTATATCCTTCCAGAAAAGCCATCCTATGCCTTCTCCCATCAGGTCCAAAAAACCCTCGATGAAATCAAGTATGGCAAAAAAGAAGACAAACGTGGTTGGATTATCAAATTGTAAAAGAGATTTGAAATTGAATCATAATTTTGAAAACCACCTATGGTTGGTTTTTTTTGAAATCAAAAACAATCCTTGATAGAAGGACATCAGGAATTTCATCGTTTAAATTATCTCTATATAAAATTTAAATCATCTGGTAATAATTATCAAAAAGGGTTCTACGAAGGAGGAAATGCAAAAAACCCTGACTATTACCAGTAAAAAGAAAAAAGGATTTGAAGCATCAAAATTTTCAGGAATAATCAATCTGGCTGAAGATCCTGTAAAAATTCAGCAAAAGCTCCGTGATGAATGGAAATAAGTTAAATTCATAATTACACTCATTTCCTTATATTAGCCTAAAATCTTCTATTTGAGAATAGAAATCTTTCCGAGAATTCCGTTTTAACTAATAGCACCAATAAGGCCGATTGCATGAAAAGAACCTTTTTCAAATCCAAAGTATCCCTCATTGCCCTGATACTTTGGTTTTCATTGGCCAATCATTCCTATTCCCAAAAATTTATCCTTCTTCAAAAGGGTTCTAATACCAAAACTGCCCTCCGATTTCAGATCGGTGAGGAAATAACGTACAAGTCCACCAAGTTTGATTATTATGTCACTGATGTGATCGTCGATATCAAAACAGACATCATCGTCCTTTCTGAAAATGTGCTCCAACCTAAGGAAATCACCGTGGTCGATATCCGCAACAAGGACCCAAGAAACCATACGATTAGAAATCTTTCCTACCTGAGCATGGGTGCAGGAGTTATTTTTCTTCTTGTCAATACTGTCAACAGCCTTTATCATCAAGGAGACTTAAAACAATTGGAAGATTCTTGGGCTTTGCCAGTCGGGCTTTTGGCAGGAGGATATGTGATATCCAAACTCAAGTATAAAGAGTTCAAACACAAAGGTGACAATAAAATACAGCTTATTATTCTGTATGGAGATTGAATCCGAATAGGTAAACCGGGGATTTTTTACGACTTTTGCACCTCAAAAACTAAATAAATTATGACATCAGACCAGTTGAAAGACTTGAGAGCCCGCGTTTCGGCTTTGAGGAGGTATCTTTGACTACGATAAGAAGAAAGCAGAAATAGAAGATTTAGAGGCTGTTTCATCACAGGCCGGTTTCTGGAATGATTCCGAAGAAGCGGAGAAAATAATGAAGCAAATCCAAGCCAAAAAAACTTGGACCTCCCCTTTTGAGAAATTGGAAACCAGCCTTCAGGATCTCGAAGTATTGTTCGACTTTTATTCTTCAGATGAAGTTTCCGAAGAGGAAATGAAATCCGAATACAAAGAAGTTTTGGGAGAGGTGGAAGACCTCGAACTCAAAAAAATGCTCAGCAGCGAGGAGGACCAACTCAATGCAGTGCTTGAAATCAACCCCGGAGCCGGCGGAACTGAAAGTAACGATTGGGCTTCGATCTTGATGAGAATGTATATCATGTGGGGCGAAAAAAATGGGTATAAAGTTCGTGAAGTGGATTTGCAGGAAGGTGAAGTAGCCGGAATCAAATCCTGTACCTTGGAATTTGAAGGTCCTTTGGCATATGGCTTCCTAAAATCTGAGATCGGTGTTCACCGTTTGGTTAGGATTTCGCCTTTTGATAGTAATGGAAGAAGACATACTTCATTTGCTTCAGTATATGCCTATCCCGAGGTAGATGATACCATTGAGATTGACATCAATCCTGCAGATGTTGAGCTACATACATCACGCTCAGGTGGTGCAGGTGGACAGAATGTAAACAAGGTCGAAACCAAGGTCCAGCTGACCCACAAACCAACAGGAATCGTGGTAGTCTGTCAGATTGAGCGTTCTCAGCTTGCTAATAGAGAAAAAGCCATGCAGATGTTGAAGTCTAGGCTTTATCAGATGGAGATGGAGAAGAGGAATGCAGAGCGGGCTAAAGTAGAATCAGGTAAACTGAGGATTGACTTTGGTTCTCAGATTAGAAATTACGTCCTCCATCCTTACAAATTGGTAAAAGACGCCAGAACCGGCTACGAAACATCAGATACCCAAAGTGTACTTGATGGGAATATCAATGAGTTTATTAAGGCATTTTTACTTGCACAAAGCGAAGAAGAAGCCAGCCAAGATTGACCTTTTTAACTTGACAATCCTGATTCAGACAGGTTCTGGATCAGGATTGTTTTATTTCTAACATAACTCCTTCATGAGATTTTTACCTCCATTCTTTACATTGGATTATTTTCTCCTCTGCTTGAGTTCATTTTTGTTTTTTTCCAGCTTCAACATGATCATTCCGGAGCTTCCCTCCTATTTGAGTTCGTTGGGTGGGGAGGATTATAAAGGGTTGATCATTGCTTTATTTACACTTTCAGCAGGACTTTCTAGACCTTTTAGCGGTAAGTTGGCAGACAAAATCGGACGGATTCCGGTGATGGTTTTTGGTGCTGTTGTATGTATCATCGCCAGCTTAGCCTATCCTATTATTACTTCGGTAGCAGGATTTCTTTTTTTGCGGTTTATGCATGGATTCTCAACAGGCTTCACTCCAACAGGTATTTCAGCCTATGTTGCGGATATTGTTCCATTTACCAGAAGAGGTGAAGCAATGGGAATCCAATCCTTGTTTGGTTCGTTAGGAATGGCTGCGGGTCCGGCTACGGGTGGATATATCGGTTCTATTTGGGGGATTCAGCCTCTTTTTTATACGTCTGCTTTTACAGCCATTCTTTCGATTCTGATTTTGATCAGATTGAAGGAGACTGTCTCACAGCCTGAAAAATTCCATCCAAGGTTATTGAAATTGAAGCGGGATGAATTGATAGAAAAAAGAGTTTTGGCTCCTTCTCTTGTTTTATTTCTGACAGTTTTTTCATTCGGGGCCGTACTTACGATCGTTCCGGATTTTTCAGAGCATTTAGGAATTTTGAACAAAGGGCTTTTCTTTGCTGTATTCACGCTTTCTTCATTAGGAATCAGAATCATAGCGGGCAGGGCTTCTGACAAATATGGCAGAATCCCTGTGATGCTGGTGGCCTGCCTTTCTATGGGAGTATCAATGTTTCTGATCGGATTTGCAGAATCAAAAGCCATGTTTCTTTTTGGTGGAGTAATTTTCGGTGCATCGGTTGGTATGAATTCCCCGACTATCTCAGCATGGACAATAGACCTTTCTTTGGATCAGTTTAGGGGTAGGGCATTGGCAACCATGTATATCGCCTTGGAATCAGGAATTGGCGTTGGAGCTTTGGTATCAGGCTATGTGTATGCCAACAAATCAGGCAATTTCCCATTGGTTTTTTCGATAGCTGGTATATTTTCATTAATCGCATTTGTTATACTGCTTTTCTTGAGAAATACCCAAAAAAAAACCACGTTCAGTGCATAACCCAGTAATATTATAATCAAAAAAGTAAAAATTACCAATTTCATAAAATTTTTATCAAAAAGTTAAATTAATTGGTTTAATATGAATTATTAAAATTTTTTAACAACTTTTTTTGCAATTAAAATATTTTATTTTGTTTTTAAAGATTATTTTTAGATTCGATTATCAATTGATTCTCTAAATGTTAGTCTGGAACACCAAGTTTACTGTCATTTATATCTCAACCGTAGTATTGGCTATTGCCTTTCTTCTCTTGGATTTAAAGGTTGGGTTCTTTCTATTTAATCTATCGACACTTCCAATTTTGATTTTTGGACTTTTGATGAAGTTCAAAAAAAATCCTCATGCTTTAATGACTTTGATGATAGTAGCTACAATCTTTTCCTTTACAGGAGATTTTTTGATGCTTCTTGATATTGAAGAAAGTCTGTTCAAAACTATAGGAATCTGCACTTTCATTGTGGCCCAGACCAGCTATGGACTTTTGTTTTATTTATCCACGCAATTTTCAGAACAAAGTATAAGGCCATCTCTTTCAAAAAGATGGCCTGAATTACTCGCATTTCTTGTTTTGGGGATTTATGCAGCTATTGTGTTGGAATATACCAATGAGTTTTTTCTGCCAGGATTATTATATTCCTTTTTTGGGATCAGTACTTTTGTTATGGCCATCAACAGGAGGTTTTTTGTCAGCAGGAAAAGTTTTGTACTAGTAGCAATAGGAGCTTTTTTGTTTATCCTAAGCGCTTCACTTACTGGTTTTGACCTGTTCGCAACCAATAAAATCAGATACGCAATCGCTATTATTTTTTATTCCGGCGGTCATTACCTTTGCAGTTTTGGGATTCTGACCCAAATCGATGAAATAACCAACGAAGAGATTCCGGTCAAATCATAATTTAAGCAAACTTATGGATTGTCCAAAAATCCGTTTTTCCTTGGAATCGGCATGATTTCGACCTGCCTTCCATTTAAGTAAGTTACTTTTTCTCCGTCAAAATAGGCACCTTCTTCCAATTGCACTCTCAGCTCTTTATTCCATTCCTTTAGAAAAACAACAGCATTGAGCTCAATTGCATAAACAGTATTTGGATACAAAGGATAATCACCTGCGCCCGGAGTATCTCCTTGGTTGTCCCACATTCCGATGGTTGGACCTGACGCATGGCCATGAATGCCAAGTGGATGAGAATAAATACTGCCTTTGATCCCTTGGGCATCCATGCCTTTTCTGGTTTCTTTAAGAATTTGATTTCCTGTACGCCCAGTTACAAAATTTGAAGTAAGAATATCCTGAAGTCCATTGCCGACTTTCATGGCATCTTTGAGGTATTGAGGGACCTCATTTTCTCCTAGTTTCAATACATAGGCAAGCTGCTGGGTATCGGTATTCAACCTTAGGTAAGAAATACCAAAATCTATGTGAAGCATGTCACCTGGCATAATTACCTCGGAATCTGCTTTGACAGCGAAAGACCTCAACTGACCCTGTGATGCAGGATCTGCCCTTTGGATATCGACCGAAGGGTGAAACCACGTATCCAATTTAAGTGCTTTGATTCTTTCTCTGTACCACCACACCACATCATCAGTAGTGGTGACACCCGGCGTAATCACTTCTTCTGATAGCCCATCTGCAATGATGTCATTGGCGATAGTCTGGAGGTGGCGATAGGTTGCCATTTCGGAAGGAGTACGAGTTTCCAACCATCCAACAGCAAGATTTTGTGCAGAGGTGATTTTGCTTTGGAAATTTTCAGGGAGATATGACTTAAGGGTATTGTATTCGGTCACATTAAGCCCATCTGCATGCCCAAAATCCTTGGCAATATTCAATCCGATTTTTTTAGGGTTTTTCTCCACGATCAATTCTGAAAGTCGCTTCCATTGGTCAGGTTGTGTATCGGGATCCCAAGCTTTTTTGAAAGATTTACCGACATCATATCTCGCTACCGCATAGGTTTCGACAGTGGCCGAACCTGGCGCTTTGTACAACACCAACATCGTTCTTCTTCTTGCTGCATGCCATGTGGCAGGCAAAAAAGTCTTAATCACAGGGTCTTCATTGTACTCCCTCGATATGATTACCCACATATCGATATCTGACCTGTCCATCAGCGCGGGCAAAAGCGTTTGGATTCGTTCCTCCAACCAAGAGTCTATTACAGCTGCCTGTTCTCTTTGGGATAAAATATGTGGTGTTTGCGCTGAAAGGACTCCAATGAATCCAGCAAATAAAATAAATGCAAGTAATAATTTTCTCATATCAGTTTCCAAATTTAATCTCGGAAAATAGAAAGAAAACTCAATATTAAAAAGGTAAACTATGCCACTGAAATATTGCTTCCTTGTTTAAGAAGCAACCTTTGGCTCAGTTTATGAAAACGGTAAAGCAACATGATCCCGGTAACTGTCAGTCCGATCAGTAGTCCTACCCAGATTCCAATTTCCTCCATACCATAGGAAAAAGCCAATACATAGCCCAAAGGCAAACCTATCACCCAATATGCCACCAAGGTCACTATAGTTGGCACCCTCACATCGGACATACCTCTTAGAGCACCGAGCCCAACGACCTGTATCCCATCTGACAATTGAAAAAAACCTGCAATGATCAGCAAGGTGGCACTCATCTGTATGACCGACACATCGTCAATATACAGGGAAGGCAAAAATTCCCTAAATACAATAAAGATGACAGCTGCCACACTCATGAAAATAGCCACCATTACAAATACCGTAAATCCTGCCTCCCGAAGTGTCCTGATGTCGTTACGTCCCAACTGATTCCCAACCCTGATCATCGCTGCTGTCGAAAGGCCGGAAGCCATCATATAGCTGATAGATGCAAGGTTAATAGCGATCTGATGTGCAGCAAGGGCAGTCACTCCGATCCAACCCATCATGATAGCGGCAGCACTGAATGCACCAACCTCAAATATAAATTGAAATCCGGTCGGTACTCCGATTTTGATCAATTTGGAAAACATGGGGAAAGACAGTTTTTTAAATCCCAAACTCAGGCTGTAAGGCTTATAGCGCTTTGAATTCCAAACATAATAAGCCATCATTAATCCCATCATTACCCTAGAAATCAATGTAGCCCAACCTGCTCCATTTAATCCAAGAGCCGGAAAACCAAGATTCCCATAGATCATCACCCAATTCAAAAACACATTAATGCCATTACAAAAAATGGTGATATACATCGCTTGTTTGGTTTGAGACAGCCCCTCAGCAAATTGCTTGAATGTCTGAAAAAACATAAAAGGAAGTAAAGAAAAAGTAATTATCGCCAAATATGGAATTGCCAAAATGACGACTTCCTCGGGTTGGTTGAGGTGCTTGAGAAATGGTGATGCCATCAAAATCAAAAAAAACATCATTATCCCTCCTACCATATTAATAGTAAAACCATGGTTAAATAACCTGGAAATTCGCTTTGACTTCCCATTCCCATCTGCCATAGCGACCAAGGGAGTCATTGCCATGGATACGCCGATTCCAAACATCAAAACCACAAAGAAAATACTGTTGGCTAAGGAAGCAGCCGCAAGGGGAATGGCTCCTAACCTTCCTACCATCATGCTATCCGCTACTCCAACCAATACCTGACCCAACTGGCTGAGCATGACAGGATAGGCAAGATAAAAAGTGGTAGAAAAATTTTCTTTGAAATTGGAAATCTTCATCTTTGAAATAGTCTACATCAAATATTAAGAATCCTTGCTACCTTCAATAGTGCTGCCACAGAGATTGCATCAGTAATTTCTCCATCCATGACTTTTTTGATGGCCTCACTGAGGGGGAGTTTGAGTACCTGTAGCTGTTCAGTCTCTTCAAATTCCGTTTCTCCTAGGGTGAGTTCCTCTGCCATGAAAACAAAGCCTTCTTCATCTGTCACAGAATTTGAAGTATGTATTCTCATAATTTTGGTCCATTTTTTAGCTGAAAGGCCTGTTTCTTCTTTCAGCTCTCGTTTTGCAGAATCCAAATCATCTTGTTCAACAGGTCCTCCTCCCATGGGGATTTCCCAAGAATACTCGTCTAGAGTGTATCGATACTGTCCAACAAGCCAGGTATTGAAGTCATTGTCTAATGGGACTATGGCCAATGCTTTATTCTTAAATGTGACCTTGCCGTATATCCCGTCTTTGCCGGATGGATTCACCACTTGGTGTTCCTCCAGTTTGATCCAGGGATTTTCGTATATATTTTCTTTGGATTTGGTTTTCCAAGGATTTTCCATGATGGTTTCCAATAAAAAAAGGGTGACTTTTGGCCACCCTTGTGATTTATGCTTTATAAACTTTAGACAGGGATCGGCAATACTTTGCTGTCCTTAAAAGTAGAAAGAATCACCATGGATTGCATGGAATCGACTTCTTTAATTTCACTTACCTTTTCCAGCATCAATTTTTGATATGCTGTAATGTCTTTGGCAATAATTTTCAAAATAAAGTCACCTGTTCCCGTGATGTGGTGGCACTCGATTACTTCCTGGATTTCATTGATTTCTTTCATAAAAGCGTCAATGTTTCCTTTATTATGTCCTATCAGACTGACCAATACAAATGTACTAACTCCAAGCCCAATTTTTTCAGGGTCCAATTTGGCATGGTAGCTTTTTATGATTCCCGATTGTTCCAATTTCTTAACTCTTTCTAAAGTCGGAGCGGGTGAAAGTCCAATATCTTTTGAAAGCTGAGCATTGGTTATTTTTGCGTTAGCCTGGAGTATCTCCAGTATTTTGCGGTCTATTTTGTCGAATTTCACTTTTATGTTATTATCCATGATTCTTGAATTTTCAAAATTTTATGTTGTACAAAGTTAATATAATTTGATAATGTTTTAAAACAAATAATCACAAATTAAAACCCCGTTTGCAAAATATTGTTTACCGTTTAGCAACTTTTCAGAATTTTTACATTGAATTGTTTTCTTCTTAGAGAAGATATTCAAATTATCTCCTGAATTTGATACATCACATACGGAAATATTATCTTAAAGTTTATTCTTTTTGATGTAATCTCTAGCTTCCTTATGAGCGGGGTGTTTTCGCTTGGCATATTTCTTGACCTGATTGAAATAGCTCTTTGCCAAAGGTTTATTTTTCTCTTGATTTGCCATTTTCCCTAAAGCAATCAGTGAATAAAGGTAATAGCCACTTTCCTGGCTTTCAGACTCTTCACCGTAAGAAAGGGTTTTGAGATAGTATTTCTTTGCTTCACTTTGATCTCCTATCCGATCATAATATTGGGCAATGTAAAAAGCCGCATATCGCCCACTATTGGATTCATATCCTACCCATTTGTCATCAATTCTTTGGAGTATCTGCTCCGACATTTCTTTGGCTTCGGTAACCCGGCCTACAGTGTACAAATGCCTGGCATATGACCGGTGGAAATATGGATTATTAGGAAACTTACCATGTAGATAGTCAGTAATCGCAAGCGCCTTGTACGGCTGTTTTTCTTCAGAAGCATAAAGCCTGAAAAGGAAATACTGGGCCTCGATCCGGGCATAAAATGCGTTCTGAGCAACATCCTCCAATTGTTTAAGCCCTAAGGCTTTGTTTCCTTTGGGAAACATAGCTACGACTGGCTTTAATAATGGGTAATTTTCGGGAATCCAAACTGAAAAATAGTTGAACAAAGCATCTCCCAATAGCAATTCGGGGCCTAACTCTTCCTCTCCCCTACTCATATTCAAATATTTAAGGGCGTTTTTTCCAGCAAAAGTTGCTCTTGTCCAACTTTTCCTCTCACTATATAGCCTCCCCTGAAAACCGTAGGCACCTGCCAAAAAGAAAGCCGCCTCTTTATTTTTTGGATTATCGTCCAACACCTTCTCAGCTTTATCGATAACGACATCCATTTGTTTGATAAACAGGTCGTCCAACTTATTATTTTCAATGTCAGGCGCGATTTTCCACCAAGTACTCAATCCCAATAAAAAATAAGGGAGGGGATGCTCAGGATATTGATATTGCATGACTCTAAATCCCCGCTCCGCATTCTCAAAGTCAAAGTTGTACAATGCATTAACATTTTCTGTGATCCTAAACTGCAAGCCTTTGTCCAACAATAAATAGGGAGATGCACTCTTGCCTACTTGGTCCAAAGGCTGATCTTGCGCAACAGAAATTCTTGCAAACATCACCAGAATCAAAACCACTAAAAACCTTCTTTTTCGCATTCTTATTCTAAATTTTCCACAAAATTATATGCAATTCCAAACAATCGTTTAGATTTGACATAATTATTTTAGATTATGTCTTTTACACCTAGTCCTATCTCACAACGCATTGAAGCCAATATAGATTTCGATAAAAGGTTGTTTTTTTTGATTTTAGTTATTTTATTTCTTTTGATAAGGTATGTTACCAATGACCTGATCCTACAGTCCATCCCCGGATATGACAAGTTGGAGTCTGAAGGGTCTTTCATGATTTTTCACATTTTCAATGCGCTGAACTATATATGGACTCCATTTGCCTTATTATGGAAATTTACTGCAACGGCATTTGTTATTTGGTTGGGAGCTTTTGCCTTTGGTTATAAAGCTCCGTTTGTTCGTCTTTGGCAATTTGTACTTGTAGCAGAATTGATTTTTATTGTCCCAGAGGTGATCAAAATGCTCGTTTACATCAAACCTTCCGATTCAGTGACCTTTGAAGAAATCAGAGACTATTACCCTATGTCGCTATTCTCATTGGTAGATGCTGAGAATATTTCACCTAGATACCACTATCCCTTGAGGGCGATCAATCTTTTTGAAGTTATTTACATTGTCTCTCTAATCTTTGGATTCCATACAGTCTGCAGACGGAGCCTAGCAGAATCCACCTTGGTCATTTTATTCAGCTATGTTTTGATGTTTTTACTATGGCTGTTGTTTTATAGTCTGGTGTACGAATAAATGTCCAACAATCATTATCTGAAGATAAATTTGCCACTTCTCAGAATTCTATAGCCCCTCAGGCTTTCAAACTTCATTACCTTTGTCAGATTAAAATTCTTTATTCTCCAAAACTGAAAAAACCATGAATCCATTATTGGACAACTTCCATACACCTTTTGAAACTGCGCCATTTGACTTGATCATACCTGAACATTACATGCCTGCCATTCAGGAAGCGATAGAGAAGGCAAAGTTAGAAATCGAGGAAATCAAAAGAGCTCCGATCCCAACTTTTGAAAATACAATAATCGCTTTGGACCAATCAGGTGAAAGACTGAATATCATTTCATCCATTTTTTTCAACCTCAACAGTGCCGAAACCAATGACCAAATTCAGGCTTTAGCCAGAGAAATCTCCCCTCTTTTAACTGCACATAGTAATGATGTACTTTTAAATGAAGCACTTTTTGCCAATATTCAGCTTGTCTACGAGCAAAAAGAAAAGCTCACGCTAACCGAAGAACAGAAAACTTTGCTGGATAAAACTTACAAAGGTTTTGTAAGAAATGGAGCTAAACTTGATGAACCCCAAAAGCAGAGGTTGCGAGAGATTGACAAAGAACTATCGCAATTGGGATTGAAGTTTGGGGAAAACGTCTTGGCCGAAACCAACAAATATGAACTGGTCATTTCGAATGAATCTGACCTTTCGGGGTTACCTGATGCTATCATTGAAGCAGCAGCTCAGACTGCTGAGGAAAAGGGAAAACCCGGCAAATGGGTCTTTAGCCTTGCCTACCCAAGCTACATCCCATTTATGATGTATTCGGAAAACAGGGAATTGAGAAAAGAATTGTTCATCGCATCAAGCACGAAATCCTGCAAAGGAGACGAATTAGACAACCAACAGCATATCAAAGACATGCTCAGGCTCAAAAACGAAAGAGCAAATCTGCTAGGCTATCCAAGGTTTTCAGATTTTGTCCTTGAAGAAAGAATGGCCAAGAGCGCTCCTAAAGTGATGGATTTTCTCCACAATTTGCTTGAAAAAGCCAAACCTAAAGCTCAGGCTGAAATTAAAGAACTTGAAAATTTTGCAAGCGAAATTGATGGTTTGGACAAAATTGAAAAATGGGATTTTTCGTTTTATTCTGAAAAACTCAAAAAACAAAAATATGAGGTAAGTGACGAATTGCTTCGACCCTATTTCAAACTTGAAAATGTCATTGAGGGAGTTTTCCTTACTTCGGAAAAATTATTTGGAATCCATTTTATTGAAAACAATGATATCCCAAAATATCATCCCGAGGTGACGACTTACGAGGTAGTGGATTCCGATGGTAATCATGTCGCCGTATTTTACGCGGATTTTTTTCCAAGAGCAGGCAAAAGGAACGGTGCCTGGATGACAAGTTTCAGAGGTCAAAAAACAGTGAAAGGAAAAGAATTTAGGCCTCATGTTTCGATCGTCTGCAACTTCACCAAACCAACCAAAACCAAACCTTCCCTCCTGACTTTCAATGAGGTCACCACGCTTTTCCATGAATTTGGCCATGCACTTCACGGCATGTTGGCAAAAGGAACCTATGAATCGCTGACAGGCACAAGTGTTTTTTGGGATTTTGTAGAACTGCCTTCTCAGATTTTTGAAAATTGGAGTTATGAAAAAGAATGTTTGGATCTTTTTGCAAAGCATTATGAAACGAGTGAGTTTATTTCTTCGGAATTGATTCAAAAAATAAAAAATGCATCAAATTTCCAACAAGGTTATCAGACCGTCAGACAAATCAGTTTTGGACTTCTGGATATGGCCTATCATGGGACCTATCCAGCTACAATCACAGATGTCTTTTCATTTGAAAAAGAGATTTTACAGCCCACTTCACTTCTTCCCGATGTCGAAGGAACATTAATGAGTACTTCCTTTTCCCATATCTTCCAAGGAGGATATGCAGCAGGATATTACAGCTATAAATGGGCAGAAGTGTTGGATGCCGATGCATTCGAATTATTTCTCGAAAAGGGTATTTTCGACAGGGAGACGGCCACTGCATTTAAGGAATTTATCTTATCAGCGGGAGGAAGGGAACATCCGGCAATATTATACAAAAGATTTAGAGGGAGGGATCCAAAACCGGATGCTTTACTCAAAAGAGCTGGATTGGTATAAAACAAAACCGGCCTTCAATCCATGTTGAAGGCCGGTTTTTAGTTTTTATATAGAACTTCTGGTTATTCAGTTTTAAAAAATCTTCCTTTCAAATAACATAAGGATTTTCAAATTTACTTGGTAACATTAAAATCCAAAGGAACTACCTTATCACCCACAAGGGCTTCATACTTCATACCTCCCAATCTTTCATTAAACTCTTTTTTTGCTTCCTGAATGATCAATGGATTTAAGATTAGGTCTTTCCCTGTCAATGCCATTGTTTTGGCAGCAAGCATCATCCCTTTATATCCAATGCTCATCCCGTCTGCTGCTACAGCTTGCCAGGTATGGGCGGCTGTGCCTGGAACCCAGGTGGCCGTACCCAAGCCAACGGTCGGTACCACATAACTCACATCCCCAACATCAGTAGAAGCAGGAAAGAAATTCAATGCATATGGTTGGACTTTTTTTGCTACATCCAAAGAAGGTATTTTAGGCGAGTTAAAGGTTTTTTGGAGTTCGGTTGCCCATTTGATTTCTTCCGCATCATATTCTACACCTCCCAAGGAGCTGAGATTTTTATGCATCTGTTTTGCCAAAGTCTCATTTGGCAGCAAGCCATACAATCCGGAAGCAAGTTCTATCTCTACCCGTGTGCCTGTGCCCATTGCGGCACCTTCGGCGGCTTTTCCTATTCGAGCCCACATGTCTTTCAATTCTGTAATATCAGGATGGCGGATCATGTACCTTACCTCCGCAAAATCCGGAACTACATTTGGCGCTAATCCTCCGCTCGAAATAATATAATGTATTCTACTTTCCTGGTCCACATGCTCACGCATCATGTTCACCATCATGTTCATTGCTTCTACAGCATCTAGGGCAGACCTTCCTCTTTCGGGGGAAGCGGCGGCATGGGCAGTCTCTCCATAAAACCTGAATCTGCCACCTATCACCGCATTACAGGTAGAAGCATTAGCAGCATTCCGGTCCGATGGGTGCCAATTGATCACTGCATCTACTCCATTGAATATTCCATCCCTAGCCATGTAAACTTTCCCTCCACCGCTTTCTTCAGCAGGTGTTCCAAAGATTTTGATGGTCGCCTTGATATTGTTGGCATCAATCCACTCCTTCAAGGCTATGCCTGAAGCGACTACAGCTGTGCCAAAAAGATTGTGTCCGCATCCATGTCCATTTCCACCTTCAACAATCACCGACCTGTAGGGCACAGCGTCTTGAGACAAACCAGGTAGGGCATCATATTCCGCAAGGAAACCGATGACAGGCCCCCCTTTATCGTAAGTGGCTACAAAGGCAGTAGGCATTCCTGCTACGCCCACTTGCACATTAAATCCGGACGCCTTCAACTCATCGATTAAAACTTTGGAGCTGGTGACTTCAAGAAATCCCAATTCAGGATTTTCCCATATTTTCCTTGCGGCTATAGAAAACCTTTCGGTATTTGCATCCAATTGCTTGACAATAAATGCCTCATGTGATGGCTCTTGGGCCATAGCCGGCAACCAAATCAACACCCCTAATAATCCAAGTAATATTCTCTTCATCGCGATAATTTTTTAATGAAATTTTTTGAAAGTAAGTGTTCTTAAAATTAAGTATCGCGAGATTAAAACAAAATAGAAAAGTGACAAAAAAGAAAATAAAAAAAGGATACGTTTTTACATATCCCTTTTTATACTCCTTAATCCATTTGAAAAGCAATTGCTGTATGAGTAGGTACAGCTTAAAACCTTAATGTCTTGTTAGATTATGATCAGAACTCCAACAAGAATTAACCATACTACGGAAGTTACCGCTAACAGTACCCGAAATTGTTTGTCCTCGTTCATAGCTTTTTTTTTGTTTAATATACTAAGTTAATTGTATTCTTTAAAAAAGGGATAAAATATTTTAATTTTTTTTACGTTTGACAAAATTATTGTCTGATAAAATCATGATAATGCTTTTGATTCTTTGACATATTCAGGGAAGTCCATTCGATTTTGATGTCTTTTGGGTATTCTCTTACTTTGCAATTTTTCATTTGACAATAATGGCAACATTTTTCGGGAATACAAGGATCAGCATGCACAAAAACTTCCATTACCCCAGGCCAAGCATCTTCCAGGGCATTTTCCAACCCTTCCACTTCATCATGGACCTCTCTAAGATCAAAGAAATAGGGGAGCGTCAGGTGTAAATCTATATGCCTATCTCCGCCATATTGCTGAACTCTCATGTTATGGATGTCAATCCAACTCGCTTTTCGGTTTTCATTAATGGTCTTGACTGTCGAGTCAATTGCTGTCGGATCCAATTCGTCCATCAATCCTGCCACGGATTTCCTAACCAGTCCATAACCTGAATAAAGGATATAGAAGGAGAAAATCACTGCAATCACTGAATCAAGAAATTGATATCCGGTAATCAGGATTACTGCCACTCCCAATACTAACAAAAAACTGGTCAAAGTATCAGTCATCAAATGCTTCCCACTCGCCTCCAATGTGATACTGTTAAGGCTTTTTCCCCTTTTTTGAAGAATCAAACCTAAAACCCCATTTACAGTACCGGAGATAGTAATCAGCAAAACACCTTGGAATAAATTTTCCAATTCGCTGGGAAAGAAAATGCTGTAAATTGACTGATAAATAATGAAAAATCCTGCTAAAATAATCAAAGTACCTTCCACCCCAGCACTAAAAAACTCGATTTTACCATGCCCGTACGGATGATTTTCATCGCGAGGCTTCGAACTAAGGTATATACTATAAGTTGCGAATCCCGCTGCAACAACATTGACGATACTTTCCAAAGCATCTGTTAGGATAGCGGTAGAATTGGTGATGTAATAAGAATAGAATTTGATTATTAACAGGACAAAACTGACAATAAATGAAACCCTGATCCAGATTGTCTTTTCTCTTTCCACTTCATTATTTTTGAACTGTTAAAAATAGAATTAAATTTAAAGAGTTTTGATATCCACCTTTGATTTGATTTCTTTTGATGGTCAAAATCGGCTGTATTTATTCCTCTCATCTGTTTTAATTTGTTTTAGTACTTCCTATGAGCCAAAGCAATATTAATTTACCTCCTTATCTCAAAGCACTTGCTGTCCTATTGTTGATGATTGTAATTGTGTTTATCCTGATAATCGGAAGAAGCCTTCTTGTCCCATTGTTTTTGGCAGGATTGATTTCTATTCTTCTGACTCCAATGTCAGAATTTTTGGAGAGAAAAGGCATTTCACGGATTTTGAGCACAGTGATATCCCTTTTATCAGGGCTTTTATCCATTTTAGGATTATTGGCATTTATAGTATTTCAGGTTGCATCATTTGGGAAGGATCTCGGTAATGTGAGGGAAAAACTTAATACTTACTTAGTTCAAATAGATGGTTTTATTCTTTCTAATTTCCAGATAGAAACAGGTATAGGAAATGGCATAGACAAAAATTATTTGATAGATTGGGTTCAAGAGCATGGTTCAAGTTTAGCAACATTTGTTTTCGGAACTATCGGTTCATTATCCATGGTCTTATTGCTTCCCGTTTTTATATTCTTTTTTCTTTTGTACCGTAATCACCTCACTTTATTCCTTTCCATGCTTTTTCCAAGACATGACAAAGAGATGGTGAAAAGTGAGATTTTAATTCTTAGAAAAGTAGTACAAAGCTATATTATTGGCGTACTAAAAGTTATGGTAATTTTAGCTGTTTTGAATTCAGCTGTGTTGCTAGGTCTTGGTATCAAACACGCCATATTTTTCGGGGTATTTGCAGCAGTGCTGAATATCGTTCCGTATTTAGGACCTTTGGTTGCTGTGGTCCTCCCTTTGGTTTTTGCGATTTTGACCAAAGATGGACTATTTTATCCTATCGCAATTATCGTTGCATTCCAAATAATCCAAATGATTGAATCAAATTTTCTCACTCCAAAAATAGTAGGTGGTAATGTAAATCTGAATGCCTTTGCAACCATTGTGGGACTATTGGTTGGGGCATCCATCTGGGGCGTGGTAGGAATGATTTTGATTATTCCAGCTTTGGCTGTTTTGAGAAAAATATTTGAACTTACTGATGCCACAAAACCTTATGCTTTATTATTAGGCGAAGAAAAAAATGACATTGATTTCCTTAATGAATAAACTTAAATTTTCCATAATAATCCTTTTTGGAGTTTTGGTTTTATTTGCATGCGATAATTCTGAAACAAGAAAAGGCCGATTTCTGCTTAAAGGAAACGAGAAACTGAAACAAAATGATCCACAAGCGGCAATAGAATTCTATACTGAAGCCCTGCAGATTGACCAAAAATACAAAGACGGATTATACAACAGGGGTTTGGTATACCAACAGCTCAACAGGTTAGAGGATGCGATAAAGGATTTTTCAGTAATCCTCCAGGAAAACCCTTCAGACACTTTGGCCCTTTTTCAAAGGGGGGTATGCTATATGGACAATGGGGAATATTACAAAGCCTTGGAAGACAGTAAAAATCTTTTAACCCTACAACCCGAAAATTGGAAGAGTCATTTTTTAACAGGTTTGGTATTGGAAAAGATGCGGGATTATCCCAAAGCTTTGAATTCTTTTAATAATTCTTTGATATATCAGCCAGATAATGCCGAGGTTTTGATCAATAAAGCCACACTTCATTTTTATCTAAAAGAATTTGAAAAATCCGAGGCCGCATTGGATCTCGCCCAAAAACTGAACCCTGATGAACCCAATATTTATAACCTGAGATCAATGATTTCATTTGAATCCAAAGACTATGAAAAAGCATTGGATTGGATAGAAGAATCTATCAAGATCAATTCAAAAGAGGCTTTTTTTTACAATAACCGTGGCCTATATTTAATTTACCTCGGAGAACTTGACAAAGGTCTTGAAGACATTAACTACAGCTTGAAACAAAACCCAAAAAACCTGTACGCAATCAGGAATAAAGCGATTTACTATTATTATAAAAATCAAAAAGACATTGCCTTAAACTATTTTGAAGAGGTGCTTAAGAAAGATCCTGAGATGGAACTGGTCAAAGAATACATGGCAAAATACAATCAGGAGTGATTCAGTACCTCCTTGATTTTTTTCAATAATTCTGAGGCATCGATGGGTTTTGACACGTACCCTGTAAATCCACTTTGGTCGATCCTTTCTATTAAATCTTGTTTTGCAGCGGCAGATAATGCCAATACCGGTACATTGGAAATAGTTTTGATAAGCCTAGTAGCCTCAAATCCGTCCATTACAGGCATTTGAATATCCATCAATACACAATCATAATTTTGATTTTTGACAGCATCTACCGCCTCTTGACCATTATTGACCCTATCATATTCAATACCCCATTTTTTGATTATTTTTCCAAGGACCAGGGCATTGACATCATTGTCCTCGGCCATCAGTAACTTAATTTTGTTGAATTGCAATAAAGAGCCACTATCCTTCTGTGGTGCAGGAATAAACTGCTTTTTGGTTTTTTCCAATATAATCTCAAAAGAAAAAGTGGAGCCGATTCCGAGTTCAGATTCAAGTTGAATATGACTGTCCATCTGTTCCAAAAGTCTTTTAGTAATAGATAGTCCAAGTCCCGTGCCTCCATATTTTTTACTGAAGGAATGTTGAATTTGGTCAAATTGATTGAAAATTCGGGATTGATGCTCCTTTGCAATTCCGATTCCACTATCCTTAACCGAAAAATATACCTTGATTTTTTCTTCTAAAACCTCAGTTAGCATGACATCAATTACCACTTCCCCATTGTTTGTAAATTTCAAAGCATTGGTGATCAGGTTATTCAAAATTTGAGCAAGTCGAACCTTATCACCTTTCACTTCTTGATTCAATTCCTCAGGAAAATGAAGTATTAATTTGTTCCTACTGTCTTTGGCATGAAATTCCAAGCCTTTTACAACCTGATTAACGACTTCCTTAAGATTCATAGGATTGTAATCCAAAGTAAGTTTCCCAGCTTCAATTTTCTGATAATCCAATAAATCATTGATCATGATGATCAGGTTATCTACTGCAAAATTAATGGTGTTCAAAGCAGATGCCTGTTGGGAAGAATGGTCGTCTTGAAGCAAAGTATACACAGAACCTGAAATCGCATTAAGCGGAGTTCTCAATTCATGGCTGATCATTGACAAAAACTCGGATTTAATTTGACTAGCCCTTTCGGCTTGCTCCCTAGCATTTTTGAGGTTTTCCTCAAATTTCTTTTGGTCAGAGATATCGGTCAGGTAACCATACCAAACCACATCTCCATTATCCAATTGTTCAGGTTTCGCAGCACCAGAGACCCATTTAAACTGCCCATTCATTGGCTCTTTCAATCTAAACTGACAATTCCATGGCCTTAATGTTCGCGCGGAAGTTACTGTAGAAGTAAGAACAAGCGCGATGTCTTCAGTATGGACTTTGTTGATGGCAAAGCTGATATTGATAAAATCCTTTAATTCACCTTCCTTGATTCCTAATAAATCCTTAATCCCAGGACTCAGATAAGAAAACTTCATTTGACCTTCTTTGTCCAAAACAAACTGATAAAGTGCTCCCGGAACCTGTTCTGTCAAGTGAAGCAAAAAATCAGATGATTCCTGAAGTGTCTGCTCCAGACTTATCCGCTCTGAAATATCCCTCGCAAAGGATACAATATATTTCACTTGGAGAATTTCCACCAAACTACAATTCACTTCCATGTGAATTTCTTTTTTATCTGACTTGATATATTGTGTTTTATATATTAAGTTCTTTTCATTGGTCAATTTTTGGATATGACTACCCCAAGCAGCTTCCTCGGCAAATCGGGTATCGAAATCCCCAATTTTATAGGATCTAACGGTATTAAGCGCTATACCCAGTTTTTGATTTGCTTCATGGTTTGTAAAAATGATCTTGCCCGAAATATCTGAAATCAAGATTGATTCAGGAGAGTGTTCAAACATCTCTTTGTATAAGCCAAGCTCACTCAGGAGGTCATTTTCTTCAGAAATATCCCTGATCGTCCCAAATACTTTTGAAACTTCATTTCCTTTAAATTGGCTTTTTCCAATTACCCTGATCCACTTTTCCTTTTCAAATTTTGTTTTGATTTTCAGCTTTAGGTCAAAATCTTTTCCAATAGCCATCAATTCTGTCAGGCCCTTTTGGATTATTGGCCTGAACTCCGGCAAAAAATAATTTATTGTTTGTTCCAGGCTAATAGCGCTTCCAGATTCAACTTCAAAAATGGAATAAAGGCCTTCACTCCAAATGACTTTATTTTCAGGTATGCTGATTTCCCATACACCGGATTTTGATACGATTTCTCCTAGTTTAATGAGTTCATTCCTGCTGGACATCCCATCTTTGGCAATCCGCTCCTGTGTCACATCCCTTCCAACAGCATAAAATACGCCTTCTTGGAAATTTACATTCCAATTAATCCATTTGTAATCTCCGCTTTTTGAAATTATTCTCGCCTCAAAATGACTGTTAGTAGTTCCGCTTTTTGCAGTAAACCAAAGATCTTGAACTTGGGCTAAATCTTCTGAATGAAAAAATTGACATAGTTCCACATTAGTCAGTTCTTCCGGAGAAAAACCAAGGACATTCATAACCGAGTGACTTATCCATGTAAGAAAATTTTCTTGCCCGATTCCGATAATGTCATTTACATTTTCGAAAAATTGCCCAGTTTCAATTCTGCTAGGCATTCCCTTGGACCTCATTTCTTTGCCCTTATAAAAAAGGAAATAATTAGAACCGTTATCTTGGGGGAGTTCAATATTAAAAACAAATTCCTGCTCTAAAAACCTGATTATCAGTTCCTCATTGAAAATGTAAGAATTGATATCTAGGCCTAGTCCGACCAAGGTTTTGTCACCCAATTTTTCACCGATTATTTTATCAAAAGCTTCATTTGAATAAAAAATATTGTAAGGATAGGTATCGTCCGCCAAGAAAACCATCTCCGATGATTCGTAAATAATCTTCTTGAATGTATTGTTGATACCTCTTTCCTTCATGGGAAACAACGCTCTGGAAAATAATTAAAATCTCTTTGAAATGGGTGCAAAGCTTAATGAAAAACTTATGCTGTAAACATACATTAAATTGTTTTTTGACACAAATAAATTGTAATTAAATATTTAATAAAATATTGATTTTATCAGATTCCAAACTCAACCTGAAACATACCTGTCCAAGAATTTCCAGCATTATCAAACTTTGTTAGTCCTTCTAGCCACTTATAACCCACGTTTCCTTGTAATTTTATCCTATGCCCATTGAGATAATAGGTGTAGCCTAGAATAGCCTCGTCTATCTTTTCTTGGAATTCTGATATTGTTTGATCTGGAAGGACGAAAGCATACCTTACTGCAAGCTCAGATTTACGTGAAACCATTTTGCCGACCTGTATATTAAATCCTTGTCCAACCTGTATATAGCGGATGTCGCCATTTTCATTAGAAGTAATGGGATCCGGACTTTTTCTTTGAAAATATTCTGTCATTACTGAATTTCCTCGGTACTTAAACACTGCATCTACAATCAAAGTGTTTAAGTTTCTAGCTTCAAATAATGGCAAACCAAGTTGCCCACCGGTCCTTGTTGATTTGAAGTTTTTAGAATACGTCAATCCCGTAGCTAATTTTGGAGTTTCTTCAAACTCAATATCTCCCTCTGAGTAATCTCCTTTGTTGGTGAATAATCCTAATGGAAGATATTCAATCCTTCCGGTATAGGCAAGCCCATTATTGGTTTTTGAGGCATTTCTTCCCTCTCCGGTTGTTATTGCCCCTTTTAACTGAAAAAAAGAATTCTCTTTTAGTTTTTTAGTATAATATCCAAAAAAGCCAAAGTCCCGGTCAATAGTAAATGCAGCATTTGCTATAGAACGATCAGCAAACTGAAGGTTTCCGGAGCTAGTTACCCGCTGTCTATTTCCAGGCAGTTTGGACTGTCCAAAACCAAAGTAAAGATTATCGGTGGCAAAATAATAGACAATGGCATCTCTCACCGGCTGTGCTATACCACTTGCTTCTAGATCAAGGTCGGCTTTTGAAAACCCAAGTTGTATATAATATTGAAACTTTGGATTAAGGATAAATCCATCAAACCTTAAGCGGAGTCGTCTTACCCTCATCTCAAATTCATTGATCGTGATATCATCCCCATCAAGAGTGTTAAACCCTGCCCTGTTTTGCATTCTAAATCTTAAATTCATCAAAAAAAGTGAATCTTTCGAAAAGCTGACACCTTCCCCTACATCCAACTGGGCACGTTCATCGGATTCAACTGTTTGCCCAAAAGCGTTTTGAGCGATTATTAATAAAAACATCAGAAAAAGCAAGATTTGTCTCACCTTGGGTTTTTCTGAAGACAATATCAAATGGAATATTTTGACCATTTACAATCGATTTGAAAAATTGAATAAACAAAAAGGCTGTAGAATTAATCCTACAGCCCCTTTTTTAGAATATTTGAAGGTCAAACCTCCTCCTTAATCAAATTCAAAGCAGAGCCTGCTACAAACCAACCTATCTGGCCCTCATTGTAAGTATGATTGACTTTGATTTCGTTTTTGGTGCCATCAGCATGATTCAATACCACGACCAAATGATGTCCGGGTTTGAAATCAGTCAATCCCACAATATCAATAGCGTCATCTTCCTGAATCAAATCATAATCCGATGGATTGGCAAATGTGAGCGCCAACATTCCTTGTTTTTTGAGGTTTGTCTCATGAATTCTGGCAAATGATTTAACCAAAATCGCCCTGACACCCAAAAACCTTGGTTCCATTGCTGCATGTTCTCTTGAAGATCCTTCACCATAATTCTCGTCTCCCACAACAATAGACCCTATCCCAAACTGTTTGTAATATCTCTGCACAGCGGGCACTTCCCCGTATTCACCGGTAAGTTGGTTTTTAACTTTATTGGTTTCAAGGTTATATGCATTCTGTGCTCCGATCAGCATATTATTGGAAATATTATCCAAATGACCTCGGAATCTCAACCAAGGCCCAGCCATGGATATATGGTCGGTCGTACATTTTCCTTTTGCTTTGATGAGTAGTTTCAATCCTTTTAGATCAGTTCCTTCCCATGCTTTAAACGGTTCTAGCAATTGCAACCTTTCAGATTTTGGATCCACAAGTACACTCACTTTTGATCCATCCAATGCAGGTGCTTGATAGCCGGCATCCTCAACAGCAAATCCTTTTGTGGGCATTTCCAAGCCACTTGGCTCTTCCAATCTCACAGATTCTCCATCTTCATTGATCAGAGAATCAGTCAGGGGATTAAAAGTCAAATCTCCTGCGATAGCCATAGCAGTCACAATTTCCGGAGAAGCCACAAACGAGTGAGTATTAGGATTCCCATCTGCCCTTTTTGCAAAATTCCTATTGAAGGAAGTGATGATGGAATTCTTTTCTTGCTTTTCAGCACCGTGTCTTGCCCATTGACCAATACACGGTCCACAGGCATTGGCCAAAACCACACCGCCCATATTCTCAAAAATAGCCAAGAAGCCATCTCTTTCGACAGTGAATCTTACCTGCTCGGAACCAGGAGTAATGGTATATTCAGATTTAGCATTCAGTTTCTTATCCACAGCTTGCTGTGCAAGGGACGCCGCTCGTGAAATATCTTCATAAGAAGAGTTGGTGCATGATCCGATTAATCCTACTTCAAGTTTTGCAGGCCAATTATTTTCTCTTACAGCGGCCGCAAATTCTGAAATAGGCCAGGCCAAATCTGGAGTAAATGGCCCGTTGATATGGGGCTCAAGATTTGACAGGTCAATTTCTATCACTTGATCAAAATATTTTTCAGGATTGGCATACACTTCCTCGTCACCGGTAAGATGTTCTTTGATAGAGTTGGCAATATCAGCGATATCTCCTCTCTCAGTTCCTCTCAGATAGGCTTCAGATTTTTCATCATATCCAAAAATGGAAGTTGTAGCACCGATTTCAGCGCCCATATTACAGATGGTTCCTTTACCTGTTGCAGAAAGTGATCTTGCTCCATCTCCAAAATATTCCACTACCGCACCCGTTCCACCTTTTACAGTTAGAATTCCTGCAACTTTGAGAATTACATCCTTGGCAGAAGTCCACCCTGAAAGTCTACCAGTCAATTTTACGCCTATCAGTTTTGGGAACTTCAGCTCCCAAGGCAATCCTGCCATGACATCACAGGCATCAGCACCACCTACACCGATAGCGATCATTCCAAGACCACCGGCATTTGGAGTATGAGAATCCGTTCCGATCATCATTCCTCCCGGAAATGCATAATTTTCCAAAACAACCTGGTGGATAATTCCCGCTCCTGGTTTCCAAAATCCAATTCCATATTTATTGGAAACAGAAGAAAGAAAGTCATAAACCTCTTTATTTTTATCATTCGCCTTTTTGAGATCCGCCAAAGCTCCGATTTCTGCTTGAATCAGGTGATCGCAATGTACAGTAGAAGGTACTGCAACCTTATCTCTACCCGCCTGCATAAACTGCAAAAGTGCCATTTGGGCCGTTGCATCCTGCATGGCTACCCGATCAGGATTGAATTCTACGTATGACACACCTCGTTCAAATGACGAATCTGCTTCGCCTTGGGTCAAGTGCGCATATAATATTTTTTCTGTCAAGGTCAGTGGTTTGCCGACTGCTTTTCTGGCAGCCTCTACCCGGGAGGGAAATTTGGAGTAGACCGCCTTGATCATTTCTATATCAAATGCCATTGGGAATTGTATTTAAAATGTGAAGAAGGTTATTTTTATCGTCCGCAAAGATAAAAAATCAGGCCAAAATTGGAAGTGTTTTCATGTAAGGTATTCTATTTATTTCGCCTAAATGTTTTGAAATTTCAAAGAAATTCAGTTTTTGATTGCCTTCATTTAAAAATAGGTATACAATTCTTCACATGATTTAATTTTTTGGAATCAGTAAATCTTTCAATAACCATTTGGCTTATTGCTTTCATCCATGTTGAGTCCAAAAATTTTTCAATCACGTCTCTGATTCCTAATTTTAGCAAATAGATTTTCCTTTTTTAAAAAAATCTTTTCAAACTCAATAAAGTGTTTTTTGTCTCCAATCAGATAAAAAATGCTTGAAATTTCATCCAAAACGGCCAAACTGCAAAACCATACCACAAAATAATCCTATCCTTTGGTTATAAAAATGTTTACATTTCCTCTCTTAATCAAATCCAAAATACCGTGAACCTAAATATTTTTTCGATCACCCTTTTGGTGTCGGGAATAATTGTAGCAGCGATTTCTACTGTAATCATTTACAGGCTTGGGGATTCGGTGAGGTGGTTTGCATTAACCATGTTGTTCGTTTCTATCTGGGCTTTGGCTTATGGATTTGAGCTTTCGGTCAAGAGTCTTGAGGACATGCTTTTTTGGATCAAGATCGAGTACATTGGAATTGCGATGGCACCTGGCACATGGCTTTGGTTTTGTCTTAAGTATTCAGGCTTGGAAAAATATTCTAATCCAACCGTCGCATTGATGATTTTTGTGATTCCAGCTATAACTTTTTTCATGGTTTTGACAAATGAATACCACCACCTGCACTATCGGCATGTCATGGTAGATGATTCCGGACCATTCCCATTATTGGCCATCACTATTGGTCCTTGGTATTATGTGCACCTTTCTTTTTTTTACATTTCTCTATCCATTGGGATTATAATCCTGCTTTATAAATTCAAAAACGCAGATCCCATTTTCAAAAAACAAAACAATCTTTTGGTGCTCGCCGGGTTATTTCCGTGGGCATTTAACATTATATATTTACTTGGATTCAGACCCTTTGGCCACATCGACCTTACTCCCTATGCGTTTTTGATCATGTATATTTTTGTGGGAATAGGCCTGTTAAGATTTGACCTGTTTAGCATTAAACCGATCGCCAGAGACAAGGTTTTTGAAGTAATCACCAAAGGCATTCTGGTTTTTGATCCCAATTTCAGGATCATAGATTTCAATCCTTTTATAGGAAAAATATTGGAGCTGCCGATTTCAAATTTGATTGGAAAAAGACTTGAAGAGATTTTTGGGAAGGATTCAGAATTTGAAAGTTTTCTTAAAAAAGAAGAAAAAAGGGATAGTGATTCCACTTTAGAATTTAAATTAGGAAGAAAAGACCTAACTGTTGAATATGTTCCCATCAAAGACAAAAAAGGGAACTTCCTTGGCAGGATGGTTATTTTTGAAGACGTCACCCAGGAAAAATCCATTCAGAACCAAATCAGAAATCAAGCTGATGAATTAAAAAACCTGAACAGCCTCAAAGACAAACTTTTCACCATCATTTCCCATGATTTAAAAGGACCGATTTTTGGGATAAGGGAATTGATTAAATTGTCTTTTGAAGGCGTGATTTCCAAAGAAGAATTTTTTCAAATCCTGCCGGAAATCAATAAAAACATGGATTCGGTTTCGATTTTACTTGAAAATCTATTAGCATGGACAAGCAGTCAATTGAAAGGGGAATTCTTGGTGAAAAACACTTTTGAACTCGACAAACTTGTTGAACTACAAGTTTCCCTTTTTGAGAAAGTTACAAGGGAAAAAGGCATTACGCTCACCCTTCAAAAATATGGTCAGCTTCATGTTTTTGCAGATAAAAACATGATTGACCTCGCCATAAGGAATCTACTCAGTAATGCGATCAAATTTTCCGGAAAAGGGGATTATGTGACCGTCATACTTAAGGAAAATGAAGGATCTGTTACCATCAAAATCAAAGACACAGGGTTAGGAATTTCGGAAGAAAATTTAGAGAAATTGAAAAACAGAGAATCATTCACCACTCTTGGAAAAGACAAATCAACAGGCACTGGGCTAGGGATGTTACTGGTCCAGGATTATATCATCAAAAACGGTGGAGAATTAATTATTAACAGTCAACTTGGAATAGGCAGCGAGTTCAGTTTTAACCTTCCAAAATCCAATGATAATTTCTTAGAGGTTATTTAAAAATGCCATGGTATCAATGCCATCCGCATATTCTCCCAAAGTTGGACACTGAGCCTGTCCAAAAGGAATGCTTTCTGGAAACCATCCCTTTCTGGAAACTACACATTGGATTTTGGAGCTCAGCCCATTGATCAATTCTTCCATATCAGTTTGGTTTTGATAAATTTCATAATATAGTACTGATATGGGTGAAACTAACCCCTTGTTTTCCTGAAGGATTAAAAAGCCGTTATCCAGATGCTCTTCCTTGTTGACAAGGAATATGGATTTATTGTATTCGTAGTTATGGAAGTATTTATGATTGCTGGCAACATTGCTATAAACTTCAATAGCATCTAGAAATGAAATGAGCATTTCCCGATTTGGAACAAAAATCTTGGAGACATTTCTACAGCCAAGTCCATAGTATTGGAAGATATCTTTTGCCAATTCTCTAAAATCCGCAACGGTCTCCCCTCCTTCAAAAATCCCAACCGAAGTCCTATTTTTCCTGATAATATGTGGGTATTTGCCAAAATAATAGTCAAAATACCTCGCAGAATTATCACTTCCTGTTGCAATGTAGGCATCCTTATTTTTCAGCATTTCCTCTACAGAGATCATCAATTCAAATCTTGGCGCTACTGAAATCAACTTTTCAATTAGCCATTTGATCAGAAACTGATCTGAGGAACTGAGTTTGATGCATGCCCTGTGACCGCTCATCAATACACACATCAAGTCATGAAACCCAACCGCGGGAATATTTCCGGCCATGAGAATCCCAATTGATTTTGGCTCTAGGACTTCGGGAAAATGGTATTTGGACAGCCACTTGGTCAGACTTTCCCTGTCCAAAAAAACAAGTAGCCCATCTAAGGCATTTTTTGTCTGCTCGGGTGTAAACCAATTATTGGTGTTTTCAACACGCCTTGATAAGGCTAAGAAATTCTCTTCAGAGATGTCTTTAATAAGTTCACCGAGTTCTGCAAATGCTTCTATTCTCTCTTCGAGGGTCATTGTTTTCTATTATTTTGGCAAAGATATCCAATTCAAAACAATTAAGATTTTTGCGGGATCGAAAAAAAATTACTTAGCATGACAACTTTTTATTGCAGGAATGGTTAATTGCATGTTAATTTTGGGCAACAAAAAATAGAGGATTATGGCGATAATGATAACCGATGAGTGCATCAACTGTGGTGCCTGCGAACCAGAATGTCCTAATACTGCCATATACGAAGGCGGAATTGAATGGACTTGGGCCGGCGGTACTAAGCTAAAAGAAGTGACCCTGCCAGATGGGTCCGTCATCGATGCCAATGAAAAACAAATACCTAGATCTGATGAATTTTACTATATAGTCACTGAAAAGTGTACAGAATGCACAGGATTCCATGAGGAGCCACAGTGTGCTGCGGTATGTCCTGTAGATTGTTGTGTCGACGACCCGGATCATCGGGAGGCTGAAGATGACCTCATGTCGAAGAAGTTTTTTATGCATGGTGAATAAAAGGAGGGAATCCCCCTCTTTTTTTGTTTAAAGCAGAATTTGAGGCGAATTTGACTTAATTACCTGTGTAATGCTCCCTTTGCTAAAAAAAACTAGATAATCCCTTGAATATAATTTTTGAATTGATTTAACTTGTCCTCAAAATAAAAGCTTTATCAAACAAAAACTTTGGCAAGTGGAAGATCACAGAGGAAATGACAGAGAAGAAATCTTCTCAAAAAGAGTGAAAGCAGGTAAGAGAACGTATTTTTTTGATGTAAAATCAACAAAATCAAATGACTACTACCTCACCATTACCGAAAGCAAAAGAAGACTTCAAGGCGAGACTTTTGTTTTTGAGAAGCACAAAATCTTTCTGTACAAAGAAGATTTCGGGAAGTTTATCGAAGCACTACAACATGCGGTAGACCATGTAAAAAATGAGCTGATGCCCGAAGTTGATTTCTCCCAATATGATGTGGAGGAATCAGAACCCGAATTAGATGACGAGCTGAAGTGGGAATAACCCCTACTTTTTAAATCATAAAGGAAAAAGAAACGCCATGTAGTTTGTGCCTTGGTTTATTTAATAATCCACATAAGCTTTATACCGATTGTTTCTTTTTCCTATATTTCTATCAAATATGAAGAAGCCGGTCATCGTCCTTTTGCTTTTCGTTATTCTTCTTCTAGTAATTGGCTGGTATTTTTCAAATATCTCATTCTACTTTATATTCGCTTTAGTCCTGGCAGCGATTCTCCGGCCATTGACCAACAGGATCAATTCGTTCCATGTCATAGGCCAACATACCCCAAGATGGCTTGCAATCTTATTATCTTTTGGATTGGTGCTGACATTGATTTTCCTGATCAGCCTATTATTTATACCATTGATTTCCGCTCAGATTGAGGTGATTTCCTCCTATGATCTCGATTACATGTACGAGCAGATCCAAAACCCTGTTGGTAAAATCGAAGACTTATTGATCAAATACGAAATTGTCAAAAGCGAGCCGGGCTTTTTGATACTTCAGGTCAGGGAAACACTGATCTCAAGTTTTGGATCCATCAATTATCAAGGAATCGTCAACACCATAGTGAATACTACAAGTACACTTTTTGTAGGAATCATGGCAGTGGGCTTTATCACTTTCTTTTTGTTGTTGGAAAATGGCCTTTTGAGAAGAAATATCATGGATCTTATTCCCAATTCCTATTTCGAATTATCCGTTTCGACATTCAATAAAGTAGAAAGGCTCCTATCCAATTATTTGGTGGCACTACTTATCCAGATTACTTGTGTATTTTCCTTAGCGGCAATTGGCCTGACTTTGATGGAGATCGATTATGCGCTTACCATTGCGATGTTTGCGGCAGTGGCTAACCTGATTCCCTATGCCGGTCCTATTTTGGGTGCCACATTTGGGGTAGTAGTGGGTCTCTCTACAGGGAATTTTGAAAATTCAAATGAAATTACCTTCATGGTAATAAAAATCCTTTCGGTATTTGGTGTCGTCCAATTGACTGACAATATCATTTTACAGCCATTGATTTTTTCCAAATCTGTAAAAGCACACCCGCTTGAAATTTTTGTTATTATCTTTGCCGGGGCGAAAATCGCCGGAATCCTCGGGATGATATTTGCCATACCAGTATATACCATTTTCAGGGTATCAGTGTTGGAATTTTACAGGGGATACCGAGAGTACAGAATCTTTAAAATGTAAAAAAATCTTAAATGGCTTTACAATGTGGCATCGTTGGCTTACCCAACGTTGGAAAATCAACATTATTCAATGCACTTTCCGCAGCAAAAGCAGAAGCTGCAAATTTTCCTTTTTGTACAATAGAACCGAATGTAGGGGTAGTTACTGTTCCTGATCACAGGTTGACAATATTAGAAAAGCTTGTAAAACCAAATCGTGTAGTTCCTACTGTGATTGAGTTTGTAGACATTGCAGGACTGGTCAAGGGAGCAAGCAAAGGTGAAGGTTTGGGCAATAAATTTCTAGCAAATATCAGAGAGGTAGATGCTGTCATCCATGTAATCCGTTGCTTTGATGATGAAAACATCGTGCACGTGGCAGGTGGTGTAGATCCTGAATTTGACAAAGAAGTCATTGACACAGAACTGCAGCTCAAGGATTTGGAATCAATTGACAAGAAAATCGCCAGAATTGAAAAAATCGCAAAATCAGGTGATGCAAGAGCAAGAAAAGACCTTGATGTCCTTCAGACGTTCAAATCTGAACTTGAATCTGGGAAAAATGCGAGGGCAGTTTCGATTGACAAAGAGGAATTTGAAGCAATAAAAGACCTCCAACTTTTAACCATCAAACCGGTACTCTATGTCGCCAATGTAGATGAAAAAAGTCTGTTGACCGGCAATAAATATGTGGATCAGTTGAGAGAAATAGTAAAGGAAGAGCATGCGGATGTCATTATCCTTTGCGCTGCCATTGAATCCCAAATCGCCGAACTCGATGATGCGGAAGAAAAGGAAATGTTTTTGGGGGAATACGGACTGGACGAAAGCGGGTTAAACAAATTGATTTCCGGGGCTTACAAATTACTTGATTTGATTACCTATTTCACTGCAGGGGTTCAAGAAGTCCGTGCATGGACAATCAAAAAGGGTTGGAAAGCGCCCCAAGCAGCGGGAGTAATACATACAGATTTTGAAAGAGGATTTATCAAAGCGGAAGTTATTAAACTTTCGGACTATGAAATGTTCAAATCTGAGGCTGCTTGCAGGGAAAATGGAAAAATATCGATTGAGGGCAAAGAATACGTCGTTCAAGACGGAGATATCATGCATTTTAGATTCAATGTATAACAATTTTTATGAAATTAATTTGTACTTTTGCAAGAACCGTGAGAATTGCGCTTATCGAATAATTACCAAGTTTAAATAATTGTTTCATTTCTATTTTTATTAAACCCGTGAGAATAAGATTAATATTTTCGTTAAAAAACAAAGGAGCTTATTTACCTTTCCATCACCAGTACATCTTGGCTCAATTCCTAAAAGGATTGATAGTGAAAGGTGGCAGGGAGGAATTTTTTAACTACAATTACTTCAATTTCTCTGGTCTTAAAGGTCAGACCAAAGTTAGTCGAAGTGGACTTCATTACTACTCGAGCTTAGTCACTCTAGTGCTTTCATCACCCAATGAAGAATTTATGGACTATTTGCTTGAGCAGGTATTCGAAACTCCTAAAATTGAGTTAGGAAACCTCATCCTTTCCCCTGAGTACACAGAGCAAGAAACAGAACCAACGCTGGAGGTATCAAACAAATTTGTTTGTATCTCTCCTTTGGTATTGTTAACTCCTGCTTTCAACGATGAATCAGGAAAAAGATTTATTAACCCGGATACAGATGAATTTTCTGATCTGTTGTATGAATCTACCCTGACTAGAATGGAAAGATCAGGATGGTACAACCAAGAACAAATGGAATCTTTTTACAAATTCCAAGTTGTGCCGGACATGAATTATGTGAATAAGTTGAGAGAGCAGCAAAAGAAATTTGCTAGAATCTACTCCGTTTACGACATGGATGTGAAGTATGAAGTTAGAGGATACACCTTACCTTTTACCTTATATGCAGCTCCAGAGGTACAAGACTTCGTGTTCAAGTGTGGCTTGGGCGCGTTCACGCACAAAGGATTTGGTATGCTAGACCTTGCAAACCACGCTCCTAACCAACGCGCTGAACCTTATAAGTTTAAAAGAGAAGGCTTCGTCCCTTACAAGGCCCAAGACAGACCTAAGTCTGGGGAATTTGAAGAAGGACAAGAAGAACTTTGAAACAAAAAAACCGGCTTGAGGCCGGTTTTTTTGTTTCAATACTTTTTTAGATGGTATACTTTTATTTATACAGATAAATCAACCCTCAGGATAAATCATGACAGGAGACCCAATGAAGGAACAACCGACTTCTTGCTTACGTCCTGTCTGTAGATGAATTTTAGGCTCCTCAAAAAAAGGTAATACCATTTACATTTATCAGTCCGATTTAAAGCTAACCGAGTTCATGAGAAATGAACCCCAAATATCTACACCGGTTTCAGTGTGAAAAATAATGAATAGATTTTCACTGCCGTTCATCTCCTCTATTTCCATACTGTAGTCAAACCATTTTTTCTGGTTGTTCTTTGGTCTATTATCTTCACTTATAACAGGAGTCTTTCCGATTATCTTTCCATCCACACCACCTACTCTCACCTCAAACCAACCGCTTTTCTTATTGGGATCGAGCGAAAATATCAGGTTCTTTACTTTACTAAGATCAATGTCATTGAATCCGATATAGGATTGGTTCTCTGTAAACTTGATCATTTTTGAGTCCTGCCAATTGGCCTTTGCAGTTCCTTCAAAATAATCAGCCTCTGCAGCCAACAGCATAGGATTTCTAAACACGATTTGTTCCCTTCTCAAGATGGGCGCAATACCGTTAGCCCCTTGGTCCTGGTAGCTAACCGTCAAGAGATACGTTCCATTTAAATTTTCTTTGACATGTTGGTTTAATTTTAATTTTCCTTGGGTAGGGATTCGGTTTTTGGGACTGGATTGCTTATTTGGGGACAAGGAAAGGATGTACTCCACCATTTGTTCAATATCCCCCTGGGAGAGATGGGAATGGCTAGGCATCTGTCGCTCTCCCCAAACTCCTCCTCCACCATTGGTGATTTTCTGCACCAGATAATTTTTGCCTGATGGATCACTTTCATATTTAGTAGCCACGCTTGCATAACTTGGACCAATAGAAGGATTGTCTATGCCGTGACAGGCATTACAGCCGCTTTTCACGGTTAGGTTTTGTCCCAATAAATTGATAGAAGGATGCTCTTGCTGATGGCCTTCTGCAGCTTCGACCCTATCGAAACCACTATCTAAATAATCCCAAGTGATCATGATTTTATCTTCAGAAATAACCCCATCCTCAAGATCGGAGACAGTCACCTGATAATTCAGGATAGGATTTCCCCAATAAAAAGACCTGTTATTATCCAATAGGATGGAAATTACCGGAGGTTCGTTGCCTACAGTTACCTCCAATTGATAGGTAGCTTTTTCACCCTCCTTGTCTCGGACTGTCAGAATAGGCTTATATATACCATTCTTTTCATAAGTGTATGTGGGATTTTTTTCCTTAGATTGGATTTTCCCCGACCCATCAAAATCCCATTCGTAAAGGAGTAAACTGTCTGCCTCATCAAAATCCATACTCCCTTCACCCGAAAACTGAACCTTTAGAGGGGAAGATCCCTGATTTTTATTAACAGATGCTTTGGCTATAGGTTTTCTGTTTCCCGCACTGAATTCAATTTTATACAATCCGGAATCGTCATTTTGAGCGGACCAATAAGTGCCATATTCTAAAATATACAATGAACCATCAGCTCCAAACTGCATGTCAACAGGCTTATCAAAAACTACAGAAGGAAGAAAGCGCTCCATTGAATCCAAGTTAGACTCCTTGTCCATCGTAACAGTAAAAATCCAATTCCGCATCCAATCATAGATAAACAATTTACCATGGTAGTATTTGGGGAACTTCACTTCAGTCTTTGGGAACAAATCATGGTAATATACAGGACCAGCCATAGCATTTCGCCCTCCGGAACCCAACTGTGGAAAATCTTCAGATTCGGCATAGGGATACCAGATAAATGCCGGTTGTGCGGATGGCAGTTGCTTGATCCCGGTATTGTTTGGTGAATTGTTAATCGGCCCCTGAGGGTCATATTCAAAAATACTTTCCTGCTTATCAAAATCATAATACCAATATGGCTTATTGTTGGCAATCAGATATGGCCATCCAAAGTAGCCTGCATTTTTAGCCTGATTGATTTCATCATAGCCTCGTGGTCCCCTACCAAGGCTGTCATTTTGCGCATCAGGCCCAACTTCTCCCCAATACAGGTATCCATTTTTCTGATCCACAGCTATTCTAAATGGATTTCGGTTTCCCTTTACATAAATCTCAGGCCTTGTATTTGGAGTACCCACGGCAAAAAGATTCCCCTCGGGAATAGTATAAGTGCCGTCAGGTTGAGGAGTAATTCTCAAAATCCCACCCCGAAGATCATTACTATTACCGGAGCTCCTTTGAGCATCGACATTTTCTGGCCTTCCCTTTCTCTCGTCTATGGGATTGTAATTGTCAGATTCAAAAGGTGTCGTGTCATCTCCAAGTGAAAGGTAAAGATTCCCTTTGCTATCAAACTCAATGGATCCGCCGCTATGGCAACAGCCTCTGAAATGTGGGATTTCCAACATGATTTTTTCTGAATCCATGTCTATCAGGTCACCTACAAGCGTAAACCTTGACAAACGGTTAATGCTGACAGGTCCTACAGGGGAATAATAAAGGTAAATCCACTTATTTTTATCAAATCCGGGATCTTTTGCCAATCCCAACAACCCGTCTTCACTTTCGAAAAAAACGTCGATAAAGCCTATTTCTTTGGTTCCGCCAGTAGAGGGTTCAAACATTTTAACCTTACCCTTTCTCTCAATAAATATGACCCTACCATCACCCAACACCTCCAATTCCATTGGTTCATCTAATTTTTCTACCAATGCGACTTTTGTGAAGCGGCTATCCTCCGGCTTTTCAGTTACAAATTTTTCCTCCTCAGCCTGTTGGCAGGAAGTAAAAGCAATAATTATATGAGGTATGAGAAAATAGGTTAAAAATAATTTCATAGGTCTAAGGAATTTGGGATCAGGCCTAATGTATAAAAAATTAGATTCAGACAAATAAAAAATCCCCTTGGAGGAAAGGGGATTTTTTAAATGGATATAAGGGTAATTTAAAATTTAAATGAAATTCCCAACATTACCTGTTGGAATTTGAAATCTCCATCACCGGTAACCACATTATCAATGTTTACTGTCTGCCCATTAAGTACTCTTTCGTACCTAAGGTCGAGGCCGATATTTCCCAAACTTAACCCAACACCGAACTGATAGCCTGCATTGAATTTTTCATAATCAAAATCCCGCAATTCATCTTCGAGGTAGTAATGAAATGATGGGCCTGCAAACACAGATACCAATGGCCCAAATAGATTGAGGCCTACCAATATCGGTGCATCTAGTCTTTGGGTTTCCAATTGGACAAGGTTGATTTCTGATTTAAGATTTGTGTAATTGATTTCAGGTCTAAGGTATACTGGACCTGCATTGATTTTTCCAAAAATCCCAAGATGATACCCAAGGTTATTTTTAGGATCTCCCCAGATCGCTTCCGCATCTTTGAAATACTGCCCGTTGGAATTGTAATTCATACCTCCTTTGATTCCAAATCCTCCCCTAGTTTGGGCATTGGCTGATTGGTAAAATACCATCAAGGCAAAAACGAGTAAGCTGGCTTTTAATGTAGTCTTCATAATAGTTGGTTTATGTAAAGTGTAATTTAATTTTTTGTTAAAAGATTATATGAATGACATATAAACGATAATATGATCAGGAACAATTGTCAATATTTGCAAACACAATCATCTAATTTGCTGTTATTAAACGTATATAGTTTGCATTCTTGTATAATGGCAATTTTTATTCCATCATACTTTATTTAAAGTTCTATTACCTTGAAACCAATAAAACTCAAACTGACATTATCCAAAACTATGCCTCATTCCATACACCATATTAAAACAAGTAATAAACTCATGGCTATTAAAAAAAATATCCTCCTTTTGGTTTTAATACCCTTTCTGAGCTTTTTCGTGTTTTCCTGCTCCCAAGCAGAAAACGGCAAAGAAAATAATCAAAATCCTGATGAAACCACGGAAATTCAAAATGGTCCAAAAGCTTTGGTAACATTCGCAGGTGGATGCTTTTGGTGCATAGAAGCCCCATTGGAAGGAATCGATGGCGTGTACTCTGTTATCTCCGGATATGCCGGAGGAAAAGAAAAAAACCCAACCTATTCGGACGTGGCGGGTGGAAAAACAACGCATAGAGAATCTGTCCAAGTCACTTTTAACCCTGATATCATCTCCTACTCAGAAATATTGGCAATTTTCTGGCAGCAATTTGACCCCACAGATGAAGGGGGTTCTTTTTACGACCGTGGCTTCCAATACACCTCTGCGGTATTTTACCATGATAAAATCCAAAAGGAAGCCGCTGAGGCCTCTTTACAGAAATTGGCTAAGTCAGGGAAATTTGAGAAACCGATTGTGACTCCCTTGATCAAATTCACGAATTTTTATCCTGCTGAAGATTACCATCAGGATTATTATAAAAAGAACCCAACGGAATATTATGCCTACAGAACCGGTTCGGGAAGGGATGCATTTATCGCCAAACATTGGCCTATAAAATTGGAAGACCAATACAAAAAACCTGCTGACTCCGAATTGAAGAAAAGACTTACAAACCTCCAATACCAAGTCACCATGCATGAGGAGACTGAAAGAGCATTTTCCAATGAATATAATGGCAACAAAGAAGCGGGGATTTATGTATGCATTGTTTCAGGGGCTCCATTGTTCAGTTCATCAGATAAATATGAGTCCTATTCAGGATGGCCGAGTTTTACCAAACCAATCGATGCGCGACTCATTGACAAACCAACCGATACGGCTTACGGCATGATGCGCGTAGAAGTGAGAAGCAAAATAGGTGACTCCCACCTCGGTCACGTATTCAATGATGGCCCTGAACCTACCAATCTACGCTATTGTATGAATTCTGCGGCAATGAAATTTATTGCTAAAAAAGACATGGAAAAAGAAGGATATAAAAATTGGCTTTGGGTGGTGGATTAGAATATTTTCCTAAAAGTCAGGTTGACCCTTGGGCCTCGGACTGTTTTGCTTTTTGGAATTTGATGCTCCCAATGATGTTGTGTCTCTCCTTTCATCAATAACAAAGAACCATGCTCTAGTAGTATGGTTCTTTTGTTTGATTTATCTGCATAAAGCCTCAGCTGGAAATCCCTCGAAATCCCAAAACTTACAGAGCCGATCACAGGGTTGTTGCCAAGTACCTTTTCATTGTCCCGATGCCATCCCATGCTGTCTTGTCCATCTCTATAGTAGTTGAGCAAAACATGGGTGAATTCGGTGTCTGCTACATCTTCAATGCGGTTTTTTATCTCAGAGAGAAAAGGTGACCAATCTAAAGGCTTCATTTCTATTCCCGAATAGCCATAAGCAATTTGTGGATTGCCATATAGCGCCGTCAACCTAGGCTGCATCACTTTTTTACCAAACATCCAAATAGGTTCATGTCTCCAAAGAACTTCCTCTTTCAGTTGATTTAGAAATTTATCGCTTTTTGATTTATCAAAGAAAGAAGGATAATAATGTACTTCACCCTTGAAAGGAAGGAGGTTTTCTTCAAAGGAATTTTCAAATAACAGCATAGGCAAATAACAAGTAGAATAGAATTTTGGTTTTGAAGGAATTTCACGCTGATATCAAAATAAATTATTGGTTTATTCGAGCATTTATGGGAAATTGGTTTGTAGATTTATATTTTAAATTTCACAATTTCAGTAATTGTTTGAAGAATCTTAAAACCAACCAACATGAACAAATTCGTTAAAATCGGCATTTTTGCCCTAGTCATTATCCTTGCAGGAGTATTCTATTGGAGGTATTACTTTGTATTCAGTGAAGGTGTCAAAGGTGGCACTCTTAATTATTTTGAGAAAAAAGGTTATGTCTTCAAAACCTGGGAAGGCCGTATCGTACAGGAAGGTTTCCAAAGTCCCACCGCGGGTGCACTTCAAAGCAACGAGTTCAGATTTAGTGTTCAAAATGAGGCACTTGTAGAGCAACTCGAGCGTGCAAGTGGCAAGTTTGTGGAATTGAGGTACAAAGAATACCTTAATTCACTTCCCTGGAGAGGAGCAAGCGAAGTTGTGGTCTATGAAATCATAGAAATTGGAGGAAAAGGTGAAGTAGACACTGAGCTACCAATGAATAAAAACTGATTTGCTGAAGTCGGTTTCAAAACAACAAATAAAAAACTCCAACAGAATTTGAAGCTGTTGGAGTTTTAATTTTTTCGGCTTTTAGATTATTTGGTCCAATAATCCACTACCAAAACTTTGTCCAAATGCGGTCCCAAAATCGACCCAAATGCCTTATGGTCAGGATGTGGTAAATAAATAGCCCTGTCTTCTTCTGACGCAAAAGTCAGAAAGAAGCAATGGGTAAATCCCTGATCCAATCCTTCGGGGCTGTTATTGGTTCCCCATTCGATGGATTGGATAATATCGATTTTAGAAGGAAGTGCAGTGAAAGCATCTACCACTTTCTGGACATCTGCTTCTGTAGTACCATCCTTAAACTTAAATAAAACGACATGCCTTAATGCTTTGTCCATAGTAACAGTTTTCTTTTCGACTACTTTTTCTATAATTTTTTCTTCTTTTTGGGGGGCTTGGCAAGCTGCAAATAAAAGCAGCGAAAGAGCCAAAATGCTTAGGTTTTTCATAGTTAAAGGTTTTTGGTTATTATGGCAATTTGAAAAATAAAGATGAATGCTTTTGACCGTTTATCCAATTTTCTTAATGGATTCAGAATAGTTTTAAGAACTTAAAATCAAATTATTATAATAGGCATTCAAATCAATCCTATTTCAGAAATCACAAAAGAATGAGAATTATCCGTATAGACACAGCAGCTTTTCTTACAATCATTTTCTTTGTATCCATTTACCAAAGTGCCTTTTCACAGCAACTTGGACTTCAAAACCTCCACCAAGAAGTAGAAGTATTCAGAGACAGCAGCGGAATCAACCATATTTTTGCTCAAAACGAACACGACCTATTTTTTACCCAAGGATATTTGGCTGCCAAAGACCGCCTCTTCCAATTTGAAATCTGGCGTCGACAGGCCACGGGCACCATGGCAGAAATATTTGGGGAAAATGAATTGGATCGGGACAAAGGTGTAAGGTTGTTTAAATTTCGTGGAGACAAAAAATCCGAATTAGCCCATTACCATCCACGGGGTGAATTGATCGTGGATTCATTTGTAGAAGGAGTTAATGCATACATTAAAGAATCGCTTGAATCACCCGCCACATTACCAGTGGAATTCCATCTTTTGGGTATTCTACCTGAATTTTGGACTTGGGAAGTAGTCATTTCCCGTCATCAAGGCTTATTGGAAAACGTCAAAGATGAATTGAATTATAGTCGAATTGTAAGCCTTATAGGACCCGAGAAAACAAAAGAGATTTTTTATTTCCATCCCAAAGAACCCATTTTGGATCTTGACAAGTCTATCCCAAAAGAATTGCTTTTCAAAGATATTTTGGCACCCTACAATGCTTTTCGCAAAAGCATGACCTACCATCCTGAATATATTATCGAGGAGGCCCGAAACGATCCAGATAAATTCTTAACTCAATTAAATAATTACGAAACCGACATTCAGGAAACCCTCGAGACAGAAAGGTTTTCAATCGGAAGTAACAATTGGGTGGTCAGCGGAAAATTAACCGAAAGTGGCTATCCCATCATGGCCAATGACCCACATCGGTTGATCGCAGTTCCCTCTTTGAGATATTGGGTTCACCTGCATGCGCCGGGCTGGGATGTGGTGGGAGGTGGAGAACCGGTGATTCCAGGAATATCCATAGGCCACAACCAATTTGGAGCTTGGGGCTTGACCATTTTCGAAACAGACAACGAAGACCTGCGCATCTATGACATACATCCTGAAAACCCCCAACTATATTTCCATAAAGGAAAATGGCTGGAAATGGAGTTTATTACTGATACCATAAGGGTAAAAGGAAAAGCTGATGTAATTGTCCAACATTTCTATACCCTGCATGGACCGGTGACATTTGTAGATCAGGAGTTGAAAAAAGCAGTGGCAGTCCAATGTGCTTGGCTGGAAAAAGGAGGTGCACCCTATTTGGCAAGCTTGAGAATGAACCAATCCACGACATGGGAAGAGTTCAGAGATGCCTGCACTTACAACCACATTCCGGCTGAAAACATGATTTGGGCTGAAAGAAAGGGCAATATCGGCTGGCAGGCGACAGGAATTTCTCCAATCAGAAATGGTTTTTCAGGTCTGGTAGCCACTTTGGGTGATGGAAGTATGGAATGGGACGGATATTTACCGATAGCGGAGAGGCCACATAGTTATAATCCGTCCTCTGGTTTTATCGCCACTTCCAACGAAAATGTAACTCCTTCTGATTATCCTCATAAAAATGCACTAGGCTATGAATGGGCAGATCCGTATAGAGGTGACAGGGTCAGGGAAGTGTTAGGAAAAGGTGAAAATTTTACTGTGGAAGATATGGGAATGCTGCAAAATGACTATTTATCTCTTCCTGCCCGAACATTGGTACCCTACTTAAAAGACCTAAATTTTGAAGACAAAAAATCCGGTGATTTGAGAGACATGCTTTTAAACTGGGATTATAAGTTGGAAAAGAATTCCGTGCAAGCAGGAATCTATGTCATATGGGAAAGGAAAATCAGGGAGAAAATAAAAGAAATTGCTGTCCCAAATGAAGTGACTACCTTGGTGGGCACCATTCAGATGACCCGAGTGATGGAGTGGATGGGACATCCAGACCGTCTATTTACAAACCAACCTGCCTTAGAACGAAATAAGTTCCTGGCAGATTGCTTTGAATGGGCACTTCAGGAACTAGAATCGAAACTGGGGAAAAACAGCAATAACTGGCAATATGGTCAGAATTCATACAAACACGCATATATCTCACATCCCTTAAGCGTAGCCTTATCAGATGTTTGGAAAGAAAAATTGGATGCAGGACCAGTTGCGAGAGGAGGTTACAGCTTTACCCCGGGTGCCAATGCATATGGAGACAACAATACTTCTGGCGCTTCCTTTAGGATTGTGGTCGATACAGGAGACTGGGAAAAAACCATTGGGATCAACACTCCAGGACAATCTGGTAATCCGCAAAGTCCCTTTTACCGGAATCTATTTCCTATTTGGGCATCAGACGGGTTTTTCAATGTCCCTTTTGGATATGAAAATATCAAAAAAAATGCAATAGAACATCTTTATTTAAACCCAATAACCCCATGAGAATCCGATTCCTACTTGTCTGCTGCTTCCTAGCTTTCTTAAGTCTGTTGTCATGCAAGCAAGATGAAGTTCTTATTCAGGTCTTCCCATATGACAGTCATATTGAGCTCCAATGGCCAAAAATTGAAGGTGCTAACTCTTACCTGATTTTTGTAAGTTTGGAGGGAGGCGAATTTACCCAAAGAACAGAAACTTCTGACACTTTGCTGTTGGATTTTTGGATGAACAAAGAGGATGTAAGAAAAGAGATCGCATACAAGATTGAAGCCGTCACCGACCAAGGCAACAAAGAAATCGGCGAAATAAACACCCAGACAAGGGAAATGAATGAGGAGGAATTATTGGATATGGTCCAATATTATACCTTCCGGTATTTTTATTACGGCGCAGAACCTAATTCAGCAATGGCACCTGAGAGGATTCACATAGATGGATATTATCCTGCAAATGACCCTCATATTGTCACCACAGGTGGTACGGGATTTGGGATTTTTGGATTGATCTCAGGAATCGAAAGAGGCTGGATAAGCAAGGAACAGGGATTTGGCCGCTTTAATAAAATGGTTACTTTCTTAGAAAAAGCCGATCGGTACAACGGTATCTGGGCACATTGGCTTGATGGACAAACAGGGAAGACCAAGGCATTTTCCAAAAAAGATGATGGCGCTGACCTTGTTGAATCTGCTTTTTTGATACAGGGATTGATCGCGGTTAGGGAATATTACAAAAACGGAAATGTTGAAGAAAAAAAGTTGGCAACAAGAATCAATAGACTCTGGGAAGAAATGCAGTGGAATTTTCATACTAAGGGAGGCGAAAACACACTTTATTGGCATTGGTCTCCAAACTTCGGATGGGAAATGAATTTTCCATTGGAAGGTTATAATGAATGCCTGATCACCTATGTTTTGGCAGCAGCATCTCCTACCTACTCCATCAGCCCGACAGCATACCAAGATGGCTGGGCGAGGTCAGGAGGCATCAAAAATCCCGTTGAGGCATTTGGATTTCCTCTACAGCTCAAGCATAACACAGCCGAATCTATGGGTGGTCCCTTATTCTGGGCACATTATTCCTACATTGGATTGGACCCGAGGGGATTGAATGATGATTATGCTGATTATTGGTTGGAAAACCAAAACCATACACTGATCAACAGAGCATGGTGCATAGAAAACCCCGGAAATTTCAAAGGATATGGTGAGGATCTTTGGGGATTGACGGCCTCCTACTCCATCAATGGTTATAATGCACATCATCCCGGAAATGATACGGGAGTTATTTCTCCTACCGCCGCACTCTCTTCCATTCCCTACACCTATGAAGAATCTATGAAAGTGTTGAAAAACCTTTATTTCAATTATGGTGATAAGGTTTTCGGTAGGTATGGCTTTTATGATGCCATGAGTCCTGAACATAATTTTTTTCCCCAAAGGTATCTGGCAATTGACCAAGGCCCAATCGTAGGAATGATCGAAAACTACCGGACAGGCCTAGGCTGGAATCTCTTCATGCAAGCGCCTGAAATCTCCTCCGGCTTAGAAAAACTTGGCTTCTCCATGGACAAAAGTGGATGGGAAGAACAATAAATGTTTAGGCCAAAAATTAAAAAATCCATCGGTCAGATTCCTGCCGATGGACTTTAACACCATTCAACCCAATCAAAATTTTAAACTATTTCATATGGCCATCTGATGATTCCTCCGGCCATGTTATAAGTATTTTCAAATCCCATTTCACTCATGACTTCACATACCTGCCCGCTTCTATTGCCACTTCTGCAGTAGATATAATATTTTTTTTCCTTAGGAAGGTTTTGGATTTGGGACATGAAGTTTGGACTCATCATATCGATGTTCCTCGCTCCTTTTAGCTTGCCTGAGTGAAATTCTCCGGTCGTCCTCACGTCAAGGATTACAGCATCTTTGGCATTCATACCTTTTTGGAAATCTTCGCAAAACAGGTCTGTATATTTTTTTGGTTTAGATCTAAAGAAATCAAACATGGTATTCTTGTTTTATGTGATTACAAAGTTAGGATCAGAAAGGCTATTAGATCGTAACCAAAATCACACAATACAATTATGCTCCAACTTGATTTTCAATCTTTTTAGGAAGTTTGCCGGTAAGTTGGAGAATGGATAATCTAATCAGGAGTACCCATGGAATGGCATGGTAGACAAAATCCAACCAATCCAAAACAGCCATTCCTTTGGCCCCACCTGCTATCCATTTGATCTTTCCCCAGATATGGGGTTCGGGTACAAAGGGCGCCAATCCTAGTGTCAAGCTTAGAATAATGACAAACCGCCAGTTATTGATTGTTGCTTTCATGTTGCTTTCTCTTTACAAATGGGTAAGTAATCTGTTGAAAAAAAGTCTTGGGAAAATCTTCCATTCCTTCAAAACCCAAGGGCTCATCCCGACCCTCATGAGGGATGTAATTGGTGCCAAAAAGGTAATCCCAAACACTAAGGGTAATGCCATAATTGACTCCGTAAGGTCTGTCCTTTGGCAAAACTTTCACATGATGCCAAAGGTGCATAATGGGGTTATTGAGGATATATTTTAATGGTCCATAGGTGATTCGGAGGTTAGCATGGTTGAGATGACCGATGGCGGTGGTGAATATATGCACAATAAAAAAATCCTTCAGTCCAAAACCGATCATGGCCAAAGGGATATATTGGACAGTTTTATAGATTATAGTTTCCATCCAATGGAATCTCAGATGCGCCGCAAAACCCATTTCTTCCACAGAGTGGTGTACTTTATGAAATTCCCAAAGAATCGGAACCCTGTGCAACACCCTATGGACATTCCACTGGATAAAATCCGCAACCAAAAACAATAGTAAAAACTGAGACCACCTAGGCCAGGTTTCGATATGAAGTGCCACAGTATTTTCAATTCCGAATATTCTTAAAAAGTCATTGAAAGCCTCTACGGCCACATTTGAAATCGCATTATAGGCTATAAGCGAAAATAGAAAATAATTGAAAAACATATAGAAGCCGTCCAACCAGAAATCCTTTCTGAAAACAGCCTGATTTTCTCTCCATGGCCGGAAAATCTCTAGCAACCAAACTCCAATTGATAATCCTAATAACCACCAGAAGTAATTGGACCAAGAAGGGTAAAACATCTCACTCACGAGGTAATTCCAATAACCATAATAGGAATCACCGATAATCTTTATGTATTTCTCCATTTCGATATTGTAGCGTTTTTAATCAAAGAAAAAGGACAATCGACATGATTGCCCTCTTTCGATACTCCCATAAACCACAACTAATTATCTTTCTTTTCGACTTGGAGGAATTTCCACCTTTGTCCCAAGCCTACTTTTTTTGACCAACTTATGATTTCAATCTTCTCTTTGGGAATCTAGAATTACCTCCTTTTGTTCGGGGTATTTCTTTATCCGATCACCCTCTCTACCTTTCTTCATTTCAAAAGTAATAACCATAAGCTCCCCAAAACGTGACGAAAGTTACATTTCTTCATGATTTTTATCTGAAAAGCATCTTTTATCACACAATACTCTGGATTATTTCAGGAGATTCGAAGAAAAATTAACGTGGACCATAATTTCTGGAATGATAAATTCTCACAAACCCCCGGTTTGTATGGAGAATTACCTAACGAATTTTTGAAGGCTAATTTGGGTTCACTTCCGGCTGGTAAAATCCTTTTGCCCGGAGAGGGAGAGGGTCGAAATGCTTTGTATGCAGCCTCATTGGGATGGCAGGTCACTGCCATCGACCAAAGCGAAACCGCAAAGGTAAACTGTTTACAAAAAGCTGAAAAACAAGGACTCGATGTTGATTATAAAGTTTGTAATGTGACTGATTATTTTCCCAAACCTGCATCTTTCGATGTGATCTCATTGGTATACTTCCATCTTCCCAAAGAAATTTCCCAACAAATATATACCAAGTTTGAGGAGGCTTTGGAAGTAGGTGGTAAATTGATCATTGAGGGATTTGGAAAGAATCAGCTTCAGTACCAATCAGGAGGACCCAAAAATCCAGACATGCTTTACGACTTGACAATTTTGAAATCCATGTTCGCAACTATCAGATGGGATAAAGAATTTGATGGAATTATACATTTGGAAGAAGGAAATGGGCATCATGGAGATGCTCATGTTATCAGACTATTTGGTGAAAAAATTAACATATAAACTGATGTATATCACGTTTTTATTAAGGCAATTGGCATAAATTTACTTTAAATAGAAAAAAGAAAGATTCAAAAAGCAAAACCCAAAAATTATGAAAATCCTCGTTCCCACAGACTTTTCAGACAATGCCAACAATGCCTTGGAGTATGCCTTAAATATTGCGGTTAAAGAAAAGGCCTCAATTACACTTCTTTTTGCCTTTTATGCAGTGTATGATTTTGCTTCACAGGCTACAGAAATAGTAAATCAGATCGAAGCAGATGCCAGAAAAGCGCTTAAAAAATCCGCTGCAAAAGGAAAAGAGTTAGGGATTGATGTTGATTACAGGATTGTTCAAGGTACTGTCGCCTCGACAGTAACTGCTTTGGCGTACAGAGAGGAATACGATCTGATTGTAATGGGAACCCAAGGTGCAAGCGGAATAAAGAAAGCGCTAATTGGATCAAATACCGGTCATGTGATCAAAGAAAGCAAAGTTTCTATATTGGCAGTGCCCCAAAATGCCAAATGGGAAAACTGGTCAAAAATCTCCACAGGACTGGAATTAGATAATGAGGAAGAAAAGTTTTTCACTACTTTGTTCCAACTCACCGGCCACTTGGACTTGCCTTATGAATTTTTTCATGTCAAGACGGACGAAAGTTTTGAAAAGGACCTCGGGTTGATAGGGCTGGAGGAAGTCTTAAATGAAAGGTTTAAAGATAAAAAAATCACCTTTATCGTACAACCTGCCACAAATGTAAACGCCGGAATCGAATCTTATTTAAAAAAAAATAAGGGTTCTATCCTGGTGATGTTTTACAAAAACAAGACATTTTTTGAGTACCTATTCAATAAAAGTGCAAGCCTTGAAATGGCCTATCACACGGATGTTCCGCTTTTGGTAATCAAGTGAAAAAGGTGAGAGGTAGTAAGTGGGAGGTAAAAGGTAAGAAGCAATCGGTATTCACCTCTTACCTCTTACCTTTTACTGCTTACTAAGCAATCAAAATCCGATCCTCAATCCAATTCACGATATCTCCCATGATTTCCTCCTTTTCGTACTCATTGATCAATTCATGAAAAAGACCTGGATATTTATTGAAAGATTTATCTGAAGAGGAGATTTTTTCAAAAAACTCTTCTGAGCCTTTTGGGTTGGTCAATGTATCTTCTGTTCCATGCAGCAATAAGACAGGAAGTTTGAACTGAACGGCATTCTCTTCTATTTCCCTCATCATCCTGAGCAATTCATAGGCGGTCCTTGCCGGGTAAGACTCGTGGTAAACAAGGGGATCCTCATCATATTTCCTTACTTCTTCCGGATCATGTGAAATCTTATTGCTATCCAATTTCAATGCTTTGAGCTTTGGAGCTAGTTTACTGATCAGGGAAGAAGCGGCTATCAATATTTTGGATGTATCCTCTGCAGGTCTTAAGGCTGGGGCGCTTAGTACAATTCCTTTAGCATCAGGCTGGTATTTCAATGCATAGGATGCCACCAAACCGCCTCCCATGCTGTGTCCAAAAATAAACGCCGGAACATTGGGAACATACGTTTTTACCTTTCCAAACAAGGCATCGATATCCTTTAGGTAATCCTCAAAATTAGAAAAGTAGGCATCAGGCTTTGGAAGACAGGATTTTCCATGCCCTCTCCCATCAAAAGTAAACACTGAAATATCTATCTCCACAAGTTTTTTTGCCAAATGAGCATACCGGGAGGAATGTTCTCCCAATCCATGAACAATCAAAACAGCTGCTTTTGAATGCTCAGGCATCCATGCTTGAAGGTAAAGCTTTATTCCATCATGCGTCGTATAACTTGTCTCCAGATGATTCATTAGGGGATCCATTTGATGTCTTTGAAATTAGGCTTTCTCTTTTCTAAAAAGGCATTTCTTCCTTCTTTTGCCTCTTCGGTACCATAAGCCAATCTTGTCGCTTCTCCTGCAAAAACCTGTTGCCCAACCATGCCATCATCCGTAAGGTTCATGGCAAATTTCAGCATTTTGATAGAGGTGGGTGATTTGGCGAGTATTTCTTGCGCCCACTCATAAGCAGTGGCTTCCAACTCAGCATGTGGAATCACGGCATTGACCATTCCCATATCATAGGCATCCTGTGCGGAATAATTTCTACCTAAGAAAAAAATCTCTCTAGCTTTCTTTTGTCCAACCATTTTGGCTAGATAAGCTGAGCCATATCCCCCATCAAAACTCGTTACATCGGCATCCGTCTGCTTGAAAATAGCATGCTCTTTACTAGCCAAAGTCAAGTCACAGACTACATGAAGACTATGTCCTCCACCTACTGCCCACCCGGGAACTACGGCAAGGACTACTTTAGGCATAAAGCGGATCAACCTTTGCACCTCCAAAATATTTAACCTGTGATAGCCATCCTCTCCGACATATCCCTGCTGACCACGTGCCCTTTGGTCACCCCCCGAGCAAAAAGAATAAATACCATCCTTTGGAGAAGGTCCTTCTGCTGAAAGTAGAATCACCCCAATCGAAGTATCTTCCTGCGCATCGTAAAAAGCATCATACAGTTCCTTGGTTGTTTTGGGACGGAAAGCATTCCTGACCTCAGGTCTGTTAAAGGCGATTCTTGCTACTCCATCACACTTTTTATAGGTTATATCTTCGTATTCTTTTGCGGTTTTCCAATTAATTTCCATGCTATTTTTGGTTTATTTATTTTACGCAAGATAACAGCCTTACAGGAATTTTGTTGATTTTTGAAAGGGCATTGAATCATTATGGGCAAAATCATTTTAGAAAAAGCCATTTACAATTTTGAACAGATCCAACAGGGAATTTGGAAGGAAGATGATGGGTATTTCCACGAAGCGATTCAGTTTTGCCAAAATTGGCTGCAGGGTCAGAACAAATTTTTGCTTAGCACCTCCGGTTCCACCGGAACACCTAAATCAATGTCTGTTGACCGAAAGCAGATGGAAATCTCCGCAGCTTTCACAGCTAAATTTTTTGGAAGAACAAAAAATCCAAAGTTGTTGTGCTGCCTGAATACCGCAATGATCGCAGGCAAAATGATGCTTGTCAGAGCGATGGAATGGGATGCTGATCTTATTTTGACCAAGCCAAAAGAAAATCCGCTAGAGGACAATTGGGTGAATGGAGATTTTGACTTTGTAGCGATGGTACCGATGCAGGTGGTAGCTTGTTTGTCCCAAAATTCCTCACTTCAGAAACTGAAAAAAATCAAAACCCTCCTCATTGGCGGAGCGCCATCTCCTGTTTCACTTCTTGAAAAACTAACCAAAGAAAAGATTTCCGCTTTCCAGACTTACGGTATGACGGAGACTGTTTCTCATATCGCTTTGGCAAAAATTGATGGTCCTGATTTGGTTTATGAAACACTTCCGGGAGTTCACATTGGAACAGATTCGGAAAATAGGCTTTGGATAGAAGCTCCGATGGCAAAAGAAAAAAGACTACAGACCTATGACCTTGTGGAGATTTTGGATCAAAACCATTTTATCTGGGTTGGACGTTCAGATTTTACAATCAATTCAGGCGGAATCAAAATCCAACCTGAAATCTTGGAAGCGCAGATAGCTCCTACTGTTTCTAAGTTTTTTAGAGATTCCTTATTTTTTCTTTGGGGTAAGAAAGATGAAAAATTAGGAGAAAAACTTGTTTTAGTCATTGAATCAAAAGATAATGAAAAACAAAAGGCCCAGGAATTGCTTCATTTAATGGCAGGAATTATCAATAAATATCAAATTCCAAAGGAAATCATCTTTTTGAAAGAATTTGTAAAAACTCCTTCCGGCAAAATCAATAAAACTGAAACTATAAAATCTGCGAAATGAAACTGTTCTTACTTATATGTATCATGCTTGGCACAATTTTACAGCCCCAAAATCCAACAACCCTTACCCTCAATGTCACCAATGTAAAAAATGACAACGGGCTAATCAGGGTTTTACTTTTCAAAGGGGAAACAGGCTTTCCTGATGACACCGAAAAGGCGTTTAAAAGTGCCTCTGTCAAAATTCAAAATGGTCAATCAACAGTAGATTTCGGGGTCATTCCTGAAGGGACTTATGCTATTTCACTTTTCCATGACAGTCAAAATACCGGAAAATTACGGACTAATGCATTTGGAATTCCAAGGGACGGCTACGGCTTTTCAAATGATGCGATGGGCATATTTGGCCCACCTGATTTTGAAAAAGCATCGTTTAAAGTAACCGCCGGTAAAAATAATGTAAGCATCAAACTGAGATGAAATTACATTTGCTTTTATAAACTCATCCAAAATGATTCTGCTCGATTTCCCCTATGTATCAGATTTCCTGATTCAGACCATTATTGACAATAAATTCCAGGTCGTCTCCACCCGGGAAGCAAAGCAAATAGCTGGAAACAAATCCATTAACTGGATCTCAGAGGATGATGCAGCTGAGCTACTTCAAAAATATCCCCTCACTCCCATTTATACCAACTCAGAAAACAGCATCAGCTGGATCCAAAAAAACACTCAGGGGACGGCACTTCCCGGAATCATAGAGACCTTTAAGAATAAGTACAAATTCAGAAATCTCATTAAAGAGGCTTATCCTGATTACTTTTTTGAGTCGGTAAATGTAGAAAATCTGAGATCATTGGATGTTTCAGGCTTTGGTTTCCCATTTATCATCAAACCAGCCGTAGGCTTCTTCAGTATTGCAGTGTACAAAGTGGATAAGGCAGAGGAGTGGTCTGGGATTGTGAAGAAAATTGAAAATGACATCCTCAGAACACAATCTCTTTATCCCAAGGAGGTCATTGACAATACCGAATTTATCATCGAACAATACATCTCTGGTGAGGAATATGCTTTCGACTGTTATTTTGACCAGAATGGTAATCCGGTCTTATTAAATATCCTGCACCATGTTTTCACCTCAGAAAACGACGTCAGCGACCGTGTATACTCTAGTTCGCCTGAAATCATCGAAATGCTTCAAAGTCCGATCCTCGATTTTCTTCATCTGATAGGATCAAAAATAAAACTTAGAAATTTTCCTCTCCATATCGAAATCAGGATGGATAAAAAGGGGAAACTTTTCCCTATTGAGGTTAATCCGATGAGATTTGGAGGTTGGTGCACCACAGCTGACCTGACATGGTTTGCTTATGGGATCAATTCCTATGAACATTTCTTATATTCCAAAAAGCCTGATTGGGAATCCATTTTTAAAACCAAAAGAGGGAAAAAATACAGTCTCATTTTGCTGGACAATACAACAGGCTTTAAGCCCGAAGAAATCGGAGAGTTTGATTATGATACTCTACTAATTGATTTTGAAAATCCTTTACACCTAAGGAAAATCGATCTAGATAAATTTGGGGTTTTCGGATTTCTATTCACTGAGACGTCCAAGGAAAATGACCAAGAGTTAACGGCAATCCTTCATTCTGATCTCAGGAAATATATTCGGCTCAAACCGGTCTTAGATCAAGGGAAAATGTTGAGCTAATGATTTTGCCAAAATGGACTAAGGTGGGTCATGAAAGTGGTCAATTACCTGAAATTACCATTCAATGAACCAATCCTATTGTCAAACGAGTTAACCTTTGGAACTCTAAATTCCAAAGAATCACGTATTTTTGAATATAGAAGAACCATTTATGAATCCATTTAGCAATGCATCTTAAAACAGAAGACTTGACAAGAATCGAAATTGAATATGATTCAGGAGCGATACCGCCTCCTTACAGCCATATCTTTAAGTTAAAGATTAGTTTTGGGAAAAATTTTCTGGACAGCCAACTAGATTTGGTGTACACTGACAGGGACGAAATTGCTGAAGAGGAGATCGTCAATGAGGGTTTTACCATGGATGACAATTATCACTTTCAAGGTGAAATCCCAAAAGTTTGGGAAAAACCATGGAGGGAGCTTTATGCCAGATCAAAATGGTCCAATAAAAAATTAGATGAAGAAGGTGGTATCAAACTTCTTTCAAAAGATTCGCAAGGTCAGATTATACGCACCGTACCATTGAATCAGGAAGAATGGCAAATTTTTTCGCAGGATTTCATTCAGGCAATCTATGAAATAACCAAAAAAGAAGGACCACTCACCATCCATTACCTTATTAGGGAAAATGACAACGTGCAGGACATCGATCTTGTGGTCCGGTTCTCGATCCGAAAAATTGAAGTCTCAGTAAATGGAAAATCCAAAGAGGTGGATTGGGATGAAACCAAAGAACTGCTTTCGTTTATCTTCTTACCTGACTATGATTATGGTATCGCCACCGAATCAAAGCCAACTCAAAAGGGTCATTTTATCGAGTGCGGAGATGGATTTTGGCATGATATGCAAAAAGGAGTCTTCAATATTGACGACTCCTTTGATGCTGTGGGCAAAATAAAAAAAGGTTTTCTCAAACTTATTTGAAATCCGGATTCGCATTGACGTAAAATTCCCTTACAAAAGCCAGGAGTTGTTTTTCTGTCAATTTATCACTTGTCTGAACGGACAACCATTTCCCATCAAATGATTTGTTTTCGCGAAGTCGGTTGCGCATTTGTTCCTTGGCGACGCCGGGGCCAAAAAGGAGAATATCTTCGAAAGAATGGAGTTTGGTTTCCATCATTTTGAAGTATTCATTGAGTTCTTTTTGGGAAATATTGTGCTTCCTGTGTTCATTGTTGGAAGAATGTTCATTGGAAGAAGAAAACCTTGTTTTGTCGCTTCCTTCACCCACTTCCCGTTTCATGCTTTCATAGGGTGATTCAATGGTTTCTATCAAAATGGAGTTCCCATCATTGAATCCAACAAAATGTGCTTTGGAGTGGTCTATCCATACCCCTACTTGTTTGAATGAATTGCTGTTCATGTTTTTTGGGTTTTGTTGATTTATTTTTTCTAGGCCTGGGTTGGTAAGGCAATTTTTATGGGAATTAAGTTACTGTTTTCAAGCCAATCTTCCTGCTAAAAGAAGCCTTAATTTTTGATCTCTATGTACTTTTTGATTCTGCGAGTGCAATATTTTCAATTCCTTTCAAAATTGCGTCAGGATTGAAAGAAATGCTGTCGATTCCCTCCTCCACCAGAAAACTGGCATATTCAGGAAAATCGCTAGGTGCCTGTCCACATAACCCGATTTTTACTTTGGCTTTTTTGGCTGACTGGATCACTGACGACAGCACCTTTTTTACTGCCTCATTGTTTTCATCAAAGATATCAGACACAATTTCTGAATCTCGGTCAATCCCTAGCGTCAGCTGGGTAAGGTCATTGGAGCCAATAGAAAATCCATCAAAAATCTCCGCAAATTCTTTGGCAAGGATGACATTACTGGGGATTTCAGCCATTACATATACTTCCAATCCGTTTTTGCCTCTTTCCAATCCAAATTCTTTCATGGTCTCCAAAACTTTTTTTCCTTCTTCCACAGTCCTGCAAAAAGGAATCATCAGCTTCACATTGGTGAAGCCCATCTCCTCTCTGATGACCCGCATCGCTTCGCATTCCAATCCAAATCCTTCTTTATAACGCTCATTGTAATACCTTGAGGCTCCGCGAAAACCAATCATAGGATTTTCTTCCTCCGGTTCGAATGTTCCTCCTCCAATCAGCTGCGCATATTCATTGGATTTGAAATCACTCATCCTGACAATGACATCTTTGGGATAAAAAGCAGCTGCTACCATTGCGACCGATTCAGAAAGTTTTTCAATAAAATATTTCTTTTTGTCGGGATATTGTTGCGTGATAGCAGAGATCGACTTTTTATCATTGCTTTCGGGTAGCTCCCCAAACTTGACCAATGCCATTGGATGGATCCTGATCTCATTGCTGATGATAAATTCCATTCTGAGCAATCCCACACCATTATTCGGATAAAAAGAAAAGCGGAAAGCTTTAGAAGGATCAGCCAATATAAACATTGGTTTGGTTTTGGTTGGCGGTACTTTTTGGAGGTCAATAACTTTTTCAGACCAATCCAATTTCCCATCATACACCATCCCTTCATCTCCCTCAATACAGGAAACGGTGATCATCTGACCATCCTTCAGTTTTTGTGTGGCATCTCCTGTGCCCACCACAGCATGGATTCCGAGTTCACGGGCCACGATTGAGGCATGGCTTGTTCGTCCTCCTTTGTTGGTCACAATGCAGATCGCTTTTCGGAGCATGGCATTCCAGTCAGGATTAGTAATATCAGCCACGATGACATCCCCCTCCTTCACCTTGCCTACATCCTTCACAGAATGGACGATGCAAACCTTTCCACTAGCAATCGACCTTCCTACAGCTTTTCCCTTTGTAATCGGGTCAGCCTTTGAAAGCAACTTGTATTCTTTGGTAGTGATTTTTTGATCTTGACCGTGGATCGTTTCAGGTCTTGCCTGCACTATAAATAACTCACCTGTCAAGCCATCTTTTGCCCACTCAATATCCATTGGAAGATGGTAATGCTTTTCAATTTGGAGACACCATTTTGCCAAGGCTTCAACTTCCATATCTGAAAGAGAAAAAATATGCTGTTCGAAAGGGCTCGTTTTTATGTTTATAATAGGGCTTTCCATTCCATCTGCATACACCATTCTGTTTTCCTTTTCCCCCAATTTCCTACTGAAGAGGCTTTTTATACCTTTTTCTATCGATGGTTTGAAGGCATAAAACTCATCTGGATTGACTGCACCCTGAACGACGTTTTCTCCCAATCCCCAGGCAGAGGTTATGTAGATCACATTTGCAAAACCAGATTCTGGGTCAATGGTAAAAGCCACTCCTGCGCTGCTGATATCCGATCTCACCATCCGCTGCACACCGGCAGAAAGCGCCACCTGCATATGGTCAAATCCATTGTCAATTCTATATTTTATTGCCCGGTCATTAAAAAGCGACACATAGCAATTGTGAATTGCCTTTAAAATATTTTCTTCACCCGCCACATTCAAAAAGCTGCTGTGCTGCCCTGCAAAACTTGCGGTCGGCAAATCCTCCGCAGTCGCGGAACTACGGACCGCAAAAGAAAGATTTTGACCGTGATTCAATATCTTATATGCTAATAATACATCTTGCTTTACTACTTCTGGAATTCTACCTGAAAGCATAAGTGCCCTACAAGCATCTCCTACTTCGGGTAAATTTTTCAAGGATTTGGTATCAAGCTTTTCGAGTTCTTTTTTCAAAGATTCAATCAGGTTGTTATCCTTTAGGAATAGCCTAAATGCTTCCGCAGTTGTCGCAAAACCATCTGGAATCTTCACACCAAGTGGACCCAATTCGTGGATCATCTCTCCCAAAGAAGCGTTTTTACCTCCTACAATCGCAATATCTTTGTTTCGGATATCTTTAAATGGAATGGCGTACTTCATGGATAAGTTGTTTTAGGGGTTTATTGATGAGGATAATTTACTGTGTATCTCCAAAAAAAAATATGACAGAAATCACTTAGGCTTCTGACTTTCATTTTTATTTTAAATGCCTGTTCTTTGCAATCTCAAATCATAGCTTAAAATGACCGAATCCAACGGCACACGCATCAATAAATACCTGAGTGAAGTGGGGTTTTGCTCCAGAAGGGAAGCTGACAAACTCATCGATGCGGGTAGGGTGACCATCAACGGAAAAGTTCCTGAAATGGGAACCAAGATTAACGCCGGTGATGAAATTAGGGTTGATGGAAAGTTGATTTCGGAACCCAAAGAAGACCATGTTTATATTGCTTTCAACAAACCTATCGGCATCGTCTGCACGACAGATATCAAAGCCGAGAAAAACAACATCATCGATTATATCAACCATCCAAAAAGGATTTTTCCGATAGGAAGGCTGGACAAAGAAAGTGAGGGACTTATCCTCCTGACGAGCGATGGTGATATTGTGAATAAAATCCTTCGCGCCAAAAACAACCATGAGAAGGAATATGTCGTGACGGTGGACAAACCGATCACCAAAACTTTTATCCATAAAATGGGAAATGGAATACCAATTTTGGACACCATTACCTACAAATGTGAGGTACGACAGGTGAGTGCTTACAAATTCAACATTGTCTTGACCCAAGGTCTCAACAGGCAAATCCGGAGAATGTGCGATTACCTTGGCTACAAAGTCACCAAACTCAAGCGCATCCGCATCATGAACATCATCCTTGATCAACAGATGGGTAAATGGCGTGACTTGACAAAAAAGGAAATGACAGATATAAACTTATTGGTGGCAGACTCCTCTAAGACTTTTCATGATTAATCAAGTAGGATCAAATGATCTTCCTAAATATCAATCCTTGGCATGATGTTAGAGTTAGGTTAGTTTGTGGGTGAAAGATCATCGACAACTAATTAAAACTAAACATCAATAAGCATGAAAAAACTAAACATAAAATCGGGTCTTTTTGCCCACTTCCTAGTGGTCATTTTCTTAATGAGCTGTTCGAGTATGAACAACGCTCAAAAAGGAGCAGTGATCGGCGCAGGAACAGGTGGTGCAGCAGGTGGGCTTTTTGGATCTAAGAAAGGCAATACCGCTGAAGGTGCCGTGATAGGAGCAGTCATTGGAGGAGCAGTTGGGGCAGGTGTAGGAATCTATATGGACAATCAGGCCGAAAAATTGGAACAGGAAATCAAAGATGCCGAAATTGAAAGAGTCGGTGAAGCCATCAAAGTCACTTTCGATTCAGGAATTCTATTTGGTTTTGATTCTTACTCCTTGACTCCAGCTTCTCAGGAAACAATCATGAAGTTTGCAGGTGTCCTGAATGAATATCCGGATACCAACATCACGATCAATGGACATACAGACAACCGCGGAACCCATGAATACAACCTTGGGCTATCTAAGCAAAGAGCAGAATCTGTGCATAATTATATCAAAATGCAAAATGTTAATTCCGACAGAATGGTTACAAATGGTTACTCTTATGATACACCTGTAGCGGACAATTCCACAGACGAAGGAAGGGCAAAAAACAGAAGGGTAGAAATTCTGATCACTGCAAATGAAGCCCTTATCGAAAAAGCTGAAAAAGGAGAAATCAAAAATTAAACATTTATACTTCTTAGTTTTTTCAATGAACAAAAAAATGCCCATAGTTTAAAAACCATGGGCATTTTTTTGATTCTACCTTAATCGGATAATCTCAGACTTCAGATCAAGGATCATTTGGGAGATATCATCCAAGCTTACAGGCTTGGTTTTATCTTTAGGATTGGGAAAATCCGTGCTGATAAATGCCTTTGCTTCCCAGATTTCCACCACATCTTCTGCTTTGACTTCATAAGGCTTGTAATGTTCATTGTCAGATACCAAAAATAATTTACCGTTTTCTTCCAGGTAATTGAACACCCTTTTGTAAACCACTCCTTCTGAAGAAGTCACAAGTACATAGGTTTTTCCGCTTTTAATCTCTTTTAGCTGCTCGACATAGGAGCCAATGATCACCGTTCCTGCCACCAAAGGAAGCATGCTATCCCCACTGAGTTCGAATGCCCGGTAAGTAGCACTTCTCGAAAGCGTAGGAATATGAAACTGCGGCAAGGATTCCATGTACTCCGGATCTGCAAATCCATTCAGGTATCCTGCTGAGGCTTTGTGACCCACCATGGTAATGTTCTCACGGTCGCTCTCGTCTGCTGCAATAGTCAGGATTTTTATCTCTTTGTTTTGGGATCCTTTCCTTCCAAACTGTTGGATGTCGTGATGGAGCAATTCATCAATACTCACCGAAAACAATTCCGAAATGATATCCAATGCCGAAAGCTTCGGTTCGGATCTGCCGTCTTCATAAGCTGAAATCATTGTGCGCTGCACACCAAGTTTTTCGGCGATGTCAGTCTGAGTCAATCCCTTTTCTGTCCTGAGAAATCTGAGGTTCTTAGCAAGTATCATATGATTTCGCTTAAGCTGAATACAGGTAAAAATTATTATCCTCTTTCTGTGGATGCATTACCGAGAAAGGATTGAGTCCTGAAGTTGCTATCCTTCTTCTTTCCAATCGCTCTTGAATTTCGGCTATAATCTCCCCTACCGGCTTGGGTTCATTGACCAAAAGGTACCCGTATTGAGGCTTCCTTTCATCTTCTATAAAAAACTTTACCTGACAATTTCCCGAAGGAAGTTCTTTTTGAGTCACACTTATTTTGTCGATAGCTTCCATGTCCTTAGCGTTTTAACAGGAGCTAATATAAAAATGTTATTTTAAATAACATATAAATGTTAATAAAATTAACCTTTATTAGACATATACTGTCACAATAATTGGAAGATTGGAAAGTTTTGGATGGAAAAATTGAAATGAAACCATCATTTTTTGGTTTAGATTTTTTTTTAACAATAATAGTCCATTCAAAATTTTCCTTTATCCAAATTTAAAACAAGAATTTATAATTAAATTTGAAAAAAGAGAGATATGATAGTAGAACAAAAAAATAATGAAATACTTGTTCGAATTTCTGCCGGGACAAATGCCTCTCAAATTCAGGCGATCCTAGATTATTTAAGGTTTGTAGAACTTACTTCAAAATCTGAAGCTTCAGAAAAAGATGTACAAAATCTGATAAAAGAATCAAAATCTGACCGTTGGGAAAAGATCAAAAAAGAGATCGGTTTTGATGATTAAACTTATTGTTGATTCGAATATAGTTTTTAGTGCAATACTTAATATAAATAGTAGAATAGCACAAATTTTATTAACAGGAAACGAACTTTATGAATTTTATGCCCCAAAATATTTAAGAAATGAAATTTAGGACCATAGGGAAAAAATTCAGAAGATCGGAAAAATGAGTGATACTGAATTTTGGGAAGGATATGAGATTGTTCTAAAAAACATTACAATTTTAGATCACTCAATCGTTCCCAGAGAAAAATATCATCAATCTTTTGAAATTTGCAAGAATATAGATCCTGCTGATACACCATTTGTAGCATTTTCTTTATTCTTAAATTGCAAGATCTGGACAGGAGATAAAATGCTTATAAAGGGTCTAAATAAAAAAAACTTCAAAGATTTCATTACGACAGAGGATTTATTTAAAGATTTTTTAAGTAAAAAATAAATTCAAATTTTGATCAACCTAAAAGAATCAAAAAAATTCAATTCCAAAAAGTAGCGTCTTTCTTAGATATAAAAGAAATGGCATAAAAAAGGCTTCCGTTACCAAAAGCCAATTTTCAAATTTTTCAATTTTCCAATCTTTAAATCCTAACGAAACCTCCCCTTCAACATTGCCAACTTCGCAGCCAAGTCACCTTCTACTTCCACTTTTTTCTTTTCTTCAGGTTTCTCTTTTGGGGTAAATGTCCCCTTGGCAGCAAAGGGATCGGACTTCATACTCAATGCTATCCGCTTCCTCGCAATATCCACTTCCATGACGGTGACCTGTACTTTTTGGTTGACGGAGACGACTGTGGCAGAATCGGTCACAAACTTATCTGCCAAATGACTCAAATGCACCAATCCATCCTGATGAACCCCGATATCTACAAAAGCGCCGAATTTGGTGATATTGGTGATGATCCCCGGAAGCTTCATGCCCACTTTCAGATCTTTCATTTCATTGACGCCTTCCTGAAAATTAAAAATCTCAAAACCCTCTCTTGGATCCCTGCCCGGCTTAGAAAGTTCGGACATGATATCCTGTAAAGTAGGTAAACCAACTGTCTCAGAAACGTAATTTTTCAAAATGATTTTGGACCTAAGTTCGTCTGAAGTCATCAGGTCAGCAACTTTCGCTCCGATATCTTTCGCCATTTTCTCCACCAACTCATAGCGCTCAGGATGGACAGCCGAAGCGTCCAATGGATTTTTGGCATTACGGATTCTCAGAAACCCAGCCGCCTGCTCAAACGCCTTGTCTCCCAATCTCGGTACTTTTCGGATATCTTTTCGGTTTTTGAAAGGACCATTTTCCTCCCTATAGCTTACAATATTCTGTGCCAATACTGGCCCTAGACCGGATACATATGTCAGTAATTGCTTGGAAGCAGTATTGACCTCCACTCCGACACCATTCACGCAACTCATCACCGTATCGTCCAACGAATTTTTCAAAGCTCCCTGATCCACATCATGTTGGTATTGGCCTACACCGATTGACTTTGGGTCAATCTTTACCAATTCAGCCAATGGATCCATCAGCCTGCGACCGATGGAAACCGCTCCACGTACAGTAAGGTCATGGTCGGGAAATTCCTCCCTAGCCACGTCGGATGCCGAATAAATAGAAGCGCCGCTTTCATTGACCATGGTGACGATGACGTTTTTTGGCAAACCCAATGATTTGACAAAGGCTTCTGTCTCACGGCTTGCTGTACCGTTGCCGATTGCGATGGCTTCCACATGGTGCTTTTCTACCAAATGTCTGATGGTTGCACCTGCCTCAGAAATTCTCTTTTGGGGCTCATTGGGATAAATCGCATCATAACTTAATAACTGACCCTGAGGACCCAAGCAGACGGTTTTACAACCTGTCCTGAATCCCGGATCAAGGGCCAAAACGGATTTTTCGCCCAAAGGAGCCGACAAGAGCAATTGCCTCAGGTTGTCAGTAAAAACCTTGATGGCCTCCTCGTCAGCTTTCTTTTTGGAAAAAAGCCTCACTTCTGTTTCCATAGAAGGTTTCAACAATCTCTTGTAGCAGTCTTTGACCGCCAATTTTACCTGTTCTACAGAGGAATTAGCCGCATTTTGGATGATCTCTTTTTCCATCAAGGCTACGGCTGAGATTTCATCAGGACAGGTATCCAACATCAGGAAAAGCTCTTTTTCTCCCCTTCTCATTGCCAAAACCCTGTGGGAAGGCGCAGATTTGACAGGCTCTGTCCACTCAAAATAATCCTTGTATTTGATCGCTTCTTCTTCCTTGCCGGGAATCACTTTGGCTACAAATTGCCCCTCTTTGATGAATAGGTCACGCATCTTCTTTCTCAGCTCCACATTTTCATTTACCCATTCGGCAATGATATCTCTCGCTCCCTGAAGTGCTTCCTCTATAGAATTCACTTCTTTTTCTGTGTCAATATATAAAGCCGCTTCTGACTCAAGGTCAAATGAAATTTGTTCAAAAATCTTGGACGCCAAAGGCTCCAATCCTTTCTCCCTAGCTAAGGTAGCTTTGGTTCTCCTTTTTGGTTTGTATGGCAGATACAAATCTTCCAAAAGAGACATCGTCTCTGCGGCAAGGATTTTTTTCTCCAGTTCTGGCGTCAGCTTCCCCTGCTCTTGGATGGATTTTAGGATTACTTCTTTCCTTTTTTCAAGGTCTCGCAATTGTTGGATTCTGTCTCGAATATTCGCCACCTGAACTTCATCAAGACTGCCGGTGACTTCTTTTCTATAGCGGGAAATAAAAGGAACGGTAGCTCCGTCATCCAACAAATCAACCGTGTCGTTTACCTGTTTGACTTTGATTCCGAGTTCCTCGGCAATTTTGTTAAAATGATTTGATGACATTGCGCTTTGGGATAGATAAGCTTGCAAAGTAGCAAGCTTTAAAAAATACTCCTATGCTTGTTGGAGAAATAAAATCCCTGTTCTTTCTAACTTTTTGATTCTTTGGGGAATGATTTTGATTGGGCAATAAAAAAACCTGCTTGTTCCAAAGCAGGTTTTTTTACTAGATTCTTAGCCGTTTATTGCTGCAAACGGAAAATAATACCTCCCGTAAAGCCAAACTGGACGATCGGTGAGAAAGTGGAAAGACCTACGGCAGTTCCTCCTCCCGGACTCCACCACAAACTTCCACCTGCGGCGAGAACAGGCATCATTAAGTTTGCCTGCAACCTGATACCGATTCTTTCCGTTGCAAAATATTTCATACCGCCTTGAAATCCCAAAGAAAACTTAGTGATATTTCTATATTCTCTATCAGGAAATGCCAAAGTTCCTGTTCCCATTTTAAAACCCGCAAAAAAGGTCATCGCATCAGAGGTGGGAAACAGTCTGTTTGCTCCAATCATCGCATAATGGACGTTTGTCCTTACATCAACTCTATTGGTTATTAGTGGCGAGGAAGCAGTAGCCCGTGTTGACATGTAATTGTACGAAAGCTCGATTTCCATATTTTTATTGAGGGAAAATCCAAGATTACCTCCCCAATTTTGACCATCTCCCAATCTCGCATTACCTGAAGTGATACGATAAGAGGCAGGAAAAGTGTAACCTGTAATTGGCGTAATTTCTACACCTTGTGCGTGAATCTCAAATATTGAAATTACTGTAAATAATGAAAGAAGTAATAGTTTTTTCATAGAGGAATAAAGTTTTGATAAAGACAATTGACAAATATTAACAATTTTTTTTAATCGCTATCCCTAGCAATCAAAATATTAGTTCTATTGTCAATCCTTGGCAAATACAATACAGGAAGTGTTGATTTGTGGAGAAAATAAACTTCACTTTTCCATCCTGAGTCTCACGGAAAACAAAAGTTTTATCAACAAAAACTTTATTACCGAAATGAATTTTGTGAAAAAGCGATTGGCAGTGCACACTGAAAAATATGTATCCATTGTCACTTTCCAAATGGCCAAAGATATTTAGGTTTGCTTTTATATATTTACAATGGATTTCCTTAATTATCAGTCAAATCAAAGTAAAATCATGTTGAAAAATAAAATTTTGTTTTCCTTGCTTGCAGTTCTGTTTTTGGGAATTGCATTCTTTTATTTTACCGAAAAAGGAAAACATATCAAAAGGCGCGTCAGGTTAGAGTTAGTGGGAATGAATGTGATAGGTCCAAAAAATGAACCCAAAACAGATACAGAAACCGAATTTGACTATGCAGGTACTTTCATGGATATGGAAGGCAACAGAGTCAGTCTTAATCAATTTAAAGGAAAAACCCTTTTTATCAATATTTGGGCTTCATGGTGTGGTCCGTGCCGAATAGAAATGCCCTATATCCATAGCCTCTACGGCAAATTAAAGGACACAACAGACATTGCGTTTTTGATGATTGCTACTGACGAGGATTTTAACAAGAGCAAAAATTTCATTCAGGATAAAGGCTATACCTTTCCGATTTACCATGCCGATGAAGGATTAAATTCCTCACTTTTCACCAAAGCAATCCCAACTACTGTAGTGGTAAGTCCTGAAGGAAAAGTTATCTATTACCTCAATGGAACAAATAATTTTGACACAGATCAGTTCAGAGATCTTCTTACCTCAGGATCCCAAACAGCCCGGTAAATAATAATCTTTGTGGCATCAATCATTTGAAGAGTTGCGTTGTCTTAAATGTTTGATATTCAATTATATGAATTAAAACAGTTGAATTGATTTCAATATCCAATTAAGCAAAATTTAGTCTCTTTGTCTTTACAAATTTTTCAAATTCAAACCTGATTAATGCTGTAAGCGGATTATCAGTCCGGCATTTAAACTGATCGGAACGATCGGAGACCATCCGCTTATATTAGTTCCTGTATTTGGATTCCACCATATACTTCCCCCTTCGCTTACAATAGGAAGCAAAAGGGTGCCCTGAAGTCTAAACCCAATCCGTTCAGAAACATAGTAGCGCATTCCTCCCTGAAACCCAAGGGAAAATCTTGTCCGGTCCACATTGGGGCTGTCCTCGAAAAGCAAGGATGCTGCTCCGATTTTCAGACCGCCAAATAATGTCACTTTTTCTGATGCAGGAAAAAGCATGTTTACCCCTCCCATCAAAAAATGAAGGTTGGCTTTGGTGACCTCGTCTTCCACCAAATAAACAGAACTCGCTCGGGCATCTGTCCCAAAATAATTATAGGAGATTTCAAATTCTAAAAATTCATTGGGAGTGTATCCTATCGAAAGCCCCCAGTTTGCACCTCCTTCCAATTTTCCGGTGCCTCCTGTGATGTCAAATTGAGAGGAGAAAGTGTAGCCGGTGGTGGGTGTAATTTCAAAAGTCTGCGCAGTGACAAATCCTCCGGAAAGCAAAGCTAAAATTATCAGGCAAATTGAAAATCCATTTTTCATAATCCTTAGAATTTATATACCCCAATGAATAGCTATCGATGCTTACAACATTATAAATTTAACTTTTTGTCGAATTTTTTAATGCTTAAGGCACTTCTTTTTTACTTTTAAATCCAAGCATACAAATTCCTGAAAGAGAAACCAGTATGTATTATCACAGAGTAAGCTGGTTGATCTTTGTAATTTTGCGTGGTGATGGAGAAAAATAATACAAAAATGATTGATTGGAAAAAGGAGTTGAAAAGTTGGGGATTGATTCTATCAGTTTTCGCATTTCTATATTTTACAGGGTTGATTACACCAATCATGGGGGGACTGCAGTCGCTGCTTTTGGCCACCGGTATCAAAAAACCAAAAATCACTTTGGTCAATAAGGAAACCCAGACCTTTGACTACGCCGGAAGGTTTATCGATATGGAAGGGAATCCCGTCAACTTGGAAGATTACCGAGGCAAGACTGTATTTATCAACCTTTGGGCTACTTGGTGTCCTCCGTGCAGGGCTGAAATGCCACATATTGAGGATATGTATGCTAAAGTCAAGGACACCGAAAACCTGGAATTCCTGATGATTGCTCTTGACAAGGAAATGGAAAAAAGCAAGTCATTCATTGATGACAAAGGTTTTACTTTCCCGGTCGTCCATGCAAGCTATGGGCTCAACAATTCCCTCCAAAGCGAATCTATCCCGACCACTTTGGTAGTCAATCCAAAAGGAGAAATCATTTTTTACCAGGAAGGGATGAGCAACTTCGATACGGAAGAATTCAGGGATTTCTTAACAGGAAAAAATTAATCCTTTGGTGTGCAAACACTTAAAAAATCAAAAGACGAGGTGAAAAACTAAATAAGCAATTTATTCGTAGACAGGGTATTGTTCACTTAAAATAATCCTCTATGAAGAAATTGTCAATTTTGTTCCTTTTCGTAATCGCGGTTATCGCTCAAGTCTCCGCGCAGGAATCAACAGAAAAATCTGTTTTTGATTATTCAGAAACCAAACATGAGTTTTCCTTAGACCTTGCTCCGATCATTCTTGGGCAATATCCGAGTAACCTACTCTATAGAAATCATTATGTCAGTAAAAATGGCAAAAATGTGGCCTTGAGACTTGGTGCTAATCTCAATGCCAATTTCAGTTCCAACCAAAATGATGATGGAAACCAAAATGACTTGAACAGAAACAATCAGGGGATCAATGTCTACGTTGGAAAAGAATGGCAAAAAACATTTCATCCAAGAATAATAGGCTATTATGGAGTGGATTTTGGGGCTGGATTTGGACGGAATGAAATCAGGAATACATACCAAAGCACCAATACGATCAATAGCACTTCCTTCAATTTAAACTCAATAGGGTTTCTTGGATTGAGGTACCATTTTTCAAAACATTTCTCCGTTTCAGCTGAGACTTCAGCTTCTTTGAATTTCAATACAGGAACAAACAGAATCGAAAGGCCTGACGTTCCTACCATCAATGAAAACTTCAATAGTGTTGGCTTGTCAATGGCCCCACTCAGAGCCGTCCGCTTTTCCTTCCACTTCTGATAACTTTCCAGAATCACATCACATTTTTTTATAACAAAGACTTCTTGTGGATCAGGGTTAAATTCAGGATTTTGAATCCAAACCCCAAGGCACATGAAGTCTTTGCCATTTCTGATTTTTTCAATTTTGGTTTCCGATTGATTTTCCGATAATTGATTTAGACAAGACCTTAAAAAATTGGCTTCTTGAGATAGAAAAAATACCGACCAAAAAAGGAGAAAAGTTTGAATTGAAATATTGATAAATTGCTATCCTGAAAGCCTGAGAATTCATTTCTTTTCGACTGAAAAAATGACTCATTCACTTTGCCCAAAATATCCCTATGCTTGACACCATTATCATTGGCGGAGGGTTCTCCGGGATTGCCGCCGCACGCATCCTCCACAAAACGAACAAATCCTTTATCGTACTTGAGGCAAGGGAACGTCTAGGAGGAAGGGTTTACACCAAAAGATTTGAAAATGGACAATACCTGGATTTTGGCGGACAATGGATAGGCCCTACCCAAGACAGGATGTATGCACTCTGCAAAGAATACGGAGTGGATTATTATGAGACTTACAACGAAGGCTACAATATCCTAGACTTTGGTCAAAAAGTAAGAAAGTACAAAGGGCTGATCCCAAAAATCGACATCCTTTCTTTGCTCAACCTCGATTGGCTATTGAAGAAAATGGAAAGGATGGCCAAAAGCATTTCCGCATCCAATCCTTGGTCGCATCCCCAAGCGGAAGCTTATGACAACATGCTACTTTCAGATTTTATCAAAAAGAACTGCCTCACCCAAGCAAGCCATAAAGTAATCACCTATGGTCTGGAGACTGTTTTTGCCTGTGAGCTCAATACGATTTCTTTGCTTCATGCATTGTTTTATATCAAGTCAGGCCATAATTTAAATAGCCTTATCAGTATCAAAGATGGTGCACAGCAGCATCGAATCGTGGGAGGAATGCAGACACTTGTCGATAAGATGGCAGCTAAATTCCTTTCCCAAATCCATTTCAATCATCCTGTTCAGTCCATTCAGCAGGATCAAAATAGTGTGAAGGTTTCAGGCGATGGTTTTGAATTTGAAGCAAAAAATCTAATCATAGCCATTCCGCCACCACTTGCTGCCGAGATCAAATTTACACCTGAGTTGACTTCTCAAAAATCTCAGATAATCAACCGGATAAGCATGGGTAAAGTAGGTAAATGTTTCATGGTCTATGATAAGCCGTTTTGGCGGGATAAAAATTTCAGTGGACAGGCTTTGGCAGATGAGCATTCTCCCTTCCAAACGCTGTTCGATTCCTCTCCAAAAAACGGCGAATATGGAGTAATCCTTGGATTTGCGATCGCAGACAGAGCCGAGGAGTTTTTCAAAAAAACCCTTGAGCAGAGAAAACATGCCATGTTGCAGAAGTTGGTAGACTATTTTGGTGAGGATGCCAAAAACCCGACAGCTTACCATGATTTTACCATGACTGATGAGACCTGGAGCCGAGGTTGCTATGCGGGACTATATCCCGTCGGCGGTTGGACCGCTTTCCAAGATGCCTACTCCAAACCTGAGGATAGGTTTTTTTGGGCTGGAACAGAGGCATCTGACGTTTGGTTTGGCTATATAGAAGGCGCCGTAAGAGCAGGAGAAAAAGCAGCGCAAATGACAATTGGAAATCCATCATGAAAAAGATATTGCTCGTAATATCGGTATTAGTCCTGATTTGGGCCATTTGGGCAAACACAGGTTTCCATCCTGAGCTTCCCACCATAGCACCTGAAATCAGTTTGACTGAAAATATTTCCCCCATATCTTCTGATAGTATCCGGGGAAATGTGGTTGGAATCCAACCTTTCATGTTGGAAACAGATTATCTGACGCAGCAACAGTTCCAAGCCAAATTGGAATCCTATTTCAAATCTGCCAAAGATCAGGGTTTCTTCAGGGAAAATACCATCGTCTTGCTCCCCGAATATCTCGGTACATGGCTCGTAATCCAAGATGAAAAGAAATCCGTGGCCAATTCGGGAAACCTCACCTTGGCCATGGCCCAACTGATTTTGAGCCATCCCCTGGATTTTATCAGATATTTTTCAAGATCAAACAAAGAATCAGACAAGATTGGAGCCACGCTTTTTAGAATGAAATCAGAAAAAATGGCCAAAACTTATGCAGAGGTTTTTAGCCGACTTTCTGCCCAATACCAAGTCTATATCGCTGCAGGATCTATTTTGCTCCCCGGACCGGAAATCAAAGATGGTATCTTGACTGTCGACGCTGATCAGGGAATCTATAACACCTCTTTTCTGTTTGACCCAAATGGAAAAATCCATCCCCAATGCATCCGCAAAGCATTTACCATAGATTCAGAAAAGCCTTTTGTGACCCAAAGCCCAAGTCAACAGATCCCAAAATTTGATTTGCCTTTTGGAAAAATCGGGATTTTGGTCTGTGCGGACTCTTGGTATCCAGAATCCTATCAGGCGATTGAAGGGGTGGATCTAGTCTTGGTCAATTCTTACTGTGCGGTGGACGGGGCAATGGATGTTCCATGGGCCGGTTACAATGGAGCCGATATGCCTCGTGATGTCGATCCCAATGACATCGGGAAATTGACAGAAAAGGAAGCCTGGATTAAATATGCCCTTCCAGGAAGAATCGGAAGCTCGGGTGCCAAAACAGGCGCAAATGTTTTCCTGAGAGGTCAATTGTGGGATTTGGGAACCGATGGCCAACCGTTTTTCCTGAGAGATGGGAAATTATTGGAAACCAAAAAGGCTGAAAAAGGAGGAATCTGGAATATGGACTTTTGACCTTATCATATCTTAAACCAATCCCTGACTATGTGCGATACCCTGGTAGGCCTTCCCCATTTCACCAAAAACAAAAACCTGATTTTGGCAAAAAATTCCGATCGAGAACCGGATGAGGCGCAGGCTTTGCAACATTTTCCAAGGATTTCCCAAAGAGAAACCGCCAAAGGTACCGAACAGAATCTCACATTAAATTGTACCTACATCAGCATTCCCCAAGTAGAGGAAACCTATGAAGTCCTACTTTCGAAACCATTTCAAATGTGGGGAGCCGAAATGGGCGTTAATGAATTCGGGGTAGTTATCGGTAATGAAGCCATATTCACCAATGTCAAAATCCAAAAACAAAACACCGGATTGACCGGAATGGACATGTTGCGCTTGGCATTGGAAAGGAACAAAACTGCCAAAGAAGCGGTAAATTGTATTACAACGCTTTTGTCAATCTATGGTCAAAATGCCTGTGGCGGTTACAAAAACAAAGATTTTTATTACCACAACAGCTACATCATCGCTGATCCAAAAGAGGCCTATATCCTAGAGACAGCGGGTAAATCTTGGGCAAGTAGGAAAGTGGAAAGCTTCGCAAGCATTTCCAATGGACTTAGCATCGAGACGGATTATGAAAATATACATTTGGAGGAGGAAAAACGAAATTTCCCATTTTCACTGAAACCAAAACCCAATCCTTTTTCCTTCAGATATTATTTCTCTGATTTCCTTTATACCAAAGTGGGAAGATCAAAAATCCGGCAAGCCTGCAGCAGCAACCTCCTTTCTGCAAGCAAAGGTGACTTTACAACGGAGAAAGCGATGCAAATCCTCAGAACCCATAACCTTCCCGATCCTCAATTCAGTCCAAAAAAATGCAATACTTCTTCTCTGTGTATGCATGCCACGGGACTGACTAATCCAAGTACTACCACAGGCAGTATGGTGGTCGAAATCCGTACAGGCCTTCCGTCCACAGTTTGGATGACAGGTACCTCCATGCCCTGTTTGTCGGTTTATATTCCTTTTTTTATGGGGACAAAAACATTGGATAATTTCCTCCAACCCGGATCAAGTCCAGACAATTCGCTTTGGTGGAAAGCTGAAAAACTCCATCGCTGGATCAGTGAGGATTATCAAAAGAGAAAAACCGGCTTCATCAAGGAAGCAAAAAAATTAGAGGAAGGCTTTTTGAAAGAGGAAAACAAACTCGTTCATTCCAACGCTAATGCTTCTCAAATTGAGGTATTCAGTGGAAATTGTCTCCATGCCGTGAAGGACTTGTATTCCAATTATAAAATCTGAATCCCTAACTATGGAAATGGAATTCACCTTTTCAAAAGTTTGAATCCGATATCCCTTCCCCTGCATCATTGCGAGGTGGATCCAAAAAATCGTAAACTGCTCTATCAACCCAAACTTGTTATTACCTCCGATATCGTAGCAATCGGTAAACCCTACATCTTCTGCAAGTTGGACCGCTATAGTTTTTCCTTTTTTGCTGTCACCTGCCGTGAACAAATCCAAAGTCTTTTGGCTACCTTAGATATCAATAAAAATCGGTCGCGGCATCGATGGTTTGGGTTAAAGTAGAATATTAATTTTAAATACCTTTTATTTTTAAAATGACTTTTATAATCGACCTCAATTAAAATTTATGAAAATTGCCTTATACATCTTCAGTATTTTTATGATTTTGGCGGGATTGATTCCTTTTGTAAAAAAGGATAACTGGACTATACGGATTTTTGATTACCCAAGATTTCAGAAGTTACTCATCTGTATCGTTTTGATAATCATTTGGATAAGTTTTGAGTTTGCTTTTGGATTCAACTTTGATACATTCTTGTTTTTTTCATTGATAGGGATCAGCCTCTACCTTTTCTATGCCATCTATCCATTTACAGTTTTTGGACGAAAGATGGTTATGCCTGCAAAAGAGGGTCAAGGAAATTGTCCAAATATCTCGGTTTTGGTTATGAATGTGTTTCAATTCAATACCAAGTACCATAAAGTAGTCTCACTTGTTAAGGAAGTAAATCCTGATGTTGTCCTTTTAGTGGAAACAGATACTAAATGGGAAAAGGGAATTCAAGAATTAGAAAAGGAATATAAAGACTCGATAAAGAAGCCTTTGGATAATACTTATGGAATGCTTTTCTATTCAAAATTAAAAATAACCTCTTCTGAAATCCATTTTCTGATTGACGCTGAAATTCCTTCTATGGAGATTGATGTGGAGCTGTCCAATGGAAGTGGAGTAAAAATTTATGCCATCCATCCCACCCCACCTGTTCCCGGTGAAAATCCAAAAAGCACCGAAAGAGATGCCGAAATCCTTTTGGTAGGAAAGAAAGCCAAAGAATATGGCAAGCCTGCTTTGGTGATGGGTGACCTAAATGACGTTGGATGGTCCTATACTTCCAAATTGTTTCTCAAAACAAGCGGTTTTCTTGACCCGAGGATTGGAAGGGGAATGTATAATACTTTTAATGCCAAATATTTCTTTTTGAGATGGCCGTTGGACCATATTTTCGTAAGCAAACATTTTACGCTTAATAAAATAAACGTAGAAAAATCTATTGGTTCGGACCATTTTCCGATCAGTAGCAAATTTACCCTCCAACCTCAAAATGAAAACGAGGAACTTGAAACTGATGCTAAATCAGAGCAAAAAGCAGAAGAAAAAATTAACAAGGGTAAGGGTCAATGAGGAAAAAATTAATTCAACGAATTTTCAGTTTTCAAACCAGAAAAAAAGTCCCTTTAGATTTACACCTGAAGGGACTTTATAATTTCTATCAATCATTTTCTGCTGCTTTCGCTTCTGCTTTGGCTTTTTTCTTAAATCCCCTTCTGAAGGGCCATGTATAAGGCAAAGCTTCCAAACCTTTATTTAGGTTCAGAGTAGCACTATCCACATTGACCATGGTACTTTTTAGGTTATTTGCAAACTCTTCATCATTCAAAAGCATTCCTGCCGGATTATTTTTGTCATTCAACTTATTAGTGACAGAGTTCAGGTTATTGGTCAAAACTTTAGCATTTTCCGCAGTTGCCTCAAGACCATCCACTGTTGATTTAAATTTGCCAAATGTCTCTTTGTCATTGGTAATGTCATACAAGAGTGTCCCTTTTTGATTGAGTCCACCTGTAAAACTACTGATATCCCCCATCATTTTATTGCTTTTGGCAGAGGCTGCTTCCAGATTATAGAGCGTGTTTTTAAAATTTTGGGCGATCACACTATCAGTCATCACAGCACCAACTATCCCTTTGCCATCCGCAATTTTGGTTGTGAGTACCTTAAGGTTTTCTGTGATAGTAACCAGGTTTTTGTTATTCTCCTGCAATGTTTCCATCATTTTATCTGTGTCAAGTGGCATTACAGCAATCAATCTATCTCCATCCTCCACAGGTGGTGCGCTGGTAGTTCCACCATAGATAACAATGATTTTGTTTCCGATCAGTCCATCTGAGCCTATGGTTGCTTTGGAGTCTTTACGGATGTAATCTTTGGCTTTGTCTTCGACGGCCATGACGATTTCGACTTGGGATTCTCCGTAAAAATTGATTTTTCTCACTGTTCCGATTTTGACACCGGAAAACCAGACATTGTTACCGGTCTGCAATCCACCGATATCGTCAAATACCGCATTCAGCTTGATACTCCTCACAAATTTCTTCTGTTGTCCTCCCATTGTGAGAACAGCGGCTATGAAGATGATAATCCCGACCAAGACAAATACGCCAACGATCACGGATTTTTTATTGTCATTTCTCATTATCTAATAAAATTATAGTCGTAAAATGATTTCACTTGTTTGTCTGTGGCTTCCTCAAAAACCTTCTCAAAAGTACCGACAGATGTAAAATGGCCTTTGATCAAAACAGCCATCCTGTCCCCTGTCTGCTTGGCGCAGGTCAGGTCGTGCGTGATCACGATGGAAGAGGTTTTGTACCTTTCGCGCACTTCATTGATCAGGTTGTTAATTTCAATACAAGTTACAGGATCAAGTCCTGCTGTTGGCTCATCATAGAGCATTATTTCAGGATTGAGTATCAGGGTTCTTGCAATACCAATCCTTTTCTTTTGTCCTCCGGAGAGTTCTGAAGGCATTTGATTGATTGTATCTGGCAATGCAACTGAATCAAGCAACTCTTCAACTTTGAAATCAATTTCTTTTCTTGTCAGGTTTTTAACATTCCTAACTAGGGGAAATTCGAGATTTTCCCTTACAGTCATACTGTCATACAATGCAGATGCCTGAAATGAAAAACCAATCCTCAACCTGAATTTATTCATTTCCTTTTGGCTGAGACTTGCTGTATCGATACCAAATATCTTGATTGTGCCTTTATCTTGCTTGAGCAAACCCACCATAATTTTGATCAGGACAGACTTTCCGCTACCCGATTTTCCCAAGACCACAAGGTTTTCACCTTTGTACAGATCCAAGTCAACGTCCCTCAGGACATGATTTTCTCCAAAGGATTTGACAAGACCTCTGATCTCTACGACTTTTTCTTGCTCGTTATGCATATCGGATCGCATTTACTATTTGCATGATCAAAAGCTCTTCAATGAAAATCAAAAACATCGACATGACCACAGCAGAATTGGCAGCCTGTCCGACACCTTCTGTTCCTCGGGATGAATTAAAACCCTTGTAACATCCCACTATTCCGATGGTAAATCCAAAAACCAAGGATTTAATGACGGAAGAGAAAATATCCAAAAAGGATACTGCTTCAAATACCTGAACAAAAAACGTCGACAAACTTACGAGTTCATTGGCGTTGACACTTGCAAAAGATCCCATCAACGCCACAAAATCTGTGTACATGACTAATATTGGGATCATAAATGTGGCGGCCAAAGTTCGTGTAACCACGAGATATTTAAATGGGTTGATGGCTGACACTTCCATGGCGTCAATTTGCTCAGTGACATTCATAGATCCTATCTCAGCCCCAATACTTGACCCCACTTTTCCAGCGGAGATCAATGCAGTAACCAAAGGCCCCAGGGCCCTGACCACAGCTATAGAAATTAGGGATGGCAACCATGAAGCAGCACCAAATTCGGCCAAAGATGGTCTCGACTGATTGGTGAATACAATTCCAATAATGAACCCTGTCAAAGAAATGAGGGGCAAAGACCGGTAACCGATTTCATAGCACTGTCTCAGCACTTCTTTGAATTCATATGGTGGAAACCATACCTCTTTGAAAAACCTTTTGACGAATGCAAAAGCCTTGGCCATTCCTAAAAAAAACTCATCCAACTTTTTGGAAATAACAGGCCTATCTACCTTCTTGATTTTTGACATAAATACATAAAATTCATTTCACTAATCTAAACAAAACCTATCGCATCCGGGATTTATGTTCCCAATATTTCGGTCAAAACTTCATTGCTCAAAGGCTTTACCAAGAAGCCAGAAACCTGAGGATAATCATGACTTTTGACCACATCCATGGGATCCATCGAAGAGGTTAGCATTTTGACCTGTATACTTTTATTCATTTTGTTAAGCTCATCTAAGAAATCCCAGCCCTGCATCTCCGGCATATTTACATCCAAGATCAAAAGATCAGTGTCATTGTCCTTCAACCATCCCAAAGCTTCATTGGGATTTTCAAAAAACAAAAGGTCTATTTCAGGATTGATTCTTAAAATATTTTTTCGGTTGATCATATGTTGGATCTTGTCATCATCCACAAAAATCAATTTGTTGATCGGTTTTATCATTTTGTAAAAAGATTAATCTTAACAAGCAACCATACTTTCAAGTCCTTCAATCTTTAAACAAAAGTCAATCCAGATTTTAAAAGAAAGAGAAAGAATTAGGGTCACAACAAATATAACAACTTAATCTGCGGTAAGGGGAAATTTTTGATAAATTGAATATTTAGACTTGCCTAATTTTTTTAGGGTATTCAGATTATGTCTTGGCTAAATATCTTTTATGACCCTTTAAATCAATAGGTTAATATGATATTGGTAAACCCATTTTTTCAAATATTCGGTACTCAAAAGTTAATGGATTCTTGATATTTAAACCCGCTTCATCACCTTAACAGGGGGAATGATACATTCCTTTTTATGACTTATATCCTTAAAAAAATTCAAATTTAAATCTCATTTATTATTTACATTACATCATGATTGATTCAAAAACTCACGTCCGGATAGATAACAGCCTATCTTCTACCCACCAATTAACCTAATAACATAAAGGTCTCCCAACTCAAATCATAATGAAAAAAACAATTCTGATATTACTTATTTCACTGACAGGTTTGGCTACGGCTACATATAGTCAAACAGGAATTTATGATGCCGAACTCGCTCAAAAACTAAAAGCGGATGAAATCGGAATGAAGAAATATGTCATGGCTTTTCTTTACGCCGGAGACAGGGTAGCGGAATATTCCAAAGAGGAAAGGTCCGAAATCCAAAAAGGACATATGTCCAACATCAGCAGATTGGCTGACATGGGAAAACTGATTTTGGCAGGACCATTTTTTGGAAATGATTCCCTGAGGGGAATTTTTATCTTCGATGCTGCCTCCCTTGAAGAAGCTGAAAATTTGACCAACACTGATCCTGCTATAAAAGCAGGCGTCTTGAGAATGGAACTCAAAGAATGGTATGGTTCAGCCGCAGTGATGATGGTTCCCGAGGTTCATGCCAGACTCCAAAAACCAAAAAATTGATCCTAAAAAAAATCAGAATTGATCCAATTACTTATCATTGCTAAATAAAGTTATAACAGTAATTAAGATCCTTTTTTTATCTTCCCAATCAAAAATTTTTTATTCTCGATCTTCTGTTTAGTTTTAAACAGATAACCCAAAAGATTATTTTATGCAAAGTAAAAATTACGTTTTGTTCTTGTCCATCACCGCGGCATTGGGTGGGTTTTTATTTGGATTTGATACGGCGGTGATTTCAGGAGCGGAGCGGGATATCCAAAAACTCTGGAACCTAGATGATTGGAGTCATGGTATGGCCGTGGCTATAGCATTGTATGGGACTGTGTTCGGAGCATTATTTGGTGGAATCCCGGCTGACAAGTTTGGTAGAAAAAATTCCCTAATCTGGATTGGCTTATTCTACTTGGTATCAGCAGTCGGTTCAGCTTTGGCAAATGATGTCAATACCTTTATGTTTTTTCGTTTTCTAGGTGGTTTGGGTGTCGGTGCTTCATCAGTAGTTGCTCCAATGTACATTTCTGAAATCGCGCCGGCAAAACGCAGGGGACAATTGGTCGCTTTGTACCAATTCAACATAGTCTTCGGTATCCTGATAGCTTATTTCTCCAATTACCTGATCGGTACTGCAAATGTCAATGAGGCATGGCGGTGGATGCTCGGAGTGGAAGCAATCCCTGCTCTGATCTATAGTGTTTTGATCCTGAAGGTCCCAAAAAGCCCAAGATGGTTGATCGCAAAAAAACAAGATTACGATACTGCGAGAGAAATACTCACCAAAACAGATCCAGAGGGCGTAGATGAAGCCATGGAACTGGCTATTGCAGAAAGCAAAGAAATCAAAGGCAAAATCTCAGTCTCAACCCTTTTCAATTCGAAGTTTAGGAAAATCTCCTTTTTTGCTTTCCTGATGGCATTCTTCAATCAGATGTCAGGAATCAATGCCATCATCTATTTTGCACCGCGCGTATTTGAATCTGCCGGGATTTCTACCGAAGACGCGCTGTTTTCTACCATTGGGATCGGGGTTATCAACCTTGTGGCAACGATGTTAGGTCTTTATCTCATTGACAGGATTGGAAGGAAAATGCTAATGTATATCGGTTCGGTGGGGTATATTATATCACTCTCCCTGATGGCATACAGTTATTTTGGCGGCGTCATCTCTCCCCAGCTTCTCCCCTATTTCGTTTTTGGATTCATCGCCTCTCATGCTATTGGACAGGGATCGGTAATTTGGGTATTCATTGCGGAGATATTTCCCAACGAACTTCGTGCTTTTGGACAGTCATTGGGTTCGTTCACCCATTGGATACTCGCAGCCTTGGTGGCAAACATTTTTCCTTACTTCGCCAATACCTATGGAGCGGGGAATATCTTTGCCTTCTTTGCCTTGATGATGGTCCTGCAATTACTTTGGGTGATCTTCAGAATGCCAGAAACCAAAGGAAAATCATTGGAAGAAATTCAAAAAGAACTACAAAAAAGCCATGTCTAAGAAAGTTATATGTTACGGGGAAATGTTATGGGATTGTTTTCCTAACCATGAAATTCCCGGTGGTGCTCCCATGAATGTCGCCCTGCATCTCAATCAACTTGGACTTGATGTACAGATGATCTCCCGATTGGGGAAAGATGATTATGGAACAAGATATCTTGATTTTGTCAATTCCTATCATTTCCCAATTGACTTGGTGCAAGAAGATCCCGACCACCAAACTGGAACTGTGACAGTCCACAATGAAGATCCAGAAAATATCAAATACACTATTGTTTCCCCAGTGGCATGGGATTTTATCGCCTTGACGGATGGGAATAAGAATGCCGTAAAGAATGCAGATGCTTTCATCTTTGGAAGCTTGGCAGTCCGGAACTCGGTAAGTTGGGAAACATTGTACCAACTCCTGCATCAGCCGACATTAAGAATTTTTGATATCAACCTACGGGCTCCGTTTTTTGATTTTGAAAAGATCGAACTCATGTTGGGGTTTACAGATATCCTGAAGATCAATGAGGATGAATTGGAGATTGTGTCAGATTATTTTGATGTGCCTTCTGATGTTGAAAGTTGCTGTAAACTCTTGACAACCCATTTTCCTATTAAGATGGTTTGCGTCACTTTGGGATCCAAAGGAGCTATGATTTACCAAAACGGGGAAGTTTTTAGACATCTCGGTTATAGGGTAAAAGTAGAAGATACTGTTGGTTCAGGAGATGCCTTCCTTGCAGGATTCGTCAAAACCTATTTACAAGGCAAATCACCAAGTGAAATATTAGACTTTGCCTGTGCCATGGGCGCTTTTGTGGCTACCAAAAAAGGCGGAACGCCGAAGTATGAGGAGAGTGAGGTTTGGAGGGTGGTAGGAGATCAGTGAACATCGAATCAAAATCCTTTCCTAATCGTATCCGCTATTTCCGACAATTCTTCCTTGCTTATCTTTAGCTTTGGTCTGGTGAAATTGATGTCATCCATCGTGCGAAGCGGGACAAGGTGGATATGGACATGGGGAACTTCCAATCCGATCACAGCCACGCCAACTCTCGTACACTTGATGGTTTTGTCAATGGCTTTGGCCACTTTTTTTGCAAAAATATGGAGTCCTGAAAGTGTGTCGTCATCGAGGTTAAAAATATAATCCACTTCCTGCTTTGGAACTACCAAGACATGGCCTTTGACCAAGGGCATGATGTCTAGGAAAGCGATAAACCTGTCATCCTCTGCGATGATTTCTGCAGGGATTTCTTTGTTGATGATTTTGGTGAATATTGTTGACATGGGAGTAAAAATAAAAAATCCCGAAGGAGAATCCATCGGGAGAAAGTTTTTTAATAAGATATATCCAGAATTTCAAACTGCAACGTCCCCGCAGGAGCAATGATTTCGGCAATTTCGCCGATAGCTTTTCCATTCAGACCTTTTCCAAATGGTGAAGCAAGAGAAATCTTACCTGCCTTGAGGTCTGCTTCTTCTTCGGAAACCAAAGTGTAGGAAACGGTCATGCCGTTTTTGATATTTTTGATTTTCACTGTGCTGAGAATTCCCACTTTGGAAGCATCCATTTTGGAATTGTCCATCACCCGGGCATTTCCTACGACAGTTTCTAATTTGGAGATCTTGAGTTCAAGCAATCCCTGAGCATCTTTGGCGGCATCGTATTCTGCATTTTCGCTCAGGTCCCCCTTGTCTCTAGCTTCAGCTATCTGCTTGGCAATGTCTAACCTGCCTTTGGTTTTCAATTCCTGAAGTTCATCTTTAAGCCTTTTCAAGCCTTCTTCAGTGTAATATTGTATTTGTCCCATGGTATTCTAAATTATTACTATGCCTATGAAAAATAAAAGAACGGTCTCATTGCTGAAACCGTTTCTTATATTCTAATTTCTTATGTTATGTCACAAAGATAATTAAATCAGTCAGAGAAAGCAATCCAATGATAAAAAGAAAACTTTTTGGATTTTTTAGAACTGGGCTTTCAAAGGAAGGATTGCCTTATCTTATCCACCAACACCTCATTGATTTTGATATAGGATTGATGCGTCCATCCTGCGATATGAGGACTGAAAATGACATTTTCCCTAGCCGCCAAATTTTCAAATTCAGTTCTTTGCTCTTGGGTATATGTTTTGAATTTCTCGTTTTCCAATACGTCAAGGATCGCGCCTTTCAGTATCCCAAGATCAAAGGCTTGATTCAACGTCTCAAAGGAAACGATTTCTCCCCTTGCGGTATTGATCAGATAGAAAGGTTTCCGGAATCCTTTGAAAACTTCTAAAGTCAGAAAATTCCTTGTTTCGGGGGTTAATGGCACATGCAGGCTGACCACATCTGACTCCTCTAGAATGGCCTGAAAATCAGCTTCTTCCACAAATTCATTTCCATATCCGCTTTTGTATTTGTCATAAGCCAGAATCCTCACATCGAATCCTGTCAGTTTTTTAGCCAATGCAGAACCCATATTTCCATAGCCGATGATTCCTACGGTTTTGCCCTGCAATTCCTCTCCACGATTTTCCTCCCTTTTCCAAATTCCTTTTTTTACCTCCCCATCAGCTTTGCCGATGTGGTTAAAAAGTGACAAAAGCATTCCTATGGACTGTTCCCCTACAGCATCTTTATTACCTTCAGCGGCATGGAAAAGATGGATTTTTCTTTCTTCCAAATACTCCAAATCAATTTTGTCCAGACCTGCCCCTGCCCTGCCGATAAATTTGAGTTTGGATGCCTGTTGAAGCAAAGGTCGATCCATCGGCGTTTTTGACCTGATGATCAATCCATCATAATTCCCAACTATCTCCATGATTTCTTCCCGCTTGATCTCAGGCATATAATCCACTTCAAAGCTATTTTTTTCCAGCAAAGGAATTATGCTCAGGTGCATTTCATCGATGATAAGGACTTTCATTTGAAGGTTAATGTTGTTGTAATGGTTATAATTGTTATAATGGTTGCCTGAGTCAAAACCTTATAGAGTTATCATTTTCTCAGTCGGAAGGTCTTAAGCATTTGGGAAATTTTTCTCAATTCCTACAATTCCCTTTTTACCTCTTTGAACTGAAAACTGAGACTGAAAACTCTCACTTACCCTCCTTGAGTCGCGAGTTCAATTTAACAGGCTTTGAGGTTTCCTTTTTCCTCATTCTCATATTGACCACTTCCACCGCCAGAGAGAAGAATACCGCAAAATAGATGTATCCCTTTGGTACTTCTACATGGAATCCTTCGACAAGCAACATAAACCCAATCAAAATCAGGAATGAAAGTGCCAATATCTGTAAAGTCGGATGCTTATTAATAAAACTGCTGATTTTGCCTGCAAAGGCCATCATAATCCCAATAGAAATCGTCACTGCGATAATCATGATCAACACTTCTTTGACCAAGCCAATTGCTGTCAAAATACTATCAAATGAGAATACCAAGTCCAACAAGATGATCTGAAAGACAACCCTTGCAAAATTATTGGCTGAGTTAGGCTTGACTTCCTCAGCCTTTCCCTCCATCTTATGGTGGATTTCTACAGTAGATTTAAAGAGTAAAAACAAACCCCCTCCTGCCAAAATCAAATCCCTTCCGCTCATCTCAAAATCGAAAACGGTAATCAAAGGCTGGGTAAACTGAATGATATAGGAAATCCCCAGAAGCAATAAAATTCTGAAAATCAATGCAAAAGCCAATCCCAAAGTTCTTGCTTTGGCCTGTTGGGATTCTGGAAGTTTGTTGGAGACAATTGAAATAAATATGATGTTGTCAACTCCAAGGACTATTTCCAAAAAAGTCAATGTGAGTAAGGCAATCCAGGTTTCGGTTTGAAGGAAGATTTCCATTTGTGGTTTAGTTAAAATATGGCTTTAAAGACCGGCAAAGGTATAGAGAGTTGGGAAATTTATATTGATAAAAAAATAAAATGCTTACAAACCTACATGTAAAACTTAATTTTACTATTGCGTTTTATCTGACCTTCAGAAACAAAATAAAATGGATTTTAACTGACAAAAAAGCGGATATCCTTTTAAGATTTAAAGTCTTCTTGCATTAAAAGTATCTCCCTGAGTCACATCTCCGGTGTCAAATCCGAGCTTAAACCAACGGGATCTTTGCTCGGATGTACCGTGGGTAAACGAATCAGGTACAACCCTACCTGTGGCCTGCTTCTGAAGACGGTCATCCCCCACCGAACTGGCAGCATTAAGGGCTTCATCTATGTCCCCCGGTTCTAGCGAATTGTTAATTCTTTGAGTATGATGTGCCCAGACACCTGCATAAAAATCAGCCTGTAATTCCAACATCACCATCAGCCTGTTGAATTCTGCTTCCGGTAATTTTCCACGCTTAGATTGTACCCTTTCGAGCGTACCATCCAGTCTTTGTACATGATGTCCAACCTCATGTGCGATGACATAAGCTTGGGCAAAGTCACCATGTGCTCCCAACTTCCTCCCCATATCCTGAAAAAAGCTAAGGTCAATATATACTTTTTCATCTCCGGGACAATAAAAAGGACCTGTAGCAGCTGAAGCGTTGCCGCAGGCAGAATTAACCTGACCGGTAAATAACACCAATGAGGGTTCTCTATACCCATTCATCAATTGGTTCCATACGTCCTCTGTGTCTGCGAGGACGACAGCGGTAAACTCCGCCAGCTGTTCTTCTTCAGGAGAGGCCTTATAATCCCCTGCTGCCATTTGGGTAGACGGACCACCTGTAAATTGGGATAATAAGGCGAGCGGATTGGTGCCTGTGAGCCACATGACAAGAATCAATCCTCCTACTATAATCAAACCTGTTTTGGAAAAAAGCATCTTTAGCAAAGGAGCAAGCAACATTGGACTGATCCCTCCTCTTCCTCCACTCCCCCCAAAGTTAAATCCACCACCTGATTGACCCCTTCGGTCTTCTATATTGCTACTTTTACGTCTTCCCTGCCATTTCATAGTAGATGATTTTAGTTGTGATATTAATTGGCTATAATTTCGCCCTTTTGGAAACAAAAAAAAAGGCTTGAATACTTATCTTATTAATGGTCTTTTTGAAATAAAAATGGCCAGAATCAGCAATCGCAATTGACATGCCAATAAAACTGATTACTTGACCCCTTCCACAAAATACATATCTACCTCTCCCTTATTTTTTGCCATTATTTTGCCACGGTAAGTACATACAAATTGGTTTTTGACCAGCTCATAGGTTATCCCTGAAATATTGATCTTTCCGGCTTCACTGCTACTTTCCATGCGGGAGGCGAGATTTACGGTATCACCCCAAATATCATAGGCGAATTTTTTTAGCCCAACGATCCCGGCTACGACATTACCGGTATGGACTCCGATGCGGACTTCAAAAATCGGTTTGTTCTGTGCTTTCTTTTTCTTCTTGTGCTCTTCTATAAAATCCCTGATTTCTATTGCCGCATGAATAACATCGGTCGCGTGGGTTTGGTTGGTGACTGGTAGGCCTCCAACAGCCATATATGAATCTCCGATGGTCTTGATCTTTTCTATTGGGTATTTCTGGATAATCCTGTCAAATTCTTTGAAGCAATAATCTATCTCTGAAACAAGCTCATCCGCACTCATATTCTCCGCAATGATAGAAAATCCAACAAAATCTGTGAACAGCACACTGACACTTTCATATTTCTTGGCCTGTGCAGTACCCTTTTCCTTGAGTTCCCGGGCAATATCCATGGGCAAAATATTCAAAAGCAATTCATCGGTTTTTTCCTTTTCGGATTGCAAATCAATAGTGCGCTCGTTTACTTTATTCTCTAGGTTGGCATTGTATTCTTCAAGCCTTTTTTCGTTGATTCTTAGATTCTCCTCGACTGCTCTCCTTACTTCCACTTCCTGTTTCAGTTCCATGTTGAGCTGGGTGGTCTGTTCCAAAAGCATGGCATTTTGAAGTGAAATCGCTGTTTGGGAAGCCATCACCTGAAGTATTTCTATCCTTTCTTGTGTGAATGCACCGGACAACAACCGGTTTTCAAGATACAGATAGGCAAAGCCTTCTCCTGCATGTTTCAATGGAAGACAGACTACGGATTTGATTTTATTTCTTATTATGTATTCATCATTGGAATAAGGAAGTTTGGTACCTGCATCATCTAAGACCAAGGTTTCCCCTGTTCTCATCACATAGTTGACAACAGAGTGGCTAATTTCCTCAAATTGGTCAAAAGGCACATCCTGCATTACCTTGATCTCATTGTTTGAAATATCCAAAGATGCTTTGATTAATTTTTTGCTTTTTTCTTTTGTAACCAAAAAAGCCCTTTCCGCACCTGCGTTTTCGGTAACCAGCTGCATCAGACCGGTAAGGATGTTTCCTAGGACCATTTCACCTGAAATCAGGTTGATGGTTTTTAGAATAGTATCCAAGTCTAGGTTATTTGACTTTATGCCGATTTCATCAGGAGAGATAAAACCAGCATACATTTCCTTCATTTGCTCAAGCTTGGCTTTGGCCCCCCATTTTGAATAGGCTTTGTAGGCATTGGAAAAATAAAACTGGGCAACTTCTGATTGATTCTGGGATTGGTAGAAAACCCCAAATCGTTCCCAAGCCATTGCTTCGTCATGTATAAATTTATTTTTTCTTGCATACCTGATAGCATTTGAAAAATGTTTGACAACAAGGTCCATATCATTTAGCAACCAATGATATTCGGCTTTCATCATTTCTAATCTATGGATAAAGTTATCCTCATTATGTACAAGGTATTTTTTGAACTTTTCGATATTCTTCTTGACGGTTTTTAAGAGTTTTTTTTGCTCTTCGCCATTTCTTGAATGATAAATCAGGGATATACAAATGTTTTCATAGAAGTAATAAAGATATTCTCCCATGGTACCAATTACGGAAACCAGATATGGCTTTTGCTTGACTGAATTTTGGTAGGCAAGCTCATTCTTGTTGAAAATGATTGCTACCACTTTTTTTAATTCATAGAGATTTCCATAATAACTCGAGGAGACAGGTCCATCAGGAAAGTCCAGCTTATCCTCATCCAAAATCTCCCCTTTGATCTTGCTATAATCAGAAACTCCATCCACCAAGGAGATTGCTACTTGCCTGAACATTTTTACCCTTTCAATCTGCAAGGATTGATTTAATGGAGTCATTTGCTTGGTCAATAATTCACCCCTTTTAATCATATTTTCCACTGGTTCCCCTGAAAAAAACTGGTTGAACATGATCATCAGTGCGTTGAGGGAATTGAATTCAAATTCACCTGTTTGTAGTCCTCTTTTAAACGAATCCTCCAAATCTGGAAGCGTTTTGGACATCGGCATCAGCCAAAATGAGATGAAAATATGGAAGTTTGCTCTGACCTTGGTCCCGTTTTCTTCATCGGTCAATATTTCAGATAATTTATAACCCAATTGAGCCAAATCAAGACCCTTATCAATCTTGTTCATGAATACAATATTGATGTATCCAAATACCACAATTACAAACGGAGAATTGGGAGAAAGTCCATGTTTCAATGTCATCCTGAACATCTTAAAAATGTATAAAGGAACCGACATGGGTGCAAGAAAATAGGAAGCAAAGGCCAGATAGGACAGTATTTCCATGGAAAGGATGATCGATTGATCAGTATTCTTTGGAAGCTTTGCTATATCATCCAAGGAAAATTTTCTCAGCATGTAACTCGTAAAGAAAAACCCTGCAAGAAAATCAATTTTAGAAGGATTTTTCTTTGGGTTATAGTCGATTTCTTTGAGTGCCTTCAAGCCAATATCAATCACCAACTGTTGGTCATTTTTAATATTGGCATTTTTGATCTTTAAAATTGCCAACTTGAGTTTGTTGACTTTATCAACCACATTCTTGTCCAAAATTTGGGTCAATTGCCCAAACCGCTCCTGATTGTTGGATTGGTAAGCCGCTTCCGCTCCCTTAAAGAATACACTAAAAGAAAAATCCGGATCTGAATTCCATTCCTTACTACCGGTCAGCGCAATTGCATTTTCATAATACTGTAAAGCAAGGGAATAAGCGGTTGCACTTTGAGATCGCTGCCCGGCAATGACATTAAGTTCACAAAGCCTCTTTGACTCTAATGGATCCGAAATAAGTTCTTTGGCAAAATTGAATTGGTTTACAATATCGAAAATACTTTCCCTCAGGTCTTCTTCATCGGTACTTTCCAAAAGTAGTCTACCGATTTTGAGGTGATATTCTCTTTTGCCTAGTTCATCATTCAAAGAATAAAATGCCTGCTGCACCCTATCATGCACAAAGTAAAGATACCCATCGCGACTCTCTATGATGAGATCAAGGTCCAAAGCAGGCTTCAAATCCTGATAAACTTTATTTTTACCACCTTTCGTAATGATGGCCAATTCTCCCAACCCGAATTTATTCCCCATGCAGGAAGCCAGTTTGAGGACAGTGATACATTCTGAAGGCAATTTTTTGATGGTCTCCAAAAAAAGATTGACAATATCTCCCTCCACATTATAACCCATCAACTTTTCGGTATCCCATTTCCAGGCTGATTCCACACTGTCATAGTGGAGCATTTCATTCTTATAAATTGCCTTCAAAAACTGGTTTACGAAAAGTGCATTTCCACCGGATTTTTTATCTACGATTTTTACCAATTCATCCAATGCAGATTTTGATTTGCCCAAAGTATTGGTGACCAACCTTTGAATATCCTCGTATTGCAAATTGTCAAGGTGGATTTCTTCAGGCAAAATCCCCAATTTTTCAATTTCCATTTTGAACTGAAGAAACAAATGGCCTGTGGTAATCTCATTATCTCTGTAAGCTCCTATGATTAATATATTTGTAAGGTCCTTATTGCTGAGGATATTTCTCATTAGATTGAGGGACGAAAGGTCGCTCCATTGGAGGTCATCTATAAAAATAACCAGAGGCTTACCCGAATCTGAGAAAGCCTGAAACAAATTGCTCATGGCATAATTAAACCTCAACTGTGCCTCTACCCCATTCAAGACAGGTAATTCCGGCTCGCTTTCAAGGAGTTTTTCCAATCCGGGAATAATGTCAAACAACACCCTGCCAATAGGGTGGAGAAGCCTACTAAGCTCATGCTTCCAATGCGCTAGGTCCTTTTCATTCAAAAGCAAAATCTGATTTACCAACCTGCCCAAAGCTTGAGAGAAAGCAAAATAAGGAACATCAGTCCTCAATTGATCAAACTTTCCTGAAAGGAAAAACCCCCCTTCCTTGATTACAGGCCTGTATAATTGCTCCACCAAAACAGACTTTCCTACTCCGGAATTCCCATATACAAGCATTAGGATTTTTTCATCCTCCATTACCCTTTGGAAAGTCTCATTCAGTTGCCTGACCTGATTTTCCCTGCCATAGAGTTCATCTGAGAATCTTAGAATTCCTGAAGAATCATTGGTTCCAAGTTCGAAAGTTGTGGCTTTCCCTTTTCTCTGAAGAGAATTTAGAATCAATTCCAAATCATAAGAAACCCCTTTTGCCGAATGATACCTCAATTGGACATCTTTTTCGAGCATTTTCAAAATAAGGTCAGAAATAATGGTCGGGATAGCATTGATTTCAGCAGGACTTATTGGGGTCAAAGCGATGTGCGCATGAATCTTGGATAGTCCTTCCTTGGATTCAAAAGGGAGTTTTTCAGTAAACAGCCAATAAAAAACAACCCCCAAAGAATAGATATCTGTATAGTATCCGATATCCGTACTGATCCTTCCTGTCTGCTCAGGAGCAATAAAATCATAGTCCGCTTCGGCAAAAATCAGCCTACTCTGAACACCTATTTTTCTTTGGATCCGCGTGGCAAGACCCAGGCTAATGAAATAAATTTTATTTGTACCTGATTCAACAAGAATATGGTGAGGGTTAAGGTTTAAATGTACAATTTCCTGGCTGTGGACCTCAGCGAGTCTTTTCGCTATGGCAATGCAGATTTTTAACTTATCTACAACAGGCAACTGACCGGAATTATACTCCTTTAAGCTTTGTCCTTTGATAAATTGGAGTTTGAGGTTTAGTTCCGAACTGGTATTTTCACTTGCCAATACTTTTCTAAAACCTTCGACCGATTCTTCTGCAAAGGATGCCTCATTCTCTGCCTTGAGATGATCTATCTGAGAGAGTGTGGAAAGTGAAGCTCTTTTGATTACAAAATTCTGTTCAAAAAACGATTCTGATTTCAGAATTGAATGAATTTTACCTGCATATAAAACATGCAACTCCATTTTTTTAGATTGATTTTGAGGGTATTAAATAAGCGTCGATAATTCAATAATTAGGGCAAAGATGACAAGCGGGTATAATAGGTTTTGTCTTAAATATAATACATTTTTTATTATCTGAACTACCTAATAATATTTTGTTATCAAGAAAATTTACCCTATTTTTAATTACTTTCAACTTGTTTTTGGTAACTATTGAATAGTATCTCCAAAACTCAAAAACCTAAGTTTTATGTCAGTAATGGTTTCCGAAAAAAAAATAGGCCGAGAATATGTCACCGCAGATGAGGATACCATTGCCACTCAAATGGTTAACGAATTTGAAGCCCAAGTCACCCGGATGTATAAAGACAAGAAAATGCTCCGGCAGGTACATACCAAGATGCATGGCTGTGTCAAAGCTTCTTTTGCAGTAGAACCAAACTTACCTGATGATTTTAAAGTCGGTGTTTTTGCCGGAGCACCAAGAAAATACAATGCTTGGGTACGTTTTTCAAATGGGAATACCGAAACACAAAAAGATAAGAAAAAAGACATCAGAGGGATTGCCATCAAACTGTTGGGGGTACCCGGTGAAAAAATATTAAACGACGAACATTTCCTGGAAACCCAGGATTTTTTGTTGATGAGCAGTGAGACATTTTTTGCAAAAACTATCAAGGAACTGAATACGTTATTGGCAGCATTTACATCCGCAAGCAAGATCAAGTTCCTTCTTTACTTACTAAACCCCTTGCATCTCCCTACATTGATGCGGGTCAAAAAAATAGCCTGCGACAATCCACTCAATATTCCTTATTGGAGTACTCAGCCTTACCAATTCGGTACAGTAGACCAAGCTGTCAAATACCATCTCAGACCTTCTCCTGATAATAAAATCGTGGTCGAAAACACCACAGATTACAATTACCTGAGGTATAATCTGGCCCAAACGCTCTACGACAATGAGGCGAAATTTGACTTTTATGTACAGTTTCAAACTGATGCGGAAGCCATGCCGATCGAAGATCCGACTGTGCCTTGGACTTCGCAGTATATCAAATTGGCAACACTGACCGTCTATGCACAGGTTTTTGACTCCAATGCCCAAATAGAGTTTGGAGACAATTTATCTTTCAACCCATGGCATACTTTGCCGGCGCACCGACCGTTGGGAAGCTTCAACCGTGTCAGGAAAAGAGTGTATGAAGTGATGTCAAAATTTCGCCATGACAAAAACAAATTGCCAGTTATCGAACCAAAAGATTCACCTGATTTCTTGAAGGACATTGTTCATCCATTCCATAAAAACAGCATTGACCAACAGGTGCCTTCCAAAAAAATCCTCCAAACGGCTGCGGAAGTGATTGTTAATTGCAGCAAAGAAAAGGCATACTTATATATCTCAAGTAACAAAGAATTACCGAATTGGCTTTTGAAAGCCGGGCCAGTTTATGGTGTCATCAATGTGAAAAGTTTGCAGGCAGATTATAAAAAAGTAGGTGACAAAAGGTGGATCGAAAGAGGAGACGGCGGCAAGTTGGAGGAGGAATTGATTTCAGTTCATCGCTTTTCCCATTATGCCTATCAAATCACCAAATTCAGCGACTTCTTTAGAAAACTAACAGATAAAGCTTTTGGACAGATGTGGTTTGATACTGTCGATGACCAAACAAGAATTAGCTGGGTGTATACCTTTACTTACAAAAATGTTTTCGCCAAATTGTTCCTAAAGCTTTTCCTTTCCCTTTTTCTCAAAAAATACCTCCAAAATGGCCTCAACAATGCAAAGGCTTATCTGGAGGATTGATTTCTGGGTCGTCACACTGAACGTAGTGAAGTATCTCATTTACAGGAGATTCTTCACCTTCGCAAGCTGCGGTTCAGAATGACGGAGGAACAACCGCTATTACCCTATCTAAGCCTTTTCTTATTGCTGAATAATTCGAATTCTACAATCTTTCCCAAGTCTCACGTCTTGTGTCTCCCGTCTCATGTCTCCCTTTTAAACCGTTGCCAAAAACCTCAAGGTACTGATCGAAGGAAAGAAGAAATATGCCCCGCCTTTGACTTTGATGACTCTTGGCAAGTCGTGGATTGTCCTGTTTACCGGAAGGTCCTGAATGGTAAAATTCTGTTCCTCCCCTGCATCCGGCTTTTCTTTTACCCCTATGATCGGATCGGGGTCATTGTAGAGTTCTTTGACTTTGGGAAGTTTTCCCCAAGTATATTGTAGAAACTCAAACTGTCTGCTGATGTCGGCATTGAAGCAGGCAAAAAGCAATCCCACTTCCCCTTCAGGGGTTGTGTTGGTCGGGGAACCCGCAAAAATCTGCCCATATAACCTCGCCCTTCTGATGATTCGGTGCTGCTTGCTGAGTTTGTAGGATTCTTTGATCCCATGGTCATCCACGCTATCACGTGGGTTGCTTCGTCGCAAGTGTGATCCAAAAGGGCATTTCAATCCGTCAGGATCAAATTTGGAATAGCCAAAATCATTGATGTCGCTGATCACACCCGGATCTTTTTCTGGAAAAAGCGTGATCGGGGCTCCACTTTGCCACCTTCCCATGATTTTCGCACCCAATTTTAGGCTTTCTTTCTCATTGGGGGAGCCATCGGGATTATTTGTTTTTTCATTCAGAAATGTCCAAAACTTATGGACATCCTGCTCCAACTGTCTCATCACAAGAAAAGATCCGTTTCGCCCTAAATCCTTCAACCCACTTCCTCCTGCGTCAGGAGCGAGGAGGTTCTGATTCCCTTGATCTTTGACAATCAGCGGCGTATCAGGATAAACACCAAACTCATTTTCATACCCAAAAAGAAATTCCCCAGCCTTCACCACATCGTCTTGAGGACCTCTCCTTCCCGAACCTTCTATGATCGGCTGGGAAATACCATCCCTAAATCCAAAATGCTCCTTGTTGTCCGGCTGTGTCTGTCCGTCAATGGAAAACAGTTCTTCAAGTCCGTTTTCTGCAAATTTGGCTTTCAACTCTTCATAATATTTCAAACAGACGATTTTATCTTTTTTAATATCATCAACACTCTCTTTGTGATTGCCGAATACCATCAGACAAAGGTGGATGGGAAAATTACGATCCTTTGGTTCAATGAAATCATCGGTTTCATCAGAATCACCGGAATAATTGCCCCAATTCCATTTCTCGGGTGCACTGCTATCAGCATCTCCAAGCAATCTTGACCTGTGGCGAGAGACCATTCCCTGCCGGAATTCCCTTGAAAACGCATTGAGGTTTTCCTCATTTAGTCCAAGGACACTCAGACCCTTGTGGGTAAAAGCAATATTCAAATGCTTGTCGGAAATCTTTGACTTATCATGGATATGGACCGCTGTGGTCATTTCCCCCCAAGATTTAGAGAGCCAATTTTTGGCAGCGGCGGCATCTGTAATCTGAAGGTACACAAACCGCGAATACATCATGTGTGCATAGCCGCGGATGATATAGCCCTGAATATCTTCGAGTTCTAACTTTGTCATATGGATATCAAATGAGTTTGAGGAATTTGGCTGCCTGACGTTCGGAAAGTGATTTCATCAGCAGCACCCTGATTTTAGTATTGTTGTTGACGTTTTTGATGGAAAGTTTCGGATAGGCGGTGTACCAAACATTGGTGACCAACTCCGAATTTCGACTCCAAGCCAGAAAATGCTCCTCGTCGTAAGCACCACCAGTGAGTAAAAAATTGGTTTTGGGAAAGACCTTGGTATTGGAAAAAATCCCGGTCAGTCCCCAACCGCTGTTGTCGATAAAGTCCCCGAGGTATTGCTGCCAGCTGCCGTCAAAATTGCTGAAAAACAAAACCCTAGAGTTGTCTTCAAACATGACCCATTTGGCGAAGTGAATTGTCGGGATTCCCATCAGTTTGCCCTTGACAAAAATGAACCTGATGAGAGTTCTTGATAGTGCAAACATGGCTTTGATGGTAATCAGCCTGACTTTTCCTTCCTTCATGTCTACCAATTGGGTAAACTGGTTTTGGTTTATGAAGTCCTCATATTTTTCAAGTTCTGATAGATAACTACTATCCAATCCACTTCGCTTTTTGGTAAAGTTGACATCCTTCTTTTCATAGAAAAAATGGAGCATTACTATCCAAAAGACAATCGGAAGTAACAGAACACCAAAAAAACATGCTAGGAAAATCAGTCCAATCCAATATATCCCCGCAGCAAGTATCGCTAATAAAATGAGTCCAAAAAAACCTATTCCCCACCAATTAATTCCCGGCATTTTGGCCTTATTGCCCAGAAATGAAAACTTCTCTTTATTACTTAGGACGTCCTCCTTAATTTTCTTGTGGATCGTATTCGCGGACACATCCTCCCAAGACCTGGAGTCTAGGTATTTCCTGATGTGGTTTCTCAGTTCACTTTCGTCCTTAATCTGCTGAACTGTCCGTCCGGGAGCCCCTATATACACCGCAGCATCCTTTACAATGTATTTTTTCAAAAAGGAAACCCTGCTTTCAGTATCCCTTTGATCTGCTACCGTAAAACCCTCACAAAATGTATAGACTTTATCCAAGATGTCAGAAGAATCCCTGCAAAACCCTTTAAAAAAAGCATCCACATCCCCATCAAAATCAACAACAAAAACCAGTTTGGGAACTCTCGGAGTCGGGTCATTGATCCAGGATTTTCCATGGTCTATGACCGCCCACCTTGCAAAATGGATGACATCTAGGTTTTCAAAATCTTGCGAATTCCCATTATCAAGATCGGTTTTGATCACTGCCAATTGATCCAATAATTTTTGGATTTTGTCTTTTATTACAGGAACAATGATTGTGATGGAGTTTTGTCTCATAAATTTTGCATTAACTTATAAGTTTATTTTTCAATAGAAACATTTTGGCGCAATCACTTCCCGATTGGATCAAGCTTTCCATATCCGAAAGTGTTAAATTGAAATCAGTGGCAGGAATCCCCAATCCATCGATCCTGATGGAACGGTTCCCTTCTGCTGTTTCAAATCCTATATCAATGTTTTGAACATTGAGAAGGGTTTCAAATAATTGCTTTATAAAACTCAACGGTTGGGAAAAGCTAAGGTCAACTTCCTTATCGCTGGCTTTGTCATGCAGGTACAGCCCAATTGCCTCCTCGCAAATAAAATCCGGTGCCGAAGCAAAGCGCTCATTGTCAAAGAATCCCAATGGATAATTGAAGGCAATTCCCCCATCCACGAAAATATGGTCGTTGGGATTGGAATTGCTGAACTGCCATGCCTTGAAAAAAAGAGGAATGGACATAGAAGCACGGATGGCTTCCGCGACGACGACTTCAGGGGTTTTGAATGCAGAAAATTCCTGAATTGTATGGAGATTCAGGTCGCAGGCAAAAACATAAAGGTCTTTGCATCCTGCTTCTTTCATCTGTCTGAAAGTCACGTTGGGCGGAAGATTTTTTGGGGATTCGATCAGATACCTATGGATGAAATCAAGAATATAACTCCCTGAGTAAAGGCCGTACTGCCTGGATATCCGAAGAGGATTCCAACCTATCTTGAATTTTTTTAAGTCAAAATGATGTTTGAGGAGATTCTCTATTTGATCGACTGAATAGCCGGCACAGATCATTCCTGCCAAAAGCGAACCTACCGAAGTACCGGCCACCCTTTGGATTCCGGAAAGAAGACCTGCATGATCCAATTCCCTCAAAGCACCGACATAGGCAATTCCCTTAACTCCCCCACCTTTTAATGCCAGATTTTCGATTGCCATGCTGATTATAAACAGGATTTATGTAACTAATAGAGGTAAATAGGTACTTTGAATATAAAATAAATTATTGGATAATCTAGAATTGAGGGTTTTTCGGAAGAATTGTAGCAGGATTTAAAAAACGGGAGTCAAAAAAATTGAATTAATTTGATGAGGGAAAAATTAAACCTTGTTCAAAGAATATCTAAATACGTTACAATTTGAAATTCTTTTTTTACTTATTAACTGTCAAACACATGAGTACAATAGAAATTAAAGAGCATCTTCATGAGTACATAGATCAAGCAGATGAAAGAATGCTCAAGCTTTTGTATGCAATGGCCCAAGCGGATATGGAAGAAAAAGAGTATGAGTTGAGCGAAGCCCATATCAAAATCCTTGATGAAAGAATTGCTTCACACAAAGCCGATCCGGAAGCCGGTTCAAGTTGGGAGGAGGTAAAATCAAGGATAAAAGGGGCGACAATCTGATTATACTGGCAGTATTTGCTACAAGTCAAGACCCGCAAACTTGGAAGTAATAAAAAAAATCCCCTTTCAAAACCACAGCTTGAAAATGGTTTGGAAAGGGGATTTCTAAATCACTTCCTAAGTCGATTGGTACAGCTTAGAAAAAAAAAGACTTCTCCTCCGTCAAAGTGACAAGGAAAAGTCTTTTTCTCAATTGATTATTTTCTACATCGATTGGCTTAGGTTTCGTCTCTCGCTTCTAGTCTCTTGTTTCTATTTTATAACTCTTATTTCATAAATACCGAAAAAGACTTCTCCTCCGTCGAAGTGACAAGGAAAAGTCTTTTGCTAAATGGATTACTTTCTATATCGATTGGCTCAGGTCTCCCCTCTTGCCACTCTTTTCTCGGTTCTTTTTTTCTCGTTTCTCGTTTCTCTAGGTCCCTGAGCGAAGTCGAAGGGCTCGCCTCTCGCTTCTCAAAGTTTACTTCACCTCCTTCATCAATTCCTCCACAGCTTTTTCCAGCTGTTGGTCTTTGCCTTTGTCGATTTGACCCGGCATATTTTTGACTTGGAACTGCGGCTTAGTCTCGTTGTTTTCCATCCAATTACCGGCCTTGTCTTTAGCCGAGATTGGTACTATTCCCCATCTGCCGCCATCAGGCAACATTTCCCAACCTGCAAAAGAACAGGTTCCCGGAGTAGGCATGCCGACGGTTTTGCCGATTTTCAGGTCGGTGTAGCCACAGGCAAAGCAATGTCCATCGGAATAGTTGCTTTCATTGAACATCGCCAAGGTCGGCTTGGTCCAACGGAATGTCGGTTCATAGCCTACTTCCCTGTCTTCAGTCGCATAGGTGATGAATTTTTCTCCGGTAAAGAACATGGCCAAATCCGCCACCAAATCTCCCCCACCATTGAATCTTGTATCCACGATGACGCCTTTGCGGTCATGGTATTTGCCCATCATCTCTTCGTAAGTGGTCCGGTAGGGTCCGTCAGACATACCCGGAATATGGACATATCCCAAAGTCCCGTTGCTCATCCTGTCCACTTCTTCCTGATTTTTCTTCACCCATCGCTTGTAAAGCAGTTGATTCTCCTCACCCAAACTGATCGGCTTCACAGTGACCTGCTGACGGGTATTTGTTTTGGGGTCCAATACTTCGATCAAAGTGAATTTACCGGATTTACGGTTGAGGTATTGGGCAATGTCTTTGTCCAAGGCAATGGTTTCTCCATCAATTTTCTCAATGACCATTCCGCTTTGGATATTCATTCCCGCCTTGTCCAATGGACCGCCCTTGAGTACTTCAGTGATTTTGATTCCGGGGTTTTTGAAAGAATAATCCGTGAAAATCCCCAAAGACGCTGTGGCATCAGCTTGTGGAACGCTTCGACTGTACCGCGCGCCGGCATGCGAGACATTCAGCTCGCCGATCATCTCAGATACCATCTCGGCAAACTCGTAACTGTTCCCGATAGAAGGCAGGTATTTTTCATATTGGGCGGTCAAAGCATCCCAATCCACGCCATGGAAATCAGGAGTGTAAAAAGCACCTTTTGTGCGGATTTTGATATGCTCAAACATCTCTGCACGCTCTGCATCAGTATCCAAGGTCATTTCCCCGGCAATCTTGATCTGCTCTCTTTTGGTGCCTTTGTCAGTGATTTTGGAAATGTTTCCATCAGCGAGAAGGTACAGGTTTTTCATTTCCTTGTCCCATTCCAACCTGCCAAATCCGGCATCGAGTTTCAGTTCCATCTTGGTATCCCTGGTGCGGAGATCGGTGCTCCAAAGGTTCATCCCTTTTTCAAACCTTGCGAGGTAAAAAAGTTTCTCTCCATCCTTGTCAATGACCGCATCCCCCAAAGCAGAAGAATGGATCGTCAATTTGGCTTTTCTCTCTCTTAGGTCTTCCCAGTCGATTTTGATGTCTTCTACCTTGGGAGTTTCTTTTTTCTCATCCTTTTTATCATCATCCTTCTTTTCCTTTCCGGCTTTCTCGGTTTCTTTCAGCAAGTCAAATTCATCCTTGGTCAACCTGAACCTGTCATAGGCATCCCTAGTCAAAAACAGGGTAAACACATCATTTTGGGCAGCTCCGCTTGTAGCAAAACCCTTCAGACCGTCTCTGTTGCTGAACCATATCAACTGCTTGCCGCCATTAACCCACTTCGGTCTGCTGTCACCATATCCACTCTGGGTCAGGTTTTCCATAGCTTTTTTGCCTGAGGCATCCAAAAGGACCACTTCGCCATTGGCCATGGTAGGATTGAATTCTGCCAGCAGCCATTTGCTGTCAGGACTCCAGGTAAAATATTGGTCACCGTCTCCCATGTGGAACAATTGCTCCGGAGTCATCAAAGTCACTGCCGTTTTGGTAGCCAAATCGAGAACTTTCAATGTTCTTCTGCCTTCTATGTAGGCTAGTTTTTTTCCGTCAGGAGAAAAAATCGGCTGGTAGTTGTCAACTTCCGAACTTACCAATACCTCTTCCTTGAGTAAAGTGCTGGCATAGAAGAAAATCTCCTCTTTTTCCCTCAGTCTTTTGGTTTGGTAAATCTGCCATTTGCCATCCCTTTCGCTTGCATACACGAGTGATTTGCCGTCCGGGGCAAACTGTACAAAACGCTCCTGTTGTGGCGTATTGGTGATTCTTTTGGTTAGTGAACCATCCACAGATGTCACAAAAACCTCTCCCCTTGCGATAAAGGCGATTTCTTTTCCGTCAGGAGAAATAGACATTTCCCTCACGCCTCCATTGATCCCGATATAGCTGTCAGCATTAGAAATACGCTGTGTGGTTATGGAAACCGCTACTTTTTTTGGTTGCTCCCCTTCTTTCAGGGTATAAAGTTCTCCGTCATAAGAAAAACTCATCAGGCCATTTTTGGAAATACTCAAAAACCTGACAGGAAAATCCTTCAGGCTTGTCAATACAGTTTTTTGGGTAGGATTGTCCAAACTCATTTTTTGGACATTGAAGCTTCCCTTCTCCTCTGTAAGATAATAGACCGCTTTTTCTCCCGGAGCGAAAACAGGATTTCTGTCTTCACCCCCAAATTCCGTGATCATTTTATGTGTATTGTTTGCAGCGTCATACACCCAAATATCTCGGGTGATGGCTGATTGGTGCCTCTTGCGCCATTCGTTTTCACCTCCTTTTTTGTCATGGTAGATCATCTTGTTGCCATCAGCGCTGACCTGTACATATTCTGCAGGAATGGTCCACACCTGATCAACCCTTCCGCCTCCGATAGCTACCTGATAGAGTTCTGCCTGCGAACCTGTAGGGTATTGTCTGTGTTCGGCGAGGTCCTGACGGACACCGCCAAAGATTACATTTTTGTCATCTGCAGAAAATGTATAGGGCATCTCATCATTGGAGTGGTAAGTCAATCGCTTTGCGTCCCCGCCCATGGCACTCATGACAAAAACATCAAAATTGCCATAACGGTCCGAGGCAAAAGCGATTTTACTGCCGTCATTACTCCAAACAGGCTTAAAATCATGTGCTTCATGGAAAGTCAATTGGGTGGCTTTTCCTCCGGAGGAAGGAATGCTATATAAATCACCTTTGTAGGTAAATACAATCTGCGAACCGTCCGGAGAAATGGAAGGATAGCGCAGCCATTTGGGGGATTCTTGGGCGAATAGTTGAAAAGAAAGGGCGAGCAACAATATGCTCATCCAAGAGAATTTTAATTTCATAATAAAGATAAATTTTAATCTGCTGCTAAAAATAGAAAAAAGGCACCTACCTGAAAGCAAAAATTACTTTGGATGCAGATTATTTGTTTTAAAGTAACAACCCTAAAAATAGTATTGACAAAAATCAGGTTGGAGATCTATTGACAGTTCTCCAACCTGATAGTTTTAAACTTAATTATTTTTAATCAGCACTTTATTAATCACCTGATTATCAATCTGAACTGCACCTGGTGCATTCCATTTGTAATGCCCTCCAATTTAAGATTTTTGATAAAGGTTTTACTTTGCTCATCCTCTATTTCTAAAATTAAACTTCCTTTTGAATCAAATAACCTTATTGCAAATTTTGAAGGTTTGAAGATGTCAACTCGGATGTTTGTTTCGGAAGAAGAAGGGTTTGGATAAACCATCACTTGGTTTGGAATGATTTCCCTGATTAAAACGATTTCACCTTGGATAGTCTGCCCAACCCTATCTGTACTGGACACCATCAGTTTTATCTCATTGTTTAGGAACGGCAAACCTCCATGGAATATGGGCACTTAGCAAAACCCAGCGGTTTGTTGAGGTCGGGCTGATTATAGAATGGTGTCTCAAATCCCGAAAAAGACAACTGGCTCGGACTTGAATATTTGTTGCGTGGTGCACGTCTTTTGAAGGTCTTTTACATAGTTCCTTACACTTGTACTCAAGCACCCTTAAATCATCTCTTTTTTATTTAATCAGTAGACCCTACATAGACAAATCCCCTTCAAAAAGAAAAGAGTACATCCGAATCAAAAATCCTGAACACTTAAAAAAAACAATATTAGATATGTAACAAAGGATAATACTCCTGTATCAATCGGCCGTAGATATCCTTAAATTAAAGTTTTTTAAGAGGTTAAATGAATAAAACCCAAAAATCACTTCACCCTCACCCATATAAGATTATCCGGTAAATTTTCCAGTTTTGTTACTTTGATGACCTCTGGAAAAACACCTCCGTTTTTTGATTCAAAAACCTCTTCGATTTCGTATTGGACAATGTTCCAGCCTGGCTCGAGCTCAAGTTCATATAGCGTGAACTTATCATAATTCTCCTCCCCTAATCCCGTATAATTTGTGGCCATGCAAGTCCCCATTGCCGAAGCTTTGTCCTCGGCAAAATAAAATATCAAATAATACCCTAAGCCAATATTCCCTTTTTGATCATAATGCAACCAATTTGCAATGAGGGGGTTGTTGACTGCGTAAATTCTTCCGTTCTCCGCTTTTTTCTTATTGTCGGTAAGCATTAAGTCCGGTAAACCGGAAACCAAGCAACCGGGATTTTCAAATTTCACATCAGGATACCTACAAGTAAAAGAATCTTCGACGGTGGGTAATTTTAAGGTAAATCCCCTAGGTGCTTTTTTCTGTGCTTTAGCAGCCATTTTCTTGATCTCGTCCAAATAAATGGCTGATAAAGGAACCGTAATCATACCCTTGTCATTAATTGTGCCCCAAGTGTGTTTATCCCCTGTTACGATATCATACGAAACAATTAGACCGTTTCCTTCCGTATAATCAGAGATAATGCCGGATAAAGTCCCTTGGGCAACAGCCACATGATGTAAGTTTAAAATCGAAAGGGATATTAGCAAATATATAGTTTTCATCATCTTTTGGTTAATATGTCAAATCATCTCCTCAGGACTGAATTCATATCTCAGTATTGAAATCTAAACTTAAACAACACCTAGTCTGAAGGATATCAAAATTGTATCAAAGAGTATTACTGAGGTAACTAAAAAAAACCTGCCCTTTTGGGGCAGGAAAAAAATTGTGTTTAAGTTCTAAAAAAGTGTTGGCGCATATCCTCACAGTTTAAGTTTCAATAAAATAGCCACCCTCAAAAATCAATTCCGTCTCGGCAAAAAAAACTCTCCTTCCGTAATAGTTTTTGTCCCACCGCTGAGAAATTCTATAACCACTCCACTGAATTTTCCTTTGACAAAAGTTGGTTTGATCTCGGTAATTTGAAGATTTACATTAGGATCAGTAACATCGGTAATAAAAGACTTTTCTTCAACCTCCAGGGCGTATCCAAGAAGTACCCCTTTAAAACCAGTTTCAAATGGTACAAGTCCGGTATAAGTTTTTTCGGTAATGGGGGTCGTTTCCGTCAATATAATTGTAATAACTTCCTCTAAAGCAGATTGGTTGCTCACTTGCCTTGAACCCGACAAAGACAGATTATAGACAGTTGGTATGTCTAATCCAATCTCAAGAGATCCAATCTCAGCACTCAACAGGGTTTCAGTTTTAAACTCTACGAGTTTACCATCTACTTTTGCTTTTAGAAAATACCCTGATTTATTGGTATCATCAGGATTCATATCATCATCACCATCTTTGCTTCCACAACCTGAAATTGCAAGGAATCCCATCACAGCAAGAAGCGCCCAATTAATCATTAATAATTTTTTCATAAGGAAAAGTTTTAAATGGTTAGTAATAAGTGCCCACCCAAAGCATTTTGGAAGGATCTTTCATGTTGCTGATGGTTACTTTGGAAGGAAAGGAAGCCCGGATGCTAGGGTCGGTTTTATACACCTCAAGGATGGTGTATTCTACCCAATTGAAGCCCTTTTTCAATTCAATATCAAAACTGTATTCAGTGCCTATTTCGGTATTGTCATCAACATAGACACTACTTGTGCAGGAGGTCTTTATACTTAAATCTTCTTCCACATACATCACCTCATAAAAAGACCCTTTAATGGCATTGTTATAACCTGAGTCTTCTATCCAAGGTCTCAATCCTTCATCTGAAACCAAAAATGCCGTACCTTTCCATTCTCCATCCTTAGTCATCCTGACAAAATCCTGCCTTGCTGCAGATTTTTCAGCATTTCCTCCAAAATCTGTCGGGTTGGAGCAATTGAAGAAAAAATTGAAATAAAGGGGACCAATGGACATGGACATATTCTCGTTTGGAATATTGTCTAAGTTGGCATTATCAAGGTTTGCTGTAAACAGGCCTTTTTTATCAACCGACCCTATCGAAATTGGATAATCCATCCCAAATAGCAACAATACCAGATCCATTTCGGATTTTTCATGGTTTTTGATATTACCCGTAATCTCCTGCCCGTTGACAAAGAAATAAGTGAGGATAAAGAACAATGTGAAAGATGCTTTCATTTTTGCAAAATAAATTAGGATGAATTTTTATAAGTATCGATGGAAACAAATTTAGCTCTTTACAACCTTTGGGGATAAAAGCCATGTATCAAAGTATACTACAGATGTAACATCCTAAAAAAAATCAAAGAAATTTCGGCCTTTAAACCGATGAAACCAATCTCTTTCTTTTGTAAAAACCAGAAAACAAAGTCAACCCAGAACATGAAGTGATTACTTCACAAAAAAATGATCCTAGGCCAAAAAATCTTTGCTTAAAACCGAAACCATCCTCTTGGTAATTTTCAAAAAACTATTTTTATCAAAAAAGGAGATATAAATCAGAAACAAATGGACCTACTTCCCCAGGGTATCGAAATCGAGGTTATCAGCAAAAAACCATAAATCTTCATGCTTAAGATGATCTCCCTTGATCGAAACAAGAAACCTGTGACCATGTATAAATTCCAGACTTGAAAAGTCCTGACCGGGATTTTGGACTTCCCATACTCGCTTTCCATTTCTTTCGTGAATTTTGGAAAAATTGTTATCCTCCTTTTCTTCAAAATCCTGTTCCAATTTTTGGAGACTGCCTGCCAAAATAATGGAAGCAACCGGTCCGGCACCATCTAAAATTTCCAGCAAAATCTGTTTTGTAGAATCAGAACGATGCCCATAAGTAACCGTAATGGCGCTCATATCTGCAGCATCTTTATATCCTATTACTGTCTTCAGGATATGGAATTCGCCGACATGGTCCGGAAGCCAATTTTTAAAAGCTTCACGGCTTAAGGGAATCTGAAGAGACAATTCCTGCATCGGCAATTCGACCTTCCCTGACTTCTCATTGCCTTTCTGCAGGGAGGAATTGCTTTTTTGACAAGAGAGGCCCAGAAATACCATCGCAAAAAGCAGCAAAAGTACCTTGACATGACTTTTCACCACATTCATTTTTTCATTCATCATTTTGGCTGGGATTAATAAAAATGATTACAAATATAAATCAGCCAAATCCGAAGGGATGTCTCCATTGTATCAGAGAATAAGAAAATTGTAACAATTCAAAAAAGAGAGAACTATCACCGGTCAGTCTTGGAAAAAATATTCTTTTGTCAATCTTAATTGGACAATACCACTTTTCCTAGATAAAGAACCACCTCTGTCCCTTCTCCACCTGATTGGGCATGATGGTCAAAAATTTCAAAATTGTATCCTACATTCTCACTTTCATTGAAGTACCTTAGTCTCTCCGAGGTAAGGTTGATTGGATCGATTTGGGCTCATCATCGATTATTATTTCTCTTATCATGCAGGAAGAAGAAAGACCTTGGATTTTGGTGCAAGGGTATCTTTTTCATCTCTAACCTATAAAAATAAAGACAAATCAAACATTTAATTGTTTCGATCCATCCTATTGACAGTAGAAATTACATCCCTATATTACCAAAAAAAGTTGATTTCAGACTGATAATAAGGCAAAAATTGCCTGTCATAAACAATTCGACACATATGGCCATAGGCTTAATTATTTTTTGCACTTTAAAACCATTATTAAAAGCATGCGACACTTTTATAAGTTCCTAAAGTTTTTAAGTCTTTTGGCAGTTTTACACTCCCTCTTTGCGGTGGGATATGGTCAGACAGCGCTTTCTTTTAGACAACTTTCCGTTAATGATGGTCTTTCCCAAAATTCGGTTGTCTCGGTGGCACAGGACATTGATGGCTTTTTGTGGATTGCCACCCAAGAAGGCCTCAACAGGTTTGACGGCAAAGAATTTGTCATCTACAACAGGAAATTTTTAGATGTCACCGAAAACGATAGGCTTTTGTTGGGAAAGGTCTTTGCAGATAGCAAAAACAGGATTTGGATCATTCCCGAATCCTCTGTTCCTGAGCTGCTAGACAGAAAGGTCAACGACTTTGTGGCAATCGAAGGAATCCAAGCAGCCAACTGTATTTATGAGGACAAAAACGGAATAATATGGTTCGGAACACTTTCAGGTCAATTGTACAGATGGAATGATTCGATCCAAAAAGCAGAAATGATCTGGTCAGACCCCGCATTGGAGTTTGCTGCCATATCAGATTATGACGGGCAGCAAATGCTCATCACTTTCAACCACAACTTGGCACTTTGGAATCCTGAATCTTATAAGCTGACGCAGATATGGGAAACCAATAAAAAAATCAAACTATCCTCGGCAAAAACAGATCAGAAAGGTAAAATCTGGATCGGAACATTGAAAAATGGAGCATGGATTATAAAAGATCCCGGAGAAAAGGCGATTCCCCTTTCTGATTACTTTTCTAATCCCACCGTCCAAAACGAAATGATTTTAGACATCTTCATCGACTCCAAAAACAAGATTTGGCTCGCTACCTATGGTGAAGGGGCTGCCATGGTCGATGAGGAGAAAAAGACAGTTCAGAAATTCAGATATTCCAAGCAAAATCCCCGGTCAATTTACTACAATGATATTCTTTGCGTTTTTGAGGACTATACCGGGACATTATGGTTTGGTTCAGATGGAGCCGGCTTGAGTTTTTATGATGCCTATTTAGAAAAATTCAATTTTTACCACAACGAACAAGTTCCTGAAGATATCAATATTGATGTCGTCAGGGCTATTTTTGTGGAAGACAATAACCAAGTTTGGCTTGGAACCTCCGGAAAAGGACTGACAAGATTCAATCCTGAGTTAAAATCATGGAAGACTTTTCAGCATCAGCCATCCAATCTCCAAACCGTCTCAAGCGACAGGGTGATGAGCCTCCTAGGCGATGGAGAAGACAAATTATGGATCGGCTATCAGGATGAGGGATTGAGCATTTTGGATCTGAAAACAAATACATTTCGCCACTTCAATGAGAGGACTTCAGTCAAATTACCAAATACGAGCGTATGGAAAATCCATAAAGACAAAGAAAACAGGTTTTGGGTCTGCACCCGAAATGAAGGATTGATCTGGTTTGATCCCCAAAAGGGAGTTATCAAAAAGTTTACCCACGACCCCTCGGATCCAAACAGCATTCCCGATAACAATATCAGGACCATCACTGATGGAGATGATGGTGAATTGTGGATCGGTACAGAAAACCAAGGCATTGCAAAATTTGACCTTAAAACCGAAAAATTCTACCCAATCCAAAAACAAGAAGGAAGTCAGCAATCTATCAGCAGCAACAGCATCAAGTCGCTATATTTTGCCAAAGGGAATGTCTTATGGATCGGAACCAATGGCGCCGGGCTCAACCGACTTGACCTTAATTCCATGGAGGTGTCGGTTTTTAGCACAAAAAACGGCCTTCCAAATGACGTGATTTATGGGATATTGCCAGATCAGAATGGGAACCTTTGGATGAGTTCAAACAAAGGAATCACAAAAGTGGCCAAAAAAAGTTCTGGGTTACCTGAGTTTGAAATCACCAATTACAGCAACTACGATGGATTGGCCACAGAATTCAATACGGGGGCATATTTCAGAAAAACAGATGGGACCCTATATTTTGGAAGTTTGGAAGGCTTTTACTGGTTCAATGCCAAAGATATTTTACTGAATGAAATTGAGCCAAAAACCGCCATCACAGATATTTTCGTTTTCAACAAAAAAATTCCGATCACCAATGGGCTTAAACTTGGCCATGATGAAAACACTTTGACAATCAATATGGCTAGTTTGGTTTTTTCCTCTCCAAGAAAAAATGAATTCCAGTATAAGCTGGAAAACCATGATGAGAACTGGGTGCAGGCAGGCAATAACAATCAGGCAAGGTATACTGACCTTTCCCCCGGTGAGTATACTTTTTTGGTAAAATCCAGCAACTATGACGGCATTTGGTCCACAGATCCTGTTTCTCTCCAATTCACCATTCTACCGCCATGGTATTTGACCATTTGGGCCAAATTGGTCTATTTGTTGTTTTTCACCCTTTCTTTAATCTGGCTATACCTCTATCTAAAATGGCGATGGAAAATAAAATTTCTCATCAAAATGAAAGTTGATGAAGCCAATAGGCTGTTGGAAATAGACAGGTTCAAGACCAATCTTTTTACCAATATCTCACATGAGTTCAGGACGCCACTTACGCTGATCGCGGGACCTGTTGAAAGGCTGATGAGTCAGTCCGAAAACCCCGTCTTCAGATCCCAGCTCAACCTGATCAAACAGAATTCCAATCGGTTATTGAATCTTGTCGATCAGCTGTTGGAAGTTTCCAAAATAAAATCAGGAAAGCTCCAACTGAAAATCCAAAAAGGAAACATGGGCCTTTTGCTTCAGTCAATAGTTTCCAATTTCTTCTATTTTGCAGCAGAAAAAGACATCAGGATCAGTCCCGATATCCCATTGATGACTGAGGTTTGGTTTGATCCGGACAAAATTGAAAAGATTGTAAGTAATCTTCTACAGAATGCCATCAAATACGGTAAACCCGGCACAGTCGTGCTCCTCAGCTCAAAAATCCACGATGGCCAATTGCGCCTTGAGGTTAGCAATCACAGTCAGGTAGGTTATACCAAGGAGGAAATTTCCCAGCTTTTTGACAAATTTTACAAACCTGACACCAAAACCGAGGGCTTTGGAATCGGCCTTCCCCTAGTCAAAGACCTGGTCGAACTCCACAAAGGTCAAATCATCCTAGATCTGGAGGATAAAGAGGCCTTCAAAGTGTCTATCATCATTCCTATTGATAAGTATGCTTTCCGTCCCGAACAGGTAGTGGAAGAGGAAGATTATGATCAAACCAATGTACATAAACCACAAGAAGCAGTAGCAGGAGAAGATGCCCCAATGATCCTTGTAGTGGAAGATAACCACAAAGTGAGGTCATTTATCGTCGGTGAACTCAGACCCTATTACAAAATACTGGAAGCAGAAAACGGACGCGAAGGTCTTTTCTTAGCCTTAAAGAAAATCCCGGACTTGGTCATTTCCGATGTGATGATGCCGGAGATGGATGGAATTGAACTTTGCCAAAAACTAAAAAACGACGAAAAGACATCACATATCCCAATCATTCTCCTAACTGCCAAATCTGAAGAAGAAAACATCCTTAAGGGGCTTGAAGTCGGTGCAGATGACTACATGTTGAAGCCCTTCGGGATCAAACAGCTTTTGGTCAGGATAGAAAAATTGATTGAATTGCGGCGAAATCTAAGAATACGTTATTCGGGGAAAACCAGTATTTCGCCAAATGACATCGCTATCACCTCCACAGATGAAAAATTCCTGGCAAAATTACAGAGCATTGTAGATAAAGACCTGGGGGATTCTAACTTCACTGTTGATGAATTTTGTAAAAAACTAGGCATGAGCAGGATGCAGCTGCATAGAAAACTGACAGCCCTTACTGGCCTTTCCACCTCAGCATTTATCAGGGACCAAAGACTCCGGATGGCGGTACAAAGACTTGAAAAATCCGGAGAGTCTATCTCTGAAATAGCCTATGCTGTGGGTTTCAGCTCCCCTTCTTACTTTATCAAATGCTTCAAAGAAACCTATCAGATGACGCCAAATGAATATTTCGAAAAAAGAAACTGAGAATAAGTTTGGAGGATTGTTTTATTTGGATTTTAGAATTGGAAGATTGAAAAATTGGAAGATTCAAAGGGTTGGAAAGTTTGAATAT
>NZ_JAMFLG010000089.1 GCF_023502205.1 Aquiflexum sp. TKW24L | reverse complement strand
AGTGAGCGCACCTGCTGATCTCACAGTCAATACAGACAAAGGAATATGTGAGGCAAGGGAAGTTTACCTTGGGGTAGCCACATTTACAGGAGACATACCGGACGGAGGTCTGACCAACGATGCGCCGCCATCCTTCCCATTGGGAGAGACCATAGTAACCTGGACAGTAACCGACAGGAACGGCAATTCGGCAACATCGGAACAGAAAGTGACAGTACGTGACAGAGAGCTTCCGGACATAAAAGCTCCGGCAAACCTTGTTTTGAGCTCTTCCGGTGGTGGCATCCCTGCCACAGGGGTTGATCTTGGCCAACCTGAAACATCCGACAACTGCAGCATTGCTGAAGTCAGGAACAATGCCCCTGCGGTGTTCAAGATCGGCACTACCACGGTGACCTGGACCGTCAAAGACGGAAGCGGCAACATATGCACCGCCAAACAGAAGGTTACCGTCAATCTTGTCAGTGTGGAATGCAAAGTGATAGCCAAAGCGATTCCTGAGATCACTCTCAGACTGAACAAGGATGGCAAAGCCAGACTCAACCCTGATATGGCAGATAACGGTTCCACGGCCACCTGCGGCACACCGAAACTCGACCTGAGCAAGTGTGACTTTACCTGTGAGGATGTGGGTGAGAACACCGTCAAGCTGATTGTCAAGGATAGTAAAGGCAACAGAGCTGTCGCTGAGTTTAAGGTGATTGTGGTCGACGATACCAAGCCGAAAATCACGGTTGACCAGACACCGTTTGTATGGATCATGCGGTCAGGTGACACGTTTGTGATGCCTGATTTCAAAGACAGAACCACCGCCAGTGACAACTGCTCTTTTGACATTACCCAGACTCCGACACCGGGCACAGTCTTCAAAAAACCTGAGAACTGCTACATTGAGTTTGAAGCCAAAGACAAATCTGGCAATACAGCCATGGCCAAATTCAAATTCAAGCTTGTTGTCTTCAAATGCAAGAAAGTTGGCAAAACATCCAGAACGACCGATGAGGTTACCAATGACCTGGTGACTGTGCCTTGGAATACGCCGTTTGAAAGGCTTGTAGCTGAAGGAATTGAGTTTGAGGAAGGAAGCGATCCGGAA
>NZ_JAMFLG010000088.1 GCF_023502205.1 Aquiflexum sp. TKW24L | reverse complement strand
CTCCGGATCACTTCCTTCCTCAAACTCAATCCCTTCTGCTACAAGCCTTTCAAACGGCGTATTCCAAGGCACAGTCACCAGGTCATTGGTAACCTCATCGGTCGTTCTGGATGTTTTGCCAACTTTCTTGCATTTGAAGACAATCAGCTTGAATTTGAATTTGGCCATGGCTGTATTGCCTGATTGGTCTTTGGCTTCAAACTCAATGTAGCAGTTCTCAGGTTTTTTAAAGACTGTGCCCGGTGCCGGCGTCTGGGTAATGTCAAAGGAGCAGTTGTCACTGGCAGTGGTTCTGTCTTTGAAATCAGGCATCCTAAAGGTTTCACCTGAACGCATGATCCATACAAACGGTCTTTGGTCCACTGTAATTTTCGGCTTGGTATCATCCACAACGATCACCTTGAACTCAGCGACATCCCTGTTTCCCTTACCATCCTTGACGATCAGTTTGACGGTGTTCTCACCGACATCCACACAGGTAAAGTCACACTTGCTCAGGTCGAGTTTAGGGGTGCCGCAGGTGGCCGTGGAACCGTTGTCGGCCATATCAGGGTTAAGTCTGGCTTTGCCATCCTTATTCAGTCTGAGTGTGATCTCAGGAATCGCTTTGGCTATCACCTTACATTCCCCACTGACAAGATTGACTGTAACCTTCTGTTTGGCGGTGCATATGTTGCCGCTTCCGTCTTTGACTGTCCAGGTCACCGTGGTGGTGCCTATCGGGAATACGGCAGGGGCATTGTTCCTTACCTCGGCAATACTGCAGTTGTCAGATGTTTCAGGTTGGCCAAGTGTAACCTCGGTGGCAGGAATGCCACCACCGGAAGAGCTTAAAACAAGGTTTGCCGGAGCTTTTATGACCGGAATCTCCCTGTCCCTGACTATTACTTTCTGCAGGGATGTTGCCGTATTGCCATTCCTGTCAGTTACTGTCCAGGTTACTATGGTCTCTCCGAGTGGGAAGGTTTCCGGCGCATCGTTGGTCAGACCTCCGTCAGGGATGTCACCTGTAAATGTGGCTACCCCAAGGTAAACTTCCCTTGCCTCACATATTCCTTTGTCTGTATCTACCGTGAGCCCAGCAGGTGCGCTCACA
>NZ_JAMFLG010000087.1 GCF_023502205.1 Aquiflexum sp. TKW24L | reverse complement strand
GCAACTCGACAAATTCGGTCCACCAATTTTTTGGTCCTAAAGGCAGGCAATTGTTTTTATCTATCTTTTAATCTGCCATTATACGGTATGGTTCTTTGTTCAACAAAATATGCCTTATCCTTAGCAGTAACTTTCTGGCTACCCTTATAATCGCTTTGTTCGCACCCATCCTTTTTCTCCAGTCCTCATAGCTTTTTGCCAATGACGGGTCAGCTCTCGCCGCGGTCCAGGCACACTGTACCAAAACTGTCTGCACATGTACATTTTTCCTGCCGGTCATCCTTCCACTGTGCTCCTTCTCACCGCTACCGTAGGTATTGGGCACCAGTCCTACAAAACAGCATAAACTGTCTGCTGTATGGAATCTTGACGTATCCCCGAGTTCGCTAAGGAAAACCAATCCTGCTGTCAGCCCAATCCCCGGTACTGACCTGATGATCTTCAACTCCTCCCTGTATTCTTCTGACAGCAATCTCACCAATTCCTTCTCAAGCTTCTTCTTTACCGAAACCGTGTTCCTGAGCTGCTCTATCAATATACGGAAACCGAATGTGCCCACCTCCGAATCCAGTTCTACGCTATCAAGCCATCCCATGAAACTTTTCGACCAACTCCCTGATCCGACAAACTGTTCTTCCGGAATCCTTATCCCATGGAGATGTAGCTTGCCCTTGATCCTGTTTTTGTACCTATTGATCTCCCCTATCAGTTTTTTCCGCAGACGCATGGATTCTTTCTCCTCCTGTTCGCATTTTTCCGGAATGTGGATCCCTCTGAGTACTCCCTGACGAAGGCCCCTGCACAATTTTCTGCTGTCAACCCCGTCACGCTTGCCCTTACGCTCTTTATTGGTGGTAGGGACATCCGCCGGATTGATCACTATGTTATCAATCCCTTCTGAAACAAGCTCGTAGTGAACCGAAAAACCGCAGAAACCTGCCTCATAAACACTCTTATAAGTACCTCCGGGAAAATGCTTTTTTAAATATTTACCAAGAGTCACACCCTCCGGTGGCTGAACAAATGTCTTGTGTTCCAGATGCTCAGTCATCACTGTAACAGTCCACTGTTTACTGTGGGTGTCAATGCCCACATAGATCATTTCTCCCGTAAAATCAGGATTTTTTGTAACTTGAA
>NZ_JAMFLG010000086.1 GCF_023502205.1 Aquiflexum sp. TKW24L | reverse complement strand
CCATTGTGAAGCCTACCCTTTTTTCTGTATTTTCAGTTTACCACAACATGTAATACAGAACATGAAAAATACACATTTCTTCGGACAGCCGATTTTTTCACAGCTTCTTTCTTTTATCGATAAGTCAGTTTTGTCCAAGGTCAAGGCTAGGCATCAATCTGACAGGTATTATAAAAAATTTGACACCTGGCAGCATTTAGTCACCATGCTGTACTGTTCTTTCAGTGGAGCAACCTCTCTCAGAGAGCTTTCTACGGGACTTTTGGCCTGGCAAAACAGACTGATCCATATTGGTATGCCGTCTTCACCCAAAAGATCCACCATATCCGATGGGAACAGCAAGCGGCCAAGTGAAGTGTTTAAAGATATTTACATGGAGCTTTTCGGAAAATACCGTCATATTTTACCGGACAGCCGATTGAAAATGGAAGTAATCAAAAAACTCTTTATCGTTGATTCCACGGTAATCAGTCTGTTCAAGGACATCCTCAAAGTGGCGGGAAGACCCCGAAAGGACGGCAAAAGCAAAGGAGGGATCAAAGCACATGTAATGATCCATGCTGCCGAGCTGATGCCCTGTCTGGTCAGGTTTACCGAAGGAAGCCGCAATGACCATACCTTCCTCAAACATCTCAATATTCCTGACGGCTCTTATGTAGTCATGGATAAAGGTTATACCGATTATCTGCAATACGCCCAGTGGACAGACAGAGGTATTTATTTTATCACCAGAATGAGGGAGAATGCCATTTATCAAAGTATGGATGAGTCCGATCTTCCTGATGACAAAGATCAGGATATCCTCAAAGACGAAACAATCACGGTCACCTATACTGTAAATGGGGAAAAACAGGCTTTGAGGCTCCGCAGGATTGCATATTGGGACGACCTAAACTCAAAACTCCTTGTCTTTCTTACAAACAGCTTAGATCAGGAAGCCTCCACTATTGCAGGGATTTATAAGCACAGGTGGCAGATTGAACTCCTTTTCAAAAAGCTCAAACAGAACTTCCCACTCAGATATTTCCTGGGCGATAACCAGAATGCAATTGAAATCCAGATCTGGTGTTCGCTCATATCACTTTTGCTCATGGAAGTTGTCCGAAAGACAGTCAAAAGGAACTGGGCTTTCTCCAATATGGTGGCTCTGGTCAGATTCCACATGATAAACTATGTCCACCTTATCAATTTCCTGAACAATCCTGAAAATGAACTGAAAAAAAACCTGCAGGACTCAGGTCAAACATACCTTTTTCC
>NZ_JAMFLG010000085.1 GCF_023502205.1 Aquiflexum sp. TKW24L | reverse complement strand
CTCCTATGTTTAAAATGATTTCATAAATTAACATAAAGTGGTGAGAGATGGGAGTGAATCCGTGTCCAAATAACCTATTATGGTATATTCTCACAGAGATAATACCCCATCTCTTTCTTTCTCTTAGAGTTTAAACAGAATGTAATGCATATCGTGATTAGGCGATATAGCAACAATATCCGAACAGGAGAAAAAACGAAAGGGAGACATCCACTTTGCTTTGTTTAACTTAAACTCTAAAGCTATGAAGATTCTCAAACAAGTGGTCGGTATCGATGTTGCCATGGACGAACTGGTAAGTAAATTCGGTTTTCTCAACGAAGAATTAAATATCAAATTTAAGTCCGATGAGGTGTTCAAAAACACAGAAAAGGGGTTTGTCAAACTGATTAATTGGACTGACAAGCAATTATCAGCAGAAACCGAGGTTCTGTTTGTTATGGAGGCTACGGGTGTGTATCATGAGAAGCTGGCTCACTGGCTACATAAGAAATCCAAAAAAGTATCCATTGTCCTTCCCAACAAGATCAGTAATTATGCACGGACCCTGGATATCAAAACAGTTACCGATAAAACCGCTGCTGAGGCAATAACACGCTTTGGCTTGGAAAGAAATTTGGATACCTGGGAGCCTGCCCGTCCGATTTTTAGCAAAATCAAGCAGCTTACAAGGGAAAGAGAGCAGATTGTGGCTGAGAGAACGGTTATAAAAAACCAGTTGCACGCAGAAAACTCCGAGGCTTTCCCTAATCTTAACTCCTTGAAGAGATTGAATAAGAGACTCAAACTGCTCAACGGGCAGGAAAAGGAAATCAAAAAGGAGATCAGCCAAATGATAAGGGAGGACAAAAAAGTGCAAGACCATGTAAAAAATATGACAACAATACCGGGGGTGGGTGAACTCACAGCCGCAATTGTACTGGCAGAAACCAACGGTTTTGAACTGATCCGAAACAAGAAACAGCTGACCAGCTATGCCGGCCTCGATGTCAGAGAAAAACAGTCGGGAATATCGGTAAAAGGGAAACCTAGAATATCAAAGAAAGGTAACCGATATCTCAGAAAAGCGGTGCATCTTCCTGCACTGACGGCAGTAAAACACTGTGAGCAATATAAAAGAACATATGCCGGATTGGTAGGAAGACACGGGATAAAAATGAAAGCATTGGTGGCAATACAAAGGAAATTACTGGAGCTGATGTATATCCTTTACAAAACCGAATCAGTCTTTGATCCGGGATACGAAGAAAAAAGAAAGGCCCTGATAAACATATCAGAACCTTTGGAATCTAGCTTAAGCTGAT
>NZ_JAMFLG010000084.1 GCF_023502205.1 Aquiflexum sp. TKW24L | reverse complement strand
CAATCATTTGAAATTCTGTGTTTTGTACTGAGTTTTTTTGGATTTTTTTTCACATTTTTCTGTAAGAATTTCTTACTTATATGAAACCCGTAAAAATTGAGTTTACAGATAAAGAAGTCACTCCTTGGGCAGGTATGACCTTGTTGGGTCAGATGCTCCGCTCGGTTGATTTTGCCAAGGTATTGAATGACCTTCCTGTTCCCCTTCAGGGATCGAACCGCGGCTATCCTCCTGACCAGCTTATGCTACAGTTTCTGGTCAGCGTCTGGTCGGGGGCCAATTGTTTTGAGCAACTCGAAGTCACCCGCAGTGATGAGGTCATCAGAGAGCTGTTCGGCTGGGAGCGTATGGCGGGGCACAGGGCTTTCAAGCGTTACTTTGAGAAGTTTGACCAGGCTACCAACCAGCGGGTATTCGAATCATTTTACCGCTGGTTTTTTGGCCGGCTCCAATTTGACAACTATACCCTGGACTTTGATTCGACTGTACTGACCCGCTATGGTAGCCAACAGGGAGCCAGCAAGGGCTATAATCCCCAAAAACCGGGAAGGAATTCCCACCATCCCATCTTGGCCTTTGTTCCTGAATGCCGGATGGTGGCCAACTGCTGGCTCAGACCGGGCAACAGCTACACGACCAACAACTTTGTCGGGTTTCTCGAGGACACTATTTCCAAACTTTCAGGCAAAAAAGTGGGATTGATACGTGCTGACAGCGGGTTTTACAGTAAAGAACTTTTTGGCTATCTGGAAAATGGCCGTCCGGACCCACTGAGTTATATTATTGCCGCCAAGTTTTATCCTCCCATCAAAACCAAACTTGCCACCCAGACCACATGGATGAAACTCGGGGAAGGCATCGAGATCGCCGATACCGAGTACCAAAGCCCGGACTGGGAAAAACCCAGAAGAATGGTCATGGTCAGGCAACATATCGATAAAAGACCAAAGGCCGCAGGCAAACAGCTCCGTCTTTTTGAGGACTCCGGAATATATGAAAATTACCGCTACAGCTGTTTCATCACCAACCTCTCACTGTCTGCAAGGATGGTCTATGACCTTTACCGAAACAGGGCCGATGCCGAAAACAGGATCAAGGAGATCAAATATGACTTTGCTTTTGACAGCTTCAACTGCAAAAACTTCTGGGCCACAGAGGCCACACTGAACTTCGTAATCATCGCTTACAACATCATGAGTCTGTTCCGACAGGCTGTGTTGGGAACCAAGGTGCAGCACTTCATGAAAACGCTTCGCTACAAAGTCTTTGCAATCGGAGGATATATGGTCAAAAACGGAAACAGCAGAATCCTCAAACTATCCCTGCAGATGAAACGCAGGGAATGGTTTAC
>NZ_JAMFLG010000083.1 GCF_023502205.1 Aquiflexum sp. TKW24L | reverse complement strand
TTTTCCAATCTTCCAATTATAATCTTTTATGAATTCTCCTCCACCAAATCTTTGACACAGGCTACCCAAGTATCTCTTGAGTTTAAGCTCGGAACCAAATCCCATTTTTCACCGCCGAGTTCTTCAAATTGCTCCTTGTATTCTTCGCCTACCTCCACGGTAGTTTCCAAGCAATCCGCCACAAACGCCGGAGAGAAAACAAGTACTTTTTTTACTCCTTTTGCGGATAATTCCTTGATCAGGTCTTCGGTATAGGGTTTGATCCACGGGTCTTTGCCAAGTCGGGACTGGAAGCAGGTCACTACTTTTTCTTCCGGCAAACCCAATTTGGAAGCGATCAGCCTCGTGGTATGGAAGCACTGACCGCGGTAGCAGAACTGGTTTTTCTTGGTGTAGTTGCCACAGCATTTGTCACTGAGTTGGCAATATCCATCCACAGAACCTTTTCGGATCTGTCGCTCGGGTAGTCCATGGTAAGAAAAAAGGTAAGTATCGTATTCTTCCTTTTCCATCATTTCTTTTCCCAATTCCGTCCATGCCTGTACAAAAAGCGGGTGATCGACGAAGTTGTTGATAAAAGTGATATTCGGGATAATCTGCCAGGTACGTGCTATTTCCATGACTCTGTCTACCACAGAACCGTTGGTAGCGGAAGCATATTGCGGGAAAAGCGGGAGTACTATGATTTTTTTGACATTGGCTTTGTTCAGCTTTTCCAGACCTTGTTCGATGCTTGGCGTCTGGTAGCGCATGGCAAATTCCACAAGGTATTTTTCAGGGTCCAATACTTTGATCAGTTTCTCGGTCAGGTCTACGGTATGGTACATAAGTGGTGAACCCCTTTCGGTAAAAAGTTTGCGGTATTCATGCGCGGATTTTGGCGCACGGAATGGTGCGATGATGAGGTTCACCAATGCCCATCTTGGGATAAATGGAAAATCGATCACCCTTCCATCCATCAAAAATTCCCTTAAATATTTCCTGACATCGCCGGTGGCTGTACTGTCGGGAGTCCCGAGGTTGACCAATAGCACGCCGATCTTTGCTTTATTTTTACTCATTTCCTTTTTTAATACTTTATAATTCTATAAAGAACCAAATAACAGGGTTTTGGTTGGAATTTGCCAATGGAATTGGATAAAGAGTGGGTTTAACATGATCTATAACTTCTGAGATCTGAAGTTTTTAACAGATTAAGCATCGTAGAAATAAGTCAGAAATCTTAAATTTTTGGAGAATTCACTATTGAAACAGCCGCGGGGAGGAAGAAATTTTTCCGGGCCGGCGGTGGCACTGTGTGTGGGAGGATTAAAATTTCTTGTCCCGATAGCTATCCGGGATTGGTTACTTTTTGTTTCAAGTCCTCGTGGTTTTTGAACCAAACTTCAAAAGAGATAACTTTATAATGT
>NZ_JAMFLG010000082.1 GCF_023502205.1 Aquiflexum sp. TKW24L | reverse complement strand
TGTCACGTCCTGAATTTACTTGACACTTTTTTCATTGTTTTTCTTTTGTTTTCAATCTTCTTAAATGCCACATAGCACAAGTAAGGAAATCTGTCAAGGCCGACGCGTAGCGGCGTTTATATAGCCTTGACAGGTTTCTGTCTTGTGCTACCTTTGCGTTTGAGAGATGAAAACACTGACAATCCCTTGTGGATGTCATTTGGTTTGTTCATTTCCAAGGACATGTGCGGCCTTTTTTCATTATAACTCGCCACCGCATGTTTTACAGCTGAAAGTGCCTCTGCCAGATTTGCAAATGTCGCATCGAGCAGGTACTCTGTTTTCAATATACCGTTGACCCTTTCGGCCATGGCATTGTCATAGCAGTTCCCCGCCTCCCCCATGCTTGATTGGATACCTGCTTCTTCGAGCAATGCTGTATACAGCTTGCTGCAATACTGGAAACCCCTGTCAGAATGATGGACAAGCCCCATTGGATCGGGACACTGCCTGATGGCCATTTTCAGGGCTTCGACAGCCCATCTTGCTTCCAGAGTGTTTCCCAGAAACCACCCGACTATCTTCCTGCTGTAAGCATCGGTTATCAGAAAAAGGTATCTGAAAGTATCACCCACGCGGATGTAAGTTATGTCAGATACCCATGCCTGGTGGGCCAATGTCCAGACCTTTCCGTTGAAATGGTCCTTAAACTGGCTGTAACGCATAAATGATTGTGTGGTAACCACATACTTCTTTTTACGGTGGACCAAAAGCCCTGCTGAATACAGTAACCTAAAGAACTTATCCCGACCCATTTTCACCCCCATCCTTGCAATGTCATCCCCGAGAAGATGGTAAAGTTTTCTCCCGCCCATTCTTGGATGTACCCTTCTCTGATCCCTTACAAGATCAAGCACAAGATCATTGCCGGTCTCTTCACCGATACGGTCACTCGCCCAGCTGTAATAGGCCGATCTGCTGTAACCGAAATATTTACACACTTTTCCCACATTTAACCCCTCTTTCCTTTGCCCAACGCACCTGTGCCAAAGTTTTTTTTTAAATCCGTCCTATACTCCTCGTTGGCCACTTCAATCAGTGTCTCCAGACATTTGTTCGCTATGATCGAATCCGCAAGGGCTTCCTTCAGTTTCTTGTTTTCTTCTTCAAGTTGCTTAAGTCTGTTTTTCTCATCCATGGTTTCTACCCTTACTATTTTGTTTAAAAGATGGTCTTTTCCAAAATGCCTTACCCACTTCTGGACCGTAGTCGCCCCACCTATGCCGTACTTCTTTTGGAGATAACTTATAGAAGAGCCTGACTCGTACTCCTCTACTACCTGTCTTTTGAATCCAATACTGTACCGATTAACTGTTTGAACCTGTTTTGTCATAATTTCACCTGTTTATAGTTTGACTTTTCTGTCAAGCTATTTCAGGACATGTCA
>NZ_JAMFLG010000081.1 GCF_023502205.1 Aquiflexum sp. TKW24L | reverse complement strand
TGAAAAGGGTGTAGTATTCCCTTGGAATACTTAGTGTTCTTTTCCATATTTATTTTAGATTTTGTATACTAAAAAGGCAGGTTTTTCAATGAACGGTTGGGTTTCCTGCCTTATTTTTCTTTAATTTAAGTATATTTAGGAGAAGAACAAAGCTGAAAATCAACAATTTATCAAAAAATACCTTGATAAATTCAAGTCATTTTTTGAAGATTCATTCGATACAGATTCCCTGAACAAGCTTGCCAGAAGCCATCAGTTCGTGCAGAGGAAATCTGTTCTGGACGGGAAAAGATTTCTTGAACTGCTTCTTTTTTCAGAACGAGACACCAAGCTTCAAAGCCTTGAGGATATTGCCCTTGATTTTTCGCAGTATTATGGAACCCATATTTCCAAACAGGCCATTCAGGAACGGTTCAATGATTCTGCTGTCCACTTCTTATCATCAGTCCTTCAACAGCAGCTGGGCCACAAAGCAACCGCGATCTTAAATGCCGAAAATGCCTACAGGTTTGACAAAATACTCATCAAAGATTCCACAAGGTTTAAACTGCCCCAAAAGTTCAGTGAGGATTTTAAGGGACATGGCGGCTTTGGGGTTGATTCACAGATAAGCATCCAGTTCGAATATGACCTGATAGCAGGAGGTGTTGCTGACCTGAACATTACCCCTGCCAACAGGAATGACCAAAAGGATTCCAAGGAAACCCTGGATAGGATAGAACCGAACTGCCTGTATATAAGGGATCTGGCATATGTGAGCCAGGAATATATCGATCGGATTGGCCAAAACCATTCGTATTATGTAAACAGGCTCAATACAAGATGGACCGTTTTGGATACAGATAAGAAACCTTTAGACTATTCAAAAATCCAAGAGAAGCTAGACAAAAAGGGATTCAGATGGATTGAAATCGATGTATTGATAGAAAAAGGCAAAAAACTATTGCCCTCCCGGTTGATATTGGAACAGGTCAGCGAAAAAACCTACAGGGAAAGGATAACAAAGGCGGAAAGGGCTGCAAGAAGCAAGGGATATTCCCTCTCAGATGATTATAGGGCCAAAACTAGACTCAACATGATCATTACCAATATACCGAAGGAATGGGCAAACAGCGAACAGGTAAGAAAAGCCTACAGTCTGAGGTGGCAGATTGAGCTGATATTCAAAACATGGAAGTCACAAATGAAACTTAATAGGGTCAAACCTGTAAAAATCCAAAGATTTAAATGCCAGCTTATAGCCAAAATGATATGGATAATGATAAACCGTAGGTTTTTGTCTGCAATAGAATACCTCAGTGAAAAAGGAGAAAAGCCTATAAAACTCAGCGAATGGAAGTTTTTCAAAACAGTAATGAGACTTTCCAACGAAATAAGAAAGGCCGTATTTTATAGTGAAAACCTCGAAACTTGGCTGCAAAACCTGTTTGAAACTGCAAAGAAAAAATGTAGAGCCGAAACCAAAAAAGGCAAAAACAACCATCTTGAAATTCTAAACATCTTCTTAGCTTGACGCTTATGG
>NZ_JAMFLG010000008.1 GCF_023502205.1 Aquiflexum sp. TKW24L | reverse complement strand
TAGCTATGGATAGCTATCGGGACGAAGACCGAAGTTCTTTTGCGATTATTTCAAATACTCCCGCACCTGTTCTTTGATGGATTTCTGAACACTTTTTCAAGTTTGGCTTTTGAGGGTTATAGGATTTTCGCTTTCTTCCGCATCACCAAAATAGGTTATCGCTTCCGGAACGGTTATCAAACTATTTTGGGAACTGTATTTCTCCTTGTGGAAGTGGCCAAAATCAGATACAGGATAATGTTTGAGCAACTCGGCGATATCCCAAAAATCTTTCTTTTTTCCCCTTCCCAATGGGAAAGAGTTCCGGGTTCGACTGTCTGAGTTTGTAACATCTGAATTCGTTGATGGGTTTATCAATCACAGCGGCGGCTAGGTACATTCTGGTTTCAGGAAGAAACTTGGCATTTAACAATACTATTGTAATTTTCTCATCTCCATAGTACCTTCTGCAATTTCGGATGTCATCCACGTCACCTCTTTCAAATACCCGCTCAATCACAAAATTGGCTTTGGCATCATAGTCAAGCTTTTCGAAATCCACATCCCAAAAGATCCGCTTATGAAATATGGGGTTGGGTTTTTCTGACATAATTTCCAAATTTAAAAGTTAGTTTCACTAAATTTAGCAAGATCAAATGGATAATCCACATGCCCAAAATTTATGAATACTTAGGGATTACTTTTTTCTTTTATTCGAATGACCATAAACCTATTCATGTCCATGGTCAAAAAGGCGAATTCGAATCCAAAGCAATCTTCATTTTTGAAAATGAGGAAATTATAGAAATCCATATTTCAAATATCAAAGGAAAAAAGCCATTAAAGGGGAAGGATTTATTAAATTTCAAGATATTTGTATCGACATATCATTTTCAAATTGCCAACAAATTGGAATCGTATTTTAAAGAGAAGAAAAAAGTAGAATTTGAAGTTATCTCCAAAATCAAATGAAAGTATCTGACTTAAATATAGAATATGCCGTCAAATCACTAAGAGTGAAGGAGGCTAAATATTTGAATCATTATATAATTCAGATATTGTTTACTGATGGCATTTTGCAAAATGTTGATTTCGAGAAATTTTTATCTGACTCCCAGCATCCTGAAATCCGAAAATACCTCGATAAATCCCTGTTCATGTCTTTTTCGATAATCAATGGGAATTTAAATTGGAATGACTACGATATGATATTCCCTATATCTGAGCTGTATGATGGGAAAATCACTTAAAATCTTTCAGCCGCACTTCCATTTTCCCTGTTGATTTGAGGTAGATCCTCACATCTTCCTCCGTGCTGTAGATTCCCTCCACATCCAAAGTTGGATTTATAACCTGAAATGTCCCAAAGCCTGTCTCGAATTTCCCCTGCTTTTCCATTTCCTTCCTTGCCTCACTGAGGAAATCACCGACAGGATAATTTGCCAATTTCTTGATCTGATTCATGATTTTCCTCTTCTTCAGTCTGATACCGATATTGGCCATGCCATTGTCTGATTTGACGTCAAACTCCGCTTCGTCAAATCGTAGTGACTCAGTCGCTGCGTCAAATACGGGCTTACCGGCAAAATACATTTTGCCTTTGATATCCTTTTTTCCTTTTCGGATGCCGGTAAAATCCATGGACAATAAAGTCTTGTCTCCGTATTTTTGGGTTTTGAGATTGGTGGGCACCATCTCTGTCTTACCGTCAATTTTGATGGCCTTGCCTGCCATTTCATTGTTCAGGTAGCCGTCCAAATCCTCATAGCGGAGAATCAATGGCAGTACAAGCTCGATTTCGTTTTCCCTATTTTCGTTAGGTTCAATATTCGGCAAAGGAGATTTGGGTATGATCGGTTTGGCTCCAATCTTGGAAAACATCTCTCCTTCAATTCCTAGATACAAGACAAGCTTTTGGTCCTGGGTGATTTTTTCCTTAACTTTTAGTTTGTTAGGAATAGTATAGAAATGAACCTCCATTCCTTCCTGTTCAATGGTGTATGGCTCTGAGAAGACATCCCAGGTCTCTTGGGCAATATTTTTGAAATCAAGCTGACTGAGGTCAGCAGCAGCAAGTTGGTTATCGAGGACTTTTTGGAGCTGGCTTTTTACCACCTTATCCAGATCTATTTCAAACCCCAGCAGGTTATATTTCATAGATCTGCCCCAATTATCAATCTGGAGGTTTTTGATACTCAAATCCCAATTTTTACCGATCTCAGGAATGAAGCTGATCTCCGGGCTCAAGTTTTCATTGAATGGGAAATTCGTGGAAAGGTTTTGTCCAAAGACCCTTTTCTCTATTTTCATATCTCCAACGAGATTCATTGGCAATTTGACCCGGATGGTATTGTTTTCAAGAGCTGTAATTGAAATTTTGCCGATCCTTGTTACATCCAAGTCAGCAAATAATCCACTACCTAGTTCCAGTCCTTTCTCCGAAAACAATTTACTGTTTCGGGTATTGTTAAGGTTATCCTCTATATAAGAGAGCGGGATTTCTATGGGAATATTTGCTTTGGAGATTGCTTGGGGCAATTCGGTTACAGACGAAAAAGGAGGATTGTTTGGCTTGATGCTTTTGCAGGAAGAGAAAACAAAAAGTATGAAGAAAACGGGAAGCGTGTATTTTGAAAACATAGTAAGGATGATTCGGACTGTTTAGACAACAAGTTATAGCCTAGAATATTGTAATAAGCAAGAACCTTGCCCCTTGAAGAATTAATCTTTTGTGCCGAAAGGTAGTGAAAGTGAAATTTTAGAAGGAACTAATTTCAAGTGAAATTACTTTTGGGTTGAAAGTTTAATAAATTTTAAGAAATGGATTGGAATAAATTGGAAAGCTTAGCACAGTTAGATGAGATCAGGGAAATGAGTGATGAAAAACCGGTCCTCATTTTCAAACATTCTACAAGGTGCTCCATCAGCAGTATCGCTTGGGACCGGCTAAAGAGAAACTGGAAGGTCGAAGATTCCGAAAAAGTTACTCCTTACTATTTAGACCTGATCCGTCATCGGGATGTATCCAATCAGATAGAACGTGAATTCAATGTCTACCACGAATCGCCACAGATTATATTGGTCAAAGATGGCAAAGCAGTCTATGACAACAGCCACATGGGGATTAATTATACGGATATTATGGGGAGGATTTAGGATATTTTTTGGTTATCTACTTGTTTGTCAGTAACCCTGTATTTACTACTAACGATTTGTCCGATGACGGATGACCGATGTACCGGGCATTCAAGTCGCTTGCCTAGAATAGAACTTTATTTTTTTGCTGCCATAATTTCATGCAACCCTAATTAAGTCACTTTTAGCCATCAGAACAAATCAGATCTCTAATTTTGACTTTTTAGATATTGATTGATCCCGATGGCTATTTGGGAAAGAAGTTTTTTGATATTGCTCTTCATATTGATTAATTTTTGGAATTAGGAATAACATCAATATGTGCCAAAATACCTCTCACAATAAGGAACTGGGCGATGATATAAGTTCCCATGACGATGACTCCTGATTCGGGAAAGGGTTTATAAAACATATTGATAGCAAGTACCCCATCCGAAATCATAAAAAACATCCCTCCAATAAACACCTGCCAAAAACTTACAGGATTAGTCTTTTTGTAACGTTCCCGTGCGGTAGTCACCATCATGACAATCACTATCAGGTATATAACCACCGGAATTTTCATGGGACCGAGTCCAGGATTGATAAGGAAATAAACAAAGGCCGCAAAGATATAAATCGGAAGATTGACAAAGAAAAGGTGGATAAAGTTGACTTTACCGATGGCAAATGGATTGGTTTGGGCGATCTTGAATCCGATGATGTAACTTATATGCGCCATAAGGAACGCTCCAAGTCCATAGAGGAACAAATCCGGGAACATCAGCAATACATCACCCAACCAAGAAAAAATCAATGCCGCACTGATGCTTTTTCTTAATATGGATCCTTTGATTTCTTTGCTCGAGGAAAAAAAGTAGCCCCATAAGGCGATTATTATCAAAGGCTTGGTAAATATTCTGGAGGAATATTCTCCATTTGCGGTAAAAACAATGTCAAGAATACCTGCAAAAAGAAATAAATAAAGCCAAAGTATGTTTTTGTTTTTCATAAGAACCAAATTTTTTTATTATTAAATAATGCCAAGTTATGTACTTATATTCTGAGATTCTATATAATGACCTTCTTTATCTCTCTCATAACATTACGTTAACATAGTGAAAATATCCAAAATTCATGTTCCGGAAAAAATACGTGAACTGCATTAAAATGTAATGAAAAGCAAAAAGTAGGTTTAAAATAAAACCTCTTTTGGATTTTAATGTTAGGGATTTGTTAAGTAAACTTGTGAAAATTTGTTAAAACTTAACAATTTCAACTCAAAATCCTTGCCCATCTCCCATACATTTGTAGCGGAAAAATAACCATCCCTGAATCTTATAATTTCAATTTTCCACAAAAAACAAAAATTATGATGCAATCATTACTAAAGAGTTTACTTGCTGTGACATTGCTTGTATTTGTTACAAGTATGGCGTTTTCGCAAGGGGTATCCACCTCCAGTATGTCTGGTAGGGTAGTAGATAATACCGGGGAAACCCTTCCCGGTGCCAATGTCGTGGCCACGCACACGCCTTCAGGTACAAGGTATGGTGCAGTGACCAATATTGAAGGTAGATATACCATTCCCGGTATGAGGGTTGGTGGACCTTATTCGGTTACAGTATCTTTTATCGGTTTTGAATCCCAGACTGTTGAAGGTGTATTCTTGAGTTTGGGTATAGCTGCCAATGTCAACGTCACCATGTTGGGTGATGGAGAAGAATTGGCTGAAGTTATAGTAACAGGCGACAAAAACGCAGTATTCAGCTCTGACAGGACTGGTGCCACTACTGCCATCGGCAACGAAACCATCAACAAATTGCCCACTATTTCCCGTAGAATCGGTGACTTTACCAGGTTGACTCCACAGGCAAACGGTAATTCATTTGGTGGTCAAGACAGCAGATTGAACAACATCACTGTCGATGGTTCTTATTTCAACAACTCTTTTGGACTTGGCGGTCAGCCTGGCGACAGAACAGGTGTATCTCCTATCTCATTGGACGCGATCGACCAGATTTCTGTCAACGTGGCTCCTTATGACGTGAGACAAGGTAACTTTACCGGTGCCGGTGTCAATACAGTAACTAGAAGCGGTACCAATGAATTCAACGGTTCTGCATATTATTTCTGGAGAGGTAGTGACAATGTTGGTACCCAAGCGGGTGACAATACTTTCAATCCAGGTGAATTCAAATACAGACAGGTAGGATTTAGATTGGGCGGTCCAATCATTAAAAATAAACTGTTCTTTTTTGCTTCATTCGAAGATGACAAGCAAACTACTCCGGGAACAAACTTCACAGCGAACACAGGAAGTGATCCTATTACCGGTAATAAAACTAGGGTTTTGGCTTCTGACCTAAATACTTTGAGTTCTTATTTGAGAAGTAATTTCGGTTATGAAACGGGACCCTTCCAAAACTATGACCACTCTACGCTTGCGACCAAATTTTTGGCTAAAGTGGATTATAATATCAATGACAAAAACAAATTGAGCGTAAGGTACAATCATTTGGATTCCTCTACTGACGTTTTGGCCTCAGGTTCTTCCTCTCTTGGATTTGGTGGTAGAAATGGAAACTTGAATGCTTTGAACTTCCAGAATTCTAACTACATAATCAATGAAAACATACGATCTATCGTAGCTGAATTGAATTCAAGACTGTCTTCTACCATGACCAATAGCTTGATTGTAGGTTATACGTATCAAGATGAAAGCAGAGGTAGTAGGGGTGATTTTTTCCCGATGGTGGATATCTTGAAAGACGGTGCTACTTATACCACTTTTGGTTTTGAGCCATTTACTCCTAGCAATGAATTGAGGTATAAGACTTTCCAGATCCAAGACAACCTTCAGATCTTCAAAGGCAAGCATACCATCACCACAGGCTTTAGCTTCGAAAGATATGAATCTGAAAACGTGTTCTTCCCAGGTTCTCAATCGGCTTATGTATATAATTCCTTGGAGGATTTCTATGCGGATGCCAATGCTTACCTTGGAGGTACAACTCCTACCTCAACTGTAAGAAGGTTCCAAGTAAGGTATTCCAACATTCCAGGTCAGGAAAAACCAATTCAGCCATTGCAAGTTAACTATGGCGGCATCTACGGACAGGATGAAATTCAAGTCAACAAAGATTTCTTGGTCACAGTAGGTTTGAGAATTGACGTACCATTCTTTGCTGAGACAGGATTCAGAAACCAAGAAGTGGAAGGATTTAACTTCCGTAATCCAGGTGGAGAAACAATAAAAGTTAGAACTGACAAACTTCCTGATCCAAATATCCTTTGGTCTCCGAGGGTCGGTTTCAACTATGACCTCAGCAAAGGTGCAAGAACTACCCAAGTAAGGGGTGGTACCGGTGTATTCACAGGTCGTCCGGCTTATGTATGGGTTTCCAACCAAATAGGCAACAACGGTATTTTGACAGGTTTTGATAGGTTTGATAATACAACGACCAGACCATTCAATCCTAATCCTGACGCTTACAAGCCTTCTTCAGTAACAGGCGCGCCTGCTGCTAACTATGAATTGGCTTTAACAGAACCTACTTTCAAGTTCCCACAAATCTGGAGGACCAACGTGGCTATTGACCATAGACTTCCTGGGGGAATCATTGCAACTGCTGAATTCCTTTATAACAAAGACGTAAACGGAGTGTCCTACTACAACGCAAACCTTGCTCCTGCAAACGGAAGTTTTACAGGTCCTGACCCAAGAGACAGATGGGTAGGTGGCAATGCTGCAACCAGAATTAATGGTAAAATTGACAATGCTGTGACTCTTGCCAATCAGGCGATCGGTAACTCTTGGATAGCTTCTATTACTTTGGAAAAACCATTTGCCAACGGATTGTATCTGAAAGGTTTCTACAGCTACGGTGAAGCCAAAAATACTGTGGATGCAGGTTCTATTGCCTTCGGTTCTTGGAACAACAACCAACACCAAGGTGATCCAAACAACCCCGGATTGGGTTTTTCAGGAAATTCTATGGGACATAGAGTAGTGGCTGTTGCAAACTATTCTGTTGACTTGTTCTCCTTCGGTACTACCTCCTTCTCCTTATTCTGGGAAGGTAGAACTATCGGAAACACGAGCTATGTCTACGGCGGTGATTTCAACGGTGACGGTGGCTTCTCCAATGACCTGCTTTATATCCCTGCAACTGCCTCTGAAACCAACTTTGTACAATTCACTTCTTCAGGAAGAACTTTCACAGCAGCTGAGCAATCCGCTGCATGGGAAGCATTTATCCAACAGGACAAATACCTTAGCGCCAACAGAGGACAAATCGCCGAAAGAGGAGCAGTATTCCTTCCTATGGTATACAGGGCTGACTTCAGCGCTTCCCAAACATTGTTGACATCTAGCAAAAAGCAGAACCTTGAGTTCAGGGTGGATATTCTGAACGTAGGCAACTTGTTGAATTCAAATTGGGGTGTGGGTCAGTTTATGACTTCAACTTCTCCGCTCGTTCCGGCAGGTGTAGATGCAAACAACAGACCTCAGTTTAGATTTAGAAACCTTGGAAATACGCTGATCTCTGATTCTTTCACTCCATCTGCCGGTGCAGGTGATGTTTGGAGATTGCAGTTCGGTTTGAGATATAACTTCTAATCAAAACATCATAACAAAAATCAAGAGGCATCCTTTTCGGGATGCCTCTTTTTGTTTAAGTTGACTTCAAATTCAAATACCATGAAAAAGTACCAAAATAGCTTTTTTCTCTTCCTCTTTTTGTGGGTGCTATTCTTCCTTTCAGCAGGAGATAACCCTGTTTTTGGTCAGGAAAAAACTCACACTCTTACCTATACCAAAGTAAAAGGAAAAGTTACCTCAAATGGGAATGATCTAAATAACATCACAGTATCTGACGGAAAAGACATTGTCCTTTCCAATGAAAAGGGGGAGTTTGAATTTACCACGGACCAGGAATTTGTGTTTATCTCCTATCCTTCTGGATATGCTTTTGATTTATTGGACAACGGTTCTGTGAATTTTTTCAGAAGAGTTGATTTGACAAAGGCTAATAATTTGATCCTATTTGAGCTGAAGCCAAACCCAAACGATGAAACCGACCATCACTTCATTGCCATCGCCGATCCGCAGGTGCAGACGGAAGATGAAGCCAATCAATTTATCACAGAATCATGTGTAGACCTGAGCAAAAAGAAAGTAGCACTCAATGATCCTAACCTATTTGGTGTAGGTGTCGGCGACTTGGTTTTTGACAAGTTTGAATTGTATGAGCAATACAATGAAGGCATAAAATCTACCGGGATTCCTTTCTTTCAGGTTTTGGGAAACCATGACATCAACCTGAATGCCAGGTCCAATGAAACCAGTCAAGCTCCTTTTACCAGTCAGTTTGGTCCGGCCTATTATTCCTTCAACAGGGGGAAAACCCATTATGTTGTATTGAATGATGTATACTTTTTGGGAAGTAAACAATACTACGGTTACCTTCCGGAGACCCAATTACAGTGGTTGGAAAAGGATTTGGCTTTGGTGCCCAAGGAAAAACACATTGTCATTTTTCTGCACATTCCAAGTTTTTCGCAGGTCGTAGCTCATAATCCTGGCCGTGATATCAACAAAGAATCGGTCATCAACAGGGAAGCCTTATACAAGATCTTGGAAGGCTATGAAGCACATTTGATTTCGGGACACGTCCATTGGAATGAAAACACAGTGAATGGAAATATTTTTGAGCACAACACCGCCGCTATCAGCGGGGCATGGTGGTCCGGCATCTGCTATGATGGCACGCCAAAAGGCTATGGGGTCTACAGATCTGAGGCAGGAGATTTATCATGGCATTACCAAAGTGTGGGTGAAAACCTGGGTTTTCAGTTCCGTATTTACCGTCCGGGAACCCACCCGGAATTCCCCAATGACTATATGCTTAATATCTGGAATTGGGACCCTGAGTGGAAAATCAATATCTATGAAAACGAAACCAAAACGGTCCAACCCACGCAAGTCATCGCCACGGATCCTTTGGCAATGGAAATCTATGGGCCGGGAAAACCAAAAAAGCAGCCTTGGATCTCAGCACAAAAAAATGGACATATGTTTATTTTTAAGCCAAACAACCCCGAATTAAAAGTGGAAGTGGAGGTAATCGACAGATTTGGGAACAAATTCAAAAAAGGCCTCGACTGATTCGAAAACCTGAATTTTTAACATTAGATTTAGATAATAAACCCCTGCCAAATGACTGGTTCAGAATCTCTTGAATTCATCAAAAATGAACTCATTTCTTTAGAAAAATCTATGGCCGCCGATGTTGTCCATAAGTCCGGAATCATTGCAAGCTTACACAAGGATCAAAAGGAAGCTGCCAAAAATATGGTGGAATACCTGAGTGTCCGAAACAGGGATTTACGCGTGCTTCAAGATGCTCTCCATGTCCATGGCTTGTCCTCTCTTGCCAGTAGCGAAAGTCACGTCAGAAGACAAGTACAGGCAATTTTGGAGCGGTTGGGGGAAACTATACCTGTAGAAAACATAGACATCTGCGATTTTTCATTCAGCAAAAAGAAAATAGATGAGAAGAGCCATTTACTTTTTGGGAACAAAACCATTCCCAGCATTCCATCTTTGATGGTCACGTTTGACTCTGGATTTGCGGATAGTTATGCTGTGATCAAAAGTTTGCTTGAAAACGGCATGAATGTAGCCCGGATCAACTGCGCCCATGATGATGAGGCGACTTGGTCCAAGATGATCAACAAACTCCGGAAGGCAAGTAAGCAAACTGGGATTGATTGTAAAATATACATGGACATGGCCGGTCCCAAAATCCGCACAGTTCTACTCGGAAAAGGAAAGGACAAAGGGAAAGTCCAAGTGAAAGAAGGTGACCTCATCTGGATGGCAGAGGATGGAAAAGGATTTGCCAAAGACGATATCGTCATTAGCCCAAATGTGCCAGGAATTATTTCCTTCCTCAAAAAAGGTAATCGTGTCTACATTGATGACGGGGTGATAAGAGCAATTGTCGAAAAAACCAAATCAGATAAGGCCGGAATCAGAATAACACGGATCTCTTCCGAAAAAAGCAGGATCAAAGCTGAGAAAGGAATCAACTTTCCAGATACTATGATTGAGATTCCATCTCTTACAGACTTCGACAAAGCTTGCCTGCCATTTATCTGTGAAAATGCGGATTTGGTAGGGTATTCTTTTGTAAGGACAGCCTTAGATATCAGCAACCTCCAGTCTGAGCTAAAGGCGATTTCGGACAATCCTCCCCATGTGATCCTTAAAATAGAGACACCCGAAGCAGTAAGCAATTTACCCTCACTGCTAATTGAAGGTATGAAACAAAGGGCTTTTGGGGTAATGATCGCTCGCGGTGACCTCGCTGTGGAGATTGGATTTGAGAGAATGGGAGAAATACAGGAGGAAATCCTGTGGATCTGTGAAGCTGCCCATGTGCCCGTTGTTTGGGCAACCCAAGTACTCGAAAGTCTCAACAAATCCGGTATGGCCACCCGATCAGAAATCACAGATGCCGGTCAAGCTGCCAACGCAGAGTGTGTCATGGTCAATAAAGGTGACCACACAATCGAAGTGATGGAAACCCTCAAAGACATCCTGCAAAGAAGCGCTGAACATCGGGTAAAGAAAAGATTCCGTTTCCGTCAACTCAAAATTGCAGAGCGGTTTTTGAATTCTTAATTTTCCAATTGACCTACTTGGCAGTTAAAAATAGATTGCACCTCTTCTTTCCTGTCTGTGCCAGTCTGTGGGAGACTTTGAAAAATTATTTTCTCGCAGATTTCGCAGAACTACGCAGAAAAAAAATAAGCCATATGATTCCATTTCGAAAAGGTAAATAATCTTCTTGATTTGTAGTTTCTACGTCACAGCTGATGTATCCACCTTACCATAAAATAGGATGACTTTGACAATTGCAAGGTAAGTACTCACATATAGTCCGAGCAGATCTGCGGGAGCCTTTAAATTAGCATTCCTACATTAGAGAAAAGTGATTCAAATATATCCCGCAGATTTCGAAGAAGGCCGCAGAAAAAAGAAGATATCCGGAGAGAAATGTACCATGATAACCCTAAGCGTATATGAAACTGAAATATTCCTTCTTCATTTTCCTTCTTCATTTTCCTTCTGCTTACTTTCATCGCGTTTGGGTTGATGAGGTACCACCAATTCCAATTTGAAGCTGCCACAGGGTTGAAATTCAATGTGATGGAATTTGAGCTTCCGGGGAGTGCCGAAAGGCTGAAGGGGTTGATTGCATCTTGGGGCGAACCGGCACAAAAGGCATTTGTCCTGCAACAGCTGAAGTTGGATTACCTCTTTATGTCAACTTTGTTTCCAACCATTTTTATCCTTTGCTTATGGGCAAGGAAAAATTTCCAAGTCCTAGAATTGAAGCATCATTATCCTAACAAATTCCAATTCCACAAAAACTTACTGCTTTTCCTAGCGGCATTTCAGTTTCTTGCTCTGATTTTTGATATCAGCGAAAATATCAGGCTGACACAATGGATCCAACAGGGATTTGTAGGGGACATGCTATTCTTTGAAACCATGGTCAAGCTCAAGTTCTTTTTTGCGATTGTGGGATTATTGGGTGGACTTGTGTTGATTGTTGTTGCCCAATCAAAAGTGGGTAAGAAAAAAAAACGGGTAGTAATTTCTGAGATTACCACCCTTTCCAATTGTTTGGTGAATTATTCTTTGTAAGGTATACTACTCAGCAAATGTTCCGCAGCAGCGATGAGTTCCTCTTCCCTGGTATCCTTGTCTATTTCGATCCAAGGGGCATAGTCTGTACTGGTTTTTTCAAACATAGCTTCCTTCAATTTGATGTATTTCTTCCATATTTTAGGCGAATCTTTGAGCCAATGTTCCGTTTTCCACCTTGTCAGAGGAGATTTTTTCAATTCTTTGTATCGGTCTGCCTGCTCATCAGGACTGACCGTAAAATAGAATTTGACCAATATGATTCCCGAATCAACCATCATTTTGTCAAAATTATTGACTTGCTCCATGAATTGGTCATATTCTTCATTGGTACACATTCCGAGGATGGGTTCAAAAAGCGCCCTATTGTACCAGCTTCTATCCCACAACACTATTTCCCCTGCCTGGGGCAATTTTTCTACAAACTTTTTAAAATAATATTCGTCGTTACCCAACTCATTTTTCTCCGGAAGATTTACTTCTATCCTGTAATGCCTTGGATTGTTGTGTGAAAAAATCTTACGGATAACCGTACTTTTCTCTGATGAATCACCACCATGAAATAAAACGACCACCTTTTTGCCATTTGCAATGACCCAAAGCTGCAGTCTGACCAACTCCGATTGGATCTCCCTCAATTTGAGTTCATGGCGGGTTGCTTTCAAGACTTTTTCCAGATTGATTTTTTTATTGGCCAACAAGTGTTTGATGCCAATTTTAGAGTTCAATACCTCTACATCTTCTTTTGAAAGTACCATGGTCATTAAAGGTCAAATTTTTGGTTCTTACGGAAATATTTAAAAATCACATTTGGGTCATTCTTCAGATTGGCTTTGGTTTTGCCTTTGCGGGGATATTTGAACCTTGACAATACATATCGTAAACTTTCCAGTCTGGCTTCTTCCTTGTCGTTGGTTTCCACTATTACCCATGGGCAATAGGAAGTGTGGGTCTCGGTAAACATCATTTCTTTGTACTCAGTCAATTCGTCCCAAAGTTCTTGACCTTTGAGGTCCACAGGACTGAATTTCCATTCCTTGAGCGGATTGCCAAGTCGGGCATCAAACCGCTTCTGCTGCTCATCTCTGCTGATATCAAACCAGAATTTGATCACTATGATACCATCTTCATAGAGCATGTGTTCAAAATTGGGAACCTGCTTCATAAATGTTTCATATTGTTTCTCGGAGCAAAATCCCATCACAGGCTCCACAACGGCCCGGTTGTACCAGCTCCTGTCAAAAAATTTGATTTGTCCACTGTTGGGAAGTTCCTCAATGTACCTCTGAAAGTACCATTGTCCCCTTTCGACATCCGTAGGTTTGCTTAGCGCAACAACACCGGTAGAATTTGGATTGAGGAATTCTACAAAGCGCTTGATGGAACCTCCTTTTCCGGCTGCATCTCGGCCTTCGAAGATCACAGCAACCCGAAGGTTTTTTTTCTCAATGTGCTCCTGAAGGAGAGCAAGTTCAGTCTGAAGAAGCTTCAAGTCTTCTTCATATTTTGCCCGTTTGATGGATTTCTTTAGGTTGATCCCTTCAATTTTAGACAAGGCCACCAGTTCTTTTCTGGTTTTGATATTTTCTAATTGTTCGGCTGAAAACATTGGAAATTGTTTAAAAATTATAACTAAAATTTGTGATAATGATTGGGATTTCCAAGTATTTCATCCTTTATTCTTCCAGAACCAAAAAAATATTCATAAAAAAATATTTATTCTTCTAAGATTTTCACCTTTCCCGATTCCATATTATAAACTGCACCGACCACTCTCAGTTTACCATTGTTGATAAGAGAATCTATCGATGGAATCGATGCTTTGAGCGCATGGATTCCATGCAAAACATTGGCTTCTACAGCTTTTTCAAAAAAATTAGGGGAGGTTCTTATGAGAGCTTTTTCTTCTTCCTCAGCATCTATAAAGTCAATGATTTTTTGAATGTTTTCAGGATAAATATGGGAATGGTCATGGTCATGCTCCACAAATGCGCCGATTGCCCCACAGTTGGTATGTCCTAAAATAATCACCAATGGAACCCCAAGGTATTCAATGGCAAATTCCACGCTTCCGATTTCATTTGCACCAACAATATTTCCTGCATTTCTGATAACAAACAAATCTCCCAAACCCTGATCAAAAACCAACTCAGGGGACACCCTTGAATCTGCACAACTTATGATCGCGGCACCTGGGTGTTGACCTTGATTATGGTTATTAGTTCTCATCTTGTTTTGTCCAAAATGAACCGGATTTTTCTTGGTAAACCTATCGTTACCGTCTAGTAAAAAGTCCAGAAATTGTTCTCTTGGTATTTCTTCGGATTCAAGCGTACTTTTAGAACTGTTAAAGCTAAAAACAATGAACATCATCCCCACAGGCACAAGCCAGATCAGCTGGGAATATTTTTTTTTATAGTGAATCATAGTATAGATTCTTTGATTTTCTTAATCAAATCTCATTCTTATTTGAGCCTTTAAAAGTGATATTAAGCACTGTTGTAGGTGATATTTATCATTTTTTACCCCTTAAAAAATTCTGTTTTACTTTATTACCAACCATGTAAAGCTATCTGCAGGGATGGTAACGTTTATGATGAGTTCCTGCTTTTGAGTCAATTTATAATTAGTTGCTTTTTCCCCTTCCACATTTACTGTGACCTGATTTTTTTCCCCAATATAATATAGAGGTATTTCCAGTACTCTTCCGATATCTTCCTGAGTGGGATTGAACAGCATGATGAGGGCTTTTTCTTTCCCTTTTGGATCGACGTGCATCCACCCATCCCAATCCCTTCCGTCTGCACGTCGGAGTCGGATGATGTCTGCATTGAGGATATCTCTGTATTTTTTGTACCAATCAATGACAGAGATGACCATTGCTTTTGTTTCCTCGGTGTCGTACAATCTAGGACCACGGTAGCAAGCCTGTACACCTGCACCATAATATTGCATCATCAATTGCCTGTAATCTTCAAGATGCTCACTAAGCGGTTCCAATACCGCATCGGCTCCTCCGCCATGATATGCAGTTAAGGGTACAAAACCCCAGCCCATCGAGGGTGTTTTCTCCCAAGTTCCGTCATGAATATTTTGCCTGTTTAGGATTTTTTGCCTTTCTCTTGGCAGGGAAAAATTCACCTCCCGATAGCCCAAAGCGATCTTGTGTGTCCCATCCAAAAAGTACCAATCCGGCGCATTGATATAGATTCCGCGGGCATTCATCCATTGGTAAAGTCCCTTTTGGAGATTGATCTGTACCCACTGTGAATCATGCAGACCCTCGTGACCAGGATGGGAAGTAGAGGCACAGACGTCCCCGGGATAAGGTCCGTCATTTTCAAAAATATCGAAACCGGTGTTTTCAAAGAAAAACCGGAGCTTGTCAAGGTAATCGAGACCCCATTCGCTTGCCATACAAGGGGCATTTCCAAAAAAAGCCCCGCCAGGCTTGCCAGTGATTGGACTGATGACATCGTGTTCATCGCTTATTTTGCGGGAGCTAAACAGCGAATAGCCACCGATTTTGATCCCTTTTTGATGGGCATAATCCGCAAGGGTTTTCCATCGGCTCATATTTTCAGGAGAAATATCCTCCATGTTGATATGGCTTCCAAAACTCAGAATCAAAGCCTCATATCCCGTGGCTACACATTGGTCAATGGCAGTCTTGACTTCCCCGTCGTTTTTGCTCACCAAATGCATAAAAATGGGATTTTGCAAAGTCCAAGGTGCCAAAGCCCGGTACATTTTCCTCCTTGCCAGACCATTTCTTTCCCTGTCATAACTGTCCAAAACCAATTCATAAGTACGGATAGACTGGAAATTTTCTCCCGGTTTCAGGTCGATTCCAATCCCCCTTTCGGGATAGACTTCAAGGATATTGGGCGTCCGCAATTCATAATTGACTTGGGAAGTGTAGCTTGAATCCGGCTTCCAATGTGTTGCCTGACTGCTGAGTTCGGCATGCATGGCGTTGTTGAAGGCAAAGTTGTTTTCGATATACAGTTGGTGCGGCTTTTTCATCTTATCTGTACTGCCGACCACGGCAGACTCTTCTTCCACTATTCCGAGAATTTCATTGACCACCTGATTTATATGGATGCTTTCATTCCCTGCATTTTCCAATGTCAGGTATTTCCCCATCAGCGGAAGGTCATCAAAGAGCTCGTAATGGATTTTCAAAATGAGGTTGTCAAAATCAGGATGGCTATAGCTAAAGCTTATCTTTTTGCCGTTAGCGTCTTTTTTATGGCCTGTCCAAAAAACAGTTTTGGTAGGAAAATGGGTCGTGATTTCACCGATTTCGTAGGATTGGTATTGGAAATCTTCCGATGATGACTCCATTTCGCCCAACCACTCTTTTCGGAAAAATCCCCTTTCTTGTTGTCCGCTAAGGCCACCGATCTGATAGGTTTTACCATTCAGGATAATCCGGGCTTCGGGCATGACGGTCCGAAGCATTTGCTCTCCTGTCATCAGGTTGGTAAAATCAAAACAAGTGAGATTGGGTGACAGGACAAAACTTCTACGGATCAGGCCATTGTCCATATGGATTTCTTTATTATCCAATAGGATGATTTCGGCTTTCCTTTGTTGGCCGTCGACAAGCCAATCGGCAAAGTCCTCGTGCTCCTCATGAGAATTGCAGGAAATGAGGCCAGCTAAAATAAAAATACAGACAATCCGTGCTGTTTGGGTTATCATAGAATGATGTATATGAAGGTAGAGTTAATGTTTTGATCAATTTAAAAAATAAGCTAGAAAGCAGCACCAAGTTGCGGAGTTTGCATTTGGATTATTTTTCCTTTTGAGTCGGCATGGTCAGAAATCAAAGCACCCTTTGGATTAGAAAGCTTTGTGCCCTAGTGACAGTCGGCGGCGAATTGGAAGAAGTGCAGATGATGCTGAGTTTGGTTGCTATGGCAAATAAGTGGAGGTATTAACCTTTACTTATTTCAAATCCAACCATCCTGATTTTCGGGATGTGAAAGCAGAAAAGTTACCCAAGCCACCCTGCACATTGTTAGGAATCCTAATTGAAGTAACAAAAGGGTAGTCACCATAATATTTTTGCTGGATTACAGCCACATAATAGTCATAGTAGCTTTTGCTGATGGTCCGTAGTTCTGCACTTAGTTCATATTGAATCTCGGGGAAGAAAATAACCGATAAATATTCCAACACGATGATTCGCTTGTTGCTTTTTGATCCAAAGACGTTGGGATTATACATAATACCTGAATTTAGTCCTCCTTCGAAGGCCACGCCATTATTATCGACATTTAACAATCCTTCGTTGTCCAACACCACCTTGACTTGTTCAACTTGTTCAACGTCATTAAATCCGTTTGTCCTGACAAAAAACTGCAAATGGAAGTAATTTTTTTCATCCAAAAGCTCTAAATCCACTTCTACTGTGATTAGGCCATTGGCCCTGTTGATGGATAGGATTCGGAATGTGGGTGCCTCTGCTGCATTCTCAGGGACCCGATCCGTGGTTTCCACAGCCGGATATCCGGGAGCATTGACTTTGAGCGAATAGGACTTACCTGCCTCAGGCACGGACTCAAATGCAAAAAAGGCCCTGTAAGCAAAATGATTTGGAAACTTTTTTTCAATTTCAGGCAAGCCCACAGTGACAGTTGCTGAAGGCTGGAACGTACCCTCCTCCAACTTCTGGCCTCCTTCCCACAGTTCTACTCTGGCATCCGGAATATTCTGCAAGGCTAACATGGTAGTGGTAAATGGGATGTTATTGGTCACGGATATCAGCAAAGGTGCATCGGGGCTGATATGACCATTGACTACCAATTTCTTTTGGGAATCAATGATTTCAATTGGGGAAGGAGACTCAAACAGGCAGGAACTGGTCGCATAAAGCAACCCAAGCGCTGCTAAATTTCGGATGACATTAGAAGAATATTCCATATGAAAAACCAGGGATAAGTGGAAATAAGGGATTGTCTATGAGTTGGATGGATCCGTCAGATGCTGCTCCAGGATCTTGGGATAGGAAGAAGGTGTTTTGCCGATTGTATAGATTGTACACACTGACTGAAAAGCGGTGCCCTCCCCATGTGGTGGTTTTTTCGTAATTGGCAGAAATATCCAATCGGTGATAGGGCTTGAAGCGATAAGCATTTCGGGTACTGTACTCGACTAAATCTGCAACGTTTCCTATCCTATCGCCAGGGATCACAACATTTTCAACAAAAGTCGTAACAGGCAATGTCACCGCCCTTCCTGTCAGGTAGATCCAAGTGGCACTGAGATTCCATCGTTTACCAACTTGCTGATTGATCAAGGCTGAAAAATCATGTCTTCTGTCGAAAATGAAAGGGAACGGTTCTCCGTTATTGATTTCTTGGAAAATCCGGTCCGATTTAGACCAAGTATAGGATATCCAACCCTGTGTTTTCCCCACCTGCTTTTGCAGCATCATTTCCACCCCTTTGGCTAATCCATCTCCGGTGGTCACCTTCTCACTTATACTTCCCGTATTCATAAAAAATGTTACCCCGTCTTTGAAATCCAAGAGGCCTTCCATTTTCTTATGGAAGCCTTCTACCGTAAAATCAACACCTCTGGAAAACGTTTTAGTATACCCCAAAGACCACTGATTGGCATTTTGTGGGCCTATCTCCGGACTGGAACCTAACCAAAGATCAGTTGGCAGCCCGATACCACTGTTGGTCAGCAGATGAAGGTATTGGGTCATTTTTGCGTACCCTCCCTTGATGGCGTTTGATTCATTGATTGCCCATCTAAAGGAAGCCCTGGGCTGAATGGAAGGATAACTGACGCCACCCGACCAAAAATTACTGGCATGGATACCGACATTGACGCCCAACTTTCGGTTGATCGTTATCTCGTCCTCCACAAAAACAAACCCTTCCCATGCGTTATTCTCTTCCCTCAAGCTTGAAGAATCCTCCTCCCGTTGGTTGTTGCGGGTAATGGAGAAGTTGGACTGAAATTGATTTACAAATCGATGTCTGAGTAGAAGTCCGCCAAATTTCACAAAGTGGGTTGGATTTGGGAAATAGCTGAAATCAATTTTTCCCCCATAGTCCCGGATGGAGGACTGTTGGTCTGAAAAGTCCTCACTGAATATCCGTTCACCCCCTGATCTTATTTCTACATTGTTATCCGAAACGGTATTCAACTGATACCTGCTTGTAAAAAGATTGACATTGGAAAACAGGGTTGGCTGAAAGACGTGGTTCCATCGCAAAGAGGCCACCTGATTGCCCCATCCAAGTTTGACATCTTGTTCACTTTCTACCGTGGAGTTTCCGAAGGAGCTTATTCTTAGCGTATTGTCATTATAGCGGTCATTTCCCTGATAAATGCTCAGGTAGATCCGATCCTTGGCAGAAAAAGTATAGTTAACCTTGGCATTGACATCGTAGAAGGAATAATTGCTTTGGCCTCCGTCGGCACCATTTTCCATTTTTTGCCTTCTGGTAACAGGAATCAAAATGGGATCCAAAAAGCTTCTCCGGGCCGAAACCATAAAGGTCATTTTCTCCCCCGCCATCGGCCCTTCCAAAAAAAACTTCGAGGCAAAGGTACTGAGTCCGACATTTCCCGAAATCCTTTCCTTAGTGCCTTCTTTCATGCTGATGTCCAAGACTGAGGAAAGTCTTCCTCCATATCGGGCTGGAAAAGCTCCTTTGGTCAAATCCATGTTTTGGATCGCATCGGCATTGAATACCGAGAGAAAGCCAAAAAGATGGGAGACATTGTACATAGGCACGCCGTCCAATAGGATCAGATTTTGATCCTGAGAACCGCCACGTACATTGAAGCCCGATGTGCCCTCGGTACCAAACTGCACGCCCGGAAGCAGCTGAAGAATCCGCAGGGGATCGATCTCTCCGCCGATTGCAGGCAGCTTTCGGACCAAGGCCATATTTACCTTGAAGGTACTCATCTGAATTTCCTCCACCTTGTCTTCCACCGAGACTACGGATACCTCATCCAATAGCACATTGGCAATTTGGAGCTGGAAATTCTTCGCAATGTCTTGGAATAAAGCAACCTCTTCGGTCAGGGTCTGAAAACCCACATAAGAAATCTTTACCTTGTAGTTGCCCTGTGGAATGGATAGTGCGAAGTACCCATATTCGTTGGTGGTAATTCCGATTCCTGTGCCCAAGACCTGAATGTTGGCACCGATGAGCTTTTCTCCATCACCATGATTGGTCACATAGCCGCTGAGGAATCTTCTGGAGGAAGCGGCAGGTGACAATAAGATCAGATTCCCCTGAATCTTATATTCCAATTGTAAGGCAGCTGTCCAAAAAGAAAGGATTTCTTCAAGTTTAGCCTGCTCAAAATTTATGTCCACAGCCTTTTCTTTTGGAAGGATTTGGCTTTGATAGACAAATCGGAAAGCAGTCTGCTGCTCAATGCTTTCGATCAGTTGCGGAGGGGAATAGTTTCCTTTTAGGCTTATCCGGTCCTGAGCTTTTGCACAAAAAGACAAAAAACAAAGCGTGAAAATCAAAAACAACCTTACCATGAGGCACCTCCCTTTTCACAATTTCCACCTTCTAGTAGCATAGTTGATTTGGAGGATTGCTGCAGTTCACTTCCAAAGGTTATGGCGACAGCCTGTACCATCTCATCGGGAGTCAATCCCTCAAACTTGGCCGTGAGTCTACAGCCTAACAAAGAATCAGACGATAACTTGATTACGATGCCAAAATTATAAGCCATGTCGGCGACAAACTGAGACAAAGGCGCATTGTCATACTTCAGTTCACCTGTCCACCAAGCGAGGTCATTGGCACTTTTTTCCTTTTCTATGAACTGATCGCCCAAAATGGTCAGTGACATGTCCTTTGTCAGGATACTGCTTTGACCTGAAGGGACTCCAAATTCCACTTTACCTGAAAAAACAGAGACAGTAGCTTCTTCCGGTTTGGCGGATTGGACCAAAAAGGATGTTCCCAATACCTTGACAAAATGTGATTCGGATTGGACCAAAAATGGCTTTTGCACATTTCTTTTTATCTCAAAAAATGCATCGCCTTCCAAAATGACCGTTCGCTCCTCCTCCAAATAGTCCTTCGAAACTTTCAGTTCAGCCCCCTCTTTCAAGACTACGCGGGAACTGTCGGACAGCCAAACCTCCAATGGTCCATTTCCTGCAATGTAATGCTCCTGCTTGGGTGAAATCGAAAGCCAAACGGATAGAGAAATCGTCAGGATGACAGCCGCTGCCGCTGCATATTTGAAAAAGGCAGGAATAGTAAAAGTCTTCTTTTCCCCGATTTCTGCTTCAATTCCTGACCAAATCCTTCCCCTGTCAGGTAGAGGAATCCTGGAAGCCAACTTTGCCGAATTTTGCCAGAGCAAATGGTAGCTCTCCCATTTCTGGAGATTCTCGGGACTTTTGTCAAGCCACACATGCAATTCCTGAATATCTTCCTGACTCGGACTTTCGAGCCATCTTGCCAATTGTTCGTCTGTAGGTTCCATTGGTTTCCTCTTTCCCTATAAGTCGGGAAGTGGCTTCAAAACCCCCATCCTGTTACTGAAAAATTTGCAGCAATCCGAAAAAAAGTTGAGGAAGGAGGTTTTTTCTTAAAATTTTGAGGGCTTTACCGATTTGGTTTTCGACCGTTTTTGGACTGATATCCAGAGTTTTGGCGATCTCGGCATAGCTCATATTCTCAAATCGACTGAGCTTGAATATCATTTGGCAACGATCGGGAAGTGCCGCAATCTCTTTATCAAGCAGTTCTAATTGGATGTCTTCGTCCTTCGACTCTTCGACTTCGGCAATGATTCCCTCAGCATCAATGTCTTCTGCAAATTTTAGGATATCCTTTCTTTTCCTTCGGTAATCTATGGCTTTGAAGGTGGCGGATTTCAGCAGGTAACTGTTCCAACTTTCAATGGCGGGCAGTTCAAATCTCCTTTGCCAAAGGCTCACAAAGATGTCCTGACACAATTCTTCAGAAAGCTGAGAATCTCCTAATAGGGAATATAATCTCCGATATACAAATGAATAATGGCTGTCGAAAAAATCCCTGAAGGACTTTTCGTTCCCAAAGTCAGGGTTTTTTAATTTTTTGTCAAATAAGGCCATGGCAAGGTAGATATCTGACAAAACAGACACCTATGCAACATGGATTAATTTAAAATGTTTGGATGACCGTGCGTCAAACAATTGGAGATCAATAAAATATGATCGTCTTGTTTCTGTAAGCCAATATTTTCCTTTCAAGGTGGTATTTGATGGCTTTGGAAAGAACCACTTTTTCTACATCCTGTCCGATCTGGACAAGATCAGCCGGGGAGTTATGGTGGCGTACGCGGGCCACTTCCTGTTCGATGATCGGCCCTGCATCCAATTCCTCAGTAACATAATGTGCTGTCGCACCGATGATTTTGACGCCACGCTCGTAGGCGGCATGGTAAGGCTTGGCTCCCACAAAAGCAGGTAAGAATGAATGGTGGATGTTGATAATTTTGTTGGGATAATTCCTAATAAAATCCTCGCTCAAGATTTGCATGTACCTGGCCAAGACCACAAAATCCGTTCTGTATTGATTTAGCAATTCCAATTGCTTTTCTTCCACATCCATCCTGTTGGCTTTGTCCACAGCAAAATAGTGGAAAGGAATGCCAAAGGCTTCTACCACCTTTTTGTGGTCGGCATGGTTGGAAATCACCACAGGAATGTCCACATCAAACTGTCCTGAATAGTGTCTGCTCAATATATCGATCAGACAATGGGAAAGCTTGGATACAAAAACTGCCATCCTTGGCTTTCGGAAATTGAAAAACAATTCAAATTCCATGTCAAATTTCTTCCCGACTTTGGCTTCAAAAATAGGTTCGATTTCTTCTCTTTTCAGTCCAAAACTTTCTAATTGCCAAGAAACCCGCATAAAAAACATCCCGACTTCACCGTCCACATGTTGGTCAATTTCAAGGATATTTCCCTGATAGGAATATAAAAATTCAGAAACACTGGCAACAATGCCTTTCTGATCCTTGCATTGGATAATCAAAATTGCTTTTTTCATTTATTTGCGAGTAAGTGTGGTTTATCAATCCAATAATGCCTCGACATCTTCCTTGCTGAGGCTTTTCATAAAACTTTCTTCTGTACTGATCAATTCTCCGGCGAGCGCAGTTTTCCTTTCCTGCAGTGCCATGATTTTTTCCTCTACTGTGTTTCGGGTGATAAATTTGTAGATGATTACTTTGTTTTGCTGACCGATTCTGTGTGCCCTGTCTATGGCTTGGGCTTCTACGGCAGGATTCCACCAAGGGTCTAGTAAAAAGACATATTCGGCTTTGGTCAGGTTCAAACCCACGCCGCCCGCTTTAAGGGAAATCAGAAAAATTTTGATCTCTTCATTCTCCTGAAATGATTCTACCTGAGCCTGACGGTTTTTTGTGGTTCCATCAAGATAGGCGTATTTGATGTTCTCTTTTTCTAGGTACTCTTTGACGATGGCAAGATGTCTTACAAATTGACTGAAAACCAAAACTTTGTGACCCTCACTGACAGTTGATTCTATCATGTGCGTCACATCTTCCATCTTGCCAGAATCACCTGTGTAGTCTTTGTCTGTTAACCTTGGGTGGTTTGCCAACTGTCGGAGTTGGGTGAGTCCGCGGAGTAAGGTGAACTGCTGGTTTTTCATTCCCGGAACAAACATTTCCTTGGTGATCTTTTCCCTGTAATATCCTTTGACCTCTTCATAAGCTTTTTCCTGCTCAGGTGTCATGGTCGAATATTTGACATTGATGACTTTCTCAGGCAGATCAGTCGCTACCTGGCTTTTTAACCTTCTGAGGATAAAGGGCTTGATCATGGCGTGCAGTTTGGCCGCCTTGTCTTGGTCATTCTTCTTTTCTATTGGCAATAAAAACTGCTTCTTGAACATGTTTTGGTTACCCAAAAGACCCCTATTGATAAAATTCATTTGGGACCAAAGGTCCATGGTTCCATTCTCGACCGGTGTTCCTGTCAGGATCAACCGCTGTCTGCAGGTCAGTTCATTTACTGCCTTGGCGATGATGCTACTTGGGTTTTTGATTGCTTGGGATTCGTCCAAGATGACATAATTGAAATAGAATCCCTTCAGCATATCCACATCCATCCTTGTAATCCCATAAGAGGTGAGGACCAGATCATATTTTGCAAAACGGCTGATGTCCTTGATTCTTTGGCTTCCGGTATAAGTGAGGATTTTGAGCTTAGGGGTAAACTTCCTTGCTTCCAATTCCCAGTTGTAAATTAAGGAAGTCGGCATGACAAGTAAGGAAGTAGCATCTGGATTTTGCTCTTTTTCATGTGCCAAAAGTGCCAAAGTCTGCACGGTTTTTCCCAATCCCATGTCATCAGCTAGGCATCCTCCAAAACGGAACTCGTTCAGAAACCGCATCCAATTGTACCCGGCTTTTTGGTATGGCCGGAGAATACCTTTGAAGGTTACCGGCAATTCATAATCCTCTATCTGATTGAAGTTCCTCAATTTCTCAAGTTTTTGACTCAACTTAAGGTGGAGAAGATTACTGTTTTGTAGCTCTTGGGCTAGGGCAATATGGTGTTTTTTAAGAACGAGTGACTGATGGTCGGTATTGGATTCATGGTCTTCCATGAAGGCAAACATTTCGGAGTAATTGACAAACCACGAATTGGGAATGACCGCAATCTCTCCGTTTGGTAGGTCAAACTCAGTTTTACCCTGAAGCAAAAGTCTTCTAATCTTATGGAACGGGATCTCATAAGTGCCAAATCTGATTACTGCGTTGACATCAAACCAATCAATGTTTTCCTTGACTTCAACAGAAATGTTGGCGTGCCCGATAAAATATCTTTTCCCTTTTTGAGTAGGTGCCTGTTGGATCCGGATACCCATTTCCTCGAGGTTGTCTTTGTAGGCATTGATCCATCCAAACGCCTTGGACTTACAGATCGAATACCGCGCATGCTTGACGGGTAATCCAAGATCTTTGAGATAATCGCCGTACGATTTTTCCTTTTCAAGGTCCCTGATTACTTTATGAAAAATATAGTTGTCTCCAATATGTTCCAGTTCTACATTGTTGGAAGCTTTTTCTTCCGATCGGAAAGCATAATCGCCATATTGAAACTGTAGGTCAAAAACGATTTTGTCTTCCTCCTCTTCTTCCAATTTGTTTCCAAAAAGGTCTATTTTGGGATTGGATGGTAAGTCACTCAAACTCAACACAGGCCTAGGCATGGACCTTTCCACTTTAATGTCAAATCCTTTGGCATAAACATCAAAAGAAGCAACAAGCTGTGTAACAAACTTTTTGTAATACTGGTCCTCGACCTTTCTTGGAACCACTATGAACTTTTTGTTGAGAAAAGGTTGGAGTTTTTTACCATCAACACCCTTCTTGAAATTGTATAAGTTGTAGTCTACTACGAGCCAGGCCGGTTCGTGACAGATCAGATACGCATTTCGGTATTGCCATTCTAAGGGCACATCCCTGTACTTGATGGTTGGGAAATAATGTGTATTTTCCTCATTTCTCCTAAAATGAAAAAGAACCGCCGCTTTTTCAGGCATGATATTGATTTCTCTCCAAATCGGATTGCCATCATTGCCCATTTCAAAAAACCTTTTCCCAGACAGATTTTCAAGAACTTTAGCCCGCAGACTTTCAAGTTTATGCTCGATCAATTCTTGGACAACTTTATTTCCTGTCTTTGGATCGTAAATCTTTCTAAGGTATTCTTTAGGTTTAAGCTTTTTGATGTCAAATTTTTTGACAATGGACTCCTGCTGCATGTCATCCATCCATTTGATCAACTTAAAATCAGTTTCATCAAGGCCGGATGCAAATTCCGGTGCGTTAACATGCGAAATATTCTGATGGGCGAATGAAAGCCTTCCTTTTTCATCCAACTGAACCATAAAGGACTCAAACAACAGCCCGAGAAATTCGTGGCTGAACAAAGAATATATGATTTGAAATGGTTTTTCTGGGGATACTTTCATGGTGTCAAAATCAATCAACGGAACAAATCCGCCAACTAAAACAGTTTTTTGCAATTAAACTAGCTCGAAAAATACAGAATAAAATTCAGTATTAAAATAAATGGGATTAAGATTTGGTTAATGATAATTTAACAGTTTGGTTATCTGATTAAAGGTTATAGAAATCTGCGGATTGGTGCATAATTGCTTTTTTGCTACAGAACAGGCAAACATATCCCATCTTTATTATTTTGTATTGCCCAGCATGATTTAGTGTCTTGGTTCATCTACTTCGCCAAAAAATTCAAAGTCGCTTCAAAGCAATTAAAACCTCATATGCCCACCCAAAATTCCTGATTTTGAAATACGGGAAATAAATTGATATTTGGTCCAATGGGTAAATCTCAAAGTATTTTATCATGACAAATCCCACGCTTAGCAGGCAGCTTGGGCTGATGGGCCTAGTGGCCACAGGCGTATGTTCGATGCTTGGTGCTTCTATCAATGTTGTGCCTTTTATGATTCAGCGGCATGTTCCGGGAATCGGACCTTACGTATTGCCCGCATTTATTTTTGCTGCGATTCCTGCACTATTGGCTGCTTTTGCCTATAGCCTTCTTGCCACAGCCATGCCAAGGGCAGGGGGAAGTTATGTCTATGCCAGCCGGGGGCTGAATCCCTATTTGGGATTTGTGGCTAGCTTTTCCCAATGGTTTGGACTCTCCATTGTCATCGGGGTGGTGGCTTATGTGACCGTTCCTTTCCTGAGAGATATTGCTACGGCACTGGAATGGACTTCTTTGGCAGCACTATTGGAAAACGGGTTTATCCGTGTGACCTTAGCTTTGGGTCTGGTATGGCTATTTGTATGGGTCAATATCAGAGGGGCAAGTCTGTACGAAAAGACGGTTATTCCTTTGATGATCCTGATGTTTATCATGGGCGGAGTAGTAATCGTAGCAGGTTTTTCATTTACACAAATAGATTTTGCGCAATCCATATTGGAGAAAGAAGGAAGGGTGATTTCGCCTTCAATGGGTACAGAATTCCATTTACCAACTTTCCTATCGGCAGGTGCCTTGTTGTTTGCAAGCTTTATTGGTTTTGATAGCATTGCACAGGCAGGAGGAGAGGCCAAGAATCCCACCAAAAGACTCCCATTGGCAATTGCATTGACGATTGTCATAGTAGGAGGTTATTATATATTGTTTACAAGCGCTGTATATCATGCTATCCCATGGTCTTTTGTTGCGGAAGAAGCTGCGCAAAAAGACATTACTGCTCCTGGTTTGATGGGTTATTTACTTCCATCAGGATTGACAGTGGTGATTGTAGCGGGAGCGGCGATAGCTTTGATCAATGATTTGCCTGCCATGTTGCTATCCGTTTCGAGGCTGATGTTTGCCTGGGCTGAGGATGGTATATTTCCAAAATATTTCACCAAAATCCATCCTCGTTTTCATACACCCTATGCTGCGGTAATTCTCAGCGGAGTCATGGCAAGTGTAGGGATATTGGGAAGTCACTTTGCAGGAAATTTCTTTTTGGGAATTGATATCATGGTCACTTCCATGATGGTGAATTTTCTGCTAATGTGCGTGACTTTATTGACCATCGACAAAGTAAATCCAACCCTGGCTTCAGATATCAAAATCATAAAGAACCGAAAAATACGGAGGTCATTGGGTTGGGCTGGGACATTGATCCTGGTCTTCTTCCTGGCGATCCACACTTGGAAAGACCTCAACAGCAGCACAGAAGCCTGGTATTTCCATTCGTCTCCGATTTGGCTGATTGTGATGGGTCTGGCCTCCCTGATTTTCTATTTTAAATTCAATCAATTGAAAAACAAAGGAATAGACACCAAATCTCTATTTGAAAAATTGCCCTGATATGAACAAGATGAATGATTTATACACAGAATTGGCTCCTAACCTTACTATTTCCAAGGTGTTGACCGGACTTTGGCAGATCGCTGATATGGAAAAGGATGGCAATATCCTTGACCCGAATGTCACCTCCCTTGCCATGGCACCATATGTGGAAGCCGGACTGACATCCTTTGACATGGCGGATCATTACGGTTCGGCAGAAGTCATCGCCGGAACTTTCAAAAATACGCACTCGCTTGGCAAACAAGCCACGCTTTTGACCAAGTGGGTTCCCAAACCGGGCAAATCAAGCTTGGAAGAAACTAGGGCTGCCATCCAGATTTCTCTTGACCGACTTCAGACCAAGCAGATTGATCTGATGCAGTTCCATGCCTGGAGTTACCCTGACCCCACTTGGTTGGACCAATTGTTTTGGCTTAAGGAATTGAAAGAGGAAGGTTTGATCAAGCATATCGGTTTGACCAATTTTGATTCTGCACACTTGCGTATAGCCTGTGCTTCGGGGATTCCGATTGTATCCAATCAGATTTGCCACTCCCTGATCGACCAACGGGCTTCCGGAGAAATGACTCAGGTTTGTCAGCAATATGGCGTGAAAATCCTGGCCTTTGGAACTTTGGCAGGTGGATTTCTTTCAGAAAAATGGTTGGGAAAAACAGAACCGATTTTGGAAAATGAGGCTACTTGGTCTCAGATGAAGTATAAAAGATTTATCGATGCGGCCGGAGGTTGGGAAAAATTCCAAAATCTATTGGAGGCCGTTTCGGGAATAGCTGAAAAACACCTAGTTTCGATTGCAAATGTAGCTACCAAATTCATCCTCGAGCAACCTCAAGTAGGTGGTGTCATCATCGGTGCAAGATTGGGACAAAGTGCCCATGTGGAGGAAACGATGAAACTTTTTTCCTTTTCCTTGTCAGAAAAAGACAAAGCAATCATCCATGAAGCACAATCCATGTTGACTCCGATTCCTGGAGACTGTGGAGACGAGTATAGGAAACCACCCTTTCTCACCGCCTCCGGCGACCTCAGCCATCACCTTGATTCCTTTCCCAAACCATTTGAAGTTCAGCTTGGCACCAACGGAAGTTTACAGGTATTCAGCGGGACAGTATGGGAGGGAATGGCAGGATACAGCCGTGCGACGAGACGGGGCAACAGGATTTCTGTTTCCGGCACCACTGCCACCCATGGGCATCGCATGATCGGCGGAAATGATGCAGGCGCCCAGGCACATTTTGTATTGGACAAAATCGAAGCGGCAATCACCTCCCTCGGTGGAAAAATGGAAGATGTGATCCGCACCAGGATATTTGTAAACAATATCAATGACTGGGAACCTGTGGCTAGGGCACATGGACAGCGGTTTGCAGACATTCAGCCCGCCAACACTTTGGTGGAGGCAAAATTGGTCGGAGAGGGATATTTGGTAGAGATTGAGGCAGAAGTGGAGATTTTGTAGGTGTGTTTCACGCAAAGACGCAAAGGCGCAAAATGTGAAAATAGAAAGTATCTTCGTTATCCTGAATAAATGGTTATCCTGCTTCTCCGGAAGCAGGATTCCAATGCCAATATTTCTTTATTCACGCAAAGATGCAAAGTCGCCAAAAGTGAAAGCCAAATAAATTTCCAATGAACCGCTTAGTTATCCTGCTTCTCCGGAAGCAGGATTCCAATGCCAATATTTCTTTATTCACGCAAAGACGCAAAGTCGCCAAAAGTGAAAGCCAAATAAACTTCCACTGAATTGCTTAGTTATCCTGCTTCTCCGGAAGCAGGATATATTGTGAAACTGTATATTGGAGAGCAGATAAGTATTGTTTTTGCACCAAAATCCCTTGATTTAAATTCTTATATTTTAAAAAAAAGTATCCATGAAAAAATTTCTCTTTCCCCTGATGTTTTTCATTTTTTCGACAGGGTTTGCCCAAGAAGCCGAAAAGCAAACTCCAATTCCCGATCCGATTGTCTTTGAAACATCGCATCTGGGGACTTTCCATGGGAAATCTATCAGCTACAAAGCCATCTCCGGAGAGACATTTCTCAAAAACAATGAAGGTGAACCAGTGGCAGCACTTTGGTCCACATCCTATATCAAACCCGAAACCGATTCAGGCAAGCGGCCCGTCACCTTTATTTTTAACGGTGGTCCGGGTTCAGCCTCAGTATGGTTACACATGGGTGTTTTTGGGCCAAAAATAGTAAAGGTGGATTCAGAGGCAAAAACTGATGATGGAGCAGCGCCTTTCAATATGGTCAACAATGAATTGGCTTTGTTGGACATCACTGACTTGGTGTTTATCGATCCTGTTGGGACGGGCTACAGCAAGGTGATTGGCAAAGGCAAGGAAGAAGATTTTTGGGGTTTGACGGAAGACGCCAAGTCTATTGCGCAATTTATCCGACTTTGGATCACAAAGCATCAAAGATGGCAATCTCCAAAATACATTGCAGGGGAAAGCTACGGTACGACGAGGGCTTCCGCTGTCACCGCAGCATTGGAAGGAAGTGGTCAGGCCGTGGCTTTGAATGGCTTGATCCTGATTTCACAGGCTTTGGATTACCAAGGTTCGACTTCAGTGCATGACAATATCGCCTCCTATTTCACCTACTTTCCCACCATGGCAGCCACAGCTTGGTACCATAGTAAAGCCGGTCAAGGGAAAAAACTTGAGGATTTCGTTGCGGAAGCACGAGGATTTGCATACACAGAGTATTTACCAGCATTGTACAAAGGCAACCAATCCACTGTTATAGAAAAGGAAAAAATTGCCAACAGGATTTCCTATTTCTTAGGACTGGAAAAGGAATACGTCCTCCTTTCCGACAACAGAATCCTGACTGACAGATTCAAAAAGGAATTGCTCCGCAGAGAAGGAAAAACCATCGGTACGCTTGATGGAAGGTATCTCGGAGAAGAAGGAGACCAAACGGCTGCCTCACCGACCTTGGGCGATCCATCGAGCTACGGGATTGATGCGGCTTACACGGCTGCTTTACAGGATTATTTCGCCAAAACATTACAAGTCAATGTGGACCGTCCTTACCTGACCTCAAACGGAAGTATCGGAGGCAAATGGAATTGGAAGCCTGTTCCTGAGGGCTCTTATTGGGAACCTTCCTATGTCAATGTCGCTCCAAGTCTCGGAGAATCTATGCGCCGCAACAAAGACCTGAAAGTCATGGTGGCCAATGGATATTATGACCTGATCACTCCCTTTTTGGATGCAGAATACACCTTTGCACGACATGATATCCCGATGGAAAGGGTGCAGATGTTTTATTACGAAGGTGGCCACATGATGTACAACCACCGACCGGATTTCGAAAAATTGGTGAAGGATATCCGGGAATTTATGGGAAAATAATAGAAAGGAATTTAAAAAATCAATACCAAAATGACCGATCACGACATCCAAAACATCCCTGACTCCTATTATGCGATTGATCAGGCTACCAAAGAACTTGGCTTCACGATGCCATCAGACTTACTGACTTGTTCGCTGGTGAGAACGTTGGCAGCGTCTAAACCATCGGGGAAATTTCTTGAACTCGGAACGGGAACAGGACTTTCCGCTTCTTGGATCCTCGACGGTATGGATACCGAAAGCACATTGGTTTCCATCGACAATGACGAGGCGGTTTTGAATATTGCCAAAACGCATGTTGGAAATGACTCCCGACTATCCCTTGTTCTTAGCGATGGGGAAGATTGGGTTCTTGGCAATTTAGATTTGCGTTTTGATTACATTTTTGCAGATACTTGGCATGGAAAATACCTGCTTTTGGAAGAAGTTTTGAATATGCTCAATCCCGGAGGCTTATATATCGTGGATGATATGTTGGCTCAACCAAACTGGCCTGAGGGCCATGCAGAAAAAGCCGTCAACTTTGTTAAGAAATTGGAAGAAAGAGCTGACCTGACATTGTCCAAACTGAATTGGGCCACTGGGATAATTATTGCGGTTAAGAAGTGATCGTGAAATACAATGATCCAATTGGAATTTTCTTTCAATATTGATAGAATTGGCATGTCGCACTCATTCCCCATACTTAAGCAAAAATTCCGGGTTTATAGCTTTGAAACTCACACGGCCTGTGTTGAAACTTTCGATGGACAATAGTAGGTCAAACTTCTCTAGATGAGGTCGGATGACGATGCCTTCTGCCCATACGTCTTTGCAGATCACACTTTTCACAATAGCTTTTTTCACAATTTCCTCGATGTCGTTTTCAAGTTTATAATCAGTTTCCATGATGGGAACAATGGGCAGATCCAGTTTTTGCATCAAATCTATCAGATCCTGATAGGGCAGATATTCAAACTTGTCGATATCGAAGGCTTTGAAAATCCTGACGGTCTGTCCGCGCAGTTTAAGTCTGTTGTCCTGAATACCTTCGCCGATCAGTTCACCCTGAATGGCGATATTTTTATGAATGCTTCTTAATTTATTCTCGATATCCCTCTGGCAACTTTCCATAAGCTATTTTCATTATCCTCATACAGTTCCATATTTCTGCTGCAAACCCCAAATTCGCCGTCTTTTAAGAAGTATGTAGCCGAACTTCCATCGAGTTTCTCGCTGATATAGCAAGATACCCCTTGGTATTTGTCAAGGACTTTTTGCAGGACTTGCACCCGGGTTTCGTCAGTTTTTGGGATAAAAGATGGAAACTTCCCTTTTACCTTTCCGCTCAGATAGGCAGGAATCGGTGCTTCATATTTGATAATGCCAAGTATTTCGGTTAGGTCCAAGTCCTCCTGAGGATCGATGTGGTCAGGCAATAGGGTCAATGGAAGGCAAATTCCCTGAGAGATTTGTCCCCGCAACCTGATCGTCCTGATGCGCATTCCCCTTGGCTTTAGAAATGCGAACTCCGGTCTATCAGGCAACAAACTGTCTATCTCACAATAAATGACCAAATCCCCAGTATTAAATTCCCCCTTTTTGACAACCAATTGCCAACCCAAAACAGTGGCCTTTTCAATCGAATCTGCACCTTCGATAGGTTCCAAGGCTTTAATTCGTTGGAAACTTGCAAGTTTTCTCATATTACAGATTCGTTTTGGTGAAATTATTTTTCAATTCTACCCAAAGGTTTAAATTACAATTTAGCGAAAAAGGAAACCATTTTTCTTTTTTTCGCATTTACAAACCTGACAATATCAATCAAAAATAACCTTTATGGAAAAGCCGGATTTCAATATCGCCGAAGTCAATAAAATCATCCGAGGACGCAGGTCCATGTTTTTTGCCCAATTCAAAGAAAATGATCCAGTCGATGATGCCATCATCGAGGAAATTTTGGAAAATGCCACTTGGGCGCCAACCCACAAATTGACGGAACCATGGAGCTTCATTGTATTTGCAGGAGAGGGAAGACAGAAATTTGCGGACTATCAATCTGAGTTATACAAAGAAAGAACAACCAAAAACGGCACTTTCAATGAAGCGGCTTACATGAGGTTCAAGGAAAATCCTTTGAAAGCTTCCCATATCATCGCTATCAAAATGAAACATGATCCCAAAGCAGGTCTTCCTGTGATGGAGGAAATTGCAGCAGTAGCCATGGCGGTTCAGAATATGTACCTATCTGCCTCGGCGCATGGCTTGGCCGCGTTTTGGGGGACAGGAGGGCCTACATTTTGGCCTGAAGCGAAGCCTTGGTTCGGACTGGAAGAAGATGATATGCTGATGGGATTCTTTTATATCGCCAAGCCTGCCACTGAAAATTGGCCGATTGGAAAAAGAAAACCGGCTACGGAAAAAACAGATTGGGTTAGGTGAAAGTAAAAATAAGTGAGAGGTAAGAGGTAAAAAGTATTAGGTAAAAAGTAAGAGGTGAGAAGTAAGAGGTGATGCAACTGTCACCTCGTATCCCTCACCATTTTAATTTCAAATGATAACTTACATCCCTCTAAATGCCGGAGGCTCGATGCCATTGGCGCGAATGTAAGAAATGGCTGCTCCCCTGTGATGGGTGGTGTGGTCATCTATCAAGCCAATTACTTGTCGCCTTGAACCTTTTCCTCCAAATATTTCAACTACTTCAGCTAATTGAGCTTCGCTAAGTTTACCTACGGTTGCTTTGGTGTAGGCATAACAATTCTCTACAAACGTTTTCAATTCCGCTTTTGTGGCGGGCTTGGCATCAGCGGCAAAACTTGGTGCTGCACCATTCAAAAATCTTGAACTGATCATTACCATTGCACCGGATAGGTGAGTAATCTGTTCTTTGAAACTCATCGCTCCTGCATCAGGCTTGTAATCGAAAAGGTTATCAGGCATTTTGTCCACAACTTCTAGCGTAAACTGCTTACTGTTGTCCCATTTGGCTACAAATTCCTCCATTGTAGTCTGTGCTGAAGCGATACTTTGGATGCCGATAATGGCGAAAAGCATCATTGCTGATTTGAAAATATTGTTTTTGGCTTTCATAAAATTGGTTTTATGGTTATACCATAAATATCTTCTTTTGCCAATGCATATCAAACGATTTTGATAAATTTGAAGCATGATAATAAGAAATTTTATTCTGTTGATTTTACTTTTTGCTCTTGGAAGTTGTGGATCCGATTACCTTCCCAAACCCAAAGGATACAACCGTATCGATCTTCCTGAAAGGGGATTCACCGCCTTAATCAATGATGTGCCCTATTCTTTTGAGCACTCAGTGAATGCTATTGTGGAACAAGATTCATTTAACCTTGCAGACAAAACCAGAATCAACCTTAATTATCAAAGTTTAGGAGGAAAAATCCACCTGACATATTTCGCCTTGGATACAGAAGGAAAAGACATCAAAACAGTAATAAATGACGTCATCAACCTTACCGCAAAACATCAGATAAAAGCCTATGGGATTGAAGAATCCATGATGATGACACCAAAAGGATATACCGGTGTGGTAGCCGAGTTGTCAGGCGAAGTTCCCACCCAATTCCAGTTTTTTGTCACAGATTCTACCAAAAATTTTCTACGCGGAGCATTGTATTTCAATACTGCTATGAAAAATGACTCCCTTGCTCCGGCTATAGAATATATCAAAGCGGACATGATCCACCTGATCAATACCTTGGAGTTCAAAAAATAAAACCACCAAAACTATGCAGAATTGGATGGTTTTATTAAAAATTAGGGATCTTTAGAAAGTCAATTTTTTCCAGCTTTTGATGATAATGGCACCTCCAATAGTGGCTACAACGGTTGCAATACTTGCAGGTAGTACATTTCCATAGATCCAAAACCCAACTGCAAACAAAGCTGCATATACCATCACCGACCCGACGAGCATCAATCCGATTTCCATCGGCAACTGTCCCTGTTCTTGCTTTTCATTTGGATATCGGTCCAATAGTTTTTTCCATCCAAAAGATGCCGGTCTTACTTTTCTGTAAAATGACAATAAGATTTCATCATTTTCAGGCTTGGTAAATAATGTCACAAGCACCCAACCCACGGTAGTGATTCCAACACCATACAACAATTTCAAATAAGCTTGATTTTCGGGAATTAAGATCCATCCTACTTTGGGATTAATCACCTCAAAGAATATCGCTACTATGAATGAAATCAACATCGCAAATATCTCTGTGTAAGCATTGATCCTCCACCAAAACCAGCGAAGGATAAATATCAAACCTGTTCCAGCACCGATCTGAAGCAAAATATTGAAAGCTTCCAATGCATTGGAAAGTGCCAAAGCAAGGATCGCAGCAAAAACCATCAACAAAACAGTGGAAATTCTACCCACCATGACAAGCTCTTTGTCTGTAGCTGTTGGTTTCAAAAACCGGAGATAAAAATCATTCACCACGTAGGAAGATCCCCAATTGAGGTGGGTCGAAAGTGTGGACATCACAGCAGCTATCAGAGAAGCTAATACAATCCCAATCAGACCAGTTGGCAGAAAAGTCAACATCGCTGAATAAGCCAAGTCATCACCCAACTTGTCCGCGGGGATATTGGGAAAAGCTGCACCTAAATCGGAGATTTGAGGAAAAAGGATCAATGAAGATAGGGCCACCAGAATCCAAGGCCAAGGTCTCATGGCATAATGGGCAATATTAAAAAACAAAGTTGCTCCAATTGCATTCTTCTCATCTTTGGCTGAAAGCATCCTTTGTGCAATGTATCCGCCACCACCTGGCTCAGCACCTGGATACCAAGTAGCCCACCACTGTATGGCGAGTGGCATGATCAGCAATGGAATGATGAGATTCCAATCATTGAAATCAGGAAGGAAATTGAGCTTATCGGCCACATTTGGATGGGTCAACAAATTATTCAAAGAGCCGATTTCAGGCATATCAAGAATATAAAAAGCCGCGCCAATAGATCCGGCCATGGCAATAAAGAACTGGAAAAAATCAGTCAACAATACGCCTTTCAACCCTCCTAGGGAACTGTAAATCACCGTCACCACAGATGCAATTAGTAAAGTCTCATAAGGACTCAATCCAAGCATGACTCCTCCGATTTTGATAGCAGCAAGTGAAACCGTCGCCATGATCACCACATTGAAAAACACACCCAAATACAATGCACGGAACGCCCTGAGGAAAGCGGCGGGCTTGCCACTATACCTCATTTCGTAGAATTCAAGGTCGGTGGTCAATTCAGACCTTCTCCAAAGCCTGGCATAGACAAACACCGTCAACATCCCTGTCAGCAAAAATGCCCACCAAACCCAGTTGCCCGACACTCCTTGTTTTCTTACAATGTCAGTGACCAGATTGGGAGTATCTGCAGAAAATGTGGTCGCAACCATCGATACGCCTAGAAGCCACCAAGGCATGTTTCTTCCCGAAAGGAAGAATTCTTTGGCTGAGGCTCCGGCTGTCTTTGAGGCAAACACACCTATCAACATGGAGATGATAAAAAAGGCCGCAATGATAGCCCAGTCAATGAAAGATATATTCATAAAGATTTGGGTTGGAAGGGTTTTAAATTAGGGCAAGTTTGTTAATTTTTTTATTTTACTACTCTAAACTTCTTTAATAAATTTCACTAATGTAAAAAATATCTAAAGAATTGCAAAAGTTAGGATTTTACCTGTTCAAAAATAGGGTTATTAACAATTTAACTGATATGGTCCATTTTCTAAAGAATATGGCTTGAGACAAAAAAATGGAAACGAGCCACGCTATTATCTACCAATAATTTTATAAGATTACCAATCTAACTTGGGACAGAAATGCTTTTTATCATTTCAATTATATCAGGTAACAATGGAGTTAAAGAATTTACCGCTGAATTGATTCCAAAAACCTACTTTTGCGGCTGAACTTGATTTTCTGACATGTCCTCTTTTTCTTGGTTACCTGCTCTCAAAACACAATACGGTTTGGAAATCCATCCCTCCCAAATATGGCCATTTGGTGACGGTCATATCCATCAGACTTTTTTGATTGAATCAGGAGAAAAAAAACTCATCCTTCAACGTTTCAACAACAGCGTTTTCAAATTTCCTGACAGGATTTCCCACAATCAGTCGCTTTTGATCGACAGGATAAACCCTGAAGACCTGCCTTATATTTTACCTTTACCTATCCCCAACTTAGCCGGGGATTTGTTTACGGTTATTGATGGGAAATACTTTAGGATTTCTCCATTTGTAGCAGGCAAATGCATCAATGAGATCGAAAATCCCCATCAGGCCTATCTCGCTGCACAAGCATTTGCCCAGTTTATCAAAGCAGGAATCCACATCCCGGCATCGGAGTTTCAGGAAGCCATTCCGCGATTTCACAACCTAGAACTCCGATACAACCAATTGTTGGAGGCATTGAAAAACACAAAAAGAGATATTATTGGGGATTTGAAAGAGTTGGTCGAATTCTATTTGGCACAAAAAGACTTGGTGGAACAATATCTCATTTGGAAGGAAAAATTGCCTTTGCGATTGACGCACAGTGACACCAAAATCAACAACTTGATTTTTGCTGAGGACTTTTCCAAAGTCAATGCTGTGATTGACCTTGATACCTTGATGGCGGGATATATCTATTATGATTTTGGGGATTTGGTCAGGACAGTAGCTTGTACGGAAGGCGAAAGTTCACAGGATTGGGAAAAAATCAAAGTAGATCATTCCAAATATGAAGCGCTTTTAAAAGGATTTTTAGAAGTGGGTAAAGGGGTGTTTACTGAAGAGGAAATCAATTCACTTCCCTTTGGCGGACTCATGATGACCTGCATTATGGGATTTAGGTTTTTGGCTGATTATCTGAATGGCAATATCTACTACGCTATCCATTATGAAGAACAAAACCTCCACCGCGCCAAAAATCAGATGTATTTGTTGAAGGGCTTGAGGGAGATTTAAAATTGATTGGGATTTGGATTACAATAATTCCTTCAACAGATTTTTGATTTCTTCGTCTGAAATAGTCTCTTTTTCCCCTTTGTTGTAAATCGACGTTTGGCCTTCCTTTAAAAGTTTTCGAAAAGTCGGATATTATAGCTCATCCAAAAAATCTTGAAGAGAAGTAGCTTCCATCGTTCCTTCTTCTATGGCTTTCATTTCTTTAAAACCTTGTCTAATATTAGCAATAATTTCTTCTTTGGAATCAACTTCTTCGTCAACCTGAACAAAATCCAAACTTTTGATCAATTCCATGAAAAACTTATATTTTTCATTTTTTACTTTAAGTGTGATTTCTTTCATGGCTTTGTACTTTTTTAAATTAAAATACAAGAATTTAATACATCAATCAAAGCAATGGCATCCAGAGTATTATCTTCATGGATTTCAAAATTGAAAATCACCTTCTCCCAAACTCCGCTTTCGCCTCTTCTAAGAAACTGACAAAATTCAGGATATTGGTGTCATAGGCTTTGGGTTTGACAAGCAATTCCTCATTGTGGTCCAAGATCACATAATAGGGCTGGGCGTTGTTGTTGAACTTTGTGATCTGGAAATCAGCGTTCTGCTTGCCAATGGTTTTTTTCTCTTTTCCATCATAATCAGACACATACCATTCGGCTTCCTGCAGTTCATACCGCTCATCGATATACAAAGCCACCATCACAAAATCTTCTTTCAGCCTTTGCAAAACCTGAGGATCGGACCATACCCGCGCTTCCATTTCGCGGCAGTTGACGCAGCCGTGTCCTGTGAAGTCAATGAACAAGGGTTTGCCCTGCTTCTGCGCTGCTGCCAAAGCTTGGTTGTAATCAAAATACCCTTGGATGCCATGAGGGAAATGCAGGAAATCGGCATATTTTGGAATTTCTCCCAATTGGTTTTCTTTAGTGACCGCACCTGCCCTGCTTTCCATCACATTGAAATCATGGGTTGCCAGCGGAGGAAGGTAGCCGCTCAGTGCTTTCAAAGGCGCTCCCCAAAGTCCTGGAATCAGATAGACCACAAATACGAAAGTGGTAATAGCCAACATCAGCCTTGGAACTCCGATATAATCCATCGGTGAATCGTGCTTGGTCCTGAGTTTGCCCAAAAGGTACAATCCCAACAGGAAGAAAATTACGATCCAGATTGCGATATAAATATCCCTGTCGAGCAATCCCCAATGATAAACCTGATCGGCGACGGAAAGGAATTTGAAAGCCAAAGCCAATTCCAAAAATCCCAATACCACTTTGACGGAATTCAGCCAACCGCCGGATTTTGGAAGGGAATTGAGCCATTCGGGGAATATCGCAAATAAGGTGAAGGGAATTGCGAAGGCAAGCGAAAAGGCAAACATCCCTGCAATCGGAGTAATGAAATCACCACCGGCAGCTTTGATCAGAATAGAACCCACAATCGGTCCTGTGCAAGAAAACGATACCAAAACCAAGGTGAAGGCCATAAAAAAAATCCCTGCCATTCCGCCTTTGTCCGCTTTGGCATCGATCTTATTCACAAAACTGCTTGGCAATGTGATCTCAAACATGCCCAAGAAAGCAAAGGCAAAGAAGATGAAAATCAGAAAGAAGAATACGTTGGGAAGCCAATGGGTAGAAAGCCAATTGGCAAATTCAGGTCCTTGGATCGCCGCAACTGCCGTCCCCGCGATGGTATAAATAGCGATAATTGACAAGCCATAAATCCCGGCATTTCGTATTCCTGATATCCTGGACTTGGATCTTCCGGTAAAGAAAGTGACCGTCATCGGAATCATCGGAAACACACAAGGTGTCAACAATGCCGCCAAACCTGCCAAAAATGCCACAAACATAAATCCCAACAATCCGCCTTTACTACCTTCGTCTTCAATGTTCACAAAAGACCTTTCTTGGCTTGCGTCGGTGTCTTCTGTTTTTTCCTGAACAGGTTCAATAGCAGACTGGGTAGAATCAACTTCGGTTTTACTTTCAATAACATTTTGAGAAGTCGATTCAGTCGAAGGGGAGGCTAATTTGGCCGATCCCTGTGCAGTAGCCTCGATCGTAAAATCTTCCTCATAAAGGATACACTGCCCGGTTACATCTGAGCACATTTGGTATTCCACCGTTCCTTTGATTTCTACATTTGGATCAGTGATTGATACTTTCTGCCGAAACTCTGCTGCAATTGAAAAATAGGTAATATCTGCCTCCCAAACCTCATCAAATTTCTTTTTCGGATTGATCGGTTTCAGCTTCTCAGTAGCCGAGATCCCCTTTGACCCATCCAGGCTAAGGCTTGTAAGTACCGGGCCTGCATTCTCATCAAAGTCATTGGAATAGATATACCAATTTCTAGGAATTGATGCTTTCAAAACGATTTCTGCATCTGCTCCAACTTTGAGGTCTGTATCGGCCAATTGAATATTCCACTTTGGCGGTGATACCACTTGACCAAAGGAGGATTGGCTTAGAAGAAGTAGGAAGAAAAAAAGCAGTGAAGGTTGGATGTATTTTGACATTGCGGCGTGATGTAGGCGAATCTGATTGGTAAAGTTGGTTTTCAGCAAAATAGTTCAGTAATGAAAGGCACGAAACTTTTCCCACGAAGACACTAAGATACAGAGACACAAATTAAAAAATGCTTTGTGCCTCCGTGTCTTCGTGGGAGACTTTTATTTGGTGGCTTGTTCTTTGAAGTGTTTGAAAAACAAAGCAATCGTCTCTATTCCCATAAAATAGTTTTTGAGTCCATAATGCTCATTGGGGGAATGCAGAGCATCGGTATCCAAACCGAATCCCAACAATATTGGATCAAGCCCCATTACTTTTTGGAACAAAGCACAAATAGGAATGGAACCTCCTTCTCTTGTCGGGATGGCTTTTTTGCCAAAGGCTTCCATAATCGCACCTTCTGCAGCCCTATAGCCCGGAGAATCTGTCGGCACCACTGCTGCTGCCCCACCGTGATGGGAGATTACTTTTACTTTAACCGATGCCGGAGCGATGGATTTGAAATGGTCTTCAAACAATTGGGCGATTTCCTTGTGGTCTTGGTCGGGAACAAGCCGCATGGAGATCTTTGCAAAAGCCTTGGAAGGAAGTACCGTCTTTGCACCTTCGCCGGTATAACCGCCCCAAATGCCGTTGACATCTAAAGTCGGACGGATTCCAACCCGCTCGATGGTGATATATCCTTTTTCACCCGATACTTCTGCGATGTCGAGTTTCTTTTTATAATCCTCCAAGTCAAAAGGCGCTTTGTTCAATTCCTTGCGGTAAGCAGCCGAATATTCCTCCACTTTGTCATAAAATCCCGGTATGGTCACATGGTTGTTTTCATCATGGAGGGAGGCAATCATTTTGCAAAGCGTATTGATCGGATTGGCGACAGCACCCCCAAAAGTCCCGGAATGAAGGTCTTTGTTTGGGCCCGTCACTTCCACCTGCATGTAAGCCAATCCCCTCAAACCTACAGTGACTGATGGATCTTCCATGGAAATCATGTGCGTATCCGATATGATGATCACGTCTGCCTTTAGCTTGTCGAGATTTTCCTTGACAAAAATATCCAGGTTTTCAGAACCAACTTCCTCTTCCCCTTCGATCATGAACTTGATATTGCAGGGCAAAGCATTGCTGGCCATCATGGCTTCAAAAGCCTTCACATGCATGTAAAATTGCCCCTTATCGTCTGCTGAACCACGGGCAAAAATCGCTCCACCAGGATGTCTTTCGGTTTTTTTGATGACCGGTTCAAATGGCGGCGAATCCCACAATTCATAAGGATCTGCAGGCTGCACATCGTAATGGCCGTAGACCAATACCGTCGGTAATGCTGGATCGATGATCTTTTCGCCGTAGACAATCGGATAACCAGCGGTCTGACAGATTTCTGCTTTGTCGGCACCGGCTTTAATCAGACTTTCTTTGACAAAGTCAGCGGCTGCAAAAACATCATTTTTAAATTTGGGATCAGCGCTCACGGATGGAATGCGCAATAAGTCTAAAAGTTCGTTCAGGAACCTGTCCTGATTTTCTTGGATATATTGTTTTACAGACATATTTGGGGGTTTTAATATCCCGCAAAGGCGCAAAGACGCATAGAAATCATCATGGTTTCAGGCGCTTTGACAATCCAGTTCTCTGCAGGAAGATTAACTTCTATTGGGGGCAAAATTACGTTTTAAATAAGGAATTGCCTATTTTACCAAAAACTTTTATCTATGAAAGCCATCCTTTGTACCTATCACGGAATCCCTGAAACTTTGACCTATTCTGATATCGATGATCCTGTTTTGGAAGAAAAAGAGGTTCTCATCCAAGTCAAGGCATGTGCTGTCAATTTTCCTGACGTGTTACTGATTCAGGACAAATACCAGTTTAAGCCTCCACTGCCCTTTTCACCCGGAGGGGAAGTTTCGGGTGTGATCGAAAAAGTCGGTTCGGGAGTCAAACACCTCAAAGAAGGACAAAGGGTTTTGGCACTTTGTGGTTGGGGTGGGTTTGCAGAAAAAGTAAAGGTCACCTCTGACCGCGTTTTCCCGATTCCTCCCCAAATGGATTACATGACGGCGGCATCTACGCTATACACTTTTGGAACTGCCTACCATGCCTTGAAGGACCGGGCAAAAATTCAATCCGGAGAAACCCTCTTGGTTCTCGGCGCTTCCGGTGGAGTGGGATTGGCAGCTGTTGAACTCGGAAAAGTACTGGGTGCGACAGTAATCGCTGCGGCTTCCACTGCTGAGAAATTGGCTGTTTGCAAAGAAAAAGGAGCTGACCACCTGATCAATTACGAAAGCGAAGACCTCAAAGAAAGAATCAAAATACTCACTGATGGCAAAGGGGTGGATGTGGTCTTGGATGTCGTGGGCGGCAAATACGCGGAACCTTCGCTGCGGGGAATGGCTTGGAAAGGCAGGTACCTCGTGGTCGGATTTGCGGCAGGTGATATACCCAAATTGCCATTCAACTTGGCGCTGCTTAAAGGTTGTGATGTCATGGGCATTTTTTGGGGGAGATTTTCTACCGAAGAACCAAAGCAAAACCAACAAAACATCATGGACCTTGTAGGCATGATCCAATCGGGAAAAATCCGCCAACATATTCACAAAGTATATTCATTGGAAGAATCACCGCAGGCATTGCGGGATATGATGGACAGAAAGGTGGTGGGAAAAGCGATGGTTGTTGTTGAAGGGAAAGAAGCGAGCCCTTCGACAGGCTCAGGGACCAAACAATGCGAGATGAGAATATCAAGTATCAAGATGCAAATATCAAGAGCAATGAAGAGAAACCTTCCGAAGTGGGCGAAGGAGTTTATAGAAGTGTGGAAGATTTGAAAAAGCAGATTGGAAAGTTTTTGGGAACAAGTAGTTGGACTACGGTTTCCCAAGAAGTGATTCAGAAGTTTGCCGAAGCCACAGAGGATTTTCAGTGGATCCATATTGATACCGAGAAAGCAGCAGCCTTATTGCCGGGAGGGAAAAACTTGGCCCACGGATACCTGACTTTGTCACTTGTCCCCAAATTGATATATGAAATCCTGCCTTTGGAAGGTGTTCAAATGGCGCTGAATTATGGTGTAAATAAGGTCAGATTCCCCGCTCCGGTTTATTCTGGAGATCAGATCCGGCTCAAAGCCACTTTGTCCAATGTGGAAGAAAGTCCCGATGGGAACACTAAGCTTTTTATCCATGCCACTATGGAATCAAACCATGCCGACAAGCCTGTCTGTGTGGCTGAATTGATTACCTTGGTGAGGTTTTGAAATTGGTTCTATCAATTTAAGGTCTAAAAAATTGAAATGATGGCAAAAAAGAAAATTGAAAACGTAAGAGAACTTATTTTCTATTCCTATGCAAATCTTGCTATGGCTCATTCAGCAGTTGAACGTAATCAGGAAAAATACGGAACATTCAACTATGTAATAAGAGCTAAATTATTTAAAGGGCTAAAAGACGGTACAATGAATATTAGGACAATATTTGATGATGAGAAAATCAAAATCCAAACAGGGAAAATTTGCAATTATTGTGGATCAAGCGATAAACTTGCCCTTGATCATATTTTCCCTCAAAAATATGGGGGCCTTGACGCTGCGGAAAATCTAATTTTTGCTTGCAGAACCCGCAATAGTTCAAAAGGAAAGAAAGATCTTATGGAATGGATGTTATTTAAAGGTGAATTTTTACCACTTATGATAGTTAGGAGGTATTTGAAATTGACATTTAACTACTGCAAAGAATATCATCTGCTAGACAAAAAGATAGATGAATTGGAATTATTGGAATTACCTTTTAAAATACATTTGATTCCTACAAGTTTTCCTAATCCAAAATCCCTGATTTTAAGTATTTCGGAAAATATTAAAAAATGAATTGCCATTCCGCATTGATGGATAGATACTGATTATAAAAACCCAAAATGAAAAAGACGCTATTATTTCTTGCCGTATTCATTTCTTCTTTAACAGCTTTCTCCCAAGATAAACCCTGGATGCTGGGTCCTTTTCTGCGCCCAGAAAATGCCCAGCCCATCATTTCTCCCACCGATGAGACCTCCTTTCAGGATCCGATGTCGGGAAGATCGGTTAAATGGGAATCCATGGCTACTTTCAATCCGGCGGCAATCCTCAAAGATGGGAAGATCCACATCCTCTACCGTGCGGAAGAAAAGCTCGGAGAAAAAGAAATCGGTGGCCATACCTCTCGCCTTGGCTTGGCGATCAGCGAGGATGGAAAAACCTACATCAGACAGCCTGAGCCTATTTTTTTTCCTACCAATGACAACCAAAAAGAATTTGAATGGACCGGGGGCACAGAAGACCCAAGGATCGTGCAGACTGAGGACGGTTTATTTGTTTTGACTTATACCCAGTGGAACAGGGAATTTCCACGCTTGGCGGTGGCTACATCCAAAGACTTGAAAACATGGGAAAAGCACGGTCCGATTTTTAGAGAATTCAAAGATGGCAAATACCACAACCGTGAAACTAAATCAGGTGCCATCGTCACAGAACTCAAAAACGGCAAACTCGTAGCTGCCAAAATTCATGGCAAATATTGGATGTACTTTGGCGTGCCCCACATCTGGTTGGCGAGTTCGGAAGATTTGGTTCATTGGGAACCGCTTGAAGGAAGCGACGGAAATATCGCCCCTGTGCTTAGCCCGAGATTGGGGTACTTTGACTCATGGCTGGTAGAAGCAGGTCCTCCACCATTACTGACCAAAGATGGTATAGTTGTCCTCTACAATGCAGGCAACCAAAAAGACATTGGTGTCAAAGAATTAGGAAACAGGGTTTACACTGCTGGACAGGCCTTGTTTGATAGAAATGAGCCTTGGAAACTTTTAGACCGAACCGAACAGCCATTCTTAAAACCCGAACTTCCCTTTGAAAAATCTGGGCAGTATGTTGATGGGACTACTTTTGTGGAAGGATTGGTCTATTTCAAAAAACAGTGGTATCTCTATTATGGTACTGCGGATTCGATGGTGGGGGTGGTTAGAGCTAAGGATAAATAAATGAATCTTCCCAGGTATTATCAAGAAGAGGGTTGTGAATGCTTGTAAAAAATCAGTTTCATGAATGGTATTTTTCTCTTTTGGTTGATAATTACAATTTAATTTCAATTACTTGCATGCATTGAAAATCACACGGATCCTCGTAGTTAAATTCATAAAGCTGTACTTTTTGTCATCTGGTTATATTTGCAGTTATAATTAAGAATCATTATTTTCGAACATAACTGTATTTTGAATACATAATTATGTTTTTTAAAATATTATTAACATCTTTGGATATTGAAATTTAAACATTCTTCATAATGCAAAGTAAAGATAAAATTAAAGTAGGGTTAGTTGGTTCAGGGACAATTATAAGAGGTCTCGTAAAACTTATTAATTTGAGTTCTGAAATGGTAGTTTCAGGAATTCTTACCAGAAGAATTGGTCTAATTGAAGATCTTGAAGTTTCAAATGATCTTGTACATCAAATTCCTGAGAAGTTATTTTTAAAATCTGATATCATTGTTGTCAGTACAGGTGATCCTATTTACAGTACTGAAATGATTAATGCTGCATTTCAATATAATCTTCCTGTGGTCACAATGGATGCAGATACAATGGTGACTACAGGTACTTGGCTATCCAAGCAAGGTCTTATAACAGAATCAAATGGTGATCAACCAGGTTGTCTTGCATCCCTAAGACAAGAAGTTCTAGATATGGGTTTTACCCCTATTGTATATGGTAATATTAAAGGATTTTTAAATCTTAATCCGGTTCCGGATGAGATGAATTATTGGGCTTTGAAGCAAGGCTTTTCTGTAGAATCTGTGACATCTTTTACAGATGGGACTAAAGTGCAGATTGAACAAGCTTTGGTAGCTAATGCTTTTGGAGCGACTATTGCGAAGCCGGGTTTAATAGGACTACAAACAGAAGATTTTGAAGGTTCTAGTTTCAAAATAGCAGAAGTTGCAGACAGTATTGGAATGCCTATAAGCGATTTTATTTTGTCTAAAACTGCCCCTCCGGGAGTATTTATCGTGAGCAAGCATGATGAAAACCTGAGGAATGAACTTAGAACATATAAGATGGGAGATGGACCATTTTATCATCATTATAAACCCATCCATCTTTGTTTCTTTGAGATTCCCGGAACAATTAAGCGACTTTTTTATCAAAAGGAAATACTGATTGACAATAGCAATAATCCAAGTACAAGTGTGGCGGCAATTGCCAAAAGAAAGATTTCAAAAGGGGATTTTATCAAGAAGGGGATAGGTAGTTTTGATACTAGAGGGATAGCTGTAAAAATCGCTGATGAGCCTAATCATGTTCCCATTGGTTTACTTCAAAATGCAAGACTGAAGGAAAATATTGAAGAGGGACAGATAATAAAATTTTCTGATATAGAAATTCCTCCTTCTTTGGCGGTGAAAGCATGGTTTGATACGCTGAAATGTTTAAAGTTAAATTTCGAAAAGGCATCTGAAACTGAAAATGTTTAATTTCTTATATTACGAGAACCGTTGAAACTTTGAATCAAGTCAAGGTATGGGCCGTAAATGATTTGTCCATCCTAAAAAATTTCTCCTTATACATCTTTGCGCCGGGAAATAACGTTTTCATCTCTGCATAAGTCAACAACCTAATTTCATCCAGGTATTGCTGTGCATCCTTGGGGTCCCATTGAGCTCCTCTGCTCAGCTTTGTTTTGGTCAATATAAATCGGGTCAGGTTCTTTGGTAAATACTGAACAAAAGGGAGAGCATAATGGGCTTCCATAAAAAAGTGTCTGTTAGGGGTCTGAATAAAATATTTCTTACCCACACGGATGGCTTCTTTCGCCATTTTCCTCTGATTTTCCCAAGTGTATAGATGCTCAATAACGGAATTGGAAAATACCAGATCAAAGCTACCGTCAGCAAACTGGGATAAATCTGTAGCATCACCGGCCATGCTGCTCAGATTATGAATGGTAGCAACCTCTGCACTGAGGTTGAGTATTACAATTTCAACCTTTCCTGATTTCAACAATTCCTGGTCTTTCCAAAAATGGACCATCCCCCCGATATCTAATATTTTGATGGGATAATTATCGCCAAAGTTTGCATGGAGTAGATCCTCGAAATATTGAAAACGTTGTTTTCTAAATTTATTTCCTAAAGAATTGGGATTATCGGATGAAGCCAATAAAGCCTTTAAATTCATCATTTTCGAACATCATTTTTTTGAGAACTCAAAGCTATTTATTTTAATAAATTAATTATGTAAAAAGTAAGAGGTCAATCATATTCTTTTTTACTTTTGTTGATAATTTGAATTAATTATAATCCCTTTCATCATATTCCGGAACATTGAAACCATTTTGGTAAAAAGAACCGTAAAAAGAATGAAAGATTATTGATTTTTATGAAAAAACGCTTTTACAAATATTTTCCATGGCTTTTTGTTTTGGGAGACATCTTGACAGTTTCATTTTCATTTTTTATATCCAACAAATTATTTCAGCCATTTGAAGAATTTCAAGGGCTTGACTTCCCCACTTTTCCTGCATTTATGATGATCTGGATGGTAATCACTGTCCTGAAAGAAGATTTCAAAATCGGGAGAACAAACGAATCAGACCAGACTTTCAAAAAACTTTTAGGCTCGCTTGCATGGTTTTTGGTGATCATCTCCATGATCTGGATGCCATTCCATGATAATTCTTTAAGGTTGTTGTCTTTTCTTTCCCTAGCAGCGAGTTTGTTGGTTTTTCTTGGAATATACAGGGTCGGTGTACATCTCATATTGAGAAAATACCGTGAAACCGGTCATAATTTTAGAAGGGCAGTCATCTTGGGAACAGGGGGAACCAGCGATCAACTTGCTCAGGTTTTCCGCTTGAGGAGGGATTTTGGTATCAAGTTTTTGGGATACTACGATGACAAGGATGTATCCGGTGAGACCCGTGGAGATATCAAGAAGTTTTTTCAAGAAGCCATTGACCTCAACATAGATCAAATATATATCAGCGAACATTTAGAGGAGAAAAAGGTTAGAAAAATCATCAATTTTGCAGACGAACATTACATTAAAGTCAAGGTAATCCCGGGTGGATCGCTTCAATTGGAGAAGAACCTCTCTTTTTCTAAATACGGGGATTTCTTTGTGATCAATGTCAATGAAATCCCTCTTGACAATGCTTTCAATAGAGTATTTAAAAGGGCATTTGACATTATTTTCTCTCTCTTTGTGCTGGTTTTTATTCTTAGTTGGCTGATTCCTTTGGTAGGTCTGTTGATCAAGCTGGAATCGAAAGGTCCAATATTTTTTATACAGGAAAGAAATGGTGAAAACAATAAAGTTTTCTTGTGTCTGAAATTCCGGTCCATGACACCTAACGATTATTCTGATACACACCAAGCCGTCAAAAATGACCCAAGAATAACGAGAATCGGTTCTTTTCTAAGAATGACCTCCTTGGATGAAATGCCCCAGTTTATCAACGTTTTGCTTGGTGACATGTCTATTGTAGGCCCAAGGCCACATACAATCCCGATGAACCAAGTCTTCAAAACCCAGATTGAAAAATACAATAGCCGACATAAAATCAAGCCCGGAATCACAGGCTTAGCACAAGTAAAAGGCTATAGAGGAGAAATTGAGAATCCTTACCAAATCCGGTCAAGGGTAAAACTTGATTATTTTTATATACAAAACTGGTCAATTTTGCTTGACCTCAAAATCTGCATCCTGACTGTATATGAATTGATAGTAAACAGGGAGAATGCCTACTGACAAAGTAATAGCCTTTCATTTTATTGGAAAAAATCGCCCAAGCCAAAGCATCTTGGGTTTTAAATCTTTTTAAGCCTAAGGATAGTCTGGTGCGATTAAATCTTAAATAAGGCATCAAAAAATCCCATAGTTTCTCCTTTTATCTTGAAAATTAACATTGGAATTTCATTATTAACTTGTACCAGCTTTTCAGCAACACTCCCGAGTAATACGGCAGCTGATGCGGTTCTTCCTCTACTCCCCATCAAAATCAAATCTATCCCATGTTCTTTGGCCTTTTCTATAATCAGGTGGCCAGGCTCTCCGTCATTCGATAAAACAAAAAGACAATCATATTCTGGATGATTATGCTTTTTTATAAATTTCTCATAATCCTTTTTTGAATTCTCCTCCATGATTTCTGCAAATTCTTCAAAAGATTTACCTGTTTTGTGGTATCCTGTTGGTACTTCGAATAGGTGTAAAGCATAGATCTTTGCATCAAATTCTTCGGCAGCTTTTTGAGCAAAATTGATAGTCATATTGGTATGCTCAGAAAAGTCCATGGGAATCAAAATCTTTTTAGGAACTTTCATTTCGACCCTTTCAGGAAGGAATAGGACCGAACAAGGTGCCTTTTGGGCCATTGTTTTAGCTAGTGATCCACTGCCCTTGAGTGTAATTTTCCTTCCCATGACAATGAGATCAACGTCCTTGAGTTTTGCCCACCTGAGAAAAGTAGGCATCGGACTTCCCTCTTCAGCAAAAACTTCAATCTCCACATTATCAGGGTAATTGTTTTGTTTGATGATGGTCATGATCTCCGCCTCTATGGCTTCATCTGCCGGAGCTATCAAATCGGGGAATTTTTCCCTTATTTCATCTGGCAGTGAAAGGTTTTTGGAGACATGGATAAAATAGAGTTTTTTGATACCTAATATTTCGGATAAAACCCCCATTTTGGAAATCAAAATATCATCCATTTCCGTCAGGTCCATCCCGATCATTGCCTTTTCAAAATTCTCCATAGTCTTGCCGCTAATTACCTGTTCAAGGTACGATTTTAAAATTTTCTTTGGAATAATACCTACTACAATTTATCCGATTCCCTGATTTAATCTGATCCGCATTTTCTAAATGATTTATATTTGTGTTAAATGGCAAAATCCATAGGTAAATATTTTATCGCAATCGTGCCTGAGGGCGAAATCCAACAAAAAGCTACAGAATTGAAGGTATTGTTGAAAGATAATTTTAACCTCAAGTATGCCCTCAAATCTCCTGCTCATGTCACACTGAAGATGCCATTCAATTGGAATGAAGCCAAAGAGGATAAGTTGAATGGGCTCTTACAAAGCTTTTTTGAAAACTTTTCGCCTTTTGACCTCAGTTATTCAGGATTTGACCGTTTTGGGCGAAGGGTGATTTTTATTAAAGTAATGGAAGACTCCGCACTATTTTCAATTCAGCTTGCCCTTTCTAAATACTGCAAAACAGACCTCAAATTAGTAGAGGAACTCAGTGATAGAGCCTATCATCCCCATATGACTTTGGCTTTCAAGGATATCAAATTGATCCATTTTGACGCCTATTGGGATTTTATCAAAAAGCAAAAATTCGATGCCAAACAGGAAGTCAATGATATTGCCTTGCTCAAAAGAATAGAAGGAAGATGGGTAGTTGTGAGGAGGTTTAAATTGGGTGAGGCGGGTTATTTGGTTTATTAAAAATTTCGAGTAAAATTTATTTTCTATTATTATCCTAATTTTACGGACAATAAACACAAGGTGAGTAATTCCATCTATTTCCTAATTATTTAAATATATAAATAATTGATTTTGTGGAAAATACGCCTTAATTAAAACCAATTATTAATGAAAATCATCAACGTGATATTATCAGGCGGAGTAGGCAGTAGGTTATGGCCACTTTCAAGGAAATCTAAACCTAAGCAATATCTTCCGCTTTTTGAGAATAAATCATTGTTTGAATTAACAATTGAGAGAAACAGGTCAATCTGCGAAGAATTATTTGTGGTGGGGGGAATTACTAACTACCAACTTTCGAGAGAAATTATAGAGAATTTGGGAATTAGCCAATACCATGAAATAGTTGAAGCCACTCCACGAAATACTGCTGCTGCAATTGCTTTTGCAGCTTTCCAAGCGCAACCTGATGATATACTTTTAATATCACCTTCCGATCATTTGATTAAAAACGAAGATCTGTACCTAGATTCTATCCATGCTGCCATCGCATTAGCAAAAAGCGATTACATTGTCACTTTCGGACTTCAACCCAAAAATCCTGAAACAGGATTTGGGTACATTGAATATAATGGGAATGAGGTTGTTTCTTTTAGGGAAAAACCGTCCAAAGAATTGGCAGAAGCATTTGTAAAATCCCGAAATTTTCTCTGGAATAGTGGAATGTTTTGCTTCAAAGCTGGGGTATATCTGGATGAACTGAAAAAATATGAGCCTGTGGTTTTTGAGACAAGTAGAAAAGTATTTGACAATAAAATCGAGATTTATTTAGATGAATCACTTTCTATGGAGATACCATCCATCAGTGTAGATTATGCTGTAATGGAACGAACCGATAAAATAAAAGTAGTACCGTCATTTTTCGATTGGTCAGATATGGGCAGTTTCTTAGCGATCTATGATAATATTCCGGCAAACGATATTAGAAAATCTGGCTCAAACCTTTCTTTGAATACCGATAAATTGGTGGAATTCATCGGGGTTGAAAATCTTATTTTGGTAGAGACAGAAGATGCAATTCTGGTTCTAAATAAAGACATGGCCCAAGATGTCAAGAAGGTATATGAAAGGCTTGAAAAAGAAAATCCCGATTACCTGAAATAAATAATCAGGAGGATTCAAAAGTTCCTTCTCTGCTTAGGTAAATGTACAAATTTGTTTTCCTCAATCATTTTTTCCGTTTCCTCAACTCCTCAAAAACCTCAAGATACTGTTCTGTGACATGTTCCCAATCGTATTTTTTGGTAAGTCCTTCCCTTGCGGTAAGCCGAAGGTGAGCAAGTTCTTTTGGGCTTTTTTCTGCTTTGGAAATCAAGACTGAAACTGATTCTTTGTTTTTGGGAAAGTACCAACCATGTTTGCCGTTTTGGAGCATTTCCTGATTGAATGGGGTGTCCAAAGCCAATATTGCACAGCCATATCCCAATGCCTTTAGCATCGCAGGATTTGTTCCTCCGTACTCATGCCCATGAAGGTATGCGAAGCAATTGTGGTAGAGCGCCTTTAACTCTTCTGGATCAGTGACATAACCGGTAAAGACAAGTCTTTCATCCTGCATGGATTTGAGTCCTTCGGCATAAGCATCTTGATAGGGAACATCGCCCACGATGACCAATTTCCTTTTGCTGTCCGATTGGATAAATCCTCCAATGATCAAGTCTGCGTTGTTATCAGGAACCAACCTTCCGACAATCAGGTAATAGCTTTCTTTTTGCAGTTTCCATTTTTCCAGTTTGTTGGGATCTGAATCGAAAGAGGGATTCGCTCCATATGCAATAACTTTGGATTCAGCCTGAAAAAGCTCAAGATAGATCCTCCTCATTTCCTCAGAATCGTTGATAACCTGATCATATAATTTGGTGGCTATTTTGGATGCCCAAAAAAAATATTTCGATCCAAAACCTTTCCACTTTGGTCGGAGCCATTCTAGTCCATCCACATTGATGGCTGTCGGTTTTCCAATAATTTTGGAAATCAAGCCAAAGGGGCCATTTGCGCTGTTTACTACAAAAATTACATCGACGTCAGATAAACAAGCATGGATCATCGAAAAAAATGAATGCGTCAACTGCGTCAGACTTTTGGTTTCGACCGCAGGTATGTAGATAAGTTTGATTCCATTTACACTTGTAGGTCTTTCTTTGAACAGTGACCTGTGACAATAGACTTGCACATCTACCCCCCTTTTTTGAAGCCGCTCACCCAATTCCTTAACCAAGGTATCATAGCCCCCATAAACATAAGGATATCCTTTTGCGCCAAGTATCGCTATTTTAAGAATCTTTTTTTCCTTACTCATTTTCAAAAAGGCTAATAAATTTTTTCTGAAAAGCCTCAGGAGAGAATTTTTTCAAAACCCTTGATCTACCTTTGTCTCCCATTTCTTTTCGTAAAACCTCATCATTTACCAAAGCAGAAATTGTCGCTGCTGCCGATTCGGCATCATCCCAAGGGATCAAAAATCCTGTTTCACCTTCTAAAACCATTTCATTGGCACCACCATGGGCAGTTGCTACGACGGGTTTGCCTGAGGCCATCGCTTCCAAGATGACGGTCGGAAAAGGATCAGGAAGTATGGATGGCAAGACAAAAATATCCAAAGTTTTCAAAATCTCAGGGATATCCTTTCGGAAACCCAAATAGCTGACATGTGGCTGTAATCCTGTTTTTTCGATTTTTTCTTTCATCTCGGCTACCAAAATTTCTGTTCCTGGATAAGCATCCCCGACTATTACAAAATGGATGTTGTCATGTTGTTGAACTAATTTTTGGGCTATTTCCAAGAAGTAATCTTGACCTTTCCAATGGTTGATCCGGCCGATCATCCCAATCAAGACCTTTCTATCAATGCCGGATATCTGATTACGGATATCGGTTTTGGTTTCCAGATACGGACGGTAATCGATGCCATTGTGCACCAAGACCATTTTGGATTTATCTACTTTTTCCTTCCAATTGTCCCATACGGCCTGTGACACCACGACCACCTTGTCGGCATTCCTATTGACGATTTTACCAATTGTCTTCACAAACCATCTTGGAGAAACCAAGATCTCATGGAGATGCCATATATGTCTTACTTCATTTTTGCGTTTCAAAAAAGCTCCAACCAAAACCGCAGAAGTGTTGGAATAAATATGCGTAATGTTGTTTTGCACCATCAATGTTTCCAAGTAGGTTTTGGCCTTCAGGATCGTTTTGATCCTATTGAGTAGTCCTGGTGGGTTGAAATATTTTCTGCGCAATATCCCAAGTTTATGGATATGGACTGTCGTACCCAAACTTTGTAACTCTTGGACCAAAGGACCCTCTTCCGAAAGGACAACAATCACCCCATAATCTGCATGCATCAGTGTACGTACAGATTCCAAGAATATTTTACTCGCCCCATACAGGTCCGATGAACCGTGGAGCATGAGGATGTTTTTTTTGGAGGGGGATTGTTTTTTTGCCATCAAAATTCCCTTTTGAATAGGTATGAAGCTCCCAAAAATCCTGTATGGTCTGTCAGCTCCACATGGATGGAATTGGAATATTTCGAAAAAAGACCGAACAGTATCTTAGGGTCATAGCTGTTCATCTGCATCATTGGCTCAGCTTCCAATTTTCGATTTTTGAGACTGGAATACACAAAGTTGTACAGGGAATAATTTGCCCTGAGGTAATAATGGTAATATTTGATCTTGGGCCAATTATTGCCATATGTGGCCTGAATCTGCATGACGCCACCGATTTCAAGTTTGTCCAAAAGCTGTTGGATGATCGCCAACCCGGTTTTTGTCTCAATATGTTGCAGGACAATATAGGAATTGATAAAATCAAATTTGTCGGTATCGGGCAGGGCCTTGCCTTCAGATAGTAGGAATTCCACATTTTCAGCTCCCATTTCTACTGCATGGTTTTTTGCCTTTTCCAAGATGTCTTGGGAAACATCGATTCCCATGGTCTTGTTTTTGGTGACAAAAGAAAAGGGAATCGCCAATCGGCCGACTCCACAACCAAAATCTAGGATAGCGGAGTTGGATAAATCAGAATTGTATAATTGTTTGATCTTTTGAAGGGTCTCAGCCACATAGACCTCTCCGGTCGCAAAAAACTCGGTCAAGCCTTCTGAGGTAAGGTTTTCGGATTTATATTTTTGGTCAGAAAGTACCCCATAATAAGGGTCCTCTTTTCCGAAATGTTTCCATGTATTTACCGATTTATTCCTCATTTACTTTCTGCTTTTGATGATCCGGGCAGGATTTCCTCCCACGATGCTGTATGGTGGCACATCTTTGGTGACGATACTCCCTGCTGCGACAACTGAACCTTTGCCCACAGTCACGCCTGCGAGGATGACAGAATTGGCAGCTAACCAACAGTCATCTTCTATTTTTACGAAAGAGCGGGTAACTCCCTGTTCAATCATGGGGCTTTCGGTTTGAGAAAAATTATGGTTTTCAGAATAAATACTCACCCTTGGTGACATCATCACGTTATCCCCGATTTCGATATAGCCTGAGCAGCCGATATATGCATAAGGCCCGATGCTGCTGTTGTTTCCGACTTTCAGTCCGACTCCGGCTTCACCACCATACAGGTTAGTCGGTCTGATGATGGCATAACTCCCAATGGTGACTTTATCTCCGAAAATTAATCCTTTTTGGGACAGTCCATTGATCTCACAATGGTCTTGGGCAATGAAATTGCGGCCTACGTGGATATAAGATGCCTGTCTGACAGTCACACCTTTTCCGATCAAAAATAGCCCTTTGACAGCTCCAAATCTCCATCGGAGCCACAATCCCCGGACCATCCAGATTCCCATCCTTGCCATCACCCCCAAAGTCGAAATGGAGTCCCATTTACCACCAAAGCGGTCGCTGAGGTCGATGCCTGTGAGTTTGGAGACGGTTTTGCCTAGGAAATTACCCATTCAGAATTTCTTTAAATGCCTGCTCCAAAGATAGGAAAAACTTCTCCGTGGAAAATTCCTTCAACCTGATTCTCCCCTTTTCACCCAATTCCTTTCTGAGGTCAGAATCCTTCACCAAAAGTTCCATGGCTTTCTGCAAGGATGGGGTGTCATTATTTTCCAAAACCAAAGCAGCACCTCCTGCTACTTCCATCAATGCTCCCTGTCTGGAGATGATGACGGGCAATCCAAAAGAAAAAGCCTCCAAAATCGGCAACCCAAAGCCTTCATTGGCCGAGGGGAAGACATAAGCCAATGCGTGTTGGAAATAGGAAGCAAGTTTTTCTTGGGTAACATATCCTGTGAAAATGACTTTGCTTTTCAGTCCCAAGGAATCTACCAAACTGATCAAATGATCGTGGTCATCGAGTGTTTCCCGTGGTCCTCTTTGGCCCACCAAGACAAGCTGAATATCTTCGTAATCCTGCTGCCGGACAAGTTTCTCAAAAGCTGAAATCAGCAAGCCGAGATTTTTCCTTTTTTCCAATACGCCCACATGAAGGAAATACCTTGGGGATTTTTCGGCATGGGCAATTTCCAATTTTGCTTCCGAAAGTCCTGAAGCTTGGTACACCACCCTGATGGGAATGGATTTGAAGGCGGGTAATTCCTGCAACTTCATTTTTGAAAAATGGGTGATGGTGATGATTTCTCCGTTTTTCCTCAAACCTTTTTCCAGATAATACAAGTAATACTTTAACCAGAGACTTTGGTAATGCTCAGGATTGTCCCAAAAGAAAGTGTCATGAATGACCGAAACCTTTTTCCCTCTTGCCCAAATCGGACTCATTATGTCTGGGCTCAAAACAAGATCTGCCTGGTTGACATAGGAAAGAACTGGAAGTGCAAACTGTTTTCTGACGAAGTAGAGGAGTTGGAAAAGGATATTTTTCCATTTGGCAGTTTTGCCACGGAAGAACTGATTTTGGTTGACTTTCCGAAAATCCGGGCTGATGACATAATCAAATTCGCTATCGGGATTATTCGAAATCTCCTCGCAAAGTGTGAGCATATATGTCTTGATTCCTGTTTGGGCCACATACAGGTAAAACACATCCACCAGTACTTTTGACTTAGCCCTTCCCATGCTTGATTTTGGAATATTCGTTCATTGAGTAGCCTATCATCCACCATGAAATCCAGCTAACATAAGCGTACAGATCAGCATTGGCGGTAAATAAGGGCAACAAGAGCCCGGTTTTTACCGCAGCCCCGGTAAATGCTATCCTTGCTGACATGACATTGTCAGTCATTCTAAAAACCTTGATGGACCGTTGGATTGCGTAGTAAAGCAAAATAATAAACAAAAGCAATCCTAATAAACCTAACTGTACACCATAAATCAGGAATTGATTTTCCCCACCGACCCTAGCTTCTTCTGTTACGCTTCCGGAGTTGCCACTCATGGCGAGTCCGATTCCTAGAGGGTTTGCAATCATAGATTCGAGCGCTATTAGCCATTCTACCACGTGGCCGACACTAGAGGCATTTTGGAAAGTAAGTGTATCCACCACGAAATAATAGAAATCCTCCGACGCAAAGAATATCACGAAAATTACAAAGGACAAGAACAAACCAAACCCAAAAAGAATCAATCTGTTGAGTTTGAAAATCACTGCAATAAAAAATATCATGATAAAAAATGCCCCAAATGCCGCCCTTGAACTTGAGAAAAACAAGCTTCCCATGGCACAGATCATGACCAAAATGTAAGGAAATGAATGTTCTCTTTTGGAAGTCAAAAACCAGATCAGACCGGCAGCAAAACCTAAGAGAACTGAACTTGCGAGTTCCAAAGGGTCTGAAAAGAAGGAAGCAAACCGCTTTGTTATCGCCTGTGTTTCAAATGTCCAGGCTAATCCAAAGTTTCCGGATGGCTCCATGTTGTAGACCACCTGATTGAAAACTGCATATCCTGTAAAATTCTGTAAATGGACATTGAAAAAGCCTTCAAGAAGGTTGACAGCAAATGCGGAAAGTGTAATTATAAAAATAACCTGAAAGAGCCGCTTGACTTCCAGGTCTTCAAATACCGTATTCCGTCCGACAAAATAAACCAGGCAGGGAATAAGCATTGTTTTGAAATAAAGGGCTTTGTTGACAAAACCTGTTTCGCCGATGGGCAATAAAAGAAACAGGAAAGCTAGTCCTATGAATGCTAAAAACAGGTAGTCGACAATCTGAATCCTGAAGGGGTAATCAAATATTTTTCTGTTGTACAATACAAAAAGCAGTACTGCAAAAATGACCATCAGGTCTTTAGCCAGTTGGACCAAGGTGACTGGCAGTGTAGATTCGGTAGCCTGAAAAACCAAGCTCAAAAAAGTAATGTGGAATGGAAGATATGCTGCAAGGAAATAGACGACATACTCCCATTTCCCTTTGAAGGCCATGGCCTTCAGCGTATAATACAGGAGTATGGCATAACCCAAAAGGGCAAAAATAAAGAGTATCTGTGCGATCAATGCATTTCAGGCTTTTGGCAGATCAAAGTCACGGTAAATCTCACAGGGCATCTTCCTTTGACTTTTATCCCCCTGAATATATTCAATAAAAACTTACTTTGTTCTATACCGATGATCCAATCAGGCTTGATCCTGTTATTTTTAAAAGTACTGTATTTGTATTTGGGGATTGGCAATACAGTTTCATAGTTAACAAATCTGGTTTCGCCCAAGGTCCTGACCAACCCGCCGGAGCTGGAATTGTCATGAATCATGGTTACAGCTATTGGTCCAAAAAGTATATTTGGCATCACAAGGATAAATTTTCTTCCGGTACAGAATCATCCTATTTGGCTGTCCTGCCATAAAACCGAAGGAGATTTGGTTAGAATTAGGCGTACAAAGTCTCCCTTTTATGGGCGTTTTTTTCATTGACCAACAATTTATGGTATTGGTTTTTGAGTTTGAAAGCTTCTTCAAGAACCTCCGAGCTCCCACCAATTTATTTAGAATAAGCTTCAATGTCTGGAAAATGGGACTCATCAGGTTTCGTGTTGTCAGTCATTCTATTTCTTCCAAAAGGAATAAATACCTTTTTCAACCTCATATTCCTCCCATTGGAACCGCTCCCTTTTAGGTTGTTTTTTTGCCCAATCCCACATTATTTGCAAACCGTCTCTCAGGCTTGTCTTATCTTCAAAATTCAAAATTTCTTTTGATTTCTCATGGGTAGCAAAAGCTAATTTAACTTCATGTCTAGACTCAAAATACTCGATTTCATGGCCACCGACAATCTCAGCAAGCATTTCTGCGGATTCTTTAATACTAAATTCCTTAGTCCCTCCTAAGTTGATGATGTGCTTGGATGCTTCGAGCTTAGTGGCTGCAAGCCAAAGTGGTTCCAATATGTCATCTATATAGGTAAAGGCCCGCAATTGTTCTCCTGTCCCAAAAATGGAGAAAGGCTCTCCGTTCAGTTTCTGATACATCCAGATCCCAAGAACATTTCTGTATTTGTCCCAAATATTTTGGTTTAAACCATAAACATTATGAGGTCGGAGAATGCACCAATCAAGTCCGTGTTGGTCGCCAGCAATCTGAATGTCTAATTCACATGCATATTTGGCTACTCCGTATGGGTCAATGGGTGCCGGCTGATGGCTCTCATCAAAGGGGGGATTCCCCACTCCGTAGGTGGCCATACTGGAGGTAAATACCAATCGCTTGGTGTTATAGATGATACAGTTATTGACAATATTGGCTGTGGCTACAAGATTGTTGGTATAATTGAACATCCTGATAAACGGGCTGAGACCTTCCGCTGCATAAGCAGCGAGATGAAAAACGTACTCCACATTATTCTGAGAAAAAATAGCTGATAGATCCCCTGTGGCGATGTCTATGTTGTGGAATTTAACTCCTGAAGGAATGTTTTCGGTATATCCTCCGGAGAGGTTATCTATTCCAATAATTTGATATTCTTTTTTGTTTGTAAGCAACCAATCTGCAAGCCGGGAACCCAAAAGCCCCGCTACACCTGTAATTAATATAGATTTCATTATTTAATTTAAATTCCTTCGTGGAAAATTCCTTCTTTTAAACCTTTGGCTGCAAAAGTAAGCTTTTTAAATCTTTTACGGAAAACAAAGTATGCCATAATAGCAAGGTTCTTGAACATCATAAATAAGGTAACAGTTGGAGCAAAATACCATGGGGTATATTTCCTCAACAACCATATTTGATTTCTGCTCCTAAGGTAATGGACGAATGGATTGACATACCCTTCTTTTTTTTTCACTTTGGATTTATGGGCCATGCCGGCTTCATGATACACTACTGATTTAGGCTCATATGCCAGCTTAAATCCTGCTTTTCTTATACGAAAGGACCAATCCACATCCTCGTAGTAGATAAAGAATTTTTCATTTAGCATGCCAACTTCCTTAATGATAGCTGTGGAAACCATAAACCCACAACCTGTAATCCAATCAATGGTTTTGGGTTGGTTAAATTTTTTCTGATCTGCCTGATTATAGCCGATTGTCCTGCTAATGCCTAAAAAAGAAACGAACTTTCCTCCGGCATTCCAGATTTTAGTTTTATTCAAGAGAAAAAAAAACTTGGGTTGAACTGCTCCAATAGAGGGGTTTTCTTCTAATGTTTTCACTAAATGATTCAGGAAATCAGGTTTAGATTCCGTGTCATTATTGAGAAGCATCAGGTAATCGAACCCTTGTCTTATTACTTCAGCAATACCGATATTGTTACCTCCCGCAAAGCCCGCATTTTCATGATGGAAGATAAAATGGGCAAAATCCCCATGCTCTTCCTTCAATTGTCTCCCGGATCCATCCGTGGATCTATTGTCTACGATGAATACTTTAAAATTTGGGTAGATGACTTTTTTCAATGAAAGCAGGCATTGGTGCGTATGGACATAACTATTCCAATTGATTATCACTATTCCTACAGAGGGATTTCTTACACTTTCCATGTAATAATTTTGTTTTTTCTTATTTATTTCAGGCTTTCTCAAAATAGAAACATGCCTGATCGCCTTGATCCGTCGCGTTTAGTATTTTGGCTTTTTGCTGTAATTTAACTCTCGTCTCTCGATTCACCGACTTATTCGGATTATTTCCGATCATTGGTTGATTATTTTTATACATATCAGTGATGATAAACTGGAATTCATTGCTGTCAAAAATCACTTGTGTGAGTTTAAGTCCGCATTTTTCTCCGAGTATTTTCATCGCATTTTTGCTTGGTATAAAAAAATGTCTTGGGGCATCAATCTGAAACCAATCTGTTTTTTCCTGTTTCCAGACTTCCGCATCTGTTACCGGTACACGAATCAAAAGTTTACCCCCTTTTTTAAGAATGGTATTTAATTTCTCCATCACTTGAACTGGGTTCTCCATATGCTCAAATGAATGGTGAAGCATGACAAGGTCGTATTGTCCTGATACTTTGTACACATCTTTTCTCTCCAGGCGAAGGCCTTCCATTGACTTCTCTTCCGGTAGATAGGGATCAAATCCATACAGATTTTTAAATCCGGCCCACTTCAATTCATACACCAATTGTCCGTTTCCACAGCCAATATCAGCAATGGAAGCATCCTTTTCTATTTCGATAGGAGCCAACCATTTGTAGTATTCAGGATAACCAAACACCCACAGGTTTCGATCAAAGAGAGTTTTTCTCAGTTTTTTGACCACATTCATCAGACCGTGACTTTCAACTAGATTGCCGAAAGCATAGTAGTTTGAAGGATAGTAAGCATCCATATCAGCAGGGATATCCACCAGCTGAATGGACTTGCATGCATCGCAGTTTAGGTATTCAAATGATCCTCCTAAACCAAGCATCTTTTCTTGGGCAACGAAAGTCGTATTATTTTTCTCGTTTCCACAAGCCAGGCAAGCCTTATTTCTTTCAACTTTCATTTCTACTACTTTTTGTAAGGAAATTTAAAATCAACTCTTTATTATAAATCCAGTTCAGGGCACAGCATATCAAAAACACCACAATTTCGGTTGACAAAAGCGCAAAGCAAAGTCCAATTGCCCCATATTGGCTGGTAAGGTAAACCGAGGTTGAAACCATAAAGATTCCCATCATCCATGAGGATTTGAACAACAGGTTGTTTTGGCCTTTAGCAAGGAAGATTACCACATTGACGATGTTCAAGGAGGCCAAGAAGGGTATAAATGCTAAAAGCCTCAAGTAAGAAGTAGATTCAACCAATTCCTTTTTTGCCAGCAATTGAATAATAAAGGGAGCCAAAAAGAATACACTAAAAGAAATTGTCAAAGAGATACCCAAAGAAAAGAAGCTTACTTTTTTTACATAGGTGATAAAATTGTGTAAATCATTTTGAAACAACTTAGTGGCATTGGGATAGACAGAATGGATGACCATAGAAGGAAACATCCGTAAGACCATCGATACCCTTTCTGCCAAACTGAACATCCCTAAGACCTCCGCCACTGAAAAGAAACTCAGTACAATCAAGCCACCATTGACTGAAATATGTGAAGCAATATTGGAAAGAAAAAGTAGTCCATTGTCCTTGAGAGAGGCAAAAAGCTGGACAAATCGGGGTTTGTAAAACTTGATCTCGAGCTGGTAATGGATAAATAGCAGCAAGAGGACGTTGATTCCAAGACCTGCCCCGCCCATGATGAAATTTACCCATTTTGCCTGATGAGGTGAATGAATGAAAAGTACGATCCCTAACAAGTAAAGTAGCTTACTGAATACATTGGCGATAGAAATCAACTTCATTTTTTCCATTCCCTGAAAAAACCATAGGGGAAGGGTCGCTTCTGAAAATAGTAGCAGAACCGAAAAGAGCAGAATCCATTGGTACTCTTTGAACATGTTCAGCCCAAAAACAGCCACTATGATCCCTATTGTGGCCAATAATGCCATCAATACTTTGCTGAACACAATGTTGGAAACAATGTGTGAAAGGGATTCTTTGTCGTTTTGATAAAGTGCAACTTCCCTGGGACCGCTGAGGTTGTACCCGAATCCCACCACGATGTTGGCAAGAATGATCACGGAGAGCGAAAGATTGACCAAACCAAACTGGTCCAATCCAATAGACTGGATCAGAATCGGCATAGATATCAGCGTAATCACAATATTGGAAGCCTGAATGGTGATCAAAAAAATAAAGTTCTGTATCGATTTGTTCTTAAACAGGCCGGTAAAAGAATAGGAAGTGAATTTTTCTATCATATCAACCCATGATCAAAAATTCAACTCCCTTCGATATGAAGTCGGTATAATTGTCTTAAGTAAAGAAAAAACAAGGTTGCAAAGACCATCAATGCCGCACCATAAACCATGCCCTTGAGGAGTTTGATCCTTGAACTTTTCAGCGGATATCTTGGCGAGTCGATGATCTGAATTAAGGGGGAATTGTTCCGATGGTTGACTTTGGCGATTTCTAGATTCTTAGTAATCTCAGCAAATACCGCAGTGGCTGCCTGAATATCCACCTGCTTTCTCCGACTGTCGACAGTAGCACTTTGGACAAGTGAATTGGGGAAAGGGATCCTGTCCGCCATATTAGCAAATTCCATCAGGTTTTGATCCAATACCGCTCTGACACTATCAGCTTGGGATTGTAAGATGGAAAGATTTTCGGCTGTCTTTTTTGTTTTTGTCTCGAGGTAAAAGTTATTGACCCGCTCCACCATTGACTCGTTGAAAACCTTTGCAAATTGCTCATCCTTTGCACTTACCGTGACATAAATGATGCTCAGCTTTCGGTTTGGTTTTTCTACTGACAAATGCTTTTCCCGGATCAGCTTTGATATTTCCTTGACCACAGAATCCTGGGTCACACTAAAATTCTCCCTAGGAATAGAGAAATCAAGTTTTGCCAAATCCACTTTGTTCCATTTCCTGTCAAGCTCGTTGAATTCAATGTACTTGTCGATCAGAAGTGATTTGTTATCAAATGGACTTAGGAGTGTTTTTCCCAACATATTGTCGGATCTATATAGCTCCATGATGTTTTCACCTTGGAAAATTCCCGAAGGACCCGTCATCGAACCTAAGTTGATGCCCAAAAGCGAGGCGATCCCCGAAACCTGACCCATTCCCCCCATATCAGATTCCTCCAATACGAAAGTGGTCTCCGCATGATAAACAGGTTTTTTGAATATAGATACTAAAACACCCAATACAATTCCTATCAGGGCTACCAAAAGGAAAATTTTCCACTGACTTAGAAAAAAGGAAATCCAAACCCTAAAGTTAAGAATGACTTCTTTGAGCGTGATCTTATCATCCAAAATATGTTGCTGTCCATTCATATTGTTATGGATTGAGTTGGGTGAGTACCAAGGCAAGCGTCGCCAAGGCAGTGGCAATTCCAACAATTTCTCCCGGTCTCACAGGAAGCCTTGGTCCTTTGGTTGGTACGATTACCTCTGCACCGGGAGCTACAGCGGGATAAGATCGGATTCCCAAAAAGCTCTTGGTCCGGGCTACTTCGCCGTTGGCATAGACAACATACGTTCTTTTTCTATTGGCGCGGATATCAAATCCACCTGCCCTGTTGATATAGAATTTTGTCCCTTTGTCTTTTTCAAACCTGACGGTAGCGGGATATACCACATCCCCTCTCATCCTGACTGTCTGAAGTTGTCTTGGTATCGAAATCACATCTCCTTCTTCCAGGATCAAGTCCTTGTCCGAACCGGGATTTTTCAAAATCTCTTCCAAGTCAATGGCAACGGCTTCGGTCTGTCTGATCCTGATTGGGGTCATGTCTGCTTTGGTTTCGGCGATTCCTGTGATAGCCTCCCTTTTGGATTGAGCTGCTATGGAACCTTCGGAAGTTCCGAGGGCCACATTCCCGATTTCCAAATATAATCTCTGTAAAAGTAGCTCTTGCGCTTCTGTATTGTTGGGATCCTGCTGAAGCCTCTGCTGTAGGTCCTGCAGATTTCGCTGTCTTCTCAGTTGCTCTGATTCGGTATCAAAAAACTCAGTCCGTCTGATCAAAGTGGCTCCTTTTGTGTATGCATAGGGAGTCAATCCCCCTGCTCTTTTGATCACATCCGAGATCTTTTCTTCCGCTGTCTGCACTGAAAATATTCCCGGGGAATTGACCTGACCTTCGATGGTGATCTGTTTGTTAAGCGTAAAATTGGGTTTTCTCCGTACCACAACATTGTCATAAGGCTGAAGGATGACAGGATTTTCTTGGATATCAAGCCCAATGTTTATATTGATTGGAACCAACTCTGAAAAAGTGCCAGAGTCAGAAGATGCTGACCTACGTGCAATTTCGACGTCGGAAGTGTTAGCGGATTCCCTCAATCCTCCAGCAAGAATGATCAAGTCTTCGGCAGTCATCTGTTTGGAAAAAGGGTATGTTCCGGGGTTTTTGACTTCTCCGCTGATCTGCACATAGAACTCTTCCTGAAGGTCATAGATACTCGAAACCCTGACGACATCCTCTCTTTGGAGGCGAATGTCCGGAGCAGACCCATCTAAGATTCCACGGAGGTTGACAGAAATCACTTCTGTGCTCAGGTCATCAAAGGTTCTCAGGATGCTTGCCCTTTCGAGGTAAGCTTCTCCACGGATGCCATCTGCATTTTTGATCAGCTGTGAAAGGGTTAGACCCTCAGTGAGGGAAAAATTCCCTTCCCTAAAAACCGCACCTTTGATTTGAACCCTATTGGTAAACCTGTTCAATATTTTTGTTACTGTATATTCATCGCCTCCTTTGACAGTAAAAACAGCAAACTGCTCATTGAAAATATCAGAAACTGCCTTTTCTTTTCCAGTGATTCTGATGACGTTTATCCGGTCTTTGAAAGCTACATCAGTAAATCCTCCTGCATATTTCAACAAGTCAGCGAATGTTTCGCCGTCTTTTACTTCAAAGATCTTAGGTCTTTTAACTTCTCCCAATACCCTCACTCTTGACATAAAAGGATCCACCATGACTACATCCTGATCTTTGAGCTGAAAGTTGAGGTTGGCATTGCCATTGACCAAAAAATCATAAATATCAACTTTGGAGATGATTTTGCCATCCCTGATAATTTTCACTTCACGCATGGTCCCGTTGTCACTAGGTCCTCCGGCAGCATATAGCGCATTGAATACAGTACTGAAAGCACTTAATGTAAATGTTCCCGGCAATCTCAATTCACCCACCAAATGTACCTTGATCGTCCTGACGTTACCGAGGGTAACTTGCATGAAGGTATTGGGATTGCTTCCGGACATCCCTGTATAAAAATTAGAGAGTCTGTTTTTGATGATGATGGCAGCATCTTCTATGCTTTTTCCTGAGAGACCAACCGGTCCAACATTGTCAAGCAGGATGAATCCATCCGAACTGACAGTAGCCTCGTAGTATTTTTCGGACTGACCATAGACGTCAATGTATATCAAGTCGCCTGGGCCAAGTATATAATTCTTTGGAGTCGCAATGTTGAGGTTGGGTTCAAAACTCAACCTTCTTTTTTTATTGAAAAAAATATCCATTCCAAAATAGGGTGACGTTTGATCAGCCAATGAGCCCATATCTCCCTGCTCTTGAAACAACCCACTTGTGATTTCATTTAAATCACCTTGTTTCCTTGGTTCTCTTTTGGATGAACCGGCCGAAGATTTTACCCCTGCACCCGCGCCGTCCAATTTCTCAATCCTATTTTTCAGTTTTTCTAATTCAGCCTCAGATACACCTCTAAGTCTAGCCATCTGGATCAATTCCGTCTCTGATAAACCTGCCTCGCTTGCTCTTTTGATCAATTCCTGAATCTGTGCATCTGACAAGTCATCCACTTTAATGGCGCTGAGGTCATTCATGGATTGGGCTTGGGCGATTTCTGTTTGTAACCAAATCAATGAAAATATGATAAAAAATATTGCTAAAGCTTTTTTTAGAAATAATTTAGGCTGAAAATACATAAGGTATTGGTGTGTCATCTGGTTGGCAACTTGGCTATACTTGATGTAAGGAGGCGTATAAACCTAGGGCGTTTTCTATACAAAATAGTAGAAAATCTGCGTAAAGATAACTATTCCATGCACTATTGAAATATCAAGTCAATTAATTCTGAGGACGGGGAAATTACTCCGTACAGTTTTTACAGATGTCAATCTGGGACCTATCATCCATCAGCTGCTTTCGGAAAAGGGAATATATCTCATTGTTCCAGATTTCTTTCAGATTGGTAAGGGTGATTTTTCCCATAACATGCTGTCCATCTTTGTCAAAGCAGCATGGCAACATATTTCCATCCCAGGTAAATACAGCACCTTGCCACATACGCCAGCATTTGTTCTCAATTTCCTTTTTGAGTTTCCAGGTTCCATCGCCTTTTGGTAGGTACCGGGAATACTTATGGTCTTTGGGAATCAAAGGTGAACCGTTTTCAAAATCATAGATTTGGGTAGTCTTCAGTTGCAATTCATCCACGCCAATGTCTTTTGCCCAATCTTTCAGGGCAGGAATCTGATGCTCGTTTTTTCCTGTCACTAAAAACTGAAGGACAATTCTCGGGAAGTGAAGCTTTGCTTCTTTTCTTTTTTGGATTAGCAGTTCAAGACCAGCTTTGACTTTTTCCAGATTTCCGCCTATCCTGTAATCCTCATAGATTTCCTGTGTGATGCCATCCATGGATACGATCAGTTGCTTTAGACCTGAATCTAGGATGGATTTCACATTTTTTTCATTCAGGTAATGCGCATTCGTAGAAGTGGAAGTGAAAACTTTATTTTTATCCGCGTAGGAAACCATGTCCATAAACTTGGGATGAAGAAATGGCTCTCCTTGAAAATAAATGTGGAGGTACGTAAGGTAATCTTTGGATTGGTCAATGATGTTCTGAAAAAGCTGCTTTTCAATCATTCCGGTGGGTCTTGTAAAACTCCTCAAGCCACTCGGGCACTCGGGACAGCGAAGATTACAGCTAGTGGTGGGTTCAACGGACAAGGTAGTCGGATAGCCCCATATTTTGGGATTTCCACTTATCCTACTCAAATGGTATGAAGAGAAAAGCAACAAGTAATTGCTGAGTTTTTTAAAACTCATGTATTTTAATAATTCCCTACCTATTGCGAGTTTGTTTTTCACAGAATGAAATAATCAAAAAATAACGAGTATAAAAAAAGTGCCGTTGTTTCCCGGCACTTTTTCTGTTTATAATTGAATTATATAAATCTGATCTTATGCCCGCATTTCAAGCTTTCAATATATTATCATCAAATACTTATCGAAATTAAAGGAGGAAATACTTCAAATTAAAATTATTCCGGCAACAATACTGTATCGATTACATGGATGACACCGTTGGTAGCATGGATGTTCAAAGCCGCAGCAACGAGACCTGAATTATTGATTTTGAGATCGGACAAGTTTACTGTCAGGTTTTTTCCTGTCAATAAAGTGGGAAGTGAAGCACCCTGTCTCAAATCCTGAGAGAAGGCTCTTGCAGGTACTACGTGGTATTGCAATACAGAAGTCAATGTTTCCAAAGGAATCTGATCAACGCTCGTCACTCCTAATGCGGTGTAAAGATTTCTAAATGCCGCATCTGTTGGTGCAAACACTGTGAAATTATCATCAAAACCACCTTGGAAAGCACCAGCAAGATTTGCTCTAACGAGTGCTGATACTAATTGAGTAAATTCAGGTTGTGCGGCAGTGGAAGATGCAATTGCTATTTCTGCTATATTTTGTGTTGGAGCGGTAATGACATAATCCAAGACATGGATGATACCATTGGAGGCAGCGACGTCTGTCGCGGTTATTTTTGCATTGCCGTTAATCCAGATTTCGTTAGTTGGAGAAATGCTTACATAAAAAGGACTACCTGAGACGGACGTTACTTTTCCTGCTGTAACTGCAGAGGAAGGAACTGAAGCTCCTACTACATGGTAAGTCAATGTTTCACCTAGACCATCAGAAGCCAATAGCTCATTGGCAGTCAAATCATTAGCAGTTAGAAATCGACCGAATGCCTCATTTGTAGGCGCAAAAACGGTAAATGGGCCCGGACCTGACAACGTCTCTACTAATCCGGCGGTCTGAACAGCGGTTATTAATGTGGAAAAATTACTATTTGCAGCGGCAACTTGAACGACATTTTGATTGGTTGGTGCAGGAGTGTCATCATCATTGCATGAGCTGAATCCAAGAGTCAATGATAATGCGGATAAAGTCAATATTGACCATTTTGATCTGATAGTTTTCATAATTTTTGTTGGTTAAGTGTTAATTGGAATAATCGTAAAACCTGTGTAATCTGTGAATGTTGGTAAGGAATGTACCAACGAATCAAATTTGTAAACCAATACCATCATATTGTAACTAAAACTATTTTTTTGTATTTCTAAAAAATATACTTTACTAAAAAATCAAACAGAAATTTTAAGATTCCTTGTAGATTTGGCCAAATTCTATTCCAGCCATAAGCTCGCATGAAAAACCTAAATCTTTTAACGGCAATTTTGATTCTATCAGCCCTTTTTTCATCCTGCAAAAAAGAGCCCCAAGAATGCCTTTTGGATGAAGATATTCTTAAAAATAAGGTTGATCTGGAGATAATAAGATTGGAAAAAGATTTCTTTGGGGCCAAGCTAGCAACCGATTTCAGCTACCTTTTTGAGAAGCATCCTTATTTTGCTGAAAAGTATTTGCTAATTTCCACTTACCCTTCTAAAGAAGAATTGGCAGCGGAACTGCTCGCTACCCATCAGGATACGCTGATGCGTGAACTTTATGATGAAGTCAATATTCATTATCCGGAAATTACAGACCTGGAAAAAGAGCTTACCAATGCTTTTAAATATATCAAGCACTATTTCCCTGAATTTAAGGTGCCAAAAGTCTATACATTTGTAAGTGGATTTAGCTCTGATCTCTACATAGATGAAGAAATGATTGTCATCGGTTTGGATTACTTTTTACCGGCAAACCACAGGTTTCAGGCTCCTGATGTGCCTAAATATATTGCCAAGAGGTATGAAGCTAACTATATCGTACCTATGATAGTGACTGCGATTTCTTCCACATACAACAAAACAGATTTGAAGCAAAACTCTCTTATTGCAGAAATGATCTATTATGGCAAAGCGTACCATTTTACCAAAGCGATCCTGCCATGCACTGAGGATGAATTTATAATTGGATATACGAGCGAAGAAGTGGCTGCATGCTTTGACAATGAGGTATTGATCTGGTCTTATTTTGTCGAAAATGACCTGTTTTTTGAGAACAATCCTTTTGAGATCAGAAAATATACCGGAGAAGCACCTGCGACAGTTGAGATTAGTCCGGATGCTCCGGGAAGGGTAGGGCGTTGGCTAGGTTGGAATATCGTTGATGATTATCAAGCCAATGAAAATGTAGAACTATGGGAACTGATGGGGGAAACGGATGCCAATAAGATTTTTAAGCAGTCAGGATATAAACCTCGTCCCTAAAGTCTTTCCCAAATTTATCAGGATCAATTACATCTAGGAGCCGTTGGACAGCTATTTCTTTTGAGAAAAATTTTTCTGCCAATTCACGGGAATTCTTTTGGGTTTGCTGAAGCATTTTTGGATTAGTTTCCATTTTTTCTAATTTTCTAAACGCCTGATCGGGCGATTCAGGATTGAAATAAAACCCAAGTTGATACTCTTGGACCAATTGGAACACCCACCCTTTATGATTGACGATGATTCCTTTTCCCGCTGCTAAAGCATCAAAAAATTTATTGGGGCTGTTGGTTTTGAGCACTGGAAGATGGGCAAATGATACAAACGACAAATCTGAAACGCTCAATAATTGTCGGACTTCTTCCTTGCTTCCAAACGGGAAATAGAAGAAATTGTCAAGTTTTAAATCCTTGGCCAGGCGCAGGAGACCATCAGTCAAAGCTCCTTTTCCCATGACCACAAATTGATAGTCTTTACTTTTATCCTGAGCCATTTTTGCAAGAATCAACATTTCATGGACAGCATTGACCTGACCAATTGCGCCAGCATAAGCGATGGTTAAATTTGGTTTGAGGCCAAATTTTTGGAGGAATGATTCTTTTTTCTCCATCGGTTGGAAAAAATCCGTGTCAGCAAAATTGGGTATCAGTTGGATTTTGCAGAAATTGCACTTTTCACGGATCGAGTTGGCAATGCCTGGAGAAAGGGCTATCACCTTATAAGCATGCTTGTAGATTTTGGATTCGAGGCTGTAAAGAATTTTCTTCAATATAGGGTTTTGGATGACGCCCACCTGTATCGGCGCATCCGGCCAAAGGTCTCTCACTTCAAAAAAGAAAGGAATGGCGAGTTTCCTTTTGGCCCACAACCCAATCCATCCCGTCGTCAAAGGTGTCGAGGTAATATAAAGAAAATCAGGTCGTGGCAATTTGAGAAGTAGTTTTTTTGATTGGTCCACAAAGGCAGTAAATGCCCATATACGCTTCAAGAATCCGTATTCCTGATGATAAGATACCGGAAGGTAGTGCACCTTGATCCCGTCGATAAGCTTGAAATCATAGTAGTTTTCCGAATGGGAGGTGATCATCTCCACCTCGATTCCCGCTTCCACCATGCCTTTGGCCAAATGGTAAGAGCGGGTTCCACCTCCCTGCGAAGGCGTGACAAAATACTGATGAATATAAATGATCTTCATTTCGGAAACTTTGTCAGCCAACCTGCAAGGATAAACATGTTCCAAACCAATAGAAAATGTCTCTTTTCTGCTTTTTCGGGCTGTGCTGTAAATTTAAGCATTTCAGGTGGAAAACAGTCCCTCCAATCTTTAGATAGCTGTCGGATGGACCCAAAGACCCATTCCCTGAAATCATTTTCTTCCATCCATTCTTGCAGTGGCAAGCCAAATCCAAGTTTCTTGCGGTCAGCAATCTGCCCAAGGCCACGTTTTCTCAAGGCTTCCTTGATGAAGACTTTCTCTTTGGTTTTCAATAATTCCTCCTCGGTCTGTGCAAGGGCAAATTCCAAAAGTCCGGAATACAAATAAGGTGCCCGGCCTTCAATGCCATGTGCCATGCAGGCATTGTCGTGGATTTTCAGAATGTCATTGACCAAATAAAAAGTCCGGTCCCAATCCAAAGCATTCTTGAAATCGAATTCACTTTTGGGATACCAAGATTTGAAAATACCTAGATATGCTTCAGGGATTTTATCCACGGCAGCCATTTGGATGAAGGTGTCCGCAGGATTTTTGGAGATACTTTGGAGCAATTTTTTTAGATAAGTTGGAAAAGGAAAATCTGAAAATGTGGCGATCTGCCTCAACACAGTAGGATGATTCAGGAAATGCCGAAAAGCCCGATGCCTGTTGTATCCTGCAAAAAGCTCATCCGCCCCGGCGCCCGAGACCAAGACTTTCACTTCCTCTTTGGCCTCCTTGGCTACCAACCAAGTCAAAAAACTTGCGCTGTCTCCAATCGGTTGGTCCATGGATTGGATGTAAGCCTCCCAATTTTCCATGACAGTGGCTTTACTCACCGAGATTTCTCTATGTTCGGACGGATATTGTTTGTTGAAAAGCCGGACAAAATGAGGGTCATTGTATTTGGTTTGCAACTTACTTTCCAAGGCAACAGTATAAGTTGGCAATTTTTGCCCGGTGAGTTCGTACCAAACTGCATACAGAAGACTGCTGTCTGCACCTCCACTGAGGACCATCCCAACGGGTCTTTCTGCTGCAAAACTTTTGGAGACAGCTTCTTGGAGTATTTCTTCAAATTTATTTTGGGAGATTTCTCGTTTTTGGTTTCGTTCCAAAACCATTTTCTCCCTTTGGACAACATGACCTTCCAAATCCAGACTGATGATTTCTCCGGGTAAGACTTGCTTTACCACTTCAAAAAATGAGCTATCAGGCATGCTATGCCTGTAATAGAAATAGGGTAGGAATTGGGTTTTGTCAATTTTGGATGGATATTCCATTCCTGCCAAAATCCCATTGGTCTCAGAAGAAAAAATCCAGGATTTCCCATTTTGGTGGAAATAGAGGGGTTTCTCTCCAGAGATATCCCGGCTGACAAGAATCTCTTTTTTTTTCAAATCCGCAAAAACAAAAGCAAACATGCCTTTGAGTTTTTGGATTCCTTCTTTGCCAAAAGCCATCAACCATTGAAGCAGGATGATTGAGTCTGAAACTGTATCCAGTTCATATCCCTCGTTTGTCAAAATCTCTTTCAACTCGGGATGGTTGTAGAGTTCACCATTCCATACCAAAACCGCCGATCGGTCTTTTGACCTAAGGGGTTGGTTGGAGGTATCGCGGAGGTCTTGGATTTTCAACCTGTTTGCAGCAAAAAAAATACCCTCTTCCACCTGGCAAAAACCAGAGAAGTCCGGTCCCCGGTGTTCGGTGGCATGCATCATCCTTTCGATGGCGGTAAGGCCATGAGGTTGAGGTTGGACGAGTGCATGGATGCCACACATTTATTTTTTCTTTTTGGTTGGTACGGAATCTTTGTTCAGAATTGCTTCTTTGTTTTTCTCAAAATACCTGCACAGGTGCGTGATCGTGCACTCCATACATTTGGGACTTCTGGCCAAGCAAACATACCGTCCGTGCAAAATCAGCCAATGATGAGCAATGTGGACATATTTCTTCGGGATGTTTCTGATCAGCTGTTTTTCCACTTCAAGCGGTGTATTGGCATTTTGATTGACCAAACCCAAGCGCTTGGAAACCCTGAAAACATGCGTATCTACTGCCATATTGGGTTGGTTCCACACCACCGAGGTGATGACATTGGCAGTTTTGCGACCTACTCCGGGAAGCCTGACAAGTTCATCCACCGTGGAAGGAACTTCTCCGCCAAATTCTGTTGTCAGCATTTTCCCCAAACCGATCAGGTGTTTGGTCTTGTTATTTGGATAAGAAATGCTGCGGATATAGGGGAACAGCGTATCAAAATCAGTGGCTGCCAAATGTGCTGGTGTGGGGAAATCCCTGAAAATCGCCGGAGTCGTTATATTGACACGCTTGTCAGTGCACTGCGCACTCAGGACCACGGAGACAAGTAGCTGATAGGGATTCTCGAAAACAAGCTCTGTCTCCGCGATCGGCATGTGTGTAGTAAAGTGGTCGATGACAGCTGCGTATCTTTCTTTTCGAAGCATGGATTTATTTAAGATTTGAAAATTTGAGATTTGAAAATTTGAGATTTGAAAATAGATATTGGTCAGTAAGTCCATAGTCGACAGTCCATATGCCGCTACAATTGAACTTCGATCAGAGTTTTAGGAATTGTAGATATTGATAGATACTGGATATTTGTTGATGTTTTGTCGCCAACATAGTAGGATTTACATTTTATAATATAATTATTCGCTTTTTTACCACCATCTCTATTTGACAAAATGACCTCGACTTGGTTCGACAGGCTCACCAACCGTCGGTCGGCCACCGGATATTGGATGATGACTGGGAAGGGAGGAAAATGCGGCGCAGCCGCATTTTCCTCCCTTCCTCTAAAAACAAAACCATCGGGCACCGAGCGAAGTCGAGGTGTAAATTAAAATAAAGTTCGGCCAGTGGCGTCATTGGGGACAATCATGTTTTAGAATTCTAAATCGGACATAACCAATAACCGTTAACTTACTAACCTTATCCCCATTTTTACAACAAGTAATCCTTACTTTCGTTGTTTCACAAATCAAATAAATAAAAAATTATGGTAAGGAGTTCAGTTTTGAGATTTGTCGTTAGTCTTTTTTTGGGAATTTTTATACTCTATTCCTGCGTAGAAAAGGATGACACGGAACTTGGATTAAATCCTCAAGTAGCTGCTGAACTTTTGAATACCTCATACGGCACCAATGCAAGGCAGGTAATGGACGTTTTTTTGCCGGCAAACAGAAGTACAAGCAGCACCAAAGTTTTTGTTTGGATCCATGGCGGTGGATGGGTGGATGGCACCAAAGATGAGTTTGTTCAGTTCAAACCTTGGTTGGAAGCCGTGCAGGATGACTATGCTTACATTGCGCTCAATTACCGGCTTTTCAACATATCGACCGGCGCAAACAAATTTCCTTCGCAGGAAGAGGACATCAAAAACGCCATGGCATATATTCAATCCCAACTCTCGGAATGGGATGTGAGCGACGAGATTATCTTAGCAGGGGGAAGCGCAGGAGGGCATTTGGCTTTGCTGCACAGCCACAAAAACAATCAAAATGGTCTGGTGAAAGCTGTTGTAGCCTTTTTCCCGCCTACGGAACTTGTCAGTTTCCATGGTTTCAGCCTTTTTACCCAACTGCTTTTTGACAATTTGCTTGGAGGAAATCCTACTGCCAAACCGGCGATATATGCCGATTCAAGCCCTGTTGGCTTCATCACGCCCAATTCCGTTCCCACAGTCTTTTTTCACGGGAATATAGACACCGTCGTTCCCATTTCGCAAAGTGAAATCTTAGAAGACGCCCTTGTCGCCAAAAATGTCCCACACTTGGTGGAATATATCCAAGGACAGGGACACGGCTTCACCCCAGCGACCAACCAAGACTTGATTGGGAAAGCACAGGTGTTTTTGGATGGGGTTTTGGAGTGAGAATTGAAAGAATGCTCTTCTTTTTATATCTATAGACATAACCCCTATTTTTTAACTTCTATTTCGATTCTTAATACTTGAATTCTTTTAAAATTTACTTAGATTAATAAAACGATTCATTCTGGTCTAAAATTGAACAGGTTGGTTGAAGGCGGAGATGAATCTAAAAGATTAAAACCAAATCAAACTCTAACAAAATATAATTTTTTATATGTCACTTAAAATAGCATTAGAAAGAATTCAGAACGCCAAAAAAAGTAATGCTAAGGAACTCGATTTGTCCACATTAGAATTAATTGAAATTCCTTCAGAAATTTCTAAGCTACCTCAAATAACACAGCTTAGTTTGGCGGATAACTTTCTCACCGAAATAAAGGGCTTGGATGCACTCACTCAATTAACTTCGATTCGTTTGGCAGGCAACCAACTTACCGAAATAAAAGGTTTGGACGCACTCACACAGTTAACTTCGCTTTTCCTTAGTCATAACTTTCTTTCCGAAATAAAGGGCTTGGATGCGCTCACTCAATTGAATTGGCTTGATTTAGGAAATAACCAGCTCACCGAAATAAAAGGCATGGATGTGCTTACTCAATTAACTTGGCTTAATTTGAGTTATAACCAAATCACTGAAATTAAAGGTTTGGATGCGCTCAAGCAATTAACTCAACTGGAATTGGGTAGTAACCAACTCACCGAATTAATAGGCTTGGATTCCCTCACACAATTAACCCGGCTTTTTTTGGGAAATAATCAGCTCGCCGAAATAAAAGGCTTGGATATGCTTACTCAATTAACTTGGCTTAATTTGAGCGATAACCAAATCACTGAAATTAAAGGTTTGGATGCGCTCAAGCAATTAACTCAACTGGAATTGGTTAGTAACCAACTCACCGAGTTATTAGGCTTGGATTCCCTCACACAATTAACCCATCTTAATTTAGGAAATAACAAACTCACTGAAATAAAAGGCTTAAACGCACTTATTCAATTAACTGATCTTTTTTTGTGGAATAACCAACTCACCGAAATAAAAGGTTTGGATACACTCACTAAATTAAATCAGCTTTCTTTGGTAGGTAACCAACTCACTGAAATACAAGGCTTGGATGCGCTCACTAAATTAGACCGGCTTTTTTTGGGAAATAATCAACTGACCGAAATAAAAGGCTTGGATACACTCACCCAATTAACTCAACTTTCCTTGCAAAGGAACTTACTCACCAAAATAAAAGGCTTGGATGCGATAAAAAAACTAAAATTGCTTGATTTGAGAGATAACCAGCTCACCGAAATACAAGAGTTCCTGTTGGAATTTGGGATACCGATTTTTTTGGAATTCGCTTTATTTGAATCTGGCATTTTCGTTGATGGCAATCCTATCGAAAATCCTCCAGTTGAAGTAATAAAAAATGGAAATGACGCCATAGGGGAATATTTTGTTCAACGTAAAAAAAGTGGTGAGGAGTTTTTAAATGAAGCCAAATTGATCTTGTTAGGTGATGGCCGATCCGGGAAAACATCTCTTGCCAATCGTCTGCTCGGTAAAGAGTTGCCTAAGGAAGGTGATCGAACGACAGGGGTTGATATAGAAATTGGTGCCTATAGTTTCAAATTGGCAAATGGCAAGGATTTCAAAATAAACATTTGGGATTTTGCAGGACAGGACAAATACAAAACCCTCCATCAGCTATTTTATACCGAAAGCAGTCTTTATATTATGGTGGCGGAAAGTGGCAACAACACGACAGATTTTGATGATTGGTTTCAGACCGCCGCACTTTTTGGTGAGGGAAGTCCACTGTTATTGATACTGAATGAATTTAAAACAGGAATCGGAATGGGCAGCTTTGATACCAATTATTGGAAAAGGCAATTTCCTGACCTATTGAAAGAAGTCTTTACAGTTAATTTAGGAACGAAACACAATTTTTCGAATGCAGAGGAATACATTCGATTGCTTGCCCAAACCCTTCCTCATACCAAATATGTTTTTCCATCCAATTGGGCAGCTATAAGGAGAGTTTTAAATGAACGAAGAAATGAGCAATACATCACATTGAAGGAATATTTGCAAATCTGTAAAAATAACAACCTTCAGGAAAGAGATAGTGCCTTAATCCTAAGTTCAGTTCTTCATAAAGTGGGTGATTGTCTGCATTATCAAAAGAATGAGCTATTAGAACAATTTATTATCCTAAAGAATGAATGGGCTACTGATGCAGTTTATAAGATCTTAGATGACGAAATCGTCGCAGAACAAAAATGTGGTTTTTTTGACAGGTCAGATATAAAGCGAATATGGAACAGTGCGGAGTATCAAGATATGCGCCCCCAATTGTTAGAACTGATTAAGCAGTTTAAGCTGGCCTATCAATTATTTGGTAAGGAGGAATATGTAACACCACCGCTTTTACCACCTGGCAGACCAGAAAATTTCGTTTGGCCAGATCTTGATTCATTGGAATTGTATATTGAATATGAATTTTTACCTAAAGCCCTGTTAACTCAATTTATAGTTACCCGTCATGCAGATATAGCAGAAGGAAGAACCCTTGTTTGGAGGCATGGGGTTGTTCTTAAATGGGAGGATGACACGCTTGCTGAAGTAAACAAAACGAAATTGCAGGGTAGGGATGCTTTTTATATCCAAACACAGGGAAATAACCGCAAGGGAATGATGACAGTAATATTGAAAACCTTTCGGGAGTTGCACGAAGGATACAAAGGGATCAAGTACAAAGAAAAAGTACCATGTACATGTGAAGGATGCCGGACCGGAAAAAACAATGCGCATTATTTCGATTTTGACAATCTTCAACGGCGTTTGGAAAAAGGCCGCCATAAGGTGGAATGTGATAAATCTTTGGATGAGGTGAATGTGTTAGCACTACTTGAAAACACCTTTGTATTTGAAAAATTCAAGGAGGGTCAGGCTCTTCAGTTGAAAACAAATGTGGTAAGAGAAAACACTCCTGAAATTCGCTTACTCAACCTGTTTTTGGCATCCTCAAATGAACTTTTACCTGAGCGTGAAAAGATTGAGCAGGCACTAAATAGAAAAAACAAATTATTGAGGAAGCAGGGCTTTTTGATAGAATTGCTTATTTGGGAAGATGGGAAGCATATCGGTAAATCACTTCGCTCCCAAGACAATTATAATCTCGAAATTGAACAATGTAATTTATTTGCATTGTTGTTTTATTCTAAAGTTGGTAAGTATTCTTTGGAAGAATTTAATTTGGCTAAATCTTTATTTGAAAAAGGTAAAATGCCAAGAATTTGCGTCTTTCAAAAAGATATTGATCTACCTAAAAACCCGAGTAGAGCTGATTCAGATAGCCGGTTTGAATTTTTAGATAGGTTAAAGGAAAATCAACATTTCCCGATACTATTTGAAAATACCGATATGCTTGTAAACCAACTGGAAGATGTGATTGATAAATTGATACATGACAAGTCATTTGTAGAACAGCTATCCATTGAATGAAAACTCTGGATTAAAATGTTAATCTTAAAATGCTGGGTATTCCCATCCGCTTCCCATTTTATCTTTCTTTATTATCTAAGGATTAAATGCCTTCCGATTAAAAATCTGTAGACTTCGTCATCGATAAAAACAAAAAAGCAGCAGATGCAACGTCCAAAAAAATGTTTGGTTAATTTGGAATTTATGCTGGAAGGAAAATTTTCGCAATAATTTGGAATAATAAACTTTTTTATCAATCCAAAAGAATCAAACCTAGCCTTCCATTTTTCCAAATTGTTGGGGTATTGGTTGATTTTTTGCTTGGATTAGGAAAGTAGCCATTTGGGGTTCAAGCATAAACCTAAAGCTGCATAAAATTTTTGCCTAGCTCATTAAGAGCATTTACATAATCTAAATTTTAAAAAGCCATGACTTTACTCTTAACATACCTTTTTCTTGCCCTCATTATATCATTCCTGTGTTCTATCATGGAGGCTGTTTTGCTTTCAGTTCCGATGTCCTATTTGAAATCAAAGTCAGCAAATGGTGATAAAAGTGTGGACACGATGATTGGACTAAAAGAAGATATTGATAAGCCTTTGTCGGCAATCTTATCTTTGAACACGGTAGCCCATACCGTAGGCGCTGCCGGGGTTGGCGCGCAAGCCACTGTGGTATTTGGGGAGGCATATTTTGGGGTTGTTTCGGCGGTCTTGACCATATTGATTTTAATTTTGACGGAAATAATTCCAAAAACTTTAGGAGCAAATTATACCAAGGAAATGGTTGGGATTGCATCAAAACTCATCAAAGGAACAATTTTCATTGTTTATCCCTTGGTTTATATCTCTTCAATCTTGACCAAAATGCTTTCAAGAGAAAAATCTTCGCTTACTACAAGCAGAGAAGAAATATCGGCATTGGCTAGTATTGGTACACAAGAGGGGATTTTTGTAGACAAAGAGAATAAAATTATCCAAAACCTGATCAAGCTAAAAACCATTAAAATCAGTGAGGTGATGACTCCTAGGGTGGTGGTAGTCACTGCAAACGAAGAAATGACATTACAGGAATTTTTAAAAAATAAAGAGTTTTTGCACTTTTCCCGAATCCCCATATTTCATGAAAATAGGGATTCGATCACCGGATATGTTTTTAGACAACAAGTCTTCGAAAAGCTCGCCGAAGATCAATTCGATCTGAGACTAAAAGACATAAAACGTCAGATAATTACCTTTCCCCAGCCCACAACCTTATTTGATGCTTGGGAGGAAATGATCCACAAAAGGGAACATATTTCGTTGGTGATGGGAAAATATGGTGGGATGGATGGCATTATTACCCTTGAAGATATAATAGAAACTTTGCTCGGTTTTGAGATAGTGGATGAAAAAGACAAAGTGGAGGATATGCAGCAATATGCCGCAAAAAGGTGGCAGGAAAAGCAGAAGAAGTATGAACTTCTAAAAAGTGAAATTTAAAAATTGGGAAACTTATTCAGCATAAAAAAACCTGAAAGCATTTTGCCTTCAGGTTACCTTTTTCTGTTCGATAGGTTCATACTTTTTCGAGACCGGTAGAATTGGCTTTCCGAAGAATGCTCTTTACTACTTTTTCCGAAGGTGTAAGAATGAGTTGATTCAATTGGTCAAGCGTGCTCAGCATGTCTAAATAGTCCTGCATCAAGTGATCATCACTTCGCAGGGCCTGCACAACCAACTCATTTTCACCCTCACTCATTTCCTGATAGATATATCTTAACAGGTCATTTGGGGTAAAAGATTTTGTCATAGGCAACGTTTAATTGTTTTAGTTTTTTCCTCATGTTTATCAATGCATATCGCATCCTTCCAAGTGCCGTATTGATACTGACACCTGTCTGTTCTGCAATTTCTTGAAAACTCAAATCCATGTAGTGCCTCATAATCAGCACCTGTTTTTGAGATTCGGGAAGCTCATCGATCAGTCTTCGTACCAACTCCACAGTGTCTTCCTTGACTTTGACATCTTCGATGGTTTCCTCAGCAAATCTCAGAGAATTGAAAACATCCATCCCATCTTCCATCACGATGGTGGGATAGCGCTTCCGTTTTCTGAAGAAATCAATGGCGAGATTGTGCGCGATACGCATCAACCATGGCTGAAATTTTCCCTCTTCGTTATAACCGTCAGCACTCAGGGTGTGAACTACCTTTACAAATACATCCTGAAGTAAATCCTCGGCTACGCCTTGATCTTTGACTATCAGGTATATGGTGGTGTAAACCCTCGATTTGTATTTATTTACTAACTTTTCAAATGCTGCCTCACTTCCACTTCTGTACTGCGCGATCAGTTCGGCATCTTTAGGACTTATCCTTTCATTCATACAAATTGACTTTAAAATAACGTAGAGGTTTATGCCATAGTATATATTAGAGGGTGAAACAATTAAATTATTGTAACCAAATGTAAAGAATCACTTTGTTCGATGCAACAGTTACAGGATTTTTTTATTTGAAAATTTCACAAAAATTAGTCAGTATAAAACAATTTGTACTTTACTATCAAAAAACTGAAATTTAATTTGGAATATGAGCAGGTGATCCTCAAAAAATTCTTTTGATTGGATATTTCTTAAACGCATATACTCTTTGGTTTAGTATAATGTTGCAAATCTCGGGCCTGATTTTGCAGAGAATTATAAAAAAGAAGTAATTAAGGCGTCAGGTCAGGTGAAAGCTGTATTTAGCTATTGAAATTTATTAACTTCGGTTTTTCAATACTAACAAAAAATTATGGAAATAATCGGAAAAGTAGTTCAAATCATGCCCGAGGCAAGCGGGTCCTCCACCAAAGGAACTTGGAGAAAAAGAGAATATATCGTGGAACAACCGGGACAATACCCAAAGAAAGTGTGCATGGTCATCTGGGGTGACAACATTGATCAGTTTGCGCTTAATGTGGGTGATGATGTCACGGCTTCGGTAGATCTCGAAAGCAGAGAATATAATGGTAGGTGGTATACCGATGTGAAAGTATGGAAGGTAGAAAAAGGCGGTACCCAAAAACCAAAAGAATCAGCCACAGCCAAATCCATTCCTGATGTCACCACTTTTTCTGAAGAAAGCGGGGATGACGTATTGCCTTTTTAAAGGTATTTTACTTACTTGGATTGCATATAATTTGTCTCAAAGGAGAATTTTGGGACATTTTTTTTTTATCTAAAAATGTCAACATTAACCAAAATGCCATGTGGGAAGACGATGACGAAAATGATTCTTGGGATGGAAGTGATGAGGAAGAGTTCCAGAAAGAAAAGGACAGAATCAACAACCATCCCCTTAAAATCAAAGGGATGGAGATTTACAAGCTGACTAATGCCTTGGTAGGCTCACTTGACGAAGCAAGAGCTGAACTGTATGGAAGTCTTATGATGGAAAGTGCCATGATTATATCGGCCAAATTTTCCGGTGCCGAAGGTGTCAATGATTATATCCTCAAAATGGAAAATGCCACCATCATAAAAATCCATGCCCGGAGTCTCCATTCGATGACCTATCAGCTGGCTTTGGAGGGAACGCATGCCGAGGAACACCTGCAGCTTTTGCGAGATGCGATCCAAGAGTACAAGGAAATGTTTGTCGTGTGGGTGAAGGGATTTGCGTCCGCAGAAAAATACGATGATGGATGGGGACTTTTTATTGATTAGTGCAGGCTTTGACCAAACCTGAATCCAAGATATGCCCCGCCAATCATCAATACCAAAGTAATTCCGCTCACCAACAGCATCACGCCTAATGGCATTTCCCATTGTTCGGAGCCGATTTTGAACTTGATGTTTTTGTTGAAATCCATGTTTGAAATCCAAAGTAAAGAAAAAAACCATCTGGATGGAAGGCAAATAAAAAAGCGGGCTTACATAAACCCGCCCTTTCAATCAAACTAGTGACTTAAATAAGCCACACTAGTAAACTTTAATTTATAAGCCAATTGTATTTACGCATGCCTCCAACCTTTTGTTTCAATTTCTTCAGCAGACTTTTCTACTTTTTCTTTTAGTGATTCCTTAAAGGCCAATAAGTTTTTGGATATTTCTTCAGAAAATGCACCAATCATGGAGGCGGCTAAAATCCCTGCATTCCTACCACCGTTCAGTGCGACCGTGGCCACGGGAATCCCTGAGGGCATCTGAAGGATGGAAAGGATGCTGTCCCATCCATCAATGGAATTGGAGGACTTCACAGGAACTCCGATTACCGGGAGGGTAGTCAGTGATGCGACCATTCCAGGCAGATGGGCTGCACCACCCGCTCCCGCGATGATGACTTTGAGTCCTCTTTCTTTCGCTCTCTTTGCATAATCCACCATCCTTTCAGGGGTGCGGTGGGCGGACACGACGGTCAGTTCATAACCTACGCCGAGTTCTTCCAATACCAATGCGGCCTCCGACATGATGGGCAAGTCAGACTTGCTTCCCATAATTATCCCTACCTGTATTTCCATATTTTAGGCTTTTACCTTGATCAGTTCTTTTATCTCCAAAGCTCTTTTTTTCAATACTTCAATCTCAGTGTCCAAGATCGTGACATGCCCCATTTTTCTAAAAGGCTTAGTCGTTTTCTTACCATAGAGATGTACATAAACCCCTTTTTGGGACATGGCCTCATCCAATCCTTCGACATAAGCATCGCCTGTAAATCCTTCTTCGCCGAGCAGGTTGACCATTGCGGCAGGGCATCGGGTGTCCGTATTGCCCAATGGCATGTCCATCACGGCCCTGAAATGCTGCTCAAATTGGGAGGTAAAATTGGCCTCAATCGTATGGTGCCCGCTGTTGTGAGGGCGGGGCGCTATTTCATTGACAAGGATTTCTCCCGATTTGGTGACAAACATCTCCACGGCCAAGATGCCGATCATTCCCAATTCTTCGATGACTTGTATGGCTATCTTTTTGGATTTTTGCTCGATCTCACTCGTGATTTGTGCTGGGGAAAATAGAAACTCCACCAAATTGGCGGTGGGGTGAAAAGCACACTCAACTACCGGAAATGCCAAAGTCTCCCCATTTTTATTTTTTGCTACGATGACGGCGATTTCTTTGTCAAAGTCAATCAGCTTTTCCAACAATCCCGGAGCTTCAAAGGCTTTTTCCAAATCACTTTCTTTCCTCAGGATCTGCACGCCTCGTCCATCATAACCTTCCCTCCCAAGTTTGTTGACGGCAGGAAGAAAAGAAGCATTTATGATCACATCCGCCTTGTCTTCAGTCAAGATAAAATCCGCAGTGGGAATCCCTTTTTCTTTGTAAAACTGCTTCTGAAGCCTTTTGTCCTGGATCATTTTGATAATATTGGGCTGTGGATATACTTCCTTTCCCTCATCAGCCAATTTTTGAAGGGCTTCGGTATTCACATTTTCAATCTCGATAGTGATGATGTCACAGCCCTGACCAAACGCATACACTGTATCAAAATCATTTAGACTGCCATTTACAAATTTCTGACAGATGGATTTACAAGGAGCATTAGGATCAGGATCCAAAATATGGATGTCGATATTATAACTGATGGCGGATTGGATGACCATGCGTCCAAGCTGACCCCCACCTAATATTCCTAATGTTTTTTGTTGATAATTCTGTTGCACCGAATCCCTTGTTGAAAGTCCAAAAATAAGTTAAAAATGGCGGTAACTGAAATCAGATTGCCGTAAATAAAAAAAGCCCTTGGAAAAGGGCTAAATCATTAATGGATAAGTTAAGATACTAGACTGACCTGCCTCCAATTAATCTAAAGAGGATAGCAATAACTGCCAAGACAAGAAGAATATGGATCAAACTACCTACAGCGTACACAAAGAATCCTAAGATCCAGCCGATAACCAAAATGACGGCAATTAAATACAAGATTGAACTCATGGCAAAATTAGTTTAGTTAAACAATTGATTTCCTATCAACTAAACCAACTATCATGCCAAAATCACCTGTTTTAAAATCTGATGCCCATCAGCTCCATGAGTTTGTGGGCATTAAAACTAGGGCATGGACCTTCTTTAAGCTTGTAATCAAAGTGGATTTTGTCGTCCATAATTTCACTGTGAAAGCTTCTATTCATAAGATAACCAAGACTTTTGTCTAGCTGACTGAGTTCTATATCATGGGTGGAAATGATGCCTTTACAGTTGCTTGCCGCAAGCTGTCTAATCAATGCCTCGCTACCCATAATTCTGTCTGCGGTATTGGTGCCCTTTAGGATTTCATCTAGTAAATAAAAGACCGTTTCTCCATTTTCGGCTTTGGATAAAAGCTGTTTGATGCGGGAGAGCTCCGCATAGAAAGAGCTGACGCTTTCTCCTAAATTATCAGAATTGCGCATGCTGGTAAATAACTGAAATGGATAAAGGAGAAAGGAATCTGCCATCGGACTTAAACCAATATTAGCCATGACCATGTTGATGCCGAGTGTTCTCATAAATGTCGTTTTTCCAGACATGTTTGACCCGGTCAGTAACACTGTCTTGGTATCCTCGTCAATGGAAAAATCATTGCCAATAGCATTTTCCTTGTCAATCAGAGGGTGTTTGAGATTTTTTACTTCAATGATTTTTTCCTTTGACCAAATGGGAACAGCGCTTATTTGTTCTTCATGTGTAAATGTCCCAAGCGAAACCAATACCTGCCAGGTATCAAATAATTCTTCCCATGCGGCAATGTGACTGCCAAATTTCTTACGCCAGATTTCAGCTCTCCAAAGCAGAAAAAAGTCAATCCAGAAAATCAGGTTGAAAATCACAAACATCAGGTTGATCCTGTTTTGGAGCATAAAGGACTTTTGTTCTAAAGATTTCAAAACTTTAGAAGCAGTAAACCCTTCATTTTTGATAGGTGCTTTGAGTGAATGTAAAAAGGAATCTGAAAAGTCAGCGTTTTCAATCAATAAAGCCCATTTCCCAAAAGTCTTGATATCACCTTGGTTTGGAAAAACTTTGGAGGCTTCCTGCAGTGGCTTCAAAACCAGTGTTAGGGACAATATTCCCAATACAATCCATGCTCCAATCCATACTGGGGGAATCATTCCAACCGCGGCCAAAAAAAGTAAAATACTTCCTCCCACAGGACCGATGACCAAAGGCAGATAGTTTATAGGGAGCCAGTTTTCCGGTTTCTTTAGCCAATTGTAAAATCCCATTTTGGACTTTTCCTCTTTGATAAATGCCCTTCCGGTGGCTTCAAATGAAGATAAAAAACCGGGGTTTTGGCTGAGTTCTTTAACTGCACCAAACCTCGACATGAACATGTCCTCATGAATATCAGCCAATAACCATGAAGCCAATTTGGCTTTTCCTCCTTTATTGACAGTGTGGTTGAGCAATTGGAATAAAGAATGGCTGCCGAAAAGATCCAAATCACTGGAGAAAGGATGGGCTTTGTCCATGAATTCTGATCCGGTGTCAAAACCCAGAAGATTTCGCAAGGCTCTTTTGGTTTTCTCCTGCTCCATTTTTACCAACTCTTCCAAAAAATCAGTTTTATCCCTGTTTTGATTGAAAAGTAGAATGAGATACAGAAAACCTGCAAGCGAGACTAAAAACACCAATAAAAAAATGGGTCTATCTGTAATACCAACAATAAACGCAGCTGCCATCACAAAAAAAATGGATAACCTTACCAAAGAAAGCACTATGCTTTTTCTTTTTGCCTTGGCAAGTAAACCTATTATATCCTCCGTACCGTAAACTATATCCATGGCCTAAAGATACCAAAAGAATCTCGCAGGGCTAAAATTAAAAGGTAGAGAAGGCCACATTCGTAAAATATCGGATGAATTGAACCATATCAAAAAGCAGGTGTTTTCACTTTGCAGAAGGTTTGGAAAGATATAAATAGGTATTTTTATAAATCTCAATAATTTACCGCATGCATCATTGAATATGAAAAAATGGATGATTTTGGCTTTGGCCATATTAGTGTTTGGAGCTAGTGCCCAACAAAAGCCCTTGGACATGTGGGGCATGTTTACCAAAACCAGGTTTGTGGAGAAATTGAACAGGGAATTTGGAATGTATTTTCTCTATCCGATATTCCCTGACGAACTGAAAGCCTTCGAAGGAAAAGAGGTATCGGTTACCGGATTCTACATTCCTTTGGATATGGCCACATCCAACTATGCGGTTTTGTCCAAATTCCCAAATGCAGAATGCTTCTTTTGCGGTGGAGCGGGTCCGGAAAGTATCGTGGTGGCTTATCTCAAAAAGAAACCTGCCAAGAGAATCAATGTGGACGAAATCATTACCATCAAAGGCAAACTTAAACTCAACGAGACGGATATAGATGAGTTGAACTTCATCCTCTTGGATGCAGAAATAACGAACTGAGAAAGTTAGCTATGGCTCAAAAAAAGGTAACAAAAGAGATAAAAAGTGAAAATGAAGAATTGGCATCAGAATGGGACTTTTCGGAAGGATTCGGTGGTATACCTGAAAATGTATCTCTTACCAAAAATATTGGATGTGCCTCAGATTCAAAGCCTAACCCGAAAAAAACATCAAAAAATTCATCGTCAACTGAATAATCAATCGATTTTTTTTGCTTTACTTTCAGGGATAAAACTTAATCCCCATGAAAGTAAAACACCCACAAATCCCTACTTTCCTGTTTGCCCTAGGAATGATCTTTTTGATTTTTTCTTGTGAACAAACAGAAGAACTATTGCCCCAACAGGACACTGCAGTTCTAAACGAAGAGGCACAGGTTAATGCCGCTTTTGATGAAGCAGACTTTTTTACCCTCTCTGCGATGCAAAGCAACGGTCTTGGTCTTAGAACCAACATGGATATCCAAAGCGATTTTTGCGCGGATACAAAAGTTGATTTTTTCCCTAACAACAAATCAATCGTCATCAATTTCGGAGCTGGCTGTAAAAGCCCCAAAGGAATCACCCGAAAAGGCAAAATCATGATTTATTATTCTGCGCTTTCCTTTGAGTCAGGAACAGAAATCACCTTGGCATTTGATGGCTATGAGGTCAACGGGCTCAAAATAGAGGGACGACGTAGGCTCATCCACGAAGGGTTCAATGCCGAAGGAAAGTTTTTCTTGTTCCAAACAGTTATTTCTGCCGGAAAAGTTACCTGGCCGGATGGAACATTTGCGACTTTAGAAGGAGAACATATTAAGAGACTATTCCTACCAATGGACTCAAATGGATTTAAACTCGAGGTGACTGGTGGTGCCGGAGGCAGGACTAGACTTGGTATCCCATTTAGGACAAGCATTGAGAGAAAGCTCATTTTTATCCAATCCTGCACCGACAAAGGAAATTGGGTGCCATCTTCCGGATTAGTGGAATTGACCTTGGATCCCGATTCAAAATTTGTGGTGGATTATGGTAACGGTGATTGTGACAAGTTTGCTACAGTTTCGCATAATGGAAAAACGGTTCCTGTGGAATTTGATTGAAGAAGTTCATAGTCCACAGACAACAGTCACCGGATTAAAGTCTTGAATTTCAAAATGATCTTCTTGAATTATGTTTGAATAGGATATTGATAAAATAAGAAAGGCCGGAATTTCCGGCCTTTTTTTATTCTTTACCTTGAGGATAATAATGATGTACATCTCTTTGTGGAAATGGAATCCCTATCTCATTTTCCTCAAATGCCTCCTTTATTGCTTCCATATTTTCCCAATACACCGGCCACAGGTTACCTGTATCAGCCCAACACCTGATGGTGAGGTCTAGTGAGTTGTCACCAAAGTTACCGAAAAAAACCGTCGCAGCAGGTTCCTGGTGAATCCGTTCATCTTTGGCCAAAACACCAAGTATGATTTCCCGGGTTTTTTTGATGTCTGTTCCATAAGCTACACCGACTTTCATATCTACCCTTCTTGTTGGCTTTTGGGAATAGTTGACGATCAGGTTATTGGCAAGAACCCCATTAGGAACTGTGACAAGCTTGTTGTCAAAATTTCGGATTTTGGTATATAATATGTCAATACCTTCTATTTCACCGGTGGTCCCTTGGGCCTCAACGGTGTCACCAACTTTGAAAGGTTTAAACATCAGGATCAAAACACCTCCTGCAAAATTTGCCAATGAACCCTGCAAAGCAAGACCTATGGCCAAACCTGCCGCACCAAGAATAGCCACGAAAGAAGTCATTTCCACACCCATGGTGGTGGCAATGCTGATGAGCAACAATACCCAAAGTATCGCTTTGGCGAAGCTTTTTAGAAAAGTGGCAAGGGATGCATCTACATCAGATTTTTCAAAAGCCTTGCCCATGACCTTTTGGACAAATCCAATCATGTACCGACCAATCAGGTAAATGATAACACCAAGTATAAGCTTTGGCCCAACCTTGAAAGCAAGATCAATAGCTTGTTGTTTGATTAAATCCAAGGTCTTTAAATCAATTCCATACTCTTCCATGCGAAATTAAATTTTTGTTTTTCAATATGATTTTGACGCAAATTTAATTGAATCTGCAAATTACCCGCCATCGGAAGGCCCAATTCCATTGGATTTGAAAAGCTCCCATACCGGATTTTTGCAATACACGCTTAATGTCTTTGCGTGTAAAACCTCTGAGAACTGAAAGTGGTCCGTCATTTTGAACCATGGGGGATCTGGAAAATAAAGCCGTCAACAGTCTAATGCTGTAATAAGCCAAAGGATGGCGGTGTAGGTCATTGATGACCATACCCAAAGAGGCGCTCTTTTTAAAAACCCTCAACAGAAAAATAAGTTCCTCATCGTTGAAATGATGGGTAAAAAGTGTGCACGTAACCACATCAACTTTGATTTTTTCAAATTCTTTGTCAAATATATTTTGGGTCAAAAAACTGATATTAGAATAATTTTTTAGGTTCGCTTTTGCCATCCCGATCGTATGCTCGTTGGCATCTACTCCCAGGAATTTACATTTGATACCGTGTTTTAAAGTCCAATCTGCCATAACCCTGAGCATATCACCGCCACCACAGCCAATGTCAGCGATGGTATATTCACGAGTTTTGTCTTTGCTCAAGAGGATCTTTAGACCAGAAGTAGTGACATGATTGCCACCCAAAAAACGGTTGATGGTGCGGAGCTCGCGCAATGTCTGCTTCAGAATTTCTCCCCCAACTTCCAGGTCATCCATGATCTCTTTGTCGTAGCAGCGCTGATCGAACTTTCCCATTATTTCTCCAGCAAGAGGGTCTCCAATGTTAATCCGGGGCCAAAACCCATAGCCAAAATGTCACCCTTGGACTCAGAATCTAGAAGCCATTTTTTGAGGACAAAGAGAATGGTAGCCGAGGACATGTTGCCATAAGCTTGTAATACCTGGTGGGAGTGCAAATTTTGGTTGGGTAAAATCTGAAAAGCAGTTTCTACTTTCTGAAGAATCTGCTTACCTCCGGGATGGATGGCAAAGTGTTTGATTTTGGACAACTGAAATACTTCTTCAAGGTATCCCAGAATTTCACTCAAACCCTTATGGAGCAAATCGGGCACATATTTGCTCAATCTCATTTCAAACCCAAAGTCCCCGATCGACCAAGCCATGTCACTTTCTCCTTCTTTGAAAACACGGCTATGGTACTTTTTGATCTTCAATCCGACCGGTTGGCGTCTTATCAAAGCCGCAGCAGCTCCATCACCGAAAATAGCATTTGCCAAGAGATTGTCCTCCGTATAGTCCTTCTGAAAATGGATGGTGCATAACTCAATCGCGAGCACAAGCACCTTGGCAGCAGGATCGCTGTCACAAATGCGGTCTGCCAATTTGAGGGCATTGAAAGCCGCATAGCATCCCATAAAATGAATAGCATAGCGTTCGATGTCATTGCGGAATCCCATTGCGTGAATAATCTCCAAATCCAACCCCGGGGCAAACATCCCTGTACAAGAGACTAAAATCAAATGTGTAATTTCATGGGTTTGAATATGTGTATTCGAAAGGCAATCATCGATGGCTCCGGAAGCAAGTGACAAAGCGGATTTTTCAAAAAGTCCCATCCTCTTTTTGGTAGAAGGAAATGGTTCTAAATCCCGGTTGTTAGGAAAAAAACTGAACTTTTTAGGATCTGTATAGTTGAAATCGTCGATGACACTGAATCTATTTTCGATTCCTGTTTTTTGGTACACAAAGTTCAGTTTCCTTGATTCCTGAACATCCAATCCATGAGCCATTTTCATAAATTCCCCAATCTGAATTTGGGATACCGGATTTCCAGGATTGGCTGTGCCAATGCTTACAATGTGGTTGTTCATTAAGTTTAAGTTACACTTATTTTTTCTAACTTGGTATACCCGAAAGATAATTATCCCTTGTCCTAAAAGTTAAAAATCTAATTTATTTATGTTTAAATTATCCAGTTGGAAACACCTCAGAATTCCATTTTCCTTCTATCTCCTTCCGATATTCATTTTTGCTTTGGCCTTTACACCCAATCATAATCCCGAAAGGATGCTGATTGTTCTTGTTGCCCTACACTTATTTCTCTACCCTTCCAGCAATGGCTATAATTCGTATTTTGACAAGGACGAAAAAAGCATCGGGGGCTTGCGCAATCCTCCAAAAGTAAGCAATGGACTGTATTTTCTATCCCTTTTATTTTTTGTAATCTCTCTAGGGCTTGGACTGATAATCAATTGGCAATTCAGCAGCATGCTGCTCGTGTATAGCCTCGTGTCCATGGCTTACAGCCATCCCACTATCCGACTCAAAAAGTATGCCTATGTAAGTTGGATTGTGGCAGGTTTCTTTCAGGGCTGCTTCACCTTCTGCATGGCTTATGCGGGATTGAGTGATTTTGGTTGGGAGGTTTTTACCAAAAGCCACGTCTTGATTCCGGGCTTGCTGTCCAGTCTGATGCTGTGGGGTTCTTATCCCCTGACCCAAGTCTATCAACATGAAGAAGATGCAAAAAGAGGGGATATTACTTTGAGCCTGAAACTGGGCAAAAAAGGAACGTTTGCTTTTTCAAGCATCTGGTTTTTGGTAACAGGAATCTGCTTCAGCTGGTTTTTCCTAAGCAGAAATCAGGAAAGCGCCTTTTATGGTTTCCTAGCTGCGATGCTTCCGGTAATTCTCTATTTCTTCGTTTGGTTTTCATTTGTTCGCAAGGACCAAGAAAAATACACTACTTACTCTTGGACCATGTGGATGAACAGGATTTCTGCCATCGCCCTGAATATCTTCTTTGCTTGGTATTTCTTGGAGAATACACAGATTTTGCAGGCTCTTGGGTGAAATCTCAAATCTCAAATCAAAAATTAGAATCTTTCCCCATGCGTCCTTTTCATAATCTCTTTTGCCACAAAAGGGGAACTTTTGATTAGGCCAACCGAAAATTCTGAAACTGTTTTTGACCCAAAAAGCCACTGCACTTTTCTGCCGATCCACAACCTGGTTTTGAAAATAAGGGTCCATTGCCTGCGGTATTGGCTTTCAATTTGTCTTCTATCTTGATTCTGAAGAATGGCTTCAGCAGCCAATTTGCCTGTGTGGATCGCGATTGCCATGCCATTACCACAGAGCGGGGTAATCAACCCTGCAGCATCACCGACCATCAGGATATGGTCTTCGACCGGCTGCTTGGGTGAAAAATTGATCTCATTGATGACTTCCGGTTTGTCAAAAAGGAATTCGCTGTTCAGGAAAATCTGCCTGAGATGGGGATTTTTATAGAGCACTTCTTTTTCCATTTCAGGGATGCTTCCATATTGACGGAGTTGCTTTTTGGAACCCAGGTAGCAAAGATTGGAAACCCCATTTTCCACTTGGTTGATGCCGCAATATCCTCCCTCAAAATTATGCAGGGCGACGGTATTCGGATCAAAGTCCGTTTTGACGTGGTATTTGACTCCGATAAATGGGCTCCGCTGATGCATAAATGGCCTGTCCATGGCCTTATCCACTTTGGACCGCTTGCCAAAAGCCCCGATGACATGGTTGGCTGTCATGGAATTTCCTTTGTTGAGTTTGAGAAAAAACCTGTTTTCTTTTGGCTCAAATCCAACTTCCTCAACCTGCGTTTGGAGCAGGAATTTTACGCCGACAGCTGTTGCTTTTTGGTACAAAAACAAATCAAACGAGTACCTGCTGATGCCAAAGCCTCCAAGGTCCAAGGGCATATTGGCTACATTTCCCTTAATAGAACTCAGCTGAAACTTGGTGATGACGGAAGGACCTATTTCCTGTGGGAATAGATTTTCCTTGAGTAAAAAATCTTTGACTTCATTGGAAATATATTCTCCGCAGACACGGTGGAAAGGGTAAGTTTTTTTTTCAATGAGCAAAACCTCCCTTCCGTTTTTTGCCAAATGGTGTGCAGCAATCAATCCCCCCAACCCTCCGCCAATAATAATAATGTCTGAATGCTGCATAAAACTCTCGCGCCTTTTAAATGGAATGATTTGCCGTTTATCAAATTTCAGCCTTTGAATTTAAGAAATGCCCTGAATTACGGGTTAAATTCAAAAGTTAATTATCAAGTCAACTATATTAAACATGAAGAAGTTTACCCAAATGTATTTACGAAAGGGATTGACGTTTCTTTTTTTGATCGGAATGGTCTTCGTCGGTGATGAAGCATTTGCCCAAAAGAAAAAGAAAAAAGATTCCAAAAACGCCCCTGCGACAGCGGCACCTGCTCCTGCAAGACCGACACCACCAAAGACAGGGCCAAAACCCTACGCCGAAGTCATCACCGACAAGGCAAAGTCAAAAGACGGACTTTTCAAAGTCCATGAGTTGGAGGGCAAATATTTTTATGAAATCCCCGACACCCTCATCGGGAGAGAAATGCTCATCGTCACGACTATTGCCAAAACCGCAGACGGAATCGGCTATGGGGGTGAAAGGACAAACACTTTGCTCGTCAGATGGGATCAAAATGGAGACAACCTACTCCTAAAAGTGGTTTCCTACAGCAACACTGCTGCTGACTCCTTGCCGATATTCACTGCCGTAAAAAGCTCCAACTTGGAACCGATTCTCCAAAAATTTGATGTCAAAGCAAAAGCAACAGACAAAAATGGTGTTGTCATAGAAGTAACAGATTTGTTTACCAAAGATGTCCAAGCAATAGGATTACCAAGAAACAGAAGGACGCAATATAAAGTAACAAGACTGGACAACGAGCGCTCCTATATTGAGCGTGTAAGCCCTTACCCGATCAACATCGAAGCACGGTATGTCATGACTTATGCAGCTACTGAACCGCCATCCAATGCGAGCACAGGTTTGATTACTGTAGAGATGAACTCCTCCATGGTACTGTTACCAAAAGACCCCATGATGCAACGATTATCCGACAGACGTGTGGGATGGTTTAGCCGCTCCGTGGTGGATTACGGCCTCGACCAACAAAAAGCAGCAACAAGGACTTTCCTTGACAGGTGGAGATTGGAAGTAAAGGAAGAAGATTATGAGAAATTCAAAAGAGGTGAATTGGTAGAGCCAAAGAAACCGATTGTGTTTTACATCGATCCCGCCACGCCTGAGAGATGGAGACCTTACCTGAAGCAGGGAATCGAAGATTGGCAAAAAGCTTTTGAGGAAGCGGGATTCAAAAATGCTATCCTTGCCAAAGACGCACCTACCAAAGAAGAAGATCCTGATTGGAGTCCTGAGGATGCGAGGTATTCTGTCATCAGGTATTTTGCCTCGGATATCCAAAATGCGTACGGCCCTCACGTGTCCGATCCACGATCTGGAGAGATCATCGAATCAGATATCGGTTGGTACCACAATGTGATGAACCTGCTCAGAAACTGGTTCTTTATCCAAACTGCAGCAGTCAATCCTGAAGCCCGGGGTGTCAACTTTAGGGAAGAAGTCATGGGCAGGTTGATCCGATTTGTATCTTCTCATGAAGTGGGACATACTTTGGGTCTTCCGCATAACTTTGCCTCCTCACACGCCTATCCGGTGGATTCTTTGCGCTCAGCTACTTTCACCAAAGAATTTGGAACAGCCCCTTCCATCATGGATTATGCGAGATTCAACTACATCGCACAGCCGGGAGATGACAATGTCAGCTTGATGCCGGATGTAGGGCCTTATGACAAGTACTCTATCGCATGGGGTTACAGACCGATATTGGACGCCAAAACTCCCGAAGAAGAGCAACCTACTTTGGACAAATGGATTCTTGCCAAGCAGGGAGATCCTGTTTACAGATTTGGTCGTCAGGGCAACAGCTATGATCCAAGCAGCCAAAGTGAAGACTTGGGTGATGACGCGATGAAAGCTTCGGATTATGGTATCAAAAACCTGAAAGTGATCCTTCCAAATCTGATGAAATGGACTGCTGAAGCAGACAAACCATTCAAAGATTACAGCGACCTCAACGAAATGTACGGTCAGGTCATCGGACAGTACAACAGGTACATGGGTCACATCCGAACCAATGTCGGTGGAGTCTATGAATTCTACAAATCATCCGGTCAAGGTGACGCTGTCTATGTCCATACTGACAAAACCAAGCAGAAGCGTGCCGTTCAGTTTATCAACAAAGAATTGTTTGCCACGCCTGCGTGGTTGATGGATGAAAAAATCATTGAGAGAACAGGTGATTTTGGTGCTTTGGAAAGAATCCGAGGGGTTCAGGTGACTACTTTGAACGGAATCCTGGAATGGGGTAGGCTTGGGAGAATGATCGAAAACGAAGCCCTAAACGGTAAAAATGCCTACACCATGGTGGAGTTATTTGATGACCTTAGGGGTGGAATTTGGAATGAATTGCCTTCCGGCAAAACCATAGACGTCCACAGAAGAAGTCTTCAAAGAGCACATATCGAAAGGTTGGAATTGTTGCTAACCGGTAATGAACCGACACTTCCTGCACAGTTCAGGGCATTTGTAGGGCCGCAGATCAATGCTTCCCAATCGGATATCAGGCCGATGGCAAGAGGTGAATTGAAAACCTTGCAAAGACAGATTACTGCAGCCATTCCAAGAACTTCAGACAAATTATCCAAACTCCATTTGGAGGATGCTTTGGAAAGAATCAATAAAATCTTGGATCCAAAGTAATTGGCAATCTGGATTGGAATGGCGTCATCCTGAATCTGAGGAACGAAGATGAAGGATCTCCAATCTTTTGTGAGATGCTTCGCTACGTTCAGCATGACGGATTCGTAAATTCATCACTCGTTCTAAAGTCGGGTAATATTTTGAAATGTAAAACCAAAAAGGCCAAGCTGAACATGTTTGGCCTTTTTTTGTGTTGTAACCTTAAGTCCCTATTTTTACCCAAACCAATTTTAAAATAATGCCCAATAGCCCTCTTCAACTCCTTCAAGAACACAGTTTGCGGATTACCAATTGTAGAAAGGAAGTGTTAAAGACTTTTTTGGAAAGACAGGTGGCGCTTTCCCATTCTGATCTTGAAGAGGTTTTGCAAAAAGATTTTGACCGGGTGACGATTTACAGGACACTGAAGACCTTTTTGGACAATGACCTCGTCCATAAAGTCCTTGATGACAGTGGAGCTACCAAGTACGCCTTGTGTTCACATTCCCATGCGGGAGAGCACCGTCATGACCACGAGCATGTTCATTTCAAATGCGAAAAGTGCGGCAGAACTATTTGTATGGAAGAAGTGGGCTTGCCAAAAATCTCCTTGCCCGAAGGATATACCAAAAAAGAGGTAAGCTTACTGATTCAGGGAGTTTGCGATAAGTGCAATTGAGTCAAACCTCCATGGGTTCTCTCGGAGCTTTCTTTGTAGGAGAATCTGTGGGCCAAATCACCCCCGGCGGCAAATCGATTTTTGGTGGGGTAAAGTCCTCTACGCCCCCATCTCCATCATCGTTGCTGCCTGTATTTCGCCCAAGATTGGATTTGGTCATGGTAGCCACAAAATAAATCAGCACCACGTAGGCGACTCCGCAAAGAACCAAATCAACAATTAAGCTACTCATATTCAAAGAAATTTGAATCAATTTACTACAAAACCTTGTAGAAGTCAATCATTTAACTCGCCAAAGACAAGATTGATTTAAGAATTTTTAAAAAAATTAATTGGTTTCCTGTTTAGCTTGTGAAATAAGGGATATCATTAGATATTTGCGCACGAAAAAAATCAAGTAATGATAGTCAAAACAAAAAAATATCAATTAACAACAGGTACCTACATTAAGCTAGGGTTGACCAATATCCTCAAAGAACAATGGTGGGTGGTATTGATCGCCATTGCCATCGGATGCGGTTATTTTTGGATAGCTTCATGGTGGTGGATCAGCATGGCCATCTTGGCTTATGCCTTATATTGGCTTTTTTGGGTAATTCAGTTTGCAGGTGTCACCCAGATGGAACAGAACAAAGTGATTTTTGAAAAGATGTCTTATGAGATTGACAGCAGGCAGATATTGATGAAGCTCAACGTCCAACAGGGAATGCCTATCAAGTGGGACATGATCAAAAAAGTGGAACTAAATAAAGAGGCCTACATCCTGACTATGTCCAAAGCCCAATTTATATATCTCCCTTTCAAAATCTTCAACACAGAAAATGAAAGGAAATTTTTGGAAGCCATTCTGAGGAGAAAAGGATATCTTCCTGAACAGGCCGCAGGGAAAATAGCAACGGCAGAGGTGAAAAAGTAAAAAGACCACAGACCATAGTTGACTGTATATAGCCTCTTCATCTGCACTCATATTCTAGAATTATATGGTTTGAATCAAGAAAAATGGTAAATTAATAGTAAAACAAAAAGGCCTGATTCGATTTGAATCAGGCCTTTTTCTTATTGATTTTTAATATGTCCCACTTTGGAATTGAAGAATTAATTTCAATTTAAGTGCCTCTCGTCAGTCGACTGTGGACAATTACATCTTTGGAAGGATCACTGTATCAATCACGTGAACCACACCATTGGAAGCTTCGATGTCAGCTGCAGTTACAGTAGCATTATCTACCATAGCTTTACCGTCTTTCAAGGTGATGGTTACTTCAGATCCTTGGGCAGTTTTAGCTTTCATTCCGTTTTTGAGGTCTTTGGAATAAACTTTTCCCGGTACTACGTGGTAAGTCAAGACGGCTACCAATTGGGCTTTGTTCTCAGGCTTCAAAAGATTCTCCACTGTTCCTGCAGGAAGTTTGGCGAAGGCATCATTGGTAGGAGCGAAAACGGTAAAAGGGCCATCACCCTTCAATACACCGACCAAGTCACCGGCTTTGACAGCGGCTACCAAGGTGGATAGGAATTCGGTCTGAATCGCAAGATCAACGATATCTGCTTCCGGGTTTAAAGTGGCATTCTTGTTCAATGTGAATGATGATGTTAGGATAAAACAGAACAACATCGCAACTGCAAATAATTTTTTCATGGTAATAAAAGTTTTGGTTTGACATTACAAAGACCAAAACCTATCCTATTGTTTTTCAAATACTTGTGAAATTTTGTTAAGTGATTTTGACTTACGGTAAATGGCTGTTTGTTTACAAAAAAGGACTGTTTAAAGGAATGATTTATTTGGATGGTATCAAATCGTAGCTCCCGCAGATTGCGCAGACTTGCGCAGAAAAATTCGCTATTTGGTTAGGGGAAAAATTGGTTCTAAATGAAAGCCAGAAAAATGAGATGTTATTGTAGGATATTATAAAACTTTTGTAGGTCTGCTAGATCGGTTCGTAATGATTGTGTAGATCTACACAGAATAATCCTTGAATTATTGTTAAGCATAATATTTTGATGAGGCCTTTCTTTAAAGTGGTGAGCTTACTTTGTATGCAAAGAAGTATAGTCAATATTAAATTCAAAATTATTAATCCGTTTTGTAAATACTTCATTTAATGTAACCCACTGAAAACCTCCTTCAATATTTATGTTTGTTATAGTCCTTTCGATATCAAAGTTGTCTCCATAAAAATACTCTATTGAAGGTATAATCCTTGTGGTGCGCTTAGAGGCCCAAACTAAGAATTCTTCATTTTGTGTAAAATTTGGATTGCAGGATAAGTTTTGCCATCCTGAATGAAAATGGTAATAGGATGGTGTTCCAAAATCTGATTTTTTTTGTCCATATGTAACATGTGTAAATCTTATTTCTTCAAAAAAAGATGAGAATTTTTCAATTAATTCCAAATCCAAATTTCCCCTTAAGGCTATTAACCAAAAATCGAGTTTTGAAAAAAATCGTGATAACAGATCGTCTGTCCATTTTAAGCCTATATTGGATGATAAGCACGGGGATATTCTAAAATTAATAGCGTTGGAAAATTCTTCGTAAAGTAAATCATTGTTATGTATCCTGTAACTATTATTTAGCTTTTCAGAATATTTCAAAAGTTTTGTAGATTTTAAATTAACATATCCTCTAGGATCAGGGTGGTTCCCACGGAAATATAAATTTTCTTTAAAATAGATTAGATCTTGTGCTTTAGGATTAAATGCAGGATTATTAAATACGAGTTGTAAACAAAAATCTTTTTCTTTTATGGGATCTATAGAGTATTTATAATTATTGAACACATGAGTCCAGTCAACATTCTTATTTCCAGCCATTCGGAAAAAATCTATGGAATCTTTAAACTCGAAAAAATATTCTTTCGACCAAAAAATTAAACCATTTCCAGATAAACCTGACCAATCCCAATATTTTTTAAATTTCTTTAATAATTCTATTGTAAGTGGTACTGATTTATTGGAGCTTAATTTATTCCAATTCCAATAACCTTTAAATTTATCTAGAAATTCCTCATTAAATTGAATATTCTCGTTCTCGCTTAAAAGATCCCAGCTCCAATAATTTTTAAATTCTTCTATAAGACCCTTCGAAAAATTTAAATATTTGCTAGAACTTAAAACATCCCAACTTAAAAATTCCCTAGATTCTTTTAGAAATTCAACTGACCAGATTACATTTTTATTTTGACCTATAATTTTTAGATATGATAGGTCTGCTTCCCTATTGTAAATTTTTAATTGTTTCTTTAATTCTTTAAGAAATATTAAATCAATTGTTATTTCATCAGATTTAAAAATTCTCTCTAAATCAATAAATTCTATATAAAGTTTTAGAAATTCAATACGTTTTAAACTGCATTTTTCTTCGTTACTAATAAAATTCAACAAAAGTTCATTGCTTAATTCTGGTTTTTGAATTATCAGATTTTTTAGAGCTTTTTGCGATAATTGTATTCTTAATGAACGAATTGTTTTTTCCCATTTAATTCCTTCATGATAGATTCCCTTCTCGCAATAGTCATTAAACTGTTGTTCTCCTATTCTTAACCCGAGGATGAAATAATCAATTTTATGTCCTGTCCAAGGTTCAATTTTTCCTCCGAACATTTTCTGAAATTCAGATCCAAATATAGTAGATATGTATAATATCATTAAATGAAAAATTATATTAAATTTTAATTCGATTTTTCGTTCTCATTTGATTGATAAGAACTTGTCGTTTGGAAAGTTTTTAATACTCCATGAAGCAAAAAATCTGTTAGGAAATGTTTTCTTAGCTCGGTCCTATCTTAGCTTTTTCAAAGTCCCACCAAACTGGCAACTTTCTGTTTAGTAGCCCACCTCTTACCATTTGCGGGACTAAATACTTGAACCATTCGGTAGGATCATAAACCTCAATAAATCCCTTTTGAAAGGGGAATTTCTCATAGTCACGTGATATAAATGAATCGTCGCTAACACAAAATTTTATATAGTCATTTGGGTTTGTATCTTTCCAAATGTCAAAGTATCTAACAAATTTAACACCATAGAATTTCGCTGCACTAATATTACTACCAAATGGAGAGTGAACTAATTCTACACCCGTATAATCCTTTACTCTTTTATTTAGAAGTTGATCCAGCTTTGAACCAATTGTGAAGAAGATTGATTTGTAAAACCATTTAACGGATTTAACTAGATTATAATAGTCATACCGTTGACCTTGCGAAAGAATTTGAACTATTCCGTCAATTAAAGTTTCTTCAAGGTCTTCAATAGATCTTAATACTTCTCTAAAATAAGAAATACTATCCTTGTTGTTTCCGGATATTTTGAATTTATCAAATTCTTGATACGCCATGCTTTTAAAATCATAATATTCTTTATTTTGTACAATTAAGATTTGGTCTTTTTGAATACCATTTAGTTTAATAATGTCTCCAATTCTTGAAAGTAGCCTATATAATGATTCTGTGTCGACATATAAAAGATTGTTAATCTTAATTGGGATTAAGGGATTGGTCAATTTCCTAATATTTTTAGCCTTTGACTTTAAAAGTCGAATTAAGTTACTTAACCCTTCTGTAAATGAAATTGAAAAATCTGTATATAGGCGATTACTTATTTTCTGGTCAAGATCACAATCTTTCAATTTCACTAATAAAAGATATTTTTTCTTTTCAGTACTCTCCTTAGAAATAGTTTCTTGTATTTCCTTTTGTACCCAAGAAGATTTCATTGAATCCGGAGACAGAAATACTATGACGAAACAACTATCCTTGATTCCTTGATTAATTTTATCGTCCAAAAGATCACCGTTTTCAATCTCCCATTTGTCAAGCCAAATGTCTAATCCTTCATTGATTAATTCAAATGCTATTTCATCTATTAAGGGCTTGTCAATTGAGGAATGACTAAGGAATATCATGTTCGTTCTTTAATGGAGTACTATTTTTGTTTCACACAACTATTGCTCTATGTTTGCTATTTGTAACAAATAGCACAATGGTTGCGGATCTATTTGAAGTATCTAAACGTAGAACCAAAATCCTAAATATCCAAGCTTCCTTTTATACAAACCTAAGAAATACAATATTTTTCCCAATAAAATCTCCTCACCCAACATTATTCGATAATCCTTTAATTATTTTGCAGGATGCAGATCAGACTTATCGCCGTAGGCAAAACAGACCATGTAGCCATTCAGTCCCTTTTGGAGGAATACAGCAAGCGCTTGGGGTTTTATATCAAGTTCGAGTTGGAAATCATCCCTGATCTAAAAAACTCTAAAAACCTCAGCGAAGCTTCCCAAAAGGAAAAAGAAGGAGAACTGATTTTGAAAAAAGTACAGACTTCCGATGAGTTGGTGCTGCTCGATGAACAGGGAAAGCAATATTCCTCCGTGGATTTTTCCGACTACCTCCAAAAGAAAATGAATGCAGGCTTGAAGCAATTGGTCTTTGTCATCGGCGGTACTTATGGATTTTCAGCCGAAGTGTACCAAAGGGCAAACGGCAAAATCTCACTTTCCAAAATGACCTTTTCCCACCAAATGGTCCGGGTATTTTTTGTCGAGCAACTTTATAGGGCTTTTACGATCCTGAAGAATGAACCTTATCACCATCAATGAGAGTCGAGAGACGAGAAGCGAGAGACGAGAAGCGAGAATTAAGACGGGAGATTTGAGAAGGATAGTGTGGAGTTAAGAATTCAGAATTCTGAATTAAGTCCTCCATAACTCATGCTCCTATTGATCAAGAGTAAAGTCAGAATGTTTTTAGAGCTTCTTGTCCAATTTTTAGCACTGCTACATTTCATCACACAATCCAAAATCCTTTTCAGAAAAAGCATTTTTTACAATACTTAACTTTCAATATTATTTTAATGTTAAGTTTATGATCATTTATTTCCTTTATATTAATTTATTGTTAATTTTGGATTAACCTAATGTTACCATATGCTCCTCGAAGTAAATGAAAAAATTGTCAACGATACTGTTATCTCTGCTATTGGTTAGCTTCTCGGCTAGCTCCCAAGATAAAATTGACCATCTGATTCTTCCTGTTTTTGACAATACTTCTGAAAGAGAATTACTTTTTAACCATCAGGATAATCCATTTTTATTACTCCAATCTCTTTATCCAAATGAAAACCTTTCCCTGACAAATTGGAACCAAGTCGTATCTAATTTGGATAAGTTCTCCAACAAAAAGAGAAAAAACATAAGGATCCTGTCTGATATCTACATCATTGCTCAACAACAGCTTTTGAAAGAATACCAAAAAAACGCCAACTTCTCAAAGACAATTGATCAGGGGATTTATGATTGCGTCACGGGAACTGCTGTTTATGCCTTGCTCTTAAACCGGTTTGATATTCCATATCAGATCATCGAAACTGAAGAGCACGTATTCATCCAAGGAATTTTTAAGAAAACACCATTTATTATAGAAAGTACTTTTGCAAATGAAGGACTGATCTTGGGAGAGAAGAAGACTATGGGATTTCTAAACAGTTTTATCATTCATTCATCTAAATCTGCCAACCTGAAGCCAGTTGAGGTGGGATCGTTTTTTTCCAAAAATGAATCCAATACCCTATTCGAAAAAATCGGACTCCGTGAATTGGCAGGGTTGCAATATTATAATGATGCGGTCAAAAAATTTGATGAGCAAAAATACAAAGCCGCCTATGTGCAATTGCTTAAAGCAGAGTATTTATATCCTTCAGAACGGATTATTGACTTTAAGGGAAAAATGGAAATGCTGTTAGGTGTGGTATCTAGAACTGATACCAACTATTAAATTGGCATTTTTGCGACTTTGACTTTTTTCAGATTCCCAGAATCATCCGTCCAGGCAAACCAAAGTGTATTTCCGTTTTTGGTCATTTGGGGAAAACCACTACTTCTTTTGTCGGATGAGGTAGCCAATTGGATCGGATTACCCAATTTACCGGAGGAACTCACTGATCGGACGAGAATTTTTCCTTCCTCCATCCAGCATACCATCGCATTGTCTTTGGCTATCATCTCGATGTCCACGCGGCCGAGGGTTTGTCCAAGGTCGATTTTGGTGGGAGGATTAAAAGATTTTCCGTTGTCATCAGAAAAGGACACTTTCACTTCAGGATTGTCCTTTGCTCCGGTGTACCAAGCCACGGCAACTTGATTTTCCATAGCGGACACCCTCGGGCCATTGACTGGACAGGCGGCTATTTCCCACAAATCCATATAAACCGGTGCCGTTTCCTTCCAATTTCCGTTTTCAAATTTTGCAATCCCCAAATCCCTGATTTCGGTTTCAGACCTGTCTCTGAAGATCACCACGGGACCTTCCTCGGTCATGGTCGCCGTCGTCTGACAGCAATCACAGACCCTGTTGTCCAATTCCCATTCGTCTATTTTCTTCCCTTCAGTATCCAATACCGCCGCCCTAACCGTCATTTGACCATGATGACCGTGGTCATGGTTATGTTCGTGCCCACCACCTCCGGTATTCCTTCCATCCAACCAAGTGACAAGTACATTTTCTCCCCAAGGAACCATGGAAACAAATCCATGTTCTGTTTGGGTGTTGTCATCGTGCAGGACAAAGGGCTCAGACCATTGGTTCCCATCTTTGGAAATGGTGATCCTGACATCGTAGGCAAAGGTTCCTTCGCCGCTTTTTTGCAAAAATGCAGCGATCAAAGTCCCGTCTGCAAAAGCTGACATCTGTGGATAATCCGCCCAATTGACAAACCAATCTGATCCTTGCGATATGATGGTTTCAGGGGAAAAAGTTTCCCCTTCCAACTTGGAGAATTTAAAAATATTGACAGAATCAGATTTTTCTATCCAAGAAAGATACGTGTCCCCTTGAAGAGAAGTGAAAAGATACGGCTCTTCGATATGGGCATTTTCGGAAGAAAATTCCTTCACCAATCCTACCGAAGGAACAATGGTTTCCTGCTTTTTTTGCGCACAAGAAAAAAGGGCTATCCCCGAGAGGAAGCCCAATACAATTATTTGATTGCTGTTTTTTTTGATCATTTTTAGTCTGTCACTACCATTTTGAAACCTTCCCCGTGGATCGTGATGATCTGGACTTTGGGATCGTCTTTGAGGATTTTCCGGATTTTGCTGAGGTACACATCCATGCTTCGCGCATTGAAATAAGAATCATCTCCCCAAATCTGCTTCAAGGCGTGGCTTCTGTTTACCAGTTTGTTGATTTCAGAGGCCAATAACCTGATCAGTTCATTCTCTTTGGAAGTGAGTTTGTGTATGCCTGATGGGCCTTTGATGTATTGCTCATCATAATGCAGCTCGAATTCACCAAAATTATACAGCTTCAATGTATTTACTTCCTCCGACTTTTGTGTTCGACGGAGAATGGCACCTATCCGGAGCAATAATTCTTCCATGCTAAAAGGCTTGGTGATGTAATCATCCGCACCGATTTTCAATCCTTCGATGATATCTTCTTTGAGATTTTTGGCAGTCAGGTAAATGATCGGAAGGTCTTCCTGAACTTTCTTGATCTCTTTGCCTAGGGTAAAGCCGTCTTTCTTTGGCATCATGATATCTAAGATAGCCATGCTGTATTTGTCCTTTTTAAACTTGGACCAACCTTCGTCACCATCACGGCAGAGGGTAGTTTCATAGCCTTTCATGGTCAGGTATTCCTGCAGGATATCCCCTAGATTCGGATCATCTTCTACTACTAATAGTTTTGGTTTGCTCATGGTGTCTTGGGGAGTTTGATGGTAAATATACTTCCTTTTCCTGGTTCACTGCTTACTGATATTTCACCTTTGTGTGCTTCGATAATGGTTTTGACATAGGATAGTCCAAGTCCAAAGCCTTTCACATCGTGGACATTGCCTGTGGGAATCCTGTAGAATTTATCGAAAATTTTCTTGGTGGCTTCTTTTGACATGCCTATTCCATTGTCCTGGATAGACACGAAAACAAAACCGTTTTGGTCCCAAGCTTTGATGTGGATGATGGGACTGTCTTTGCTGTATTTGTTGGCGTTATCGAGCAGGTTATTGATAATGTGCGACAAATGGAAAGGATCCGACATCAGATTGGGATCGGTCATCCTGTTTTCAAAGGTGATTTTTCCACCTTTATTTTCCACCTGAAGTTCAAATTGTGTTTTTGCATTTTCCAAAATTTCCGTCAAGTCGACATATTCCATTTTCAAGCTGAACTCCTTTTTCTCCAAGGTAGCTGCCTGCAAAACTTTCTCCACCTGACCTCCCAATCTTTTGTTCTCGTCTTTGATGATGTTCAGGTATCTTTTGCGGAAAGATTCCTGATTCAACAATTCAGGATCTTGCAAAGCTTCTACTGCAAGACTGACCGTTGCAATAGGAGTTTTGAATTCATGGGTCATGTTGTTGATAAAATCATTCTTGATTTCTGAAAGGTTTTTTTGCCGGATAATCACCCTGATGGCATAGACAAAACAGAAAATTACGATTCCGATAAACAGTACCGAACTCAGCACTGGAAGCCATATTTGTTTGAAAACATAGGCTCTTTTATTTGGAAAATGGATAAAAAGGAAATTTTCCTGCGGAATAATATCCCCCGGAAATAACCTTGCCTGCATTTTGGAATTGACCAAAGAAAATGAATCTAATAAAGCTGTGACAGGAAAAAGCTTCCCTTTTTCATTGATTATCCCCAATTCGAAAGGTTGATTAATCCCTTTTTCTTGAAGGTTATTTTTCAGGATTTGATTAACCTGACCGGTATCCATTCTAGAAAAGACATCTTTTTTTCCAATCAATTCTCCCCAAGCACGGTCAAACAATGCGATTTTTTGATTGGCTATCCTGATCTTCTCCAAAAAATCCATGGGGATATTGTACTCCTCTACAAAATCCGGATTAGGGGCAAATCCATATCTACTCCTGTACACTTTTTCGGATTGGTTCAGGTATTTCAGCTGCCGCTCCCTTTCCTGAAGTAAAATCTCCATTTCGTCGGGGGTAAACATCGAAGAAGCGATTTCTGGAGTCAGGGTTGTAAAGAAATTATCGAGGTCGTCCATCACAGATTTGTCAAGACCTCTTGCTTCAATCAACCTTCTAAAACTTTGACTTATCTGAGGGATAGGTTCCTGAAGGAGTGTGTCGGTTACTGAAGGTCTCCTTCTTCCCGAAATGGGTCTTTGGCGAATCTGGACCACAATCGGCTCTATCTGGTTGACCAGAGATTGTTGAAGTAAAGTGTCCTGAGCGAGGTAGCTCAAAAAAACATCACTCGTTTCATCTTTCTCGATTTGGGCAATTGTAGCGGCTAATGATTGGTAGACTGCCTGTTCAAATCTATCCTCGTTGATGCGGAGCGCATTTCTGATCCAATAGTATTGAAATCCCACCAGCCCAAGACTGGCGATGGACATCAGGACTATGATAAGTTTCATTTGTGAGCTCGACATGATGCAAATTTATTCCTTCTTGGATGGGATGAGTTGAGGTTAACATAATTTAACTGTGGAAATTACCTAACGGATTTCAATCAAAGAAGATTAAAGGAGCCTATTTTCAATCTTTTTTATTGTGGTTCTATCCTTATCTTTGGGGCTTAAATTTAGTTTCATGCAAGTCAAAAACCAGCAATATCAGATTCAGGGAGTTTCTTTGATCGGTTTGGCAAATGAATACGGTACACCTTTATATGTATATGACGGGGACAAAATCCTTAATAAGGTAAAGCTTTTACAAAAATCTTTTTCAGGAGTCCAGCTCAAAATCAAATATGCTACCAAGGCCCTTTCCAATATCAATATCCTGAAATTATTGAAAAAAGCAGGTACAGGAGTGGATGCTGTTTCTTTGGAGGAAGTTATGCTTTGCCAGCACGCCGGTTTTGAACCACAAGAAATCATGTACACACCCAACAGTGTTTCTTTTGAAGAAATCCAAAAAGCTGTTGACCTTGGAGTGATGATCAATATCGACAACATCCCGATGTTGGAGCATTTCGGTACTTATTATGGAAATCAGGTTCCGATTTGTATCCGGTTAAATCCTCATATCCTTGCTGGTGGCAATGCAAAAATATCTGTGGGTCATATTGACAGCAAGTTTGGTATCTCGATCCTTCAACTAAAACATGTACTCAAAGTCGTGGAGGCCCATGACCTAAACGTAATTGGTCTTCATATTCATACCGGTTCGGATATCCTTGATGCTGATGTATTCCTCAGAGGAGCCAATATTGTTTTTGATGCAGCAAGAGAATTCAGTGGCCTCAAATTCCTTGATTTTGGAGGAGGTTTTAAAGTCGCTTACAAGCCTGATGATAATTATACCGACATAGAAGAAGTAGGATCAAGGGTTTCTGAGGCTTTCAAATCTTTTTGTCAGGAATATGGTACTGAGCTTGAAATCTGGTTTGAACCGGGAAAATTCCTTGTGTCAGAATCGGGTTATCTATTGGCTAAAGTCAACGTGGTAAAACCGACTCCTGCCTCGACTTTTGTTGGCGTCGATACAGGACTCAACCACCTGATCCGCCCGATGATGTACGATGCTTATCATGGGGTGGTGAATATTTCCAAACTTGAAGGTCCCGAAAGAATATATACCATCGTAGGCTACATCTGCGAGACGGATACGATAGCAGCCGACAGAAAATTAAAGGATGTACAGGAAGGTGATATTTTGGCGATAAAAAATGCAGGAGCTTATGGCTTCTCTATGTCTTCCAATTACAATTCTAGGCTTCGTCCTGCTGAGGTTTTAATCCTCAATGGCAATGCGCACCTCATCAGGGAAAGGGAAACCTTTGAAGATATCTTAAGGCATCAGGTTGATATCGGTTTGTAAAATATTATGTCCTCAGACATTTAGCCCGACTCAAAAAAGTCGGGTTTTTTTCTTTTTAGGAAAATAGATGAAAATTTATTTCAATTTTTTCTGAAGTTCTTTTTTCACTTCATACATCAAAAAAAGTAGGTCTACCAAGCGTTTTTGAAATTGATGGCAAAGCCTATCATTTTCAACATTTTTACCATATCTTGACTAATCTCCATTCCTTGGTTTTCTATTATATTATTTTTTAAATTAAATAAAATCACCCAAACACAGAGATATCATTTTGTTTTATTCAAATAACATAAAATAATATTTCAATTTTCTAAAAACAGATTTTTGCTTTTAAACCACAAAATCCCTTGGTCAAAGAGCGCTGTTTTTGCAAAACCTTTAATAAAAATGAATTGGCAAAAAAGACTTTTCACCTCTCTTTTTATCCTGATATTTTTTCAGGTAATAAGTCCGTTTGCTTTTTCGCAAGGAATCTACTTGGAGCAATTGTACAGCAAAATCCGTAGACCTGTAGCCTTGGATGCATCGGTATTCAGGACCATGAATCAAAGCGGAATACCAGATCCGGGAGATATGGAAGTAACAGTAAGCGGTCAGCTTGCGCTTTGTAACCATGCCGATAGAGGACATATTTTATTGGATATTTCCGGCGGGGTTCCACCTTATACTTTTGTTTGGAACAATCTTCAGACTGTTCAAAACAGGTACAACCTGCTCTCGGGAACATATACTGTCTGGGTAAAAGACAGTCAGGGCCATCAAATCAAAGAAAAAATTGTTGTTCAGCCGCCTTTTCCCTTAGTCATCGAAATGTCTGGAACCAAAAATGTTTCCTGTAGCAACGCCGATGGTGAAGCCAAAATTAACATCAAAATGGGCAGGGGAGAACCTTATAAAATCGAATGGAGCCATGGCTTGACAGATGCGCTACATGCCAAAGACCTTTCGGCAGGCTCATACTCTGTGAAAGTTTCCGACAAGTTCAACTGTAACCAAACCATCTACTTTGAAATCAAATCCAACAGTGGAGCCATTCAGCTAAAAGAAGAAGTAACGCACATATCCTGCTCCAATGAGCCCAAAGGTTCGATTGCAGTCACTGCTGATGGAGGAAAAGCCCCGTTTCAGTTCCTGTGGTCCAATGGCAAAACCACAAACAAAATCAACGGCTTAATCGCAGGAGAATATGGATTGACTGTGACGGATGCCAACGGATGCAGCGTTTCCAAGACTTATTCCATCCAAGATGCCGAACCAATGTCTGTATCGGCGGAGATTTCAAATGTTTTGCTTTGTGCTGATGCTAAATCAGGTAAAATATCTCTCGATATCGAAGGCGGAATGGCTCCATTTACGTTTTCTTGGACCAATGGTAGCAAAGAAAAAAACCTTGAAAATGTATCCTCTGGTGAGTATAGCGTCAAAATCATAGATCAAATGGGTTGCGAAACCTCAAAGACTTTCAACATCACTGGTCCGGAAAAACTTACCGCAAGGATAGAAACCACCGTTGATGTCAACTGTGAGACCAATGAGGCGAAGGGCGTGGCTTGGGTCAGCATCAAAGGTGGAAAAGCTCCTTATCAAATTACATGGCTCAATGTCAACAAAAACACCCAAGAGATCGAATTTTTGACAGAGAGAGAATTGGCTGTGGAAGTAACTGACGCCTATGGCTGCAAAATTACCGAGAAGATTTTTGTCGACTACAGCAATATCGCTTCTGCTGACAGACTCGGGTTTGATTTCAAAAAACTTGAACTAGACACCGAAGAAGAAATTTTGGTCGATGATAAGTTGAAATTTGAAAGTAAAATATCTGAAGACTTTATTGCTTGGGAATGGGATTTTGGAGATGGTACAGTTTCATTGGAAAAAGATCCTGTCCATGTTTTCAAAATGCCGGGAGAATTTAAAGTTGTACTCAAGGCGTATGATATTTTTGGTTGTTCCTCTGTTCAAAAAGAGGAGGTAAAAGTCAACCAAGTAAGTGAATACCTCATGATGCCAAATGCTTTTTCTCCCAACAATGATGGTTTGAATGACCTCTTCAAACCTGAAATCAAAGGAATCAGTGGGTATAGGATGGATATTTTTAACAAATGGGGAGAAATGATTTTTTCGAATGCCATCCAAAATGCCGAAGGATGGAATGGGCAGTTGAATGGTCAATTGTTGCCTGCAGGCAATTATGTCTACAAAGTCACCTTCCAAACTCCCAAAGGGGAAACGATCGAAAAAACAGGAACGGTTACCCTCCTAAGAGAAAACAAAATGGTGGCAAATGGTGTATGGTAATCAGTCCGTGCACAACCTATGTCAAAAACACTGCGCCTGATTCTAGGCGATCAACTTAACATCAATCACTCTTGGTTCAGAGAAGTACATCCTGACAATATTTATGTCATGATGGAAATGAAACAGGAAACAGGCTATGTCCGGCACCATATCCAAAAAGTGGTCGGGTTCTTTTTGGCCATGAGAAATTTTGCCGATGCCCTTCAAAAAGGAGGTCATGAAGTCGTTTACTGGAATCTTGACCATCCTGACAATACCCAAAACCTCACGGAAAATCTGCTTTTTCTGATTGAAAAACACCAAATCGGAAGTTTTGAATACCTCTTACCGGATGAATATCGGCTCGATCGGCAGTTGGCAGATTTTTGTAAATCCCTTTCGATTCCTTCCCGGCATTTCGATTCGGAACATTTTTTGACATCGAGAGAATTTCTTGAGGATTTTTTCAAAGGGAAAAAGACATTCCTGATGGAGACTTTCTATCGTGAAATGAGAAAGAAATACGACGTCCTTATGGATGGCAAAGAGCCTTTGACAGGAAAATGGAACTACGACCAAGACAACCGCAACAAATTCCGTGACCCCTTGCTTCTCAAAGCGCCCAAGGTATTTCCAAAAAATGTAAGTGACATTACCGGTTTACTCCAAAAGATGGGAGTCGAAACCATCGGAACAATAGGTGAGAAAAACTTCGAATGGCCTGTTTCGAGAGAGGAAAGCCTTCAGGTTCTTGATTATTTCTGTGAAAAACTCTTGGACAGTTTTGGCGAATACCAAGATTCAATGTACACAGGAGATGCTTTTCTTTTTCATAGCCGCCTCAGCTTCAGTTTGAATACCAAAATGCTTTCCCCGCTTGAAGTGGTGGAAAAGGTAGAGAAATATTGGTTTGCACATCAGGACAGGATCAACATCGCCCAAGTAGAAGGTTTTATCAGGCAAATCATAGGTTGGCGGGAGTATATGCGTGGGATCTATTGGGCGAAAATGCCTAAGTTCTCGACTTTAAATTTCTTTGAGCACGAAAGGAAATTGCCCGAATTCTATTGGACCGGAAAGACCAAAATGAATTGCCTGAAGCACAGCATCGGACAGTCTTTGGACAAGTCTTATGCCCATCATATTCAAAGGCTGATGGTTACAGGAAACTTTGCGTTGTTGGCCGGAATAGATCCTGATGAGGTGGATGCATGGTATCTTGGAATCTATATCGATGCTATCGAATGGGTTGAAATCACCAACACAAGAGGCATGAGTCAGTTTGCTGACGGCGGCATCGTGGGCACCAAGCCTTATGTTTCCTCTGCCAATTACATCGATAAGATGAGCGATTACTGTAAGGGATGCCATTATGACAAAAACCTCAAAATAGGTGAAAATGCATGTCCATTCAACAGTCTATATTGGCATTTTTATGACCGAAATGAGGACAAATTGGCCAAGAATCCAAGAATAGGAATGGCCTACAAGACTTGGGAAAAGATAAAAGACAAGTCCAAAATCTTGGAGCAAGCAGAAAAATATCTAGAGAATCTTGATAAATTATAATTAGGTTAATATAAATTATTTGATCCTATTAAATCGCTTCATTATCTCTATTACCTCCTTTTTAGGCAAAGCCTTTACGGTTCTTTCATCTTTACCTGTCATATCTTTTGCTGCGAAAAGTGAATTGATGATGGCTTCTTCTGTAGCTTCGATGGTGGCAAGAAAAAGTGCACTCATGTCATCATTTTGGAGGTAGGTGGGTTTTTGGAGTTCGAGGAAGGAGAATTATGGGAAATTAGGTTTCCGAGAAAATTGGAAAAGGCGATCACATAATCCCCCGAACCGTTGGAGGCTATTCCACCTGTTTTGGCCAATCCCATCATGGCCCTTTGTGCGATTCTTTTCAAGTTCCTTTCATTGACAGGAGCATCAGTGGCTACGACGATCATGCAGGATCCATCTACAGAAACCAAATGGTCTTTGAAGCTATAATCGCCCAATTCCACGCCTATTGGAACGCCATCAATCTGTAAAACCCCACCGAAATTAGTCTGAACCAAAACCCCTATCGTATAGCCACCCAAAGATTCGGGGAGTTTTCGTGATGAAGTTCCAATACCACCCTTGAATCCAAAACATACCGTACCTGTTCCTGCACCGACGTTCCCTTCCAAGACTTTTCCATCCTTGGCATTAGAAATTGCAGCAACCACATCTTCCGCTTTTACATGCCTTCCTCGGATGTCATTGAGGTATCCGTCATTGGTCTCTCCCACGACGGCGTTGACTGATTGTACATTTTCATTTCTTGGTTGAGATAGCGTGGATTCCACCACACCTTCGATCCCAGCTGCTACACCCAGGGTATTTGTCAGGATGATAGGAGATTCAATATTTCCCAACTCTTCTATTTGGGTCGTTCCTGCGAGTTTGCCAAATCCATTCCCCACAAATACAGCAGCCTGGACTTTTGATTGGAACAGATTTCCCGGGTGTGGGATGATAGCTGTTACACCGGTTCTGACATTCGCACCTTGAATAAGCGTAGTATGCCCCACTTTGACACCTGCCACATCGGTGATGGAATTTTGTAGACCAGTTGGTATCACTCCAATATGAATTCCCAAGTCGCGGGGCCTTGATTGTCCAAAAGAAAATGAATGTGACATCATATATATAAGGAGCAGGAAAGTCAAAATTCTATTTTTCAAAACACAGGATTTTAGGTTGAGGTATTTATAATCAAAGCCATTTCAGGATTCCTTTGATCAGTTTCTTTTTAGCCAAAGTAAAAGGAGGAAACAGAGGATTGACTGCAGCCGAACCGATGCGTTGCTTCAGGACGGATTTTTCATTGCTGAAAGCCAAAAAACCAAAATGTCCATGGGCTTTACCGAGGCCGCTGTTGTTGACACCCCCAAAGGGAAGTTCCCTGTGAAGAAAATGGACGGCACAGTCATTAGCCACAGCTGCACCCGAAGAGGTTTCGTTGAAAATGGCGTTAACCTTTTGGTCATTTTTTGAGAAAACATAAAAAGCGAGTGGTTTTGGTTGTTGGTTGACAATCTGAATGGCATCACCCAAATTTTCATAGGTAACTACAGGCAAAATCGGCCCAAATATTTCTTCCTGCATGACTTTCATGTCCCATTTCATATTGGAGAGAATGGTAGGTTCAATGTAATTTTGTTCCCTATTCGCATTTCCACCAAATTCTATTTTTGCACCTTTTAAATTAGCATCTGCTATAATATGCTGAATCCTATTGAAATGGTTTTCATTTACAATTCGGGAATAGTCTTTCGAGCTTTCGATTCCTTTTTTATTTGAAACATACATTTTTTCAAGGCTTTTTTTCATTTCATCTATAAATGTATCCTTCAATCTTACCGGAATCAAAATGTAATCCGGGGCAATGCATGTCTGTCCACAATTTAGAAATTTGGTTGCGGCTATTTTTTCAGCGGTATCTTTCAGGTCAGCATCCTCCAAAATCAGCACCGGAGATTTCCCTCCTAATTCCAAAGTAACGGAAGTTAAATGCTCAGCAGCTGCTTTCATGACAATCTTCCCAACCGAAGGACTTCCAGTAAAAAAAACATGGTCAAAAGGAAGCGATAAAAGCATTTGAGAAATCTCAACGCCTCCTTCGATAACAGCCACAGTCTGGGTGTCGAAGATTTCACCGACCATCCTTCTGAGCAAAGCAGATGTATGTGGTGTCATTTCCGATGGTTTGAGAATGGCAGTACAGCCGGCGGCAATAGCAGACACCAAGGGCCCAACAGCAAGATTGAAAGCGTAATTCCAAGGCGCAATGATGAGACTGACTCCTTTGGGTTCATATTGGATATAGGCCTTCGTTCCCAAAAAAATCAAAGGAGTTCCCACTTTTTTTGGTCTCATCCAATGCTCAAGATGCTTGATGGCATGGTTGATTTCTATGTTAACAGGAAAGATCTCCGTAATGTCTATCTCAGGGTATGGTTTTTGATAATCAGCATGAACAGCTTTTCTGATATCTTCCTGGTTTTTATTGATCCAATACAATATTCTATTTAATAGTGCAATGCGATTGATGGCAGAACTTTTTCTGAGTTTCAAAGAATGTTGTTTCTGAAGTAGAAAGATTTCTTCAACCTTAGTTTTTAGAAATTCCGGTTCTTGGTTTGGCTTCATTTTATTTGGGTTTAATAATTGATCAATTTCAGTCAACCAATCGGGAAAAACAAATCTTTTATGAGACCGTTCAAAGGACTAAAAGGTTATCAGAATTATGCTATGGAGTTTGGATAGGATTGTTCCCCAAAACAATGTGGGAGTCAATCAGAGATTGGAAATGATCAAAAAATATCTCCAATCATTAAAAGAAGAAAAAATGAAAAAAGTCAAAAGGGGTTGAAAAATCCCTTTTTTTATTCAAAAAGCAATCTTTTTTATATTTGGATTAAAATTCTAGTGGAGTATTTGAATGCAAAAAAATGCATTTTGTAAAATATTTTTTCAAAATTATTAGGAAATGAAAATCAAATAATTGTATTTTTACGACAGTTAAATGTTAATAACTCACCCTTACCACCCATTTAACTCGATTAAGGCTTAATCTATCTCAACTGCCTACCCATTTTGTTCATTAAATATCTCCTTATGATGACATTATTTACATTTCCTAAGAAAGAAATCTCTAAAGGTTTTACCCTTCTTTTCTCTTTTATAATTGTAATGGTTTGTTTTTCTTTTACAGAAAGCTATTCCCAAAAAGCTTCCTCATTAGAAGAATATTTAAAAGAAGAGGGAGAAAAAAACACTGATTTTCTTAGAAGTCTTGTGTATGACAATGTCTCTACAATTATCATCTCGGATTCCAAAACTCAAATTGTTGGAGAGGGATTTCCCCAAAAAGTCTCTACTGATATCAATTCTATTCCAACATTGGGATCGGGAAATAATATTTTTCGAACAGTCAAACTTTTACAAATCAATTTGGGAATTGACTCGGAAAAGTCAGGCCTAAGGATTAACCCAGAAAATCTCAAGGGTTTTTCAAACCTTGCCTTCATTTTAATCCATTCAGAAATCCCATTGACCTCAGAAGATGTCGAAAGTATGGTGACAGGAATTGAAGAAGGTGATATTGTTCTTTTATATCAGGTTAATTCTAATTTTTAATCCTAAGACTTTAAAACAATGAAAACATTTTTCCAAATTTCTTTTCAAAAACACCTCCTGACCAATTTGTTTTTGGTCATAATGATCACAGTTTTTTCAGGAAAGATCTCAGCCCAGACTGACAATAGAGTTCCATTTAAGCATAGAGTTGGAAATCCGGCACCCGAAAACAACATATTTAAATTAAGGGGTGATTTTACCATCATCGGCAATACCAACCTGACTTTATTAGATCCAAATAGGATCAATAATTCCGGAAGTCAAATGATTTATGTAGATGTAGATGGAAACCCAAATACTGTCAATTCATCTTCTTCCACTTTGGTCTTTTCAGGTGAAAATAATGCAGATCCAAATTGTTCTGAAATAATCTATGCGGGTCTTTATTGGTCAGGAAGAGCAAATCCTTCATTGGGTATGAATTTCGATGTAGTAACCAGTGTAGAACCAGGAGCGCCTGTTTCAGTTTCCAATAAGGTCCAAATCGCCAACCACAGCAATCAGGTGTCATATTCATATTATACGATGACAATCAGTAGGAGTGGTGGAGAAGGAAACAGATTACCCCGATTTAATTTTACATCAAGAAAAGGTGGCGATACCTTTGCTTTTGAATTTTCAAACAACAATAACAATCCTGCAAGATACAGGATTGGGACAAGTGGGACATTTATAACCTTGACCAATCAGGTTGTTACAACTGATGGAAATATCAGAACTGTGACTTTTGACCCGATTATCATTAATGATGGTGAAGTTGCATTGAAAGTAGACAGGTTACAGAGAAATATTTCAAGAACAGAGGAATTATCCGCATATCAGACAACTGAAAATTTTGCCAGAATTACTGCTAATGGGACATTCATTCCAGAAATTATTAATACCACTAACCTTGACAAAAGGAAAGTAAAAATAAAAGGTCCAAATGCCTCTGCATACACAGAAGTAACTGCCTCTGCCAATAATATTTTATATCCTGCCGGAGAATTGGACGATATGTATGTGGGGTATGTTGATATTACACAACTGATACAAAGCCAAGGGCTTGGAGAATATACGGTGGCAGATATTGCGCTCACCGAAGGAAACGGTGGTGCTGTAGGGTATTTTGGCCATTGGGGTATAGTAGTAGTCTATGAAAACTCCAAAATGAAATGGAGAGATGTGACCATATTTGACGGCTACTCATATGTCAGGGCAATAGGTGATTCCGTGGCAGTCGATGGAGAACTTTTGATCAATGGGTTCAACGCTGTACAGAACGGACCGGTAAACCTTAAGCTCGGAGTAATGGCAGGAGAGGGAGAAAGAGGATTAAGTGGAGATTACTTGGAAATCAGAAATGCAGCCAATACTAATTGGGTTCGATTAAAACATGATTTGAATAGTACAAACAACTTTTTCAACTCTTCTATCTTTACCCCGGTAAGCGATGCCAACGGGAACTTGGTACCAAATCCAAGAAATCCAATGCTTGACAATAATACTGGGATTGACATAGCGATGTGGAATGTTCCAAATCCAAACAATTCTATCATTGCCAATGGACAAACCTCAACAGTATTTCGATATGGTTCTAGGAGAGATATTTATAATATTTACTCGATTGCCTTTTCTGTAGATGCTTATGTTCCGGACATTCAAGGACTCAATCAGGTTGTTTCCATCAATGGAGCACCAGTATCTGAAAATCCTTCTGTATCACCGGGACAGGAAATTGAATATACTTTGGACATACGAAACCTTGGAACAGAGGCGATTGAGAATGGAAAAGTTATCATCCCCATACCTTACACTTCAACTTTCGTAAGTGCTAATTTTGAGGTTTTCTTCACACCAAATACCGTTAAAGCACCCTATTTCGATCCTAACTTGGGTCCAACCGGCTCCATTGTTTGGGAATTGGGTGAGTTACCTCAGCTTGATGATATTACCACTATTTTGGCAAGATTGACCTATAAGCTGAAAGCTACAGAGGACTGTCTAATCTTGTCCAATCCTGGTTGTGAGGCCTTTATATCAGTAGGAGGATCTATTTCTGGAAAAGGCAAAATTTCCCAAACCGATTTTAGCGGGATTCAATTGACCCAGGGATTTTTGGATGGAGCATGTGAAGGAGAACCTATCCAAACACCTCTAGTAATCCCAATTTCAGGTGCTTTGGAATGGGTACAGGCAAATTGTGGTGAACTTGATTTGTTCAGCAATTTCTCTTTCTGCAACATTAATTCTGAAGAGGGAATTGCGGTAAACACCATTTCTCTTTCTTTTCCAAAAGGAATAAGGTTCTTTGATGGCATCGATCCCAACAATTCAACTGAATTCAACGCAACAAATCCATTTCCTGCAAAAAGCGGAACTTATTATGGTATTCCTGTAAATTCAAGTAATTGTGTTTTTGAGTTCAAAATAGAGGTTTCGATAGTAACCACAAGCCCAACCATCGCCCAGGGTACAGCTTATGAATTTTGTCAAGGTCAGGAGATCCCTAATTTGAATACCTTAATTCTACCAAGTAATCAAGGAGAAGAAGGTCAATTTGAAGTCTTCTTCTTCACCCAGGCGGAAGGTGGCGTAGCTACTACAGAATTTAAGGTCGATTCCACCATGGTAGGATCAATCCAGGTTTGGGTTGCTGAAGGTGTCGCTTCAGACTGTATCGGTCCAAGATCATTGGTTACTATCAATGTGAATTCTTGTAAAGTAGAAGGGATTTCAGTAAGTAAAACAACAAATACTGAATCATTTACTGAAGTTGGACAGGAGATTACCTATACCATAGCTGTAACCAATACCGGAAATACGACTTTGACCAACATCACTGTCGTGGATCCATTGACTGGAATGAATGAAACAATTCCAAGTTTAGCTCCCGGACAGATTGTTTCTTTTGAGACAAAATATACAGTAAAAGCCGAAGACCTTGTTTTAGGAACAATTTTGAATACCGTTTTGGTAAACGCCACAGATTCAGAAGGAGAGGAAATCAAGTCCACCGACTCAGTAACAGTAAGCGGGTCTAAAAATCAGATCATCGCCAATGACGACGAATTTGGAACACATGCTTTGGATTACGGAGGCGTACTAGGCAATATCTTATCAAATGACCTACTCAATGGCAAACCTGTAACGCCAGACAATATCAACTTCGAATTCATAGAACTTGATGGAATCATCGGTCTATTGACCACCGGCGAGGGTGAGTTGAGTCTTATCCCAGGTGTCAATGAAGCTAGGGAATATAGATTAAAGTATATTCTGAGAGAATCATTGAATCCAACAAACAGTGATGAAGCTTTTGTCACCTTCAGATTGGTCAATTCAGAAGTGGATTTGAGCATTTCCAAAACTTCCCACGAGGTGGAAATTTTCGAAGGAGATGAATTCGAATATCAGATTGATGTAACCAATTTAAGCACATTCAATGCCACCAATGTCGTGGTGATAGATGACCTTCCAAACGGAGTTACTTATGTCAGCACAAGGTTTAATTTCTCCTCAAATGACATCAAAGTCACCACGGATATTTCAGGAAAGAAACTCACCTATACCATTCCATTCTTCCCTGGGAATTCCAAATTGACGATCTATGTCAGGGTGAAGGCAGATGCCCTCATCAATGGAAACCCGCTGAATATCGTCAACAGGGTGATGTTGTCTTCAGATGAGGAGGATATCAATCCGGATGACAATACTGCCGAAGATACCAATCAGATCAACGCCCTCTTTATTCCGAACGTGATCACTCCAAACAATGATGGGAAAAATGACAGGTTCATCATCAGGGGCTCTCAAAAGTTTGCGAAGAGGGAAATAGTAATCCTCAACAGATTTGGTGACCACCTCTATGAAAACAGTAATTATGAAAATGACTGGAGCGCAGAAGGAATAGTGGGAGGAACTTACTTCTTTGTATTCAGGGGTACAGATACCGAAGGCAAAGTACATGAGTTTAAAGGTTGGATCCAGGTTATCAAAAAATAAATCTCGCAAAGTATGAAAAGGAATTTCAAAATATTTGGACTCTGCTTGATGGTTGCCTGGATGGCTTTGAATCAGGCACAGGCACAGCAGCTGCCCCAATTCAGCCAATATATTTTCAATGGCTTACATATCAATCCCGGATATGCCGGATACAAAAATCAGGGATATATCCAGAGTACTTATAGAAATCAGTGGGTCAATCTAGAAGGAGCACCACGCACTTTCACCATCACCGCAGACCTGAGCGCCAATGAGGGAATGATGGGTTTTGGAGTATCAATGCTTTCGGATCAGATCGGACCTACAAGAACGACCACAGGATTATTAACTTATTCCTATAGGATCCAAACTGGCAAAGAATCATATCTGGCCTTAGGTGCAAGTGCAGGAGTCTCTGAATACCAATTGAACGGGGACATGCTCAATCCGATAGATCAGGATGATGTAGAAATCCCAGCCGGAATAAACAACTTATTCAGTCCCAATATGAATGTGGGTTTGTTTTTTCACAAAACCAGATTTTATGCTGGACTGAGTGCTTTCAATATGATTGGAAAGAAATCGATGGAAAGAGAAGATATCTCTCTTTCTCTCCATGACCTGCATTTCTTCCTGACAGCAGGGGCCATGCTCCCAATCACAGATGCGGTTGAATTCAAACCTTCATTCCTTATCAAAGAAGTAAAGGGTTCTCCAACAAATGTTGACCTTAACGGCATGTTCCTGTTTTATGACAGACTTTGGTTAGGTGCTTCCTATCGGACCAATATGCATATCTGGAATGATAATCTAGAAAGTGAAATCAGCAGAAGAAATGCAATGGCTTTCATTATAGAAGTTTTTGCCACTGATAAAGTTCGATTTGGATATGCTTATGATCAATCCCTAAATGCGCTTCAAAATTCCAGAAATAATTCTCATGAGTTTTCTGTAGGATTTTATTTATCTCCAAGAAAAGTCACAATGAATAATCCAAGATGGTTCTGATCATGAGAAATATACTTTACACTCTTTTATTCCTTGTAATTTCTTTAACCTTTTCGAATCCATCTTTTGCACAAAACAGACTTTTAAAGTATGCTGACAAGCAGAATGAACTTGAAAACTTTCAACACGCTGCAGAAATTTACGGACAAGCTTATGAGCGAAATCCAAAAATAGCTACCGCTAGAAAAGCTGCAGAAGCTTTTAGCCTAGTCCAAGATTATGAAAAGTCATTCGAGTGGTGGGAAAAAGTAATTACAAATGAAGAAGCCCAGAGATCAGATTATGCCCAATACCTTACAGCGGCGATGAAAGTTGGAAGAGGGGATCAAATAGATGAAATGCTGAAAGGCTCCTCATTTGATGAAGATGATTTTCCTGAACTTGATTTTGACTTGATCAGATCCATGACCACTAAAGAAGCCCATGTCAAGTTGGTTCTTGCCAAAGGAATCAATTCAGTCGGATCTGATTATGGATTGGAAGAAGACAAAATCGGAAATCAATATTTTTCAAGCGATAGGGGAAATGTCACGCCCACAGACAAAAAAGGAATCAGGCTAGATGCCAAAAGCAACCTTTACAGCACTGAAAAAAGTAGCTTCAATGACAGATCGTTTTTTGGAATCTACAAATTTGATAAAGATAGCACACTTTCCGCATTGGTACCTGACCTTCCGGATGCCCTTCACGTGAGTGATCCAAGTCTGATGGAAAGCCAAAACCTGATATTCTATTCTGTTTTTAGAGATGTAAATAAGATTAAAGGCAGCAGGGAATATTCCCTTAATTCAGAGATTTTCTACAGCAAAATCGGTGCTGATGGATCTTTATCCGAGACCAAGGCTTTCCCAATCAATAGCATAACTGAGTACGGTGTCATGAATCCTTTTGTAGACGAAGAAAACAAAAGAATTTACTTTGCTTCAGACAAACCTGGAGGAATGGGAGGGTTTGACATCTATTATGTCAGCTACGATGGGAATATGAATTTTGGGGAACCTGTCAACCTCGGCGACAAAATCAACACTTCCAAAAATGAAAGATACCCATCTGTTAATGGATCTACTTTCTACTTCTCATCCACCGGTCACCCGGGCTTAGGGGGAATGGATGTCTTCAAAGCAGATTTTTTAGGTTCAGTTTTCAATAACATACAAAACATGGGGCTTCCTTACAATTCCGCACGCGATGATTTTGGATACCTAGTCACCAAAGATGGAAAAAGGTACCTGAGCTCGGATAGAACTGGTGGAATGGGATTGGATGACATTTACTTGATTGAAGATCTATTCAAAAAACTCATCGCAAGAGTGATCGATTGTGATGATTATATTATCAGCGAGGAATTTACTTCCACTCTAACAGAACAAGAAGGCATGGATTTGATTCCCAATGTTAGGAACGACAAAGGAGAACTTTTGGCAGATCTTAAACCCGAAAGTAATTTTAACCTTAAAATCAGTAAAAAAGGATATTTTAGCATTTATGACAGTACACTTTCTACCAAAGGTCTTCAAGATGATGTTTTGGAAAGAGAATATAAACTTGTCAGAATTCCCTATAATTTGCCTGTCTTGGTTGATATTGTTTATTATGATTTGGACAAAGCAAAAATTAGAAATGACGCCGAACCGGTCTTAAATAAAATTGCTGAATTGATGACAAAATATGATTTTCTCGATTTAGCAGTGGGTTCTCATACCGATGCGCGGGCATCTGTTGAATACAATAGGCTTTTGAGTGGGAAAAGGGCATCAGCAGTCAAAGACTATCTTGCAAATTTTGGTATCCCGGAAAATAGGGTGAAAATCGATTGGTTTGGAAAGGAAAATCTGGCTAACGATTGCGGTGATAATGTTCCTTGTCCTGAGACAAAACATCAACTGAACAGGCGAAGTGAATTGGTTTTGGAGGCCTTCTCGGACACTAACAAAGAATATGATTTGCCGGCTTCGCTATTTGGAAAAGACCTTTGTGATGAGTCATCTCTTTTTGAGCAAATCCAAAACGAGATGAATTCTATCCCTGCTGTGTATTTTGATTTTGACAAATCAACGATCAGGGCAGTCCATGAGAAGGATTTGGAGAGGGTAACATTGGTGATGAAAAAATTGAAAAATCTTCAGCTTTACCTTTCTGGTCACACTGACCAAAGGGGAAATGAAGATTATAACCTCAAATTAGCAGAAAGAAGAGCCAAAGCGGTGATGGAATACCTTGTGCAACGAGGCGTGGATGCAAACAGAATAGAATACCAATGGTTTGGAAAATCATTGCCCATCAATGATTGCGGAACAATTCCATGTACTGAAAATATGCACCAACTGAATAGAAGAACAGAGCTTCGGTTGAAGTGAAAATAATTAAAGACTTTATTTTTTAAACTTGCGAGATAGATAAGTAAAAATGGCCTCCTTCTGGGAGGTCCTTTTTTTTTCATTCAATTCAACTAAGGTTAATAGACGAAGAAAATCTTGGCCGGGTTTTTCGCTCCACCAACATTTTATCAAGAGTGTGAATCCTAATACCCAGAAAGGCCAGGTACATTTGCATTAGGTAGATTGCCTCAATATTAACCCCCGATTTTGAAGGCCGATGGGATTTGTTTTTTACAAAAAGTTAGCCAAAGGTGATGTCGGCTGTCCATAAAAAAAGACCAAGAATTTTACTTCTTGGTCTTCAATTATTCAATCGAAACTCGGATTAAGGATTTACCTTGGCTACCATCTTTTGGTCGGCATTCACATAAGGTATAGCTGCAATCTGTCGCATGCTTTCAGCTTTTACCTGATCAAAAGCCATCCTGTTTTCCTGAGATATTGGCTCGGAAGGTGGGATTTTTTCCTTCAACCAATCTTCCTGCTTTCCGTTTTTCCAAAATCTAAAGCAAAGATGTGGACCTGTGGCCAAACCTGTACTTCCTACATATCCGATCACTTGACCTTGCTTTACTCTTGACCCTGTTATCATTCCCTTCGCAATTTTGGACATGTGAAGGTATTGGGTGGTGTAGGTGCCGTTGTGTTTGATTTTAACAAAGTTGCCATTTGCACTTGTGTACCTAGCTTCTACGACAGTTCCGTCACCGACAGACCTGATTTCTGTTCCGGTCGGGGCTGCGTAATCTGTACCAAGGTGGGCTTTGTATCTTTTTTGGACCGGGTGAAACCGGTTCAAATTATATCTTGAACTTATTCTGGAATATTTCAAAGGGTCTCTCAAAAATGCTTTTTTGAAACTGTTACCATCCTGATCAAAAAACGTTCTTTCGCCATTTTGCTCAAAAGGGATGGCGTGGTAAGGAACTCCCATATGCTCAAAATAGGCAACTTCGATGTCTCCTAGACCAATCACATTACCTTCGACTACTTTTTCGGAATAAGAAACTTTGAATTTATCGCCTTTTTGAAGTCTTTGAAAATCCACTGCCCAACCATACAAATCAGCAAATTGGTCAATCAGGTCAGGACCGATTCCAATCTCAGTCATGTTTACATAAAGATTGCTGCTGATTGTCCCGCCGATTTCAACCTTCCGGATTTCAACAGGCCTTTCTTCTTTATATACCTCTCCCTCGTCTAATTTGAAAACGACAAATTCCGCAGGATTAGGTTCGTAAATGAAAAACTGGGCTAGAGTAGAATCTTTGGATGTCAGAACAGTGAATTTTTTGTTGAATGCAATTTTCTTGACATCAAAAATATCTTTTGACTTTCGGGCTAATTCGTCTATGATTTGATAAGGAACATTGAAAGGTGCAAGGATAGTGGATAAGGTTTGGTTTTTTCCAACTACGCCTTCCACAACATCCAATTCATTCACATTGATACCGTAAAGGATTTGGTCTTCTTTCTTTTCTTCGACGAATTCAATTTCTTCTTCGATAGCGTTAAATTCATTCTGTTCTTTTTGATTATAATAAAATATGCTGCTAAAAATCAGCAACCCAGAGATTGTAAAAGTTAATTTTTTATTCATGATAGAGGGGGTGAAATATTCTGTTATTCCAAAGGAATTTAAATTTGGGTCAAAATCCAAATTATTTACAACTTTTCAAGTCATAATTAATATTCAAACCTATACTATCAACGGGAAGTACAATTTGGTATTTCATATAAATGACATTTTTTTGTTTCCATCCAGCTGGATATTGTAGAAATTCTAACCAAAAGCTCACTTTATTGCCAAAAAAAAAGTTTTGGCCAAACTTTTTCGCTGATTAAGAATTGTCCCCAAGCTTTGTTTATCTTTGTCCACTTCAAAAAATACCATCATTATCATGCTGAGAACACATACTTGCGGAGAATTAAGGATACAAGATGTCCATCAAAAAGTAAGTCTTTCGGGCTGGGTGCAAAGGGTCAGGAATAAAGGAGGCTTAATATGGGTAGACTTAAGAGACAGATATGGTGTTACCCAATTGATTTTTGAAGAAGGCTCTTCTGACAAATCATTGCTTGAAAAAGCAGCCTCTTTAGGAAGGGAATTTGTCGTTTTGGCAAAAGGAACTGTGTTGGAGAGAACTTCCAAAAATGACAAAATGCCTACCGGGGATATCGAAATCAAGGTGGAATTACTCGAGATTTTGAATCCATCTAAAGTTCCTCCTTTTATCATCGAGGATGAAACAGATGGAGGTGATGAATTGAGAATGAAATACAGATACCTAGACCTTCGCAGAAATGTGGTCAGGGAAAAGCTTCAACTCCGTCACCGCATGATGCAGGAGACAAGGAAATATATGGATGCGCAGGATTTCATTGAGGTGGAGACACCTGTTTTGATCAAATCCACTCCCGAAGGTGCTCGTGATTTTGTGGTTCCCAGCCGCGTCAATCCGGGAGAATTTTATGCATTGCCGCAATCTCCACAGACTTTCAAGCAACTGTTGATGGTCAGTGGTTTTGACAGGTATTTTCAGATTGTCAAATGTTTCAGAGACGAGGATTTGCGGGCAGACAGACAGCCTGAGTTTACACAGATTGACTGCGAAATGTCTTTCGTAAGTCAGGAAGATATCCTGAATACTTTTGAAGGTTTGACCAAGCATCTTTTTGCCAATGTCAAAGGAGTGGAATTGGAAGAAGTCAAAAGAATGACGTATGCCGAAGCCATGAGTGGCTATGGCAATGACAAACCTGATTTGAGGTTTGACATGAAATTTGCCGAACTCAATGACGTCGCTCAGGGAAAAGGATTTTCCATTTTTGATCAGGCAGAACTTATAATCGGAATCTGTGCTAAAGGCGCGGGGGAATATACAAGAAAGCAACTTGATGAATTGACCAATTGGGTAAAGAGACCACAGATCGGGGCCAAAGGATTGGTATATGTCAAATGCAACGAAGATGGGACTTTCAAGTCAACTGTAGATAAATTCTATTCCAATGAAGATTTGAAATCTTGGGCTGAAAAGATGGGAGCAGAGGCCGGAGACCTGATTTTGGTTTTGAGTGGGGACGCAAAATCCACCAGAAAACAAATGTCAGAACTCAGGCTGAAAATGGGAGAAGAACTCGGACTGAGGGATCGAAACGTATTCAAGCCGCTTTGGGTAGTTGACTTTCCTTTGCTCGAATGGGATGAGGAGACAAATAGATTTCATGCCATGCACCATCCATTTACTTCTCCAAAGAAAGAAGATATTCCACTTTTGGAAACCGATCCGGGTGCAGTCCGGGCAAATGCCTATGACCTCGTCATCAATGGTGTCGAAATCGGTGGCGGGTCAATCCGAATCCATGACAGGTCGACTCAGCAACTGATGTTCAAGCATCTTGGATTTTCGGATGCCGAAGCACAGAAGCAGTTTGGGTTTTTGATGGAAGCATTTGAATTTGGTGCGCCGCCACATGGTGGGATTGCCTTTGGATTTGACAGGCTTTGTGCCATTTTTGGTGGATCTGATTCGATCAGGGATTATATCGCCTTCCCAAAAAACAACTCCGGTAGGGATGTCATGATCGATACGCCAAGCACGATATCTGATGAACAGCTGACAGAACTCTCTATCAAGGTCGCCTTGGCTGAGAAAAAATAAAACTCAAAAAATCCCGGTTGAAAGATTGGGATTTTTCTTTTGGGGTAATTTGCGCAGTAGGGTTATCAACGATTACAATCATCTAAGATTTTGTAGTAGTATCCCTTCCTTTTTCAGAGGTCCAATATTTCTACCTTTGTGAAAATGCAAAACCTAATAAAGCATGAACTTCACCATATCATTTCAGGAAAGGGCCAAGTTAGGTTTGGAACAACTATCCAATCAGTCTCCAGTTACCTCGGAGATGGCACGCCTTCAGGCCCAAAAACTGAAATCCCAAAGCAGGTCCGGGAACAGGAGACAGAAAAACTAGAAAGGTTCATTTTTGAAAAAGACCTTTGGATTCCAAAGATTGATTTTTCCAGGTTTGTAAGTCAGGGTGCTGAATAGAGGATATTTTTACAAGATTCTGAATATGTCCTAAAGTTAAATGACGGAATCTATTTCAGTTCTTGGAAAGATTACTTTACCAACTTACTGCTCCATAATTTTTTCTTTCCGGATACTGCTTATGATTTAATCGGTTTTACCAAAGAAAGCCAAAGACTTTACGCAGTTGTCAAACAGTCATATGTTTCAATCACTGAAAATACTGATTTAGAAAAGGTAAAAATTTTTATGGAATCCAATGATTTTGTTTGTATCCGTAATAACGATTACTTTAATCCCAAATTGGGAATCATATTTGGAGGATTTGCATGATGAAAATGTTTTGACCAGAAATGGTGTCTTATATTTTATTGATACAGTCTTTTATTTAGATGAAGGATTTTGGTTTGAAAAATAAACATCATAATGGCTTTAGTCTGACTTAGCTGGACATAAGTAAAATTACCGTAAAAAGAGCGGAATTTTTATTTTTAAAATAAACTGGGTATCGGCAAAAACAGGTGGCTGGATGAAGGAATTAATTTTGACTTCTCCTGCTTTAAACCCCCATTTTAAAGGAATCTAATACCCATTTGTCCTTCTTTTTTTCCATTCACAATTTAACCTACTAACCGCTTAAACTTTTCTACTTACTCCAATGTCTAAGCTGAGATAATAATTTTATTTCCCATGAAGATTTCTACTTTCAAAATATTTTTCATTTGCTTGTTTTTTGTCTATTCCTTTGACTCCCAAGCCCAAAGACCGCAAGGAAGAACACAGGACCTCATCCTGAAAGGCCGAGTCATAGAAGGTGCCACTAAGGAACCGATGATCGGCGCCAATGTAGTAATCAAAACGGTAACGGACTCTGTGTTGGTAAATACAGTCACCGGGGCAGATGGGACTTTTGAGATTAGCCGTCCAAGAATCCCCTCTGTTCTTATCGAGGTTACATTTTTAGGGTTTGTTAAAATCAGCAAAACCCACAACAGAAGTGATGGTTTGGATTTGGGAACCTTGGTCTTAATTGAAGATAGCAAGCTGCTTGGTGAAGTAGTGATAGAAGGACAGGTAGTCGTGGGTGAAGTAAAAGGGGACACGACATCATTCAATGCCAATGCTTTTAGGACAAGGGAAAATGCAGATGCCGAAGAACTTGTCAGAAAACTTCCCGGTGTGACCATTCAAAATGGGGAGATTCAGGCAAAAGGAGAACAGGTTCAAAAGGTTTTGGTGGATGGAAGGGAGTTTTTTGGTAATGATCCATTTATGGCTTTGAGAAATCTACCCGCTGATGTGATCGATAGGGTGGAGATCTTGGACCAAAGATCAGACCAATCGAGGTTGACGGGATTTGATGATGGTAATTATTCACGTACCATCAATATCGTAACCAGACCGGACAAAAATACAAGACAGTTTGGGAGATTGTATGCAGGGGCAGGTACGCAGGAAAGGTACGCAGCAGGAGGAAATTTTAATTATTTCAAAGGCGCTAAAAGAATTTCCCTCATCGGTTTATTCAATAATATCAACCAGCAAAATTTTTCCTCCCAAGATCTTGTAGGTGTGAGTAGTGCAGGTCAAGGAGGCGGTGGTAATCGGGGTGGCGGCGGTCGTCCAGGTGGTCAAGGTTGGGGTGGTGGAAACAACAACTTCCTCGTAGGACAAGATCAGGGAATCATTACCACAAACAGTGTTGGTTTAAATTACAGTGACAAATTCGGCAAAAAAATCAACTTTACCGGAAGCTATTTCTTCAATTCCACCAAAAATAATTTATTCAAATTGACCAATAGGGAAATCATCTTGTCCGAAACTACGAGGCAATTTTATGAAGAAAGTTTACTCAATACCATTAAAAATAACAACCACCGGGTCAATGGCAGGATAGAATACGACATCAATCCCAAAAATGCCATTATTATTACACCATCCCTCAATTTCCAAAGTAACAATACCTATAATGACCGTGACGGGCTCAACCTTTCCGGATCTTTAGACCCATTGAGTAGTGCAAAAACAATATCCGATGCCACTACCGATGGCTATAATCTCGCAAATAATTTTGTATACAGATACAAATTTGACAAGCAGGGTAGAACGATTTCTACCACGGTTTTCACTGCTTGGACCAAAAGAGATCAATATTCCGACCTTGTTGCTGCAAATCGGGATTTTATCAGAGATATCCGGGATACCATCAACCAAGAAACCTTCGGGCTTTCGGATGGATTCAATTATAGAGCGACTTTACAATATACCGAGCCTGTGACAGAAAAATCATTGTTGACAATGTCCTACCAAGTTGGAAATAACAAAACCACCTCAGATCAGAAAACTTTCAGCTTGGTGCCTGAAGGCGGCATTATGGTTCTTGATACCGCTTTGAGTAATCAATTTAACAACAAATTTATAGTCCAAAGACCAAGCATCGGATACAGCTACAACCTCAAGTCTTGGAATATCAACGCCAATCTCGACTACCAATATGCTGTGCAGGACAATGAAAGCTTTTTTCCAAGAGAAGAACTTTTCAACCGCTCTTTCAGCAATTTTCTTCCCGGTCTGAATGCCAATTACCGAAACCAACAAAAAGGAACTTCATTCAGGTTGAGGTACAGGACCAACACCCAAGAACCAAGTGTCAACCAGCTCCAAAATGTCATCAACAACCAAAACCCCTTGCAGCTTTCGGTCGGTAATCCTAACCTTGGTCAGTCCTTCAGTCATAATGCCTTCATCAATTATTCCAAAATCAACATTGCCAAATCAAAAACCTTCTTCACTTTCCTTTCTTTGAACCTGACAGAAGACTTTATCGGTACCAATACTTTTGTGGCGCAGACAGACACTTTGATCAACAACCAAGTCCTCTTAAAACCAGGCGGGCAGATTAGCCGTCCAGAGAATTTTTCAGGCAACTTCAGGTCCCGATTGTTTGTCACTTATGGTACTCCGATCAAAAGCTGGAAATCACAGTTCAACCTGAATTCATCAGTTTCCTACAACAGAACTCCGGGTATGATCAATGGACAGAAAAATGCAAATGACAATATTGATTTGAGTCAAGGTTTGACCCTGACAAGTAACATAAGCAAGGACTTGGATTTTTCTATTTCGACTACAGGAATTTATACCATTGTCAACAGTAGTCTGCAATCAAATCTTGATCAGAATTATTATATCCAGACATCTAATTTCAGATTCTACTATTCTCCCAATAAAGGAAAAATGTTCATTTCCAATGTCCTTAACAATTCACTATACAGAGGACTTTCCCCAACATTGGACCAGTCAGTATGGCTTTGGAATATTGAAGCCGGATACAGATTTATGAAAGACAACAAAGCGGAATTGAAAATGACGGTGTTTGATTTACTCAATCAAAACAATGCGATCGGCAGGACAGTCTCAGATGTATCGATCGAGGATACCTTTACTAGGGTTTTAACTAGATATGGTCTGATCACGTTTTCTTATATTATTGGAAACTTCAAACCTCAAGCCGCAAGTCCTGAACAAGGAAGGCCAGGTGGTGGCGGAGGAAGGACTTGGTAAAAACAAAAAAGAGACCCTATCACCGGTCTCTTTTTCTTTTTAGTAAATACCCTTCAAGCGCAGATTAAAGCGATGTTTTCAATTTTTTGAAAAGATTCGTTGATTTATTGGAAAACAGGCAAAATGAGAAGATGATCCTTCAGGATTTTGCCTTTCAAAAAAAGTGCATTTCCCGTCATTTATTTTAGATTTGTGGCTCTGAAAATTGAACAGGACATGCATCAGGAAAAAATAGAAGCCATCAAATCCGCCATCTCTGTGGCCGAAGCGGGCAACGAGGAGGAGTTGGAGGCTTACAGGATGAAATTCATCAGCAAGAAAAGTGTGGTTGGGGAGCTTTTTGCCGAAATGAGGAATATTCCAAATGACCAGAAAAAGGAGTACGGGCAATTGGTCAATGAAGTCAAGCAATTGGCTGATGAGAAATTTCAGGAGCTGATCTATCAGGTGAATCAAGCCAAGAAACAAACCAAATCCTTTGATCAGGACTTGACTTTACCTGCCACCAAAATCGCGGCAGGAGGAATCCATCCCTTGACAGCTACGAGACAGCGGATCATCGAGATATTCGAAAGAATCGGATTTAACCTTTCCGAAGGTCCTGAGATAGAAGACGATTGGCATAATTTCACGGCATTGAATTTTCCTGAAAACCATCCGGCAAGGGAAATGCAGGACACATTTTTCTTGGAAAAAAATCCTGACGTGGCTTTGAGAACCCATACTTCATCGGTGCAGGTGCGTGTCATGGAAAACCAAAAGCCACCTATCAGGACACTTTCTCCGGGAAGGGTTTACAGGAACGAGGCGATTTCTGCGCGCGCTCACTGTATTTTCCATCAGGTGGAAGGATTGTATGTGGATGAAAATGTAGGATTCGCTGACCTGAAAAATACCCTTTACCATTTTGCCAAAGAGATGTTTGGCAAGGAAACAAAAGTCAGGTTTAGACCATCCTTTTTTCCATTTACAGAACCCAGTGCGGAGATTGATATCAGCTGTCTGATATGCGGGGGAAAAGGCTGTAATGTCTGTAAAGGTACCGGTTGGGTGGAAATCGGCGGTTCGGGAATGGTCGATCCCAATGTTTTGGAAAATTGTGGTATAGATTCCAAAAAATATACAGGTTTTGCCTTTGGAATGGGAATTGAAAGAATTGCGATGCTCAAATATCAGATCAAAGACCTCAGGTTATTTACTGAAAATGATGTACGGTTTCTCCGGCAATTTCGACCAATGCTTTAAACAAAGCGCTTTTCGGGAAACCGGGAAGCGCTTTTTAATTGGATAAAATCCTAGCTGATTCCAAGTATTCAGCTGCTTCTTTGATCAGGTTTGGATTTTTTCCTGCGCCATTTCCAATGACCACGACATCTGCTCCAGATTCAAAGGCAGTTTTGATTTTCTCAATTGTATTGAGTCCCCCCCCTACAAAAATTGGTGATTTTATCTTTTTCTTTATAGCCTTAATAATTTCCGGAGATACAGGATTAGGAGCGCCGCTGCCAGCATCCAGATAGAAATATTGCAATCCCAAAAAATGGCCTGCCAAAGCCGTCGCAACGGCCAATTCGGGATGATGATTAGGCAGAGGAATCGTCTGACTGATATAATGGACGCTTGTCGTCTGACCGCCATCTACCAACATGTAACCAGTTGGTAACACTTCTACTTTACTTTTATCCAAGATAGGAGCAATATTAACATGCTGTCCGATCAATAAATCAGGATTTCTCCCCGAAATCAAAGAAAGAAATAAGATCGCATCTGCAAGAGGAGAAAATTGAAGTGAGTTTCCAGGAAAAATAATTACAGGAATTTCTTCTGTGATTGACTTAATAAATTTAATGATGTCACCAATTGTATTCTGCTGAATCAGACTGCCTCCCAAAAAGAAAAAATCTATTTTCAGCTCTACAGCTTCCAGAAGCTGATTTTCAAAAAAAGATTGAGACTGAATATCATCTGGATCGATAAGCCATGCGATTCCTTTTCGGCCTGATTGGGTCAATTCCCACAGTTTCAGGCCTACATTATTTTGCATCCTCTTCAGATTTGTTTTTTGGTTCGTTCAATCTATTTAATAATTGCTCCCGACCAAAATTGACAGCAATTGGAAGCAAAATTGTACCAAGCCTGCCGAGCAGACCGATTTTATTCTTTTTTGTAATCCTATCTCTGATATCTTGATCAAGAAGCCCCTCTTTTTCCAAAGTTTCAAGGACTTTTTTTGTCTTTGTGTTCTTTTTATTGCCAAAGACCCTGTAGGCAACAAAAGCCACGACAGCACCTGCCAAAGCTACACCTCCGACCTTTATCAATCCTTCTGATTCTTTCTTGGCAAAACTTAATTGCATATGCAGAGTCTGCTCAAGTTCTTGTGCTTTTTGTACCAATTCCTTATTCATTGTCTATTTTCTTTTTAGGTCTGAAAAAAAACGCATTGATAATGCTTTGAAAGCCTCTTCCCATAGTCATTGAATCTTTCAAGAAATATAGTAGTACTAACACCAAAAGGTAAATCAAGGCAACATATAAAAAACCTTGTGAAGTGGATTGTACTAGTGAACTTAAATAAAACGCTAATGCAAAACTGGCAAAAATAAGTATCAGGGTAGAAACTGCTCCCATTAGGACAAGTAATAATATTCGTGTCAGAACATTAGAAATCTGCTCGTTTATTTCGTCTTTTACAAGCTTTATTCTTACTTCAATAAGTTGCTTGACAGTGTGTATGATTTCAGAAACATTCAACATAATTGATAATTTAGGAAGCTCAGATTGATTATTAATTCTTTACAATATACGTTAAAAAGACCGTTTCAGAAACTTTCAGAAGGTTCGGATAACTCACTTTCTTCATAATATTTGAACCTTAAAACTGCTTCCAAGGCCTTTTGTATCGCTTTGTTGATGGGCATTTGGTCAGTTGTCAATTGAAAATCAATATTATAAAGTCGTGAATAAGCATCACTGCTCAAAGGTACAGGCATGCCCTCATTGACTGCAATAGAAGCGGATTTAAAATTCTCTGCTTTGGCTTCTTTAATTTTCTTACAGGTGATGATTTCCTTTTGGGAATCTCTGTTTTTCCTTGCTGAGGAACCAAAAAGCCTACAAATCATTCCCCTATTTTGATAATCAGAACAAAACCCCATAGAAGCATCCGCTGAGGTCACTTTGTAAATAATACAATAATCTTGCCCGTTCTTGGATTCCAAGAGCTCCAATGCCTTTTCAGCTTTTCCTTTTTCATATAAATCAAAAGCCAAAGGAAGAAATTCCAGAACGGACGCACTCACTTTGGGATTGGAACAACAAAACCCGCATCCTGAAAGACAGCCAAGTTGACTTGAATCTATAAAAACTTTGATCTCGGCATCGAGTTCTTCAAATACCATTCTCACTTCCTGCGATTTTTTTTGAAGATTCATGTTCGATATTAATAGCCCTGCGAAAGTAAAAAGAGTTCTGTATCAAAACAATTCATCTCTATGAATCCATAATTAGTGTGTGCCTCTTCATTTATCCGATCTGTCTTTCCGTTACAATCCATTAAATCCTATATTGGAATTCCATTCTCATAAATTACCCAAGGAACCATAACAAGAAAATAATGAGCAGTAGATTTGATAATTTTGAAGAAAAAAGGGAAGAAAAAATCCGTAAAGCCTTTACAGAACGAGACTGGAACGAGATCAAGAGTGCAGACTCTTGGGCAATTTTTAAAGTTATCGCGGAGTTTGTCGAAGGGTTTGAGAAACTCTCCAAAATAGGGCCTTGTGTTTCTGTTTTCGGTTCGGCAAGAACTGCTTCTGATGACCCTCACTACATCATGGCCGAAGAAATCTCCGCCAAACTCGTGCGTCACGGTTATGGCGTCATTACAGGAGGCGGTCCAGGTATCATGGAAGCAGCCAATAAAGGGGCAAATTCCGAAAACGGAAAGTCCGTTGGTCTTTGCATCAAGTTACCTTTTGAAGCCAAGGGTAACATATATATCGATCCTGATAAAATGATCATGTTTGATTATTTCTTTGTCAGAAAGGTCATGTTTACAAAATATTCCCAAGGATTTGTCGTACTTCCCGGAGGGTTTGGAACCTTAGATGAACTTTTTGAAGCGTTCACCTTGATACAAACTATCAAGATAGGCCGTTTTCCGATTGTACTGGTAGGAAAAGCATTTTGGGAAGGGCTGATCGAATGGATCAAAAACACCCCACTTCAGAAATACAATTATATCAGCAAGGAAGACCTAGACCTGTTTTACCTTGTAGATGATGCTTCGGAGGCTGTCAGGGTCATCGATGAATTTTACAGTAAATATTTGCTCACCCCCAATTATTGATTTTGAGACGCTACCACCTATTTATTATCTATGGCCTGATCTTGGGACTTCTTGTCTGGAATCTTTTCCTTCAGTTTGAAAAAAAGACTGAAACCCAAAACAGTGAAGAAGTCCTCGTCCAGTCAGCGGATGGCGAGCAATTTAGGATCAGTATTCCTGAGGCAAAACTCAAAATTTTTGACATCCCCCAAAAAGTAACCTTCGCGGATGAGCCTGTCCCCATGGATCAGACCGATGTATTGGAAAGGTTTGAAAGAGAGATTTATGTCAACGCGTATTGGGAATCAAATATGATTCTTTTGATGAAAAGAGCAGGTAAATTCCTGCCAACCATTGAGAAAATCCTTCAGCAACAAGGCATCCCGGATGATTTCAAATACTTGGCAATGGCCGAGTCAGGATTGATGAATGTAACCTCACCAGCGGGAGCAAAGGGTTTTTGGCAAATCATGCCCGGAACGGCCAAAGATTTTAAATTGGAAGTCAATGATGATATCGACGAAAGATACCACCTTGAAAAATCCACTTTGGTTGCGTGTAAGTACCTGAAATCCTCTTTTGCAAAATTTGGAAACTGGACCTCTGTAGCTGCAAGTTACAATATCGGTATCGCAGGCATCAGAAAAAGAAAAGAAGAACAAAACCAAAGCAGTTATTATAATCTCTACCTCGTAGAGGAGACAAGCAGGTATCTTTTTAGGATCCTGGCATTTAAAGAAATTTTTGAGAATCCAGGCAAATATGGGCTTGAACTGACCGAGAAGGACCTTTATAAACAACCACTTTTTCGGGAATTAAAAGTAAACCAGTCTATAAGCAGCCTTGCCAATTGGGCCATTCAGCACAACAGTAATTATAAAGAATTAAAACTCCACAATCCCTGGCTCAGGTCTCAGCGACTTAAAATCAAAAAGGATCAGGATTACATCATTAAGTTGCCCGTAAACTAAATTATTGTAAAAATTCGGGTTTTGAATGTTATTTTTCAATAACTTAACTCAGTTTTATACCCCCAAAATGAAAAAACTGTTAATTATTCTGAGTGTTCTGATAGTTATTGGGTTTATAGGTTTTTTAAGCCTACCAATTCTGATCAATAAGTATTTGAACAGCAATGCTGACAGGCTGATTTCTAACATGATTACTCGGACAAGCAGGTTTGGGGAACATGAAGTAACGTTTGGGGAGATCGTGTTGAATTACGATTATTCAGGTACTTATCTCAAAATTAGAAATATCCGTGTCACCCCTTCAGAAAGCCTAGGAAAAGACAGGATCAAAGTCAACCTGACTGTAGACCATGTTGACCTGACCGGTTTCAAATGGTTTCCTTTTTTATTCCGAAATACGATTACAGTTGATTCGGCATTATTGGACAATATCAACATTGTTTCCTCCACCCCTCCATGGGATTCGCTATTCAATGAACCTAAAAAGCAAAAGAATAAAAATGGAAAAGACTATGACCTGATCGAAGTCAAAAACTTTAAGTTGAATGACCTTTCTGTGGAAATCAAAAATAATGTTTATGACTCCGTGAGAATTGCTATGGTAAACATGGATATCAATGCCAAAGAATTTAGATTGACTAAAGACAATCTTGACAACCCGAATTCGCTTTTTGATGTCGAAATGATCCATGGAAGTATCGAAAAAGCGCAAATCCATTTTGACCAATTTCGTCAATACACGTTGGTGGAGGACATTGATTTTGATACCCAAACAAAGAGAATGACCATTGGTTCTATTGGACTTCACAACAAAATGGACAGATATGCCTACACAGCCCTTTTTGAAGGCCGCCAAAGCTGGATTGACATCAGCAAAGCTAAAATGGAACTTAGCGGAGTCAATTTTGGGAGTTATCTTCAAAAGGGTATTGTAGAAGTAGATACCCTGAAATCCGATGGGCTTCAGCTAGAACTTTTTATGGATAAAAGGAAAAAAGAGGATCTCCAAAAACGTCCCCAAATGATTAATAAAACCATGGATAATCTCAAGCAGATCATCCATATTGAACACTTATTCATCAATAATTCTTATATCAAAATCGAAGAAAGGCCTGACAATGCGTCTCCAAAGTCAGGGTTTATATTTTTCTCAGATATCAATGCCCATGTCACCAATGTATCCAATTATATAGAAAGAAGAGGAAAAAATCGCACACTTGAGCTGGACCTTACGGCCAAACTGATGGGCGAAGGTCCGCTTACTGCCATTGTCAAATTTGACTTGGAAAACCCAGATGGGCAATTTACCCTGAAAGGAACCCTTGGAAAACTCAACCTCAAGTCATTGAACACCATGATAGAACCTGAAGCTAAAGTTGGGCTGAAATCCGGAACCGTCAGCAGGATGGATTTCAATATCCTAGCTAATGAATATGATGGATCAGGTGAATTGATCTTTAGGTATGAGAACCTTGAAGTGGAATTGCTAAACAAAGATTTCGAAGCAGACGAAAATGTGTTGAGGAAAATAGGCGCATTTTTAGCCAATAGAATCGTCATCAAATCTAATAATCCCGGCAAAAATGGAGAGCTGAAAAAAGGAAATGTGTACTTCATCAGAGAAAAACACAAATCCATGTTTGCTTATTGGTGGAAGTTGATTTTTTCAGGAATGAAATCCACCGTTACAGGTGAAAGTATGGAAGAAATGAAAAAGAAAGCTTTGGAAAAAAACAATGCAGCTACTTCATCCACAAGCAAATCAGCAAGTTCTAATGTTGAAAAAAATGAATCTTCGAAAGAAGCAAAAAAACACGAGAGAGAGGAGAAAAAGCAAGTGAGAAAGAACCAAAGGGAGGAAAAAAGTGCTGCTAAAAAGGATACTACCGATTGAAATTGAGAATTCCGATCTTATTTAAGAACCGCTTTTTGCACGCGCACATATTGCATTATTTTTTATGAAACCATAATCGTTGATAAGAGGTTTTAAGATTGGATTCAACTGGGAATCCCACCTGTAAATTCGTATTTTTGCGAGCTTGAATAAAATGCAATATCCTTCCATGTCAGAACTGTCTGTAGAGAAAAAAGAAGAAGTAATCGAAATTTTTGGAGCTCGGGAACACAACCTGAAAAACATCGATATCAATATTCCAAGAAATAAATTAGTGGTGATTACCGGGTTGAGCGGCAGTGGCAAGAGTTCACTTGCCTTTGATACCATTTATGCGGAGGGACAGCGGCGGTATATGGAAAGCTTCTCAGCATATGCCCGGTCTTTTTTGGGTGGGATGGAGCGTCCGGATGTTGATAAAATAAATGGATTGTCCCCTGTCATTTCCATTGAACAGAAAACAACCTCCAAAAATCCTAGGTCCACGGTAGGGACAGTTACCGAAATCTATGATTTTATGAGATTACTCTATGCCAGGGCAGGAGAGGCGTATTCCTACCTTACGGGGCAGAAAATGATCCGGCAGACAGAAGACCAGATCATTGAGCAATTGTTTGACAAGTTCAAAGACCAAAAACTTTATATCCTTGCTCCAATTGTTAAAGGTCGAAAAGGGCATTACAGAGAGCTTTTTGAACAGATCCGCAAAATGGGTTTTCCCAAAGTCCGAGTAGATGGAGTGGTCATGGATGTGGTGCCAAAGATGCAGGTGGACCGGTACAAAATCCATGATATCGAAATTGTCATTGACAGAATTGTAGCAGAGGAAGAAGACAGGTTCCGTATCAGTCAGTCTCTCAAGACTGGCCTTCAGCATGGCAAAGGTGTCATCATGCTCCGGGATGAAAAAGGTGAAATCCACCACTTTTCGAAGTTTTTGATGGATCCTGTCACAGGACTGTCCTATGATGAACCTGCCCCCAACAGCTTTTCATTCAACAGTCCCTACGGTGCATGCCCTACTTGCAATGGACTTGGGGTCATCGAAGAGATCACCATCGAAAACATCATCCCCGATCCGACGCTGAGCATCAGCCGTGGGGGAATTGCACCTTTGGGTGAATATCGGGATGTCTGGATTTTCAAAAAAGTGGAAGCCATCCTAAAGCATTACAAATGCACCATCACCCAACCCATCGAAAGCTTGCCAAAAGAAGTGGTGGATATCTTGCTTTATGGTGACAAAATCGAGGTGGCTGTCGAATCTGTCAAATATCCGGGTACAGAGTGGAATACCACCTTTGAGGGGATTGTGAATTTCCTCCAAAAGCAACAGGAAGGCGGAACAGAAAAAATCCTTGATTGGGTCAATGAGTTTACCACTTCCAAAACCTGCCCGGATTGTAATGGATATAGGCTGAAAAAGGAAGCACTTCATTTCAAGATTGATGAAAAACATATCGGGGAATTATCTGTCATGGATATTACTGCTTTGGGTGCTTGGTTTGATGATTTGGAAAGCAGAATGTCCGAAAGGCAGCAGATCATAGGTAAGGAAGTATTGAAGGAAATCAGAAAACGGATCGGATTTCTTTTGGATATCGGATTGGATTACCTTTCATTGAATAGACCATTGAGAACACTTTCAGGAGGTGAAGCCCAGCGTATCCGGCTTGCGACCCAGATCGGAACCCAATTGGTAGGTGTGCTATACATCTTGGATGAACCGAGTATCGGTCTCCATCAGAGAGACAATGTCAAATTGATCAAAGCCCTTCAAGATCTTAGGGATTTGGGAAATTCTGTCCTTGTCGTGGAGCATGACAAAGACATGATGATGCAATCTGATTACGTTGTTGACATTGGACCGGGTGCAGGGAGACATGGAGGTCAGATTGTGGCGGCCGGCACTCCGGAGGAATTTCTGAAACAAAAGAGTATTACCGGAAAATACCTCACCGGAGAGCTTGCCATCAAAGTTCCTGTTGAAAGGAAAAAAGGATCCGGACACTTTTTGGAGTTGAAAGGTGCAAAAGGGAATAACCTGAAAAATGTGACGCTCAAACTTCCTTTGGGCACAATGGTCTGCGTCACGGGAGTTTCTGGAAGCGGCAAAAGCTCATTGATCCATGAGACCTTATTCCCGATTTTGAATCAGTATTTTTACAATTCAAAAAAAGAACCTTTAGCCTATGATTCGGTCGATGGGCTGAAGCATCTTGACAAGGTCATCGAGGTGGACCAATCTCCAATTGGAAGAACTCCAAGATCTAACCCGGCAACTTATACTGGGGTGTTCTCTGACATCAGGACCTTATTTACAGAATTACCTGAATCGAAAATCAGGGGATACAAACCGGGCAGGTTTAGCTTTAATGTCAAAGGCGGAAGATGTGAAGACTGCGAAGGTGCAGGGATGAAACTGATAGAAATGGATTTTCTTCCAGATGTACATATTCCCTGCGAAACCTGTAAAGGGAAACGTTACAACAGAGAAACTTTAGAGGTAAGATTCAAAGGAAAATCCATCTCTGATGTCCTAGACATGACTGTGGAGCAAGCTGTTGATTTCTTCGAAAACCAACCAAAAATCCTCAGGAGAATCCAGACACTCAATGATGTCGGCCTCGGCTACGTAACGCTTGGTCAACATGCCACAACGCTTTCGGGTGGTGAAGCCCAGAGAGTTAAGTTAGCAACTGAACTTTCCAAAAAAGATACCGGAAAGACATTTTACATTTTGGATGAACCTACGACAGGGCTACATTTTCAGGATATCGAACATTTACTCGAAGTCTTGAATCGCCTTGTGGACAAAGGCAATACAGTTCTCATCATTGAACATAATATGGATGTCATCAAAATGGCAGATTATGTAGTGGATATCGGATTGGAAGGTGGAGAAAAAGGCGGTAAAATTATTGTAGAAGGTACTCCTGAGCAAATTGCAAAAGATAAAAAGAGCTACACTGCCAGGTTTTTGAGGGAGGAATTAAACTGACAAAAGTATATGACCTCATAATGCCTTGATTTACCTATCAATAAAAAAGATTGACTGCATAAGTCCGTCCTGTCTATATTTGGGTTAATGCCATGAATAGGACGAGATTATTTTGGATATTACAGATTTTAGGTTGGTCAGGATATGCTATGATCAACCTTTTCTTTGTTTCTTTGGATCGAAGAATCACTCCTGTGCAGATCGGGGCCTATACCTCATTGGCGGCATTTTACTTTCTATCCACTAGTCTTTTTCGCTATGCGATCAAGAAATATGGTTGGTTGAATCTTGATTTTACCAAACTCCTTTCCAACACACTTCTGACATTAGGCTTACTGAGTATATTGAATACCATAGCTCAGATTGTGATCAGCTGGGCATTTGGTATCCTCAATCCGGAAACTGAATTCAGGTTGATCGTTATTTCAGGAAACATTTTTGTCAGTTTCCTATTTTATTCGCTCTGGAGCATGGTGTATTTTCTCTTTCATTTTTTGGACAGTTATAACCAATCTCTGAAATATCAGGCCAAAATCAACGAGATCCAGCTCAACCACCTCAAAAGCCAGCTTAACCCACATTTTATCTTCAATGCGCTCAACAGCGTGCGTGCATTGGTGGACGAAGATCCTGCCAAGGCCAAGCTCGCCATCACCCAATTGTCCAATATTTTGAGATTTTCATTGATGATGGATAAAAAGCGTACCATTGACTTCGAAAATGAAATCAATACTGTCAAAGATTACCTTAACTTGGAAACCATCAGGTTTGAAGAGCGGCTTCAGGTCAAATACAACATTGAACCCTCAGCCTACGACTATAAAATCCCTCCCATGATGCTCCAGACAATAGTCGAAAACGCCATCAAACACGGGATATCCAACAGGGTAAAAGGAGGCTTGGTCGAAATCAGCTGTAAGGAAGGGGTTACAGATGATTTGATCATCCAGGTCAGAAACAGCGGACAATTGAAAAACAACACCGTGGGAAGAAAAAAAGAAAGAGAAGGTCACGGCATCAACAATACCATGCAGCGGTTAAAACTTATTTATGGTGACCGGGCATCTTTTAAGATATACGATTCAGAAAGTGATTTTGTAATCACCGAAATAAAAATTCCAAAACAAAACCCTACATTAGGCTAAAAATTTAATAAGATGAGAGCACTTGTAATAGACGACGAAAGACTGGCAAGGAAAGAATTGATCAACTTGCTTTCCCAATATGACCAAGTTGAAATAGTGGGCGAAGCCAATAACGTGGATGATGCCAAAGAGAAAATTGAAGCATTGGCTCCGGATGTAGTCTTTCTCGATATCCAGATGCCCGAAAAAACCGGGTTTGATTTGTTGGAAGAACTGGACAATGTGCCTCATGTTATTTTTACCACTGCGTATGATGAATATGCCATCAAAGCATTTCAGGTCAATGCCTTGGATTATTTGTTGAAACCCATCGAGCCAAAGCGTCTGGGTGAAGCCATAGAGCGACTTTTGAAAAAATTGAATGAAAATCAAGACAAATCTGAAGAAACAGGTGATTTTGCAGGAAGAAAACTAACTTTAGATGATCAGGTATTTGTAAAGGATGGTGACCGTTGCTGGTTTGTCAAACTTTCAAACGTGAGACTCTTTGAATCTGACGGAAACTACATCAAGGTCTATTTTGACAACTTCAAACCAATGATTCACAAATCCCTCAATGCCTTGGATGAGAGGCTGAGTGAAAAATCTTTTTTCAGAGCAAGTAGGAAGCATATCATCAACCTCAGCTGGGTAGAGGCGATTGAGCCTTGGTTCAATGGCGGTTTGGTAGTCACTCTCAAAGGAGGTGACAGGATAGAAGTCAGTAGAAGACAAGCTGCAAGATTCAAGGATATGATGAGCTTATAAAAATCATCAATGGATAATTGGAGAAATTTTAAATAATTATTGATTGTGAAAACTATAATTTGTAAATAGTCACTGATATTATTTTCATCAACACAAAAATCCATTTAATATTAATCATACCGTATTATTTCCCTAAAAAAATATGAAAGAGGAAAGAATTCTGATCGTCGAAGATGATGTAAACATAGCCGAAAACATTGAAGAGATTTTGGAACTTTTAGGTTACGTCAATATTGACATCGCAAACTCCGCTAACCAAGCCATTAAAGTCGTCAAAAAATACAGGCCCGATTTGGTATTCATGGATATCAAACTCAAGGGTGACAAAGACGGTATTGAATTGGGAGAAATCATCAAACAAATGGTGGATGCACCGCTGGTTTATGTGACTTCATACAGTGACCCTACCATTATTGAAAGGGCAAAAAGAATCAATCCTGCCGGCTTTATCGTCAAGCCTTTCAACACCAACGACATTCATGCCATTGTGGAAATTGTTCTATATAACAAAAGAACAAAACCTGCTGCTGAAACTGTGGCTGTCAGGGCAAAAGACGAAAGCCCTTACCTTGTTGCTGATGCAGTATTCATCAAAGCCGACAATGCCTACGAAAGAGTCCCTTACGAGGAAATCTATTACGTGGAGGCAAATGGCAACATGGTGACGATCTACACTAAAGGAAGAAATTTCATCATCAGAAAATCAATGAAAGATATGGAGGAGAAACTTCCACCACACCTTTTCTTGAGAGTTCAGAAGTCTTTTATTGTGCAACTTGCCCAGATAGAAAGCTTCAATACCAAGGACATCAACCTAAAAATGGGTGCCGTAGTCCAAGTAGGACGGCAATATTATAACAGCTTCTTAGCGAAATTGAATACAATTACTGAAAGTTGATTAATCGAACAACAAAAAAAGGTGAGCAAAACTCACCTTTTTTTTATCGTTCAAAAAACCAAACAATCAACTAAACTATCTTACTAAATAAAATTCTTGGTTCCCTGAAGCAGTTACGAATGCTCCATTTTCAAAAGACTCCTTAAATTTTTTCTTAATATCTTCTTTGTCTCCATAAAATTCGGCAACCACCTCACTGTATTTATTGATAAATGTGATGCTTGGTACTTCCTTTAGTTCAGAAAAATCCAATTCAAATTCTTGGATTAAATCTTCCTGCACTCCTTCAATTCCCGTATTGTATTCCATTGGGATTACTTCGTTGAGTGAATCAACCTGCGCTTCAGCCTTTGCGGCCCACATAATTGTCAATGCCATCATTAGTCCTAAAAAGGCACAAACTGTTTTTTGAGTTAAAATAGTTGGTTTCATTTTCTTAATTATTTTCTAATTGTGTAAGGTTTAATTTCTTTTCCGGATATCATTGCCTCAGGTATTTACCATATGCCAAAATCTGATCCCAATTTTATAAATTATTGTATATCAGTACATTAAATGATATTTGTGACCAAATATGTGTACGTATATGAACACAGCATTTACAATTACGATACAGCAGGATAACATCGGAAGGATAAAAATCAATTGCTAAGGTAAACTTAAAAAAAATAAAAAAACCGATAGAATTCAAAATATTCTATCGGTTTGATATAAAAATATTAATACTTACAGAAGATCATTTGCTAAATTTGCTAATTCCGATCTTTCTCCCTTTTCTAGCTTGATATGGGCATATAATGGATGGTCTTTTACCCGATCTATCAAATAAGATAAACCATTACTCTGACTGTCCAGGTATGGCGTATCGATCTGAAAGATATCTCCTGTGAAAATGATCTTGGTATTTTCACCTGCCCTGCTGATGATTGTCTTTATCTCGTGAGGAGTAAGGTTTTGCGCTTCGTCTACAATAAAGAAAATATTGGATAGTGACCTGCCTCTGATATAGGCCAATGGTTGGATGACCAATTTCTCCTGATTAACCAATTCTGTGATTTTTTGAAATTCCTTATCAGACTCTTTGAACTGGTTTTGAATAAATTTCAAGTTGTCCCAAAGTGGCTCCATATACGGATTCAGCTTGGACTTGATGTCGCCCGGAAGGTAGCCGATATCCTTATTGCTCAAGGGAACGATGGGTCTAGCCAGAAATATCTGCTTATAATCCCTTCTTTGCTCTAATGCTCCGGCAAGTGCCAAAAGCGTTTTTCCTGTGCCTGCAACACCTTGAATGGATACCAGTTTGATCCTTGGATTCAGGATGGCATGCATGGCAAAAGCCTGCTCTGCATTCTTTGGTTTGATGTTATAAGCGAGTTTTTTATCTACCCTTTCGAGGACGTTGTCCTCCGAGTTGTAATATGCCAACACCGAATTTTTCTCACTTTTGAGGATATAAAAAGCATTGGCCTTTTTCTTCTTTGTCCCCAAAACCTGCTTTGCTTCTACCGAATGATTTTCATACAGCCTGTTGATGATGTCAGGTTCTATTCCCTCCAAGAAAAATTTTCCGGTGTTTTCCAGCTCGGAAAGGTTTTTGATTTTTCCGGTTTCATAATCTTCTGCGTGGATGTCAAGTGACTTTGCTTTGAGCCGGAGGTTGATGTCTTTGCTTACCAATATAACCTTCCTGCCTTTTTCCATTTGTTGACAATGGAGAGCAGCATTGAGGATTTTGTGGTCATTTTTTTCTTCACCAAAGATGAGGTTGGCGTTGATGTTATTGTCGGGATTCATCAAAACCCGAAAGTAGCCTTTGGTCTTTCCATTCAAAGGGGTCCAGTTGTGGATCATGTTGTCTTTAGCCAGCGTATCCAAAAGTCGGATAAATTCCCTGGCCTCAAAGTTTTTGGTATCGTTTCCCTTTTTGAACTGATCGAGCTCCTCCAATACAGTAATTGGGATGACCACATCATGCTCTGCAAAGTTCATGATTGAATTATGTGCGTATAGGATTACCGAAGTATCCAACACAAAGATTTTACGGTCTTTATCGGATTTAGCTCTAGGCATAGGTTAATAATTTACTAGGTTTTTGTTAGGAAAAAGATAAAGAAATAAAAATTAGATTACCATTGTATCAATAGAAAATAAGATTGTTATTAAAAAGGAAAATCTTAGACTGTTGATTTTCAGGGGGAAAATTTTGATAAAATTAGAAAATAACTCATACATCAAAGTTGGTATAAAACTAACGAAAGTCTTTTCTAAACTCACAGAATTTCAATAAATAGAGTTCTAAAAAACATTAGAGGTGAGGTCAAAAACCCCACCTCCTTAATATGAAATGTAAGGACTATGTTCTCTACTTAAACATATCCGCTTTTCTATACGCTGCAATCAGGGCCAACTCGCCTTCTTTTCCGGGAATGGCATTGCCGTGTTCCATCCCGCAGACGCCTTTAAATCCTTTGGCATCGATGTGCTTGAAGACATTCAGGTAATTGATTTCACCTGTTCCCGGTTCTTTTCGTCCCGGATTGTCACCAATCTGAATATAGGCTATCTCATCCCAACAGGCATCCATCATCGCGATGAGGTTGCCTTCGTTTCGCTGCATGTGGTAGGCATCATAAAGGATTTTGCAGGAAGGACTGTCGACCGCCTTACAGATGGCGTGGGTTTGATCCGAAAACCTCAGAAATAGCTCCGGGGTATCACTCAATGGCTCCAAAACCATCACCAATCCACTTGGTTCGATGACCTCGGCACCGCGCTTCAGTGCTTCGATCACATGGGAAGTCTGGATTCCCATGGGCAGTTTTCTTTCAAAAAAGCCTGGAACAACCGTTGCCCATTTGGCATTGACACGCTTGGAAGCCTCCACGGATTTTTTGCAGGTAGCGACAAAGTTGTCGATAAACTCCTGCTTGCCCGAAGTGAGGGAAATCTTCCAGTTGTCACCCCCGTCAACGACAAAAACACCCATCCGCATATTGAGCCTTTCGAGGGTTTTGCCAATGAGATTTTGGTCTTCTACCGGTCGGCCAAGCAGTCCATTGTCTTCCAATGACCGGAATCCCTGATCTGCCATAAATTCCAATTGGGAGACAAGTCCGTCTCCGGCGTGGGCTTTGAACATCCCAAAGTGGGGAGCGTAATCTAGGTTAAATGGCTTTCCGGCTGCTTTGCTTTTTGCAAAGGAGGAAAGGCTTGTGCCACCGGCGAGAGCTGCTACAGCAGATCCCAAACTTATATTTCTAACAAAATTTCTTCTTTTCATATCAGATTACTTTTGTTTTGCCCGGAATCGCAAAAGGGTAATAGCCGTCTGCATTTGGCAGGACTTTCGGCATCGCATCCCAAGACAAGGTATTTGGCATCAAATTGATCTCAGAATTGAGGGCCTCATCCCAAGTGACTACCTTGCCAGAATAGGTTGCATTTCGGCCAAGAATAGCTGTCATAGTACTTTTTGCCGCATTTTCTGCATCGGCATATTTGTATTCTCCCTTCACTATGGCAGCGAAAAGTTCATCATGCTCCACCTGATATGGATTTGGATTATTGTCCCTATTGTGGGAATAAATGGCGTTTCCTTTGTAATCTGAAATGTTCCCGTGATTTCCTGCACTTAAAAAGACTTTGCCTTTAGTGCCTTGGAAAGATTCATCTACTCTATTGGCTGCTCCCGGGAAGTGGCGGCATTCGCTGAAGATTACCGTGCCGTCAGCATAAGTGAAGGTGATGCTGTGGTGGTCAAAGATTTCTCCGTGCTCTTTGCCGGTCCGGACCTGACGGCCTCCGGTACCGTAAGCCTGTACGGGATAGCTGTTTTTTACCCAATTGGCCACATCTATATTGTGGACGTGCTGCTCGTTGATATGGTCACCGCAAAGCCAATTGAAGTAGTACCAATTTCTCATCTGATATTCCATCTCAGTCTGACTAGCTTGACGTGGATTGACCCAAACGCCACCGTCATTCCAATATACCTGCCCACCGACTATGTCGCCGATGGCGCCGTCATGAAGACGCTTGATGGTTTCTCTGTAATTGTCCTGATAATGTCTTTGAAGACCTACCACCACATTGAGTTTTTTCTTTTTGGCTCCTTCGGCTGCGGCCAACACTTTTCGGATACCGACTGCATCGACGGCTACGGGCTTTTCCATAAAAACCTGCTTGCCTTGCTTTACTGCTTCCTCAAAATGGTCAGGTCTAAATCCCGGAGGTGAAGCCAAAATCACAACATCCGCCAGTTTGATGGCTTCTTTGTAACCTTCAAAGCCTACAAACTTCCTGTCTTCCGGCACATCGACTTTGTCTTTTCCATATTTCTCAAAAATGGGGGTATAGCTTTTGTCTATCCTGTCCCTGAAAGCATCTGCCATGGCGACAAGTTTGATATTGTGTCCTGTGTCAAAGGCCTGGAAAACGGCACCTGTACCCCTGCCTCCACAGCCGATGACAGCAATTTTGATTTGGTCTGTACCGGATGCATAAGCGCCCGGCATCCCAAAAGGCTGAAGTATCATTCCTCCGGCAAGGATTGCGGAAGTTTTGATAAAGTCCCTGCGTTGATTTTGGTTATTCATGAGTGTATTGTTTTATGGTTATTTTCTTTAATAATCTGTAATCGGTGCCCTGTCATAATAGGCCATTATGGCTGCCTGACTTGGCGGGTTGAGCGGTCTAACCACCCTCAAGCCAAGAAAAGAAGCTTCAGGAAACCACCATTGGCTTTTGGGAATCTGTGGATCTATCCTCTTCCATTCTGCCTTTGATGCCGTTCTTTTGGCGGAGCGCAAGTCTGCAGCAGGACTGTTATAATGACCTCCCCGAATGGCTCCCGGATATAGTTTTTTGATTTCAATGGTAGGATCTTTCACTTGCTTATCCTTCCTGCTCTGGTAGGTATCTGCTGCATATTGGTCTGATGTCCATTCCATTACATTGCCGAGAATATCGTACAGTCCCCAAGGATTTGGCTTTTTTTGGCCTATTTGGTGGGTAACATTTCCGCTGTTGGCAGCGAACCAAGCGTATTGATCCAAGAGTTTTTCATCCTCTCCAAAAAAATATTTGCCCTTTGAACCGGCCTTTGCGGCATATTCCCATTCGGCCTCGGTAGGCAATCTATAGAAAATCCCTGTCTTGAGATAAAGCCACTTACAAAATTGAATCGCACCGAAATTGGTCATGCCGATGGCAGGTTTGCCCTCTTTGCCCATGCCGGCCGTCATGTCCAAGTAGGGGATACTTGGTCGGCTGAGACCATCTACTTGTGATGGAAGTTCTTTTTCTGCAATGGCGATCTCATAATTTTTATCCAAAAAGAGTTCAAAAATGTCCCAGGTAATCTCATGCGTTCCCATCCAAAAAGGAGAAATATCTACTTCATGAACAGGAATTTCATCAGGCAACGTACCCTCGCTTCCCATCATGAATTTACCTCCCTTGATCGGGACCATTCCGAAACTTTGACCCGAGTCAGGAATTTTTTGTGAATAGGAAACAAAATTTTTCTGATCATAAAACTTCCATGAAGCAATTGTCACCAATACGGCGGAAACCAACATTACCAGGAAGCCATTTCTTTTCAATATATGATTCATATCATCGGTTAATTTGAGATTGTTAAGCTAATTATGGGATTCAAAAGATTTTGATTGATTGGTTTTTTGTCTATGGTCATTTGCTTTCTACTGTCGGTAACTTCACTTCTTCTCCCCATACATATTTTGCAAACCATTGCCAGTTGTGCCAAGTGGCGGCAAGTCTTTCCTTGGGTTTGGTGATGCCGTGTCCAAAACCTTTGTACACCACCAATTCGGCCGGAACATTTTGATCTCGTAATCCCTGCAGTAATTCATAGGCATTTGGAATCGGAACCCTTTGGTCAAACTCTCCATGTTGGATCAATGTCGGGGTTTTTGCATTTTTGATGTTGGTCATGGGGGAAGTTTTGCGGTAAATTTCCTCGTTGTCCCAAGGGTTGGCTTTGAGATATTGAATGGTAAATGGATGGATATCCGTGTTGACGTAGTAAGTCATCCAATTGGAAATCCCAGCACCAACACTCACTGCTTTAAATCTGTCTGTATTTGTGGTGAGAAATGCAGAAATGTATCCTCCCTGACTCCATCCCATGACGCCCATTCTTGTAGTATCGATCAGATTGCTTGCACTCAGGAAATCCACCCCGCTCAAGACATCCCAAGCATCTCCCACTCCAAGGTTTTCAACATTGAGAGATCGGAAAGCCTCTCCATATCCAGCTGATCCACGGTAGTTGGGTTGCAAGACCAAACTACCTTTGTTAAGCCATTGCACGATGGGATAGACATAACCGGGAACAGGTGATGGCGTATCAATTCCAGTAGGACCACCATGAATCACAACCATCAAAGGATATTTTTTGGTGGGATCGTAGTCCAATGGTTTGTGCAGCACCCCTTCTATCAGAGCTCCGTCCTTGCTCCTCCAGACTACCACCTCATTTTGTGACACTTTCCAATCTTCAATCTGCTTTGTCAGGTTGGTGACTTTTTTTGCGGCGGGTTTTTGGACATTGCTTACCCAGATTTCATTGAGCTGATTGCCGTTGCGGGCATTGACAGCCAGTTTTTCTCCTGTTTGGGAAAATGAAACCCCCGTCACCATTTCCGGAAATCCTTTCAAGATCGTGAAGGAACCGTCTTTGGGTTCAATCCTATAGAGATGTCTTTGGGTTTTTTGCCAAAATAGGCCATAAATTCCCTTGGGAGTCCAGGTCAATCCAGAAGGATTTTCATCAAGTTTGGCTGCAATTTGCTTACTGCTTTTGGATCCTACATCAATGACAAAAATTTTCGAATTGGAATAAAAATTAGAAACAGTATCAGCCACATGGCTTGTGTACAGCAATTGCTTGGAATCGGGAGACCAATCTTCCAACCTGTCCGAACTTGGGTTATTGACCAAAAGCCGGGTTTCCAATTTTTCTAGATCCAATACGGATATGTTGGATTTGGAACTTGAATTGATCAGGGGATTAGGCTGATGGGTAAATGCTATTTTTTTCCCATCAGGAGAAATTTTGAAGGCATTGACATTGAAATCCCCCTGGGTGAGTCTTTTCGGTTTTGGTCGTGTGATGCAACCGCTTGCGGTTTTGAGGGAATCTGCCGTTTCATAGCAAGGCAATTCTGATGGATTCAGCTTATTCGGGTCAAATTTGATTTCCCAAATATGTGTTAAATTATAATCCTTGTCATCAATGGAAAATGCCCCATATCGGTCTAGCATCTTCTTTTTGGCAGGATCTTCCTTTTCTCTTTTGGCAAAAATCATCCTCTTTCCATCAGGATGCCAATGAAAAGCACTCACACCATCTTCCTCCTCGGTAATTGCAATTGACTCACCGCCAATTAGGCGGATGGCATGAACCTGAGTCTTACTTCCCTTATCAGCCAAAAAAGCAAGCCACTTTCCATCAGGTGAAAATTCAGGCGCAAAACTGCTATTCTTAGGATTATTGGTGACCTGAAAGGGTTCAATTCCATTTTTCACCAACCAAATCTCGGTATCAAACTTGTTTTCATTCCAATCGGTGGTCTGTTTGGTAAATGCCACCATGTCTCCACCTGAGGATATTACAACGTTACCTACGCTTCTTAGTGATATCACTTCTTCAAATGAGGGATTCTTTTTTTCCGTTTGAGCCAGGATTTGGCAAGTAAAGAAGATACTGAAAATGGTAAATAGGGTAGATTTCATATAATTCTTGTGGCTATTGATCCCAAAGAGCGTGAAAGAATTTCAATTTAACATTTGGATCCAGAATTTCATACCGAATTTTGATTACCAATTTTCTAACATCTCAATAATTCAAGAACCTAAAATTTCCTAATCATTAACAAATATTATATAAAAATAAAAATAATGTATTTTTTATGGTATATTATTGAATTAATTTTAATGTAATGGATGTTTTGCTAACTTTGAATCATCAAGAAAGACAAATGGTCTTCTTCACATTGTAGGGTGTTGAAATTGGCAGACAAGCCCTCCGGTCTCGGGGGTAGGGGTCACAGCATAAAGCAAACATGGAGCTCGTGTTTTGCCTAACAGCCCTGTGGAGGTTCGAATCCTTCTCCTACAGCAAGATTAACAGAATCAAAAGGAGTGCAAAAGGCACTTCAAAAATTGAAAAAATTTATATTGTAGGGTGTTGAAACTGGCAGACATGCCCTCCGGTCTCGGGGGTAGGGATCCCGATAGCTATCGGGACAGCATAAAGCAAACATGGAGCTCGTGTTTTGCCTAACTGCCCTGTGGAGGTTCGAATCCTTCCCCTACAGCTGGTTATTTTGGGTTTATTGTTAATTGACTAAAGCTGTGAGCACGTTTTCACAGCTTTTTTATTTTTATAGCCGATGGAATAAATATTTTTTTACCGCAATGGGCGCAAGGGTTTCGCAAAGGTCGCAAACAGAGAATGAAAATTCACCACAGAGAACTCAGATAAAATCGCAACATATGTTTGCTTTTTCCAAAGCATTATTCATTTTAATGCCTTATGCGCCGGTGTTTGTGTCTCCACAAACATTCCTTATAATTCATTCACTATTCTTAATTTCTCCCTTTTCCTCTGGGCCCTCTGAGAGTTCTGTGGTGATTTTATTTTACTCCAAATATTGAAAAATCAAAGATCTGTAGGGGTTACTTTCGAAGCGATAAATGCCGGACGGAATGAAGCCAAAAAAGTGATCATAAAAACAGAGATACTCGTCCAAAAGAAATCCGACCAAATCATCTTTACAGGATAAGCATCCACAATAGAGGACGATATCCCTAAAGTGACCAAACCAAAACTATCCTGAACCCAACAAATCAAAAACCCAAGCACCAATCCGATGATGGCCCCGCTCAACCCAATGATGGCGCCTTGCTTCAGATAAATTTTTCGGATAAGGGATTCTTTTGCACCCATCGCAAATAAGATGGCATTGTCTTTCTTCTTTTCAATAGCCAGCATAGACAATGAGAAAAATATATTGAAGGAGGCCACTGCCAAGATGAAACTTAGCGTCAGGAATACAAAAAGCTTTTCAATCTTTATCGTTCGGAGGATTTGCGAATGTTGCTCATCGGTATCTTTGACTGTAAACCCATCACCCAACAGAGCTACTAACCTGCCTTTAACTTTCTGGATGTTTGCTCCATCCTTCACCTTAATCTCTAGCGCAGTTCGCTTTTGCCCATAATTGAGCAGGTTACTTACGAATCCTATCGGAGCCAAGATGTAGTTGTCGTCAAATTCTTTTTCTATGCTGAAAAAAGCTCCGGGTTTGAGTATTCCCCGATTGTACAACTGACTAGGGTCAATGGTGCCTGCATTTCTTGGCGCTTTGGGATAAAAAACCTGAAGCAGATCAAAATCATTGTCTAAATCCACAGAGAGAAAAAACCCAACACCCCTTCCCATGATGGCTTTGGGTTGGTTTTCGGTTCCCAAACTCAAATTCCCCCAAGTAAATCCTTTTTCAAACCTTCCCTGCTCCATGTAATTGTCAGAGACTCCTTTGATTCGCGCTAGGTGTTGGTAATCTCTATATTTGAACAAAGCATTGTCTTCTATCACTTCAGTCACTACATCGACATCTTCCATTTTGGAAATGAGGTCGATCCATTCACGTTCAGCTACAAATGATTTTCCTAAAGTAGACTCAATTTTCAGTTCCGCATCAAATGAAGCATACAAACCTCGGACGAGGTCTTCTAGGCCGTTGAACACAGACAATACAATTACCAAAGCCATGGTCCCCACAGCAACTCCAATCATTGAAATCCTGGAAAGAACTGTGATAAAGTTCCGCTTCTTTTTGCTACGGAAATAACGATAGGCTATGAAAAAGGAGAGGTTCAAGGATTTTTCAAAAGTTTAATTATTCTTCTTCATCCTCATCCGAGGCCTCAGGGATGTCCAAAGCTCCGATTACCTTGTCCATGTGCTGGGCATAGGTCGCCGAATCATCGATAAAGAAGGCAAGTTCAGGGACAATCCTTACTGATTTGCCGATTCTATTTCCCAAATGCTTTCTGATCTCACTTTTTTTATCATTCAAAACTTCAAAAACAGCACGGTCTTTATCCACCAAAAAACTCAAATAAATTCTTGCCACACTCAGATCAGGACTGATAATTACCCTTGAAACCGTGATAAAGGCACTTCCGATGATGTGTTTTCCTTCACGCTGAAAAATTTCACCCAATTCCTTTTGGATAAGTTTGTTGAATTTCTGCTGTCTTTTACTTTCCATGTCTCTAAATATTGTGTCAAATTTAGTGAATTAATTGCGGAACACTTAATTTCGGGCTTGCAGTTTGTCCAATCCTTAGAAATAGGCTCCATTTGTTAAGTTTTTTTAGAATCAATGATCCGTTCAGGTTAGTCGCCATTTTGGGGATTGTTCTGTTGATGAGTACTATTTATATCTGGATAGTGGATATCCCTCTCCTTCAACCCGAAATGATCTGGATGCTATTGGGTGAAAGGATGGCGGATGGGAAGCACATGTACATCGACATCATTGATGATACCGGTCCTTTGTCAGCAGGTGTGTTTTGGGTTGTCCATTTGGTTTTTGGTAAGTCAGCACTCGCATATAAGTTTATTGCAGCCTTCATTGTTTTGTTTCAGGTGGTATATGTCAATTACCTTTTTATAAGGTATAAGTCATTTGAAGACAATACCTATATCCCGGCATTTGTGATGACGGTGTTATTCTATATTTCTTTTGACTTGGTGACATTATCTCCAGCCTTGATGGGAAGCACATTTATCGTGTTGGCCTTGGGACAGTTATTTTCACAGACTGTCCTGCAAAAAGAGGGTTCAGATGCCGTCTTATTGGTCGGCATTTTCGGAGGAATCGCAGCCTGTTTTCATTTTCCCTTGGCGACCTTTCTACCGTTTTTGTTGGTTTCGGGGATCATTGTCAGCGGGTTTTCTTTCCAGCAGATTATTGTTTCTTTGATAGCGTATGCTATGCCTCTGGTGTTTTGCGCTTTATATTTTTTTTGGATTGATGGGTTTGAGGCTTTCATTTATGAATTTATCATTGCTCCGAGGCTGATCGAAAGCTATGCGCACGTTTCTTACAGAGATTTGGCTTTGCTTTTTGCATTGCCTATGTTTTTTTCAGTTTTGGGATTCTTTGTCGGATTTATTGTCAAATCCCAGACCGTCAATCAACAGAAGCAACTTCAACTCAACTTGATATTTTTGATTTTTGCGGTATCCTCTCTTTTGTTGACCAACAGGCGGACTCCTTATCAATTTATCGTCATGTTGCCCGCATTGACCTATTTTATTTCTTTACTTTTGGTAGTTTATAAAAAAGGAATCACCATTCAAGTCCTTACTGCAGCATTTGTTTTTGGGATTCCGATTATAGGAATTGTCTGGACTTTATATCAGATCAACTCAGGAATAATAAATTCTTATGCAATCAATTTTGAGGAAAAGCATACCATCGCAAAAAGTAATAAAATCCTAGTCCTCGGTGAAGATTTGGGTTATTACCAAGGTGCGACCCTAGCTACACCCTATCTTCATTTCCGACTTTCAAAAAACGTAATCGAAGACCAGCGAGACCTTGCCAATACTGTGAAGCTATATGATAATTTTTTGATAGAAAGACCTGAAATTATCATTGATGAAGAAGGAGTCTTTGCCAAGCTATTGGAAAGAATCCCGATTTTAGCTAAGGAGTATGAAAAGCGGGGAACCAGCTATTTTCTCAAAAAAACCAACTAGCAGTTTATCTTGATATAGAAACAGTTTTTACTTTTTTAATTCAATTATTTTCTAAAGCCCTTTTGTAGAAAATCGATTTTTATTGTTAAATTTATAAACCTCTCTACAATAAGTCTTTATCTAAAGTATGTTTAATTCGGATAAAGTGACTTAGGCTTAACCCAAACAAGCCTTAAGAAGGCTAAAAAAAGGGGAGGCCATAATTTAGGATCATTTTTAAACCCTCTTAGCCATGCAAAATCATTTTATCATTGGAGAAAATACCCTATTGTCAAAAGGATTAAATTTAGTGTTGGAAAATTTAGGGCAGACAGAAGTAGAGAATTTAAGTTTCGAGGATATTAGCAAGCAAAAGCTCAAATCCAGCGATAAGACTGAATTTCTTTGGATAGTGGTTTCCAATGAAAAAAAATCTCCTGTAAAAATTTGTAAGCAAATCAAAATAGAACTTCCCAAGTCCAAAGTCTTTGTCTTCTGTGAAAGCAAAGACCCCATACTTGTCAAGGATTTTTTGAAAACAGGGATTTCGGGATATTTTTTGCCCCATTGCAACGTCAAGAATATCAAAGAAGCGATCGGTCAAAGTGAAAAAGGCAGCATCTACATAGATCCTCAGTTGAGGTTATTCCTGACACAAAATATCCTAGACATCGGCAAATCGAGTACAACCCTAAGGGCGCTTACAAAAAGAGAAAAAGAAATCCTCCTTCTGATAGTGGAAGAATACACCACTCAGGAAATTGCCAATAAGCTTTTTATCAGCTTTTGTACCGTAGAAACCCACCGTCTCCACCTGATCCAAAAAATGGGCGTACGCAACACCGCAGGCCTAGTGCGGGAGGCAGTTTCTCGCAATATCTACCAGACATCCATGAATTCCATGACTTTTTAAAATCCATATTTTCATGGATTTTTTTGCAGTATATAATGGTCAAATTTGAATAACTACTCTAAGTTGGGAGGTTTTTAACTTTTAAAAATCATCCACGGAAATTGTTTCATTTCATTTTTGACATTTTGTCTCGCAACATGATAGACCAAGTATTAAATACTGTAATTGTTTTGTTGAACGACCATATTGGTACAGTCGAACCCGATGTCATGCTTGGAAACTTATCCATGGCAGACTCAGCCCAAGCCGAAAGTGAAAACAGCATTGCAGACCGTGTGGTGGTCTCGGTGGTAAATATCCAGCAGGAAAGTACACTCAGAAATATGGCTGCCAACAGGCAGGTCTTTGACAATGCAGGATTGCCAAGAGGTGTTGCCCGGAATCCTGGGGTTTTCTTGAACATTTACTTGCTGATAGGTGCCAATAAGTCCCAATACAACATTGGTCTTCAAAGAATCTCTCAAGTCATTTCCTTCTTTCAGCGAAACTCAATTTTAACTGTTGCAGAAATTCCCAATCTTCCGGACTTTGGATTGGAAAAAATCATTTTTGACCTCCATTCTACCAATTTTGAAGAACTCAACCAGCTATGGGGAATTATGGGCGGGAAATATCTCCCCTCTGTAGTCTATAAAATGAGGTTGGCATACATAGACAGCATGGATGAGGGTGTGGAAATTCCTTTGGTCAAAACGATCGATGCGCAGTTCAACAACAAGAACCTATAGCCATGGATAGGATCATTTGGAAGTTCGAAAAATTATTTTCCATCCGGTTTGACAACCAAGCTTTCCCCTATTCCGGCGCTTCCGGAGGTTTGATTACAGAGGCACTGACCATCACGCCCGACCATTTAACAGCATCCTTATTCAAAAAACATGATATCCATTTCAGAATCAGGCAAGATATGTTGCTTTGTTTTGTCCGGGTCAAAAGCAATGAGGACTCTCCCTATTTCAGGTTGCCAAGTAATTTCAGTGCTAGATTTTTATTCAGTGTCAATAGTCCGGTCAAAGAACATACAGGTGTATCCGTCACGCACGGCAAAGAAAACCTCTACAGGTTTCGGATCAATATCAGGGCCTCCGCCAACTCAATGTCTCTTGCAGGTGCGACCTTAGGTCCGCTCCCATCGAGAGATTTGATACCAGTTTTTTCACCCGGAAATCCCGGCAGCTGGACCACCAAATCAGTCAATCTGAGTGGCGGTTTTGGAGTAATCGATATCGTCACAGAAGGCTCAAGTACTCATAGAATATATACAGATGTAAGTACCCAAACCCTATTCTATACCGCTGCAAATGGTAATGAAAATGAACATTTGTTCACCATTCATTTAAACAACTGAAAAAAACCAAGAAACCATAAAACCATTATCCAATGTCACAGATCAATGAATCCGCCATTAAGACACCGGGAGTCTATATCAATGAAATCCCCCTGTTTCCCCCATCCGTAGCCCAAGTCGAAACCGCTGTTCCGGCTTTTATCGGCTACACGCAGAGTGCAGTCAACCAAATCGGAGAATCACTTGAAAATGTACCTACCAAAATTTTTTCTCTGAAGGAATATGAAAACTATTTTGGGAAAGCTGAAGAAGAAGAAGGCATCGAAGTGACCGTGGATATCAGCACCGAAAACGGGGTAAGGATCTCTATGACAGGTGATGCCACCATTACCGATCAATCGGAATATACGATGTATTATAACATCAGAATGTATTTTTCCAATGGAGGCGGACCCTGTTATATCATTTCTATAGGAAATACAACTGGGGCTGCAAATCCTATTGATTATGATGCCGGGCTTTTGGCTTGCGAAGCCGAAGATGAGCCTACACTCTTGGTGTTTCCTGATGCTGTAAACACCCTCAATCAAGCTGGTTATTATGCTTTGATATCCGCAGCAATTGACCAATGTGCCAAACTTCAGGATAGGTTTACCATTCTGGATGTCCATACAGCAGGAACCAACAATACCACCACCATCAGTGGATTCAGGGGTGCGTTCACGAAAAATGACAGCCTTAATTATGGTGCAGTCTATTATCCATATCTAAAGACCACTTTTGATTTTGCCTATGACGATGCAGATGTGGATGTTGTTATTACAACAAATGGAGTAGCAGCAGCGGCAGTGGCTTTATCTACTTTGGTCAATACCGAAACATCAATCTACAATTTTGCGCTAGCCAAAATAAGAGAAAAATTGAGCCCCTCACTCCCACCTTCCTCAGCCATGGCAGGCGTGTATGGCAAAGTCGATGGATCGAGAGGAGTATGGAAAGCTCCGGCAAATGTCTCTCTTAATGGGGTATATGACCTTTCCGCAAAGATCAGTGAAGCCGAACAGGGTGGAATGAATATCGATCCTACCTCTGGAAAATCTGTCAACGCCATCAGGCTTTTCCAAGGAAAAGGATTTTTGGTATGGGGAGCAAGAACTTTGGCCGGCAATGACAATGAATGGCGGTATATCAACGTCCGAAGATTTTTTATCATGGTGGAAGAATCTTCCAAAAAAGCAACGATGCAATTTGTCTTTGAACCCAATGACGCCAATACCTGGGTCAAACTTCGTGCAATGCTCGAAAACTACCTGACCCTTCTCTGGAGACAAGGTGCTCTGGCAGGCGCCAAACCCGAGCATGCATTTTATGTACGATGCGGTTTGGGACAGACGATGACCGCCCAAGATATTCTGGAAGGAAGGCTTATCGTCGAAATCGGCATGGCCGCAGTCCGTCCTGCTGAATTCATCATCCTGCGCTTCTCCCATAAAATGCAGGAATCCTAATTTTCTCAATTAATCCTAAAAACATTTAACCAAAAATATCATGGCCAATTATCCTCTTCCCAAGTTCCATTTCCAGGTCGACTGGGGAGGAACAAAAATCGGATTCAGTGAAGTGACCGGACTAGAAGTGACCATCGAGCCCATTGAGTACCGGGACGGTGCCAGTCCCGAATATTCTAAAATCAAAATGCCCGGCTTACAAAGCTTCTCCAACATCACTCTGAAACGCGGCATTTTCAAAAGTGACAATCAATTCTACCAATGGTGGAATACCGTTGCCTTGAATACCATCGAAAGAAGGGATTTGATCATCTCTCTTTTGGATGAAAGCCACAATCCAGTAGTGGTGTGGCGGGTAAAAAACGCTTGGCCGATCAAAGTCCAATCCACCGACCTCAATGCAACCGGCAATGAAACGGCCATCGAAACGATGGAAATTGCCCATGAAGGTCTCACTATGATAAACGAGTAGCCATGTTCTCATATCCACCGGTAGGTTTCCATTTTTCAGTAGTCTTCCAGCTATTTCCCCAAACCCCAAATGATTTCAGGTTTCAGGAAGTCAGTGGATTGGATATGGAAATGATGATGGAAACCGTCATTGAAGGAGGGCAAAACAGGTTTACATGGCAGCTTCCCGTAAGGGCAAAATATTCGGACTTGGTATTGAAAAGAGGGATGTTCATTGGATCAGGGATTTTGATGTGGTGCAAAAATGCCTTTGAAAATTTTGTCTTTGAGCCTGTCAACATCATCATCAGCCTGCTCAATGAAAATCACATCCCCATCCAATCCTGGTATGTGGTCAATGCCATCCCAAAAAAATGGTCTGTCTCCGGCTTCAATGCCGAACAAAGCTCCATTGTCATAGAATCTATTACCCTGAGCTACCAATATTTCAATATCATCAGTCTGGACTCTGCGCTTTCCATGGCAGGAAATATCAGTGCATCCGGTAGTGTTGGAATTTAACCCTTCTCCTATGCCAATAGAAATCAGAGAACTCCAGATTAGAGCTGCGGTGAGCAACAATGCAGGAAATCAATCTCCACAGAATTCCAATCCACAGGATTTGGAGCGGTTGAGACAGGAAATTGTAAAGGAAGTGACTGAAGAAGTATTGAGATTAATTCAGCTAAAACTTGAAAGATAATGATCGATCTTGGCCAAAAAGCCGAAAAATTATATGTGCAGGCATACAGCGATGCGAAATTTAAAATCCCTGTTCCTGACAACAAGTTCAGTGCATTGGTCAATCCCGCGACATACAATGTCTCCTACAAATTTGAATTTGACTCCACCCAAGCGCCGGGGACTTCAGGAGCAAACATGAAATTCAACAGAATTCTCCCCGGAGATTTCCATTTTGATTTTTTGTTTGATGCCACAGGGGTTGTCAAAGATATGTCTGTCCTCAGCTTGGGCATTGCCAATCCCTTTGAAAAACCAGCCAATGTCACAGAGCAGATAGAATCCTTTAAGCACAAAATCATTGATTACCAATCTGACAAACACCGTCCCTACTACTTAAAAATCCACTGGGGAGAGCTCTTGTTCAAAGGAGTATTAAAACAGATGGATATTGAATACAAGGTTTTTGCGCCGGATGGAAAGCCAATTAGAGCAATTGCAAAATGTCAGTTTGCAGAGAGCATCGCCGATGTGGAAAGGGCGGCGGAAGAAAACCGCGAAAGTCCTGACATTACCCACGAGCGGATTTTTAAAGGAACAGACAGGCTGGATTTGCTTACAGAAAGAATCTATGAAAATGATATCCACTATATCAATGTCGCCGGATTCAATTCCCTGGACAGTTTCAGGAACATTCGCACGGGCTCAAAAATTTACTTTCCTCCTTTAGCAAAATAAACCCAAAATAATGATTTTATCTGGCCTACATGAACTTGTGACTTTGAAAATCCTTTTGGGAAGCGGTCCAGGTGCACTTCCCGATCAGGAGGTTTCGGGCCGAATCCAAATTCTGGACATTACGGTCTACAAGGAACTCAACAAAATCCCCTTTGCTGTAATCAAGTTGGCGGATGGTTCGGCGGCGGATTCAGATTTTTCGGTCGGCAATAGCGGTGAGTTTGCTTTGGGAAAAAGCATCGATATCCAACTAGGGTACAGTACAGATGACAAATCGGTTTTTAGAGGAATTATCATCGGTAATTCTCATATCATCAGCGGAAGCCAGACCACGCTCAACCTGACCTGCAAACATGAGGCAGTCAAAATGACTGTTTCCAAGAAAAACAGGCATTTCAATGAGCTCAAAGACAATGAGATTGTGGAAAATATCCTTCTGGAAAATGGAATAACCGATTTGGATATCCCTTCTTTTGGAAGTTCAAATGAGCAATTGCTCCAGGCCAATGTCAGTGATTGGGATTTTATTCTCAGCAGGATCGACTCCAATGGCATGGCCTGCAGGATGGATGGCAAAAAATTCTCTGTTTTCAAGCCTGATCCAACACAAGATCCTGTCTTGTCGCTTACCTATGGAGAAGACATCATTTCATTGAAAATTGATACTGATGCCCGATCCCAGTCCACAGCGGTGAAAGCGTTTTCTTGGGACTATGCCAACCAAACGCTTTTGGAAACAGAAGGGGCAGACTTGAATGGTGCTTCCCCTGGAAATATCCAAGCTTCAGATTTGGCCGAAATCAATGGGCAGGAATTTGAAATCAAAACCCCTGTGATGCTGACAAGCGAAGCCTTGCAATCCCTTGCGGATTCCAAAAAGCAAAAACAATCCCTTTCAAAAGTAAAGGGAAAAGTGACTTTTTCGGGCAGCTCTGAAATCAATCCCGGAGATTGGCTAGAACTTAATGGTGTCGGAAATCAATTCAGCGGCAAAGCTTTTGTAAGTGCCGTGCAGCACCGGACGAGAAACGGGAATTGGGAAACTGAAGCCACTTTAGGCTGGGAAGAAGATTTTTTTACTGAGAAATACAATCCCTTTCACTCCAGTTCGGGAAGCGGTCAATTTTCAGCTATCCAGGGATTACAAATCGGAATCGTTACTGATATCATGGATCCTCTTGGGGAAGGCAGAGTCAAAGTTCGCCTGCCGATGGTCAATATGAATGACGAAGGTATTTATGCCCGCGTGGCCACGCTGGACGCAGGAAATAACAGAGGCACATTTTTCAGACCTGAAATAGAAGATGAGGTGATCATCGGCTTTATGAATGGGGACCCTTCCCATCCTATCATTCTGGGAATGGTACACAGCAGCGCCAAACCGACGCCACTGGAACCCGAAGAATCCAATGACAAAAAAGGCTATGTCTCAAGGTCTGAAATCAAAATCACGATCCACGATGGGGACAAAAGCATTGTTATAGAAACTCCCGGGGGAAGGAAATTTACCATGGATGATACCGCGGGAACAGTACAGGTAGAAGATCCAATCGGTAACGTCATGCTGATGGATGACAGCGGTATTTCTATGGAATCACCAAAAGAAATCAGCATCAAAGGAGGAACCAAAATAAGCCTCGCCGCTCCGGAAATGGCCTTCAAAGCAGATATGAAAATAAGTATTGAAGCCGGTGCCACTTTAAATCTAAAAAGCGGTGGCACAGCTGACCTCGAAGGAGCCATGGTCAATGTCAAAGGTAGTATGGTCAAAATAAATTAAAGGAAAAATGCCCCCAGCTGCAAGGATCACAGATATGCATATTTGCCCCATGGTGGAGCCTGGGCCCGTTCCTCATGTGGGTGGGCCCATATTGCCTGCCGGCGAACCTACTGTCCTGATTGGAGGGCTTCCAGCTGCGAGAGTAGGAGACAAAGCAGTGTGTGTCGGACCACCTGACACGATTATCGCCGGTTCAGGGACGGTTTTGATCGGTGGAAAACCTGCTGCAAGGATGGGGGATTCTACGGCACACGGAGGAGTAATTATACTAGGTTGCCCCACAGTAATCATTGGAGGATAAAAAAATGGAAAATATACACCGCTCATTTCTTGGAACAGGTTGGAGTTTCCCTCCACAGTTTGACAGCGAGGGAAGCAAAACCAAAATGCTCAGTGATGAGGCTGACATCCAAAGCAGCCTAGAAATCCTGCTTTCAACCAAAAGAGGGGAAAGAGTGATGCGCTCTGATTATGGATGTGACCTCCACGAACTGGTGTTTGAACCGCTTACAACGACATTCAAAACCTACATCAGAGACCTGATCAGAACCTCGATCCTCTACCATGAACCAAGAATCGAAGCCGAAAAAATCGAGCTTGATGATACCGGCGAACTTGAAGGAAGAATCTTGATAACCATTTCCTACAAAGTCAGGGCGACCAATTCAAGGTTCAACTTTGTATTTCCATTTTATAAAACTGAAGGCACTGAACTGACTTAAAGCATTATGGCCTGCAACGACAAAAACCCATTGACCAGAGAAGGTGTGGACCGGTTGACAAGAAAACTGGAAGCCCTTCCTCCCACCTTTGCCAAGGTGGACGAAAGGTCTATGGAGGATTTGATCCTATTTGCAAAAAAATATGCGGCCTACATTAAATACAAGGATTTGGATAATACCGATGCAGGCACTTGGGAATCCTTAATGAAAGTGGATATCTCCGTAGTGTTGGCCGTTTTACTTTCACTTGATATGCTGGAAGTGTCGGACTATATCAAGCTCCTCTACAAAAAAACCAAACTTGGGATCGCCACTTCTGATGATGCAGAAGCAAGTTTACAGTTCAAATTCCTTTTTGATATTCTCTTTTCTCTCGCCAAAACCGTTGACGAGCAGTGCGGATTTTTGAAGGAAGAAATAGACCACCAACAAACCATCAAGTCTGTCATCCAAACCAAACTCAATACACCATTTTCTAAACTATATAATTTCAGGGCGTACAATTTAGCTTTATTGTCCATCTCCAACCAAACCGACAATACAGCACCCCTAAACACCATTGATTCTCACCAAGGGCTGACATTGACTTATTTTTCCCTGACAACTGAAAAACTGAAAATCACCATTCCCGGAACTGAGATCAGAGAAAAGATCAGCCATGTCATCAACCACAATTTATTCAATAACCAGATTTCCCTTTTGCTAAGCGGAATATCTTCCATTCTTCAAAAAGCCCAAGAGCTTTTTACCAAATCATTGAATGAATATTCCAACCACGAACCACATTATGGTTTGTTTTTGGCATTTCTGAAACTCTTCAATGCCGCACAAACCAGTCTCAATGATTTTAGCGTCAGGCACCTTGATTTTTATTACAAAGATGTCTTGAGGCTTAAAAACCAAAATCCTGTTCCGAATAAGGTACATCTGACGGTCGGACTTCAAAAACACATCGATCAGCATTTGCTGACAAAGGGAACTTTGTTTAAGGGGGGAAAAGACCCAAATGGCAAAGAAATGAACTATCGCCTGACCCAAGACGTGGTGTTTAATCAGGCTGAAGTGAAAGAAATCAAAGCTTTTCAGATCCATAACAAAAGCCTTTTGGCATTTCCTGTCATCAATAGTCCTGCTGGAATCGGTGGCAAATTCGAAGGAGACGACAAAAGCTGGTTTGCCTTTGGGGACAAAAAAATGATTCCTACTCAAGAAGCCGGATTTGTAGTAGCCTCCAATCTTCTTTTTCTCAAAGAAGGCGAGAGAACGGTCAAGATCACAGTCAACTTTGAAAATCCGCTCCGATCAAAAACTGCGATTTCCAGATTGGGAATACTTAGAAATCAAAAATCCATTCCCTTCGATATCATTCTCACCGGAGAAAAAGATTGGGTTTCAAAATCTGTGGATGCTTCCTTTTCAAACAACCAAAATGAGATCACATTTGTATTTTCTCTTGGAGTAGAGGAGCCACCAATTCTTCCTTACCTAGAAAAAACCCACAAGAAAAACTTCAATACCACTTTACCCTTGTTGGTGGCATATCTCGATCAGGGAGCCCGCAATATTTGGTACGCCGATCTGATGAATAATCCTATCTCCTCTATCCATGTGGAGGTCAAAGTGATTGGCATCAAAGACCTTTCTCTAAGTAGCGACGGCGGTTCTATAGATGCTTCCAAGCCTTTCAAACCTTTTGGTGATTTTCCAAAACAGCATGCGAGTTTTTACATTGGTTCCAGAGAAATTTTTCAGAAAAATCTCGAATCCATCAAGGTCAATTTACCGGTCAGCGTACCGATCTATTGTGAATACTTGCATGGCAACGACTGGGAAACCTATCCTTTTCCCAAAGATGGGAATGGTTATCTGGTTCAGAAAAACATCGCCGGCAATCTTCTCAAACAGGCTTCGCTAGACTTCCGAAGCAATGAATTCCTTCAGGCAAAATCCTTTGAGGGATTTCTCAGAATCAGGCTAGATACCAACACATATTCTCTTGCGACCCATATGTCCGAAGTCAACAAGGCTTTGGATAACATTGTGATCAATTCCCAACAGGGAAGTTTTCAGCCCATCGAGGTGACTAAAGTAGAAAGCAATCCAGCAGTAGCAAAAGCCATAGAAATTGAAAACTTGCTGTTCGATCAAAATTTGACAGCCAACCTTAAAAAGGTATCAGAGATTTCAGGTTTGCTCAAGGTGACTGGAAATTCTGTTCCGGTTCCGAAAGAAGTCATCGCTGAATCTTTTTCCATCGATTACACAGCATCTGAAAACATCCCAATCAATGCAACTTCAAATCCAAAACATGCATTTTTTAACCTCTCTCCTTTTGGGTATTTCAAACCAATTCCAGGAGAAAAATCGCTTGTCCCCCGGTTCAGCCAAGAAGGGGAGCTCTTGATAGGAATAGCCAAAGCCAATGTGCCTATAACGATCAACATGCTTTTTCTTCTTGCTGATGGCAGTTCCAATCCACTCAAAGCACAGGAACCTGTCCGTTGGTCTTTTTTAAAAGAAGAAAATAATTGGGTGGAATTTGAAGCCAACAAAGTAATCGATGGGACGATCAATCTCACCAGAACAGGAATCGTAACCTTTGGCATTCCGAAAGAAGCTGGATCAAATCATACCGCTGTGACTAGCGGCCTGATTTGGGTCAAAGCCTCGGTCGCTGCCAATACAGATGCAGTCTGCAAAATCATAGATATCAAAGCACAAGGTGCATTGACCGAATTGGTACAATCCGAACAGGAAGGCATTGAATTCAGAAACCTCCTTCCACCAGGCTCAATCAGCAAGCTCAAGCATTCGGACAGTGCCATCAAATCCATAACCCAACCCGCTGATTCTACAGGTGGAAGGGTAAGGGAAAGCGATCCCGATTATTACCAAAGAGTCAGCGAGCGACTCAGACACAAGCAAAGGGCTATCAGTATTTGGGATTACGAGCACTTGATTCTACAGGAGTTTCCTTCAGTCTATCAGACAAAGTGCCTCAACCATACCGGGTTTTATGAAAAAAACGGAGAGAATATTTTCTGCGAAAACTTCCCCGGCCATGTCACGGTAATCTGTATCCCCGACCTCAAAAACAAAACCAACATCAATCCACTACGACCCTATACTTCCGTAGGCACACTTACCGATATCAGTCTATTTCTTGAAAAGCTAAAAAATCCATTTGCGCAGCTCCATGTGGTCAACCCACAATTTGAAGAAGTTCAGCTGGAGTTTGAAGTTAGGTTTCATGACAATATGGACGAGGTTTTTTATAGAAATCTCCTTGATATTGAAATCGAACAGTTTCTATGCCCTTGGGCTTGGGACAGTAACCAAAAGCTCACATTTGGAGGAAAAATCAACAAGTCAACCCTCATCAATTTTGTGGAAGAAAGACCCTATGTGGATTTTCTGAGTTGCTTCAAGATCCACCACATCATCCGAGACGAGGAGGGGAAAATCGCCAAAAAAAACAATGACTTGGAAGAAATTACCGCATCGAGTTCGAGATCGGTATTGGTTTCGCATTTTGAGGAATCTAACCTAGCAACTCCACGCCATATCATCCAAGTAATCCAAACCTGCGACTGCTGATGAAGACCTCTCCGACCATACCAAAAAATCCCGTTCTAGCCCATTCGATGGACTTTGAGCGGCTACGTCAGGAAGGATTGGGCTATATCGAAAAGCTATCGAGCAATATCTGGACGGACTACAATAGCCATGATCCGGGTATTACCATCTTGGAAGCACTTTGCTATGCCATCACAGAACTCGGGTACAGGTCTCATTTTGAAATCAAAGACCTCCTAACCCAAGCTACAGGGCAGACTTTTTTTACGGCTAGGCATATCTTGACTTCTGCTCCTTTGACGATTACGGACTATAGAAAACTGTTGGTAGACATCCCCGGAATCAACAATGCCTGGCTTTTTACTGACGGAAAACAGGAAGTCCCCATTTTCATCAATTGCGAAGAGGACAAACTTCAATTCGAGAAAACAGATCAGAAATTGGTATTAAAGGGCCTTTATACGGTCTTGTTGGATCTTTCCATTGACCTCGAACTCGGAGATCTCAATACCGGCGACATTGAATTGGAAAATATCCCCTTTACTTTTTCTCCCATGGTGGATATGGAAGCCGGCGAGTTTCAACTCAAATTTGAACTGCCAAGTATCAAAGAGGTAAACAAAAAAATTCTGACTGAGGATACTTCCATTTTTACTATTGAAAAAAATCCTGCTAAGAATTGGTTCTATCATTTCAAAATCGAATTGCCGGATGGAGAAATCGCTGAAGTTCCATTCAGGGTAAGTATCCCAAAAAACCCATCTAAAGGGAAAATTCTTGATAGCCATGTGTCTTTCATGTTGCAGGACATTCCTTTTGCAACCTTGATTTTAGAAAGCTATTTAGAAAAAATATCCAAAGCCAATACTATTCTCAAAAACGCCTTCAAGACCCTGCATGAAAATAGAAACCTGTGCGAGGATTTTGTGAGCGTACAACCGATCGATTCTGAGGAAATCGCATTTTGTTTTGATGTCGATGTCACCGCAGATACTGATATCGAGCAAGTGCAAGCGGAGATCTATTACACTATTGAAAATTACCTTAACCCACGGGTTTCATTTTTCACCCTCAAAGAAATGACGGAAAAAGGCATCCCGACAGAGGAGATTTTTGAGGGACCTAGACTGACACATGGCTTTATCGATACCGAAGAAATAGAAAAAGCCCAACTGAGAACCGTCATCTATGCCTCGGACATCATCAATTTACTGATGGACATCAAAGGAGTAAGGGGGATCAGAAATTTTCTGATGACGAAATATGATAGAGACGGAAAGCCTGTTCCCGGTCAAAAAGGAATCTCTTGGTGCATGCCTGTAGCTTCCTTGCACAAGCCTGTAATGAGTGCGAGCTTCTCTAAAATCCTTTTTTTTAAAGACGGTTTTCCATTTTTGTCTCAGTATGAAGAAGTCCGCGATACCGTGCAGCTACTCCACGCCCAAAGATCCATTGGTAAATTGGTGCCTACCTTTGCTGACCTTCCCGTTCCAAAAGGAAGAAAAAGAGACACCTTGAGTTATTGGCCGGTCCAATATGACTTACCGATGGTGTATGGTGTCGGAGAATTTGGACTTCCGCCCGAAGCAGACAATTTAAGGATTGCACAGCAGCAGCAACTGAAAGGGTATCTGATGTTTTTTGAGCAAATGTTGGCAGATTTTAATGCTCAGCTTTCCAATGCCAAGAGCCTCTTTTCCACAGACGAAATCAGGAAAACCTATTTTGCCCAATACCTTGGAAACATCCGGGAAATCGACGGGGTCCTTCACACAGATTTGAAAAAGGCCATAGCCAACGATCCGCTCGATCCTGAGAGTCAGGCTTTGTGGCAAAGACTTTACGAGAATCAAAACCAGTTTTTTGAGAGAAGAAACAGGTTTCTAGACCATCTTCTTGCGCGGTTTTCGGAGTCCTTCAATGACTATGCACTGCTCATGTACAGGATCAATCTGGAGAATATCAGTCTGGAAAAAATCGAACCCCAAGAAATCATCGACATCAAAATCCGAACCCTGCAAGCCTATCCCGAAATCAGCTATTCCCGTTCCTTGGCATTCAATTACTTTCCCCAGGATGAAAATTTTGAACTTGATCAAACCAAGCTTTGGGATACAGATAATGTGTCCGGACTTGAAAAACGAATCAGCCACTTGACCGGCATCAGGGATTTTACAAGACGGTTTCTTTACTGCATGAAAAATGTAGAAATCCTCTGCGAGGAAAAAGAAGTCGGAGAAACCATTCATTGCATACATTCATTTTCCCTGACCTCCAGAAACGGTATCCGACTGGTTTCGAAGAAATTTGAAGACAAAGCACAAGCAGAAGCGGTACTGGCGGATGTGATGGAGTTGGGAGCCAACCCAGAAAATTACCATTACACCACCAAAAAAATTAAGCTCAAGAAGCAGAACGTAATCATTCTTGAGAGTGAAAATACCTTTGCTACTGAAGAAGATGCCCTAGCAAACATACAGGACATCACCGAGGAGATGGCTTTGGACTGTAATGACCCGGAGGGCTTCCACCTGATTGAGCACCTTCTTTTGAGGCCGAAAAGCAAGAATTTCAAATTGATGGAAGTCTGTTTGCACGACTGCGACTGTCCCTGCGAGCAGGACATTTATTCCTTCAGGGCTTCGGTGGTTTTGCCGCATTGGCCTATGCATTTCGACGATATGGCCTTTCGTCAGTACTTCGAAAAGAAAATCCGGGAAGAAGCCCCGGCCCATATTCAATTGAAAATCTGTTGGGTCAGCAATGAGAAGCTTCGGGAATTTGAATCAAGTTATAAAGCATGGATCAAAGAACTGGCAACTTTCAAAGCGACAGGAAATAACCATGCAACGTATCAGGAGGCCAATGACAGGATGCTGGCAATATTGGCAAAACTCAACTCTGTGTATCCAAAGGCCACACTTCATGATTGTGAAGAAAGTGACGCCGACAAAAACCCGGTCATGCTGGGCAAAACCATTTTAGGAACTCAAAAATTATAATCATGCAGCCTATTCAATCATACCCCGTTTTTGAAGCTGATCAGGTGCTGTCCAATGGACACCTGAACAACTTGTTGAACTACCTGGAGCAGCAGGAAAGGCTGACGCGTATCAAACTGGTAGGCAGAGGTATCGTCTGCGGTTTGGAAATCAATAATTCCAATACTGCCATCAGCATCAGCAAGGGCTGTGGACTGACCTCCCAAGGATACCTGATGCAGTTGTGCGATACCAATTACACCCATTTTATGTCTTATTCACCACCTGCACTTCCCAATGACCTCTATTTTTTGACCCAATGTGGCGAAGAAAACCGCGATAAAGTTCCTTATTATGGCACCAAGGATATCCTCCAACTCATCCCTGATAATGATAAAGAGACTGTCGGAAAAAAATTAATCTCAACCATAAAAAGGCAGGATTATGTTGTTGTCCTTTTTATAGAAGCCGAGCAGGTAGATCTCAAAAACTGTGATACCCAAGATTGCAATGACAAGGGCAGCAGAATGGACTTCATTCTCAGGGTTCTTTTGGTCAAAAAGTCACTTTTCGATTCCAGCAAAGCCATTACTTTCAATTCCATTCTTCTAAAGCGCTTCAATGTACCTGTTGCGGATATGAAAACGGCTGAGGATATTTTGAATGGGTTTTTGGCGATCACCGACGACAGCACCCTGACCAAGCTTTCCCAAAACCTCATCCGAAGTTGGGACAGGTTTGCAGTTCCGCTAGGACTCCCTGCTGAAAATCCACTGAAAGGACTGAATCTGGTCACAGTCAAAAAAAACCTCTCAGGCAAGACTGGACAAAGGATTTTTGCGCAGTATTTTTATGATTTTGTCGACGACCTCCTCAAAGCCTACATTGAATTCAGGGCAAAAGTAAGGGAGGTTTTTGGGGAATGCTGTCCGGACGAAATGGATTTTCCCATGCACCTGACTTTGGGATTGGCGAGTGAAAATACCCTTTTGGGAAAAAGAAATACCCAGAGACATTATTTCGAATCTTCCCCAATTTTGAATGGACAGGGCAAAAATACTGATGAGGCGATCCTCCTTTTGGAAAGATTGGTGGCCATGGTCAGGGGATTTATAGGAGATAAGCTTCAGAGCAGCGAAGCTATCGCCATCACCCCAAACACATTGGGATATGATTTTATCAGCTACAGAGCCATTCCTTATTATTATGATTGGAAAGCGGTCAATCCTGTATGGTATTTTAGCAGAAGTTATTCGGGCAATCAAAGATTCAATTTGGGATACCGTGCAGCACTTCAAACCGATGCTCCGGAACCGATCAAAAACCCGCTTTTGTATGACATCGAAAGGTACAATGCCTTCCGGATCGAAGGCCATATCGGCAAAAATTACCGATCTGCATTGACTGAAATCATCCGCCAAAAGCAACGGTTCAACCTTCCTTTTGATGTTTTGGCGCTCAATGCCATCGACCTGTCCGCAATATTGAACGGCAAAGAAATCTGCTGCCATGTAGAGGATCTTGAGTCTGACTATCGGGTGATGATCACCGGAATCGTCTGTCAGTTGCAACAAATCATGGCTTATGTCGGTAATCTTCGGCCAAAAAGAACCATCGAACCAAATAGAGATCTGGGTGGATTGACCTTAAAAAGGGATTTTTATATCTCCAAAAATCTGGTGGATATGCAAAAAACCATCAAGGCTGACCTTTCCAAAAACCAAGCTATCAGTATTTCCAATGGAGACATCATCAAAAATCTTGCATTACGGGATGTCGAACCAGGTGAAAAGCTCGCAGATTTTGTGGCAAAAGATGTGTCAAATTTTATCGTTGACCAAAAAGCACTTTTTGAACACATCATCAGGCAACCTGATTTGTTGTTGATTTTTCTCCAGCAATTGGCAGAAATAGTGAAGTACCTGCTTTCTTTCGATCTCGACAAATTCGACGAAGAGGCCTATAACAAATTGTGGACTCCCTATTCCAAAACCGTTGCCAGCCTGATCAAAGAAGCTACAAACTCTGAAAATGAAGAGATCAAGAAGTATTTCTCTGCGAGCAACAATGAACTGCTTTTCAAATGCGCCAATGAAAAACTTTTTGCACTGAAGGAAGAATACATCAAAAGGTTGGAGCAGTACCATGCTGCGATCAACTTCAATGAGTATTTTAAAAAGCATCCTGGGTTGGAACATAAAGCCGGAGTGACTAAAGGAGGCACTTTCATCCTGGTGTACAATGGTGAAGTAGAAAGGGTTTTGACTTTGCCTGAATTGGCAAATCCAAACTTAAATCTTGATTTATTTACTAGAAATAACCTGACAAACTTATTGGCAAAAGAGACTTTGGCAGAAAAAGCAGAACCTCAGAAAGCAACCATTTCAACAAACATAGGTAAGGGTTTCCAAGAACTTTCCATCTCCGCAAAACGCACAGAATTCGAATTTGCATCGGACCTGATCAAAAAACTGAATCTCGGAGACGCAGCCAAAAGTGTACTTGACGCGCTTAATATTCGGGACAAAGCCATCCGCGAACAGGCAACACCTATTGCCAAAGGAACTGTGATCGCTGATTTTTACCTTCCTTATCTCTGCTGCAGTGACTGTCCACCGATCGCCTATGTGATCCCTGAAGAAAAAGAACCTGAAAATAAAGGGCCTGTAGCCAATGCCGGTCCCGATCAGACCATAACTATTGTTGAATCAGCCACGGTTACTTTGAATGGGTCTGCATCCACAGATACAGATGGGACCATAATTGAATTTTTATGGACCCAACAAAGCGGCCCATCAGCAGTCATCATTACACCCAATCAGGTACAGACCATTATTCAGTTCCAAAATCCGGGGCAATATGTTTTTGCGCTGAAAGTGACAGATGACAAAGGGGCTTCTGCCCAGGATACAGTAACCATCACATTAAATCTTCCTAAAAACAACCCTCCGATTGCCAACGCCGGACCGGATCAGGACATCGATTTTGTTTCTACAACACCGGTGACTACCCTTTTGAATGGATCGGGATCGACGGATGGAGATGGCTCGATCGTAGTATTTTCTTGGTCTCAGCAGAGCGGTCCATCGGCCGTCATCCAAACACCTGATCAGGTTCAGACCAGAGTGCTTTTCCGGTCTCCCGGTCAATATGTATTTGTGCTCAAGGTAACCGATGACAGAGGTGCCGATGCCGAAGACAATGTTGCAATCACCGTAGTGGCTCCCCAAAACAATCCTCCTGTAGCAGAGGCAGGCGAGAACCAGTCCGTTTTGGTTCCAAATCCAAACACAACTGCAACAGTTATTTTGGATGGAAGTAATTCCACCGATCCTGAGGGAGATGCGCTTGATTTCATTTGGACATTTGAAGGAGGGCCAATGAACCCGACAATCACAAATCCGAATCTGGTGCAGACAAATGTGACCGGACTTTTGGTAGGGATATACAAATTCGGACTGAAAGTGACGGATACAGGCGGTAACAGTTCCAGTGATTCGGTCGAGGTAAGCGTTGCTGTCAGGGATGGAGGAGATGATGTCAGGACCAAAACCTGCGGACCACTCAGCGATATTCTCAGAGTTTTTGAGGCATTTGACAACCCTAACTCAAATGATCTTTTCAAGCGGTTTATCGAGATTTATTCCCCTTATGGACAGATAAGGGAGTTCTTTACTGGAATGAGGAATATAGCCGGAGAAACTTCCGAAAGACAGATTGAATTCTTTGTCAGTGAATTTGTCAATTCCGGATTGCTTTCCCAATTCATGGAGTGGCTTCAGTTATTGCACAATATAATTTTGGAATCTAGAGAACTTAGAAGTTTGGCTTTTGAGCTATACAGGATCTTGAATCTCTTAGCGACATATATAGTCTGTATCCAAAAAGAGGATTTCGATCAGGCAAAAATTCCGATGGAAAATATCTTCTCATTCATTGAAGAGCATGCGATAGTATGGGCATCCATGAAGGGTACCGGTGCTTTTGGACGAATAGAGACCCAGCTTATCCTCAGGATTGCCAATGATATAGGAGCGGCAATAGCCCAGACAGAGGAAAATGCGGAAGTGAGTTCCAAGCCAAAATATCTCAACCGACTTCAAAATATTGGAATTATTATCTGATTTAATACACGATGTCCGAAATCCAAAAACATAAAATCCATACAGCTTCCCTTCAGGTAGATTTTGAAGGGTTGGAGGAAGGATTGGGAGTGCAGGACAGTCTTGGTTTGTTATTCTACGAAAAAATAAAACCTGCTTTGGAAAAAGCTTTTGACAATTATGGAGATCCAAAAGCTACCATTGTCTTTGATAAACTTGAACTGGATTGTGGGAAGATTTTGTATGAAAATTGGGAAGAGAACCTGGTAAAACAGGTTTTAATACAACTCGATGAAAATTTAAAATCAGTATCAAAAGAGAAAAATGAAATCATTCCTGTTGGAAAAAAGGCTGAAGAAGTTTTTATCCATTTTCTTAAAAAAGGATATTTCCATTGGAACAGTCCTTTTGCAAATCCTAGGGATTTGGAAAATTCTGTGGTTTTGGAACCTCTGTTTTTGGAAAACCTCAGGTTCATTTTGCATCAATCACCGGTACTTCAAAAGCGTTTTATTTGTTCTTTTAGCTCCGATTTCTTTGCAAAAGTGATAGCAGCATGGAGTTTAAAATTACATCCCGAAGTATTCCATTTGGTTTCTTTTCTAGATAAAGCCAGTCTCCAAGAAGAATTATTTCAAGTATTGGTTCGTATTGATCCCGAGCAAAAACCATTTTCAACTACCCATTTTCTTGAAAGTTTGATCAGCAACCTTTCTTTCGAGAACCTCCCAAAATTGGGAGAATACTTAGCCAGAGAAGCTGGAAAGGAGAAGGAATTATGGAATGAAATGAAGTCTTTGGTTCTTGAAACCAATTCCCCTGAATTACAAAGAAAGATTTCCCATTTAATGCAAAGTATCCTAAAAAGGAATCCATCATTTTGGAAAGAAGTAAGTTTTTTACTTGAGGAAATTGAATTTCTACAAGCTGAACTTCAAAATAAAAATAATAAATCCCAAGATTCCAGGCCATTAGACCATCTACCCAAATCACAGCCTGATTCAAGACCAATGACTAGACCAAATCCACCACACCATCAATTGGGATCAAAAGAACAGGAAGATCAGGAAATAGAAGAAGGAATATTTGTGGAAAATGCAGGTTTGGTTCTTTTGCATCCATTTTTGGCCGGGCTCTTCAGCAACCTACAACTGACAGAAAACGGAAAGTTTTTGGCTGAATCCGACCAATCATTGGCTGCAAGGGTGCTCCAATTTTTGGTATATGGAGAAAATGAACTTGCCGAAAATTATTATCCACTCAACAAAATCCTTTGCGGGATGGGAGTTTTTCAGGTTTTGGGGGATGAAACAGAGCTCAATCCCGAGACCAAAATTGAATGTGAAGAACTGCTACAGGCAGTAATCGGACATTGGTCAGTATTGAAAAATACTAGCATAGACGGATTGCGGGAGACCTTCCTGCAGCGCAACGGCAAAATCAGCCGGGTAGAAAAAGGGTGGAAACTCCAAGTAGAACGAAAAACGGTAGATGTGCTTTTGGCCAAGCTGCCTTGGGGACTCGGTATCATCAAATTGCCTTGGATGAATGACATGATGTTTGTCGAATGGGAATAAAAATGCGCTGACTATGGAGGATATAAAAACCATCATTGAATTTTTGGAAGTCGGTTTGAAATACCGGCTCGACAACTTTTTCCATGGAAAAATTTTGGAAGATCAGGATTCCACGGAATTGATTTTCGATGCGCAAAGCACAGTTTCTAGATTAATCAGGCATTACAATTTGAATAAAGAGAATTTGCTTCTACTTTCTGCTGCCTTGGTTCCCCATATTGTACCGGGGTTTTTTGACAGGATCATTCTGGAATACCTTCCCCAAGGTGGGGATTTTCCTGAGTTTGGCGGGGTAAAACCAGAGCAGCATAGAGGTATGGTTGCCTCGGGAGAAACCATTCTTTTCCTATTGGCGGGAATGGATATTCAGCAAAGGTTGAACCAACTCTCGATCTTTGACCAATCCAATCCATTGTTCAAACACCGGATCCTATCACTGGAAACTGTCAAAACCGGAGAGCCTAGATTGAGCGGAAAACTGGTCATGGATCCTGAATACGTGGAAGTGATGACCACCGGAAAGATTTCCCTTCCTACTTTAAGCATCAATTTCCCGGCAGAACACCTCCAATCAGAATTGACTTGGGAGGACCTTGTACTTCCGGATCAAGTCTGGCATCAGGTCAAAGAATTGCAGACCTGGCTCAAGCACAAAGACACCTTGCTTTCAGAATGGGATCTGGGCAGAAAAATAAAGCCGGGATATAGGGCATTGTTTTATGGCCCACCGGGAACAGGCAAGACGGTTACTGCTACACTTTTGGCAAAGTATACCGGAAAGGAAGTATTCAGAATTGACTTGTCCATGGTTGTATCCAAATATATCGGGGAAACAGAAAAGAACCTGGCTACGCTATTTGACAAGGCAGAGCACAAAGATTGGATTCTGTTCTTCGATGAAGCAGATGCGATTTTTGGAAAGCGGACCGGAGTCAGGGATGCACATGACAAATATGCCAATCAGGAAGTTTCTTACTTGCTTCAAAGAATCGAAAGCTATAACGGGCTCGTGATTTTGGCTTCCAACTTCAAAACCAACATTGACACTGCTTTTATCAGGAGATTCAACGCCATCATTTATTTCCCGGCACCCAAAGCAGACGACAGACTGGTTTTGTGGGAAAAATCCTTGCCGAGTCAATTCAAAATAAGCAAAGAAAACGGGCTCAGGGAAATCGCCGAAAAATACGAACTGACCGGTTCCCACATCATCAACATCATCCAATACCTTTCCCTGACCGCATTGGAAAGCCGCGATTTTATATTGACCAAGGATATGGTGATAAAAGGAATAAAGAGGGAAATGGAAAAAGAGGGGAAGTAGCAAGTGAGATTATCATTTACAAATAAAAACGAAGGAAATGGAAGCGATAAAGGAGAATAAAACCTCGAAAGTCAGGACAAATTCAAATGGGAAAAATCCCTTTTTCACAGGTGATGCATTTCAGGAAAAGTTGAAAATAAGCCGACCAAATGACCCACAGGAAAAAGAATCGGAAAAGATGGCCGGGCAGGTGATGGGAACAGTTCACGAAAATAAAAAAACCGAACCAAGCTCTCATTTCGCTACTGAACTCAAAACTACCAATGGAATGGGGAGCACACTTTCTCCCCAAACCAAAAGTCAAATGGAAAGTGCTTTCGGTAGCGATTTTTCCGGTATAAAAATCCATTCTGACGAACAATCCTCCCGGTTGGGCAGGGAAATCAACGCCAAGGCTTTTACTGTAGGCTCGGATATTTACTTTCAAAAGAAATATTTCAACCCAAAAGATGGAGTAGGGAAAAGACTTTTGGCACATGAACTTGCCCATACCATGCAGCCAAATGCGTCGAGCGGTTTTTCTGTCAAAAGAGAAGTTGAAGAACAAAAAGATAAGGCTGACGACAAACCTAAGGTTGAAACCAAAGTGGAGGTTGCCACAGAATACAAAGAAGGGGAAATCAAAGGGAAGACAACCACCACCAGGTCAGGGGAAGAAAAAGTGACCGATGCAATTACTGCCAAGGCTTCCGAAAAAACTTCAGGCGATACCGTGAGCACCTCCGCAGAACTTGTAGCAAAAGACAAAGCTTCGGGAATTTCTGCCACAACAGGAATCAAAGCGGAGGAAACTCCCTTGGACCTTTCCAAGCCCGATAAAGCAAAAGCCTATTTCAAAGTAAATGGAAGTTGGACACTATTCGATTCCAAACTCAAACTGGACTCTGGGGTTACAGCCGAAACGGACTTCAAAAATTCCCCCTCCCTGTCTGTGGATGGAAAAGCGGTCTTTTTCCCCTATTCCCGTTTGACACCGGAAATCGCAGGAAAGTTCCTTTTGGATAAGAACGGACCTTCAGGAAATATCACACCCGGAGTTTCCCTCAAAATCACGGACATGCTTTCCGCTAAAGCTGGAGTGCCGATAGACATCGGATCTAATGGAAAAGTAAAGGCAGGAATAGGATTGGGACTTGTGTTTAAGTTTTAATGAAATTCCAGCTAAATTATTCTAAAGAAAAAAAGAGATAGAAGAAAACTCATTCAACTTAAGTAGAAATACAAATGGAGGCTGTACAAGAAAAAAAGAAATCCCAATCTAAGCCAAAAGGCCTTGGAAAGGAATCATTTTTTTCGGCAACACCTATCCAGACCAAACTTCAAGTTAACCAACCCGGCGACAAATATGAAGTTGAAGCAGACCAAGTCGCTGAACAGGTAGTTCAAAGGCTTTCAGAATCAGATTCTAAGTCCCAAAATCTTGAACGCTTCCTCACTCCCAAACCCTCTTCAGTCCACTTAAAGGGTAATGAAGGTGATGAAAATTTGAGCCAAACATTGATGACGAAGAGGACAAATGCTGAAACGCCAGTGGTTTCCTCAAAAACATCCTCTCAACTTTTTGCTTCCAAAGGAGGCGGAAATCCATTGCCCAAAAATACCCAGTCAGAAATGGAACAGGGATTTGGGATGGATTTTTCCAAAGTCAAAATTCATACCGATACCTCAGCCGCTACCTTGAGCAAAAACCTTGGCGCTAAGGCTTTTACTCATGGCGCAGACATTTACTTCAACTTAGGAAAATTTGAGCCCAATAACCAAAGCGGAAAGAAGTTATTGGCGCACGAACTGACGCATTTCATCCAAAAATCAAAAGCGATACGGAGAGATCCTGAAGAGGATGCAAGGAAAAAGGAACAAGAGGCAATTGCCAAGCTAAAGTCTGAAATAAAGACTGCCTTTTCCCTCAAGTCAGTTGAGGATGGTACCTCCACATGGACTTTGGAGGAATTGAGAATCACGAAGGAGGCGATCGCAAACATTCCAAATGAAGATATCCATGCGCTAAAAGATGTAGTTCTTAAACGTGTCTCCAGTTTGGGAGGAAAAACAGCAGGTCAATTTTCTTCTCAACAATCGGTAAATGATACAACGGTAACCGACGAATATGAGCTTTCATTGGCAGATTTGAATTTTAAACCGGGAACTCCGGAAGTTGAGCAAAAAAGATTGGTGCAACACGAAGTCGGCCATGCCATTGCTACATTTCCAAGCAGGCAGGCTAACTTGGCTTCTAACAAAGCTTTGGCAGAATATAACACTAAGATAAACAAGGAAAATGAAAGTAGTATCACCTTTACTATGGCCAACGATGAAATGAACCTTGCTGTTGATGAACTTACCAAAAAGGTGGAAGAGTTTAACAAAGAGTCAGAACCTACAATAAAGAAACAATTGAAAGGTGAAATGGATGCCTTGAGGAAGATAGCAGACCAAAAAAGAACAGAAAGAACAAAAAATGAGAAATTATTAAAAGCTGACGAAGCAGCTACAAAAACTGCCAAGACCGCTTCAGACAAAAAAGAAAGTGATGCCCAAAAACATGCCATCAGCCAAACAGACCTCGATGCAATCGAGCAAAGCACTTCGTCAGCCAAGTTAAATCACGATATAGTCTTGGCAAAGGCCATAGGCGGTGTCACCAACGATATGAGAAATCTGGAAGAAGCCTTACAATATTTGACATCAGTACAAGCCCTAAGTGCCGAAATTGAAAATTTCCATTCTCAAACCAAATCCAGAGAAAAATCCGAATCCGAGGTAGAAAGCTTCATTGTTGGTGTCGATAAGAAAATGGAGGAAAGAACAAAGGCATTTGAATCATTGTCAAAAACCGATACCCGGCATGCAATTTTGATGACATTGGCCCCTGTGGAGCAGGAACAGGAAAAATTCTTTCATGCAGCAAAGGCAAACGCATTGGCACATGAAAGGTCGGCGAGGGTTCAAAAATTTGTGGCATTTGTAGAATCAAAGAACATTCCCCCTATTTCGGATTACGCTCGAGAGAATTGGCCACATAAGCCAGAGGAGTTCTATGCTGAGGCATATTCCTTTTGGACTTCAGGAAAATTGAATGCTGTTTCCCCAGACCTTCAAAAGTGGTTTGATGACAAAAAATATAAGTAGCAGTTTATTGTGATAATTCAATAATTTGGGTGCGCTACAGTTTGAGGTTTAGATTATCGAGAGTGCCAAAGAACCTTTACTTTCGACACAATTTGGGGGGAAGTTATATGCCAATCAAACCGTATTAAATGATCGAAAAATCTAAAAGATAAATTCATTTAGAATTCATGGAATATGGGGAAATCAAATCAAAATCCTTTTTGACTTGTAAATCCGAACGCATCCCAATCCAAATAAATTAATTAACCAAAAAAAATACTAATCATGGCAAAAACATACACTTACCGGAAAGGCAAAAAAGTTCGACTTGTAAAAAAATCAAACATGTTGGTTGTTAGGGCAAGTCATTGGCAAATTCCTTCCCTCGAAGTTGGCTGACATCTCCGCCAAGAAGGGTCCTTTTTCCCGGCCCATGACTGCCGTCAGTCAGCATAATTTTTCTAAACGCCCCACTGAGTTGGGAATGTAAATAACCTGTATCCATTTGATACAAGAGAGTATGCGCCAGGTATCTGAATGATGAGCTTAGCGTGGAAGCCCTTCCAAATTCATCATTCATCTTTTTGGTTCCAACAAAAAACCTGCTCAACCAATACCTTTTCCTATTTTTTTGTCTTGCCTGCCGGGCAATGTTTTTCCCGTTCATCAGGTAAAATGTAATGCCACCAAGAGTGCCTACAAACTTGGTCCAACTTACGAGTTTAGCCATAGCTCCTTTATATCAAAGTACACCTTCCCTTACCCCTCCGTAGTAGTCCCCTTACACTTTGACCGTGTTTATACCGTGTTTTCACCGTGTTGGAGGGAACTCCTAGTTCTATTCCTTAAGAGTTAAATATAGATAATTGTCGGAATAGATGCATATCCCAGTAAAAAAATAGGAAGGGACTCCAATTATTCTAGGATGATTTTATTTTCACTGAGCATTGAGAAGACGTAATTGCTAAATTTGGTTGATTACCTCTATTGTATTAAAATATTACAAAAATAGATGAACTTCCTTACCTTCACCCCATGGAAAATTTACCCCCTTGCCCGGCCTGCAAATCTGAATATACTTACGAATTGGATGGCAAATTTGTCTGTCCGGAATGTGCTTTCGAATGGGAAGCGGAAGTGGCGGTTGTTGAAGAAGGACTTGTGGTGAAAGATTCCAACGGAGCCATATTGGCAAATGGGGATTCGGTCACCATCATCAAAAACCTCCCCATCAAAGGTGCTGCACATCCCATTAAAGCAGGAACAAAAGTCAAAAATATCCGATTGGTACAAGGTGACCACAATATCGACTGCAAAATCGAGGGATTCGGTTCCATGGCCTTGAAGTCAGAATTTGTGAAAAAGGCTTGAGAAGGAAGTAAGATGTAGGAGGTAGGAAGTCAGAAGTAAA
>NZ_JAMFLG010000079.1 GCF_023502205.1 Aquiflexum sp. TKW24L | reverse complement strand
CATATACGTTAACTTAAGCTTTATCTGTTTAATTATCAGCCGGTTTCTTTTTTTATTTTGATTTTCTTTTTGAGAAATGATTCTTTTTTGATCACCCTTTTCAGTACAAAAGTATTCCTGTCTTCTATTTCCCATTCCAACTCTTCTGCTTTTTCTATATCACAAGACTCCGCCAGAGCTGCCGGAAAATTAATGTAGTAGGAACAGGTTTTTCCCCGCTCAACCCGTTGAATTTTAACTTTATATCCCATTGTTTTTTGGATTTATTAATAGTATATTTACTATTGTTATATTAAATAAAAACGTCTTTGAAACCTATTCCTTTTCTCGAAAATATTGATTTTTTTAACCTTTTTCATCAACTTAACATAAGTAATGACACACTCTTCGACCTTGCATTTGAGTCCCGGCTGATCAAACGTAGGAGGGTTATTGATCCGGCTGACCTTCTCCATGCACTTTGTGTTGAGTCATCGCAGGGCACTGTCAGCCACAATGATCTTGCAGCCAAAATTGAATCGGGATCCGGGGTATCGGTCAGTAAGGTTTCGGTCTGGAAGAAGATAAACGAGCATTGTCTGGTATTTTTAAAAAAAGTCTTTGAACTCGTTATACGCAACAAGTTTCTAAAAAATCCCCCTAAGCCGGAAACCCTTCTTTTCAATAGGATAATAGTGCAGGACAGTACTATTATCAGGTTGCCCCAGAGGCTGTTCGATGAATTTTCGGGTGTGGCCAACGGCTATTCAAAAGTCTGCAACTCCCGTATCCAGGGTGTCTATGATTTAGTGTCTGAGCAGTTTTTGCGCTTTTCTGTAGACTGTTACAGTAAAAATGACTCTGAGGCTGCCCCTGAGCTTGTTATTGCAGGCGGGGATCTCACTTTAAGGGACCGTGGGTATTTGATCGCTGATGAAATCCAGCGTCACATAAATATGGGTGCGGACTGCATTTACCGTCACAAGTTCAGTCTTTCAATACTTGACACTGAAAACGAAAAGCCCATTGACCTGCTGGCTTTGCTTAAAAAGAAAAAAAGTGTCGACATGGAAATAAAACTGAACAACAATTCCAAGACCAAAGTAAGGCTCATAGCTTTTCCCACAAGCGAAGAGATAGCGGGAAATCGACGGAGAAAAGCCAAGAAAGAAAACAGAAAGTCTCCCACGGCAGAGTATCTAGAACTTCTGGGATGGTCTATTTACCTTACTACCATAGCGAAAGAAACCGCAGACGCAGAGAAGATCTTCGTTTTGTACAAACTCAGATGGAGAATTGAAATAATCTTCAAGTCCTGGAAAAGCAACATGGCGTTTGACAAGGTGCATAATGTATCCAAAATCCAGCTTTGGGTTATAATATGGTCCAGGTTTATAATGATAACCATATGTTCACAAGTTATTTATTCTATCTGCCGACATACAATCAAAGCCAAACTGAACAAGGACCTGAGTTTGATGAAGGTCACACATTATTTAATAAGGAACCCACATAAATTAACCATGATCTTAATGGAGTTAAACAACAAACCAAAGGAACCATGTCCGACAATGAATATATTGGCAAAATACTGCTCCTATGACAAGAGAAAAAGAACT
>NZ_JAMFLG010000078.1 GCF_023502205.1 Aquiflexum sp. TKW24L | reverse complement strand
TTGAGTCCACTCCGAAAAGTAATTAAGGTAAAAAGTTCTTTTTGGATTGGGCTGAGAAAGTTTAAAACTAATCTTATGTATAGTTAATAAATTGGGTATAAATAGCTATATTACAGATAGTTAAATTGCATTCAATGTTCAGAAAAACTTCACAAAAACAGCAAATGGGGATCTTTTCCAGCCCGAATTCTTTACTCAGTGACAGGTCAGAACGTTTCTACGAGGAGATCGGATCATGGCATAATTTATTCAGGACACAGGTCACTTTGAGGGTTGAGGAGTCCTTATTTGAGCCTTTGTATTCCAAGGAAAACGGAAGTCCCAATGCTTCAGTCAGAATTATGGTTGCCATGATGATTCTCAAGGAAGCCAGCAGGTGGAGCGATTCACAGCTTTTTGAGCATTGCAGGTTTAACCTTTTGGTTAGGAGGGCTTTGGGGCTGGTCAATCTGGATGACCCCATACCGACAGAATCCACCTATTACCTGTTCCGCAAGCGGATAGTGGACCATGAGAAACAGGGCAACCCCAACCTGTTGGAAGAAACATTCAATGCGGTCACAAAGGGACAGGCAAAGGAGTTTCAGGTGAGCGGAAGGAGTATCCGGATGGACAGCAAGCTCCTTGGCAGCAACATTGCCTGGCTGAGCCGGTATGAGCTTGTCCATGAAACCCTGCGGCTGTTCTGTTCGAAAACCGGCATTGCAAAGCTGGAAAGCAGGTTATCCCCTGCCGAGATCGAAACGGTAAGGAGCCTGCTTTCAGAGGAAGGCAACAAGGTTGTCTACCGTTGTTCGGGAGATGAGGTCAGGATGAGGCTGATAGATCTGGGCGTGTTGGCCTACAGGCTTGTGAAAGTGTTTGAAGGATCATCCGAAGCCCATTACGCCACGGTTTCAAGGCTTTTTGAAGAACAGTTTGATGTAAGCGACGAGAAAGCAGTTATCCCCAAGCCCAAGGAATCGATAGCAGCCGACTCCATCCAGTCCCCACATGATACAGACTCCCATTACAGGAACAAAGATGGCAACCAGGTGAAGGGGTACAGTATCAACGTGACAGAAAGCTGTGACAAAGAAGGTCTGAACCTGATAGGAAACGTAGAGGTAAAAAAAGCAGATGCGGCCGATAATGGCTTTCTTGAAAAGGGTGTCACCGGGGCAGGGGAAGTATTCTGTGATCCGGTGGAAAAAGTCCATGCCGACGGTGCTTACCACAGCCCGTCAAACCAGGGGTTTGTTGCCAAAAAGAATGCGGAACTTATTCTAAATGCGATTCAGGGGCCAAAAGGCAGATATGACCTTGAAATGGATGGAAACGGGTTATTGACTGTAAAAGACTTCAAAACAGATATTACGGTAGCCGCTCTGAAGATGAAAGACGGGAAGAAATGGAGAATCAAAACAGAGGAACATTACCGGTATTTTTCTGATAAAGAGATTAGCGCATGTCTATTGAGAAAGAAAATAGCCGATATCCCGCAGGAGATATTAAACATCCGAAACAATGTGGAAGCAACCATATTCCAGTTGGGATACCACTACACAAATGACAAAACAAGATACAGGGGAATAATCAAACACAGAATGTGGGCGAATATCAGATGCCTGTGGGTAAACTTTGTCAGAATCATGAAACATGTGCTCAAAAACGGTCTGCTAGCTGTTTTTGAAATAGAAATAGCCTCTTTCCAGTCAATAGGAAGCATCAAAAACCGATTCATAGTCAAAATAAAAGAAGTGAAGCTCAGATTCATAAACGAATCTTTTCTGTTTCCAAAAACCCAAATCTTTGTTAATTCCTGAAAAGGGGTTTTCGGAGTAGACTCAA
>NZ_JAMFLG010000077.1 GCF_023502205.1 Aquiflexum sp. TKW24L | reverse complement strand
AATAAGGTCTATGTGAGCTATGTGGTAAATAATCAATTCAAACTTTGTGAATTCAGAATGATGAATGCACGATGCGATATAGATTTGGAAGGAAGTGGTTTTTTCTCCGTGCCCCTCCTATGTGACCTGTGGTAAATAATTTTCACAGATTCTCTCTTTGCGCCCATGGCGGTAAAAAGAAATAAAATAGGGTTAAAAAATTTTCTTTAGACAATCCCTACCTAGTTTTAAGATCTTTCGATAAAAAGTCAATGCAAAAAGTCGCTTAATCACCCGTTTCAAAAGTAGAAAAAGCCCAAACAAAAAAAAATACCCTAATCAGGGTATTTTTTTTAAATTCCATTAATATATTTCTTTATTTCAGACCTATTTTTCTATTAATATGATTTTTTTAATAAACAATAAAATAATCCCTATTAATAAATACCATCCCATATTACCCCAATATTACCCTCAAATTCATTACCGCTCACCTACTCCTCCTCAACCCCAATTTCTCCAAATTCCCCTTCATTATTAATTTGAAATTCTACATTCCAAATCCTCTTACCATTTACCATTCCCAATCATTCATAATTCTAAACTCCAACCCCCCTTACCAGCCCCGCCGTCTCCGCCATATTCAAAGATCTCATTCCATACTCATCCCTAAGCCGCTTAAAATACACCAACAACTCCTCCAAATACCTGAGGTTTTGCTCCGGAAAATGCCCAAAATTATGCGGATGCCACCACAAATGATACACCATCCCCTTTTCGGCAGCCTTCTGCATCTCTGATTTGATCCGTGCAAAACGCTGCTGATGACTGATCTTATTCCCAACATAAGGACGGAGCAACCTAGACGTAGGCAACAAAACAGGCCCTGCCACCGACTCGGCTTTCGGCAATGGATAAAAACTCTCTTTTCCCAATGGCACCAAAGTATCCCCAGTCCGGAACAGCCTTTTGAAGAAACTCCTTTCCTCCGTATGCTGCCAAAACCAATCTTCCGGATTCGAACGCAACGTTTCAAACCCCTCCTCCCAAGCCACTCTTACCGCCTGATTGTCATATTGGTTGCGGGGAAATACCAGGGACGTCAACTTGGTATTGAATTTTGCTGATGCAAGCCGTTGGGCAGCCATCAGGTCCTCCCTGAATTGCTCAATCCGCTGTCCATTCTCCTTGGTGTAATAGTGGGAATACGTATGGCAACCCAATTCCTGCCCTTCCGCATGTAGAATCTCTTTGACCAAATGAGGCGCAAATAAAGTCTCTGGAAAGATCTCCTTTTGGGAATCCACCCAAGAATAGGCCGAATAACCCTTTTCCGTATACGAAGGCAATAAGCGTGGCGCATACATCCTCCATTCCTCCAGGCTTTCGGCCATCAGGCCGCCCACCGCAGCCCAGGTAGCATGCACCCCATGATTTTCAAACAGCTCAAGGATTTTTGGAATAACTTTTCTAGTCTCCGAATAATAGGAAAGGCACTTTTCCACAGGGTATTTGTCAAACCTTCCCCAATGAAGCTCAAAATCCAACGAAATTGTAAAAATAGGCCTTATCAAAACCTTGAATAGTTAAACTTTTTCCTAAATATTTCCACGAATACAATGATAGGATTTATTCATTAAATTTTTACTTACAATGCTGTTAAAATGATATATGCTTCGCGATATACTATGATACATGCCTGCGGCGATATAAAAATGATATATGCTTCGCGATATACTTTGATACATGCCTGCGGCGCTATAAAAATGATATATGCTTCGCGATATACTTTGATATATGCCTGCGGCGATATAAAAATGATATATGCTTCGCGATATACTATGATACATGCCTGCGGCGATATATTCAACCCTATTTCAACTTTATTTCTATCATATTTCAACCTTATATCAACCTTATTTCAACTTTATAC
>NZ_JAMFLG010000076.1 GCF_023502205.1 Aquiflexum sp. TKW24L | reverse complement strand
GAAGCATCTCATAATTAGAAAAAGAAGCGAGGAACGAGAAACGAGAGCGTAAGATTATAGATTCTCCCAAAGCTCAAGGGCACATTATAGTGAACCCATATGTAGCTCAAAGGTAACCCAGACACGGAGTATCCTTACCTCAGACACGGAGTATCCCTAGGACAGACACGGAGTATTGGTAGGGGAAGGTGTACTAGAGGTTAGGGGAAGTATAGGGGAAAGGTAGTGGAAACTCTGTTATAAGTAAGCAATGCCACAAGGGGTGAGAGGTTGAAGGTGAAAGGTTGGGAAGGAAAGGTAATAAGGTAAAAAGGCGTCTGAGTACTTAATACAAATGGTTGGAGAATTGGAAATCCGGCTTCCAAGTCGGATATTTAATTTCTGTCTTTATGGTAATTTTATAATATGAAATATAGGCCATCCCTTTTCTTTCTATTTGTTTCTATATGTCTTTTTATCATTGGGACTTTTGCGACTGGCAAGAGCTGCTGCAAAACTTTAAACAATCTCGGACTAATGCCAAAAAAGCCGTAAATGCTGAATTAATTAACCTTTACTGGAAAAGCAAAAGGACTGAAAAAAAATTGTTGTTGTGGACGACCAGCAGACAATGACGGCAAGGGATTCAAAGAACTTACATCTATAATTTTAAATTTTGACAAATGAACAAGGCATTTATTCTATTTATCCTTTTATTGGCTTTGTCACCTACTTCGTTTGGGCAGAATAGCCCAAAATCAAGTGTGTCCAAAGGGTCTGATTCTCAATTAGATAAACTAGTTGGTACCTGGAGAATAATAGAATATTCAGACTTTGACTCGCTTACAGGCAAATGGATGGACCGATATGGTCTACAACCTAGAGGCTACTTTATTTATACAAAAAGTGGGGTTGTCAGTATAAATATTTCAACCGACAAACCAATCATAGTTTCGGAGGATTCAGCAAAAAGCACAAACGTAAATTATTTTGAAAACTATTATAGCAATGCATTTAGCTACTTTGGGACATATACTGTTGATTGGAAAAAGTCTATTGTGACACATTATGTAAAAGGTGGCTCATTACTATGGTATATTGACACAGACCAGCCAAGGCAGTTTATGCTACATGGTGATACGTTGACTATTGGTGATAAGAAAACAACAAAGAGAATATTGGTAAAAGTAGACTGACACATTTTTGATGTGGCTAATTGGCCAACCTATTCATCAGGGATGTATGAAGAAAATTATACGATTGAGAAAATAAAAAAGCAATAAGCTTTACAGCAGGCAATTGCAACCTGACGTTTCTAATAAAGCATATGAAATTGTGGTATTATTTGTTGACATTTAGAAAATCAAATAGCCATAAAAAGTGATTCAATGAATCGTAGAAACTTTTTAAAAAAATCGACTTCTGCCGCGACAGGCCTTTTGTTGCCAATTGGTTTGGCTGCATCTGGTCAAAAAACAAAGAAGAAAGTGATTGTCCTTGGTGCAGGCCTTGCTGGTTTAACTGCGGCATGGGAACTCGTACAAGCCGGACATGAGGTGATCGTGGTGGAAGCGAGAAACCGGTCTGGTGGTCGGGTGCTAACACTACGCGAAGGTTTTACTTCAGGATTGACAGCTGAGGCAGGTGGTATGAGTTTTAACGATAATTATTTTAACCTTCTCCATTATGTCAAGCTTTTCAACATTCCTTATGAATCACTGAGCACCCCTGTGATACGAAACACGGGTGGAAATACGGTCTATCACCTGCGGGGCAGGCGGATCGTTCCAGCAAACGGAAAAATAGATTGGCCATATGATCTCAAACCCGAAGAGCGTGAGGGTAGCCTCACCGACAGGTACATCCAGCCCTTACTTAATGGCGTGAAGGATACTTCCCTTTCAAATTCACTGTATGACTGGGCACGATCAATGGACAATAAAACATTGCAGCAGGTTTTGGCAGAAAGCGGCGCCTCTGAAGGGGCACAAGAAATTATCCGGGTCACTACCTGGTATGCCGATCGCGAAGCACGAGCCTCTGCTGCCAGGAATTTATTGCCAGTATTACAGGGAGCGGGAAGTAAAAATGTTTACAGCTTCCCGGGCGGGGTTGACAATTTATCGACAGCATTTGCGGTCAGATTAGGAGAACGGATTCGGTTTGGCGCTGAAGTGGTGAGCATAAAAAATGACCCCAACAGCGTAGAAGTAATGGTTAGCATAGCTGGAAAGCAGGAAAGCATTCGTGCAGATCGTGTGGTATGCACTATTCCTTTTACGGTATTGAAAAACATAAATATTTCGCCTTCATTATCACCCCCCAAAAAGGACATCATTGCTAATCTCTCTTATGCGCCAACAACCCGCGTTTTTCTGGAAGTAAAAGAGAGGTTTTGGGAAGGCAATGGAGAGAATGGTTCAGCCATGACAGATCTGACCATTGGGCAAGTACAAAAGCACCCTATGATCAAAACAGGAAGAGAAGGAGATCGGGCCATTCTTGAAGGTCATGCACGCGGCCAAGATGCAATCCAACTTGACAAGATGTCGAATGACAATAGGCTAAAATTCGCACTTGAACAAATGAACAAAGTTCACCCTACTGTTTTCGACTACTATGAGGGTGGGATTTCAAAGAGCTGGCAGCTTGACCCTTATGCCCTTGGAGCCTACTCGTTGTTTCTTCCCGGCCAGATTACATCATGGCTGCCTGAAATCATCCGTCCTGAAGGCCGTATACATTTTGCTGGGGAACATACTTCCATATATTCCGCCAGTATGGAGGGTGCGATTGAATCAGGTGCCCGTGCTGCAAAAGAGATTAACGAAGTTTAAGAAGATGTTTTGTTCTTGAATTCTTTGAGCGGCGCCAGTGACCAATACAGGTGATGCTTTGTTCAAGAATATCGAGTTAAGTTTAGTTGAAATTCGACAACCTTTAGGCTGACTATAACAGTCGAAACCGAACTCGCCACAACTCCTATTGGCAATTGTAGGCAGGACAGTAATAAACTCAATATATGGTCGTCTTTTGGGCATTTGTATCAATGTTGGTTGATATTTTTCAAAAGGCCACACCCCCGCAGGGAGTAGAATGACGTTTCTTTAGGTATAGTTTGCGTGCCCTCACCTAGGGCTAACCGCTAGGTGTACATTGTCTGTGCTGCATTCTGGCTACTCGCTAAATAGCTTCATCAAAGCTATTCTTTACGCTCGCCCCTACCCTTTTATTTAGTAGA
>NZ_JAMFLG010000075.1 GCF_023502205.1 Aquiflexum sp. TKW24L | reverse complement strand
CATAAGTTCATTGACATGTTGAGCAGAGAATGCAACAGAGTGTGTGTGCATATTAGTATGTACATACGGAGACTGCATATATCCTTAGCAAAAGGGGGATATGTGTAAAGAGTAAGTGAACAAGGGCGCACGGGGGATGCCTAGGCTCTCAGAGGCGAAGAAGGACGTGCCAAGCTGCGAAAAGCCGCGGGGACCTGCAAGGGGGATTGATCCGCGGATGTCCGAATGGGGCAACCCATCCACAGCGATGTGGATATTCCGAAAGGAAGGCGAACGTGGGGAACTGAAACATCTAAGTACCCACAGGAAGAGAAAACAACAGTGATTCCGTGAGTAGTGGCGAGCGAAAGCGGAACAGCCCAAACCGTGCATGTTACGGCATGCGCGGGGTTATAGGACCTGCGTAAGGATGATGAATGTGACCGGAACACAGTGGGAACTGTGACCATAGGGGGTGAGAGTCCCGTACGGGAAGCATGATTTGTCTGGCGGGGATCCTGAGTAGGCCGGGACAGGAGAAATCCCGGTTGAATTTGCCGGCACCATCCGGTAAGGCTAAATACTCCTGAGAGACCGATAGTGAACAAGTACCGTGAGGGAAAGGTGAAAAGTACCGTGAATAACGGGGTGAAATAGAACCTGAAACCGTGCGCTTACAAGCGGTCGGAGTCCCGCGATGGGATGACGGCGTGCCTTTTGCATAATGAGCCTACGAGTTACTCCTCACTGGCGAGGTTAACCCCGTAGACGGGGGCAGCCGGAGCGAAAGCGAGTCTGAACAGGGCGCTGAGTCAGTGGGGGTAGACGCGAAACTTTGTGATCTACCCATGGACAGGTTGAAGGTACGGTAAAACGTACTGGAGGACCGAACCGATAAGCGTTGAAAAGCTTCCGGATGATCTGTGGGTAGGGGTGAAAGGCCAATCAAACTGAGAAATAGCTCGTACTCCCCGAAATGTTTTTAGGAACAGCGTCGCGGATTGTATGACGGAGGTAGAGCTACCGATAGGACTAGGGGGAGTCATATCCTACCAAATCCTGACGAACTCCGAATGCCGTCATACAGAAGCGGCAGTGAGGGCTTGGGTGCTAAGGTCCGAGTCCGAGAGGGAAAGAACCCAGACCTACCGCTAAGGTCCCAAAATTTACACTAAGTTGAACAAAGGTGGTCCAGCTGCCTTGACAGCCAGGAGGTTAGCTTGGAAGCAGCTATTCCTTTAAAGAGTGCGTAACAGCTCACTGGTCGAGCGGCAGGGCGTCGATAATAAACGGGCATCAAGTGTAATACCGAAGCGTAGGATTGATATTTATATCGATGGTAGGGGAGCATTCCAACGGCGGTGAATGTGCATGGCGATGTGCACTGGAGCTTTTGGAAAAGCAAATGTAGGCATAAGTAACGATAATGCGGGTGGGAAACCCGCACACCGATAGACCAAGGTTTCCTGATCAATGCTAATCAGATCAGGGTCAGTCGGGGCCTAAGGCGAACCCGAAAGGGGCAGCCGATGGACAACAGGTCAATATTCCTGTACCGCGCATATAATAAAAGCGACGTAGGGGTGTACCCGGTGCGCACTGACGGAATAGTGCGTTGAACCACGTGAAAGCGTGGGATAGTACACGGAGGCTTCGGCCGAAGTGATAATCCGGGGAATCCACTTCCAAGAAAAGCGAATATGCGTGCCCGTACCGCAAACCGACACAGGTGGTCAAGGAGAGGATCCTGAGGTGCTCGAGTGAATCATGGCTAAGGAACTCGGCAAAATGGCCCTGTAACTTCGGGAGAAGGGGCGCCTACCCTCACTTCGGTGAGGGAGGCCGCAGTGAAAAGGCCCAGGCGACTGTTTAGCAAAAACACATGGCTTTGCGAACTCGAAAGAGGAAGTATAAGGCCTGACACCTGCCCGGTGCCGGAAGGTTAAGAGGGGAGCTCAGCGCAAGCGAAGGTTTGAATCGAAGCCCCGGTAAACGGCGGCCGTAACTATAACGGTCCTAAGGTAGCGAAATTCCTTGTCGGGTAAGTTCCGACCTGCACGAATGGTGTAACGATCTGGGCGCTGTCTCAGCCATGAGCTCGGTGAAATTGTAGTCACGGTGAAGATGCCGTGTACCCGCAACGGGACGGAAAGACCCCATGAACCTTTACTGCAGCTTAGCATTGGTACCGGGTAAACGATGTGTAGGATAGGCGGGAGGCTGTGAAGTGGCGTCGCCAGGCGTTGTGGAGCCGTTGTTGAAATACCGCCCTTTGTTTGCTTGGTATCTAACCCCGCAGAAGCGGGAGACATTGCTTGGTGGGTAGTTTGACTGGGGTGGTCGCCTCCAAAAGGATAACGGAGGCTTCCAAAGGTTCCCTCAGCACGCTTGGTAACCGTGCGCGGAGTGCAATAGCATAAGGGAGCTTGACTGTAAGGCCGACAAGCCGAGCAGGGTGGAAACACGGGTATAGTGATCCGGCGGTACAGCATGGAATGGCCGTCGCTCAAAGGATAAAAGGTACTCTGGGGATAACAGGCTGATCTCCCCCAAGAGCTCATATCGACGGGGAGGTTTGGCACCTCGATGTCGGCTCGTCACATCCTGGGGCTGGAGAAGGTCCCAAGGGTTCGGCTGTTCGCCGATTAAAGTGGCACGCGAGCTGGGTTCAGAACGTCGTGAGACAGTTCGGTCCCTATCTGTTGCGGGCGTGGGAAGTTTGAGGAGCGCTGACCTTAGTACGAGAGGACCGGGTTGGACTGACCGCTGGTGTACCGGTTGTGGTGCCAACTGCACTGCCGGGTAGCTACGTCGGGAAGAGATAAGCGCTGAAAGCATCTAAGTGCGAAACTCCCTCCAAGATGAGACTTCCAAACAGGGCCGTCAGAGACGATGACGTCGATAGGCTGCAGGTGCAAAGTCAGTAATGACAAAGCCGAGCAGTACTAATAGCCCGAAAACTTACTTCAGGTCAGCCCTGTTGCATTCTCTGCAAAACATATCATCCCGATAGCTATCGGGAGACGTGAGATATGAGACTTGAGACACAAGACTCTGATCCGCGGACACAGAACATAAGAAATCGGTGGAAATGATAAGATTAAGATTCAGGGATTCAAACCTCTTACTTCTGACCTCTTACTTCCCACTTTAAGATTTAGGCGGCCCAGCGCAGGGGTCCCACCTCTTCCCATCCCGAACAGAGAAGTTAAGCCCTGCAGCGCCGATGGTACTGGGGTTACACCCGGGAGAGTAGGCCGCCGCCACATTATTCAGACCCTCAG
>NZ_JAMFLG010000074.1 GCF_023502205.1 Aquiflexum sp. TKW24L | reverse complement strand
GCCCCTTCACTGATCAAAGTGGTACCCGGACCACTCAAAATTCCGCTGTTCCAAGACATTGTACCATTAATGATTAAATCCTCTCCCGCACCATCAGCTACATTGAGGGATCCGGTTAATACAAGTGATCCACCAGCTTCCACAACAGTTTGATCAATGGTGCGTGTATCAGATACGGTAACCGTATGGCCTTCTCTGATGGTGATGTTTTCATCTGCCGATGAAGGCACCCCAGCAGCCGCTATCCAATTATTTCCGTCGAAGCGTTGCCAGGTGGCGACCGAATTCCAATCACCTGATTGGATGGTTCTGTATGAATTTAATACCTGGGATTGTGCCGAAGCAATGGTAAAAGCACAAATAGATAAGAAGATCAGTAAAAATCGTATAGTTTTCATCATAAAATTGGTTTATAGCTTATAAAATTGAAAAAAAAAGAAGGCGGATACTATAGCTAAATCTAGCTATCCAATTGATTATAAGGAATTTGATTTGGGTAAATTTCCCATTTATCCTACCAAAAAAAAATACCCCATTGGGAGTATTGTAAACAACACTTTAGTTATCAAAATACCCTCTTTGGGGTAGTTTCAGAATATTATTTGTGTTAAAAATCAAAAAGGTAGGTAAATGAGCTTGGAGTAGAAATTGAAAGTTGGGATTTCAGAATACAAAAAATGAGAAATCTAGGCTTGAAATTAACCAACAAAGAATCCATAAAAAGTAGAAAAATCCAGGTTACATTTTTCCCAAAAGTTGAGTAACCTGATCTGTATGTCTATTCAAATGAAACCGTAAAAATTCAAGGCGCTGATGAAAGTCCAAGGGTCCTGAGATGGGATGAGGCTGGGCCTGTATTCTCAAGTCTGATTCTTGCAAATCATCACCAAATCCATGAAGAACTTCTTGGAGACTGTTTAGGGAAGTCTTCCAAAATGACAAGGGACCCCCTAGCCGGGGAACTGCCACTGCAGGTACTTTTTCCTTGGCCTGCCATGTAAGTTCGATCACCTGTTCTATCGACATGTCCTGATGAGGTGATTCATAGCTAAGCACAATGTTGCCATTCCTGATGGCATGAAGGGTTTTCCACATTCCGAATACTCCGCCCTGTTCCGCCCAAAAAAGATGTTCTGTGATTTCAATAATGTTCCACACTTCAGGGTCAGGTTTCCATTTGGCCTGAGCTTCTGACACATTTTCAATTTGCTCGAGGTACAGCTTGCGGGCTGTCGCTACTTCTTGAACGAGCTTTTGAATAGTGTTCATAGTATAGAATTAAAGCCCCGGATGCTCTTTTATCAAGCCTAGTAAACCCGAAATATTATGCACATGGAGTTTTTTGTAAATGTTTTTTCGGTGCGTTTTTACTGTCAAGGGACTGAGATTCAATTGCTGCGCGATTTCTTTGTTTTCACTCTGATTGAGCATCATTTTTATGATTTCAGTTTCTCTGTCAGATAGCCCATATTCGGATCTCAATTTTTGGTAGAGGCAGTTCCAATGTCCATTATATATGTTTTTTGTAATGGAAACAGGCTGGAAATATTCACCTCCTGCAGCGATGACCTCGAGGGCTTCCCGAAAAATTTCAAAACAGGAATCCTTTCCAACAAAGCCTTTGGCGCCAAGATTTTTACAGGCTTCCAACGTTCCTTTGGTATGGTGTCCACTGAGAATCATGGTTTTCATGTCAGGAAATTTTCGGCTGAGATGTGGCAAAAGCTGCATCCCGTCCATCACAGGCATATGGAGGTCAAGAACAAGGACATCTACTTTTTGATTACTTTCAAGAAACAAAATAACCTCTCTCCCATTCTGAACACTTCCTACCAATTCACAACCGGGAATAAAGTCCAGAATTCTTTTGATTCCTACTGCAAAAAGATTGTGATCATCTGCTAATAAAATAGAAATTCCCATGGCTGAAATTTTTATATAAGAAAAAAGGTAAAATGCTTAAATACGAGTTATTGAAAGCTCCAAATTCAATACACAAACATCCTGTCACTTTCCATCGACAATTGAAGCAAGACTTTTGGCATGGCAAACTCCGCAGTCTTGTCACTCAAATCTGCTTCGGTCAACCCTCTTGACTTGGCTGACATGCCGGATAAATAGAATTTCCCACCTCCTGCTAAAATAGCATCATAATGACCCCTGAGATTACCGGTGCCAAGACCAGCCAGATTATCAAGCACATCTTTTCGAAGTAATTGTACCGCATCTCCTGCCAGAAACAATGTCACAGCATATCCCTCCTCAATGGCGGTTTTGGCTACTAAAAACCCTAGTGCTGCCCGTGTAGGATTTTCGGGGCCATGAGTAATGTGTATCAATACTTTCATTTTCTCTTCCTTCACAGTTCCCGTTTGGGCAAGCGCTTCTAACCTAAATGCAACAATTACTACTAAGAGGATTGTTTTCAATGTGACAAGGCTTTTCATAAAATTTGATGTTTAGGAGAAAAACTCTAGGACCAACAACCGTTAGTCTCCCTAAACATAAAACCATATTTTAAGAATTTTGTGTATCAAAAGATACTTATCTAAAAATAAATATTTGAAATTTTGAATAAAACAGATTCTAAATCTGTTCTTCAACTATTAAAACTGGGGTTTAGGAAATTAATTGAATGTATCCCCGGTGAAGTTTTACCAGCTTTTCCTTTTCAAACTGTTTCAAAATCCTCGATATGACCACGCGTGTGGTGCCCAAATCATTCGCCAGCGTTTGATGGGAAACAGGGATTTTATTGGAGCTTTCATTTTTAACGTATGCGGTGAGGTATTCCTTCAAACGCACATTAATAGGCTTAAAGGCTACATTTCCAAAAGCATTGAGCAACTCATCGTATCGGCTTTTGAAAGTCCTGAGGATAAATTTATTCCAAGATGGGTATTTGAGTTGCCATTCGGCAATGAGGTGCGCGGGCAAAACAAGAATTTCGGATTGCTCCATAGCAATACCATTGGCCGTGCTGTAATAATCAAAATAGGCAGATGACAAAGACATCATACAGGTTTGCTCAGGCCCCACATAATAGAGTAAAATTTCCCTGTCTTCATTCTGTTGATACACTCTCAATAATCCTTTGATGACTATGGGCAGAAAATTCAGGTATTGACCTTCCTTTATCAGAATATCACCTTTGTTGGCTTTGATAAATTTGGCGTGCTTCAGAATTTCCTTTTGAAGTTCGGGTTCCGAAAAAGATTTCAATTCTTTAAATAAATCTAAGGTTGCTTCCATTGTCGTCTTGTTTCAAAATATCGGAAAGGAGAAAAGGTATTTCTCACTAAAAATAGTAAAAACGAAATACTAAATGTTGTAAAAAAGCGAATGGTAGAAATAAATTTGGATAATTATTCGGGGAAGTATTTTTTAACTTCTTTTTCAACAAGAGCGTTTACATTATTAATCATTTGCTTGTATTCCTTTGGGGTCATTCCTAAAAATTGTTTGAAATCCTTGTACAAGTGAGGTTTGTCCGTATATCCAAATTGAATAGCAAAACTCAGAATATCTGCCGTGGGCGAGGAATCCAAAGCAAATAACAGCGAATTGAACCTGATAATTCTGCAAAATAATTTTGGTGAAATCCCAACTTGATTTTTAAAATGAATCTGAAAAGTCCGATTATTGATTCCGAGCTGTTCTACAATTTCCTCAAGGTTAACAACACCCATGTTCATATGGATTTGATGGATTACTGAAGGAATAAATTCGGAAACCTTTTTTCTTGGTATTGAATTGAAATGATCTATCAAATAATTATTGACAGGATCTATACAAGATTCGATTTCGGTATTGGATTCGAATAGATGCTTAATCTTTTGGTGTAATTCAGGCAAACCCAATTGGTCAAGTGGCATAACCTTGTCTGTCATCTGACTTGCAGGACCATCTAAAAAATGAAAAAGACCGGTCGGGGTAAAAACAATAATAAAGACTTCAAATTGACCTTTTAAGTAGAATTTTGCCAATTTGCTCATTAACCCAAATAAGTAGGGAAAATGCTTTTCAAAATATACCTTGGAAGAATTGTTCGGGTAGTCAAAATAGGAATTGGAGTTGATTTCCAAGGGAATCATTATTGCAGCTGTGCCCTTTGGTGTAAAAAATGGTTTCTCCGATAGCTCAGATTTATAAGTTGAATAAATATATCCACTGATATATGGTGAAAGGGACTTATCAGGCTTATAAGATTGGATTTCATTCATAATGAAAAACTTACTGTATAAAGTCTTAAACTAATCTAAGCAAAAATCACCTGTAAAAAACCATAGATTGATTCAAAATGTTTTCAATGGACATAATGCCAAAGCAATTAAAGTTCTTATTTAATCATGGAAGTTGATTTTTTATAGCAAAAAGCAGTGACGGGGGTTTATACCTGAGGTAAAATCTTATGATTTATTTATTGAAAAAAAAT
>NZ_JAMFLG010000073.1 GCF_023502205.1 Aquiflexum sp. TKW24L | reverse complement strand
ACAACATCCGTCATCGGACATCGGTCATCCGACCACCTAATAACCATTAACAAATAACCACACACCAAATGACCATCCTAACAGCCTTACTTGCACTCGGCGGACTGACGCTTCTCTTGGCACTGATGCTGATCGTGGCCAATACCAAACTCTATGTCTATGAGGATCCAAGGATCGATGAGGTCGAAAGCATGCTTCCCCACGCCAACTGCGGTGCCTGTGGCTTCCCAGGATGCAGGCCTTTTGCGGAAGCCTTGGTCAAAGGAGATATGCTGCCCGGAAAATGTACCGTCAGCAGTGAAGATGGCCGAAAAGCCATTGCTTCCTACCTCGGCGTGGATGCAGGTGCGGAAGAAAAACGGGTCGCAAGATTGGCTTGTGCCGGCGGTGTCAATGTCGCCATCAACCGAGCAACATACGAAGGCCTGTCAAGTTGTCGGGGTGCAGCGCTGATTTCGGGTGGTGGCAAAGGATGTTCTTGGGGTTGTCTCGGACATGGAGACTGCGAGACGGTCTGCGATTTTGATGCGATTTCGATGAATGAATTTGGGCTTCCCGTAGTCGATGAAGCCAAGTGTACCGCTTGCGGAGACTGTGTGGAAGTGTGTCCCAAGGATCTTTTTACACTTCAGCCCATCAGCCGCCGCCTTTGGGTGGCCTGCAAAAGTCAGGAAGCGGGAGATGGTGTTCTCGAAGACTGCGAAGTCGGCTGTACCGCTTGCGGCAAATGCGCCATGGATGCACCCGATCTCATTACCATGAAGTACAACCTTCCTGTGATCAACTATTCCGGAAGACATCAAACCCAAGTTCCGATCCAACGCTGCCCTACCGGTGCCATTGTATGGCTGGATGAAAAAGCAGGTCCCATCAAAGGTCCCGAAGCCAAAAAGATTATACGGAAGGGGAAATTGAGAATGGGGGAAAGTTAAGATAATGATGAATTCATAATGATGAATTACCGGCTTCGTCATGCTGAACCGGAGCTTGCGGAGGTGAAGCATCTCTTTACTTTTTGAGACTCTTCGCTACACTCAGAGTGACGTCTCCGATAATTCGTCATTGGTATGAGAGCCGAGAGAAAAATTAATTCTGAATTCATAATGATGAATTGATTGAAGCGTCATGGTGAGTCTTGGACACTTGAAAATGTTTAGAAAGGGGAATAACAATTTGGAATATTGAGGTTCAATAGGAATGTGGCTTTAGCCCATTCATAAATAAATACCGATCAAAAAATCGGCTTTAGCCAAAACAAAAAGATTGAATTTATGAAGGTGGATAGGATTTGGCTAAAGCCGGGGAGATCTATGCTTTCCTTTCACCTCCAGCTAAAGCAGGAGGAAATTTAATCGAAAAAATAAGTTTATCGAAATAAGAATCAAGATATCCTAAGCTTGGGATGTCATGTTTAAGAGGTACAACTGTAGGATCTCCAATATAAAAGAAGCGATAGAAAAATGGATTCTCCCTAGGCTAAAGGGAACATTATAGTGGACCCAGAAGTAACTCAAGAGTAACCCAGACACGGAGTATCCCTAACTCAGACACGGAGTATCCCTAGCTAGGACACGTAGTATGGTTAGGGGAAGGTGTACGGAAGGTTAACGGAAGGTATACTAAAGGATAACGCTGGTATAGATGGGGAGAGCTGATGGATGGGCTTGAATGATTCTTATACTCCCTTACCGGTGCCATCGTATGGTTGGATGAAAAAGCAGGTCCCATCAAAGGCCCCGAAGCCAAAAAATCATCCGCAAAGGGGAAGTTGAAAAATGGGGGAAAGCTAATTTTTACTAAAACTGTTTTTTCAATTTGCGGAAAATGCCAATAATTATGGATTTTTTTCTCTGAGTTAACTTTTATAATGCAGAACTTTAGTATGGATTTTAGATCTGATTACCAATAAATCTTAAGCCATGAGATGGTATATTTTTCTTTCTGCAATAGTTATCCTAACGCTCTCAGCCTGTGATGTAGAAGAGGTTCCTGTATTGGTCAAAGAGAAATATATCGGAACGGTCAGGACGGAATTTGTTACTCATCAGATAATCAGTTTCTATCCAGGAGCAATGGAGGAGAATCCGGATGATAGCCTAATTACTTTTGAAGGAGAATTGGGGGGTGTTCCCATTTCAGCCGGCAAAACTGGAGATGTGGTAATTTTTGTTGTACCGAATCTTCCGGCAGGAACCCAGCAGCTAAAACTCAAAATCGGTTACGAATTCAGAATATGGGACGTTACAGTAGTAGACAAACCATTTGAAATAGCTGATATTTCAGGGTTTTGGAATGAGTACTTTTCCGGTAGCGATGTCATCAATGACAGCCTAAAAACCGATTTCCGATTGAAATTTTATGCTCAGGAAGCAGAAAAATGGACCGGTTATTTTAAATCCAAATTATCTCAATTATCTCCTTCTGAAAAAAATGAATTGATATATATCATTTATAGAAATGACTTTTATAAACTGATTCCCTATTATTTTAAAGTTGAAGGAGCGTTTGAAAACTGCTTAGAAGCTCAATTCGCTGTTTATTCCAAAAATTCTTTTGATGAAGGTGATAGTCAAAGAAAACTAAAGTCAAACATGGTTTATTTGCCTTCTTCGGGAATTAACGATGCACTTTTGGCTTTTATAGGAGATTTGATTTGGAGGCACAATGGAATAATTGAATTTTTGGCTCAGAAGGTGTTTTCCTGCCCTATTTTAAGAGATGTATTGCTGGAAACTAAATGGGGTCCGGTAGGCATCGATCCTATTATTTTTAATTCTGGGGATACCTTGGGTTTCAAATTAACAGGGGTTTATTCCCGATTAAATGAATTTGACAGGAGTCTATATCTTGATCCAAATAGATTGGGGTTTATCGCGAGTTATTTTGATATAGACAAATTTCAAAAATTGGCAGATCAAAAGTTTTTATATGCTTTGAATGAAAAGAAGAAACTTGATTTGCCTCCCATTTCAAGCGCTCAACACTATTTCTACTTAGGCAATCAGAAAGAGGAAAAACCATTGATTGATTACAGTTTCGAAGTTGAGGCCATCTCAAATCCAGACGTAATTGTTTCCCAAACAAGCCAACAAGGAGATCAGGTATTGTTGACTTTTGAGAGAAAAAAAACTGAACTCCAAGACTTTCAGTTTACACTTAATTTTGTCCAGTCCGGCTTTTCAGTTTCCAGATTTATCAAAGGAACGATGGCAAAAACTTCTGAATTAATCCTGGATCTGAGTTTTGACAGCGGTACCGCTAACTTGCAGATTCTTTCCGGAGAGCTCCCCTATCAAATTGAGTGGAGCAATGGGGTCACAGAACAAAAGCAGGTGAAGTTTAACGCAGGTAACTATTCAGTAAAAGTCACAGATGGAAATGGTTCAGAAGAGTTAATGGACTTCTCCATACCGGAATTTGGAACAGTCCAAGACCGGGAGGGAAATGAGTACCAGACCGTCAAAATCGGAAATCAGTGGTGGATGGCGGAAAACCTTCGAAATATCACCAGAAAAGATGGGAAACTTATTCAGGAAAGAGAATATTGGCCTTCACCAAACCCTTACAATCCCATAGATTTTGATTATGCATCCTTTTCCTACTATGATAATGATCCTGAAAATGACAAGGAGTATGGTAAATTGTATAATTTCCATTCCTATGTTGGCTGCTTGTGTCCCGAAGGCTGGGGGATTCCCACATTTCAGGATTTTACAAATATGGCCAATGAACTAGGAGGACTTAGTGTTGCAGGAAAAAAATTAAAGAGCCGAAGTACATGGAAAGAATCAATATTCAATTCTACCAATGAATCGGGATTTAATGCAAAACCGGGAGGGATGAAAATTAACAACAATATTTATGAAAGCGAGAATATTTTTGTGGGATGGTGGGTAATTGGACCAAATGTGCCCAACAGAATAGCCTCTTTGGATGTAGGAAATAATGAATTAAAACTCACAACCCGAGGTTCCTTTTTTTTTGAAGGCCATTATATCCGATGCATCAAAAAAGTCGAAGACGAGCCTTCCTGTTGAACCTCTTGAATTTAAAATTCCTGAAGAGCAGGGCTAGGCTTAGAGACGGAATTCTTTGTTACCAAAAAGTTTTCTATTCAACTAAATCCATACCTTAACCTTCATGGATTAATTTTGACTGATGGAGAAGACTATCCGGAACGAATTCTTGTCTTTCCTCTACTTTTAAGATAAGGCTACTCTGAGGCTCCCAACTAGGTGTAGTATAGCGATTGATTTTGGACTGGATGGAATTACAATTCCCTTCTAAGCCTAGTATACATCTGATGCTGCGGCTGGGTGGGATTTGCCTACCCTACACCTGGCCCAAGGCAAAAATGATCCATAGGGATCATTTCTAAAAGCCTTGTCCTACCCTTTTATCCTTCCATCCACGATAGCAATCGGGATGAAATTGGACTATTCATCCAAATTCTCTAACGAAAAAAGGTTCCTGATCATTTGAATTTC
>NZ_JAMFLG010000072.1 GCF_023502205.1 Aquiflexum sp. TKW24L | reverse complement strand
CTTCCAACCTTTCAATCTTCCAATTTTAAAATCCCCTTACTTCCCAAAGAGCACTCCTATCCCCGCTTCCTGCAAGGATTTGTTGTAGGCCGGTATTGACGTTTCCAACAGCTTTTCTCCCCTGGCTTTCAGGACTTCCCATTCCTTCGTCAGTTCCTCAAGGCGTTCCTTTGATCCTTTGGTCACCCGAGGAATCGAACTTTCAGTCTGATTGATCAAGTACAGGTAATTGGCGGTAAATTTATTGGGGAAGTTTTCGACATCGTCATAGGCTTGGGACTTGCGTTGAAGCATGTCTTCATCCCAAGACTGCATTTCCTTCAGCAAGGTTACTCCGGCAGTTTGCAGTTCTTTTTTGGATTCATCCCCTTTGATTTTGGCCAAAAGGGGCTTCAACTGTTGTTGGTAAGCCATCGCATCATTGATCATGGTATGCATGGAAGTAAGCTCGGCTTCCATCTTGGACATAAAGGCGTGGTATTCCTGATAGTCAGCTGCGCTGAGTCCAAAATCCGGGTTGTCCACAATCTTGGATTTGTTGGTGCTTTCTCCCAAAGGAGATTTCAAAAGCAAGGTGTAGGTGCCCGGAATGGCTTTGTGTCCTGAGAAACTTGCTTCCAAATAGGCTGAAGGCACACCCGGCATGGTCGGATAGCGCATGTTCCAGACAAACCTGTTCACTCCTTTTTTGACAGTCAATGTAGGTTCTGCTGAGGGTCCGCCATCATACTTGATAAAAGAAGGGTCTTTTTTGCTTGAAAAGGTCCTTACCAATTCCCCTTTTTCATCCCTGATTTCTAGCGTCAGGAGAGTCGAGTCATTCACCGATGCCGGCAAATGATAATAGACCACCACGCCATTGGCAGGATTGACGCCCTCAAAAGGATGCGTCCCCTTGAATTCTTCGCTGTTGCCATTCAATGGGGAAGACCAGCTACCCAACATCGCATCGTCAGGTTGGTAGAGAAGCGGTTTATCCACAGAAGGTTGGATCTCCCGCACAAGGTTGAGGTCGTCCAAGATCCAATAGGATCGGCCCGAAGTTGCTACGATCAGGTCATTGTGGGCTACTTTCAGGTCAGTGATCGGCGTGACCGGCATGTTCAACTGGAAAGGTCCCCAACTTGTACCTCCATTTCTGGAGATATAGATGCCTGTTTCCGTACCTGCATAGAGCAGTCCTTTCACCACATTGTCTTCCCGGACAACCCGTGTGAAAGCACCATAAGGAATGCCTCGGTTGACATTGGTCCAGGTTTTTCCGTAGTCAGTGGTTTTGTACAGCGAAGGGGTATAGTCATTGAATTTATAGCGGGTGGTGGCGATATAGGCCGTGGCCGGATCGTGGGGAGATACTTCGATGGCGTTGATGAGACATTCTGTCAAGCCTTTTGGAGTCACGTTGGTCCATGTTTCTCCATTGTCACGGGTCAAGTGCAAAAGTCCGTCATCGCTGCCTATCCAGATATGTCCTTTTTCGTGGGGAGATTCCATGATGTAGCTGATGGTACCATAATTTTCCGCACCCACCGCTTCATTGGTATAAGGACCGCCGCCTTTTCCCTGCTTTTCTTTTTCATTTTTGGTCAGATCGGGAGAGATTACTTCCCAACTGTGACCCATATCTTTGGTCCTCAATACATATTGCGATCCATGGTAGTAGGTGTCGGGTTCATGCTGTGACCAGATGATGGGTGCGTTCCAGTTGAACCTATACTTCATGTCACTCGCATCCCTGCCGAGGTATTGGATAGGAGCGATCATGATATTGGTGCTTCCCAAAGATTTGTGGTCTAGCACTTCGATCGTCCCGAGGTAGCTACCTCCCAACACGTACCTAGGATCATCAGGATTGAATGCTAAGAAAGCACTTTCACCCCCTGCAGAGTAATTCCAATGCTCCTGAGAAATGCCACCCCTTCCCAAAGCCATGCTGTTGATGACCAATGAAGTGTTGTCCTGCTGTCCGCCGTAGATACGGTAGGGATGTTGGTTGTCGGTATTGATCCGATACATTTGGGCAGTCGGCATATTGGCCTGCGTAGACCATGTTTTGGCATTGTTGAAAGAAATAGCCGCACCCCCATCGTCTGCCATGACCATGTTTTTGGAGTTTTTGGGATTGATCCAAAGGTCATGGTAATCGCCATGGGCACTCGGGAGCACTTCCCAGCTTTTACCGCCATCGATCGAGCGGAGTGCCGGGGCACTGAGGACATACACCGTATGTTCATCCTGTGGATCGGCAAAAACTTCTATATAATACCATGCGCGCTGCACTAGCCTGTTGTCACCGCTGACCATAGACCAATCAATGCCGCCGTTTTCAGAAACAAAAAGGCCACCTTGGTCTTTGTCAGAATCACTTTCTATCAAAGCATATACCTTGTCGGAATTGGCACGGGAAACCGCAATCGCCATTTTCCCTTTTTCTTTCGGAAGACCGTTGGAAAGCAGTTTCCAAGTTTTGCCGGAGTCAGTCGATTTATACAAACCACTGCCGGGACCACCGCTGATGACTTTCCAAGGAAGGCGTTGATGTTCCCACATAGCAGCATAGAGGATCTCGGGATAATTCATATCCATGGACAGTTCCACAGCGCCTGATTTGTTGTCTACAAAAAGCACTTTCTCCCAAGTTTCACCGCCATTTGTGGATTTGTAGACACCTCGGTCTTCATTGGGCGCATGGAGTGCACCTTGTGCAGCGACAAAGACAATGTCGGGATTGGTGGGATGGATGACGATTCGGGAGATATGTTGGGTTTTTTCCAAACCTAATTTTTTCCAGGTTTTACCGGCATCTGTGGATTTGTAGACTCCATCGCCATAGGAGGTCATTACGCCGCGAGGCGCATGCTCGCCCATGCCGACATAGACGATGTTGGGGTTGGATTCGGAGACGGACACCGCACCGACCGAACCGGTAGTAAAAAATCCATCAGAAATGTTATTCCAATGCTGTCCTGCATCTTCTGTTTTCCAGACACCTCCGCCTGTAGTCCCCATGTAGTAGGTGAGCGGATCGCTGACCACACCGGAAGAAGTCACCGACCTTCCTCCGCGGAAGGGCCCTATATTTCTGTATTTGAGGGTGTTGTTGATTTCTTTGAAATCCTGGGCCGAGAGTTGAAAGGCGCCAAGAAGGAGGAAGGCAAGAATAAGTTTTTTCATCAGAAAATAGGTGGCTATTGATGGCAATCAAGTTATAAAAAAATGTCGGTTTTAGGGAAGGCTTTTTTGATGGAGGACTTTTGGAGTATTCAGTATTTGAAACTTCCACCCTGAACCTTTAAAATTTAAACTTGCTCTTTCACCTTCGTACTTCCAATTTCGTCCTTCTTACTTCCAAAAGATATCACCCTCCGATCGATTTGAAAAGCTTGGGTTTTTTTTCACTTTTATAAAGTTATCACGTCTATTTCGCATAAATGTTAAAGGATTTAGAAAGCTTTGCCTTGTCACTTCGACGTAGGAGAAGTCTTGAAAAACTAAAATCAAATCCCTCCAAAAGATATCTCCCTCTGGTCGATATGACAAGGAGAAGTCTCTTTCACCTTTCCCCTCTTACTTTTCACCAAAGCGTTTCCTAAAAAACGCCTGACTCCCCAACCTCCCGACCTCCCGACCTCCCTACCTTTAACCTCTTACCTTCCACCTCTCAACACCTCATCCTTCCTCCTTCAAACCTCCTCCCTTAAACCCTTCACCCCCCAAATGCCTTGACCTCTCCGTCTTCCTCAATGTACTTGATGCCTTTCACTTTCAGGTCTTGTAGGCTGGATTCGTCTCCTGAGGAAACTCCAGTAATGACCCCAGTTAAAGACAGGATATGGGTGATCTTACAGCCCTTTTCCTTCAGGACTTGGGCAATGTTTCCGATATTGCTAATCTCTGTTTGCTCCACCGAAGCCACGAATTTGATAGGATGCTTTGCCATTTTTTTTGGGGATATCTAGTTAAAATTACTGTGGACTCTGGACAAGTCCTGCGCCTACGTCACTTGCTGGCAGCCCAATGGGGCGGGCCGTATTGATCAACTTTTCCCAAATCTGGGAAGGAGTGGCACTAGGATTTTGTTCCCACAATTGGGCAGCTACCCCAGACACAAAGGGTGTTGCCATGCTTGTCCCGTTGATGGAAGAATAGTTTTGTGGAGATTTGTATGCGCTCATGACTGCAACTCCGGGACCTGCGATGTTTATCTCGCCACCATCACCGTTGATGGCACCGCAAGAAAAATCCGCCACTTTCAAAAACCTGTCCACCGCTGCTACTGCCATGATGGAAGGGCAGTTGGCCGGATGTCCGACCGGTCTGATGCTGTTGGATGACCTGTTGCTTTCATTTCCTGCCGCAGCGATAATCAAAGTGCCTCGTTCCATTCCCTGCTTGGCAATGTCCTCATAAATCCTGGAATAACTTTGACCCGGTCTTGTAGGCGCACCGAGTGACATGGAGATCACTTTGCAGCCATTGCTCATGGCCCAATCCATACCTGCGATAATCCCACTGTCAGAACCTGAACCGGCATTGGAAAGGACTTTGCCAATAAAAATTTTGGATTCGAAAGAGACACCATACCTGATTTGGTTGGAACCGCGCAAACCACCTGCTGCCACACCGGTACAGTGTGTTCCGTGTCCATTAAGGTCATTGACATCTTCTCCTGAGATAAAGGATTTGCTTTGGATTCCTCTTGTCTGGAAATCCGGATGTCCTGTTAAAAATCCGGTATCCAAAATCGCAATGGGAACATTTTTGCCGGTGTAAGAACTGGTCAAGGCTCGGATGGCCTGAACACCCCAATATCCGTTGGAATTGTCTACATAAGAATCAGGTAAGTTTGGATTCGGTGTCGGATCGACTGGACCCGGAGAAACAGGTGGTTTGGGGCCAATGCCCAACAACCGGCAAAGCCATTGCCAAAAACCACCCCCCGAATTTGCATTTGCTATTGCATAGACATATCGTTCTGGTTCATCATAGAGAAAACTGTTGATCCTAGCAGCACTCGTTAGCACATTGATCTCTTCTTGGTGGTTTTCATTGATGACCGCTACACCAAAATTCTCAAAAACGATGCCATCAGCTTGGTTAAAGGCTTCCATATAATCAGCAGTTTTTGACTTAAAATCACTAGAGGGGGCCAACCTTAGGGAGGCCTCGCCTGCTTCACCTTCTATCTGTTTAAATTTGGCGTTATGATCCAACATCACCAGACGTTTGCCGGTGAATTCAGGTTTTGATGCAAGTACTTCTGGTTGATCTGACATGGCTTTGGGATTGAAAAGTAAATGGAAATAAATCCATTCTAATTTACAAAAAAATTTATATTATTGAATATCAAGGGTATAATTGAAAATTAATGTGTTGGATTTCAGTTTACCGTAAAGGACCCAAAGGTGTCGCAATGAGCGAGTCGGTGTGGATAATTTACCACGGAGCTCTCGGAGAGCACGGAGAAAAAATTACAATATTATATCACGCAGAGACAAAAAGAGCAAAGCCCCTAAGAAAGCCACCTTGCGTTCTTAGCGAGTCCATTGCGATCATAGTGGTAAAAGATGTCCCGCGAAGGCGCGAAGGCGCAAAGAAAAAAAACCTAAAGCCCTGAAAGGGCGGGATAACAAAGGGATGGGTGCAGCCCATCCTTAAATTCATGCTGGATCCTCATGAGCCCTGAA
>NZ_JAMFLG010000071.1 GCF_023502205.1 Aquiflexum sp. TKW24L | reverse complement strand
AGCGTGCATTCACCATTCTTCTTACCGCCATGAGCGCGAAGGTATCGCAAGGGACGCGAAATATGGAATGATTATTTACCACATAGCTCACATAGACCACATAGATCGCGGCGTGCATTCATCATTCTGAATTCACAAAGTTTGAATTGATTATTTACCGTATAGCTCACATAGACCACATAGACCACATAGATCGCGGCGTGCATTCACCATTCTGAATTCAGCATTTTTCATTTTTTATCCTTCTTCATTCCTTTTCTCTGCGGCTCCGCGTGAGGTAATTTTTCTTTTACCGCAAGGGACGCGAAGGGAGAATCTGTGAAAATTATTTACCACATAGCTCACATAGACCACATAGATCGCGGCGTGCATTCACCATTCTTCTTACCGCCATGAGCGCGAAGGTATCGCAAGGGACGCGAAATATGGAATGATTATTTACCACATAGCTCACATAGACCACATAGATCGCGGTGTTCATTCATCATTCTTCTTACCGCCATGAGCGCGGAGGTATCGCAAGGGACGCAAAATATGGAATGATTATTCACCATATAGCTCACATAGACCACATAGATCGCGGCGTGCATTCACCATTCTTCTTACCGCCATGAGCGCGAAGGTATCGCAAGGGACGCGAAGGGAGAATCTGTGAAAATTATTTACCACATAGCTCACCTAGACCACATAGATCGCGGCGTGCATTCACCATTCTTCTTACCGCCATGAGCGCGAAGGTATCGCAAGGGACGCAAAATATGGAATGATTATTTACCACATAGCTCACATAGACCACATAGATCGCGGCGTGCATTCATCATTCTGAATTCACAAAGTTTGAATTGATTATTTACCACATAGCTCACATAGACCACATAGATCGCAGTGAGTAAAAGTGGTCAAGCTATATCAGGGACATAAACGCCTTCGCGGGACATCTTATCTTCTATTTTTTTTGCGTTTCTGCGGCTCCGCGTGAGGTGTTTTTTTTATCGCAAGGGACGCAAAATATGGAATGATTATTTACCATATAGCTCACATAGACCACATAGCTCGCGGCGTGTATTCACCATTCTGAATTCAGCATTTTTCATTTTTAATTTTTTATCCTTTTTCATTCCTTTTCTCTGCGGCTCCGCGTGAGGTGATTTTTCCCTTTTCTCTGCGGCTGTGGGTGATGTAATTCCTTATTTTTCATTTGTGTTTAATGGGGAAATAATTACCATATTTACTTTATTTATTTATATTTGAACCCTTATCGACACCCGCTTAGTATTTATGAAGCAGCTTAGCCTCTGGATTGTTTTCTTACTTTTAGCAGTTTCTTGTATCAGCAACAAAAGGATTACCTACCTCCAAAACCTTCCTGAAAACGAACCCATTGAATTGGATCAATTTATACCTTTTGCAGAAGTGGAATACAGGTATATCCTGCAGCCTTTTGACATTGTGGATATTGATTTTGCCTCTTCCAATGAGGAGCTGACCGAGGCATTTGAGTTTCAGGGTTCAAGGAATATGAGAGGCGGAATGGGAGGTGGAATGGCTGGAGGTGCAGGTGACATTTTTTATTTTACAGGCTATTCTCTCGATCAGGAGGGTTATATCCTATTGCCAAAAATCGGGAGGTTAAAAATATCCGGACTCAATGAAGAGGAGGCAAGGCTCAAGGTACAGGAGGAAATCAGGGTATATTTCAAAGAAGATGTTTTTGTCAAGCTTCGCATCGGCGGAATCCGTTTTACTGCCATGGGGGAGTTTAATGGTGGAGGTCCGATGGTCATCATGAAAAACAGGGCAACTATTTTTGATGCCATTTCTATGGCAGGGGAGTCCAATATATTGGCAAGGAAAAACAAACTCTTTTTGATCCGCCAATATGACGGTGGGACAAAAATCCATCAGATCAATTTGAATGACAGGGCATTGCTTGCCTCTCCTTTTTATTTTATCCAACCCAATGATATCCTGTATTTGGAACCTATGAACATCAGGCAGTTTGGTAATGCCGATAATTTTGCAGCTTCCTTGGGTTTGATCATTTCAGTGACGACTTCCTTATTGTTGATATTCACCTTAATCAGTGGTAACCTATGATCGAAGGCAAAATTGATATTTCGAAGTTTGAGCAGGAAGCAAAGCCGATTGACATCAAGTATTACCTGATCAAATACTCACGGTATTGGCCTTTGTACGCCACATGTATCTTTATAGCCTTGGTGTTGGTTTTTCTTTTTCATCGATACTCAGTAGAGGAATATGAAGTCCAAGGTACCATGTTGATTAAGCCCAAAACCTCTCCGGAGGTGCGGATATTGGACCGTTCCAATATTTTCTCTGGGAGCAATAACCTGGAAAATGACATCCTGCTGTTTACTTCCAAAAATCTGGCAGAAGAAGCGTTGAAGAAGGTCCACTTTGAGGTGAGCTACTATGCCTCTACCAATATCAAAGAAGTAGAGTTGTATGACAAATCCCCGGTCAAGGTTTTGGTGGATTGGTCAGTCCATCAGTCAGAAGGAGGTACTGTTCACCTTACCAAAGTTTCAGAAACGGAGTTTACCCTGACGCAAGAAGACAAGACATTTTTTGACTTTTTCAATTCCAAAAACAACCGGCCGTTGGACCCGGCCATCCTGAACAAAACTTACAAGTTTGGTGAAGTAGTCCAATCCGACCGGTCGAAGTTTGTGGTCCAATTGACAAAAGGCATGGCCGTAGGGGACAAACTTTACTTTATCATTCATAATCCTGTGGATGTATTGGACAATTATGCAAGGGCCGTGACCGTGAGACCGATCAACAACCTCGGTACGGTTTTGCAGGTGTCCATGGTCTCCCAAGTGGTGGAAAAAGGCCGGGATTATGTCAATGCCTTGATGGATTCTTATATTGAATTTGACCTGAGGGAAAAAAACCGGATTTCAGAAAATACCCTGAGGTTTATAGATGACCAAATGCATATCCTGGAAGATACCCTGAAGATGGTGGAGAGTTCGATGCTCAACTTCAAGGTGGATAATAAGTTGATGGATGTCAATTCGGAATTTGGTGGGGTGTTGGGAAATATACAGACTTTGGAGGAAATGATTCAAAATATTGATTTTGAGTTGAGCTATTACCAGTCCCTTCAATCTTATCTCAGTAAAAAGACCATGGATTATTCGGACATCGTTGCCCCTTCGATAGTGGGTCTGAGTGATGGGTTTTTGAATGGTCTCATCCAAAACCTGGTAACTGTGTCTTTGGAAAGGCGGAAACTTTTGGCTGTGGTCAATGATAACCATCCCAATGTGACCGTTTTGGATGAACAGATCGGCAAGCTGCGGGAGAATATCTTTGAAAATATCAACAACCTGGTTTCCAATACGGAACGCCGAAAAGCTGAGGCCCAAAAGAAGCTGCGGCAAATGGACGGGAAGTTTGCCCTATTGCCCCAAACAGAATCTGACTATACCAAAATCCTGAGGCAGTATACGCTTAGGGAGAATCTTTATAATTACTTATTGGAAAAGAGGGCGGAAGCGGGAATTGCCAAGGCCTCGAATGTTTCGGATAATGCCGTTTTGGATTATGCACGTAGGGGAAGTTTGATTTTCCCTAAGAAAACCCAGAATTATGGGATTGCTGTGGGATTGGGCTTTTTCATTCCTGTATTGTTCTTACTCGCCTTCCATTACCTCAACAATAGGATTATGGATCAGATCCAACTCAAGAATTCACTTCGGATCCCACTCTTAGGGACGATCGGACAGAGTAACAAGGATACCAATATGATTGTGGCGGAGCATCCCAAGGCAATGGTGTCTGAATCATTCCGGTCATTGCGGTCGGCTCTTTTTTATATTGCAAGTGAGAAAAAATGTAAGAAGATCCTGGTCACTTCCTCCGTATCGGGTGAGGGGAAGACCTTTGTCAGTCTCAATCTTGCAGCTGCGATGGCGCTGAGTGGAAAGAAAACCGTGCTGATTGGCTTGGATTTACGAAAACCCAAAATTGCCGATTATGTTGGCGTTGAAAACAAAGTCGGCTTGTCTTCCTATCTGGTAGACCGGGCCGGCAAAGAAGAGATTGTCATTCAGACCAAATACGACAACCTGTTTATCGTGCCTTCAGGTCCGATTCCTCCCAATCCTGCCGAATTGTTGTTGAAGGATAAGATGGTGGAGTTTCTAACTTATTTGGAAGGAGAATTTGATGTGGTGGTGATGGATACGCCTCCTATTGCATTGGTATCGGAAACCACGGATTTACTGCGTTTTTCTGATGTCAATCTGTATATCATCCGTCAGGATTATACCCATAAGAAGTATTTGTTGATGATCAATGACCTCTATGCCAATGATCAGGTCAGGGATTTCTATGCGGTATTTAACGGTATCCGTGCGGGTGGGGATGTTTATGATTTTGGAGGGTATAATTATGGTTATGGCTATAATTATTCTTACATGAAGAAAAACAATGTGACTGGAAATTATTACGAAGATGCAGAGGGAGAAAAGAAGCCTTCCATGTGGCTGGATAAGTTTTTTGCGAAGTTTAGGGTGTAGGTTAGGGGTTATTTGGTTAACTGGTTAACTGGTTAATTGTTGTCTGCTACGCGTTGTCCGAAAAGGTTATTTGGTTAAATGGTTAACTGTTGTCTGCTTCGCGTTGCCTGAGTAGGTTATTTGGTTAAATGGTTAAATGGTTAATTGTTGTCTGCTACGCGTTGCCCGAAAAGGTTATTTGGTTAACTGGTTAAATGGTTAATTGATGTCTGCTGCGCGTTGTCCGAGAAGGTTATTTGGTTAAATGGTTAGGACTGCTCCGAATCTCGCTTCTCGGATCTCGCTTCTCGGATCTAGCTTTGGAAAGGTGTTTAAAAGGTTAAATGGTTAATTGGTTAACTGGTTAATTGATGTCTGCTTCGCGTTGTCAAGTTATCTAGTTATCAGGTTGTAGTTGTTGTAGTTGTTGTCTGCTGCGCGTTGCCCGAGAAGGTTATTTGGTTAAATGGTTAGGACTGCTCCGAATCTCGCTTCTCGGATCTCGCTTCTCGGATCTAGCTTTGGAAAGGTGTTTAAAAGGTTAACTGGTTAACTGGTTAATTGTTGTCTGCTTCGCGTTGTCCGAGAAGGTTATTTGGTTAAATGGTTAAATGGTTAATTGTTGTCTGCTACGCGTTGGCCGAGCTTGCCGAGGCCGGAATATTTAACATTAATATCATTCAGAATGACGACTCCGATAATTACATAATTGGTGGAGAGGACGAAGGATCTCTAAAGGCGCTCTGCCACTCGCATCTCGGTTCTTGTTTCTTGGTACTTAATACTTGTTTCTTGGTACTTTATACATAATACTTGATACTATATTCTCATAAATGAAAAAAGTAGCCTTAATTCCTGCACGGTACGCTTCTACGAGGTTTCCGGCCAAGTTGGTGCAGGATCTTTGTGGGAAGTCTGTTATCCAAAGGACCTATTTGAGTACGGTGGATACGGGTGTTTTTGACCAAGTGGTGGTGGTGACGGATCATGAGGCCATAGCCGAGCAAATCAAAGCGGTGGGGGGAGAGGTTTTTTTCAGTACAAGGGAATTTGAAAGTGGTTCGGATAGGATCGCCGAGGCAGCTAGGAACATTGAAGCGGATATTTTTGTCAATGTGCAAGGGGACGAACCCTTTCAGGACAGGCAGTCTTTGGAGGATCTGACGGCAGTATTTTCAAATCCTGAGGTGCAGGTGGCGTCTATGATGTTTTCGATCCCGGCTGCGGATGCGCAAAATCCGAATGCTGTCAAGGTGGTGTTGGACAAGGATAATTTTGCACTTTACTTTAGTAGGAGTCCTATTCCATATGTGAGGGAGAAAGGAGTTGAAATCTCCTATTGGAAGCATGTCGGGATTTATGCTTACCGCAAAGAGGTGCTTTTGTCATTCACCCGATTGGCCAAGTCATTTTTGGAAAGCACGGAGATGCTGGAGCAATTGAGGTTATTGGAGAATGGGGTAAGGATCAAGATGGTTTCGACGGTTCATCAGGCGATTGCAATTGATACCAAGGAAGATTTGGAAAAGGCTGTAGCGTGGTATATGGAGAACAGGCTTTTATAGGAAATTATTAAGCCTAGAGTGGGTTAACAAATTTTTATTAACCAAAAAAGTCACGGAGCCCTAAAGCAAAAATTATTTCTCGCTAAGACCCAAAGTCGCCAAGGTATAGAAAGCGAAAAAGGGTAATGATAATAATTGGATTGAGAAAAAAAACCAGCCCTTGTCATCTCGAACTATCAATAACAGAAATGGATTTTTTCCCTTCGTAAAGCTCAGGGATCGGAATTCGGTTTTGGTGGGGGACCCTTAAAGCCCAATTGACATCGGTGGCTGAGCTTGTCGAAGCCGAAATTTTAAATAGGCGAAAAACTAAAAGCACACTGTCTATCCCCTTCTGAACATTTTAATAATGTTTACAACTCAGCAAACCACAAAGTAACAAAGGAAATAATAGTTCATTTTTAGCAATTGAGTTTATTGGGAGAATGGGGTA
>NZ_JAMFLG010000070.1 GCF_023502205.1 Aquiflexum sp. TKW24L | reverse complement strand
CCCGACAACGACTACAACCATTACAACAACTACAACCACTAAAACCCCTCAACTTGACAACCAGACAACGCGGAACTGACAGCCCAACAACCATTTTAACTTATGAAAAAGACTTATCCTATTTTACTTTCCCTCTTGGTTTTGCTCTTTTCCTGTACAGGCAAAGTTGAAAATACTACCGTAGAGGAAGTTTTGCCGGCTGAAAATAAAGTTCGCCTCATTTATGACACGGATGCTAACAATGAGTTGGACGACCAATTTGCCCTTATTTACCTATTGCTCAATGGGGAAACCTTTGACCTTGAGGGCGTCACTGTCAATGCCACCAAAAGTGGAGGAGACATCAATGGACATTATGAGGAGGCAAAACGAATCCTGCAACTTGGTCTCAGTTATGAAAAGATTCCTTTACTCAAAGGGGCCAATGGGTCATTTGCCGACATTCAGTCAACGGTCTCCACAGGAAATTTTGACGGACAAGAGGCAGTGGATTTCATCATCGAGCAGGCAAATGCCGACAATCCCGAAGAACTCATTCTGCTTGCTGTTGGCAAACTGACCAATGTGGCTTTGGCTTTGGAAAAAGACCCTTCCATTGCCTCCAAAATGAGGGTGGTTTGGTTAGGATCCAATTATCCACAGCCCGGAGAATACAATCAGGAAAACGATACTGTGTCTATGAATTATGTGTTGAATACGCAGGTTCCCTTTGAAATGGTCACCGTCCGCTATGGTGAACCCACCGGAACTGATGCAGTCAAAGTCACGCAATCGGAAATCAATAGCCGCATGCCCGGTCTAGGTCCACAGATTGAAACTCCTATTGTGGGAAGGCATGGAGGAGAGTTTTACAATTTTGGAGACTATGCGGTCAACTTGTTTGAGCATATCGATTATCACGGCGATCCTCCTTCCCGCGCTTTGTTTGATATGGTGGCAGCAGCGATTCTAAAAAATCCTGTTTGGGGAGAAAAGAGAGAGATTCCATGCCCAATCCTGATTGACAATCAATGGGTAGAAAGGCCTGCGAATCCACGAAAAATTGTGCTTTGGGAGAATTTTGATCGGGATGACGTCATGGCTGATTTCTACGAATCTTTTATCGATTACAAAATCGTCAACCCAAAATAACCCTGCCTATGTATATCATTGAATCTTATTCCTTGGCAGTTGTCTTTTGTATCATCACCATGTTTTGCTGGGGTTCATGGGCCAATACCCAAAAACTTGCAGGTTCTGCATGGCGGTTTGAATTGTTTTATTGGGATTATGTCATCGGGATTGTTATCCTCTCTTTGGTTTTTGGTTATACCTTGGGAAGTAGCGGAGAGGGAGGAAGGGGATTTACCGAAGATTTGTTTCAAGCTAGCAGCAGTAGTTATTCACTTGCTTTTATTGGAGGGGTGATATTTAACCTTGCCAATATCCTCATCGTTGCGGCGATTGCTTATGCAGGTATGTCGGTCGCATTTCCTGTCGGTATCGGGCTTGCGCTTGTATTGGGTGTCATCGTCAATTATGTGTCCAATCAGCAAGGAGATCCTGTCATGCTCTTTGCTGGGGTGGCTTTGGTGGTAGTTGCCATTGTATTGGATGCCATGGCCTACAGAAAGCTCGCCTCGACCAACCAAAAAAACCCAAAAGTCGGATTGATTTTGGCTTTGGTGGGAGGATTTTTAATGTCTTTCTTTTACTTCTTTGTGGCGCAATCCATGTCACTCGACTTCTCAAATCCTGAGGGCGGAAAATTCACTCCCTATGGTGCAGTATTTGTCTTTTCGATTGGGATCTTGCTGAGCAATTTTGTATTCAATACTTTTTTGATGAAAAAACCCATCGAAGGGCCTCCATTGACTGCTCCCGATTATTTTGCCGGAAAGCTTCCTGTGCACCTATTCGGAATCTTGGGTGGGATTATTTGGTGCATCGGCATGTCTTTTAGCATCATTGCTGCCGAAAAAGCAGGACCTGCCATTTCCTATGGCTTGGGTCAGGGAGCGACTATGATCGCAGCTTTTTGGGGAGTGTTTATTTGGAAAGAATTCAAAAATTCACCCAAGGGAACGGGCAACCTGATTGCAGGAATGTTTTTGTTTTTTGTAATAGGTCTTGGGATGATTGTCTATGCAGGAGTTTAAAAAGCCTCCTCCACATCATATTTCCACAAATAAAAAAAAGCTTGCTCAATTCCTTCAAAATTCCGTCCCGGATTGGTTCGGATGATAACCTGCTTCCCTTCTTCATCTTCGATTTTGACCATCTGATGACTTCCAAAATAGGAGGTCTTGACGATTTTTCCGCTCAGTTGCTGACCGGGTCTTTGGACCACTTCAGCATGCTCGGGTCTGAATATTAGACTGACTGGATGCTTGTGTTTTTTCGCTTCAGGATCCGTGATAAACCCAAAGGAAGTATAGAATCCTTCCCCCGAAGGTGTGGCGAGGAGGTCATTTCTTTTGCCGAAAAAATTGGCGACATAAGGATTTACAGGATTTTCATAGAGTTCCTTGGGAATGTCTATCTGCTGCAAATAACCTTTGTGCAAGATGGCGATACGGTCTGCTGTGGACAAGGCGTCCTTGGTGTCGTGGGTGACAAAAATAGCCGTGATTCCTGTTTTTTTGATGATTTGACGGATTTCTTCCCTTACCTGATCTTTGAGCAAAGCGTCTAAATTGCTAAAGGGTTCATCCATCAGCAGGATTTTTGGATTGGGTGCAATGGCCCTCGCCAAGGCCACCCGCTGCTGTTGTCCACCAGAAAGTTGGTGTGGATATTTATTGACATCTTCGTTTAGCCCCACCAATTCCAAAGTTTTTTTGGCAATTTGCATTGGATCGCCCATGGTTTTTTTGATGCCAAATTTCACATTGTCCAAAATGGTCAAATGTGGAAAAAGTGCATAGTCCTGAAAAACCATTCCAACCTGCCTTTCATGGGCAGGAACAGATTTTCTGCCTTCAACAATCACCTGACCGGAGAGGGAAATGGAGCCGGAATCCGGATGTTCCAAGCCTGCAATCAGCCGCAGAAGCGTGGTTTTGCCGGAACCGCTTTCTCCCACCAATGCCAAAATCTCTCCTTCTATAACATCAAAGGAAATATCATTCACTGCAAATTCCTTTGCTTGACTGTATTTTTTATTGATTTTTTGGAGTGATAAAATTGTCATGGGAGATTTTCGGTTTTTCCTCTTTGCCTCTTTTCATGATCATCCTGTTGAGCAAAATGATAGGAATGATTCCGGTCAAAATGATGATCAGGGCGGCATTGGATGATTCAGCAATCATTTCATTGGTGGCCATGTCAAAAGTTTTGGTGGCCAAAGTCTGAAAGTTGAAAGGGCGCAAAATCAAAGTTAAGGGTAATTCTTTTAATACATCCACAAAGACAAGCAATACTCCCGAAACAAGACTTGTTTTGATCAGGGGAAGGTCGATTTTCCAAAGTGTCTTGGTACTTCTGACACCGAGCAACCTGCTTGCTTCATTGACATGGATGCCGATTTTTTGAAATCCAGCTTCTACCGGATTGTAACCTACCGCCATGAACCGTACGATATAGGCAAAAACCAAGGTGAAAAGCGTACCCGAAAAAAGCAGTCCTGCTGTGGAGGAAAACAATGTTCCATAGATCCATTTGTCAAGGGCAAGAAAAGGAATCATCACCCCCACAGCAATCACGGCACCGGGAATGGCATAACCCAAAGTTGAAATTTTGGTGATGTTTTTCACCCATTGGAATGGACTCAGTCTGAGTGCATATAGCAAAACCACCGCAAGGAAGACAATGACCAAGCCACTGACAGCGGCCAACCCAAAACTGCGGTAGATAAGCAGAAAGAAATCCTGATTCACCACTTTGTGGTAGGTCATACTGACCCAATAGAGAAGCTGAAAAAAGGGAAAGAGAAAACTGAGCAAGAAAATAAAGGTACAGATTCCTGTATAAAGCAATTTTTTATCTAGACTTGGAATGAGACGGGCAGTGGGTTTGTGGAGTCCGGTGACCGCGGCAAATTGCCTGTTTCCTCTTTGGCGGGATTCCAAGTAGAGGATCAGAAACACAAAAACCATCAATATCGCAGCGAGATAAATCGCCGTTGTGACATCACCCATCGAAAACCAAGCCCGGAAAATCCCGGTAGTAAAAGTATTGACACCAAAATATTTGACTGTCCCGTAGTCATTGAGGACTTCCATCGATGCCAAGGCAATGCCTGCCACTATCGCCGGTCTCGCCATAGGCAATGCGACTTTGAAGAAGGTCTTTAGCCTATTGGCTCCCAAGAGAAATGAAGCCTCTTGCATGGTTTTGGATTGCTGCAAAAAGGAAGCCCGCGAAATCAAAAAAACATAAGGGTACAAAGTGATGGAGAGGATGAAGATCGCTCCGGGAAGATTCATCAGGTCTATCACACTTCCTTGGAAATTGATATCAAAATTATTCCTCAAAAATACCTGAACGGGACCGGTGTAATCGAGAATTCCGACATAGGTATACGCCATGATGTATCCCGGAAAGCCCAAAGGCAAGATCAACAGCCACTCAAAGTATTTTCTTCCGGGAAATTCATAATTGGAAACCAACCATGCAGTACTAACCCCAATCAAAAAAGTAAAGAATGCTACACCTAAGAGGAGAAAAACAGTGTTTTGGAAATAGCCAAAAAGGAGGTTGTTGGCAATATGTTGCCAACTCCCTCCCGGGCTATCAAATAGTTTGATAAATATGGTAAACAGAGGAGTGACCACTAGAAGCAATATCAGCAACGAGTAGCCGGTCCACTTATTCCACCAATAATAATTACGTTTTAGGATATCCAATACTTCAGCTTATTTCCAACCTACTTTGTCAAATATGACGACTGCATCACTGTTGTTGTCACCCAATACAGAAAGATTTACCTCATCTGCTTTGAATGTTCCCCACTTTTTAAGCAAGTCAGACAATTCAACATTTGGGTTGACAGGATATTCAAAATTGATGTTGGCCAACATGCCCTGTGCTTCTGCGGCAGAGAGAAATTCGATCAACTTGATGGCATTGTCTTTATTGGGTGCATGCTTGGTTACGCCGGCACCGGAGATATTGATATGTGTGCCACGGTCATTTTGGTTAGGGAAAAAGATAGCAATTTTTTCAGCTGCTTTTCTCTCTTCTTCATTTTCGTCATTGAGCATAATGCCTATATAGTAGGTATTCACAATGGCCACATCACCTTCACCTGCCGCAACAGCCTTCACTTGATCACGGTCACTTCCTTTTGGTTCTCTAGCCATGTTGGTCAATAGACCCGCAGCCCATTGTTCAGCACCTTCTTTGCCATGCTGCGCTATCACAGAAGCCATCAAGGATTGGTTGTATATATTTTCTGAAGATCGGGTTAAAACTCTTCCTTTCCATTGAGGTTCAGTCAGTGCTTCATAGGTGCTCAATTCTTCTGGTTTTACCCTTTCGGTGCTGTAAGCAAATATTCTCGCCCTGTAGGTCAGTCCAAACCAAAATCCTTCAGGGTCTCTGAATTTTGCCGGAATGTTTGTATTCAAAGTTTCAGAACTGACAGCTTGAAACAAGCCTTTGCTTTCAGCCCTGTGAAGACGTCCTGCATCTACGGTGATCAATACGTCTGCAGGGGAATTAGCACCTTCCAATTCTAGTTTTTGGATAAGCTCATCAGCGGAGGCAGAGACAACATTTACTTTGATGCCGGTCTGCTCGGTAAATTTGTCAAAAAGTTGTTGGTCTGCTTCATAATGTCTGTGGGTGTAGACATTGACTACTTCTTCTTTTTGTTCTGTAGTACCACCACAGGAGAATAAAATTGCCCCAACCGAGGCTATTAAAGTCGATTTGATGATGTTTTTTAACATGTTTTTTTGAATTATTGGGCCAAAAATAATCATTATTTAAATCAAATCTAAATAAAAAGAAAAAGAATTTTATATTTGCATCGAACAAGAAAACCCTCTTTTGGATTCAATAATTACCTCAATATCACAGCGCTTATGACTATCCAACAACTTGAATATATCATCGCAGTGGACAAGCACAGGCATTTTGGGCATGCTGCAGAATCCTGCTTTGTGACCCAACCAACGCTGAGTGCGCAGGTAAGCAAATTAGAGAAGGAATTGGAAGTGATCTTGTTTGACCGGTCCAAAATGCCGGTGATACCTACTGAAATCGGAACCCAGATTATCGAACAGGCCAAGCGTGTAGTGTCTGAAAGTAAGGGAATTTTTGAACTTGTATCTCAACTCAAAGGCGATATCAGTGGCGTGATCAAATTGGGGATAATTCCCACTTTGGCACCTTATCTTCTGCACCGATTTATACGGTCATTTCTCGAAAAATTCCCCCATGTCAAGTTGCAGGTGGAGGAAACGGTGACGGAAGATATTATCAAAAAGCTGAAAAATGACGAACTCGATCTCGGGATCGTAGCTACGCCTTTGGATGAAAGTGGCATTGTAGAAAAACCCATGTTTTATGAAAAGTTTTTTGCCTACCTGTCAAAGGGACATCCTTTGCTGTCCAAAGAAAAGCTTTTGGTCAAGGACCTGGAAACCGATGACATGTGGATGCTGCAGCAGGGTCATTGTTTCAGAGATCAGGTGCTGAACTTATGCAGTCAGACAAAATTTCAGAGGATGAATTTCCATTATGAAAGTGGTTCCCTCGAAGGATTGAAAAACATGGTCAACCAATATACCGGAATCACACTATTGCCCGAGTTGGCGACCGCTTCCCTAAACGACGAGGAAAATTCGAGGCTGAGGTCGTTCAGTGACGAGACTCCGGTGAGAGAAGTAAGCATTGTGTTGACAAGGAGTTTTTTGAAAAAGAAGTTGGTAGAATTGCTATACCATGAAATCTCCGCTGCCATCCCACAAGAGATGACGTCCAAAGCCCATGGAAAAGTGGTGCGGTTTAAATAGAATTAGGCTGGCGTGACTTCTTCTTCTCCAACCAAAATCTGGACCGGTAAGCTTAAAAATTTGCTTAGTTTTCTGATCATTTCCACATTCAATGATCTCTTTCCTTGAAGAATTTTTGATACATTTCCTTTATCGCCAAGGATTGGTATAAGGTCTTTGTTTTTTAATCCCAGATCTTCCATCCTGATTTTTATTGCGGTAATAGGATCTGTTTTAGGAATGATGAAATTTTCGATTTCATAAAGTTTGACCAAAGCCAAAAGAAGCTCAAGTTCATATCCTTCCGGTGTTCCTTTTTGGGAGTCAAATAAATAGTCAATCCTTTCCAAATAAGTTTGGTATTGGTCTTCGTTTGCTATGAGGGTTAATTTCATTTTTTTGGTGCGATCCAGATACAAGGGTTTGTTGATAATTCAATTTGGTTAATAATTTTGTAATTTTCCAATC
>NZ_JAMFLG010000007.1 GCF_023502205.1 Aquiflexum sp. TKW24L | reverse complement strand
TGGTGAAGTAGGAAGAAATAAGTACGAAGTATGAGTCACAGTTTTCAATGGTCTGGTGGTAAGAAACGCGATGCTGTTACTTGTCAACTCGATAACCTGACAACGCGCAGCAGACAACAATTACAACAACTAGAACCATAAAAACAATTACAACTAATAAGAAACCGAGACCAATAACCCGATAACCTGATAACTCAACAACGCGAAGCAGACAACATTTATAACAACTTGAACCATTCCAACTGATTAAAAACAGATTCTTGAAACTGGACAACCCAACATTACGCACAGCAGACAACAATTAAATTCCTATATTAGTGACATCAAATTTCAACAGCCGTGGATTTAGGAAATATTGTATATATCATCGCCATCATCGCTTATTTTATCTATACAGCGACAAGGAAAAAAAGGAACCCTGAAGAAATGGATCAACCTGATTTGCCTGAAGGTCAAGAGGAGAGGAGAAAACCCGCTTCCTTTGAAGACCTGTTGAAAGAAATTCGCCAAGGGCAGGGACAAAGGGAAAAGGACCTTGTGGATAGTGGTCAAGGGAAATCTACCGAGCAATTCCCCGGAAGGAATGAAACGAGAACCTTTGAGCAAAAAAAACCTAGGCCTGTAACGCAGGTCAGAACTTTTGAGCAACCACAACAAAGGAACCTTCAGGAAGTCAAAAAAGTCAAGCGGTATGAGAATTTTGAAGGGGTAATTGAAGATAAGAGAATTCCTGAGAGAGTCAAACTAGCGGATCAGGAAAGAATCCATGGTCATTATGAAGGAATCAAGTCTTCTATCGCAGTAGAATCTTTGGATGGCATTGATGAAGAAAACAAATACAAAACCTTGCTGAGAAACCCAGAATCAGTCAAAGATGCGATCATTTTAAGTGAAATTTTAAACAGAAAGTATTTTTAATTTTCCTTGAATTTTTTTGACCTCTCTTTTTTCCAATTGATCATATTTGATAAGCTTTTGAAAAATAGATTTTTTGAATCTTCCCCGATCGCCCAAAGCCGCAATTTTTTAAAGTCCATATACCCGAACTTTCATAATTTTTTTTTTCAAAAACAACTGGAGCATTTTGGTGTTTTGTTCTAAGTTTTATCACAATCCAAAATCCATTATAAGCCCCTATATCTGATTATGAAAACATTGACAGAAATCAAAACAGGTGAATTGTCTACCGCAAGGAGAGATTTTATCAAAAAGTCAGGTGCTTTGGCCGCTATGTCCCTATTTGGGGTAGCTTTTTTTACAAGTTGCTCTTCCGATGATCCTGCTCCGGGACCAACCAACCCTCCTGCAACAGGCAACGGAATTACTGTAACAAGCAGTACGGTAACAGTCAACCTTGATCTTGCGACTGCCTTAGCAACAGCAGGAGGTTGGGCTTTGGTGATTGAGGCAAAAGTCTTGATTGTCAATCTTGGAAACAACGCTTTCAGCGCTTTGACCTCAGTTTGCACCCATTCGCAGTGTGACAGAAACTGGACCTTTGGAAGCAATATTTTTACTTGTACCTGTCATGGTTCGAGATTCAATACCGAAGGTGTAGTACTTAATGGACCTGCCATACAGCCATTGAGGTCTTACGCTACGAGCTTAAACAATAGGACACTTACAGTAAATCTTACCTGATGAAACGGTTATTGATATTGGCATTAACCATGAATTTTTTGATGCTCCCGGTAGAAACCTTTGCCCAAGCATTTAAAACAGAATCCGGTACAGTGGAATTTCTTTCAAAAGCCTCTTTGAATGAATTCACAGGAGTCTCAAATACTCTGAATGGATTAGTGGATTTGGATAAAAATATGTTTGATTTTTTTATTGATCTGAATACCATTAAAACCGGTATTGGATTAAGGGACAAACACATGAGGGAAAATTATCTGGAAACGAAGAAATTTCCCTTTGCGGAATTTACCGGAAAGATAGATGCCTTACCCAATCTGACCAAAGGTCAAAGTCAGAATGTTACGGCCAAGGGAAAGTTCAAAATCCATGGAGTAGAACGGGAAATATCAGTTCCGGGAAAGCTAACTATGGTTTCAGAGAATGAAATGAAGCTAGAAGCAAAATTTAAGGTTATGCTTTCAGACTATAACATCGACATTCCAACAGTGGTATTTTATGAGCTTTCGGAAGAACAGGTTGTAACCATAGAAGCCATTTTGAAAAAGAAATAATCCTAACCCAATCATTTATGAATTTAAGATATTTATTCCTGCTAGCGGGGTTTGTGTTTACATTCCCCGTTTTCGGTCAATTGGAAAGAAAATTGGCTTCAGAAAAACAAGATGTTGATTTGATTTTTCATGCTCCGAGGCATATCAATTTGCTGACAGTAGAGCCCTTGGACAAAAAGGCTCTGCATTTTGCTATCATGCATACTTTTGGAACTTTGGATGGAGGGATTCAGGAATTGTGGGGCTTGGATAATGGAGCCAATATCCAGTTTAGTTTCGAGTATGCTTTAAGCGATAAATTTTCCCTCGGTGCAGCTAGGCAAGGCCTTGACAAGGTCTATAATATTTATGGAAGGTATCATTTGTTGAAACAAACTCAAGACAATCAAATGCCATTTTCCCTTTCTCTTATGGGAGGTGCAGCTGTCAATACCTCCAATTATGAGTTTTTGCAAAACGATGCGCCCGACTTTATAGAAAGGACATCTTATGCATTCCAAGTGATGGCTGCAAGGAAATTCAATGAAAAATTGAGTGTTCAAATTTCTCCCATGTTGGCCTACTTTGTCGATCCCAATCCGATCTTTTTTATTGAAGGGGATCAAAACCTGTATCTTGCCTTAGGATTTAGTGGAAAGTATAAAGTTACAGGAAAGTCTTCGCTGACACTTCAGTGGATTCCAAACCTTAATAACGACCTGAGAAATAATGTAGGTTTTGGAATTGATCTAGAAGCCGGAGGTCACGTTTTTCAAATGTATTTCGTGACATCCCAATTCCTCAATGAGCAGTATTTATTGGCAGGCGGCAATGGCACTCTCGGCGATGAATTCCGTATCGGCTTCAATGTCAACAGGATATTCGCTACCGGGAGAAAGAAAAGAATGCAATAAACCTTCGACGGTTTTTTTTCTAAATGTTCTGGTTTGGATCCATTCATCTTCAAATTCATCCACAATTTGGAAGGTAGAAGAGCTAATCCATGATTCAAGGGAGGTAATAAATTCTTGCTCTGCAGGATAGGCATGTCTGTAATATTTGTAGATAAAAACTTTAAACTCACCTGGGCTTTGGCCCATGACTTTGTTCCAATCGGATACCTGACAAAGATTTTCGGGTTGATAAGGTAAATCTCCCAACAAAACTTCTTTACTGAAGTAAACAAAGTTATTTGTAATGATAGGAATCTGACTATCAGTGGCTAATACATATTGGTTGAAATTGTTTTTGAAGTGGGAGTAATTTTTGGTCTGAACTTGAAAGTAGAAGCTTGCCACGACAGGTATGATCATCAAAAGGACAAAAACAGGTTTGAAAAATTTATTTTCGGAAGCAAAAACATAAAACATGCCCATGCCTGTGAGGTAAGCACCCATTTTCAAATCATTGAGCAAAAAAGCCACAAAAACCCCCAATGCAATCAAAACAGAAATTCTTATTTTCCAATCGGGTTCTTTCAACCATCCTTTTGCCCCCATAGCCACCAAAACTGAAAGTGGCCCAACCAAAATTATCAGATGTCTAGGATTTATGTATATGGGATTATAAAACTCTAAGGTTGAGCTCATAAGCCAAAAATCGATAATTAGACAAAGTGCAGCCATTGTGAATTCAAAAATAATTTATTCTTCGGACCTTATTCCAATAACCATTCCAGAAATTGAAAACACAATCCAAATCCAAAATGCCCCCTCTACCAATACCTTTAGCTACTTCCTATTAAGTAATACAGGTGTTGGGGTTGTTTTTGGGACATTATGTGTCAATCAATAATTTCTTATTTCTTAAAAGTAGTATCTTTTGGCTATAAATTCAATCCCATGGCCCAAGCGAATACTATAGAACAACAAAAGATTCTCCGTGTTTTTAAACTCATAAACCTCCTAAGGGGAAATATCGGAAAAAACGTCCACAGATTGGCCGAATCCCTTGATACTGACTCCCGGACAGTTTACCGATATTTCAAATTATTGGAGGCTTTGGGTTTTGAGATCGAAAAGCAGCATTCCAAATTCAGGATTGTGGACCGCGTGGAGATTCCCATTGAGCATGTTTTTGGTACTTTCAATGAGGAAGAGATTGGGTTTATGAATGAACTGATTAACAAAAGCAGCCAAAAAAACCTGCTGAAGGATTCTATTCTTCAAAAAATCAATATCCGATCAGATTTTAGACAAAGTGTCAACCAGCTTTTCAATGCCAACTTGGGAATTTTTGTAGACCTGATTTCACATGCGATCAAGGACCAAAACCAGGTTATCCTGAGGGATTACTATTCGATGAGTTCGGATTCCGTGACAGACAGGTTGGTAGAACCGGTGGCTTTTAATAAGAATTTCGACTCCATCTATGCTTTAGAAGTGGAATCAAAAGAGATGAAAATGTTTAAAATTGAGCGGATAGGAGAAGTTTTGTTGACTTCCAAAGTATTTAGATACCAATCCTTGCATCAGCCATTGGAGCAGGGTTTGTTTGGATTTTCCGGCAAAAGTCAGTTTACTGTTCACCTCAAACTTACCAAAAAAGCCTATCAACTGATGATTGAAGAATATCCGGATGCCAAGCCCTTTACTTTTACCAAAAACCGAAACCAATATTATTTTGATGGAAAAGTGCCTCAGTTACCGGGATTGGCTCGTTTTATCCTAGGCTTACCCGGAGAAATTAAGGTGGTAGAAGGGGAGGAGCTAAAAATGTATTTAGAAGAGCAGCTGGGAAAAGCTAAATTTTTTTAGGGAGATCTGAGAAATGAGACGAGAGATACGAGACTTTTTCAGCCTTAGTTGGGAAGTGCTTTTGCAGATAATAGGTTGCTTTGTTACTATCCCATATCTTTATTCCAACCTTTACGGAGGTCGTTGAATTGGTTCCTTTGATTTTAAAGATTTGAGACCGGCTTTGCCAATCTCAAATCTCAAATCTCACATCTTTTTTCTCACTGATGCTCATCCCTCAATAAATCATTGACAGTCTTCACAGGATTGAAGGTAATCAGAGGAACTTCCACGAATACGGTATTCCATCCTGCCATGGCGCCATTCCACAATCCGGGTAATTCCAATGCCTTCAGGTCACGGCCGCTTTTTGACTTTTCGGTGATGAAACCTGTCCGCATGTCTCTGAATTTCAACAAGTCAAATTTCTTACCCTTGTAATCCTTCGTGGCACAAACCAAATCTACAGGATTGAAGTGCGTAGAGGCAGAGAATATCTCTTTGTGCTTTGCATTGGTGAGGTCAATCTGTGCAGTTTCAGCGATCTGAAGTGAAAGCGAACCGTCATCCTCTTTCACCCAAAAAGGTCCACCTCCGGGTTCCCCGGTATTCTTGACCATCCCGCAAACGCGTAATGGTCTGTTAAGTTTGTGGTGGAGATATTTGCCTTTTTCGGCTATACTTTTTCCTTGATATGAATCCGGCAAGATTCCACCCAAAGAGTCGGTCACGACTTTCTCGGCAAAGGAAACGGCTGCATTATCCATATTCTGATCCAGTTTTTTCAAGGCTTCGAAGACTTCTTCCTGAATCTCGAGCAACAGTCCACCAATCGCAATCTTATATTCCTTGGTAGTTTGCTTCAACCTGTCTGGAACTTCATTGTCAATATTTTTGATAAAAATTACATCACCATCGATGTCATTTAGGTTTTCAAGCAAAGCACCGTGTCCAGCCGGTCTAAACAATACGCTGCCATCTTCCTCGACAAAGGGCTCGTTGTCCATCGTTACCGCAATCGTATCGGTGGATTTTTTCTGCTGCGAATAAGTAATATCGAATTGGACGCCATATTCCTTTTCCAACTTTGGCTGAACTTCGGAGATCAGTGCTTTGAATTTTGGTTCGTGGTCCGGAGAAACCGTAAAATGAAGCCTGATGGTATTGTCTTTCCCAAGACTGTACATCCAACCTTCGATCAGGTGTTCGTAGGCAGGGGTTCTATTGTGGTCGGCATATTTGTGGAATTTCAATAAACCTTTGGGGAGATTTCCATAACCTAAACCCGAGTCATTGAGTAGTGCTGAAATGATTTTTTTGTATTCTTTATTTGTCAGCGCCTCACGGATGCTTGAGCCTTCTTTTTTGAGGGTTTCATCCAAGTCTTCATAGAAGGCAAACTTTTCTATGTGACTGATGAATTTGTCTACAAACTTACTTTTGGCAAGGTCGCCATCGCCCTCCACAAAAGAAAAAAGGTCTTTGAACATCCTCGTCGCCGCGCCGCTGGCAGGGACAAATTTGACCAATTCCTTCTGTTTGGCTTTTTCAGGATAGGTTTTCTGAAAATCGTCTAATTCTGCATCGGTCAATAATTTGATCCCATCACCGATGGTAGCTGCCCTTTCAATGGGTAAAAATGGGAATCCTTCTTTGAAGTTATTGAGCTGGTCTTTTGCATTTTCAAGGGACATACCCTGACTTAAAATCCGCTTTTCAAGCTGTGCGTTCATGGTTGATTGGTTATTGGTTTAAAAACTTTAATATATACATTGAAAATATAGCATGGAAGTTTTTTCTAGATACTAAAATTAATTTTATCACCTGGCCTTTTTTGTGAGAGGATATTGAGGGAATTATTTTCCACATGCAGGATCCTAGGATACCCACCGGTCACCTGCGCATCCCGCATCAGGATAATGAGGTTGCCGTTTGGAGTCAACTGAACTGTACCGGGATAAACAGCCGCAGTCAAGATAGGTTCGACTTCATTTTCTATCGTTTCTACAAGTTGATATGCCATCCTATTGACCAAAGTGGAAATGGTAAAGGACTTCTTCATGATTCTGTTTTGTAAAAGCTTGGGTAATTGTTCCCATTCAGGTCCTTTGAAAACTTTGATTTCGCCATGTTTGAACCAGTTGAGGTTCATTTTGGCATGTGAACCCAAAGCAGGGTAGAATCGCTCCTCAGAGAGGTAGCAGATGGAATCACTTTTTTCAATTCTAAATTGTGGCGTAATTCCCGGATACCAACTTCTGCTTTCTGCTACGATTTCGGTTTCAAAACCTCCCTGAATTCCCATATATAGCCATTGGCCTTTTCTGAATTTTCTGATATGAACCACATCGTCTTCGATGATGTCTAAAATTTTGCCTGCTTTTACCTGTTTGTCATTATGATAAATGTCCGCATCAGCCCCTGCAAAAACTACCCGCGTGGCCAACTCAAAAACCATCTTGGCACCTGGACCACCCATTTCCAAAACCGAATCATAAAATTGGTTTTGAAGCAAAAAATTTGCCTGCGTCATCGAAAATCTATCCATGACGCCCGAATAGGGCACGCCGTACCCCGCCATTCCAAACCTCCCAAGGTCTTGAACCGTGGTCATTAACCCAGGCTGGACAAAATGGATATAGGCGGGTGTCTTAATCATGATGCCAAGTATAGAGTCCTTGATGGGAGAATTGTTTGATTTCTTCAAAAACTTCCTTGGAGATAGGTTCAAAATTGATCTTGTCTCCTATGGCCGGGATTACCGGAACTTCTTTTGAAATATCGAAGAGCCTGATAGGGCAATTTCCAATGGCATGCCAACCTCCGGGGCTTTCGGCAGGGTAGATTCCGGTTTGTTTTCCTCCAATGGCCACGGTTCCACCTGGCATTGCCCGTTCTGGAGAATTCTTTCGTGGTGTATGAAGTTTTTCAGGTAAGCCTCCCAAATACATAAATCCCGGTAAAAATCCGTAGAAATGAAGTGTGTAAGTAGCTTCTGAATGGAGCCTAATGATTTCTTCCAAGCTGATTTTGTGGATCTGAACTAGTTTTTCTAAATCTTTACCATACTCTGTGCAATAGCAGACTGGGATTTTCCAAGTTTTGGAAGCAAAATCACTTATTAGCGTTGGTAATTGATGGATCTCCTCCAGAATATCTCTACAATCCTCCTCGGTGATTTCTATCCTCAGTTTTAGGGATAAAGTGTTGAATCCCACTCTGATTTCTCTGATACCATCTGCGTACTCTTTCTCAAAAAACTGTTTTACCTGCTGTTGTTCTTGGAGAATATCAATGGAAATTACTTGAGGCCAGACGAGTTCTATCAATTTGCTGTGAATCCTAAAAATCCTGATGTCCATAATTTATTAGCCAAAATTTGTCCTAATGCCCTTCAAAATCTCCAATGCCGATGGATTGTCTCCATGAACGCATAAGGTTTCTGCTTCAATGGGTACCAAGCTCCCAGTAATGGTTTTGATTTTTTTTTCATGGACCATCCATCCAACATGTTCTATCACTTCCTGAGGGTCAGTAAGCAATGCTTTTGGTTTACTTCTGTCTACCAAGGTCAGGTCGTCATTGTAGCTTCTGTCTGCAAAAACTTCCCTTTTGATTTTGATTCCTGATTCGTTAGCGATTGTAGCCGTAACAGAATTTGGAGGACAATACAGACAGGCATCAGGAAAATTTTCTGCCAACAAATTGATAATCACAAAAGATGTGACTTCGTCTTTTGCTGCATGATTATACAAAGCGCCATGGGGTTTGATGTGGTTCATTTCAATTTCTTCCGCTTGGCAGATCCTTTCAAAAAATTGGAGTTGTTTCAAAATGATGGTGCTGAGTAGCTTGGGATCCAAGGCCATGTATTTTCTGCCAAAATTTTCCCGGTCAGGATAGGAGGGATGGGCACCGACTTTCACGCCGTATTTCTTTGCTGACCTGATCGCTTCAATGATGCTTCTTTCATCTCCTGTGTGGCCCCCGCAGGCAATGTTGCAGCTGTCAATAAATGGCATCAGCATCCCGTCATTTGCCAGTCCTTCCCCTAAGTCACAGTTGATATCAAATGGAAAATGGTTTTTGTTCATTAGGATAAAAGTAATAAAATTCACTTTTAAATTGTGAAGTTTTGCAAACAGAAATCTGAACGGAAAAAAGTGGATTTTGAATTGAAATGACATTATTTGAAAACATGGCAAAAGTAAGTTATAAACCTATATATACTTCGAAATAATCAGATCTAGTCCATGATAGAAGTTTTGCGCAGCCACATCACCAATAAGTGGAAATAACCTTGAAAACCTAAATTTGCTTCATTCCAATTTCAAAAATGCCAAAACAAAAAGAAATGAAGTATGAGTGCAGCAGGAAAAAATCTTTCCAGGCCCACCATGAAGGCCTGCCGGGCAAGGGTCGAATTCCTTGAAGTGGTATAACATACGTCGACAAGATTGTGAAATAACAAACCTTTTGCAAACCACAAAACCACCTGCTTAAACAGGGAAATAAAATCAAACGACATAAGGGAATCGATCCCTAATTTAGGTTTTGAACATTCTTTTTTTATAAAAATTTCAGTAATCCCTGTAAGGGAACTTAACTATAGTATGACAACCTTTGCGAACGGCTTTGATTCTATAGGCCGCATCAAAACAAAAATAATATGGAATTTTTTATAGGTATCGGTATTGTAGGTTTTCTGATTGCTTTATTATTTTTTCCTTTGGTATACTTTACTCGAAGAAGTTCGGACATCAGGCTGTTGGGTGACAGCATCGAATTGCATTATCCGATGCGGAAAAAGGAAATTTATCTCAACCAAGAGCTTAAAAGCTGGAACTTGCAGGAAGCCAGGTTCCTTTGGATAGGTCAAGTTTATTCCATTAATATCGAGCTTGAAAGTGGTAAGTGGCACCATGTGAACACCCGATTCAATAGGGAAACCTTTGAAAAAATTTATACTTACCTCGATACCACTTATTCTGACAGACGAAAAAAGGATAAATAAGCTATATGGTTGTTTTATGCTTTTTTGCCTGTAGCCCAAAATTCTACAACCCTGGGCTTAAAAATTTGCGTTTTACATCGATTTCAAAAGAACGACTTTGTTTCCTATAAATCAGATAATTGAATAGCGTATCTTGAGGACATACAATCTGATTTTATTTTTTTAATCAGCCCGAATAGCAACAGTATGAAAAAGCAAGTTTTGGTCACCGGTGCCACCGGAAACGTTGGATTTGAAACCATCAAGTCACTTTTGAGAATAGACCATGATCTGGAAATTGTGGCTGGGGTCCGGGATGTGGAAAAAGAAAAGGCCCGATTCAAAGGAATGGATATCAAAGTAATCCCTTTTGACTTTGAAAGGCAGGATGGTTTTGGCCAAGCATTGTACGGTATTTCTATTTTGTTTTTATTGAGACCGCCTCAGATTTCTGATGCCAAGAAATTCTTCCAACCATTGGTGGATGCAGCCAAGACTGCCAAAATTGAGCATATAGTATTCCTGTCTGTTCAGGGGGCAGATAAAAACAAAGCCATTCCCCATTACAAAATCGAACAAATCATTCTGAAAAGTGGCATCCCTTTTACATTTCTCCGCCCGGCCTACTTCATGCAGAATTTTTTGACAACGCTGAAAAAGGATTTGGTTGAGAAGAATGAGATCTATCTACCTGCAGGAAAAGCTAAATTTACTATTGTTGATCTTATCGATGTAGGCGAAGTAGGAGCGAGGATATTGAGCAAGCCTGAGATGCATATCAACCAAGCTTACGACCTTACCAATCAGGAATTGCTCACTTTTGGAGAAATGGCAGGTCAATTGACTGAAGTTTTGGGAAAGAAAATTACATTTCGGTCTCCAAATCTCGTTTCATTCTATATCAGAAAAAGGAGAGAAGGCACACCTGCTGTATTTATTTTGGTGATGGTCATGCTACATTTCTTCCCGAGATTTCAAAGGCCCTCTAAAAATTCTGAAGCTATCGAAAATATACTAGCCAAAAAACCAACTACTTTTAGGCAGTTTGTCAGTAGGGAATCAGGGTCTTTCAGGTGATTTTGGGTTGGATATTAACTTGGTAATTTCCACAATCCCCATCTTTTCTCCTTGTAAGGTTAGCCTTGATGTTTAAGAAGTGTTGGAGACAAAAGGATATTTAAAAGAATCTTTGGATTCAAATACGAATTATTCCTATTTTTAGTATTGTCTCTACCGAAGCATGTGATACATAAAGCCCTAATACTGATTATTTATTTTGTGTGTCTTGCTAGAGTTTCTTTTTCCCAGGAACAAGATTCGGTTTTGATCAGCGGAGCCTCTTCGGCCTTTGACCTTGCATCGGTCAATTCAGATTCGGCCTACCATATTGCCAAAAAAGTCTTGAAGCAATCCGAAAACAAGGGATTCACCAGGGGAATGGCAAATTCCTACAATGCTATGGGTTGGGCCTACATGCATCAGGGCAAAATGGATTCCTTCCTTCTGTTTCTTCGTGAGGCAAAAAAACTTTTCCAGAAAGAATCTTCTGATTTTGATGTTTTTTACCAACCTATTTTATATCACCCTATTAGGGTATTGCAAGTATTGATTCATTTCGATAATTTTACTTAAACCAGTTCAGACGCAATTAAATCTGTACAGGATATGAAGGTTTTTTAAAATTCCCCATCATTTAATTTTATCAGTTATGAAAAATGTTAGATTTCTGTTCTGCATAGAAGATTTAATTAAGTCTCTGCTTTTGCTCCTAATCTTGGGTTCTTTTGGCTGCTCGGAAGAGGAAGATCCAAACAACGTTACCAATCCCAATATTCCTGTTATGACCAAACTGGAAATCACGGAAACCTCCCCTGAGATTGTTTTTTGGGGAGAAGAAGTTACTATTACCGGCATGGGGTTTAGCAGTAAGCTTGAGGATAATTTTGTTTGGCTCAAAAATGAAACAGCTTCATTGAGTAGCTGTCCTTCTGATAATAGGAATGATTCCACCGGATGGAGGAAAGCAACTGTCCTGAAGGCAACTCCGACCTCTCTTACTATAAAAATTCCATATAAAACCGCAGCTCAGAATGGAGGAAAAAGAGCTTGTGGCGTGGTCGATCCTAGTATAAGTATATCTGCAAATGGAAAAACGGTAGTTTCCAAGAAGATCAAACTCCTTGGAATACCTTATATTTCAAGCATTTGCTACACCAATTCAGGATTCCAAGGTTCAGGAATAATTCCCGGGAAGGAACTTGAGAATCAAATCAGCATTCCTGGTATCGGTGTATATGGTTCAAGCTCAGGTATTGATAACAAAGTAAAACTGCTTGTCAATGGTGCTGTAATTCCTCTTACAAAGATTGAAAGTACCGGTCCCACCAATTGTGCTAGCGGTTACAAATTTATTATACCAATAGAATTTTCTACGGGTATTTGCACGCCCGATCCGATCCGTCCCGGTAGATTTTCGACGATGATGGATTTTGTGGCATTCATTGAAGGGACAACTATCAAATCAGAGATATTTTCTTATCCTGTCCGAACATTCCCTGAGGAAAGTATAGAGTCGTTTGCGGCACAGAGAGCATCGAAAGGCGCTGGAGGCAATCCCGAAATCAAAATCAAGGGAAAAGGACTGAATTGGTACAAAGAAGCTAGATTTATCAGTACCAATAGTGCAGGATGTCCCATGACAACAATTGGACCCGTATCGAATGTAGCAGGAACCGAGTTGACGGTTGGAATTCCGCTTGCAAATATGACTGCAGGTTGTACCTACCAGATCTCTCTAATCAATACCTGCGGTATTTCTACAGGACAAATCGGCCAGGTAATTATTGACCCTTAAGCATAATTGAGGTTGATTTTTTTGTAATCTCTTATGAAACTGTCAATGATACACCAAGGGATTGATCTGATATTTGTATTTGAATTGCCATTTGAATTCAAAAGGTTGTTGAATCCGCATCAAAAGCAGATTTCTACTTTACTAACATGTGTCGAAAAAAAGTGCCATTTTAATTTGAAAACAATGTAGATCCTATGGTTTATGATTGGTAATTTTAATAATAAAATTACTTCTCCATGACCAATCCCGAATTAACCCCCAAACAAGTATCTGACTACAAACGTGATGGCTATATCCTGATCAAGGGATTTTGCTCCAAAAACGAGGTGGACAAAATGTACCAAACCGCTATCGAGGACGATGCCATGAGAAAAAATGCGCTCGACCTCAATGACCTTTCGGGCAAGAAAACCAAACTTTCACTGTGGTTCAAACCAGGAAATGATGTTTTTGGATACCTGACCAGAAGCCAAAAAATGGTAAATGCTGTTGCTCAATTGCTGGATAGCGACGCCCCAGTTTGTCATTTCCATTCCAAGTTGATGCAAAAAGAGCCGAAAGTCGGAGGTGCTTGGGAGTGGCATCAGGATTATGGCTATTGGTACAAAAACCAGTTCTTGTTTCCTGACCAATTGATGAGCGTCATGGTGGCCTTGACAGAAGCTAATAAGGAAAACGGTTGCCTGCAGGTCATTAAAGGTTCGCACAAATTAGGACGTGTCAACCATGGATTTTCCGGGGAGCAAGTCGGTGCTGACATGGTGATGGTGGAGAATTCCCTCAAAACCATGGAATTGGTTTTTTGCGAAATCCAGCCCGGTGACGCCTTATTTTTTCACAGCAATTTGTTGCATCGCTCAGAGGCTAACCTTTCTGATTATCCTAGGTGGTCCATCATTTCCTGTTATAATTCCCAATCTAACCTAGCCTATAACGAGACTTCCACTTCTTGGAAAATCCCAGTGGATATCGTTCCGGATGAAGCGATCCTCACTTGGGAAGCGGATTCACTTTCTTCAGCAGATTTTTTGAAAAAGGAAAATGATCCTGCCTTGAAAGAAACAGGTTGGGAAAAGGATGTGAAGTCTGCCTAACTTATCCATTAATACCTATGCCTCATGGAAAATCTGACTAGAAGAAGATTAATTAAAAATGCTGGACTGATTTTTTTTACCACGTTGTTTGAACCTTATTTCGGCTTTTCAGCGACACCAAAAGCATCTAAGACCATCTTATTGGTTTCGGGATGGCAGGATGTGAATATCGGGGATATTGCCCACACCCCGGGTTTGCTGAATGTTTTCCAAACCTTTATGCCTGATACCAAAATCATTCTTTGGAAAAGAAGCAAAGGAGAACAGGTCGGCAAGCTTCTCAAAAAGAATTTTCCGAACGTAGATATCATTTACGGCAATGTCGACAAGGACAAAAATGTGGAAAATCCTGAGGTCATGGAAGCTCTGAAAAATGCTGATGTGATGGTTCATGGATCAGGGCCCTTATTGGTAGCGGCTGATAATTTGGCGTTTTGGATGAAGCATACCGACAAGCCTTTTGGGGTTTTTGGTACAACACTTCAGAATCCAAGTGAGGATCACCAAAGTATTTTGAAGAAAGCAAGCTTTATTTATACACGGGAGACGCTTTCCATTGAGCATCTCAAAAAAGCAGGAATAACGGGTGACCACATCAAGTTTGCTCCGGATGCGACTTTTTTTATGGATATCAGAAATGATCAGAAAGGAGATCAGTTTTTGAAAGAGGCAGGTCTGGAAGAGAAGAAATTCATTTGTGTGATTCCGAGGTTGAGGTATACGCCTTATCATCAATTCAATCCCAATAACAATGGTTGGTCGGAGGCCAAAATCAAGGAAGTAGAAACTGTCAATGCTGCCAAGAAAGAAGAGGACCATGCAAAATTGCGGGAGGCCATGATCGCTTATGTCAAGGAAACGGGCAACAAAGTTTTGGTCTGCCCAGAGATGACCTATCAGGTGGATATCATGGATGAACTGCTGATCGATCCGCTGCCAGCTGAAATCAAGCCCTTTGTATTAAAAAGAGGTTATTGGTTTCCTGATGAAGCAGCTTCAGTTTATCGGAAAACCCTTGCCGTGTTGAGTTTTGAATGCCATTCCCCGATCATCGCAGCGGTGAATGAAACGCCTTTCTTTTACCTCCGCCAACCAGAGGACACGATCAAAGGACACATGTATTATGACCTTGATTTTGACGATTGGGTTTTTGAAATTGAGCAAACTAAGGGAAGTCAGATTACAGACAGACTACGTGAAATCTGGACTGACCTTCCTGCAGCCCAAGCCTACTTGAAGAAGAGCATGGATCAAGTCAGCGACATCTACAAACAGCGTGTGGAAAGTGTTATGGAATTAAGCTAGTAGACGGAATTTCATTTACAGACAATTTAAGAGCGCAGCAGCATAGAATTATTAGGAAGAAATGTAAGATAAATCCACAACTCCTACAATTCAATCATTTTCTATTGAGCTTTGTGGGACAAGATTTTTATCACTGAGAGCTTAGATAGCTTTCAGATTGATTCGACAGACTTATTTGTTTTGAGATCAAAGAAGTAAATTGATGACATTTGATGCAAAATCATTCATGCTGAATTCTCCTTTGGGGGTAAAGCCAAGCCGCACAATAACCAAATCCTTGGATGGGATGACTAAGATCCACTGTCCTTCAAATCCTCCCGCATAAAAAGCATCATTGGGGAGTTTGGAGAATAGCTTATCCTCAGCGTTGTTTGGATTGCCGGCATTTAGCCACCATTGTGCCCCATATTCACCTTTCGGAGCTACTGTGCCTGGAGCAGTTGCAAATGTCACCCATTCTTCCGAAAGGATTTGTTCACCTTGCCATAAGCCTTTGTTCAGCATCAATAATCCCAATCTTGCAAAATCCCTTGCAGGTGCAAATACAAATGATGAGCCGACAAAAGTCCCGGATGCATCTTTTTCCATGATGGTATGGTGCATCCCGATTTTATAAAACAGACTTTCATAAGGGAGTCTTTGGTAGTCTTCCTCACCAAGTCTGTTGCGCAAAATTTTTGAAATGATGTTAGTGGTGCCGCTTGAGTAGTAAAAGTGTGTTCCGGGTTCATATTTGAGGGGTTTAGAGGCAGCAACCGCTGCAGCGTCAGGTTTGAGAAAAAGCATATTGGTGGCATCGGAGACACCTCCATAATCCTCCACCCAGTCCAAACCATTGGTGGCTTGAAGCATATTTTTAAGGCTGATGTCCTTTCTTTCATCCGACCATTCTGGTAGAAGTGCGTTTTGTTCCAAGTTTAGGATCTCTTTGTCTACTTGAAGCCCTACAAGGGTACTAATGATACTTTTTCCCATTGACCAACTTGTATGTTTCGTCCCAATGTCATGGTCATTGCCGTAGCCTTCAGCTACCAAGTTTCCTCTGTGCAAAACGACAATCATATGTGTCAAATAGCTTTTTCTGATAGAATCCTCAAATTCAAAGTTGATCAAATCCTGAATCTTCCTGTAATTGGGTAGGTTCATAATAGAATCATTCAGCTTGTCCCCGTTTGGCCAACTTACGGTGTCCTGACTCCAATTGGGTTTTGGAACTTCAAAGTATTCCTGATTTCTGACTTCTGCTTCTTCCAAACCTGACAACAATGTACATCCCTGACCTTCGCGGTAGATAGCAACTCTTTGCGCTAATCCAAAAACGCTGCCTGTCACTTTTTTCCCATCCCGATCTACTTCAAAATCTCCAAGGCTGATCGGGAAAGCCCTCAATTCCTGACTCATCACCGATTTTTCGTTCCGCTCTACAAGAAAAATGCAACTGCACATGATTTTGGAACCGTAGGAACTGATCAGGGGAAATGATTTCCAAGCATAATTTAACCCAAAGCCTAATCCCAAGAACAAAAGCAATAGGAGGGAATAGATGATTTTCTTTTTCATAAAAGGAAGTATTGAGTGGATAGGATAAAATAAACGGATACTAGAGGTTTGCGAAAATCCTAATAGAACGATTTTCTTTTGGGAAATTAGTAAAGATTATGATTACATCCATGACCTGATCAAGAATCCTCATATTTCAAAAAGTTGTTTAAATAAATAGCATTTGAAATAATGGTTTTAAAAGGAATTAAGGGATTTCACCCCCCGTTGACTTTCATGCTTTCGTTAAAAATATAAACAGATCCATTGTCTAATTCGATTTCGAGGTCAAAAAACAATTCAATGTTTTGGTTGGGGACAGCGATGAATTTAAGATATAACCTTTCGTTTTTGATGAAACGATGTTGATTGTCGATGAATTTTGCTAACTCAAATTCCTGCTGAAAATTTTGGGTCATTCTGAAGTTTTCATTGATTACTCCCCCTTCTTCCAGAGTGAGGGTTTCATTGATTTTTACTTTTCTTTTATTGATCAAACGAATGGATTTGAGCCTCTCAACAGAATAAGATTCCCGTGGACTACAAGCCAAAGCCGCATTTGAAAATATAAAACCCTTGGCAGGCTGTATTTCTGAGACAGGTTTTAAACCCGAAACCCAAAAAGCTTTGTATAGAGTCTGGTGAAAGTAAAACCTGTTGGGATCGACCTCAAAATTCCGGTCAGCACGAAATAAGGTCTCTGCGGAAAATGTGGTTATTGAAAAATCCTCCACCTCAAATACAGGATTGCAGCCACAGGGTCCATCGCACTGGTCAATACAGGATACAGGTAAGATTCCCATAAAAACAATAATTAATAACCCTTTTAACAGTTTTGTATTCATGATATAGGAAAAATATGTGGCACAAAATTCATCTTTAAGCTTAAAACAAACAGCTGTCTCACATGTTTTTAATTTGTGTTTTTTTAATATTCAGAGTTTAAAAATTGAAAATCAATATGTTACTTCTATCACTTTGCGGTCCTTGTTCATTTTCCAGAATTTTTCGGCAAGGACCGCGGGTGCGTGGGTTTTGCTTTCTGGATTGATCCATCCTGACACAGTCAAAGTTCCCACATAGATTTTTTTGTCTTTCAGGGACTCGCTGAGCATATAGGCAAGGCTTTGGATAGCAGCTTTGCCAAGTGATATTGAGGCAATTCCTGCATTGGGATAGTTGGCTGATCCTCCTCCAGTCAGCAAAACGGAACCTTGGCTTTCGGTCAGGTCATCCATTACAGCTTTGACTGCTTCAAGGACATTAGCCACACTGATGCGAAATCCTGCTGTCAACGTATCGGCTGTTTCTTCCATCAATGGAGTCATTCTCGCATCTACAGCATTGTAGTGGAGGATTCCGAAGACCGGAAGTTTGATTTTCAGATTTCCGATCGCTTCGAGCATCTGCCCTGTGTCAGAAAGATCTGCTTTTTCATAAGCGGATACAATTCCCATTTTATCAAGATGAAGCTGAAATCCCGCGAGTTTATCAGGACTTCGGCTGATCATTCCAACCTGGTAGCCTTCTTTTCCGAATTTTTCGGCGACAGCTAGGCTCAATCCTTGACCCATGCCGATGATTAGTATTGATTTTTGCATAGAGATAGATTTTCTTTTATGAACAATCTAAAGTAAGTAAAGTTGAAAACGTTTTTGAAAATATATAAAAAGGATCAATCAAATTCGAAAATAAAACCCTAAAAAATCCAGAAAAACTATTTTCAATAAAAAAATTCGATTTTTAGCCATCATACATCAATTATTATGAAGACCTTTTTCATTCTTTTGTCAAGGTATTTGCTGAAAATCATATCAAATATAGAGCTTATAAGAGAATTTTTCTCCTGATAAGGCCTATATTAAAGTTTTTAAACCTCTATAAACCACATGGAAATATCCGAAATCAAATCAAGACCTGAATTTTCTTCTAAAGAAAAGCTCAATAAAAAAATCACATGTTTTAGCAAAATCATTGATGAATTGAGAACAAGGCCAATTCCACCAAATGTTATTGAAACCATCAACACTGAAATCAGCAAGGTTAATGCCTCCCCAGGGTCAGAAAAGGAATATTTAAGGACATTGAGTAAAGCCCAAACCAATACCTTGAAAGTTATAGAAAAGGAATTGAATCTTGTCGTAAAAAATCATTACCGTAACCTTTGGCTTGCCTTGGGAATGGCAGCTTTTGGTATTCCCCTTGGAGTGGCATTTGGTATTTCACTGGGCAACCTGGGTTTATTAGGATTGGGTTTGCCAATCGGTTTGGCAATGGGTATAGCCGTTGGGACTTCCTTGGACAATAAAGCTGCAAAAGAAGGTCGCCAACTCGATGTGACTGCATGAGTTAACATTTCTTTGACTTCGAATTTTTTATAACCAATACTATGAAAGCTGCTGTTTATTACCAATATGGACCTCCGGAGGTGATTCAGGTAAAAGAAATACAAAAACCTGATCCAAAAGACGATGAGGTTCTGATCCACGTTTTTGCCACTACTGTTAACAGGACAGACTGTGCTAGATTCCGTGCTGATTTTTTCATCATGCGGTTATTTACCGGCTTGACTAAACCAAGAAACCCCGTTTTAGGAACTGATTTCGCAGGGGTTGTAGAGAGAATAGGTAAATCAGTGGCTTCATTCAAAAAAGGGGATCGCGTTTTTGGGTTTAGCGATCTTGGAATGAATTCACAGGCAACGTATTTGGTCTGTGGCGCAATAATTTTATCAGCCTCATGCCAAAAAATGTAAGTTTTCAACAAGCAGCGGCTAGTGCGGAAGGGGTTCATTATGCCATTAACTTTATCAACAAAGTAAAACTGAAAGCGGGTCAGAGAGTCCTTGTCAACGGAGCCTCAGGATCAATTGGCTCTGCAATGGTGCAATTACTGGTATACTATGGACTTGAAGTTACTGCAACCAGTAATTCAGCTTGCATGGATTGGATATCTTCAAAGGGAATTCATTTAGTAATTGATTACGAAAAAGAAGATTTTACTAAGTTGGAAGAGACTTTTGATTATGTATTTGATGCCGTTGGCAAAAGTACTTTTGGAAAATGTAAGCCGCTGCTCAAAGAAAATGGGATTTACATTTCATCTGAATTAGGTCCAAAAGCACAGAATCCAATTCTTTCATTGTTGGGCTTAGTCAAAAGTGGAAAAAAGGTGAAATTCCCATTCCCGCATGATATCAAAGGAAGCTTGGAAATGATCAAGAGAATAACGGAAGAAGGAAAATTCGATCCACTGATTGACAAGGAATACGCTCTGCCTGACATCTCTGAAGCTTATACCTACGTAGAAACTGGTCAAAAATCAGGTAATGTCATCCTCAATATTACCTAGTTTTTGTACTCTACCAACCATTAACCAAATAACCATTAACCAAATAACCATTAACCAAATAACCATTAACCAAATAACCATTAACCAAATAACCTTTAACCAATTAAATAAATAACCACTCCAATGCGCGCCATTTTTCACACCCAATACGGACCACCGGAAATTCTTAAGTTAAAGGAAGTTCCAAAGCCTGTCCCTGCAGAGGATGAGCTCCTTGTAAAAGTCCATGCAACTACCGTCAACAGAACAGATTGTGGATTTAGAAAGCCGGATTACCTTATTATTCGCTTATTCAATGGGATGTTTTCACCGAAAATCAAGATTATGGGATCTGAATTTTCGGGAACTGTGGAGTCCATTGGCAAAAAGGTCAGTAGTCTCAAAGTTGGAGATGAAGTATTTGGATTAAGTACTAAAAATTTTGGGGCACATGCAGAGTACCTGACAATTGCAGAATCCGGATCGATTGCTGTCAAACCGAGCAATTTTTCCTTTGAGGAAGCTGCAGCAGTCTGCGACGGGTTGATGCTTGCCAATGCTTACCTGAAAGATCTTGATTATACCAAACCACAAAAAATTCTGATCAACGGAGCTTCAGGTTCGATCGGTACAGCTGGAGTCCAATTTGCCAAGTACTTCGGCGCAAATGTAACTGCTGTTTGCAATACCAAAAGCATGGATTTGATCCGCATGCTTGGCGCGGATAAGGTCATCGATTACACGCAAACCGACTTTACACAGGATGGGAATGACTATGATTTCATCTTTGATGCAGTTGGTAAAAGTTCTTTTTTTAAATGCAAAAAACTTCTCAAACCAAAGGGTGTGTATGTTTCCACAGAATTTGGATTCCTCGCTCAAAATGTCTTTTTGACTTTATTGACACCGATAGGAGGAGGGAAAAGGGTAAAGTTTCCGATTGCCACAGACTCCAAAGAGGATATTCTATTTTTCAAACAACTGATTGAGTCAGGAAAATATCGGGCTGTCATTGACCGACATTTTACCATGTCAGAGATCGTCCAAGCCACAAAATATGTCGAAACAGGGGAGAAAACAGGGAATGTGGTCATTGATGTGGTAAACCGAGGGGATTGATTCCCCTTTTGATGACAAATTTTTTCCCTTAATCAATTATCTTTAATCTATTCAATATCAACTCATTTGCTATGAAAAAGACTAGCTTATTTATCTTAGGAATAGTTACTGCATTCTGTTTTGGCTTTCTTTTAAAACCCTCAGTACAGGTTTCTTATAAAACCTCGGAAACAAACCCAACTCTAGAAAACATGAAACTAGGAGCATTTTCAGTCAGCCTCAACGTCAAAGACCTTCAGGCTTCCCAAGCTTTTTATGAGAAGCTTGGGTTTAAAGTATTCGGTGGTGGAATGGATCAAAATTACCTGATCATGAAAAATGAGAATGCCTTGATAGGCTTATTTCAGGGGATGTTTGAAGGCAATATCCTGACCTTTAATCCCGGTTGGGATGAAAATGCTGCACAGCTAGATTCCTATGACGATATCAGGTCAATCCAGAAGCAGCTTAAATCGCAAGGGATCAAGTTGGAGTCAGAAGCCAATGAAAACAGTACGGGTCCTGGCAGTCTGATGGTCAAAGATCCTGACGGTAATTTGATCTTGTTGGATCAACATTTTTAGGAAAGGTTTTTTTCCTGACATCAAAAATAATTTAAGTTGTTGATATTCAGTTTTGAATCAAGTTTTGTAATGCACATATTTTTAAGTTAGATTTTCTTTGAATTAATATTGTGGAGCTTTTAGTGGGTAAGTTTTTGGGTGCTTTGGGACAAAAAAAGAGTGCTTTTGTCCTAAGTCGGTAATAGACAAAAAATAGAATGTGTAAATTATGGTTATCCATAAACTATAAATCCAGCCCAACTATGTTCAAGAAAATTCTCCTCGGTATTTTGATACTCCTGATAGCTGTTACCGGGGTTTTCGTCTCTTATGTTCTACTTTCATGGGATAAAATATATCACATCCCTTATCCTGAACTTCAGGTCAGTAATGATTCCACAGTCATTGCCAGAGGGAAATACCTCGTTCATGGACCTGCCCACTGCTCCAACTGCCATGTGTCGAGTGTAGAGGATATGGTATCTGCAGATGAAGGAAAGAATATCCCGCTCAAAGGAGGCGCTCCTTTTCCTTTGGGTCCATTAGGTTCACTATATACCGCAAACCTGACACCTGATCCGAATACGGGAATTGGTAGATATACTGACGGTCAATTATTCAGGATGATGCGCCACGTGGTAAAACCTAACGGCACTGCAACCTTGTCGATTCTAATGCCCTTTTGGAATATGGCCGATGAGGATCTTGTTGCAGTTGTTTCTTACTTGAGAAGTATGGAACCTTTTGAAAACCCGGTTCCTCAAGCTGAATGGTCTTTTATGGGAAAAGCCATAAAAGTTATGGCTACCTCTTTTCATCCTATTGAAAATCCTGAGCCTCCAGCTTACGCGCCACCTATGGCTGCTACGATCGAGCGAGGTGAGTATCTCTCTAGGTCCGTTGCCAATTGCGTGGGTTGCCATACCGAAAGGGATCCAATGACATTCGAGGCATTGAGTCCCGAATATTCCGGGGGTTTTGAGTTTGAACCCTTTCCTGAATTTCATATTGCCATCGGTGAAGATCCAGAGTTATGGGCACGAAGCCCCAATATCACTCCACATCCAAACAGCGCTCTCTCCAAATTTAGGACAGTGGAGGAATGGAAAGCAAGGTTCAGGCAGGGAAGAATCATTAAAATCTCTCCCATGCATTGGGGACCATTTTCTAGAATGACTGACCAAGACTTAGAGGCACTTTACCTGTACCTCAACAGCTTGGAACCTGTAGAAAATGACAATTCGGAAACGGTTTTTAAGAAATAGGTGGCAAGTACAGGAGAAAATAACCAAAACCATTTATCTAAATTCCTTTAGCAAAGAATAAAAATATTGGCTGAGAAATCATCTTATTCTTTATCATTTTTAAGAATTCAAGCTTCAACCGACCTTCATTGCAATAGGATCCCAAATAATTGGTTTTTGCAAATCAATGCTCAGGTTACAAGCCAAGGAAGGCGCCGCCGCCCGCAATCCAAATGAAGCGTCCTCAAGAATCGGACTTCCCGAACGGATACCATTGAAGAAAGAAATCAAATGATCTAAGCGATCATCATAACCTTTTGGCGCATTGAAGTTTACGGATTTCCCCATTTCATATCCACCTTGTCCGGTTCCATAAGTCTCTTTGTACCATTTTTTAAAATCCTCTTTTTGCTTGGCAGAAAAACTTGTAAATGAATCATATCCCCCAAATCCAGGTTCTGCATGGCGCTTGATGGTGGTGACTTTGAAGTCATTCCAGCCAATATCAATCACCCCATCAGTTCCATAAATTTTGAGTCCAAATCCTCCTTTGCCTTCGCCATCCGCTAGGTTGACTCTTGTATAAACCTGAAAGGAATCATGGTTTTCATTTTTAGGATAATCCATCAAGGCATTGATGATGTCATAGGCATCCCTTCCATCTTTCCAATATTTCAATTCCCCGATGCTGTAGATTTTATTTGGGCCATATGAACCTGTGATCGTATGAATACTTGTCAGCAAGTGAACAATCAGATCTCCGGCAGCGCCTGTGCCGTATTCCTTGTAGTTTCTCCATCTGAAGAACCGTTTGGCGTCAAATTCGGTCTTAGGTGCATGACCCAAAAAGGTGTCAAAATCTACGGTTGCAGGAGAGGCATCTGTGGGAATGGAATACTGCCAAGCCCCACGTGCATCTGATCGGTCACAAAAAGCCTGAACATAAGTCAGGTCACCGATCATGCCACTTTGGAGGATTTTTTTTGCTTCCAAAATGGCGACAGAGCTTGCTCTTTGGCTTCCCACCTGAAAGACTTTTCCGGTTGCTTTTTGGGTATCGATGATGGCGTGACCTTCATTGATTTGCTGGATCATGGGTTTCTCACAGTAGACATGCTTTCCTGCTTTCATCGCATCCACTGCCATGCGCTCATGCCAATGGTCAGGCGTGCAGATCAATACAGCGTCTATGTCCGGTCGGGCCAATAATTCCCTATAATCTCTTGTCGTGTAGAAATCCTTTCCCCACTTTTCTTTGGCATAATCCAATCTTCCTGTATATAAATCGCAGGCACCAACCAATTCTACTCCATCCACCAAAAGAGCTGTATCCGTATCATAGTGACCAATGATGCCAGCGCCGATCAAGCCGATCCTGATTTTATCATTGGCACTGACTTTCATAACAGATTTTAGCACAATTGAATTGGCGTTTGCCTCATTGTGAATTCCTGTTCCCAAACCAGCCAAAGCCAATGAGCCACCGACCTTTTTCAAAAAATCCCTTCGTTGATTTCCCATCTTGTTTCTTTCTAATTTTTGATACCAATCACTTTAATCTAATCTGCCTAGTCTAACCAAATAATCACTAACCTATTAACCAATTCACCTTTAACCAAATCCAACCCTTCGACAAGCTCCAGTACCTTCAACAATTAACCAAATAACCCCTAACCAAATAACCAACTACCTCACCACAATCTCCCCGGTTTCTTTATTCTTCAAAATCAATTTTTTGTCTCCATTTGGCAAGATTTCTTCTTTGATAAACCAATGAAAAGCATCGTGTTCCTGATATACCGATGGTTTGGACAATCCCCTTTGTCCTCTCCAAATGGGAAGTTGGACAGGTTCCCAAAGCTTGGTTTTGGCTGACTTGTATGCTGCATCGATGATGGCATTGACAACATAGCCATCGTAGAACGTTTCTTGCGGTTGGACTCCTTTTTCGAAAGCATCAAACATGTCATTGAACATATTAGGGTAGCCCAATTCGTGGGCCTCGTCGCCAACTGGAAATTGCCACCCAGAAGCCGATTCAGCTTTTTCTGCCACATAGCCATCACCCACACCGGTTGTAAACATCTCAAATCCAGTTCTCAAAAATGAGTTGATCCAAATCGTGCCCTCTGTGCCCATCACCTCATCCCGTAAATCCATCCCTCCCCGGAATGTCCATGATACTTCAAATTGACCGATTGCTCCATTTTCATATTTGACCAGACCGATTGCATGGTCTTCAGCATCTATAGGCTTGACTTGAGTATCTGCCCAACACATGACCTCAACCGGCAAAATATCTTTACCGATAAAGTTTCTTGAAATCTCCACACAATGACAACCCAAATCCAAAATTGCTCCACCACCTGCTTTCTCAATATCCCAAAACCAATCTGAGTGGGGACCTGGATGCGTTTCCCTTGATTTTGCCCATAGGACCCTTCCGATAGCTCCGGCTTCTACCCTTTTGACCGATTTGAGAAATTTTGGGGTGTAGCAAAGGTCTTCCAAGTAGCCGCCAAAAACTCCGGCGTCCTCACAGGCCAAAGTCATCCTGAGTGCTTCTTCTGCATTTCTTCCCAAAGGCTTGGTGCATAAAACAGGTTTCTTGTGCTTGACACAAAGCATCACCGCTTCTTCGTGGACATAGTTTGGAAGGGCTATTACCACAATATCGGTTTCTGTATGGGTGATGGCGGCTTCCATATCGGTGATTGGATAGGGGACATTATAGTCCTTGGCAAATCGCTGAGCTGTTTCTTCTTTTCGGGCATATACGACCTTTACAAGGTCTTTCCCCCTTCGGCCTATCAGAGAATCAGCATAAAACCTTCCTATAAATCCTCCTCCGAGAATACAAATATTTACCATTTTTTAGCTGTTAAAGAGTTTGTTGATGGCTGCGTAACTGATTTTGTGTGCTTCGATAACGTCTGTTTTTTGAACGGTCTTTTCCTCTAGACATTGCTCAATAACGAGATGGGCATTGATCCCCATTTTTTTGATTTCCTTAGCAAATCTGATACAGTCAATATCACCTTCAGGATGAAATGTCTCCGACCAAACCCCGTTTTGGGATTGCCTAAGGTGAAAGGAAACGATTCTCTCTCCATACATTTTCAAAGTGTCAAAAACTGCCACTTGAGAATTTCCCGAACCTCGATAAATCCAATGCACATCCATACAAAAGGCAAGGTTTTCAGGAGATGTATTTTGGAGTACATGGTGAAATTCCCTTGCTCCGGCTTGCAATTCCACATCATGGGTGTGGTAAGCCAAGGTGATTCCCATAGTCTTGAGTGATTGCCCCAACTTATCTAAATGGCTACTTTGACAGAGGAGTTGACGGTCATTTTTGAGCTGTCCGCTTCCCCATTGGATTGGATTGGGATTGGTCACAATGATTTTGGTACCTAATGGCTTGGCCTTTTGGGCTATTTCTAGAATTTGCTTGGTTGATTTTTGGGCGAGATCGTCTCCATGCATGAGGCTGCCGACATAGATTGACGGCACCTGAATCTGGTGTTTTTCCAAAGATGGAATCAATTCCTTCAAATGGGCTGCATCTCTGATGGATGGTTCGAATCCCGGGATTTTTGTCTTTGCAAATTCACCCAAACAGGCGTCCCAATCTTTTCCCCATTCCTTTCCGGAGCGATTGTAAAAAGTAACCCAATTGTATTCATTGGCTGAAATCGGCAGGCTTTCAGAATTCTTGGATAGAAGTTTTTGGCTTGAAAGCACAACTGCTAGTCCGGGCAATAAGCCTACAAAATTCCTTCTATTCATTGATTTTGGGTTTATGGTATTGTGATTTTGAATATACCAAAAAAAGGTTGGGCTCACAATCAGGAATATTTAGACAGAATATAGGAGATGTCATTAAAAACAAAAGGCACTTTCTCTTGGGTGTTAATTGAAAACTGATTGTTAGGAAGGAGTTTTTGAATTAACTATCATTGAAAAATTAAGACGAATACCAACTAAACCGAAACTAGATCATTCTAATTTTTTGTTCAAAACCAAATATCAATCCCATGCAAAAAGTAAATCTCAATGATAAATTATCCCAATTTCACGATTATTGGAATCCGAGGATAGCGGGTGAACTCAATGGGCAGCATGTCAAATTGGTCAAATTCAAAGGGGAGTTTGTATGGCATAAGCATGACCATGAGGATGAAATGTTTTTTGTGGTCAAAGGGAAATTTCAAATGGAGTTTCGTGATAAAACCATCGAACTGAATGAAGGAGAATTTCTGATTGTTCCCAAAGGGGTGGAACACAGGCCCGTCGCCGAGGAGGAGGTCTCCGTGATGCTTTTTGAACCGGCTTCAACCTTGAACACTGGCGATCAAAAAGGAGAGTTGACAAAAGAAAATCTGGAAAAGATTTGACTTTAGTTATTTCGTTTTTTTTGGATTATGTATATGGGCAATGATGGCAGTATATTATTATCAGATATAAATCATGGATGGAAACCAGAATGTCCGGTACAACCCTGACCGACGGCAGGCGGGCGTCTTCCGACTTCCGTCTTCCAACCCGTTTGTAAAAGAATATTGGCATACTGTCAAAGAAGCGGGTACCAATTTTCCATTTAAACTTTAAGTCCCATGAAGCCACCATCAATGGTGAAATTACTTCCTGTGATAAAAGAAGCTTCATCAGAACCTAAATAGTAAACTAGTCCTGCTATTTCCTCAGGGGTACCCATTCTGCCGATAGGTTGGGTAGCAGCTAATTTTTCAAACATCTCTTTTTCCTGACCTGGATAATTTTTGGCAAGAAAACCATCTACAAATGGAGTGTGGATGCGACCGGGAGAGACAGAGTTACACCGGATATTGTGACTTACAAAATCCCTTGCGATGGATAATGTCATGGAGTAAACCGCACCTTTGGTCATAGAGTAAGCAAACCTGTCGGGGATACCGATGGTCGCCGCGACTGAACACATGTTGATGATCGCCCCGCCACCATTGGATTTGAGTTTTGGAATGGCTGCCTGACTGCATGTAAATACTCCTTTGGCATTGACTTGGAATACTTTTTCGAAATCTTCCTCAGCCGTATTTTCTAGATTTCCAATATGGGAGATCCCGGCGTTGTTCACCAATACGTCGAGCTTATCAGGGGTTCTTTCAAATATTTTTTTGACCTCAGCTAAATTGGATACATCAGCTTGGAGAAAAGTTACTTTCAAACCTTTGTCAAAAAGGTCTTTTTCGACTTCCATTCCCAAAGATTCATTGTAATCGATGAAGAAGACATTGTTTCCATTTGAGGCAAAAAGTTTGGTGATGGCTAAGCCGATTCCACTTGCCCCGCCGGTGATGATGATATTTTTCATAGCATAAATATAGGGAGGGGATTCGGATTTAAGAATGATTGATAGGGTGGGGGAGAGGCTATTTAAAAGAAATTTGGGAGTATCTGTTTCATGGCTTCTCCAACCAATCAATTTCACAAAAGATTTTTGTTTGAATGGACTGCTACAACATTGGAAGGTATAAGGGGGCAAACGAAGTTGGATTTTCATCTCTTAATTGTTATAGAAAAATCCATAGTTGGTTAATTATATCATAAAAATATCTAAATATCGAAATTTGGAACAAAATTCAGTCAGAATAAGCTAAAAAACAGGGAGATTGTCAATCGATTAATGTGGAATTTAAACATGGCTTACAATCCAAAATTTACCCATGAAAGCAAAATTACTAGAGCGAAGGAAACCATTTGATAAATCCTTTACCTCGGCCATCCACAACTATCCCCATTTTCTCAATATCTGGCATTATCATCCTGAATTTGAACTGGTAATGATGCTTAAAAGTACAGGAACCCGTTTTGTGGGAGACAGTATTCAGCCCTTTTCTCCCGGGGAATTGGTTTTGATTGGCGAGAATGTCCCACACATGTGGCAAAATGACAAATCTTATTTTGAAAGAAACAGTGTCTTGACAGCAGAATCCATCACAATTCACTTCAGAAAGGATTTTGGCGGTGAAGTCCTGCTAGATATTCCTGAAATGATCCAGATAAAAGGTCTTTTTGAAAGGGCCGCTCAAGGAATAGCTTTTCAAGGCGTTGTCAAAGAGACTGCAATTGAGAAAATGCTCGCCATCCACCATGCTGAGGGCTTTTCGAGATGGATTGGATTAATGGAGTTTCTACAAGAATTGGCAGAGGAGGTTGATTTCAAGTATCTTTCATCTAGAGGTTTCCAACATCCAAAGGAGAAAAACGGAGATAGCCGAATAGACAAAGTGTATTCTTTCACTTTCAACAATTTCCATAGAAACATCACGTTGGAAGAAGTAGCGGATATTGCAAACCTCAATCCAACTGCGTTTTGTAGGTTTTTTAAGAAAAACACCAAGAAAAACTATTCGAAATTTCTCAATGAAATCAGAATAGGTTATGCCTGCAAAAGGCTCTTGGAAGAGAAGATGAATATTTCTGAAATAGGGTACGAATCAGGTTTTAATAACCTCTCTAATTTTAATAGGCAATTCAAATCTTCAAGAGGGATTTCACCGACTGAATATCTTTCAAAACATCAAAAATGATTAAAGTATTACTTTAATTAAAACACTTTAAAGTATTGGCATTATATTTGTTAATTTTCAAAAACACGTTTTGAATTACCAATTGCCATGAGAAAAAGATCAAGTGTTTATATCCTTTTGATTTTTATTATACTCGGATCCTGTCTAACAGGATCTGAAAATGAAAACTTGAGTCCTGTATTTGATGATTACATCGTATTGATGGTTATTGACGAGAGCAGTATTGACAATGGCATAGAACCTAATGATTTTTCGGAAACTGATGTCAATGATCAAATTGCCGCTGTGGGACAACGTGATCAACTCAAATATTTTAAAGAAAATGTAGGTAAAACAATTGACCTGTACACCGGACAAGTGGGAGATGAAGGTTGGTTCGCTCTTAAAAACATCCCGAATAGATGGGTGAATGCAGGCCCGACAGGTAATGGTGCCCAAAATTACCTTACTCCGGGACCGGGATTAGGAGCTCCCAATATTGATAATGATAGGGATGTCCTTTTGGATGAAATACCCAAAGTGACTCCCCTTAGAGCAACAGCATTGAAGATGTTAGTTGGCGTTAAGGTTTTAGCAGTTGTTTATGACAGCGATATTAGTGTCAATTATTCTCCTTTGGAAGGAAATCTTCAGGGAGCAAATCTTGGGTTGGTCGCATTCGAGGTTTTGGACGTCAAAAAGAGGGTTGGCGGAAGTGACGCAGATTTGCCTGTGGTTACTATAAAAATATTGAATGTGGAAGCTCTAAGTCAATTTGGAGTTGTCCTTTATTCAAATGCTCCCGAACCCCAATCTTCTTCGGAACCGGAGGATGTAAATCCACCTGATACTGTAGAGATTCCAGTTTTTGTTTTGGCAAATTAAAATTTTATTTTTTGATAATTTCCATTCATTCCTCAACAATTTAATTATGATGTTTGGCTTTTGTGTTTGTTTTTTGGAAGCAAAACAAAAAATCCTATCTCATATCCAATAGATAAACTGAGGTGAATTAAAATGGCAGGCCAAACTCCCCCAAAATTTAACACGATCAAACAAACAAGAAGTCCAAATCCCAAGCTTGATGTGGCTTCTTTTTTTGAATTAAAAATATGTATCAAAGCATAAAGAATAATATTAATTCCTATTCCGATTGGTATTGAGAAGACAGTAATAAGATCACTGAAAAAATATCCCCTAAACCAGATTTCATAAGAAATAAGGAATAAAAATCTCAAAATAAAGTAACCTGAAAATATTGCAAGAGCAGGTGTGGGTTGGTAAATAGGAGATTTTTGATCTAATTTTTTGGCGATAGACAAGCCAACCACAAATGCCAAAATCACAAGAAGGGCAAGAAAAGCAAATTGAATCGTTGAAAGTTGATTTCTACCAAAGATTAGGTGATTAGCGATTTCTTTGCCTGATATTAAAACAGGCACCACCGCCCAAACCAATATCCCAAAGAGCATTAGAAGAAATAGGATTTTTAATTTTTGAGGCCATCCTTCTTCGGAAATAAACCTTAAGCTGTTGTTTCGGTAGGCCCACCAACTCATCATAAACATGCTGATATAAGCAAATCCATGATAAATGAATCCTAGATATGGGCCTTCCATCATCCTATTTTTATTTAAAGAAAGACCATATTTCCGGTTTTTACTGACTCATCGCAAGCAAATGCAATCCTCAAGCTATTAATGGCATCTTGCAAATGATCTGTGAGGTCAATGTCCTGCTGTATTGATTTCAGAAAATACTGCTGCTCTCTGTCACAAAGCTCCTGATGATCAGGTTCATCGGTCATATCTATCCAAAAATCCTGTTTGGTAAAATTGTTCTTTCCATCCAAATCAGCATGGTGGACTTTGATGCTTTCTGTTTTTGTATGCGAATCCACATGATCCGATTTCCCTGCTGATCCGGCAGATTTGGCCACAATTGATACAGCTCCTTTTGGTCCAAATACATCTTTGATAAAGAAGGCATTATCAGAAATCATAGGTCCCCAACCTGCTTCATACCATCCCACCGAACCATCTTCAAAGCGGATTTGAAGTTGCCCATAATTGTAATTGTTTAAAGGGATTTCTTCACTCATTCTTGCGCCGATAGCCGAAACCGAAATTGGTTTGGAGCGGGTCATCTGACACATCACATCAATGTAATGCACGCCACAGTCCACAATAGGGCTCAAGCTTTTCATCAGGTTTTTGTGAACATCCCACATGTAGCCATGGCTTTGCTGATTGAGGTTCATCCGCATTACCAATGGTTTTCCTAGCTTGTGAGCCTCAAGGATAAACCTTTCCCAAGAAGGGTGATGCCTCAAAATATAGCCCACGACAACTTTCTTATTGGCTTTTTTAGCTACATCAATGATCCTTTGCGAGCCTTCTACCGTATCCGCCAAAGGTTTTTCGATAAAGACATGGCAACCATATTCCAAAGCTCTGACGGCCATTTCTTCATGGGTATCAGGATAAGTGGAAATGCAAACGGCATCAGGTTTTGATTCAATCATCGCCAAATCAAAATCATCGAATAGTGGATATGTGCTGCCTAATTTCTCATTCAGTTTTAATTTACTTTCACCTCGGGCGACAAGACCACAGATTTCAAATTCTGGCATATTGTGATAGGATGTGGCATGGAAAGCTCCCATATTACCACAACCTACTACGAGGATTCTAATTGGTGTCGACATTTTTTCCTTTGTTTTATAAACTAAAATTCTTATTCATAATTCTGAATTCAGAATTACTTTTCCTTTACAAAAACCTCTTTGATCGCTTCTAAGTAATCAAAGCCATGTCCTTCGGTGGGTTCAATGTGATTGCCCTCAAGGTATTCATTCCAACAGCAGACCATCACTGTATTTCCGTTGGTAGCTTTATATTTCTCTGAATATTTTTGGGCTTCAAGGAGTTTGGCCTTGAAGGTAGATTTGGTACTGTGGACATTGTCTTTGATCGGTTCACTAGGAAACCCGGATTGTTGCGGCCAAGTGCCGCCGATGGGCCTCATGTCCCAACCCATGGCAACGGGAACTTGGTATTCAAAACCAGTGTCCTTCTTAAACATCTCAGACCACCTTTCCCAATGGCTTTTATATGTTGACCGCATGTCTGTATAGCTTTTATTATCTCTGTCCATAAAGCTGTGGTAAATGTAGGCGGTCATACCTTCAAAGCCCATTCCTTTTAACCTTGGCACATATTCCTGAAACAATATTTTTTTTGTATAATTTCCTCCTCTCCATGGTTCCCTCGCATTAGCGGCCACCCATTTTGTTGGGAGGGCGTATTGCTTTTCTCTCTGAGCCATTGCTCCTGCTGCCACTGCGATAAATTTTATTCCTTTGAATCCTGATGCTTGGGCCAAACCTTTTGACCTGTCTAATAGCTCTTTCATGGTGATTCCATAGAATGCGGCTCTCGATTCTAAGTCCTGTGGAAAATAGAGATAGACAATGGGTCTACCTGTTTCGTCTTTGAGATAATCCTTCCTGCTGAAATATTTATCAATCCACAATTGGGTAATTTTATCATGGACTTTGAGGAATAGCTGCTTGTCGGGAACTTCGCCTTTATAATTACTTCCAGACTCGATGGTTTCGGGTGACCCCAATTCTAACCAAAGTCTCCACCTGTCTTCTCCGTCATCTACCCAATTGATCGCCCATTTCATTTGTTTGTCTTCGGGTAGTTTTTCATTTTCGCTGAGTAGAACAGTCAATTGCTCATTCCATTGCTCTATTCCCGGAACTTCTACCCTTCCATCTCTTGTAGGATCTGTCTTCCATCCTTTGGGATAATAGGTATTTGCCTGTGGGGCAAAATTTAAATGATAATAATAATGCCTTCCAAAAAACCAGTTATAAGCAAAAAAATCAATGCCATAGCTTTTCATGTATTCCAGTTGCTTTTTGGCAACTTCAGGATCATCCCTCTTATAAAATCCTTTTAGACTTGGATGAGGCTTTCTTGCCAAATATGGGCCTTCGTAAGGATAGCTTGCATTGTAAATTCTGCCTTTTGGCCCCCAAATAGCAGGATTGTTTGTGTGACCACAGTTCTCATTTCCTGTCAGGCAAGACCAAAAACTATCAATGTCATTATTTGAGTCTGCTGTTAGATTCCAAGAAGGCATAAAATAAACACCCACAAGATTTCCTTTATCGGCCCACAAATATTTTTCTCCCTTACTTTCAAAAGAAGGATTGAAAAAAGTCTTAGATCCCATACCTGAAGAAGCAATAGAAATTTCAGTTTCCAAAGGTCCTGTAGGAGTCGTTGATTTTTTGGAAGAACAGTTTTCAGGTCCATACATCAGGAAAGAAAAAACAAAAAGAAATGGAAGTAATTTCATCATTATAAACCTGTTTTTTGAATATAACCTAAAATTAAAAAACCGTGATGGAAATGCCACCACGGTTTCAAATTATTACGAAGTGTAATACTATTTTCTTGCGATTGCCTTTTTTGCGGCCTTCACTATATTTTCGGCGTTCAAGCCATATTTTTCCAACAATTGTGTTGGTGTACCGGATTCTCCAAAGGAATCCAACACGCCGACATATTCCAATGGAGCAGGATTGTTTCGGACCAAGGCCTGTGCAATGCTATCACCCAAACCACCGTTGATCTGATGTTCTTCAGCAGATACAGCACATCCTGTTTTGGCAATGGATGCCAATACGGCGGCTTCATCAAAAGGCTTGATGGTGTGGATATTGATCACTTCAGCAAAGATGCCTTCTTCACGGAGCATGGCTTCGGCTACCACAGCTTCCCAGACAAGGTGACCGGTTGCAAAGATGGTTACATCTTTACCTTCGATCATTTTCCATGCTTTTCCGATTTCAAACTTTTGGTCAGCAGGAGTAAAGATCGGCCAAACAGGACGTCCAAATCTCAAATATGCAGGACCGACATGGTCCACCAAGGCCAAGGTTGCAGCTTTGGTTTGGTTGTAATCGCATGGATTGATTACAGTCATATGGGGCAACATCCTCATCATGCCCACATCTTCCAAAATCTGATGCGTTGCTCCGTCTTCTCCCAAAGTCAAGCCTGCATGAGAGGCACAGATTTTTACATTTTTATCAGAGTAAGCTACTGACTGTCTGATCTGATCATAGACACGGCCGGTTGAAAAGTTGGCGAATGTACCTGTAAAAGGAATTTTTCCTCCTATGGCCAATCCCGCTGCCAGTCCAATCATGTTTGCTTCAGCTATACCAACCTGAAAGAACCTGTCTGGGAATTCCTTTTGGAAAGCGCCCATTTTCAATGATCCGATCAAATCGGCACAGAGGCCTACTACATTAGGATTATTACGTCCTGCTTCCAATAATCCGTCACCGAATCCTGAGCGGGTATCTTTCTTTTCGGTGTAAGTATATTTTAAATCTAAGGTCTTTTCCATCTTAATAGTCTCCTAAGGTTTCTTCCAATTGTCCCAATGCATTTTCAAGTTCGGCATCACTAGGAGCAACGCCATGCCATTTGTGTGTTCCCACCATGAAATCAACTCCGAAACCCATTTCTGTATAAAGTAAGATTAAGACTGGTTTTCCTTTTCCTGTAAGGCTTTTCGCCTCATCAAGACCGGCAACCACAGCTTCCATATCATTCCCTTTTTTGACTTCGACTACTTCCCAACCAAATGCTTCCCATTTGGCCCTTAGATTTTTAAGGTCCATGATTTTTGCGGTTGGTCCGTCGATTTGCTGACCGTTGTAATCAATGGCAGCGATCAGGTTGTCCACCTTGTGGTGGGCAGCGTACATGCACGCTTCCCAAACCTGTCCTTCCTGCTGTTCACCGTCACCCATCATAACATAGACAAGTTTGTCATCTTTATCGATTTTCTTGGCTTGAGCTACACCTATTGCCACAGAAAGTCCCTGTCCCAATGAACCTGATGCTATTCTGATTCCTGGAAGTCCTTCGTGAGTGGCCGGATGTCCTTGAAGTCTGGAATTTAATTTTCTAAAAGTAGCCAACTCCTCGACATTGAAATAGCCACTACGGGCCAATACGCTGTACCAAAGTGCTGAAACGTGTCCATTGGAAAGGAAAAATAAGTCTTCACCTTTTCCTTCCATTTTAAAGTTGTTGTTATGCGTCATTTCATTGAAATAAAGCGCAACAAAGTATTCAGTAAGTCCAAGTGCAGCACCAGGGTGTCCTGACTGTACGGCATGTACCATACGCAGGCAATCCCTTCTTACCTGAGAACTGATTTTTTTGAGTTGATCGATAGATTGTTTTTCCATTAGTTGGAATTATTTGAGAATTTGAGCGGTATGGTTTTTAGTGTCTACTTTTTCAATTATTTCTGCCAAAACACCATTCGCATCAATGACAAAAGTGGTACGGGCGGTGCCCATATATTTTCTTCCATACATGGATTTTTCTACCCAAGTACCGTATGCCTCATGGACTTTGAGGTCTTCGTCAGCGATAAGTGGAAAGGGGAGGCTTTGTTTTTCGATAAATTTGAGGTGGGATTTTTCAGAATCAGAGCTCACACCCAATACAATATATCCGGCCTTTTGCAGCGCATTGTAATTGTCTCTTAGGTTGCAAGCTTGGGCAGTACATCCGGGAGTATTGTCTTTTGGATAAAAATAAAGGACTACTTTTCTTCCTTTGAAATCTGAAAGTTTAATGATATTTCCATTTTGGTCTTTGGCTTCAAAAGCCGGTGCGGGATTTCCTACTGCTAGTGACATAATAGTTTTGTTAAGGTTAAGGATTGATCAAAGTTTGGAGGTATAGCGTTTTTCATTTCCTGCCATATCCCTCACGATCAATAGAACTTCTCCCTTGAATGGTTGTTTATCTATTTTTTCGGACCAGATTACACTTTGCTTGTGCTCATATTTCATCATCACCCACTTCCCGTCCACATAAGCGTTAAAATCTTTGATTCCAGATTTATCATCCTTGATGGTAAATCTCAATTCAGAAGCATTGACCCTAATCGGTGCAATTGTGGGAGCGATGCGATCTACGTCCAAAACAAAAGTACCAAAATTTCTGGTTTTGAACCTGATATCTTCTGATTCCCATTCACCACCAACAAAAGTTTTCCGTCCATTATCAGCCTGAAAATAGACATGAGTGTTTTTTTTGTCTCCGTTATATCCGGTGTTTCGCATCAAAACCTCCATGTTACTTTGGAGATATTCTCCAGGGCTGTTGATCTTGAGGGAAGGTCCATTGCCATTGTTTTTTCTTTCTACCCTGAGATAAAGGTCATCCAAAAGCGTATTTTCTGAAAATTTGATTTCCACATCATTGTTAGCAAAAGAGATTTCTTCCCCAAAAGGAATTTTTACCAATACTTTTGGTTTGATGATTTCGGTGCAGAGGTCCACTGAATCCGGAACTCCATAAGTCATATCCCAGATGTAATTCCTTCTTCCGTCCTGAATATACGCCGGAGGGATTTCCATCTCCTTACTTTTAACAAAAACCTTGGCCAAAGTTCCCCATTCTGAACTGCCGGTCTGGATGACCATCATTTCTCTTTCAAAAGAGACATTTGTGGTTTTATTGGCTGAAATGGAAGTGCTTCCAAAACTTTGTGGAGCTTCTTCTCCCTCTACTAAAAAAGTAACGATTCTGGTATTGCCAAAATAATCCTTGAGATTAATCTGCATCTTTTTCCTTTCCCCGACTTTTGCTGTCATCACTCCTGCCGCGAGTGAATCAGGTTGGTAGATGCCTAGTTGGTTGTTGGGATATTTGTATAGTCTGATAAATTTGTTTCGATGCATGTGCGTCAAAAAAAACCTTCCCTTGTTGAAATCGATTTTGTTGACATTAATCCTGAAAAGTGGATTTTCCTTGTCTATCAATTCAATTATCGGCACGCCAAAAATATTTGAAACATCATCCATTTTATCCACTGTATGGATTTCCACGCCAACATTTCCTGTGATTCTAACCAAATCCGCCAAAATGTATCTGCCTCCTTCGACAATAGGTTTAAATTCCATCCTTTGAAATTTTCCATTCACCCTAGCATTTAAGTCCAGTGGTTTGAAGGCAACCCGATAGACTACCGGCGGCGTTTTGTCCACTACTTCTTTGAATCCAAACATAAATGGATCAATCGCCCTGTCAAGACTGTCCCGAATTTCGAAATGTAAATGCGGACCTCCCGAACTCCCTGTATTTCCCCCATTTCCAATTATTTCACCTCTTTTGATTGGAAGAAATTCCGGGTCAGGAAAAACCTCCAATTCGTTTTTTTCGGCGAAATACATCTCTTTCCGCATGAATTCCATGATCTTGGGAGAAAGATTACGGAGGTGGGCATAGACGGAAGATTGGCCGTTAGTATGCTTGAGGTAGATGATATTGCCATAGCCAAAGGAAGAAATTTTGATCCTGTAGATGTATCCATCAGAAATGGCAAGGATGGGTTCCCCATCTACTCCGCCGATTTTAACATCAATTCCAGAATGGAAATGGTTTGGACGGATCTCACTAAAATTTCCGGAAAGGAAAGTCCTGTTTCCCGGCTTGACCGGAAAAAGGTATTCCTGGGCATGGAGGAGGAAAGGAAAAAATAAAAATAAAATGAGGAGGTATTTACTTGACTTCAAAATCCAATAGCTTTTTGTCTTCTATAAACGCTTCTAATCTATCTCCGACCGAGACTTTGCTTACACCTGCTGGAGTACCGGTAAAGATGAGGTCCCCTTTTTTCAAAGTAAAATATTGGGACACATATTCTATGATTACGCTAAAATCAAACAGCATCATGGATGTATTTCCTTTTTGCTTCAACTCTCCATTGATATGGAGGTGAAAGTTGATATCAGCAAAATTTTCAAAATCCGACACAGGTAAAAATTCACCCACAGGCGCAGAACCGTTAAAAGCTTTGGCGATTTCCCAAGGAAGTCCTTTTGCTTTGCATTTGTCCTGAAGGTCTCTTGCTGTGAAATCGATCCCAATGCCGATTTCGTCAAAGTACCGGTGGGCAAACTTTTTCTGGATATGTTTGCCTTCCTTACACACCTTCAAAACCAATTCCACCTCATGGTGGATATTTTCAGAAAAGTCAGGATGGTAAAATGGGGAGTTGTTTTTCAGTAGGGCTGTATCAGGCTTAAGAAACACGACAGGGGCGGAGGGACGCTCATTTTTCAGTTCCTCAATGTGCTCCGCATAGTTTCTTCCGATGGCAATAATCTTCATAAGGGAAGGGGAATTTTGACTGAGGCAAAGAAAGGGATTTTTTGTGGAAAGACATAGGGATATTACGCAGGATAAGGGACTAAAAAAGAACGAAATAAATAGGTTTTTTTACCCTAAAAAGCTTTCAGGCCATTACTTTTTCAATCAAATTAAGAGGGCTAATTTTTTTACAGGACTCCAAAAATCTTAATTCAAAGCCTTCTTTCTTTATCATTGATGTCTAACAACATGGACCGTCCTTTCGAAAAGTATAAGTAACTTTTGCCTCAACCCATTCATTTGTGGAATGGTCAAACAGTCTTTGTGAAGTCACCAATTCCACATAGTTATTTCCAAGATTGGTTTTAAGAGTTTCAATGACAATTTCCTCATGGATTTGCTCTGGAAACTCAAATTGATAGGGATATGTATTCCAAGTTAAAGTAAGTGTTCCATTACTTTCTTTGTCGACTCTTCTTCCATTCTGATAAAACTCTAGGTAAACTTTGTTTTCAAATTCAAAATGATGGGGAAGCCTTAGAATGACTTGAGAAAAATTAACGTTAAAATATTCAGGGCTATATAGATTTAGAAAAGTTAATCCTGAATATTCACCTTTACTTTCTAGTTGTGCGAGTAAATTCTCTGAAACATTACCATCTCCCGTGAGATCCAATGCTTGATCAACAATTATTGATTGTGGCAGATATTCACCAAAAATAGTTTCAGGATCTTCTTTTTCTGCACAAGAAATAAAAAGTAAACCAATGAGTACGAAGCTGAGGATTTTCTTAATCATAGCAAATTGGCGAAAGGTATGTTTAAATGTCGTGAAAGCTTATAGTTTTTCCAAATATAAACTAAACTAATCCTGATAAATTTTCGGGAAATTATACGAAGAGAAAGGAAGGAATTATGTCTCAGAAAAAAAGTGAGAAAACATATAAAAATACCGGACAAATTACGTTATATTAGAGGACAATTTACGTGATATTGGAATGGAAAAGAAACCCTCAATTGTAAGCGAGCCTGCGGTGGCCTATTACAGAAAGTCCCGATTGTCTGCCCATGATATCTTGAATGTGGAATATGGAAGGTTAGATGAACCATTCCAAAGGGTGGATACTTTCCGAAAAGGCTTGAAGAAAAGATCCTTTGAGGGATTGAAAGAGATATCCGGTCTCGATAATAATACCTTGGCTGCTGCTTTGTCTGTTTCTGCCAAGACGCTTCAGAGAAAAGATGTTTTTGATGTCGTTCAATCTGAAAAGATGTATGAATTGGCTGAATTATATGCTTTGGGTACCAATTATTTTGGCAGTGAGGGTTTTAGGCGCTGGATGGAGAGGCCACTTTTTACAATCGGCAATAGAATTCCACTTGATCTTCTTGATGTTTCTGAAGGCCTTGATATTCTAAAGACCGAGATTATGCGCTTGCAGCACGGTATTGCTATTTGAGGATAGATGAAAGTTTACCGTATCGCGTTGAATCAATATTGCGATGTCAGTGGAGAAGGGGCCAAATTGTATGGCGGCAGGTGGAATTTTCAAGGTTTCCCGGCCCTCTATGGGAGCGCATCCATTTCTTCCTCCTTGTTGGAAAGGCTTACCATTGATTCCGAATTATTTTCTTCAGAAAGGTACGTGTTGTATTCCGTCATGGAGTTTGATGTTCCCGAGGAGGGCGTATTTATTCCTAAAATAAATGAATTGCCGGACGGTTGGGATGCAATACCACCATTGAGAGCTTCGCAGCAATTCGGTTCTCAATTACTCCAAAGCGGAATTCTTTGTTTTGGTGTCCCTTCCATTGTGGATAAAACCTCCTTGAATTTCGTCCTCAATCCAATATCAGTTGATTTTTTGAAAGTGACACATAAAGTATATCCCTTGAATTTGGATTCGCGCATTATTCGATAATCTCAAATTTTAATGAGGATGGTATTTGAGCTACCTTGAAGAGCTTTCTGGAGATAAGTTTGTAAAAATAAAAAGAGGCAACGATCCCTCCTTGCCTCTTTTTATTTCAATGTATTTCAATCTATTTCTATTGTATTTCTATTGTATTTCAATCTATTTCTATTGTATTTCAATCAATTTCAATTTAACATTTCAATAAAGTACTCTAAATCTGATTGTACCGGGTATTTCTTTCATGGCTTCGATCATTTCCGGAGAATAAGCCTTATTAATATCAGAAATCACATATCCAATTGTTTCGTTTGTTTTGAGGTATTGGCCTACTATGTTGATGTTATAGCTTGCAAGGATAAGGTTGATTTTGGCAAGAACACCAGGTTCGTTATGATGAACATGTATCAATCTGTGGGCATCTTTAAGGAATGGCAATTGGATATTGGGGAAGTTTACTGAGTTGTAAGTATTGCCCGTATTGACGTATTCCATGATTTTGCCTGGAACAAAACGTGCAATGTTTTGCTGCGCTTCCAATGTCGATCCACCGATATGGGGAGTCAGGATGGTATTTTTCATACCTATCAATTCCGAAGCAAAAGGTTCATCGTTATTTTTTGGTTCATGCGGAAATACATCCACTGCAGTACCGGCAATATGTCCTGATTCCAAAGCAGCTTTCAAGGCAGGGATGTCTACCACGTGGCCACGGCTGAGGTTCACTAGGTAGGAACCCTTTTTCATCATCTCAATTTTAGATTTGTCGATCAGGCATTTGTTGTCTTTTCTTCCATCCACATGGAGGGTAATCACATCGCAGGTTTTTAGCAATTCATCCAAAGAATCGATTTTTGTGGCATTTCCGAGTGCAAGCTTTTCGATGACATCATAGTAGTAGACATCCATTCCCATGTTTTCGGCCAAGACTGAAAGCTGTGCACCGATATTTCCGTAACCTACGATTCCCAATTTTTTCCCGCGAATTTCAAAACTTCCGGAAGCTGATTTGTCCCAAATGCCTTTGTGCATACCATGGCTTTTGTCATGAAATCCTCTCATGAGGAATATGATTTCAGCGATGGCCATTTCCACTACAGAACGGGTGTTGCTGAAGGGTGCATTGAATACCGCTATGCCTTTTTCCGTGCAGGTTTCCAAATCAATCTGATTGGTACCGATGCAAAAAGCACCTATGGAAATCAGCCTATTGGCATTTTCCAATACTTTTTTGGTGACATTGGTTTTGGAGCGGATGCCAAGGATGCTCACATTTTTGATTTTTTCGGCAAGTTCTTCTTCGCTGAGGGCAGAGCTGATTACTTCCACATTATAGCCTTCTTGTTTCATCAATTCCACCCCGATTGGGTGGACATTTTCAAGAAGGAGTACATTGATTCGGCTTTTTGGGTAGGAAAATTTCTTGTTCATTTTATTGACATAAAGGATTTCATCTAAACTCGGTGCAATATGGTCCGCTTTGGAAGTCACTTTTGGCCTTTCGACATTTTCTGTGAATGCATAGAATTTATTGGCAAGGCCTGATTCTTTGATTTCATAATCCGTGTATCCATCACCAATCACGTAAATATCACCTTCAAGATTGAGGGTTTTGATGGTTATGGATTTGCCTCCGTTTTTGGAAAGGACATTGTCGCGGTTGAAGTCAATGATTTTGCCTGCATCGTTGTAAATAAACTCATTGGCAAATACATTTTCAGCTTTGATTCCGTATTCCCCGACTATGGGGGTGATAAAATCCTTGAAACCGTTGGAAATGATAATGATGTTGTCGGCATTTTCTTCAAAAAATTCTTTGTTCCGCTGAAATGATTTGGAAACTTTGGTTTTCAGTTCGGTGATCAATTCAGAGATTTGAGGCTTGGAAGCTTCTAATATATCCAACCTTCTTTCAAGACTTTCGCGGAAGTTGAGACTTCCTTCCATTCCAAGATCGGTGATGTCTTTGATGGCCTGGATTTTTTCAGCTCTTTTTGGATCATTCTTTAGACTGATTTCGCCCAATACGTCCAACGCTTCAACCTGTGTAAATGTACTGTCAAAATCAATGATAAATTTCTTGTTGTTGGGCATTATTGCTGTGGATTTTTTATGATCTAAGCTCAAAATTAGCATATTATTAAAAAGTAATCCCTTTTATTGAACAAAATACTTTTGTGATTTTTGGCACTTAGTCCTGAAATCGATTGAGAAGGATAGAATCCATTTTTCTTAATATATTTTCTCTTAAGAGTATATCGTGCAAATATTTCATTCCGGTTACTTTGCCTCTCTTATCTATATATTTTAGGCAAAGAAAAAAGTGGTCTTTGAGGTACCACTTTTCAATATCAAGAATCTTGAGTATAGCGTAAATATTATTTAATCGACTTGATCAATCTCTCATTGAGGCTTACGTAATCTGGGTTTTTGGCTTCTTTAGCCAATTCCATTGATTTGGTAGCGCTGTCAATAGCTTCTTTTTTCTTACCTAAAGCCAATTCAATTTTTGCTTTCAGGTGCATGGTCCAATATTTCGGATCCTCACTTACAGATTTGGTGATCCAGTCATACGCTTGGTCCAAGTCCTTGTTGTTTGTGAAGTAATAATTGGCTGCTTGATATAGTAATCCCGGATTCTCGGCTTCTTTATCGATTACCAAAGATTTGATTTCTGCCATTACAATGCTATCTACTTCTGTTTCAATTCTGAACTTAACCCTTGTGGTTTCCCATTTCAAAGCAATTGTGGCTCCAGTATCTGTCATGTCGACAAAATTGATTTCCATGGTTTCATACTTCTGGCCTGTTTTACCTGATTTGACTTTGAACCTAACAAGGTCATCTTTGGCATCATACCCAACCGCTCCCCACAATTTTGTGTTTTTTGATAGGATAATAGTCCATTCTCCTTTGTCGGGAATGGAATAAAGGGCGTAAGAGCCTGCAGGCACTAAATTTCCTTCCACCTTTGCTTCATTCTTAAAATTGATGATTGTTGCTGCATTTGCACCAGTTCTCCATACTTCACCAAATGGAACTAATTCTCCGAATATTTTCCTTCCTTTGGTACTGGGTCGGCTATATTCAAAGCTAACATCTGTAAGTCCAATTTTTTGACTGATAGTTGCAGCTGGACTAGCTTGAGGCATTTGAATCTGTTGGCCGACAGCAAGGGAGGAAAATGTGGCAATTATTATAAATTGCAATAAAATGGATTTGCTTTTCATTTTTTTGTATGTTAATTTAGTTGATCTAGATCTGAATAATACAAAGATAATAATTATTCAGTCAGTAGAATTTTAGTCTTTTTGAAAAAGGCAACTTTAAATATTTTCAAAAATTGGACCTATTGTTACCGCTTAAAGAATTGTTTTTTTAATTAACTGAATAGAGAGGCAACTTGGAATCAAATTGTAATTTCGAAAAAAACCGATGAGTATAGCCATTATTTCACCCGGAAGAGACGTAAGCTCTTGGGTTAAAACTTTTAAAAATTCAGATCCTGATATTGATATTCAAATTTTTCCGGATATCAGAAATAAAGATTCTGTGGAGCTTGCTATTTTGTGGCAGCATCCCAAGGGTATTCTGAAGGAATTTCCAAACCTGAAGTTGATATGCTCAATGGGTGCCGGAGTTGACCATATTTTAAGTGATCCTGAGATACCGCTTACATTGCCGATCACCAGAATTGTTGATCCGGGGCTTACTGTTCCAATGACCAATTATGTGGTCATGGCCACTTTAAACTACCAAAGGCAATTGTACAGGTATCAGTCCAATCAAAAAAATAAGGTTTGGGATATGAGTAATCCCGAACTTGATCTTCAGGTTGGAGTCATGGGGGTCGGGGCATTGGGTGGGGATGTTATTGAAAAATTGAAGATGTTGGGATTTTCAGTGTTTGGATATGGTAACAGCCCAAAGTCTGATGTGGATTATCCTTATTTCTATGGAAATGAACTACCTCAATTTTTAAATAATGTAAACCTTATTATTTGTATGTTACCTTTGACACCAAGCACCGAAAATATTCTGAATCTGGATTTTTTTCGAAAGTGTAAAAAAGGTACTTACATCATAAATGTAGCGAGAGGCAGTCATCTTGTAGAAGATGATCTGGTGACAGCAATCGGTGAAGGCATCATATCAGGTGCTTTTTTGGATGTTTTTAGGAAAGAACCTTTGCCACAAGAACATCCCTTTTGGAATTCTGACAAAATTACAGTTACGCCGCATATAGCAAGCGTAACAAATCCAAATTCTGCCATACCACAAATAATTGAAAACTATAAAAGGATAAAAAGCAAGAAAAAACTACTGAATCAGATAAACCCAATTTTAGGTTATTAACAAGTCAATAAAATGGACACTACTTTTAAGATCGTTTGCCCGACAGATTTCTCTGAATGTTCACTCAATGCCATAGAATACGCTGCCAAATTGGGAGAAATGTACAAAGCCGATTTATTTTTATTCCACGTCCCGGACAAGGAAGATTACCAAAAACTGGCTTCAAGTGAATTTCACGCCGGAGACCAATACAGTTTTATTCAAAAAAAGCTGGATAATCTGGTGAAAATTGTCAGCCAGGAAAGTATTCCAAAAGGATTGAAATCCTGCCAAAGTGAATTCATTGAAGGAAAGACTGTCAACACAATTTTGGATTATGCTGATGCCAATAATGCCGACCTGATCATCATGGGAACTGAAGGTGTCAATGATTTTAAGCAAAATTATATTGGCACCAGAGCGAGTAGGCTAGTGGAAAAATCTGAAAGAGATGTGATGGTTATTCCGCGGAAGGTTTTTTTCAAGTCTCCAAAAAAGCTGGTGTATGCCACGGACTATTTGGAAGAAGATAAATTAGCCGTTCAAAAAGTGGTTGAATTGGCCAGATTCTGGGAAAGTGAAATCGATATAGTCCATGTAAGTACCAAGATGAAGAATATCGACAAGTCCTTACATATTACGATGGTGCAAGAGATAAAGCCATTTATCAAATATGAAAAAGTGAACTTTGTTCTCAAATCCTACAGAGACGAACCGGGACTCGGCCTAGAAAATTACCTGATCATTGCCAAAGGCGATATTCTGATTACCCTAAGCAAAAAGAAAACTTGGTTTGAACAGATTTTTTCCAACAACCTTTCGAGGAAAATGTCTTATTTCATCAATAAGCCACTGCTTGTAATCAAAAAAGTGTAAGCGTTCTATTTTGAAGAACCAACAAACTTCGATTTTATAAATACTACAAACTCTTGGCGGGTAGAAGGGTTGGTCAGGATATTTCTGACCATTTGAATATAGCTCCCGGCTGTCATTTTTTTTGGACCTGTCTTGGACGGATTTTCGGTGAGGTTTTTGTCCTGGATTTTTGTTTCAGGTGAGGATTCGGTTGTTTCTCTTGGCTTATACCCAATAAGGTCATCTGCTTTTGAGAAACTTGATTTTGCCCTTTCTTGGTAGCCTAATTTTTCCTCCACCAATCCTTTGTTATTATAAGCTACTGCGTCCTCAGGATCGAGTTCTATTGCTTTTTCATAGTCCTCAATTGCCCCAGCCAAATCCCCGATTCGGTCCTTAAAATATGCCCTGCTTGCAAATCTGTAAGGATTTTTAGGGTCAAGGTTGATAGCCCTGTCAAATTCAGTCATGGCCTCTTCATTATTCTTCATCAAATGGAGGACGACAGCCCTGTCGTTGATGTAGGAGGGATTATAGGGGTCAAAGTCAATCAGTTTGTCAAAATCACTCAAGGCCGAATCAAAATCTCCCAAACGGGTATAAACCCTTGCCCGGAAAAAGTAAAATTCAGGGTTTTTACTATCGTCTTTGATGGATAAATTGATTTGGGTTAACGCCTCTTGGAATTTTCCCTCTTTAAAATAGGACACACTTAGTTGAAATTCTTCCACGTCTGTTATTTGTATTTTCAAGTAAATACAAAATTAAGGGTAATAAAGTTTAAAATTACCTAAGTGCTCATGCGGTATTCTTTTCCCAAAATGTTTTCTTTATATCTTTGAACCGAAAACTCAAACCATGGCCAATAAAGCAGAAGATGTATTGAAAGACCTCAAATCGGGGAAATATGCACCTATCTATTTTTTGCAAGGTGAGGAACCTTTTTTTATAGATCAGATATCAGATTTTATTGAGGCCAATGCTTTGCAGCCTCACGACAAAGGCTTCAATCAGGTGGTCATGTATGGCAAGGATGTCACAATACCCGACATTTTGAACAATGCCCGCAGGTTTCCCATGATGGCCGATAGGCAGGTGGTCATTGTAAAGGAAGCACAAAATATCCCACAGCTTGGCAAAGAAGATATCGATCAGATGCTGATCAATTATATCAAGAATCCCCTTCCAAGCACCATTTTGGTATTTGCTCATAAGTACAAAAGTGTAGATGGAAGAAAAGCCTTGGCAAGGGAATTGGACAAAAGCACTGTTTTTGTCAAATCGGAGAAGATTAAAGACAATTTGTTGCCCGGTTGGATAGAAAGTTTTGTTAAAAGTAAAGGCTATTCCATTGACAATACAACTTCGTTTTTTTTGGCGGACAGCATTGGAAATAACCTTGAAGTAATCTCCAACGAGCTTTCAAAGCTGTTTCTCAACCTTCAAGGCGAAACAAAAATCACCAAAGACCACATCCAAAAATTCATTGGGATAAATAAGGAATACAACACTTTTGAGTTGACCAAAGCAATGGGAGTGAAAGATGTGGTTAAGGCCAATAAAATCATCCATTATTTTTCTCAAAACCCCAAAAGCCATCCGGTGATACCTATCATCGCATTGGTTTATAGCTTTTTCAGCAAAGTCGCCTTGGTCCATTACAACAAACAGATGCCGGACGCAGAACTTGCGCGAGTGACCGGGGTACATCCATATTTTCTAAAAGAATATAGGATTGCTGCGAATAATTTCCGCTTGGGCAAGGTTATTGATTGCTTCGCATACATTAAAGAGGCGGATTTGCGTTCTAAGGGAGTCGATGCAGGGGAAATGGAAGACAGGGAAATTCTTAGAGAATTAGTATTTAAAATTATGCATTAAAGGCATCATTCACCCATGAGGAAAAATTTTGTAGTGTTTTTGATTTTGTGGAGTACCCACACCGTAAGTGCGCAGACAGGTTTATACCAATCAGGCAATCAGAAAGTTTTAGACGATAACTTTGAATTGTTCGACAAACATCTTTTTTCAGCTTCAAGGTTTGAATATGAAGAACTTAAAGAAGCCTATTTTGATGAAAGTCAACGGGTGTTGGTGGACTTTTTCCACGCAATTTCAGCCCTGAAAATAGAAAATCCCGGAGCAGCCGATCTCGTCAATAATTTTATAAGGACATATCCCAACCATCCCAAAAAGAACGAGGCGGCATTTATATTAGGCAGTTTCTATTTTGACAAGAAAAATTACCGGGAGGCTATACCTGCATTTCAAAAAATCGAAACTTCAGCCATCAAACCTGACCAAAAATCAGAAATCTATTTCAAGACAGGTTATTCTTTTTTTCAGCTCAAGGATAATAAAAATGCCTTGAATTATTTCAATCAGGTAAAGGTCGAGAGGGGTGAGTATTCGGCAGACGCCTATTATTATGCAGGGTTTATTTCAAAAGAAGCAGGAAATTTTGATCAGGCTATCAAGGATTTCAAGGAAGCAGAAAAAGCAAATTTCTATGCACCCAAGGTCCCCTATATGCTTGCGGGAATTTATTACCAACAAGGGTATTTCGATGAACTGATCGCCTATGCAGAACCGGTTTTGAAATCCCGGCCCAACCTAGACCGCAAGGAAGAAATCCATTTATTTTTAGCCGAAGCTTATTTTGAAAAAAGGAATTTTGCGGCAGCAGCTCAGAATTATGATGCTTTTGTAAATGCCAAAAAAAGGGACTTAGACCGGTCCCAAATCTATAAAGCAGGAGTGGCGCAATTTGAGATTGGAAACTTCCAAAGAGCTACAGACTATTTCAAAGTTTCCGCAGTCATAGAAGATGAAATCGGACAGGTTTCCAGTTACTATCTTGGGCATGCTTATCTCAAATTGAACAACCCACAATTCGCTTCCACAAGCTTCAACGCTGCCTATAAGAACACAAGTGATCCAAAAATCAGGGAGGATGCTTTGGTGAATTTCGCCAAAGTCAATCTGGAAAGGGGGAGTTTCCAGGAAGCGGTCAATGCTTTAGATGCTTATTTGGAGAATTTTCCAAATGGGATTTATGCCAATGAAGCCGAAACATTGTTGACAGATGCGCTCATCAACACCAACAATTACCTGCGGGCCATTAAGCATATTGAAAAAATGCCCAAAAAGTCGGATCGTCTGAAAGCTGCCTATCAAAAAATTACTTTCTACCAAGGGATTGTCTATTATAGGGACAAAAAACATGATCAGGCAACAACTTATTTTGATAAATCCATAGCCTCTCCGGTTGACAGGGATTTGGTGATTCAGGCTCATTTTTGGAAGGGTGAAAACTATGCTACTACTGACCGTAGTCCGCAAGCCATCAAGTCGTATGAAACGCTCCAAAGCCTCAATCCAAAAACTACAGATCCTTATCTTTTGAAATCTTACTATGGGTTAGGTTATACTTTTTTTAACCTGCAGCAATATGCCAAAGCAGAAACCCAATTCAGACAATATGTCGAAAAGGGAGGCAAAAACGATGATCCCGACAAATATGATGAGGCTTTGGTTAGGTTAGGTGATGTGTATTTTGTCCAGAAAAAATTCCCTGAGGCACAGACAGCCTTTCAAAGGGCTATAAATGAAGGAGGTTCTTCTGTTGATTATGCCTATTTCCGGTCAGGGGTAGTCTATAATTTCCAAAGCAGAAATCAGGAAGCCATAAGCCAATTGGATAGATTAATCACAGGATATCCCAATAGCTTGTATTTTGAGGATGCGCTTTACCAAAAGTCGCAGATCAACATGGAAGAATCACGCTATGCAGATGCTCGCGAGGGATATTCAAGGTTGATCACTTCCCGTCCTAACAGTCAATTTGTACCTTACGCTTTGGAGGGTAGGGCAGTGGCAAATTATTCTCTACAGAATTATGATCAGACGATAGAGGATTACAAGAGGATTTTGCAGACCCATCCTAATTCATCAAATGCCGAATCTGCACTCGTGGGATTACAGGAAGCATTGGCTCTTCAAGGGAGGTCAGGCGAATTTTCACAATATCTCGGCACATACCGAAATGCAAATCCTGACAACAAAAGTCTCCAAAATCTTGAATATGAGGCTGCCAAGAACCTTTATTTCAGCAATTCTTTTGACCAAGCAATCATTGCTTTTTCGGGATATCTCAAAAACTATCCCCAATCTGCCAATAAAGACGAGGCAAATTTTTTCGTTGCTGATTCGCATTATAAACTTGGACGAAAAGATCGGGCTTTGGAATATTTCTATCAGATAGAGAAAGTAAAAACTTCAACACAAAGGAGTAGAGCGGTTCAAAGAATTGCAGCTATTGAGATGGAAAATAAGAACTACAAACCGGCAATCGGTTTTTATAGGGAAGCCATCAACTTTTCAAGAAATAAAATTGAAGAGTTTGAAGTCTTTTCAGGTTTGATGAACGCCTATTACCAAACCCAAAAATTCGATTCCGCAGCACACTTTGCTTACCGGGTGATTTTGCTGGGAAGTGTGACCCAGGATGCGGTTCCGACAGCGACTTTGCTCAAAGCAAAATCCCAAAGAGCATTGAAAAAAACCGCCGAAGCTGATGAAACGCTGATGGATTTGATCAATGAATATAAGACAGTTCATGGAGCAGAAGGCCTGTATCTTTTGGCAGAAAGCCAAGCCTTGAAGGGAAGCTATCAGCAGTCAAACAACACCATTTTTGACTTCTCTGGCCCATTCTTTCCTCATGATTATTGGTATGGCCGTTGTTTTATCTTATTGGCGGACAATTACCTGAAACTTAACGAAGTGTTTCAGGCGAAAGCAACTTTGGAATCAATTCTCGAAAATTCCAACAATGAGCAAATCAAAGAAATGGCAAACAAAAAATTGGCTGAAATAAAATAGTATGAAAGAAAATCAGATGAAACGATCCGTCCAAAAGGCTTTCTTGTTTACTATTTTAAGCTTGATTACTTGGGCAGTTCTTCCGGGATTGGCATTAGGCCAACAAAAAGGTGAAGTCAAAGATCAGGAATTTATTATCCGAAAAGACAGGGTATTGACATTGCCTGTGCAGCCTAGAAGATTTGATCGTGCTCCGGCACTGCCGTCAGCGAAAGGAAGTTCAAGTTTCCAATATGACGTAAAGCAATATTTTCTGACACTTCCCCCAATTGGAATCAAAGCAGAGGCTGCACAGAAAAATTTTCCAAGGTTGGTTGAAGAGTTGTATCCGGGATTTGTGCGGGCTGGTTATGGAAATTATGGTTCTCCTCTCCTCGAAGGACGATACAACATATGGGAAAATAATAATTATAATCTTGGAGCTAAATTCAGACACCAAAGCTTTTCCAAAGGTCCGGTCGGGGAGGAAGCTTCTTCAGAGAGTTTTTCCAATTTTGGTTTGGATGGAACATATTTCATGGATGTCTTTCAGGTTTATGGAGGTTTGAAATATGACAGACATAAGTTCAATTTCTATGGTTTTGATCCCGAAAACCTGAATTTGGTGGACTATCTACCGAGCCAAAATATCTTTAACACCTTTCAGTTATTTGGCGGCATTCAGGATATTGACAAAATGGAAGGATTGAATTACAACGCAAGATTAGGCATCCGGGCCTTCAATGATAATTTTCTAGCTTCCGAAAATGAGGTTGCTATTACAGCCAATTCTTCCTATTGGTATAATGACAATTTGAATGGAACCATAGATTTTGATATATCGCTGACAAGCCCAAAAGATGAGTTTTATGGAGATATCAATAGAAATTACTTTAAAACCAAGCCAAACATAAGTTACAGGGATGAGGCTTTAAAAATTTCTGTCGGCGTGAATATTGTGTTTGAAAATGATGTGACACTCAATAAAAAATCAGATTTTCATGTTCTCCCGGCCTTGGCTGGTGAATATATGCTGAGCAAAGAATTTGGGATTTATGGAGCTTTCGAAGGAGATGTGTTGAGGAAAACCTACTATGATTTTGTAATGGAAAATCAATTTTTGGGACCAAGTTCCCAATTGCTCAATACCATTCAGAATTTTAAAACAGGTGCCGGAATCAAAGGAACCGTATTAGATGGATTGACTTATGAAGCGGGATTTAATGTCGGTAAATATAGGAATATGCACTTTTTTGCAAACAGTGCTTCCGATAGTCTGACGTTTAATTTACTGTTTGATGAAAATACCAGAGTGCTGAATTACAGGGCTAAAGTAGGATGGGAATATGAGGAGTGGTATAAAATGAGCCTTACTGCAGATTACTTTCATTATACTTTAAGTAGCTTAGGGGCTGCGTACCATAGACCTGAATGGGAGTTTACGCTAAATAATCAGTTCACCCCTGCAGAAAAATGGTTGGTTTATGTCAATGCACACCTAATGGGGGGAATTGTTGGATTCAACCAGCAAAGTGACCTTTTGGTTGTCTTGCCCGCTATTTTGGATTTGCAATTAAAGGCAGACTATCAGATTACAGAAAGGATTTCGGCTTTCGTAATTGGCAATAACCTACTTAACAGAAACAACCAGAGGTTTTTGAATTATCCTGTTCGTGGAATTCAAGGTATTGTGGGAGCAACCATAAAATTTTAAATTTATATAACATTGATTTATACCTTTGTCAAAATTCGATTTGCCAATTCACCCTTTTAATTTAGTTTCTAAGGCTTAAATAGATTTTAAACAATAATGGAAAAGGACCCTGAAATTAACCCCGCTTCAGACGATAAAGACTATGGATTTCCTTTAGTAAAAGTGGAACCGTTACAAAATCCTTTGCCAGTTGAATCCGTTTCCCAACCCGAGGAAGTTGAAAAAATTTCTGAAATAATTGAATCTTTGCCTGAAACAATTCCACACCCTGCCAATATCAAATTTAAAACTCAGGATATACCTAAGAGAAAGAAAAAAAATCAAGTACCATTACTGTTTAGTCTGGTATTATTAATATTGGTTGTATTGGCTTCTATGGCTTACTTTCTTTATTATTTACCTGGGCAAAAAGATGCAGAAAATACCGCGCTTGTTGCGGAGGAAATAACTGAAGAGCCAAAAATTCAACCTGAAAATAAAGTAGAAGAGGTTTTTGAACCTATACACGATTCTACCGCTTCCGAAGTGGTGGAAATACCTTTGCCTCAGGTACCGGCCTCAATTGTTTCGACCACAAATGGTAAATTGATTGTATTGGAATCAAAAGAAGACGTCCGGTATTACCATTTGGTGGTGGCAAGTCTTCCCAATGAAAGAATAGCAAGAGAAGAGGCGCAGGTCTTTTTAAATAAAGGAAAAGATATTTGGTTGATTTTTCCTTCTGGTGATACCAGAAATTATAGGCTTTCCGTTGGAAAGTACAGTAGTTTTAAATCCGCAACCGACGATTTGGCAGCAGCCAAAACTGATTTTAATGAGTCTACCTGGATTTTGAAATATTAACATGATTTTAGCACAAACCTTAAGTACAGATAGCCAAATGATGGCTGATTCACTATCAATGATGGATCCCGGCAAACCAAGTATCGGTTTGCTTGACTTATTGATCAAAGGGGGATACATGATGATCCCGCTTTATATCCTTTTTATTTTGGCGATTTTTATTTTTGTCGAAAGGCTGATTACGCTGCGTAAAGCAGCCAAGTCTCCCAAGCACTTGATGGATCAAATAAAGATTTTGGTGCAGGGAGGAAAAGTCGACCAAGCAAAGTTCCTATGTCAGGGTGAGTCCACTCCTGTTGCGAGCATGATTGCCAAAGGCTTAGAAAGAATTGGAAGCCCACTAAAAAATATTGAAGTTTCTATAGAGAACGTCGGAAAAATAGAAATTTACAAACTGGAGAAAAATCTTGGCATATTGGCCACAGTGGCTGGTGCAGCTCCCATGATTGGTTTTTTGGGAACAGTGACGGGTATGATCCAAGCATTTATTGCGGTAGCACAGGAGGAGGGAATGGTTTCTCCCAAGTTATTGTCTCAAGGCATCTATGAAGCGATGATTACCACAGCCGCTGGTTTGGTAGTAGGTATCATTGCCTACTTAGGTTACAATTATCTGGTCAGTCAGGTTTCCAAATTGGTCCACAGCATGGAATATACCTCTGTGGAGTTCATAGACTTATTACAAGACAAATAATATGGGTTTACAATCCAAACATAAAGTAGATGCTTCTTTCAGTATGTCTTCGATGACTGATATCATCTTCTTATTGCTGATATTTTTCATGCTGACGTCTTCTTTCATTACGCCTTCAGGCCTTCCGGTAAATCTACCGTCAAGCGAAACGTCTGACATTGTCATGCAGGAAATTACAGTGACAGTAACCAAAGACCTGAAGTTTTCCGTTAACGATAAGGTGGTAACAAGGGATCAGATCAAAACCGAACTTACTGCGCTTCTGAAAGACAAAAAAGGCCAAGTTGTTCTTCATATTGACAAACAAGTACCTGTAGAGTATTTGGTGGAAATCGGAGGAATTGCTGCTAATCTAGAAGCCAACGTTTCGATCGCAACACAACCATATAAGTAATATGCAGATTTGGGAAACAGATAGCCAAGAAGCTGAAAACAAAAGAAAAGCGCTGATCATCACTTTTTTAGTGAATGTGCTTTTGCTGGTTGCTATCTATTTTATTGTGGTATGGAAAGAACAAATTCCTCCACTAGAAACCTATGGCATGGAACTCAATCTTGGATTTTCTGACACTGGAAATGGAAACAGACAAACAACTACTCCAGCTTCTGAAACAGTCACCAATAACACAGAATCTCCGGCGCCAGGTGAACAAGCCTCTAAACCTGTTGAATCTTCAGTACCCGTTTCCGAGCCAAAGACTGAAGCAGCCAAACCAAAATCTTCTCCTGCCAAAACAACTTACGAGTCACAATCAAAAGCCCCAAGTCCAATCAAAGCAAGTGAAAAATCGAACACAGCCAGTAAAGACCCAAGTCCCGCTAAAAAAGAACCTACTCCAGTAACCAAACCATCTGAAGCGGAAGCTGAGAAAACCACTACAAAAGCAGAAGAGAAGCCAAAAATTGACCAAAGAGCCATCTTTGGAGCAGGCGGTACTTCAGGAACAGGTTCTAAACCTGCTTCCGGCAGCGCCCAAGGCTCATCCACACAAAAAGGAGATGAAGGAAAACCAACAGGCACAGTTGATGGCAGAGCTATTATGGGATCTGGATCAGGAGAAGGAAATCCTGGGCCGGCCTCGGGAGTAGGTCTGGAACTTGCGGGATGGGAATTTGCATCAAAACCAAATATCCGTGACAATGTATCTACCCGAAACGGGAAAATCGTTTTTAAAATCACTGTCGATGACAATGGTAAAATCGTGCAGGCTATTCCTGACGTTTACAATGTTTCCAATGAGGTGCTAGCATACTACCGTACTGTGGTCAATCAAATAAACTTTAAACGCCAATCAGGAAACCCGACCGCAGATTTTTCCACAGGTAAAATCACTTTTATCATTAAAGTAGATTAATCCATGACTTACCCTGAGACGTTGGACTATTTGTTCAATGCTTTACCGATGTTTCAGAGGATTGGAGCCGCCGCATTTAAAAATGATTTAAAAAATACCGAGGCCCTATGTGCCCATCTTGGTAATCCCGAAAGAGAATTGAAATGTATTCATGTAGCGGGGACAAATGGGAAAGGAAGCACTTCTCATGCACTTTGTTCTGTGATGATGGAAGCTGGTTATAAAGTAGGATTATACACTTCTCCCCATTTAAAATCATTCACAGAAAGGATCAAAATCAATGGAAAAGACATTCCTGAAAAAGATGTGGTTGATTTTGTGGAAGAAAACAAGGCCTTTTTGGAGGAATTAGAACCAAGTTTTTTCGAAATGACTGTGGGTTTGGCTTTTTGGTATTTTGCCAAAGAGAAAATTGACATTGCTGTCATCGAAGTAGGAATGGGGGGGAGATTGGATTCAACCAATGTGGTGTTGCCTGAAGTTTCGGTGATCACCAATATCAGTTATGATCACATGCAGTTTTTGGGGAATACCCTGCCATTGATCGCAGCGGAAAAAGCAGGAATCATCAAACCAAAAGTTCCTGTTGTGATAAGTCAAAAACAGCAAGAGACTTTTTCTGTTTTTCAAAGCAAAGCAGCGGAAGTGCAGTCACCCATATATTTTGCAGAAGATTATATCCAGGTCAAAAGATCAGGAATGAATTTAAGTGGCAAGAGATTATTTGAGATCTTCGATGAAGGGAAAAAATATGACATCGAAATTGACCTTCAAGGCAATTACCAAGAAAAAAACCTACCAGGAATCCTTCAGACTATCAAAATCCTCAAATCTTTGGGATGGAAAATCGAGGACAATGAAGTGAAAAATGGATTATCAAGCATTGTTTCTAATACAGGTCTAAGGGGGAGATGGCAGATTTTGGGGGAAAATCCATTGACGATCTGTGATACGGGACACAACGAGGATGGAATTAGACTGATCGTAGAGCAGATTAACGAACTGAATTTCACCAAACTTTTTATGGTCATCGGGATGGTGAATGACAAGGATATTTCAAAAGTATTGTCATTGCTTCCAAGGGATGCCTGGTACATTTTCTGTCAGGCAAACATACCAAGAGCAATGGAAGCCGAGGAATTGGCTAAAAAGGCTTTTGAGTTAGATTTGATAGGGGAAATAGTCAAGGATGTAAATTTAGCTATCGAAAAGGCTAAAAATTTGGCCTCAAAAGAAGATTTAATATTTATAGGTGGAAGTACTTTTGTCGTCGCCGAAATCAACGATTTGTAATCATGAGTAGAAGAAAACTGGAAAGGTTCAAAGAAAACGAAAAAAGCCGTAATGTCATCCAACCCGGAAAAGAACTTTTTGAAACGATAAAAGGAGATTGGAAGTCTGTTCAATTTGAAAATGAAAATCCCTTGGTAGTTGAATTAGCTTGCGGAAGAGGGGAGTTCACAGTTGGATTGGCAAGAGAATATCCTGACAGTAATTTTATAGGCGTAGATATCAAAGGTTCAAGGATCTGGAAGGGGAGTAAGATCGCCATCTCTGAAGGACTATTAAATGTGGCATTCTTAAGAACACAAATCCAATTATTAGAGAAGCAATTCGATGCAGGAGAAATTGCTGAATTGTGGATTACTTTTCCAGATCCATTTCCTAGAGAAGGGGATGAAAAGAGAAGATTGACTTCGCCAAAATTTCTTAAAATGTATAAACCACTTCTTAAAAAAAATGGAATTATTCATTTCAAGACTGACAATACGGGCTTGTTTGATTACACTTTAGAATTGATCCAAAACAGGCCTGATTGCGAAATTTTGATCCATACCCATGATTTTTATACTTCTCAGTTTAGGGATGAGCATCACGGCATTCAGACAAAGTATGAGAAACTTTTCAGCGAAAAGGGGGAAAAAATCAAGTATTTGAAATTCAGATTTATTGGTTGATTTTAGTTATCTATAGAAATTCTAATTTTTTATCAGTAGCTTTTTCTGTAGAGTCTTGGGTCGAAAATAAACGGTTCATTGCTAATGATCTTCACTTGAGGATACACTTTGCTATTTGGGTTAAGGATGATATTGGAATTATTAGAAACCACCGAACTAGGAACTTTTATACCCAAAATGGAATCATTTCTATAAAAATTCTCTCCGATTTCTGCGAGAATGGTCGGTGCAGGGTATTTGAACCAATTGCCAGGAAGCATATCCCTATTGAAGTCAGCTAACAGATTTTCAGGGATTTCTAACGTCAATAGGTTGAGGGTTGGTTGAAACATAGGCGGAATATTGACTACTACCTCCAACAATGCCAAAGCCGTTGATTCGCTGGTATATAGCACTGCCCTCCCTTTTTTATTCCAACGGCCTCCCGTAATTGCCGCACCCGTACCACTCAGGTCATTACTGTATTTTGGGTTGCAGAGCCTGTAGACCAACATCAGCTATAAACTCCGTACTCAATCCTTCCCAATAGATCAAAGACCTTAGAGACACCCTCAGGTACTTCTATGAGCTCCATTGGCTTCATTCCACCCAGTGCGGTATTGGGTAATTCCATCCACTTGAAAAAATCCTCCTTGGACCCAAAGATCCTCTCACCATAAAGGAATAAATCTGTGACTTCAAATAACTTGATGGCGTCGTTTTTTGGGAGCTTTTGATTGGATTTGATACGGCGGTACAGAGTAGGCTCAGAACTGGATAAAATAGAAGCAACCTGCGATAAGCTAAGGTCAAATTCTTCTTTAAAGTTATTGAGTGCATATGAAGCGACACCTTCACAGGCAATTGAAATAAAGTCCATAGGACTATCTAAATTCCCAATGAAATTGACACCTCCTATTATTTCTGAAATTTCTTTATATCTTTTTTCTTCTGTCATTTGATAAATTATTTTATCATATGAACGAATTTATTTCTTTTTGGATTAATAAAAAAATTATCGCTCTTCTTTTATTCATATTTTTCAAAATTAGACGCCCGAGGATGATATTTTTGTATGTACAACTAAAAATTACTAATTAATAAGGTTTCACAACAAAGTCAGGTTCATCTCCATGACGACATCATCCATAATGAAGCCATTTCCGATATCAATGACCTCTCTGTAAGCTTCATAAAATCCGATGTAGGAATAAAACTCGATGGCTTTTTCATTAAACCTATTCACGTTAAGAAATAGGCAGCCATCTCCATTTTCTATCGCAATATTTTTTATTTTATTGATGAGGGATTTACCTACACCTTTACCTTGGGTTCCGGGTAAGATGTAGATTTTGTGGATCTTGGTTTTGGCCTGATCCTGACAATTGACTTCGTAGGCAGCAAATCCCAAAAACTCACCTTCTTCTTTGGCAAGTAAAAAAACATGTCCCTTTTCTTTGACCTGCTGTTCTAAAGCTTTCAAGTCATACATCCAATCCAGCATAAAGCTAATTTGATCGGGCGTAAGGATATTCGAAAAAGTCACAGGCCATGTTTGATGGGCTATTTTTTGGACTATGGAAAGTTGTTCCAAAGTGGCTTTGGCAATGTCAATCATAAAAGAATGGATATGAGGTGTGGACTAATTTTTGAGTAAATTTTTTAATTGGCCAAAAAAACAAAAAACCCTTCAGAATTGAAGGGTTTTTACTGGGTGAATTAAGCAAAAAAATTAAACTGTAGATTAAAAATAAATGCGTTCAGAGAAAAAAAAGATTTTTGGAGATAGATAAGATTAAGCGAGAATTAACTTTTAAATCCTCTTTTATTTTCAACTTGATGAAGGAAAAACGGTGGGTGATTTAACCTTTTGTCCTTATCGTTGAGATAAAACTATGCAAACCAAACCATATAAACAAAATAAAAAATATGTTTAAACAATAAAATATTTATTTAAATTGTTTTTACTTAAAAATTCCAAATAATAGTTTGAAATCTATATTTTTTGCTACCAACAACATTTATCTGTTTTTTTTGACAATAGGTAGGTTTTACAACTTTAACTTTTTTGAATACCAATGCCATTTTTAATTCTATCATCGGGAGGGAAAAGGCGAAAAAAAATTTAAAAAAGTTGAAAATATTTTTTACTCAAATTTTTTCGTGCGTTTACGAACGTATAAGGAAATATAGAATCAAGATTGTGTGAAAATAAATCCATATATTCTTATATTTTATTTTTTGACAGAATTATCCCTTTTTTTCCAATCCTTCACACTCTGAATTTCAAATTTCAATGGAATCAATAATTTATATACTTTTAAAAGGGACAACTGAACTTATCCAAAAAAGTAGCATATGACTATATCTGAAAAAATTGCCAATCAGGTTTTGGATGCTGAACTTCAGTTTCAATTTAGCCGAAGTAGCGGTCCGGGTGGGCAAAATGTCAACAAAGTCAACTCCAAAGTGGAGCTAAGATTCAATATCCCAAATTCACAAATCCTTGATGAAACCGAAAAATCAACACTTTCAGAAAAACTTTCGTCCAAAATCGATACGGAAGGAAACTTGAGTATCCAAAGTCAAGAAAAGAGGTCGCAGATTCAGAATAAAGAAATAGCAGTTAGAAAGTTCTACGACCTGCTCAAAAAAGCTTTTCAAAAAAAGAAAATTAGGAAAGCCACCAAACCTAGCAAAGGTGCCGTCGAGGACAGATTGAAGGAAAAAAAAGCCCAATCTGAAAAGAAAAAAGGAAGGAGAGGGGAGTGGTGATTAATTTCCTCTCATTTCCAAATAGCCAATAATCTTTGCTTTTAACCTCGGAATCCTATTTAAATCCATTCCCCATAATGCCACATTAGAAAGCACTGTTTCTACGATTTCCTCTAGATTTTTCTTTTGCCATACTTTTTCAAAAAACTCCAACACAGCAGGTTCATCTTTCAATGGAATCGATTCACCATTGATCTCCCCTTTGTAAAACCGGATCAGGTCAGCAAATGACCGTAGGAGATTTTCAGGAAATTGACCTGTCCGACTGTGGTATTCAAGTATGCTGGGAAGGACTCTGACTCGGAATTTGGAGATGGAGTTGAGGGAAATGGATATCAACTCATGACGGATAAATGGATTTCTAAACCTATCCAAAACATCGGCAGCAAATTGCTCCAACTCCTCTTTTGGTAAATCCAATGTCGGGATGATCTCCTTATAGATGGTGTCTGAAATAAATATTGAGATCTTTGGATCTTCCATCGCTTCTCCAACTGTCCGAATGCATTGTAGGTATGCGACAGGGACCATGGCCGTGTGGGCACCGTTGAGAATCCTGACTTTCCTGAGACGATAAGGTTGAAGGTCTTTGACGATTGCCACATTCAGACCTGTTTTTTTTGTCTGAAAAACAGCCTTCAAAGATTCAGGCCCTTCTATTGCCCAAAAGTGATAAGGTTCTGCCATCACTGCCAAATGGTCTCTGAGGCCAGTTTTCCTCTCAAACTCTTCAAATTTCTCTTTAGGAAAACCCGGAACAATCCGGTCTACAAGCGTATTGCAGAATGTGCAAGTAGCGTCTATCCAAGGAAGAAATTTCTTAGGAAGCTGCCACAATTCTGAATAATGGATCACGCCGTCTTTTAGCTTTTCCCCATTATTCTCGATGAGTTCGCAGGGAAGAATTGTCAGACCGTTCGTTTCATTTCCCTCAAAGAATATAAACCGCTCGTAAAGCAATGCTGCCAATTTCCCCGGAAATGTTGTGGGAACATTTTTGGTATCAGTATCTTTTTCATAGAATACTATTCCTGCCTCGGTGGTATTGGAAATGATAAATTGTAAATCGGGATTTTTGGCCAAATCCAAATAGTAACGATAATCCAAGTTGGGATTGCTTACCCCGGAGATCGAGGTCACAAGTTTATAATCATCGATAACTTTCCCGCTCTGAATACCTCTGATCAAAACGTGATAATTGTAATTTTGCTTAACAAAGTCTTCAGGAATGGATTTTCCATGGCTTTGGATGATATGTACAGAACCGTCAAATTCAGTTTTTTCATTCAAAATCTCAATCATCCAATCCGCAAATCCACGGAGGAAATTCCCTGTCCCAAATTGAAGGACTTTCTCCGGTCTTTTTTCCTTTGGTTCCAAAAAGATTGACTTAGGGTTTGGCATAGGAGGTTTGAATCTAAAATTAGATGGAAGTTTTAAGGCTGTTTACATAAAACTTTATCAAACATCAGGGATTTTTTCTAAACTTTGATGTACTAAACAGAAAAAATATGCCTGCATTGGTTCTTGTTGAGGTCAGTATCCATGACCCTGAAATGTATGAATCCTACAAAAAACTTACTCCCGGTTCCATGCTTCCATTTGGAGGAAAATTTGTCGTCCGGGGTGCCCAAACAGAATCTTTGGAAGGTGATTGGAATCCGGAAAGATTGGTGATCCTCGAATTTCCTTCAGTCCAAAAGGCCAAAGATTGGTGGAACTCCGAAGAATATACCAAAGCCAAAAACATCAGGTACCAAGCTGCAAAATCCAAAATGTTGGTGGTGGAGAGGTTGTGATTAGGCTTCATTAACTTTTTTTCTTTCCCAAAAATCAATTAATCATGCGTGTAGCCTATCAGGAAATCATTCAAAACTTAGAAAAAATCCTCCTTAAAAACGGGTTTACAGAAGACAGGGCAAAGTTATGTTCTATCCTTTTTACCCAAGCCAGCTTAGATGGCGTGGCTTCCCATGGATTGGATCGCTTTCCTGTATTTTTGGAAATGATCAGGAAAAAGCTTGTCCTTCCAAATCAGGAGGCGAGCATATTGGATAGTTATGGGGTTTTTGAAAGATGGAATGGAAACCTCGGTCCCGGTCCGCTCAACGCCTATCAATGTATGGATCGGGCGATTCAAATTTCAAAAGAATTGGGAGTGGGTATTGTTGCGCTGCAAAATACGAACCATTGGATGAGGGCGGGGAATTATGGTTGGCAGGCCGCTGAAGCTGGTTGCATCGGCATCTGCTTTACCAATACCAAACCCAACATGCCGGCATGGGGTGGGAGTGAACCGAAACTTGGCAATAATCCTTTGGTTATAGCCATTCCGCACTCTGATGGTCATATCGTTTTAGATATGGCTATGTCACAGTTTTCTTACGGAAAATTGAAAACCTATCTGAGGGAAGGCAAAGAAATGCCTTTTGATGCGGGATTTGACGCTGATGGAAACCTTACCAAATCCCCTGAAAGTGTAATAGCCAATGAATTGGCATTGCCTGTTGGCTTATGGAAAGGGGCGGGCCTATCGTTATTACTTGATATGTTGGCCACCATATTGTCTGGTGGAAAGTCAACTTTTCAAGTTGGCGAAAGTGGAGAGGAATTCAGCTTGTCGCAAGTATTTATTTGCTTGGATGCTGAGAAAATAGGAATTAAAGAATGGTCCGAGGAGAAGTTGGATGCCATCATCTCTGATTTACAATCCTCCTCAACATTTGTCGGAAGTGAGATAAGGTATCCGGGAGGAAAAATACCTGAGATTAGAAAACAAAATATGGAGCATGGGATTCCTGTCGACGAAAAGATTTGGAAGAGCATCATTAAGGAACTATGACAAATGGAAAGTAGAACTGAACAGGTCAACTTTCAAACCTTCCAACTTTCCAACCATTAAACTCATCAACCCCCCAACTTCAAAAACCTTTAAACTCTATAGTGAAACTCCCCTTTTCCAAGGAATGAAATCGTCCTGACCGAGGAGTACAGCTTTTGGTTTAACTTCCCCAGAAGCCACTTTGATAATCATTTCCAAGATTTCTTCACCCATTTGGGGTATACTCTTTTCACCTGAAATGATTCCTCCGGTATCAATATCGATGATATCCGGCATCCGTTTGGCAAGTTTGGTGTTGGTTGCGATCTTGATGATCGGGGCAATAGGATTTCCGGTAGGCGTTCCCAATCCCGTGGTGAAGACCATGATATTCGCTCCCGACCCTGCCATGGCAGTCGTACTTTCGACATCATTGCCCGGAGTGCAGACAAGATTGAGTCCCGATTTTTGAAAATATTCTGCATAATCGAGGACATCTATGACAGGTGAAGTTCCCCCTTTTTTGGCTGCTCCGGCAGATTTTATCGCATCAGTGATCAAACCATCCTTGATATTGCCAGGTGAGGGATTCATGTCAAAACCTGAACCGACTGCAATCGCAGAAGCTGCATATGCTTTCATCAATTCGCTGAATTTGTCGGCTGATTCGTCAGTTGCACATCGGTTGATCAATTCCTGTTCCACTCCACACAATTCCGGAAATTCTGAAAGCATGGTAGTTCCTCCAAGAGCAACTATCAGATCCGAAGCATAGCCTACGGAAGGATTTGCTGAGATACCTGAAAAGCCATCCGATCCACCACATTCCAATCCCAAAGTTATCTTACTCAGCGGGGCAGGTTTTCTTTCTTGTTTGTTGGCTTCAACCATGCCCAAAAAAGTCTTTTTTATGGCTTCCGAAAGAAGTTGTTGCTCCGTTCCCTCTTCTTGCTGTTCTAGGATAATGACAGGTTTTTTTAATTCAGGATTGATTTTATGTAGCTTTTGTTTCAAGATCGACGGCTGTGCATTCTGACAACCTAAGCTCAATACTGTTGCTCCGGCCACATTTGGATTATTGATATATCCTGCCAAAAGTGCACACAGTGATTCGGAATCCCTTCTCGTACCCCCGCATCCTCCCTGATGATCAAGAACTTTGATACCATCCAGATTAGGAAAAAGTGTTTGGGACTCCATTTCCTTTGCTTTTTCCACACTCAGGTTTACAATTTCGTCTTGTCTTCCTTCCTGATGCAATTTCACCATGTTTTTGACCATAGACTTGAATGGATTCGTTTTTCCATACCCCAGAGCTTCATTAAATGCATCTTTGATGACTTCGACATTTCTGTTTTCACAAAAAACCAATGGGATAATCAACCAATAATTGGCAGTACCAACTTGCCCATCTTCCCGGTGATAGCCCATGAAAGTCCGATTTTGAAATCTACTTATGGAAGGAGGATTCCATTGGTAATTTTCCGTTTTCTTGCCGTAATATGCAGCCTCATGGATGGTATTCTGGGTTGTCAACAAACTTCCTTGAGGTAATTCTATTTTGGTTCGTCCGACGACTGTCCCATACATATAGATTACATCATCTTTTGATAATTGTTCAATGGTAAACTTATGTTTTGCCTGAATTTCCTGCTGAAGTTTGATTGACTTTCCGCGGAAATCAATGGTACTTTCTGCAGGTAAATCCACCAATGCGATCAAAACATTGTCCTTTTCGTGGATTTGAATAAAAGTATTTGGTTTGTCGGCCATATATATTTTGATTTAATCTGAAATCGTTTGCATGAACTTATATCCTGTATTTCTTGAAAACAAAATTTAAGTGTTTATTTTCATGAAAGATTAGCATTTTAAAACAATGGGCAAAAAAATTATTACCATAGGCGAAGTAATGATGCGTCTCAGCACTCCGGGACACGAAAGGTTCGTTCAGGCGAGTTCTTATGAAGCGGTCTTTGGAGGATCGGAAGCTAATGTTTCCATATGTCTTGCCAATTGGGATCAGGAAACTTTCCATATCACAGCTTTTCCCGGCCATGAGATAGGAAAAGCTGCGGCCCGTTACCTGAGACAGACAGGTGTGAATACGGATTACATTTATTTTTCTGAGGGAAGAATGGGCTTGTATTTTCTGGAGAACGGTTCCATGCAGCGTTCTTCTAAAATCATCTATGACAGATTTGATTCTGCTTTTTCCAATTTTGATGGAAAAGACATTGATTGGGATATGGTTTTTGATGGGGCGGATTGGTTTCATTGGACAGGAATAACACCAGCACTGAGCCAAAATGCTGCGGACATGACTCTGAGGGCACTTAAAGCTGCATATGACAAAGGTTTGACAATCAGTGGAGATATCAATTATAGAAGAAACCTTTGGCAATATGGTAAAGGACCTTTGGATATCATGCCTGAGCTTATCAGATATACACACGTTTTGGTAGCTGGAAAATCAGATTTTGAAAACTGTATGGACATTGCCTTTGATGATTGGGGCGATGCTTGCTTTCAGGCCAAAAAGGATTACCCTCAGATTAAGTATATTACCAAGACGAAAAGAGAATCTATTTCTGCCTCTCACAACCGTCTCAAGGGTGTCTTGTGGAATGGGGAAGAAATCCTTTTCTCTACTGTCTATGAAATGACACATATTGTAGACAGAGTGGGTGGGGGAGATGCCTTTATCGCTGGATTGATTTATGGTTTATTACATTTTTCCGATCAAGAAGCCATTGAATTTGCGACGGCTTCCTCTGTCCTCAAGCACAGTATAAAAGGTGACGCCAATTTTGTTTCTTTGGAGGAGGTTCATGATTTGGTAAAAGGAGTAAATGTCGGCAAGCTTATGAGGTAGTAATTGATTTTTAATAACTCCTTTCAATAATTACTCTTCCATTTACGCAATTTCAAATTTCAATTAACAAATAACCAACTCAAGTAATGAAATATACCCAGCAAGAAATCCTTGATAAAATGGCCGAAACGGGAATGATTCCCGTATTTAACCACAAGGATATCTCTATCGCAAAGGCAGTTATCGATGCGTCATACAATGCCGGAATCCGGGTTTTTGAATTTACTAACCGAGAAGCCAATGCTTTTGAAGTTTTCAAAGAGTTGAAGATTTATTCAGAAAAATATCCCGATTTGCTGTTGGGAATAGGTACTATTTTTTCTGCAGGAGACGCAGCCCGTTTTCATCTGATCGGGACAGATTTTGTGGTTTCTCCTGCGTTGATTCCTGAAGTCGCCAATTACTGCACCATGAAAGGTATTTTTTGGGTTCCCGGCTGTGCCACAGTTACGGAAGTCCATCATGCCAAATCAATGGGAGCACTTTTGGTTAAGGCTTTTCCTGGAAATTTATTGGGTTCAGGGTTTATCAAAGCAGTCTTGTCTGTCATTCCTGACATCAAGATGATGCCAACTGGAGGTGTGGAACCTACCAAGGAAAACCTTTTAGAATGGTTCAAAGCCGGTGTGCATTGTGTTGGGATGGGCTCTCAATTATTCGACAAAAAAGCGATTGAAAAAGGAGAATTTGAGGTTTTGGAAAGTAATATCAAGAATGCTTTGACTACCATCCAAGAACTTAGAAAATGAAATTCAATTGACTCAATAAACCCATGATTGATTACATACAGTTCATTAAGCGTAAGTGTTTGAATTCCCTCTCAAAACCAACTTTTTTGATCGTATTATTTCTTCTTTTGTTTTCTACCTGTAAAGGTCCTGGAGGAGTAAGGCTGATCAAATTGGGTCATGGACTTGGAATCACACACCCTGTCCATGAGGCGATGGAATTTATGGCAGAAAGAGTTGCCGAGAAGTCCAATGGTCAGATGCAAATCCGAATCTATCCAAACCAACAATTGGGTACAGAAAGAGAGTTGGTGGAATTGCTTCAAATTGGAAGTCTTGGTATGACTAAAGTATCCTCAGCAACGATGGAAAGCTTTGCGCCAAGGATGCAGGTGCTTTCTATGCCGTACCTTTTTAAAGACGATGCGCATAGAGATAAGGTATTGAAAGGGGAAATCGGCAAACAGTTGCTGCTCGATGGAGAAGATTTTTGGTTAAGGGGATTGTGTTATTATGATGCAGGCAAGAGGAGTTTTTATACCAAAAATAAACCCATCGAAAATCCATCTGACCTGAAAGGTTTGAAAATCAGAGTTATGGAAAGTAATACTGCCATCAATATGGTGAAGAGTTTTGGAGGTTCTCCGACTCCAGTCTCGTATGGCGAGCTGTATACCGCTCTGCAACAAGGAATCGTCGATGGGGCTGAAAATAATCCTCCAAGTCTTTATACTTCCAAGCATTATGAAGTCTGCAAGTTCTATTCTATCAATGAACATACTGCTGTACCGGATGTGCTCATCGTGAGTACCAAAGTCTGGAACCTACTCGATGATCAGGAAAAAATATGGCTTCAGGAAGCAGCTGACGAATCGGCTGTTTATCAATATAAACTTTGGGCAGAGTCTGTTGAGGAATCCTACAGGGAACTTAAAAAAGCGGGGGTGACCATCTTGTATCCGGAAGTAGCAGGTTTTAGCGAGGCAACAGAAAGTATGTATAAGGATTTCAAAATTTCCCAACCTGAATTGTTTGAAATCGTGGATCAAATCAGAAAGGTCGAATGAAGGATTTCAGCATTATAGGTGCTTTTTGTTTCAGACTATTTGCCTTTGATCCCTTCCTTCTAAATTCAATTCTTTAACCCAAAATAAATTTACCAATGCTTAATGCTTCATTCAAATTAAATCTTGACAAAGTCATTTCGTCACTCTTGATTATTTTGATGACTTTGATGGTTTTAAACGTAACCTGGCAGGTTTTGTCAAGGTACGTGGTACAGAATCCAAGTTCATTTACAGATGAATTATCGAGATACATGTTGATTTGGTTGGGGATGTTGGGAGCAGCATATGTGGCCGGACAGGATCAGCATATAGCCATTGACATTTTGCCCAGAAGACTTCATGGTAAATCAAAAATGAAATTAATGATTTTGATCAATGCGGTAGTTTTGTTATTTGCCTTTTTGGTAATGGTATTGGGAGGAAGTAACCTCGTGTACATCACTTTCATTTTGAAGCAAAAATCTGCAACTATGCAGATTCCTCTTGCCTACATCTATACCATTTTGCCGGTCAGCGGATTGCTTGTGATTTATTACCAGATTTTTCAGATATCTCATCATTATAGACTTTATAAATCCTAAGCGATGGAATATATCAGCATCATCATTTTGATTCTTTCATTTATCACTTTATTGGCAATAGGGGTTCCTGTTGCCTGGAGTTTGGGAATCGCTAGTTTTATTACTTTGCTTGTCTCTGTTGCAGCCGGACCTTCTGCCACTACGATTGCACAGCGGATGGCAACAGGATTGGACAGTTTTGCTTTGCTGGCAATCCCTTTTTTCGTTTTGGCAGGAGAGATAATGAACAAAGGCGGAATTGCCAATAGACTGATAGAATTGGCAAAATCCTTGGCAGGAAGACTTCCGGGAAGTTTATTATATGTCAATGTGATAGCTGCCATGTTGTTTGGGGCAATCGCAGGATCGGCTGCGGCAGCAGCATCAGCATTGGGAAGCATTCTTGGCAAAAGAATGGAAACAGATGGCTACCCAAAAGAACTTGGAGCGGCTGTGAATATAACTTCCTCGACCACCGGATTGATAATCCCTCCATCAAATATCCTTATTGTCTATTCCTTGGCATCGGGAGGGGTTTCTATTGCCGCATTGTTTGTTGCCGGATATTTACCTGGGATTTTTATCGGGTTGGTATTGATGTTAACAGCAGCAGTTTTTATCCGAAAAGAAAAACTGCCGGCTGGGGAGGGAGTTTCATTAAAAGAGTTTGCGAAAACCTTTTTTCGTGCATTTCCATCACTGATGCTATTGGTGATTGTGATCGGAGGGATAGTTGGCGGAATATTCACTGCCACTGAAGCTTCCGCAATTGCGGTAATTTATACTTTGGGATTGTCCTTCTATTATAAAGAGCTGAAAATAAAAGAATTGCCTTCTATTCTACTGAAATCCTCAGAGACAACAGCCATTGTGATGCTTTTGATCGCAACATCTATGAGCATGTCTTGGGTGATGTCAAGTGAGGATATCCCTCAGGCGATTACAGATTCCTTGCTGTCAGTCAGTGATAATATTATTGTTATCTTGATTCTGATCAATGTCATTTTACTCTTTGTGGGAGTATTTATGGACATGACTCCAGCTGTTCTGATTTTTACTCCGATTTTCTTGCCAATAGTGACAGAGTTGGGAGTGGATCCTGTTCATTTTGGAATTATCATGATCATGAACCTGTGTATTGGGTTGTGTACTCCTCCTGTCGGTTCTGTACTTTTTATTGGGGTTCAAGTTGCAGGTACGACATTAGAAAAGGTCATCGGCCACTTGATTCCTTTTTTCATCGCCATGATATTGGGATTGATAGTCATTACCTTATGGCCGGGGTTGACATTGTGGTTACCAAGGCTTTTTGGATTAATGTAGAAAAGGTGTTGCCAAAAAAGGGTTGAAACAAAAAAGGAGGTTTTCGCCTCCTTTTTTGTTTCAACCCATTAGGTTGATAAAATTTTTGCTATTCTAAAATCATCTTCATCTACTTCCTTGTGACCCACTATTGCCTTTGCAATGGGGGTAAAGACAACCTTGTTATTGATAATTCCTGCCATCACATCGTATTTTCCTTGCATTAATCCCTCAACAGCAAATACGCCAAGTTTACTTGCCAAGACTCTGTCCAATGAACTTGGGGCCCCACCACGCTGCAGGTGACCAAGGATTGTTACTTTGATGTCATAATAGGGAAGTTCTTTTTTGATTTTTGCAGCGATCTCCACAGCGCCTCCACTTTTGCCCCCTTCTGCTACGATGACTATGTTAGAAGATTTCATTGCTTTGGTTCTTGCTTTCAGTCTTTCTACAAGCCTTTCGATTGGCATTTTCTTTTCAGGAATCAAAGTTGCGGCGGCAGCACTTCCTATTCCGGCATTGATGGCAATAAATCCTGCATCTCTTCCCATCACTTCCACGAAGAAAAGACGGTCGTGAGAGGTAGCAGTATCTCTTATTTTATCAATAGCCTCAATCGCTGTATTGCAGGCAGTATCAAATCCAATCGTCAAGTCTGTTCCGGCAAGGTCATTGTCAATAGTGCCGGGAAGACCAATAGATGGGATTCCATATTCATTGTAAAATAAATGGGCTCCCGTTAATGAACCATCACCTCCGATAATGACTAAAGCATCGATTCCGTGTTTTACAAGGTTATCATAGGCCTTCTTCCTTCCTTCTGGTGTCCTAAACTCACTGCTTCTAGCCGATTTGAGAAATGTGCCTCCGCGTTCTAGGACATGGGCAATGTTCTTGGATTCAAGTTTTTTGATGTCATCTTGGATCATTCCTTCATATCCTCGGTAGATGCCATACATTTCTAGATTGTAATAAAATCCTGCCCGGACTACGGCCCTGATCGCGGCATTCATCCCTGGAGCATCACCACCTGAGGTAAGTACGCCTATTCTTTTGATTGTTTTTGGTTCCATTAAAATTGTGAAGTTAGTTGTTTGAACATCAGTTCTGCCGCAGCTGGATTTGTCGCAAGGGGAATATTGTGAACATCACAAATTCTCATCAGCATCTGTACGTCCGGTTCATGGGGGTGCTTGTCAAGAGGATCTCTAAAAAAAATAACCATGCTCAATTCTTTTTGAGCGGCCATTGCCGCAATCTGTGCATCACCGCCTATTGGCCCAGAAAGCACTTTTTGGACATTGATTCCTATTTTTTCGATGTGAGAACCGGTTGTTCCCGTAGCCACCAATTCAATGTTCGAATTTTGCAATTGCTTTTTGAAACCACTTAGGAAATGTACCATATCGGCCTTTTTTCCGTCATGGGCAATCAATGCTATTTTCATTGGATATGTTTAATAGGTTGTCAGGGTAAATTTAGGAAAAATAATAGCTTATGCCTTCTTGATAATTTATTTTAATCTTTCTCAATCCAAATTTTGGTTGGAAAAAAACCAGAAACATAGGCTAACCTTACGCTAGCCATGATTTAAATCTATAAATATTCTTTGGTTTTGATTTTTTGGTTACTTTGTGACATTATTTCCCAAACAAAACAAAACTATTTAGTTTATGAGCCTAATTAAAGAATTTAAGGAGTTTGCCATGAAAGGCAACGTAGTCGATTTGGCAGTCGCAGTAATCATCGGCGGTGCATTCGGCAAAATAGTTTCATCTTTTGTCAATGACATTATCATGCCTCCCATAGGGGTAATGTTGGGCGGTGTTGATTTCAAAGATCTCAGTATAGTCATCAAAGAAGCAGAAGGAGAATTGCCTGCAGTAGTTCTGAGTTATGGTAATTTTATTCAGAATGTAGTCGATTTTCTGATTATCGCATTTGTAATCTTTATGGCAATCAAGGGAATGAACTCTTTCAAAAAGAAAGAGGTCGAAGCACCTGCACCGCCACCCGCACCACCTAAATCTGAGCTTCTTCTCGAGGAAATTAGAGATTTACTAAAAAATAAATAAAAAAAAGCAGCTGTAAGGCTGCTTTTTTTTATTGGTTCTTTGGTCCACCGTCTCTACCACCCCGGTGTCTCTGATACACCTGACGGGTAAATTCCCGGTTTACTCCTCCAAGTTTAATTGCCTGTTGGGGGGAAATAACCTTAGTTATTTCTTCCGTAAAAACTTTTTCTCTATCCAGTAACTGTTGTTGGATAGAAAACCGCTTCTGAATTATTTCTTTTGCCCTAGCTTCTGTCAAATCCTGCATTGATTCCCGGTTAAGGGATGAAACATTGTTCATCATCTGGGTGCGCTCATCATTATATTGGTTGAAAAGCGGCCAGAATTTCTCGGCCTGTTCGGGCTTCAGATCCAGCCTGTTTGTAATGAACGCTACTCTTGCAGCTTCCAGTTTCTCTTTGTCATACTCTGTAGTTGGTTTTTGGGCAAAAGCCGTATTGCCAAAGAACATCATGACAGCTATTATCATCAATATTTTTTTCATCTTTTTTAGGTTTACCACCACTCATCTATTTCAAAACCCGGTTGGTTATTTTCTACAGTTCCCCATTCTTCCTTTATTATTTCATCCAGGATCAAATTGGGATTATCTGAAAAGGACAGGATATCTTCTGCCTCCCATTGACCTGAATTGATATATAAATCAATTTCCTGTTCCAAATTTGCCTCAATGCTCTGGTCAATAGAAATCTCATTTTTGATCACAAAGAAGAAAACCCCGATCACAACCACAGCTGCTGCTGCAGTCATCTGAACAAAAGACATGGTCCGAGTTTTTCTTTTTTCATTTTTCTCCAAGACTCGGTCGGGCAGACTTTCGAAATATCCTTCGGGTGTTTTGAAAATATTGATATTAGATAGGTTTTCCATAATTCAATCCTTTAGACATCATTAATTTACAGAGGTTTACTCAGCATGAAGTTCATTTTCTATTTTTTTGACAGCGTGATGGTAGCTAGCTTTCAAAGCTCCCACTGAAGTTTCTGTAATCTGACTGATTTGGTCATAGCTCAGGTCGTCATAATACCTCATATTGAAGACGAGACGCTGTTTGTCGGGAAGTTTTAGCAAGGCTTTTTGCAAGCGGATTTCAATCTCTTCTCCGGTGATTAATGCTGATTGGTCCAGATATCCGGACATGGCCTCCATGTGGTCCTCAATGGGGAAGAAATACCTTCTTTTTTTTTTTTCCAGAAAATTGAGGCTTTCATTTGTAGCTATCCTATACAACCATGTGAAGAGGGTAGAGTTTCCATGAAAATTTTCAATGTTCCTAAAGGCTTTGATGAAAGTATTTTGGGTGACATCATCAGCATCTTCGTGGATAATCAGCATTTTTCGGATTATGTTGTACACCTTTTTTTGATACATCTCAACAAGCAACCTAAACCCTCTTTCCTTTGATTTGGGATTTCGGATCAATTCTAAAAGTTCTAGGTCACTGATTGATATCATCGGGCTGTTTGACATGAATTTTGACAAGAGGTTTAATTCCTGCAAATTTGTTTTTGAAGTTACTGTCTTCTAGCTGTTTCTTAAAGGTAGGATTAAAAAAAAATCCGGTCTTTAGGATGAAGCCCAAAAACCGGATTAAGATTCAATTCTATTCAATAGCTACCTAAATTTCCAAGATATAATCTAAAATTCCGGCATTTTTTCCTTTTGGTCTTGTGACCAAAAGCGGAAAGGATTCGTTAAGCTGGATCAATCGCTCTGCCATGCTTCCGATAAATAATGCTGTAGCTGCGGTTCTCCCTTTTGCCCCAATAATAATTGCGTCAGCACTTATTTCTTTTGCTTTGGCGATTATCTCTTCCACGGGATCATCGTCGTCATCCTGCGTATAGATGGGGGTGATCTTGATGTTTTTGGTATCAATGTTTCTGATGAATTTCTTGAAATTTATCTCTGCATGCATGAGCATAATGGAGGTAAATTCTTCATAGCTTTTGCCTGTAAAATGATATCCCGATGGAACGGTGAAAACATTTTGACAAATAATTTCAGCTTTCCCACCGTATTTTTCTACAATTATTACCGCTTCTTCCAATGCATCTTTGGAATAATCTGAAAAATCTGATGGTACAAGGAGTTTGTCTATTTTTGGTTCGGATTTTTCTGGTATGATCAATAGAGAACAACTCGCCCTTCTGGCAAGTCTTTGGGAAATGACTCCGGTACCGGGAAGGGTTACTTTTCTGCCTACAATGATCATGTCAGCAGATTTTTCGTGGGCAAGTTTTAAGATTTTCTTGCTCAATTGACCTTCCTTCACTACAAATGAGAATTCAATGTCCTCCCTTTTTCCAAAGTTACTATCAACGACTTCCTTCATCTGCCGCTTCCTTTCCTCTACCATATTATCTATGAGATTGGGAAACTCCTCTAAGACCTCTTTAGGAATCTGTAGGTTTCTTATGACATTTGCAAAATAGATTTTTTTAGTCTGATTCACCTTTGCAACAAATGAGGCAAACCTAACAAGGGTATAATCCAAATCACTTTGGTCAAGGCAGACGATGAGCTTTTTTATCTGATACATTTTTTTTAGCCTTTTCGAACCACAAAGTTAAGCGAATCCGATGATGAAAAATAATGGATTGGAGAATAAAATTTTGTCAATTTATTAATTCAAAATGTTATTCGAATTATTGTACTGTTATTTTTAAATATTGATTTGAATCGTTTGGATCTAATGTTATATCTCTTGAAGGTCAAGTTTTTTTAAATTTTTACCCAATAAAAATACATATTATATGTTCTGAACAAAATGATTTTTGGTCATTTCGGGGTATTCTTCCTTTGTGCGGAAATTCTGCTTGGTGGGTGACGGAATTTGGCAATATTGAGCAAATCAGGGCTATTGTTTCTATCATAATTTGTATATTTGCACAAATGGCTCGGGTCGCCGACATGTTCCGACTTCACAATTATAAAACAATCCCGAGTGAAGCCCTTTCCAAAAACAGGCCTCATCTTTTAGCAATAAAGGACCTCGCATCTCAGGATGCAGGATAACAGTGGAAGTTTGCGGATCTCCAGGCAGCTCAAATCCTGTCAGTAAAGAGGTTTGGTAACACTCTAAGGCCTGAGCCCTTTTATTTTTTGAATTACTTTTTTCTGATGCTCTTTAGCTATTCCCAAAACAAATATTCCAAAGAAATACATGATTGTTATGGCAATTGACCTGATGAGTAAATCCGCTATACCGGTTTCAAAATCTTTGAAAATGTAGGCTTGGACAAAGTAAATCGCCATCCCCAAAACTATGATTTTCAATACATCCCAAGAAAATGGTTCAAACGAAAGCTGGATTTTGATATAAATGTATTTGATAAAATTATAAAGGAACATAGCCAAAAATGAAGCAAAAGCGGCACCTTCGATCCCATAAGTTGGAATAAGCAAAAGATTAAACATAACCACAGCAACACTCATGATAACTGTCGCTGTAATGTTGAAGATATAGTACTTTGAAAAAACGATAATTTCGCCGTTAATAGAAAAAACCACATCACACATTTTTCCAAATCCGATCCAAAGGACTACCCATTTTCCCGCTTCATATATGGATTTGTTGGGAACAAAATGATATAGATTATCAATATTTGACCAAATTCCAAGAAACAGCAAAATGCATATCAAGGTTTGATTCACAGCAATGTCTTTGTAAAGCTGGTTGATTTTTGAAAATTCTTGACGGGAAAAATAATCAGCCACCACCGGCATACTGACTTGTGATATGGCCCTTCGAGGCATTTCCATCACTATGGCAATAGAAAAAGCAATGTTGTAAATCGCATTGGCTTCCAAACCGATCATGGAACTCACCATGAGGCTGTCAATTTTCATGATCAAAATTCCACCCGCAGTTCCGAGTAAAGTGATGAAGCTGTAAATCAAAAACTCAGATTTGAATCCTTTTCTCCCAAAATCAAAATCTAATTTGAGGTCAAATATTCCAATCCGGAACATATAGACCATTAGAGTCATGAGCACGATCAAATAATTCAATGCCAATCCCCAAACCATTTGGTCAAATTCAATCCATCCAATTAGATATAGGGAAACAAGTATGGTTGAAAGCAATCGCAGCAAAACCTCCCTAAGTAAAGTTGGGATGGCGATTTTCATATATGACCTGCTAAATGCATCCAAAACAGTATTGACTACCGCAAAAAGGGTGATCAGCAACACGACTATAAAAAAGTCAATGACTTGTGGTGAATTTACGGCGAAGGCGGAAATAATCTGATCTTTGAAAATAAAAAACAGCAGGGAAACAGAAATAAACCCAAATAAGGTTACCAAAACACTAAATGTGAGAAAAGATCCCTGTTTGGATTTCAATTGAGGAAAAAACCGGGTGATGGCGTTTCCAAGTCCTAACTGTGCAAAAGGAACCAGTAGCATTGCCATGTCCTGGACCGTTCTGAATATACCGATTTGCTCAGGTGCCAAAGAATAGGGAAAAAGCCAAAGCACATTGAAATACCCAATTACAACTCCCAAGTAATGGGAGAGGGTGGTTAGGATACTTTGGCGGGCAAATTTTTCCAATTCGTAAATCAGTTAAACAATTCCAATAATTCCTTTTTCCTTTTGGAATAAGGATAATCTTTTAAAATTTTATCTCTTGATTTTGTTCTTTGGGTATCAAAATCGATTAGAAAAGCCTTCGCGATTATTTTTTCCAAATGATCAGGATCTTTTTGCTTTAAAATAAAACCGGTATCTCCTATAATCATTGGAATGTCGCCTACAGCAGAACCAATCGGAACGCAACCACACAGCATGGCTTCCGCCAAGGCGTTTGGGAATCCTTCCGAGGTCGATAATTGCAAATAATAGCGGTGAGAATTGAACATTTCCCTCAATCCAGCTTTGTCTTGTGGTCCTGTGGTGGTAATATTTTTCGCCATTGGGACATAGTCAAAATCACCGACCAAGGTAAATGTTGCTTCTGGAAATCTCAAGGCAATCAATTCGATCATGTCAATACCTTTGATCCTAGCTCTGACTGGATTGGAAATTCCTTTTGCCACTGTGATGAATGTCATCGGCTTCCTTTCTTTTCCAAAGTCCATCCAAAAGTCAGTATCGAATCCATTGTAAATGGTTTGGATCGGAGTTTTCAAATCAGGAATCAGGTTTTTCAAACCTTGTTTGGATGAAATGGTTGGATCGTACTTATATTTAGACTGGATAAGCGAATCTGCGACAGGAAGGATTTTTGTGCAGTTTTTGAAACTGTAAATAGTAGCCAATCTCAGCCATTTCTTTCGGAAATTTCCATAATTGATCTCAGGCATATTCACAGCATCGGTGCCACCGCATTGGATAAATACTTTTTTCCCGAAAATCCTCCCAAATAGGGTGGGTAAGACCGAATGGTAGCCTCCAAAAAAACAGAGATAAAAAGTAGTTTTTGGCAATAAAATTACCAATTGAAAAAATTGGAGAATATAGTAAAATGGAAGGGCAACAGGATTTTGGGTAAAAGGAAGTTGTTTGATGCCAAATTCCGTCTCGATCATTTCGACATCTCTATCCGTAAAAGCTGTCCGTACAGGATAGGTGTAAATAATCATGGGAAGTTTGACTGAATTTGTTGGTTGAGAAATTGGCTACAGAAAGATACTGTTTTTGATTTTAAGAAAAGTTCGTTCCATAAAAACGGGCCATTTTCCTCTCAGCGTGTTTTTGGTAATCTTGTTATTTCTTCTGAACACGAAATACTGATAATCCTTTTCTTCGAAAAAGACAGCATAAGTTTCCATTTTGTCAAGATAGTATCTATTGTCCCTCAAGACACCAACCAAAGTAGCTGTATCCAAAGGTTGGTCAATGATCTGAAGTTTATCAGGTTCATTGTTGATGTTGTACTGCAAAAATCTTGGAGCAGGAATATGGATAAACACCACAGAATCTTTGTGTGAATGGGCATTGATTCTTTCAAATAGGTTGGGGTGCTGATCCACTGGAATATGTTCTAGAACATCCGGAAACACAAAATAATCAAAAGTCTGACCGGATTTGGTAAAATCACTCATGTCAGAAACCTCGAAACTTAGATTGGAAAATTGCTTCCAGAGAATCTTTGCTTTTTCGATACTTTTCTCGCTGATATCAACAGCAAGGATTTTTCCTTTCGATGTTTTTTTGGCAATTAACTGACTGACTGTTCCAATCCCGCAGCCCACTTCTAATACTTTGTGATTTGACTTCAGACCCGATTGGACGAGTTTGTCAATGATGGAAATATGACGGGAATTGATACCGATCTTTTCCTGTTTGAGCACATATTCATCGTAAAATACCTTTACTTCTTCTTTTTTGCTCATGGTTTTAGAAAAGGTTTGATCGATAAATATATACCCGCAATCAAAATCAAAAGGATTAGGTATTGAAATATGATAGTCACAGTTTTGGTTTTGTAATAACTATCAGGTTCAAATTTCATCACAACTTCAGAAATTCCCTCCGGCACAGATATGCCACGAAGCAGGTAATTGGTTCGGATAATGTCGGTTTCCTGTCCATTGACCAAAGCTTTCCAGCCTTTTGGATAGAATATCTCAGAAAAGACAACCAAACCGGCTTTGGCAGCATCTATTGAATATTTCAACTCATTTGGTTTTTGGGAAGTCACAGACACCGATCCAGATCCTGATTGGACTTTACCAAATTCCGACTCATTCACAGTTGCTTCATTTTTAGTATCCATCTGAGAAATGAGTTTGACTTCATCTTCGTTGGAGGTGACATTGCGGATCGTTGCAGGAAACCATGCCGGGCCATTTGCCTCAGGATTGGTAAACACAGCATTTTCAGCCTGACCGGCCACCACATACTTGGTATTGAGCATGTTCAGTGCTTTCAATCCTTCCCATTCAAAATTCCCTTCTTGGGCTTTTTGGATAAAAGACTGAATTTCTGCACCCAATACATTTTCAGTTAATTCCTGGTAACGTTTCATTTTGGCGCCATGGTAGCCGCCTATGCTATTGAAGAAGTAACTTGGTCGGGCATCATTGAAGGGATTTTCTAAGTTGATTACCCTAAAATATCCATCATCATTCAAGATTTTTAGATCTGCAGGAGACTTGGCAAAAAACTGAGCAGAAGGACTTGATTGAAATGAGCTTTCATTCAAATATCTTTTGTTGATAGTCCAAAGATCCACAGCAATCAATAAAGCAATGGTTAATCCCGCAACTTGACTAGATATTTTCTTTTTAAGGCTTGCCCAAATCAAACCTGCAGCAAGCAAAATGAAAATAAAACTTTTAAAGGCACTGCTTTGAAGCATTGATTTTCTGTCCTGCTGGATAGCGTCGACAAGCCATTCCGGCAAGTTGGCATCTACAGGTGCCCTAAATCCAAACATTCCCGCAAATAGCACAAATACCAAAGCCAGTCCTGCAGTACTTCCTAGCGCGATGGAAAGATTTTTGACCATGGATTTATGATCTCCGCTTCTGAATAGGTATTCCAAACCCAAACTTCCCAATACAGGAATTGAAAAAAGAGCAATGGAAAGGGCCATCGTAACCGCCCTGAATTTGTTATATCCCGGAAGAAAATCAAAAATCAAATCATTGAACCAGGCCAGATTTTTTCCAAAAGCAAGGAAAATGGATAAAATGGTTATTGAAAGGAAGATGTATTTATACGTCTTTGGAGCATAAATCAAACCCAAAACAAACATAAAAAGCATAATTGCCCCGCCATAAATAGGTCCGCCAGTTCCCGGTTGCTCTCCCCAATAAGTGGGAGCTTTTTCAATAAACCCTGTTGCTTGGGCACTTTCAACAGCATTGCTTCGTAAAGCCTGTTCGGAATTGGAATCCTTGGGTAAAGCTTCACCACTTCCTCCTCCATAAATAAAAGGTACCAACAGGGTCAAGGTTTCCATTTTTCCCTGTGACCAATTGAATGCGTAATCTCTGTCCAATCCTCCATCTGAGGTATTTGGGGAGCTGATGTTGGATTGTCCTCTGGTAGAAAAAGCGCCATATTCGAGGACGGTCATAAAACGGCTCAAATTCGATCCAATAGCTAAGCTTGCTCCCAAAATCAGAATAAGCATGGTTTTGCCAAAGGCAGGAAGTGTCTTGGATTGATAGGCGTCAACAATCTGTCCGATTCCATAAATCAATACGATCAAAACTGTGTAATAGGTAATCTGAAGGTGGTTGAACTTGAGTTGGAGCATCAAACCAAAAGCAAATAGCGCTAGCCCCAAAATCTTTTTCCCTGAGAAAGCCAAATGAATCCCCGCCAAAATCAAAGGAATCAGGCAAATAGCCCATATTTTGGCATTGTGTCCGGCATCTAAACTTATCACATGGAATGTGTTGAATGCAAAAGCTACTGCTCCTGCAACAGAAAATTCGGGTCTAACTTTAAAACTCAGCAGGAGAATATACATTGCCACCATTCCAAAAAACAAAGAATTTACGGGATGGGGGAGTCCTAAAGTGACGACTTTAATCAAAAAATTGGTGATGTCGCCGGGAATCTCAAAACTCACCAAGTATGCCGGCATACCGCCAAACATACTGTTGGTCCAAAGTGCTTCCTCGCCGGTCTCTGCACGGTAATCCATAACTTCCTTGGCTGCACCTTCCCACTGTAAGATATCATATTGGAAAATGATTTTGCCATCAAAAACAGCCGGGCCGAAATAAAATAACACAATGAGGTAAAAAACCGCAACTCCGACGAGATGGGGCAAAATGTCATTTTTGAAGTTGATCTGCATTATCTGTTCAGTTCTTTTTAAAAGAATGGCGCAAATTAAAAAATAAATAGGATTATCCGCCCCCTTTTCAATTTCCAAATTCACTTAAATATCCCTTAGCAAGCCGGACCAAAGAAGTGGTCCCACATAAAAGAGCCTGAAGAAGCGGGCCCTTAACCCAATGTTTCCAGCCACTTAAATTATTATCTAAATCGAATTTTAGGACATCTGAACGTCCAAATTAAAGCACTCAAGTCTATTCACCTTGTACTCAATTTAAATTATATATAAGTTTTATTGCCTAAACCATACCAAGCTCAGACTGAAGTGCAATCAAGTGGCTATTGACTGTCGACTGTTGACTATGGACAAATTTTCCGCAGTTGTAATCTTAAATTTGAGTTGGGCGCCAAGTGGCGGAAAATCGTAAAATCATTTATCAAACACCTTATAATAAACCTCACTCCATTTCAATTCATTCTGAAGGTTTCTGATGGTAGTTTGTCCATCGATATTGACAGATTCGATACCTGCGATATTGGCGAAGTCATTGAGAATTGTCGTGGAAAGGTTTTGGCTAAAGCAGGTGTGGTGTGAACCTCCGGCTAAAATCCAAGCTCCACAACCTGTCTTCATATCAGGCAATGGCTTCCACATGACCCGTGCAACAGGTAATTTTGGCAAATCATGTGGTGCATCAACAGCCTCGACTTCATTGACTATCATCCGGAATCTATTTCCCATATCTACCAGAGAAGCATTCAGTCCTTTGCCTGCTTTCACATTAAATACCAACCTCACAGGATCTTCTTTACCTCCGATACCTAATGGATGAACTTCACAGGAAGGTTTGCCGGATGCCAGGCATTCATCCACTTCAAGCATGTGGGATCCTAACACGAGGGTATTTGCGGGATCAAAATGATAGGTGTAATCTTCCATAAAGGCATTGCCGCCTTCTAATCCTGTCCCCATTACTTTCATCGCCCTGACCAAAGCCGCTGTTTTCCAATCTCCTTCACCTGCATATCCGAAACCTTTGTTCATCAATCTTTGAACTGCGATTCCCGGTAGTTGACGCATGCCATGTAAATCCTCGAATGTATTTGAGAAAGCTTTGAAACCTCCCTCTAAAAGAAATTTCTCCAATCCAATTTCAATTCTTGCGGCTTCGACCAGGGATCCTCTTTTTGCGCCACCTGCTTTCAGGTTTTCGGACAAAATATAGGAGTCCTCATATGTATTGATCAAGTTCTTAATTTCCGAATCAGTTACAGCATTGATTTTTTGGACCAAATCACCAACAGGAAAGGTGTTGACTGCAAATCCAAATCTCATTTCAGCTTCCACCTTGTCGCCCTCAGTCACGGCGACATTCCGCATGTTATCCCCGAATCTGGCGATTTTCATACCTTGCCAATCATGCCACCCGCTGGCGGCACGACACCAACCGTCTATTTCATGGTGTACCTCCTTGTCTTTCCAAAAGCCCACGACCACTTTTCTATTGATCCGCATACGGCTTGTCAAAAATCCAAATTCCCGGTCACCATGCGCGCTTTGATTGAGATTCATGAAATCCATGTCTATCGAATTCCAAGGAATATCTCGGTTAAATTGGGTATGTAAATGAAGAAGGGGTTTGTTCAGGATTTTCAGGCCATTGATCCACATTTTGGCAGGAGAAAAAGTATGCATCCAAGTGATAATCCCGATGCAATTTTTTACCTGATTGGCTTCCTGGCATATTTGGAAGATCTCCTCGGTAGTTTTTACAATAGGTTTGAATATTATATTGACTGATATATTTTTGGTTTGGTTGAGCTCATGGGCTATGACTTCGGAATGCTCAGCCACCTTTGCTAAAGTTTCCTCTCCATATAAATGTTGGCTACCGGTGATAAACCAAACTTCATTTTGTGTTATATTTTTCATAATAATTCCGAATTAAAACAGGGTCGCAAATGCAATCAGAAAACTTATACATATTAATTAAGTGTCATAAATACACATAAAAGAACAATTAAAAAATAGAAGAATGAAATTTAATCGCGGGTACCGGAAATTTCATTAAGTGGAATAAAGTTTTGAATAGTCAAAATTGCTTGTTGGTATTTTTCCTCGTCCAAAGAATAATAAAAAGCCCCTTTTTTTGAACTGAGTTTTTCCTTTTCATTCTCCTTTTTTAAGAGGTTAGTAGAGAGTACTTTTCTGGTGAAATTCCTTTTGTCAAATTTGGTATTGTATAGCCCTTCATACATATTCTGAAGTTGGGGAAGGGTGAATTTATCTGGAAGCAATTCAAAAAGTATTGGGTGGAAAGTAGCTTTGTAGCGCAATTTATTTAAAGCTATATCGACCATTGCCTGATGGTCAAAAATCAGTTTGGGAAGTTCTTTCATGGGAAACCACCGAGCATGAAAATCGTCATTGATCTGTTGTTGGTATTTTTCAATATCGATCAAAGCGACATACGTGACGGCTATAACCCTTTCGATCGGATCTCTCTCCGGTCGGCTAAATGCCCCCATTTCTTCCAAATAAAGGTTCTGAAGACCGGTGAGTGATTTCAAAATCCGGGCAGCTGCTTCATCCAACGATTCCTCAGGTTGGACAAAGCCTCCCATCAATGACCACTTTTCTTTTTCTGGTGCAAAACCGCGTTGGATCAAAAGCAACTTGTACTCTGTTCCATCAAATCCAAAAACAATGCTATCTACAGCTACAAGGATCCTAGTTTGGTTGGAGTATTTCATTAGAATTTTGCGGTATTGGTTGTTTGGTTTACAGATTAGATAAGATATATAAATATTCAGAATTAATGCAAAGTACACACTTAAAGTTAAAATGGCGAAATTTCAAAATAGAGACACGAAGTAGCTTACAGGAATAAAAGAAAGTTTCAAAAATTAACCGTCTAGGCCATTGAAAAATTATTAGTGTATTATTTACAATTAATATTTGTCGCTTCAGGTTATTTTTCTAATATTCGGTGGTGTTTATCGCTGTGATTTTTTAAAAAAATCCATCATTTGTTTAAAAATGGAATTCCAAAAAGGATTAAAAAAACATAAAATATGTAGATATGAAGACAATAAGAATTAAAGGAATGATGATCTTGGCAGCCATGCTGATTTCATCTCTTTCCCCAGCCCAAACTAGCCGATTGATCGTCAATGCAGATCAGGGTAGTGTTGTTATCAACAAACATATCTATGGGCATTTTGCGGAGCACCTTGGGAGAAATATCTATGGTGGAATCTGGGTAGGTCCGGATTCCAAAATCCCTAATATAGAAGGATATCGATTGGATGTCATGAAAGCAATTCAAAAATTGGAGATTCCAAACCTCCGGTGGCCAGGCGGTTGCTTTGCGGATGAATACCATTGGACAGATGGGATTGGAAATCTAAAAGACCGTCCTACGATGATTAATACACATTGGGGCGGCGTGGTAGAGGACAATTCCTTTGGAACGCATGAATTCATGAATTTTGCCAAGAAAATCGGAGCTGAACCATATATCACCGGAAATGTCGGAAGCGGTTCGGTCGATGAGATGTCCAAATGGATAGAATATATCAATTTTGACGGAGTCAGTCCCATGTCAAATTTGAGAAAGAAGAATGGGCAAGACGCACCTTGGAATATCAAATATTGGGGTGTAGGAAATGAAAACTGGGGATGTGGTGGCAATATGACTGCGGAATATTATGCCAATGAATACAGAAGATATGCCACTTACGCCAGAAATTATGGTGGAAATACCTTGTATAAAATCGCCGGTGGTGCCAATAGTGATGACTACAATTGGACGGAAGTTTTGATGAAAAATATTCCGCTTAATATGATGGATGGGCTTTCAGTACATTATTATACCATGACAGGTTCTTGGACTGATAAGAAATCGGCCACTGTCTTTGACAAGGAAACTTACTTGGAGACTTTGAGAAAAGCGGCAGGGATTGAGGAATTGATCGTCCGTCATGGGGCCATCATGGACCAATATGATCCCGAGAAAAGAATAGGAATGATCATCGACGAATGGGGTACTTGGTATCAGGTCGAGCCAGGAACCAATCCTGGTTTCCTTTACCAACAAAATACTATGCGCGATGCACAGGTAGCGGCAATTTCTTTGAATATTTTCAATAAACATGCAGACCGGGTCCATATGGCCAATTTGGCACAAACTGTCAATGTGCTTCAGGCCATCATTCTTACCAATGATACTGACATGATTCTTACTCCAACTTACCATGTTTTTGATCTGTATAAGCCTCATAAAGACGCAATTTTATTACCTCATCATCTCGTGACTGAGGAAGTTGCTTTTGGCAAAGAAAAGTTGGAAGCATTGAATGTATCTACTTCCAAATCTCCTGACGGGACAGTGAACATCAGCATTGCCAATATTCATCCTGACAAGAAAATAGACCTTGATGTAGTGTTGAGAGGGATTTCAGCCAAGACCGTAACAGCGGAATATGTGACTGCTCCGTCCATCGATTCTTACAATACTTTTGAAAAAAAGGAGGTAGTCAAAAAAGCAGCTTTCAAAGATTTCAAATTGGATAAAGACAACCTGAAAATTGCTGTTCCCGCCAATTCAGTCTTGATGGTAAGGGTTAAATAATATTTTTTAAGTACTAATTTGGTTCGAAAAAAAACTGATATTCATAGTATGGAGGATAAATATGTAATCGGCTTGGATTATGGGACTGATTCTGTCAGGGCGATTTTGGTGAATACCAAAAACGGTGACTGCGTGGCAAGCCACGTTGTTTTATACCCAAGGTGGAAAGCAGGAAAGTACTGTAATCCGGTGGAAAACCAATTCAGGCAACATCCATTGGATCATTTGGAAGGTTTGGAAGCAAGCGTCAAAGGAGTTTTAGAGAAATCCAAAATCCCTGCTTCACAAGTCAAAGCCATCTGTGTGGATACCACAGGTTCTTCCCCTTTGCCTGTGGATGAAAAAGGTCAATCCCTGGCCATGAATCCTGCATTTGCCGAGAATCCAAATGCGATGATGGTTCTTTGGAAAGACCATACTGCCATCAATGAAGCCGATGAAATCAACCATATCGCCCGGACTTGGGGAGGGGAGGATTACACCAAATATGAAGGTGGAATCTATTCATCAGAATGGTTTTGGTCTAAAATTTTACATGTCGTAAGGGAGGATCAAAAAGTAGCAGACGCTGCCTTTTCCTGGATGGAGCATTGTGATTATATCACAGCCCAACTCATTGGCAATGAAGATCCTTTGACACTAAAGCGAAGCAGGTGTGCGGCTGGACATAAGGCCCTTTGGCATGAAAGCTGGGACGGATTGCCACCAAAAGAGTTTTTGGGTTTGTTTCATCCCTACTTAGCTTCATTAAGGGATCGTCTTTATACCGAAACCTATACCTCAGACAATCAGGCTGGAAATCTAAGCAGCGATTGGGCCAATAGATTGGGTTTGTCTCCAAATACAGTTGTGGCAGTTGGGACTTTTGATGCGCATGCAGGTGCTGTTGGCGGTGAGATATCAGAAAATACCCTGATCAAAGTGATGGGAACTTCCACCTGTGACATCATGATTACTTCTAAGGAGAATATTGGAAGCAATTTGATTCAAGGAATTTGTGGACAGGTTGATGGATCTGTTATTCCGGGAATGATCGGTTTGGAAGCCGGACAATCTGGGTTTGGAGATGTATTGGCTTGGTTCAGGGATTTGATTTCCAAGCCAAGTATAGAATTGATAGAAAAAAGTGATCATTTGGATGAATTGCAGAAATTCAATTTGATTCAAGAAATTCAAGAAAACATCATAGGCCAACTTTCTGCAGAAGCCCTCAAAATTCCTGTTAGTGAATCAAAAATAGTGGCACTTGATTGGATCAATGGACGAAGGACTCCTGACGCCAATCAAGCTTTGAAAGGAGCGATCATGGGTTTGAATATGGGTTCGGATGCCGCGAGGGTTTTCAAATCCTTGGTGGAAGCCATCAGTTTTGGTTCCAAAAAAATTGTGGAAAGGTTTGAAGAGGAGGGTGTAAAAATCGAAACTGTAATAGGCATGGGCGGAGTGGCCAAAAAGTCCAAACTTGTCATGCAGACATTAGCAGATGTACTTGATATGCCAATTAAAGTGGCCACTTCAGACCAGGCACCAGCTTTAGGTGCAGCCATATATGCAGCAGTTGTAGCAGGAATCCATCCCGATACACAAGTAGCAATCAAGGTCATGAGCAATGGTTTTGATGAAGTTTATCATCCCATACCAGGAAATGTAAACCATTATAAAAAGCTTTATAAGGAATATGGGAGGTTTGGGGAGTTCTTAGAAGGAAAATCAAGATAAAATAAAAGGATTAATTTAAAACTATTAAAATAAATAATTACCTAAATCGAATCTAATTTTTCAAAAACGTATATCTTTCAAAATGAAAAAATTAATTTTGACGATTGCGTTTTTAAACGTCTTTCTTTTTGGATTTAGTCAAGGAGTTCTTGATGTTAGAATGATCGAATCCTATAATCATATAATTAAAAAAGGTTATAAATTAAAATTCAAACCTATACTTGATGAATTAAACTCTAACATTGTCTCAACTTTAGAAATACCATTTTCAGCAAATGAAACGTATTTATTGTTTGCTGCTTGTGATAAAAATTGTCACAACTTAAGTTTGGTTATTGAAGATAATTTTGGAGAAGTTTATGAAGGGAATGTCCATTTTGATTTAAACGATCTTGGTATTGAAATATTAGACAGAGCGTATGAGGTTTTCAAGCCCAAATACTCAGGAAGTAATAATGCTAAAGTAATTATGCGAAATTGTGAAACTGAAAAATGCACTTACAGCTTGGCTATATATGTCGAAAATGAATTGTAAATTCAAATTCATTATTAGAATTGGAAATCTTCAAATTATAAAATATATTAAATTAATCCATTAAGAAAGAACAACCTGTCTAGTTTATATAAGTTAAAAGTGAAGTTTATGGTTAAAAGAAAAAAGGGAAAAGCCTACGCACTGGGTCCTATTTCGGATAAGGATAAATTTTTTTTGGACCCCTCTGTTTTAGAGGTGATCAATGAAGGTATTTCACAGTATAATTCCGGAAAAACCATTAAAGTAGACAAATCAGAATTTGTCAATTTGTTAGGTTTCTGAGCTATTCTCATTTAAAATTTATGTCTATTTACAAAAGCCTCAAACTAGAATGCTATACAGCCAATATGCAGCTGCCAAAATTGGATCTCGTTGTCTATACTTTTGGGAATGTCAGTGCGGTGGATAGGGAAAAAGGTGTTTTTGCCATCAAGCCAAGCGGTGTTCCCTATGAGGAGCTTAAAGTCGAGGATATTGTAATTGTGGACTTTGACAATAATATCATTGAAGGAAACATGCGGCCTTCTTCAGATACCAAGACGCATGCATTCCTTTACAAACATTGGAAAAATATAGGGGGAATATGTCACACCCATTCGACGTATGCAGTTGGTTGGGCACAGGCGCAGATGGATATCCCGATTTTTGGGACGACACATGCTGATCATCTTACGGTGGATATTCCCTGTGCACCTCCGATGTCGGACAACTTGATCCAAGGAGATTATGAGCACAACACAGGCCAACAGATTTTAGATGCCTTTTCATCCAAAGGATTAAATTCCGAGGAAGTTGAAATGGTGCTTATAGGAAATCACGGTCCTTTTGCTTGGGGAAAGAATGCAGCCAAAGCTGTTTACAACAGCAAAGTGATGGAAGAAATAGCCAAAATGGCATTCCTTACTTTACAGATCAATCCCAATGCTCCGAGGTTAAAAGAAGCCCTGATCAAAAAGCATTTTGAGCGGAAGCATGGAAAAGATGCATACTATGGGCAAGGGTGCTGACATTTATTACAAATAACCAATAACTCAATAACTATTAACCAATAACCAATTTTTTCAAATCCATTTCCCTTAATCCCACATTCCATTCTCCCTTTCACAAATAAATTCCTATTTTTGCCTCAAATAGATAATGAAGCATGTTCGATAATCTTAGTTCCAAGTTAGATAGAGCTTTTAAAACCCTAAAGGGTACCGGCAAAATCACCGAAATCAACGTTGCTACCACCGTAAAGGAAATCCGTAGGGCTCTGATTGATGCCGATGTCAATTATAAAGTAGCCAAAGAAGTAACTGATACGATCAAAGAACAGGCACTTGGCCGAGATGTGTTGATCGCTGTTTCCCCAGGTCAATTGTTGGTCAAAATCACGCAAGAGGAACTGACCAAACTGATGGGTGGATCAAAAGTGGATATCAACATCAAAGGTGATCCCGCTGTGATTTTGATCTCCGGTCTTCAGGGTTCGGGTAAGACAACTTTTTCAGGAAAGTTTGCCAGTATGCTCAAAAAGCAGGGCAGACAAGTTCTTTTGGTAGCTTGTGATATTTACAGACCGGCTGCGATTGACCAATTGAAAGTATTGGGCGAGCAGATTGGAGTAGAGGTCTATGCTGAACCGGAAAATAAAAATGCCCTTGAGATTGCAAGCCGTGCAATTGAATACGCCAAAAAGAATGGTAAGAAAATAGTCATCGTCGATACCGCCGGCCGTTTGGCAGTAGACGATGTGATGATGAAAGAAATTGAGGCACTGAAAAAAGCCCTCAATCCTTCAGAAACATTGTTTGTCGTGGATTCCATGACCGGTCAGGATGCTGTTAATACAGCCAAGACATTTGATGAAAGGCTGAATTTCGATGGGGTGGTCTTGACCAAATTGGACGGTGATACGAGGGGTGGTGCTGCCATTTCCATTAGACACGTTGTCAATAAGCCCATCAAATTCATTTCAACTGGGGAAAAAATGGAGAACATCGATGTTTTCCACCCTGACCGTATGGCCCAAAGGATTTTGGGCATGGGTGATGTGATTTCATTGGTGGAGAGAGCGCAACAGTCTTTCGACGAAGATGAAGCCAAGCGAATCAATGCCAAAATCAGAAAAAACCAATTCAATTTTGATGATTTTCTTTCCCAATTGGAACAGATCAAAAAGATGGGAAATATCAAAGACTTGATGGGCATGATTCCGGGTATGGGCAAAGCCATGAACGGTCTCGATATAGATGATGATTCCTTCAAACCTATTGAAGCTATTATCCGAAGCATGACTCCAAAAGAAAGAGAGAATCCGGATATTATTGATGGCAATCGAAGAAAAAGACTTGCCAATGGTAGTGGGAGAAGCATCACTGAAGTCAATAACCTGATGAAGCAATTTGGCGATATGAGGAAAATGATGAAGCAGATGAATAAAATGGGTGGTGCCCAAAAGGCTCTTGGCGGATTTATGCCAAAGCAGGGCAGGAGGTAAGTCTAGTTTCAATTTTAGTAAAAAACAAAATCCCCTTTTGAAATATTCAGAAGGGGATTTTTAATTGATTGCTTCAACAATAAATTATTAACGAAAGGTTAAAATTTGACCTTAGATCTAATCTTTTTTTCAAATTTCAAATTTGGGATAATTGAATTCTGGTTTTTACCTTGGCCTTAAATAATCTCCAATTTTATTGTGTAAGCTTGTATTTTTTGCCCGGTAGGGATTTTATAAGTCCTTCAAATTCAAGGTTTAAAAGATTAGAAGCTAAACTTGAAATAGAAACATTGAGCAGGATGGCGATCTGATCGATTTCCAATTCTTTCTTTTCCATCAATAAATTTAAAATATCCTTTTCCTCGTCATTATACTTCGAAAGGTCAAGCATTTTAGTCTTGGTATTGGAGGAAGACAGATTTTCTTTTGACCAAGATAAGGCTTCTTCTAAGTCCTTGGGTCCGGTGTAAATAGTGGCTTTCATGGACCGGATGAGGTTATTGCAACCCTCGCTGTAGGTGGAAAGTAAGTTTCCAGGTACAGCAAAAACTTCCTTGTTATAGCTGAATGCGATCTCAGCAGTGATCAAGGCTCCTCCTTTTTGGGCTGCTTCTACCACGATGACTGCATCTGATAATCCTGAAATGATCCGGTTCCTTCTTGGAAAATTGCTTGGATGCATGACTGTTCCGGGTGGATATTCGCTTACAAGCCCACCTCCACTTTCGATCATTTGGTCAGCAGTATTTTTATGGAGAGCTGGGTAAATCTGATCTACTGAAGATCCCAAAATTCCGATTGTTGGAAGGTTGTTGGCCAAAGAAGTTTTATGGGCTTCAATGTCAACGCCATAGGCTAGGCCACTGACGATAGTGGCATGGTAAGGAACAATATCCTCAATGATCTTTTTGGTGATGTTTTTTCCATATTCGGTGACATTTCTTGTACCGACTATAGCTAACGATCTGTTTGGGTTGAGATTGATTTCGCCTTTGGTGTATAAAACCATCGGACAATCGTCCATCACTTTCAATCGTGAAGGAAATTTGGGGTCAGAAAAAGTCAAAATGTTTATTCCTTTTTTGCGGCAGTTTGAAATTATATCAGAAGCCTCTCTAAAGTATTGGTCTTTGTCTTTTCGGATTTCGGCAAACTTTTTATTTACCCGGGGGATCTTTGAAATTTTTCCTGCGGGCATGTCAAAAAACTCCTTAGCAGACCCTGTATAAGCTAGGATGTTTCTATATAAGGAGGGACCGATTTTAGGAATTAGATTAAGCGACAGCTCAAAAATCAAATCTTCATTATTTGGATTCGACATGCATTGTGTCCCGTATTTCTATTAAAAATCGTTTGATTTGATGAAGTCTGTCAACCATAGCTGCTTTATCAAATACAGTGTGGTGGTCCCCTCGGATTACTTCTTGGGCACCTTGAAGCGTGTATCCTTTGATTTTTACCAATTGATAGATATACCTGATTTTTTCGATATCATCTTTGGTAAACCTACGGTTTCCTTTTTTGTCTTTTTTGGGTTTGATGATATCAAACTCCCCTTCCCAATACCGAATCAGGGATGGGGCAACTTTGAACATGCTGGCAACTTCTCCGATGGAGTAGTATTTTTTTTCGATTTCTTTTTCTTTGTACGGCACGGGCTTTAAAGCATTACTTTAACCAAAAATAGGAAAAATAATTAATTTTCAACTCTCAAATATTCTTTTCATCAATTGCCATTTTTCATTCACTTTACTGTTAGGCAACTTTTGTTGGTAAGTTGACATGAGGTTTTCCCACTCTTGCACTTTTGGGTTATTGGCATCCAATTCTGCTTTCCTTTCAAATGAAAAGCTTGAATCCACTTCAATAATCATGCATAACCTATTTTCCCAACGGTATAATTCCATGGAAAGTATCCCTGCATCCCTAAAACTTTGGAGGATTTCAGGTTTGACAGATTGGTGATAAACCTCATATTCCTCAATGAGTTGTGGATCATTTATTAAATCAAGGGTTAAGCAAAACCGTCGGTTCATAGTCTCAAAATAAAAAATGCTTCCGGTTGATTTTAACCAAATCACCGAAAGCATTTGTACGATTATTATTCTGGGTTAGATTCTTTTTTCTTTGAATCTTTTTCTTCTTTAACCACATTGGCTTCTTCAGCTCCTTTCAGATAACTAGGGAGATTTAATCCTGCCATGTTGAAAAGGTCATTTAAGGGAGGGACACTTTTCATTAAACCGGACACAAAATTGGCGGTTGATCCATTTCCATTGTCACCATTTGCGCCTGAATCCCAAACAGTGACTTTATCGATTTTAATATTTTTGACAGCTTCTACCTGAGTCTTGACGAGTTCAGGAAGTTTTTCGATCAATAGTAATTGGAACGCTTTGTTTGGATCCCCACCGGCCGCATCTACTACCTGCCTGTAACCCTCCGCCTGCTTGGTTAATATTTCATATAGCCCTCTTGCCTCAGCATCCATTTTAGCAAAAATCGCATCAGCTTCACCTTTGGCCTGTTCTCTGATTCTCTCGGCCTCGGCTTGGGCTTCGATGATTGCTTTTTGTTTGGCGATTTCAGAAGGAACCACCACATTGGCGATCTGGGTCGACCTTTCCCTTTCAGAACGGGCTGTCTCGGCTTTTTGCTCTGCAAGGTATGATTCCTCTAACGCACGTGCTTGCTGTACTTTTTCTGCAGCGAGTGCTGTCCTCTGGGCCTCAGCCTCTCTTTCTCTTCTATTTGAATCCGATTGGGCGATGGAGATTTTGGCCTCATTTTCACCTTTTACTGCCAAAGCGTTTGCCTCAGAAGTTTTGACCCTTGTATCTCTTTCTGCTTCAGCCTTACCAATGGATTCATCTTTAAATGCCTCAGCGATACTTACTTCCCGGGATTTATGGGTAATGGCTATTTTGACATCGCGATCCCTGTGGGTTTCTGCAATTTGTACATCCCGCTCTCGGTCAGCCATTGCTTTCCCTGTTTCACCTATTTTCTCTTGTTCGGCAACAGAGATTTTGGCTTCATTGATGGCTTTTGCAGCAGCTTCTTTTCCCAACGCCTCGATATATCCTGACTCATCTTTGATATCTGTTACGTTGACGTTGATCAGCTTTAGTCCGATTTTTTTCAATTCTGTATCGACATTTTTGGAAATGTTGTCCAAAAATTTATCCCTGTCTGAATTGATTTCTTCTATTGTCATGGTTGCGATAACCAATCTCAATTGGCCAAAGAGGATATCTTTTGACAATTCTTGGATTTGATCGGGAGTTAATCCCAAAAGCCTTTCTGCAGCATTGCCCATACTGTCAGTTTCAGTAGAAATCGCAATTGTAAACCGGCAGGGAACATCAACCCGGATGTTTTGGCGGCTTAAGGCATTGGTCAGGTTGGCTTCAATAGAAATCGGTTTGAGATCTAAGTATGCATAATCCTGGATCACAGGCCATATAAATGCGCCCCCTCCATGGATACATTTGGCAGAAGTTCCACCTGTGCGTCCGTATACCACCAATATTTTATCTGAAGGGCACCTTTTGTACCTTGATACCAAAGCGGAAATCATGACAAAAAATACAACTACCGCTGCTACTAAAATATAAATTATTTCCATATAAGTGAATTGTTAAAGTTTTTCTACAAGAAGAATATTATCAGAATCAATGGATTTGATCTTTACCAATGTTCCGGAATTGAGTGTTTCTGATTCTGTGATCGCCCGTAATTCCTTGAAGGAACCTTTGGTGCTGATCTGAACTTTGCCTATTCCTGATTTTCTTTCAGGTATGGTAAGGTAAACCTCACCGGTTTTTCCGATAGTATCCGAAATTTTGAATGTATTGTCTTCAGCAAGTTTTCTGATCTGTCCAATGATGAAAAAAAACATGGCTACAAACCCTAATCCCACCAAAAATGCCAATGCGATCAACAATGTCTTATTTTCTATAATTGAATAAAACGAAATCCCTGTCCATCCGAAACCCAACATAAAATGTATCAGGTTGCGAAAGGAGAAAATCTGAAACGGACCTGTAGTTCCCTCTAGATTACTGTCAAAATCCGCCTGCAGGCCATCTGAGGCATCTACACCAACAAACGTCATGATGGTTTGTATCAAAAATATCAATGTTGAAGGTATTGCCAAGTACCAGAAGATCCTGAGCAAAGAATCCAGCTCGTTAAAATTTTCCATAGATGTATTTAAGTTTGGGTTGTCCAAACTAAATTAATTTTTTTGGGTTTCAAATTATGAAGTTCAATAACTTGAAAAAAAATCATTTCAATCGAGTAAATTCCACTATCAGAGTCCTAATCCTTTTAAAATTAGGACCATTAATGTTTTTGGATAAAATATTTTCGGCATGAGAAAAATCATTAATAAGGAATTTTGAATCTTCTATTCCAAAAGAGAAGAATTGTGAAAAATGGGTTTGGTTCGTAAAAAATTACATGTTATAAAAAGAAAATTGCATTTCGTTCAAAAAATAATTTTTATACCCATAAGTTTATTTTATATTTTCGCTTGAATTTCGGAGTAATGAGAGTAAAACAGTTTTCGGCCATCTTCTTTGTCATTGCAGTCCTGCAAATTGTTTTTGCTGTAGATGGCTATTCTCAGGTAACGACTTTAGGAAAGGAGTTCTTATTTGGGTTTATGGAAAACCATGGGGTTCCTCCGGATGCGCCTGACAGGGGTGTTGTGGTGATTACAGCGAGTGAACCTTCACAGGGTGTTTTGGAATATGCAGGGCGAACCTATCCATTTTCCTTAGCTGCCGGTCAGCAATTTTTTCACCAGATCAATGATTTTGACATCCTCCATAGGACAACCGGGGTAATAGAATCAAAGAGTGTATATATCAACTCCACAGGCAAAGTATCAGTTTATGCCTTCAATGAAAGATTTCGGTCTGCTGATGGTACAGTGATTTTGCCGATTACGACCTTGGGAAAGGATTACTATATCACTTCGCATTTTGAGGTAATGACTACAATAGTTAATTATAACGCAAATGTCAATAATGAAAGCACTTTATTGATCGTTGGGGTGGAAAACAATACCCGCGTTGAAATCACACCATCTGTCGAAACCCTGTCTGGGAATTTGGCATTGATCCCTTTTTTAATTTCCCTCAATAGAGGGCAAAGTTACCAGATTAAAGCAAGGGGAGACCTGACAGGAACAAGAGTTAGGGTTATAGGGGAAAATGTCGAAGAATGTAAAAATTTGGCAGTCTTTGGTGGAAATAAATGGACAAGTGTTGGAGATTGTGGTCAGGCAAATGACAATTTATTTCAGCAGGCTTATCCTGTAAATACATGGGGAACAGAATTTTTTCACATACCATTGGCAGGTAGGTCTTCCGGGGAATTGGTTAAGGTTTTGGGATCCGAGGACAATACCTCTGTAATTGTAAATGGGGTAAACAGGGGCGTCATCAATGCAGGAAAATTTATTACTCTTAATTTTAATTCCAATGAACTTGCAAATATCAAGACCGACAAACCGTCATCCGTAACTGTATTTGCAAAAAGTCAGGGTTGTAACGATGCCAACCAATCGTTTTTCAATGATGGCGATCCATTTATGATCACCTACAGTCCCAATCAGCAATTGCTAAAAAACATCACTTTCAATGCGCTTCAACTTCCATCTATTACTAGTCATTATGTGAATATTATAGTAAAAACGGCATCCAAAGACCAGACTAGACTTGATGGCAACAATGTAGGCAACCAATTTTCCCCGATTCTCGGAAGTACTGAATATTCTTATGCAAGAATTTCTATTTTTCAGGGTTCTCACACCTTGAGCAATCCTGATGGGCTCATTGGCTATGTGTATGGATTTGGATATATCGAATCTTATGGGTTTGCAGTTGGGGCTAACCTGGACAATTTGAATTTTGAAACCAAAAGCAAATATGGTTTTGAAGTGATTGGTGATAAAGTGGCATGCTACAATAATGAAGCATTGTGGGAAATTACTCCGGAAAATAAGCTATTCACTTATTTTGTTTGGGATTTTGGTGATGGTTCCGACCCGGTGGTCGGCCAAGAGGTTCCTCATACTTACACTGAGGTAGGGGAATATGAAATCAAAGTAATCGCATCGATCAGTGAGAATTCTTGCGATGAGCAGCAGGAAGTCAAATTCAATGTAACCGTCATCAAAACGGAAGGCATAATCAGGGGCATTTCGAAGGTTTGTCCTTTAGTGGAAGAAATAACCTATGGAATTATATCAGAATTCGACTTTGGAAAAATTGATTGGAAAGCCGAAGGTGGTGAAATCATAAATATTGATGAAGAGAACCTTCAAGTAACGGTCCGCTGGGGAGCGGCCAATTCCAATGCAAAAATCATTGCTCTTCCATATACCACGGAAGGTTGTATCGGTGAAGAAATGAGCTTGGCTGTTGTGATCAACCCTTTGATTGAAGCCGAAGTACCCATAGGAGCTTCTGACATTTGTTTTGATCCTCAAAGGGAAGATGAATATAAGGTGGATTCCGAATCTTCCAACCGCGCGTATGAATGGTTTATTGAAGGGGGAGAATTTGTCAACGGAAATAGCGGAGGAACTGTTAAGGTCAATTGGAAAATTCCAGGTATCACCGGAAAAATATGGTATAGAGAATACAGCCTGTTGGATGATTTTTGCGAAGGGACTTCACCTTTCTTGGATATTGTGGTCAATCCACTGCTTGAAGCATCGGTATCGGAAAAAATTGATGTATTATGTTTTGGAGAATCTACTGGTCAGTTGCGCTTAGCCGTTACAGGAGGAAAAGCTCCATATACTTTTCAATGGTCTCATTTGCCTTCATTAAATTCACCTAATGCTCCTGATCTTGCTGCAGGCAGCTATTCTGTGAAGGTAACAGATGCTTTCGGCTGTTTTGTCATGATTGATAATTTGCTTATTAAGCAGCCGGATATTCTTGGTATAACCAGCACGGTAACTACTGCGACTTCTTGTTTTGGAAGGGCAGATGGCGCTGTCGTGGTCAAAGTTCAAGGTGGGGTAAGTCCCTATTCTATCGATTTTGAATCTGCTTCAATTTTAGAGAATGAATTTGTATTATCAAATCTTGAAGGCAGAAGCCACACTTACACTATTACAGATGCCAATGGCTGTATAGTACCTGTTTCTTTTATTATAGACTCACCTTTACAGGAAGCAGTTGATGTCCGTGTCCAAAAAGCCAGCTGTCCTGGTCAATCCAATGGAGAATTGTATGTTTTTTCCAACAAAGGAACACCACCATTCTCATACAACTGGGATTATAATGGCAATCAGGGAACCACTTTAGCCGACCTACCAAAAGGTATATATTCTGTAAATATCCAAGATAGCAGGGGTTGCATCAGTCAAGGCCGGGGTGAAATAAAAGAAGAAATGCCAAAATTGAGGATGCCTACGGGTTTTATTCCCTCAGATGGTCCATTCGGTCCTGTTTCAAACTGCGAGGTGCCATTTATGCTGAAAATATTTAATAGGTGGGGGAGTTTGGTTTATTCAGGTGATACGGGATGGGATGGAAAAGTAAACGGCGAAGATGCCCCAGTAGGGGCCTATACGTACTTGTTTTTGTTCACAGCAAATGTAAATGGCGAACTATTGAAAGAGGAATATAAAGGAGTATTTACCTTGTTGAAATAGAGGGGTTTGGATTTGTCACTCATAAGCAAAATCTCCTTTTCCGGTTTGATTTATTTGAACCAAAAAATCAAAACTTATCCTGTTTTGGCTTTTTAAGAATAATTTACAAGCCAATTTATTGGAAAGTTCAAAGACAGTGAAGATTAATGTGAAAGTCCTGTAAAAAGTTTTTCAGATTATTGACAACAATATGACTCCAAAATACTTCTTTAGAAGGATCCTACACTGATTAACAATGATTTTATTGATAAATTACATGCTGAAATAAGTATAATTGAGAATGGGGTTCAAGGGTAAATTCTTTACTTATGTGTTCTTTTTGATGCTGATTTTCGGCTGTGTTAACCCCGGATTTGGCCAGCTTTCCACCATTGGCAGGGAATTCTATTTGGGCTTTATGGAAAACAACCGTATAGTCCCAAATAGAATTGACCAAGCTTCTATCATTATCTCTGCTAGCGAAGATGCAAATGGTATCATCCAATACACAAATAATACCATACCATTTTCAATTAAATCAGGGGAGCAGTTTGTTTATGATTTTCCCCAGGATGGAATAGACATTATCCACCGAACATCCGGAAAGATAGAAAACCTCGCAGTATCAATTATCGCAGATGGAAATATAGCTGTCCATGCTTTCAATTTCAGACAAAGGAGTGCGGACGGCACGGTTGTTTTACCGCTTTCTTCTTTGGGCAAGGATTATCTGGTAACTGCCCATGCTGAAAAATTTCCACCTGGTGTATCTGGTGGAAATAATATCAATTATGAAAGTACACTTTTGGTCGTGGCAGTTGAAGATGATACCGATGTGGAAATAACTACAACCACAGCAACTGTCAATACCATTCCGGCTGGAGCACCTATCAATATTAAATTAAAGAAAGGGGAAACCTACCAGATCAAAGCGATTGGAGATTTGACAGGAACAAGGGTTAGGGTCATTGGAGGTCAGGATGGGGATTGTAAAAATGTCGCAGTCTTTGGGGGAAATAAGATGACTTCTGTGGGTACGGACTGTGAAGGAACCACAGGTGATCATTTATACCAACAAGCCTATCCGCTTTTTTCTTGGGGAAAGGAATATATCCATGTTCCCTTGAAGGGAAGGACTTCAGGTGAAATGGTCAAAATCCTTGCATCTGAAAACAACACGCAGGTATTTCTTAACGGGGTTTCTCAAGGGAATTTAAATTCAGGAAAGTTTTCAGTGTACTTTTTTGGGCCTGAAGAATTGGCAAACATTACCGCCACAAAACCGATTGCAGTGACTGTTTTTGCTAAAAGCCAATGGTGCAATGTTCAGAATGGGCCAACTGCCAGCAATGGTGACCCGACTATGATCACCCTTAGTCCCAATCCTCAATTGATAAAAAGTGTTGCTTTTTCAGCAGTAAAAGTGGTAGGTATTATCAACCATTACGTCAATATCATTACCAAAACAGGATCTCAGGGGAAAACTATTCTAGATGGAGTTAATGTAGGAAATCAATTTTTACCTGTTCCCGGCAATCCAGGTTATGTTTACGCACAAGTTGATGTATCGGAAGGAGTACATACCATGACCAATCCGGATGGTGTAATTGCCTATGTATATGGATCCGGATTTATTGAATCATATGGCTATTCTGCAGGTGCAAGCCTTTCCAACTTAAATTTCGAAACGGAAGTTAAGTACGATTTTGAGGTAGAAGGGGATAAAGTTGCTTGTCTGGGTGAAACAGGTGCCTGGAAAATCATTCCTTCAAACCCTAAATTTGAGATTTTTGAGTGGACTTTTGGAGATGGAACAGACATGCAGGAAGGTCAGGTAGTTGATCATTTGTTTGAAAAACCGGGGATTTATCAGATTAAAATCGTGGCATTCACCGGAGACCGTGCATGCGATCAGATTGAAGAGGCTTTTTTTGATGTTGAGGTAGTCGAATCTTCAGGCGAAATTTCAGGTGCCGACAATGTCTGTCCTTTGATCGATGAGGTGATTTATGTTTTTGAGAATTATCAAAACACTGAAAAAGTCATTTGGGAAGTCACAGGCGGTGAAATCATTGACTCGGATAATTATTCCGCAAAAATCCGGTGGGGTGATTTTGATCCCGCTGCTAAAGTGATTGCTATTCCTATGACAAACCAAGGATGTCAAGGTTCTCCCGTCGAGTTGCAGATTTTGATCAATGAGGCCATTGAACCTGATTTTCCGGAAGGACGAAGTCAGATTTGTTTTGGTGAAAGCGATAATTTCACTTACAAAGTGAAAAACCTGATTCCTGACCGAAAATACCAATGGTTCGTTACCGGTGGTACCATCATTTCAGGTGAAAATGCCACCGAGGTAAACGTGCAATGGCAGGGAGTTGGATCTCAAGGTGAAATCTGGTTTGAGGAATACAGTCAAATCAATACCTCCTGTGGAGGGGAATCCAAAAGGCTCAAGGTTAAAGTCAATCCGCCAATGGAAGCCAGTTTGATTACTTTTACTGAAGAAATATGTGAAGGTTCCAAGTTGGGAAGAATAGAAATTTTAGCCATTGGGGGGACAGGCGATTTTACTTTCGAATGGTCACATGATCCAATATTGAAAGGTTCGTTGGCAGAAGGGTTGGGAACTGGGGTTTATTCAGTTTTGGTCAAGGATTCGGGTGGCTGCGAAATTTTCTTTGAGAACCTTGAAATATCATCATCTCAAGCATTTGAATTGATAGGAACGCCAACTATCACAAATGCAAGTTGTTTTGACTTAGCAGATGGAAAGGTTGATTTTGAGCTCCAAGGTGGGACAAAGCCATATAGGGTAGAAGGATTTGATTTTGTAGCAAATGAAAATCAATTGGAGGTTTTTGGATTACCGAGAGGGGAACACCGCTTGGTGGTAAAAGATGTTATTGGTTGTGAATTTATTTTAGAGGTGACCATCGATTCTCCTCCGGCTATTTCGGTTGATTTTCAGATTCAAAAGTTTGCCTGTTCAGGATTGGCAAACGGCTCTCTTTTGGCCATTCCCCAAGGTGGAGTTGCACCGTTTTTGTTCCTTTGGGATTGGGAAAACAGTACAGCTCCTAATATCATAGATATTCCTTCAGGAGAATATGGATTGACAGTCGAAGATGCAAATGGCTGCCAAAAGAAGGTTTTTGGAACAATGGAGGAAGGTGTTCCCATTCTCAGGATGCCGACTGGATTTTTACCAAAGGATGGTCTTTTTCAGGGTGTCAGCAATTGTGACCTCCAGTTCAACCTGTGGGTGTATGACAAATGGGGAAGCTTAGTCTACGCAGGGGAAAAAGGATGGGATGGAAAAATAGGAGATCAGGATGCTATGATAGGAACTTATACCTATATGATTGAGTACTTTTTCAATGTAGAAGGTCAAAAACAAACACTGCAGCAACGTGGTGCATTTACATTGTTGAAGTAGAATAAGAAAGGCTTTTAAGATTTTTGGTTGGCAGTATCACGAGTTTAATTAATTTTATCACTTCAAAAGATTTTTATATACCTTTTTAATTCAATCATGAAAAACATTTTAATCACAGGCGGTGCTGGATACATCGGTTCCCATACAGCAGTTGCACTTGTCAATTCGGGTTATGAACCTGTCATCGTTGACAATTTTTCTAACTCAGAAAAGTCAGCTTTGGAAGGAATCAAATCGATTCTTGGAAGGGAAGTAAAATATTATGAAGTCGATTGCTTGGATAAGGCGGGCATGGAAAAAGTCTTTCAGGAAAATAATTTTTCCGGTGTCATCCACTTTGCCGCTTACAAAGCAGTGGGAGAGAGCACAAGATTGCCCATGAAATATTATTCCAACAACATTGATTCGTTGATCATCCTTTTGGAATTAATGTCCAAATTTAAAGTCAAGGACCTCGTTTTCTCCTCCTCATGCACAGTCTATGGACAACCAAAAGTCTTGCCTGTTACCGAAGCTACTCCAAGACAGGACGCAGAAAGTCCCTATGGCAACACCAAGAAGATTTGTGAAGACATTTTGAGGGATTTGATATTAAGTGGAGTTGGTTCTAGAATTGTTGCTTTGCGTTATTTCAATCCGGTAGGAGCGCATCCGAGTTCGGCGATAGGGGAGTTGCCTATCGGTGTTCCTGCCAACCTGATTCCATTTGTCACCCAAACGGCCGCAGGAATTAGGGAGAAGATCACGGTTTTCGGCAATGATTATGATACTGCCGATGGTACTTGCGTCCGGGATTATATCCATGTGATGGATTTGGCAGATGCGCATGTAAAAGCTTTAAAATACCTTTCTGAGCAAAAAGATAGCTTTTATGACATCTTCAATGTCGGGACAGGAAATGGCAATACGGTTTTGGAAGTCATTCAGGCATTTGAAAAAGTAACAGGTCAAAAGTTAAATTACGAGATTGGTCCAAGAAGATCCGGTGATATCGAAAAAGTATGGGCCAATACCGACAAAATCAATAAAGTATTGGGTTGGGAAGCCAAGCTTTCTTTGGAAGATTCGATGAGAGATTCATGGAATTGGCAGGTGAAGTTGGGTAAAAATTAAAAATTCATGTCTATTTTAAAATTTATATGTTTGAAATAGAATCGAATAGGTATTGCTTGAGCAAATTTCCAAAATCATTTTTTGCAAAAAAGCTTCAAATAATTACCTTTGCCACACTCTAAACGAGGAGTAAATAAACGGAGTGGTAGTTCAGCTGGTTAGAATGCCTGCCTGTCACGCAGGAGGTCGCGGGTTCGAGTCCCGTCCATTCCGCATAATTTCTTAATTTAATCTAACTTGGAGTGGTAGTTCAGCTGGTTAGAATGCCTGCCTGTCACGCAGGAGGTCGCGGGTTCGAGTCCCGTCCATTCCGCAAAAGCCTCAGATGTATCTGGGGCTTTTTGTATTTATGGAATATTTCCTTTACATCCTGAAATCATATTCAGACGGATCATTTTATGTTGGATCCACCTCTGATCCTGCTGAGAGATTGAAAAAACATAATTCTCCTCACAAAGGATATACAGGTAAAAAGCAACCTTGGGAATTTGTATATGTAGAAAAGTTCCTAACAAAATCAGATGCCATCAAAAGAGAATCTTTCATAAAAAGACAAAAAAGTAGGCAATATATTATTGGGCTGATATCAGGTAGTACGGTAGGATAGAATGCTTGTCCCGAGTATCGGGAAGGTCGCGGGTTCGAGTCCTCCCGATTTTCGGGACAGGCTGTCCATTCCGCAAAAGCCTCAGATGTATCTGGGGCTTTTTGTATTTATGGAATATTTCGTTTACATCCTGAAATCATATTCAGACGGATCATTTTATGTTGGATCCACCTCTGATCCTGCTGAGAGATTGAAAAAACATAATTCTCCTCACAAAGGATATACAGGTAAAAAGCATCCTTGGGAATTTGTATATGTAGAAAAGTTCCTAACAAAATCAGATGCCATCAAAAGAGAATCTTTCATAAAAAGACAAAAAAGTAAGCAATATTATTGGGCTGATATCAGGTAGTACGGTAGGATAGAATGCTTGTCCCGAGTATCGGGAAGGTCGCGGGTTCGAGTCCTCCCGATTTTCGGGACAGGCTGTCCATTCCGCAAAAGCCTCAGATGTATCTGTGGCTTTTTGTATTTATGGAATATTTCCTTTACATCCTGAAATCATATTCAGACGGATCATTTTATGTTGGATCCACCTCTGATCCTGCTGAGAGATTGAAAAAACATAATTCTCCTCACAAAGGATATACAGGTAAAAAGCAACCTTGGGAATTTGTATATGTAGAAAAGTTCCTAACAAAATCAGATGCCATCAAAAGAGAATCTTTCATAAAAAGACAAAAAAGTAGGCAATATATTATTGGGCTGATATCAGGTAGTACGGTAGGATAGAATGCTTGTCCCGAGTATCGGGAAGGTCGCGGGTTAATGTCCTCCCGATTATCGGGACAGGTTGTCCATTCCGCAAAAGCCTCAGATGTATCTGGGGCTTTTTGTATTTAAAGTAAAAATAGATTCAAGAAAATCAATTAGGTTCACGCGAATATTTAGCTCAAACCACAAACAATGATCTTCAAATACAAATAATTTTTCTTCGCAATAATCTTTTTATCTTTGCCCAAGTCAAAAAAACCGATTATGCTATTAGAATTCGAAAAACCAATTGCTGATTTGGAGTCCAAACTTCAGGAAATGAAGGATTTGGCCAAAGGAAGGAATATAAATTTGACGCCTGATATTCAGTCATTGGAAGATAAAATTCAGACTTTGAAAAAAGAAACCTTCCAGAACCTCACCCGTTGGCAACGAGTTCAGCTTTCTCGTCATGCTGATCGGCCCTATTCTTTGGATTACATCTACGAAATTACAAACAGCTTTATAGAATTGCACGGCGACCGAACTGTAAAGGACGACAAGGCGATGATAGGTGGTATGGGGGATATTGATGGCCGAACGGTGATGTTTATCGGTCAACAAAAAGGCCGCAATACTAAGCAGCGGCAAGAACGTAATTTTGGTATGGCAAATCCAGAAGGATACCGAAAAGCCCTCAGACTAATGAAAATGGCTGAGAAATTTGGAAAGCCTATCATCACTTTGATTGACACTCCGGGTGCTTTTCCAGGTTTGGAAGCAGAAGAAAGAGGTCAGGGAGAGGCGATAGCAAGAAACTTGAAAGAAATGTTTATGCTCAAAGTGCCCGTGATTTGTATCATCATTGGCGAAGGTGCCTCAGGTGGGGCACTTGGCATTGCGATCGGAGATAAAGTTTATATGCTCGAGAATACTTGGTATTCGGTGATATCACCTGAGTCGTGTTCTTCAATTCTGTGGAGAAGTTGGGATTACAAAGAACAAGCTGCTGAAGCTTTGAAGCTGACAGCGCCTGATATGAAAAATAACGGTCTGATCGATGGTATCATTGCTGAGCCACTTGGTGGTGCACACAAAGACATGCAGACTATGGCAAAAACCATCAAAGCAACCATTTTGGAAGCTTTGAAAGAACTTGATAATTTAAATCCTGAGGAGCGGATTGAACAGAGAATTGAAAAATTCTGCTCAATGGGGGTCGTTGAAGAATAGAATTAACCTTAAAATCCCACAAAAAGAATGAGCTTTTCTTCCAAAAGATGATGGCTTTTATTTTTGTGGGATTTTTATATCCTGTAAACTATGAAATTACATGTCATCAATACCGGATTTTTCAAACTTGACGGCGGGGCAATGTTTGGAGTGGTTCCAAAGTCGCTTTGGTCCAAAACCAATCCGGCAGATGAAAATAACCTTTGTACTTGGGCAATGCGTTGTCTTTTGGTAGAGGAGGGAAATAGGCTAGTACTGATTGATAATGGCATCGGTGAAAAGCAAGATGCAAAATTTTTCTCCCACTATTATCTACATGGAAATGACAGCTTGGAGAAATCCCTCCGTTCCACAGGATTTGACTTTGCTGACATCACAGATAATTTCCTGACCCATTTGCATTTCGATCATTGTGGAGGAGGAGTGAGCTATCATAGCGGTGATCCAAACCGTATAGAGATGACTTTTCCCAATGCGAAGTATTGGTCAAATGATTCTCATTGGGATTGGGCGATACACCCCAATGCTCGGGAAAAGGCCTCTTTTCTCAAAGAAAACCTATTCCCCATGCAAGAAAGCGGACAGCTGGAATTTCTTGAATTGGAGAAAAAGGAATTGTTTGAAGGATTTTCTTTTATGACCGCAGATGGCCACACAGACAAGCAGATGCTTCCAAAAATCCAATACAAAGGCAGGACTGTTGTCTTTGTGGCCGACTTGCTGCCTTCTGTGGGCCATATTCCCTTGCCCTATGTGATGGGATATGATACAAGGCCTTTATTGACATTGGAAGAAAAAAAATTGTTTTTGGAGGAAGCTGCCAAAAACGATTATATCCTTTTCTTGGAGCATGACCCCGTTCATGAATGTTGCACTGTGAAAATGACAGAAAAAGGCGTAAAATTAGATCAAAAATTCTCTCTTGATGAGCTTTGAAAAAAAAATAGGCATTGCCCTTTCGGGCGGCGGAGTCCGTGGAGTTGCCCATTTGGGGGTATTAAAGGGACTCAACGAACACAATATATTTCCCAACAGGGTGAGTGGCACTAGTGCGGGAGCCATTGCAGGAGCATTATATTGTGCAGGAAATTCTCCAGATGAAATTTTTGAAATCATTGTCAAAACGAATTATTTCAAATTTCTAAGACCTGCGATAAGCTGGACAGGGATTTTAAAAATGGATTCAATTGAAGAATTGTATTTAAAGTATTTTCCTGAAAATGATTTTTCAAAACTTAAAATCCCATTGACTGTAACGGCTACCGATGTGAAAAAAGCCAAGGCTGTCTATTTTTCTGAAGGCTCTTTGATTAAACCAATCATGGCTTCTTCCTGTATTCCCGGGATGTTTGACCCCATCGAAATCGGAAAAAACCATTATGTAGATGGAGGGGTATTGAACAACTTACCTGTGGAACCGCTGGATGGTATTTGTGATGCCATCATCGGGGTAAACTGTAATTGCCTTCAGGTGGAGTATAACATTAAAAATATCAAGAGCCTGATTGAGAGAACAGTCATCATGTCGATGAATTATAATGTTTATAGTCGTAAGAATAAATGTGACTTTTTTATAGAGCCTCCGGGACTTGCCCGATATGGGGTATTTGATATCAAAAAGGCAAAAGAAATCTTCGATGCAGGATATCAGACTACCATCGAATTTATTTCTGAAAATGAGGGTATTCTTGAGTTAAGTAAGAAAAAGAAAAAACAGGTAAAGGCATGATGAAGTTTTTGTCAAAAATCGTTTTTTGGGTAAGTGGCTGGTCATTGAATAATAACTGGCCACTTAACGTCAAAAAAGCTGTGTTAATAGCCATTCCCCATACGAGCAATTGGGATTTGTTGTACGCTAGGGCTGCATTTTTTTTGATGGACATCCCGGTAAAATTTACAATTAAGAAAGAAGTAATGGTCGGGCCCTTGGGTTGGTTGATCAAAGTTTTGGGTGGAATCGCAATAGATAGAAAACGGGTCCCGGGAGGGAGAAAACAGACCTACACCGAGGCGATGACCACCATGCTCAAAGTGTCAGAAGAACTTGTGATTATGGTGACTCCCGAAGGAACCCGAAGCTATGCGCCAAAATGGAAATCAGGATTTTACCATATTGCTTTGGGTGCAGATGTTCCTGTTGTGATCGGTTACCTTGACTACAAAAAGAAAGAAGCAGGCATCGGTCCGGTCATCTATCCAAATGGTAATATGGATGAACAGATCGAGGAAATGAAAGTTTTTGGGAGAACAGTCAAAGGAAAGTATCCCGAAAAGGGAATCAGGTAGTTATTCCACCTTCAAGGTAACGTAATCAAAATATCTTTTTCCGGTAAGCCTTTATTGGGACTAATCAAAAGACTAGAACGCCTATTTATTTTTAGATCATTAAAACATAATATACAGTTTGACTATCGTGTCCTAGGCTCAAAGCCATACCAGTCCTAAGTCCCACTTACACCATAGTACACTCCAAGCTACAGATACCTTACCCATTGACCAATCCATGTCCAATCCATGTCCAATCAGACTCCAATACTTATACATTAAATTATTTGGTAGTGAAGCACAGGGCATTTTGGATTGAGTTGCTTTTTAATTATTGAGCAAGGTTCATTTCTGTGGGTTCAACCTTGTGAATTATGATTTTTTGTTACGTGGTTACCTAAATTCATTTTTAATCCCTATATTTTTATACCAAATCCCAAGCCTCCACCTTAACCAAAAATCACCATGCAAGACAGTATTTTAACTGCAGTTTTTTTACCCTTGGCTTTGGCCTTCATTATGCTAGGGATGGGATTGTCGCTGACATTGAAAGATTTCAAAAACATCTTTGTTTACCCCAAGGCAATGATTTTGGGTCTTACCAATCAGCTTATTCTTTTGCCAATTTTTGGATATGCACTCGTGCAGCTTTTTGGGTTGACAGGGGCTATGGCTGTGGGTGTGATGATTTTGGCGGCATGTCCCGGTGGGGCGACATCCAATCTGATTTCACATCTTTCCAAGGGAGATACTGCTCTTTCGATCAGTCTGACAGCCGTGAGTTCTTTGGTTACCATCGTGACCATTCCCCTCATTGTCAATTTTGCTATTTCCCATTTTGGAGAGGAGGGAAGCATTACTTTGCCCGTCATGGAAACTATTATCCAGATTGCAGGAGTTACAGTTGTGCCTGTATCTATCGGAATATTTCTCCATAAAAAATTCCCCAAACTCTCCCAAAAAGCCGACAGGCCTGTCCGTATTGCCTCAGCGGTTTTCTTTGCACTGATCTTATTTGCTGCCATTTTGAAAGAAAGGGCGAATCTGATAGAATTTTTTATTCAGTCAGGACCAATTACTTTAATGCTAAACCTGTTGACTTTGACGGTAGGTTTTTTCTTGGCTCGGGTTTTTCTTTTGTCCAAGAGACAAAGTATTACCATTGCTATCGAATCAGGGATTCAAAATGGGACTTTGGGAATTATGATTGCAGCCACTTTGCTGAAAAATTCTGAAATGACTATCCCTGTAGCCATTTACAGCCTGATTATGTTTATGACCTCAGCAATTATAATTATCCTTACCAATAAGAAATCAAAAGCCTCCTAGGAAAACTAGTTTTCTCCTTCCTTTGGAGGGAGTATAAGTCCCAATTTCTCGCTGATATTAATAAAATAATCGGGGAGATCTGCTTCAACCTTGATGGCTTCTTTGGTTATCGGATGGATAAATTCAAACTTCCAGGCATGTAAGAGGAGTTGTTCCATCCCAAAAGTATCCCTGAAAAAATGGTTTTGTCGGTTGTCTCCATGAGTACTGTCGCCAATTACATAATGCCGGTCATGTGCCAAATGTCGCCTGATTTGATGCATCCGGCCGGTATGTGGATAGACTTTCAGCAGTGAATATCGGCTAGTAGGATACCGGTTGGTAGAGGCAATGGGAATTTCATTTTGTGAAAGTGACCAAAATTCAGACTTTGCATCCTGCAAATCACCACACAATTTTTTTTTAAGCGGATGTTCAATAATTCCATGATTTTCAGACATATATCCTCTAACAATAGTCAAATAATATTTTTTGACATCATCAGTGGGAAATAAAGGCTGAACAAGCGAGGCTGCTTCTGAGGATAATCCAAAAACTAAAACCCCGGAGGTCGGCCGATCAATCCTGTGGAGTGGGTAAACTTTTTGGCCAATCTGTTCTTTGAGAAGCCTTTCTGCTATCAATACATTTTCTTCAAAAGCGATATTTGTCCGGTGAACCAGCATACCTGCCGGTTTATTGACAGCAATAAAAAATTCATCCTGAAATAAGATTTCTAATTCTAGATTTTCCAAATGGAATCGGTTTATGCTGCGAAGGTAAGGGATTCAAAATTTTCCCCAAAAAATTCTTTCCTCCCCAACCCCACTTATCCTGCCCAAAAATACCTTGATATAAATACCAAGAAAGGTTTTTTGATTTCCCTTATATTGGGAGGGAATATAGCCTCACTCTACAATGAAAAAACAAATACTTACGGCATTTATGCTTCTGATTTCTTTCTCTTTTGCAATGGCACAGGAAACCAGAGAAATAAAGGTGGAATCATCCTCTGTCACCAATGGTGAAGTGACCATTAAGGGAAAGCGCGTTCCCTACAAAACCACAGCAGGAACGATGCCTGTTTGGAATGAGGACGGAAAGCCTATTGCCACGCTATTCTATACCTACTACGAGAGAACGGATATCTCTGACAAAGCCACCCGTCCATTGGTTTTTTCTTTCAACGGAGGCCCGGGTTCAGGGTCTCTTTGGATGCACTTGGCCTACACAGGTCCCTACAAATTGAATATTGACGACGAAGGGTATCCGCTGCAGCCCTATGGTGTCAACCAAAACCCTCACTCAATCCTAGACGTGGCTGACATCGTGTATATCGATCCTGTAAATACCGGTTACTCCAGGATTTTAGACAAGGAAGTTCCCCGTTCTACTTTTTTTGGGATAAATTCTGATATCAAATACTTGGCAGATTGGGTCAAAACTTTTGTAACAAGACAAAACAGGTGGCAATCACCAAAATATCTGATCGGTGAAAGTTATGGAACTACCCGCGTGGCAGGATTGGTACACGAACTGCAAAATGCCCATTGGATGTATTTCAATGGTGTGGTATTGGTATCGCCAACTCCGATGGGATTGGATAGAAGCGGACCTGTGGCCAAAGCCAACTACCTCCCTTACTTTGCCGCAACGGCTTGGTATCACAAAGCACTTCCTGCCGACCTCCAAAGCAGGGGCTTGGACAGCATTTTGGCGGAGGTTGAAAAATACACCTTGGATGTGGTGATTCCGGCGATTTCAAAAGGGGGTTCATTAGAACCGGCTGTGAGGGCAGAAGTGGCTAAAAAAATGGCCTATTACTCTGGATTGAGCGAGCAGGTGTTTCTTCAACATGCTTTAGCTGTACCGACGAGTTATTTCTGGAAAGAACTGTTGAGGGACAAAGGATTGACCGTTGGCAGGTTGGACAGCAGGTACAGAGGTATCGACCAAACAGACGCCGGAGAGAGATTTGACTATGATCCGGCGTTGACTGCTTGGAATCATGCATTTTCTCCAGCTATGAATTATTATGCCAAGAATGTGCTCAAATACAACACAGATTTGACCTACAACTTATTTGGTCCGGTGAATCCTTGGGATAGAACCAATGAAAATACGGGAAACCAATTGGCGCAGGCCATGTTGCAGAATCCTTATCTACATGTCATGACCCAATCGGGATATTTTGATGGCGGAACGGATTATTTCAATGCCAAGTACAATATGTGGCAAATGGATCCTGCCGGAAAAATGCAAGACAGACTATCTTTTAAAGGGTATAGAAGTGGCCACATGATGTATCTCCGAGCTGAAGATCTGGCAACATCCAATGAAGATATCAGACAGTTTATCCAAAAATCTTTGCCTGGAAAAGGAGTTCCGGCGAAGTATTGATTTACAAGCGATAACTGGGAAAACAGTGGAAGTTTAGTTTGTGTAAAAATGAGATAAAAACTTCTCCTTGTCACTTCGACGTAGGAGAAGTCTTTTTTTGAAATGAGGGTTTAGATTTCTCCCTTTGTTTGAAATGATAAAGGGATGCTAAAATTGAAATTCGACTGAATCTAAAATCCGCTACCTTCAAATTTAAACTTTGCCTTGTCACTTCCAGGGAGGAGAAGTCTATTAAATCAAACTCTCTTCTTAATCATTACCTAAAACATCTTCATTTAAAAACCTCCATTCAGGATTCAATTCACTAATCAAATTATTCTTCTTTTCCCTCCTCCATTTTTTGATTTCCTTCTCACGAGAGATTGCATCTCTGACATATTGATAAGATTCCCAATGCAGTAGATATTTACATTTATATTTCGCAGAAAAACCGTTAGGATTATAATTTTTAGAATGTTCAAAAAGTCTTCTCATTAAATCATTTGTCATCCCGATGTACAGGACTGTTTTGTTATAATTTGTCAAGATGTAAACAAAATACTCATGCCTTTTCATATTTTTTGAAACTAACAAAAGTTTTAAAAATATTAAAAATTTCTCCTAGTCAATTTGGTGAAGGTGAATATTTTTAAAAATTGATTTGATAGATTTCTCTCTGCGTTCAAAATGACAAGGAGACGCTCAAGTTGAAATTCGACTGTTTCTAAAATCCGTAGCCTTAATTGATAAAAAATTCTCCTTTTCACTTCGACGTCGGAGAAGTCTTTTTGAAGATTTGGTGTGATGGATTTCTCCCTCTGGTCGAAATGACAAGTTGAGGCTAATGATAGAATTGAAAATTAACTGATATCCAACATCCTCAAAAAAATATTTATCGAAAATCACCTTCTCAAATAACCAAACCCCCAAATTCCCCCAAACTTTTCGGCCTATCTTTCAAACCTGCGGCCTCAGCGATTATTTGGTAGATATCTTCTTTCTTTTTCCCGGTTTTCCTAAGCAATTGAATCGAGCTTACATCTGATGATTTGGAGAGTTTTTGATTATTTGAGCCGTGGATCAGTTGGTGGTGGTGAAAAGTATTCTCTGCAAAATTGTTTTCAGACAGGAATTTGGAAAGATAAACTTGGGCAATGGTAGATCCCCAAAGATCCTTACCTCTGACAATTAGGTCTACCCCAAAGTGAAGGTCATCGACCAGAGATGTCAATTGATAGGAGGGCATGGCATCTTTTTTTCTGACCACAAAATCCGTCATTATCCCTGGAAGTTTACCGTTTACAATTCCCAGGTTTAGTTCTTTGAATGGCACATCTATATGCATTTTGGCTTTGATTCTCCATGTAATTTCAGCTTGGTCAAAAGAAAGGTTCCTTCTAAGGCAAAATCCAGAGTAGTATCCTTTGGGGTTTAGTTTTTCGATTTTCTTCCGGCTACAGTCACAGGCAAAGAGCACTTTTTTATTCTTTAAATCCTCTAATGCTCGTTGATATAATGGCAATCGGTGAATTTGAGAATGATTCTGTTCAAAATCAGAAAGGTCTCTAGGTCCTTGATCGTATGGGATTTCCAAAAAATTGAGTGTATCAAAAATATCCTGTACAAATCTCGGTTTGTACCTTTCACGGTCAAGGTCATCAATCCGGAGCAACACTTTTGCACCATACTTATTGGCTAAATGATGGGTAATGATAAATGAATAAATATTTCCTATGTGAAGAAATCCACTCGGAGTGGGAGCAAATCTTGCCAGTTTATATTCGGACATGTAAAGTTTTTAAATTATCAATGAGGATCAAAACTAACCAGAAGAAAGGTAATTCAAAAATCAATTAGAAAACAGCCACCATTTGGAAAGACGTATTTCAATATTGTTTTTCAAGATTTTCATACAAAGGAAAATCTAGTTTAATATCTTTTAACCATTGAAATTTTTCTAACTCATTGGTCAGAGCTAAATTCGGACTGTGAATAAAATCCTACTTGTTCTTTTGGTTTTTTTTGCTGCAGCCCGAAACGACGCTTTCTCTCAAGTCTTGACAGGAAATGTGCTTGATGGTCTTGATAGAGGATTTTTGGACAACGTATGGGTAATCAATCTGCAAAACCGGGATAGCAGCCTCACCAATGAAAGGGGTTATTTCAGGGTTCGTGCCACAGAAGGAGACTCCATTTTAATTTCCAAAAATTATTACATCCCCAAAGTCCTTATCGCAGGAAAAGAAAAACATATTCTGACAGATATTTACCTCGATGCCAGGACACTGCCTCGATTTGATCTGTATGGAGATAAATATGTTATTCCTTTCAAAGTAGGAAATCAATCTACCATGAGGGGATTGACAGATAGACCCGCGGGACCGGGAAAAATCTATACTGGATTGGCCAATAATCCCGGCCTTCAACCTGGACTGACTTTAGATGGTCCAATTTCTTATTTCATGAAAAGTGAAAGGCAGAAGCGACAATATGCCCGTAAATTGGCTTTTTTGGCAAGCCAAGAAGACTACCTGAGACTGATCCAGTCTGATTCTGTTATGGCTGCTTTGAAATATGAATACAACTTGACCGATGAGGACTTGGACGGCTTGATTATTGAGTTTAACCTTCAAAACATTGACCATCAATTTGTAGGTATGGAATGGGAAAGGGTCCAAAAATTACTAATAGATTTTTTGGATAGTAGGGCAGGATTTAGGAGGAAGGAAGAGTTTTAAAAAAAACCGCTCCCTGGGGAAGCGGTCTTTAAGAACTTAAACCAAATAATTAGTAAACCTTGGATTTCGCCAAACTTCATTCAAATAAACTTAGAAATTGGTGCCTGGATTCCTGATTACAAATCGTGAATTTATACTTATGAGAGTTTGCTTTTTTCTTAGAACCAGGACTTAATTGTAAAATTTTTCAATAGGCTTTTTGTTTATCAATTTAAACTCAAAATTTAAATATCAGTTGCTTTTTTGAGTAATTTGAACATTGAATCTTTTGATGCCTATCCCAAATATTTTTTATGATTTCCTTTTGATCGACCAAGTGACAAAAAATCTGGCAACTATTTCTCCACTTGGGTTGGTTCCTGTGGATACCATTGTTAGTGAATTGTTTTCCCCAGGATTAAGCCCATCGACCAATTTTCCGAGCTCAATGCCCTGATCGCAGACAAAGGTTATTTTTTGATTTGCTTTTTTATGGTATTCTGCTTTGAAATCAACCACCAACATACTGTAACTTCCTTTGCCCGCCATGCGCACTTGGCATAAAGCCCCAGTACTCAATTCCGCCGCTCCGGCCATTGCAGCAAAATAAATTGATTTAAAAGGATTTTGACTTCTCCAGAAATATGGAATTGTAACTTCGCATTTTTCTAAAGACAAATATTTGATTTTTAACCTCCAAAAGACTGCTGAGGGTAGTTTGAACAACATTGCCCACCAAAAAATAAAAGGATTGCTCATCCGGTCTATGTGTTTTTTTGCTTCAGGAGTCATGATAGAAAGTTTTATAATACTTCAAATTAAACAAATATATCAAAGCTGTTTTGGTATGGCATCTTTTTTGGGCAATTTTGAATCAAAATCAAATGATATGTTCAAGAAGATAATGTTTTTGATGGCTTTCGGGATCTTAGTTTATTCCTGTGCCAAAGTTCCTATGAGTGGAAGAAACCAACTTGCACTGATTGACAATGCAGAGTTGCTTCCTTTGGCTTTTGTCGAATATGAAAAAGTCTTGAAAGAAGGAAAGGTTGTTACCAATACAGCTGATGGGCAAATGGTTGTAAAGGTAGGCAAGCGGGTTTCAGCAGCTGTTGAAAAGTACATGAAAGCCAATGGCTTGGAAAGTGAGCTTCAGGGATTTAGTTGGGAATTTAACTTGATCGAAGAAGCAGTTGTCAATGCTTGGTGTATGCCCGGTGGGAAAGTTGCTTTCTACACAGGAATTATTCCTGTATGTCAGGATGAAGCTGGAATTGCCGTTGTAATGGGACATGAGGTAGCTCATGCTCTTGCCAACCACGGAAGGGAAAGAATGTCCAACGGAATGTTAATGAATGGTGTCTTGGGTTCTGCCCAAGTGGCCATGGGCCAAAACCCAACTTTGATGCAGAATTTATTTCTTCAGGCATTCGGTGTAGGGGGACAACTGGGAATGTTGAGCTTCAGCCGTAAACACGAATTGGAAGCTGATCAGTTAGGTTTGAATTTTATGGCATTGGCAGGATACGATCCAAGGGTAGCTCCGGCATTTTGGGAAAGAATGGAAGCAGCAGGCTCTGGCGGAGCACCTCCTGAATTTCTTTCCACTCACCCAGGTCCAAAAAGACGTGCAGCAGAGCTGAACAAGCAAATGGTAATAGCTATGGAATATTATGAGCAGAGCAAAAAATAAATTGGACGTTAATTGAATCGTATTCAGTTCACAGTCTCAGTTAGCAGATGGTGAAAATATTGAAAACAATTTGGCACGTCTAATTAATGGAATGCCTAAAAAAAAATGCAGTCTGAAAAATCAGGCTGCATTTTGTTTTTAGAATTAATCAATTAATCACTAACCAATTAACCTAATCATTAACCCAAATTACCTCTGATTGAAACTTCTCAATTTGACTTGTGTGAATTTCCTTTTGGTATCCAATGGAAAATCTCCTTTCATCATCCAATCATAATAGGAAGGCTCCTCTTTCAGGACATTTTCGATGGTTTTCCCTTTGTGCTTTCCAAAATTAAAGCATTCCTCTCCACTTTCATTGAAAATAAACCTACCTGCAAGATCGACCATTTTTTCATTGAGCAGGGTATGGATTTTTTTCATGTCATTTTGGAAAACCCCAAGCTTGTTACCTTGCAAATCTTCCGCTTCATCACCATCGTATTTTTCCATTTGGGCCTTGAAGACTTCATAAGAAGCAACCGTGTCCGCTTCAGCACTATGCGCATTTTCAAGGGTTTTGCCGCAGTAAAACTTATAGGCTGCGGAAAGATTCCTTTTTTCCATCATATGGAAAATTTTCTGCGAGTCAAGGATATTTCTTTTTTCGATGTCAAAATCAATTCCTGCTCTCAAAAATTCTTCCACCAACAGGGGAATATCAAACTTGATTACATTGAAACCTGCCAAATCAGCTCCTTCTAGAAATTGGAACAACTCTCTGGAAAGTGTTTTGAATGTTGGAGATTCTTTGACATCCTTATCAAAAATGCCATGGATGGCTGAACTCTCTGCGGGTATTGCGATGGTTGGATTGACCAATGAAGTTTTGGTTTCCTGCCTTCCATTAGGATGGACTTTTAGGATGGAAATTTCTACGATCCGGTCTGTCGAAATATTGATGCCGGTAGATTCAAGGTCAAAAAATGCAATAGGTGTTTTCAGATTAAGATTCATTAGGATTGGATTTGATTGATTTTTGATTTGAGAATAGATAAGTCCATGTCATCATAATTACCCGAGCTCATCAATAACAAATTGGTAGATAGATAATTTTGTGTTTCTAGAAAATCTTTCAGTTTATCGATTTCCGTGAAAAGTATAAGGTCTTTTCTCTTGAAAGCATGTTGAAGAGTTTCTTCATCCATCAATTCAAGTTTCTTCAAAGATACGGCTTTTGGGTTTAAATAGATAACCGCAATATCAGCCATGTCAAAGGTGTGCGCATAGTTGTCCACAAAATCCTTATTCAACGAGCTGTAAGTATGCAATTCCTGAACGGCTATCAGTTTTCTTTCCGGAAACTGATTTTTGACCGCATTGACAGTAGCTTTCAGCTTGGATGGAGCATGCGCAAAATCCCTATACAGGATGGCCGTCTCCGATTTTGCCAGTATTTCCTGCCTTTTTGCAGCTCCCTTAAATTCCGGAATGGCAACGTAAAACTGGTCTTTTGTCAGGCCAAGAGATTCACAGATGTAAAGTGCGCCTTGGAGATTTTGAAGGTTATGTTCCCCAAAAATATTGATTTCCACTTCCTTATTGTCAGATATCAAAAAGGTTTTGCCTTCCCGAATTTCATAGGGATGTGCCTTGTAAGGAATCAGGTTAAGTTTATTTGGATCACATTTCATACCCAATGCATTGACATGCTCATCTTCCTGACAATAAATGAACGTTCCTCCATCAGGAGTCATATTGACCAAAATCTCAAATTGTTCCTTGTAATTCTCAAAAGTTGGGAAGACATTGAAATGATCCCAAGCAATTCCACTCATGAGCAGGATATCATGGTGGTAATGGAAAAACTTAGGTCTTCTATCCAAAGGTGAAGTCAAATACTCGTCTCCTTCGATGATGATGATGGGTGCATCCGAAAGTTTGACCATCAAATCAAACCCCTCTATCTGAGCACCAACAAGGTAATCAAAGTCCAATCCGTGGTATTGCAGAACATGCAAAATCATGGAAGTGATAGTCGTTTTGCCATGACTACCTGAAATGACCACTCTTTTTTTATCCTGGCTTTGTTCGTATATAAATTCCGGAAAGGAGAAAACAGGTATCTTCAGCTCTTTTGCTTTTTGTAGTTCAGGATTATCAATTCTGGCATGCATTCCAAGAATAATACCATCAAGATTTTCACTTATTTTCTCTGCAAACCAACCTTTTGCCTTAGGTAATATTCCTGCTTTTTCCAATCTGGTTCTCGATGGTTCATAGATTTCATCATCTGAACCGGTGACTTCATACCCTTTGGCCACCATTGAAAGTGCCAGGTTATGCATGACCGCGCCACCAATGGCGATAAAGTGATATTTTTTTGACATAATGTTTTCAGCAATGACCAAAAGTAATCAATCAAGGCAATCTGAAAAGAATGATTGTGGATTAATTTTGGGATTTTGAAACCTCCAATTCATTTGCAGAATTAAAGTTGATTAGAAGAGAAAAAAAATAATTTAAGCTAGTCTCAAGTCGTTAACATCTTAAGGATTTGATAATCTAAAGGTTAGCATTTTTGTTGATAACAGGGTGTATAACTTGTTTAAAAATATACCACCAAACGGGCTACTTTTGTTACTATGGCAGACAATAAACCTACAGGAAAAGATAGGATTACCAACAGAAGGAAACCGGATTTGGGGCTTACATCAGGCATGGGGAAATTACCACCACAGGCTACTGATTTGGAAGAGGCTGTGTTGGGTGCATTGATGTTGGAGAAGGATGCTTTGACCGCTGTCGTGGATATTTTGAAACCCGAAAGTTTTTATAAAGAATCCCATAAAGTAATTTTTTCTGCCATCCTGGATTTGTTTTCAGATAGTCAACCGATCGACTTACTGACCGTTACCAACCAACTTCGTAAAAAAGGACAATTGGAAATGGCTGGAGGTGCTTTTTTCATCACCGAATTAACGTCTAGGGTTTCTTCTGCTGCCAATATTGAATACCACGCAAGGATTGTCACTGAGCAGTCCATGAAAAGGGATATTATAAGCATTGCCTCGGAAGTTCAGCGGGAAGCCTTCGAAGACACTACGGATGTTTTTGAGTTGTTAGATAAAATGGAGCAGTCACTTTTTCAGATTTCTGAACAAAATATCCGAAAGAACTATTCGGATATGCGCTCGATCCTCAAAGAAGCTATCACAGAACTGGAATCCAAAAAGGGCCAAAAAGACGGCCTAACTGGGGTTCCAAGTGGATTTACTGCTTTGGATAGGGTTACCTCGGGATGGCAAAAATCCGACTTGGTCATCATCGCAGCAAGACCCGCTATGGGAAAAACAGCTTTTGTATTATCAGTTTTAAGAAATGCAGCTGTTGATCATAACCGACCTGTAGCGATATTTTCATTAGAGATGTCTTCAATTCAGTTAGTCAACCGTCTGATTTCATCAGAGGCTGAACTGGATTCTGAAAAGATCAAAAAAGGAAACCTTGCAGAATATGAATGGGAGCAATTGGTACACAAAACTGGGAAACTTTCCAAAGCCCCCCTTTTCGTAGATGATACTCCTGCACTTTCGATTTTGGAACTGAGGGCAAAATGCCGGAAACTCAAAGCCCAACATGACATCCAGATGATAGTAGTTGATTACCTTCAACTGATGTCAGGAGATAATAAGAATGGTGGAATGGGAGGAAACAGGGAACAGGAAATTGCAAGTATTTCAAGGGCTCTAAAGAAGATCGCCAAAGAATTGAGTGTGCCGGTGATTGCCCTTTCCCAATTGTCAAGAGCGGTAGAAACCAGAGGCGGTGACAAGCGTCCTCAATTGTCGGATTTGAGGGAATCAGGAGCCATCGAGCAAGATGCTGATATGGTCATGTTCCTTTACCGACCTGAATATTATGGTATAACCGAGGATGAGGATGGAAATTCCACGGCCGGAGTAGGAGAGGTGATCATTGCCAAGCACAGAAATGGTTCCCTGGATACTGTCAAGCTGAGATTCATCGGTAAATACACCAAGTTTACTGACCTCGAAATGAACACTCCCTACAAATCCCAAGAACCGCTTTATGGTCACAAATTCCCAAGCGGATCTTCTGGACAGGCTTTTGAATCAGGAAATACCATCAGGCTTTCCAGCAAAGCCAATGGTGGAGATTTGGATGATACTTTTCCAGGTGGACTTGGAAGCAACAAACCTGCGCCGTTTTAATCGGATCACATATTACTCAATTTCATTTATCAACTTATTTCTTCCCTTATGAAGGCTATCGTTCTCAATAGAAAACTTGCTGAAGGCATTGAATCGGTTGATATTTCTTTGCCTGTTTTGCCTTCAGATGAAGTTAGGATCGAGGTTAAGTCGGCTTCCCTAAACCACCGAGATGAATGGTGCCGTCAGGGAAAATATGCAAATCTGAAAGATGGAATTATTTTGGGTTCGGATGCTTCAGGAATTGTGGTTGAGGTTGGTCAGGATGTCGATCCAAAATGGATCGGAAAAGAAGTGATCATCAATCCTGCATCCGATTGGGGAGCTAACCCTGATGTGCAGTCAAAAGAATTCAAAATCATGGGCATGCCTGAGCATGGTACATTGGCGGAGTTTGTCCAAGTGAAATCAAATAGATTACATTCTAAGCCTGACCATTTGGATTGGGACGAAGCAGCAGCGCTACCTTTGGGAGGAGTGACAGCTTATCGGGCTTTGTTTCAGCAAGGAAATATCCAAGCCAAGGATCAAGTATTGGTTACAGGTTTTGGAGGTGGAGTGGCTCAATTTGGGGTCCAGTTTGCTTTAAGTCTTGGAGCAAAAGTATTCGTAAGCAGTAGCAATGATGATAAAATTCAGAAGGCCTTGGAGTTAGGTTGCTCCGGTGGATTCAATTACACCAATGAAAAATGGACTGAAAAGGCTATGTCCGAATGTGGTGGCTTTGACCTGATTATGGACAGCGCCATGGGAGATACTTTGAATAATCTCATTAAAGTCACAAAACCAGCTGGGAGGATCGTTTTTTATGGAGCTACAAGAGGAAATTCAACTGGATTTGAAAGCAGGAGAGTCTTTTGGAACCAGGTCAAGCTGATAGGCAGCACAATGGGAAATGATTCAGATTTTGAAAATATGCTAAACTTTGTCAAGGAAAATAAGATTGTCCCACTGATTGACAGAGTTTTTGATTTTGAAGGTGCAGTTCAAGCTTTCGACAGAATGAAGGAAGGAAAGCAAATGGGCAAAATTGTCATCAAAATTTCTTAATAAAGATCGTTTTCGAATAAAAAATTTTGGTAACTGTTTTTCAGTTCCTTGATGGCTTTTTCATCTTTTTGAAATTCAGCCAATTGGATTCCCTTCTCATAAATATTTTTGGAAGAAGTTACTTCTCCTTGATCGGCAAAAAATGAAGCAGCATGAAAATAGGTCGGTAGGTATTCGGGATATTCCTCCAAAAGTTTTTTGAAATAATCAGTGGCGGAATTTAAATCAAAGTCAAGGTGTTCAAGAGCCAAGGCATAGTAATTGAAAGGATTTTCAGGTTCCTGTTCGACAAATGATTTTAACATTGCAATACGTGCCACTTTGGACATGAATTCTTTTTTATATTATAGCCTAATTACTAAATTCACGCAATTTAAAAATAAATAACCTAAAAATTTATAGATGAAAATTCTTGTTTGCATTACCCACGTACCGGATACTACATCCAAAATCCAGTTTACAGATAATAATACCAAGTTTGATAAAAACGGAGTACAGTTCATCATTGGACCTTATGATGATTATGCTTTGGCGAGGGCGGTAGAGCTTAAAGAACAGTTGGGAGCCAGCTTAACGGTTTTGAATGTCGGTGAGGCTGAAACTGAACCAACTTTGAGAAAAGCATTGGCGATTGGGGCAGACGATGCCATCCGAGTCAATTCATTTCCTAAAGATTCTTTGTTTGTAGCAAAACAGATTGCCGCTATTGCGAGGCAAAATAATTATGACCTGATCTTAATGGGCAGAGAGTCCATAGACTTTAATGGCGGGATGGTTCATGGGATGGTTGGGGAATTGCTTGGTCTGCCTTCTGTCTCTCCGGTAATGAAGTTAGAAATTGAAGGTGAAAAAGTAAAAATGGCAAGAGAAATAGAAGGAGGAAAAGAAGATGTGGAAGCCACTCTTCCATTGATTGCCGGATGCCAAGAACCGATAGCAGAATGGAAAATCCCCAATATGAGAGGCATCATGTCTGCAAGAACAAAACCGCTGGTAGTAGTAGAACCAACTTCCGATAATGTCGCCACCGATGTCTTTTCTTTTGTATTGCCTCCAGCTAAAGGAGCGGTAAAGTTAGTCGACAAAGACAATGTGGGTGAATTGGTGAGATTGCTCAAAAACGAAGCAAAAGTACTTTAATAATTATTTAATAAGCATCTGAAAAACAAATTGATATGTCAGTTTTAGTATATATAGAGCATGCGGAAGGTTCCGTAAAAAAAACAAGTTTAGAAGCCATTTCTTATGCCAAAGCTTTGTCTGAAAAGCTTTCATCGGGAGATGTTATTGCAGTAGCATTAGGGTCTATTTCCTCTGATGAATTGGCAAAAGCAGGAACAGCAGGAGCTTCAAAAGTCCTCCATGTAAATGATTCAAAATTGACAGAAGGGATCATTCAAGCACATGCGGAGGCAGTAGCTCAAGTGTATAAGAAAGTAAACGCTACTACTTTGGTCTTGGCTAAATCCTCCTTGGGAGATGCTGTGGCCTCTAGATTAGCTATAAAATTGGATGCCGGATTGGTTTCTAATGTTGTGGAACTTCCCGATACCTCTTCCGGATACAAAGTGAAAAGAAGTATTTACACAGGAAAGGCTTTTGCTGAAACCCAGGTAAATACAGAGCATAAGATCCTGGCAGTAAGAAAGAATGCTGTAGATCTGAAAACGGACGGTGGTAGTGCAGCAGTTGAGGAAGTTTTACTTGATATAGCTCCAGAAAATTTCGCGACAAAAATCACTTCTACAGATAAGGCTACCGGTGAAATTTTACTTCCGGAGGCAGATATTGTTGTTTCTGGAGGTAGAGGAATGAAGGGTCCCGAGAATTGGGGAATGATAGAGGAATTGGCTCATGAACTTGGTGCTGCTACAGGTTGTTCCAAACCAGTATCTGACATTGGCTGGAGACCACATCATGAGCACGTGGGACAGACAGGTGTAAAAGTTGCCCCGACTTTATATATAGCTGTTGGAATTTCGGGTGCTATTCAACATCTTGCGGGCGTAAATTCATCAAAATACATTGTGGTTATCAATAAAGATCCTGAAGCTCCGTTCTTCAAAGCCGCAGACTATGGCATTGTCGGAGATGCATTTGAAATTCTTCCAAAACTAACTGAAGCCGTTAAAGCCCAAAAATAAATAACTGTGGATCAAACTATTGAACTCGAAATTTTAGGATTATCATCAAACCACTCTCAGTCAGGCTCTTTTACTTTGGTAATGGGAGAAATAGGTGGGAGTAGGAGACTTCCTATAGTTATCGGAATGTTTGAAGCCCAGGCCATTGCCATTGAAATAGAGAAAATCATTCCAAATAGGCCTATGACGCATGACCTGTTCAAATCTTTTTCTTCAAACTTCAACTTTTCCATTGACCATATTTTAATTTCAGATATGCGAGAAGGGGTGTTTTATGCAAAATTAGTATGTAAAAATGTCTCCAAAACTGTGGAAATAGATACAAGGCCTTCGGATGCAATAGCAATTGCAGTAAGATTTGATGCTCCGATCTATTGTGTTTCAAAGGTCATGTCCGAGGCGGCCATTGAATTCAATGAAGAGGAAGAAAAGAAAGATCCACAAAAGCAGATCAAATCCGGTAAGACTTCTGCCACTACTCCAAGAAGCACGGATTCCTTAAAGGATTTTAGCCTAGATAAGCTCAATCAAATGCTCGATAAAGCCATCATTAACGAGGATTATGAAAAGGCAGCAAGAATAAGAGATGAAATAAACAGGAGAAACTGAGTTGTAAGCCTGGTCAAAGCCAGGTTTACTTTTTTCTGGAGAGAGGGGATTTTTTTGAAACCATCACGCCCTTTAAAATTTGAATAAATGAATAAAATTTAATCTAAACTATTGCATGGATTATTTTAGAGGTTTGTTAGGTATTTTGGTTTTGCTATCTGTTGCGTTTATTTTTTCATCTAATAAAAGAAGAGTTGATTGGAGACTTGTAGGGATCGGGGTTGCTCTTCAGGCATTATTTGGATTTTTGATTACGAAGGTTGAGACAGTAGCTCAGATTTTCGCTTTAGTTAGCCGTGCTTTTGTTAAATTTTTGAGCTTTTCTGCTGATGGTGCGACATTTATTTTCGGTGATTTAGCGACTAATACTTTTGGATTCATATTTGCATTTCAGGTTTTACCCACCATTATCTTTTTTTCGACAGTGTCTGCGGGACTTTATTATCTAGGAATTTTACAAAAAGTGGTCTTTGGGATAGCTTGGGTCATGGCCCGAACGATGAGGCTATCGGGACCAGAGAGTCTCTCAGCTGCAGGAAATATATTTTTGGGACAAACAGAAGCACCTCTTTTGGTACGGCCTTTTATCCCTACCATGTCAAAATCAGAATTGATGTGTTTAATGACAGGCGGTATGGCGACTATTGCGGGAGGTGTATTGGCTGGTTATGTAGCATTTTTGGGTGGTGACAGTCCTGCAGAACAGACAAAGTTTGCTGCGTATCTCTTGGGTGCGAGTATCATGAACGCACCTGCTGCCATCGTCATGTCCAAAATCATGATTCCGGAAACAGACCGCGAAGCCATCAATAGTAAGCTGGAAGTAAATGAGGAAAGTATGGGCGTCAACCTGATTGACGCCATGTCTATTGGCGCTTCTGAGGGGTTAAAATTGGCACTGAATGTAGGAGGAATGCTGTTGGCTTTTATTGCTGTGATTGCGGCCCTTAATTATATTCTTTCCGGGCTCATTGGAAATTATACAGGCTTGAATGAGGTCATTGTATCTTCGACCAATGGTCAGTTCTCCGGATTTTCCTTAGAATATATATTGGGTCAGATTTTTAGGGTATTTGCATGGGTGATAGGCATTGAATGGAGTCAAACCTTACAGGTAGGATCTCTGTAGGCCAAAAAACCGTGATCAATGAATTTGTCGCTTATTTAAGTTTGGCGGACATGAAAAATGCAGGTACACTTTCCTCCAAATCCATCGTAATTGCGACCTATGCATTATGTGGTTTTTCTAACTTCAGTTCTATTGCCATTCAGGTTGGAGGGATAGGCAGTATAGCTCCTAACCAACAGGGAAATTTATCAAAATTAGGAATGAGAGCGTTGATGGCGGCAACATTGGCCTGTCTGATGACAGCCACCATAGCGGGAGCTTTATTCTAAAAAAGAAAGGCCTGAATCACTTCAGGCCTTTGTACTTAATCTTCGAGAATGGTAATTTTTTCAATTTTATCTCCTTGACGGATCGCGTCAATAACTTCTAGTCCATCTACAACTTTTCCAAAGCAGGTGTGGTTTCTGTCCAAGTGCTTGGTATTGTCTCGGCTATGGCAGATAAAAAACTGGGAACCCCCTGTGTTTCTGCCTGCATGTGCCATTGAAAGAACGCCTCTGTCATGGTATTGGTTATCACCTGTCAACTCACAGTCGATTTTGTAACCGGGACCACCTGTGCCCGTTCCATTGGGGCAGCCTCCTTGAATCATGAAATTTGGTATTACCCTATGGAAAGTCAACCCATCGTAAAATCCTTTTTTTGAAAGTGCGATAAAGTTATCAACTGCCTTTGGTGCATCTTTTTCAAAAAATTCCACCTTCATTAGGCCTTTTTCAGTAAGTATTTCTGCTGTTTTCATAAATTTTATTTTGGCAAAAATAGAAAATAATATGAGGCAAAATTTCTATTTTGAAAAAATAAAAAGGAGTGCAACGCACTCCTTTGGGTTGGGTTTATTCTCTGGTTACAATCAATTGACTAAAACGGTTTCTTTTCCTCAATAATTCTATGAATTATTGATTGCTGTTTCAAATATAAATAAATAATGGAACATAGAATAATAAAAAACCCTCATTTTTTGGATAAACAATCGATTACGAGCATTATTTTTTTGAGATGGATAGAATTACAAACTAACAGATTATTTGGCATGGAGAGGGGGTAAATGAATGGGTTTTTCAATTAGAATATAAATTTGGTTTTGAATCAGGAAAAGTAGAATTTGGGCAATTCATTTGTCATTCATGTTTATTAAGTAATCACCTTTAACAAATTAGAAATTTTGGAAAATAAATTTGAGAATAACCAAAGTCCTGTCCAGGTTGATCTGTATCCGGGTCCAACCATATTTGGTCATCCAAAAGGATTGATGACACTTTTCTTTACTGAGATGTGGGAACGTTTCAGTTTTTATGGTATGCGTGCACTTTTGATATTGTTTATGACCACTGCGATCATTGATGGAGGCTTGGGATTTGATGACAAAACTTCTGGGGCAATTTATGGCCTTTATACAATGGGAGTTTACCTACTTGCACTGCCGGGAGGTTGGTTTGCGGACAGGCTTTTTGGATTAAAAAAATCAGTTTGGTATGGGGGGATTATTATAGCATTGGGTCACTTTACAATGGCTTTGCCTGGTTTTTTTAATTTGGTGGGTGGAGATTCGGTTGTAAAGGAATCACTTTCCTTATTGGATACAAACTCATTCTATATGGGATTGATTTTGATTGTGATAGGTACAGGACTTTTGAAGCCAAATATCAGTTCGATCGTAGGACAGCTTTATCCTGTGGGCAGTTCAAAAAGAGATGCTGGTTTTTCAATCTTTTACATGGGGATCAATCTTGGGGCATTTATTGCTCCTATTGCATGCAGTACATTGGCGATCTATGATTGGCATTTAGGATTTGGTTTGGCAGGTTTAGGAATGGTATTTGGTTTGATTCAATACAGATTGACTAGCTCAAATTTGGTGGGTTATGGTGACGAGATCGTAATTGCAACAGAAAAGGATGTATTAGAAAGAAAGAAGTTAATCAGAATACTTCTTATAATTGGATCCCTTGTTTTGTTTGTATTGACTCTTTTGTTTTTGGGCCTAATACCGATAAATGTTTTGGCATTGGCGGGGGCTTCAGGGACCATAATAGCAATTGTGGCTTTTGTTTACCTGGGATATGTCATTTTGTTTGGCGGTTTAAGTCAAGATGACCGAAATAAAGTAGGCGTAATTGCCATTCTGTTTTTGTTTTCTGCGCTGTTTTGGTCAGGATTTGAGCAGGCTGGTTCTACTTTGAATCTATTTGCAGAAAGGTTTACAGATAGGAACTTTCTTGGATGGGAAATACCTGCCGGCTATTTCCAATCTGTAAATTCCATGTTTATCATCATTTTCGCACCGTTTTTTGGTGCACTATGGGTCTGGCTAGGAAGGAGAAACCTTGAACCAAGCTCACCATTGAAGTTTGCGATGGGATTAATTTTACTGGGGATGGGATTTTTGGTAATGTACTTTGCAGCTAAAATTGCCGCTTCAGGAAATTTGGCCGCACCAACTTGGTTGATTTTCACCTATTTGCTTCACACTTTCGGAGAGCTAAGCTTAAGTCCTGTCGGATTGAGTTTGGTTACAAAATTAGCACCGGCCAAATATGGAGGTCAAATGATGGGGATCTGGTTTCTTTCAGTATCGCTTGGCAATTTATTCGCAGGTTTGATTGCCGGTGAAGCCAGTGGAGGTACTGATGAAGCTCTTGCCCAGATGCCGGGTCAGTATATGATAATTGTATTTACCGCGGTAGGAGCAGGGTTGTTATTATTGCTATTGAGCAAACCGATCAGAAAATTGATGGGTAATGTCCATTAAAAAATAAAAATGAGGAGAAAATAAAAAGGGTCAAAAATTGACCCTTTTTATTTTCTTTTAACTTCTTTCGGAGCCTTCGTGCTTCTGAAATCAATGGCTGAAAGACCTGCACCTAGTCCAATCAGGATGCAAACAATCAGCAAAAATAATTGTGCACCGGATGCAATAGGGGAACTGAATATTTGGAATAGCATATATGTAAAAGGTTTCTTGAGACTTATTTTCGAAAGATAGTGTACAATGGATTTTAGACAAAATTTGAATTAAAAAAAAAGCAGGAATAAAATTGAAACTTCCTGCTTTTTTGCTCTATCAATCAATTTCGTCGTCAAGTTCCTCATCAAAATCATCATCATCGAAATCATCGTCTTCCAAATCGTCGAAATCCTCGTCTAGCAGTTCGCTGTCTTCCTCAAGATCGTACACCTCGTCTTTAAATTCTTCAGCAAACTCATCGTCATCCTCGAAATCTTCGATTTCTTCTAAATCATCTTCAAAGTCGTCCATAGTATTAATAAGGTTAATGGTTTAAATATCAAATGAATTGACGGGTGCTAATTAAATCAAAATAAATATTTAAGCAAATACCTTATCAAGGTTATTTTTTTGCAACAAACTGGCATCTAGACTACCTTCTTCTTCAATCCACTGATTTTCTAGCATTTCCAACCAAGTTTCAAAATAAAGAATTACATCTGCCCTGTTATTTTTTTCCATTTGATTTCTCTTAGGGAGAGGAATATTACTCAAAATTTTCGGGTCAGATAGTTTTTCAAGTTGCCTGAGTTCACTGATTTTAAGCCCTTTTTCAAGCATTTTGCTTATCATCAAGTCCATTGGAAAACCACTTTCCGGACAATAGTCTAACAATTGGTCATTCCAATCACCGTGTTTTTCCATAGCAAATCTATGGATATCTTCTTTTGTGAGGTGGATAAGTTCTTGGGCTAGGTTACCGCAATTGCAAGCACCCATGTGACCCCATTGATAGGGAGATCCTTTTTTTAGTTTTTTGATCGTACTTCTTATCGCAGCGATCAGTTCAAAATTTGTAGACATGGAAGGAATTTTTTTAAAAAGTTAACTATAAAAAACCTATCAGGTTTACCAAAAAGTAATTTTTTTAAAAAAATAAGATCTATTTAATTGAATATATTTTTGATGTATTTTTTTACCAGAGGTTTAGATAGATATTTTTTGACAATGGCATAGTTGGTGGCTTTTACAATGTCTCTCTCATCCACTGAACTGCTCAGGATATAGATCTCGGGATTGATACCCTCTGTCCTGAATTCTTCAAGAAAATCCCAACCGGTCATTTCCGGCATATTAAGATCCAAAAACAAGTAATTTGGATCAATAAGATATATATCCTGTAGCGCTTTGGTTGCACTCTGGAACTTAAAAATCTTATGAGGGACTTTTATATTTTTACTGATCAACTTTTCAGTTACAAATGTACTGATCGGATCATCGTCTATGAGAACTATTCTTACCATATAATACAAAATATTGAATCTGAAATACAATATGCTTATTACAAAATTACTTCTAATGTTCGTAATTACAACATTCCCTGAACAAAAAATATGTTAATTTTTTATTTTTTGAGGATTAAAGTGCTCTTTTCCAAATAGGAGATGAAAAAACAGTAAAAAGTCTGATGCAAGACTGTAAAATGGATATTGGAAAGTTGCGGGTTTATTCTTTTCAAAGAAGAAATGACCCACCCATGCGAAGCCATATCCAACAACAGGAATAGCGAATAACAGGTAATAAAAAGAAAAGTAAATGGCCGCTCCCAAAATGAAAAACAAAAGAGCAGTTCCAATAAAGTGGAGCTTTCTGCTAGTGGGATTTTGATGCTCAGCGAGATAATATGGATAAAAATCCTTCAGACTAGTAAATTTTTCTTGCTGGTTTTTCATGGTACTTTAGTTTCTGGGGATTTTAACATGACTATTGTAAGTCTGGACGATTTTTTCAATAGATTTTATCGCTTTATTTTTCTTGTCCTTTGGACTGGTGACTTCTGAAACTGCAGTGAGCTGCATGAGAATTTTGTCATTTTTTGGATCTATAAAGTCTACCATGATTTGCATCAGTTGATAGTTTTTTGTGGAAACAAGGTTTTGTTGGTCCATAAATCGGGGATCATACATCCAAGGATCCCATACGCGGCCACCCCACATCGGGTACCGATTATTATAAACTTCTTTTTGCCTTGAATCTTCATTTGAAGTGTACCTGATGACTAGTTCCGGATTGTCTCTTTCATAAATAAGACCTTGATCTTCTAGTTGTGATTGGATGTGATCTGCTACTATGGCATCCAAATAGACATCACTGAAACCCTTATGACCGAGTTCTTTATTTGTTATTACAAAACTCTTATACTCCTTGTAAGGAGCGAATTCTGTGTTCTCCTTAAATATCTCAATGGAATTACAGGAAACCAGAATAAAGTACAAAAAAGGTAATAATATGGTTCTTTTATATTGGGTTATCATTGTTTGGCAACTCAGGTTGATTATCTCTAAATATTCAACTCCAATATTCTAAAAAAGGATATAAGTACATAGAAATATTTAAGAGAAATTTTTTTATTTACATTAAAATCCAACTAGTTATATCCATAACCTTATTTATTTTCTTATTTAATTTGCTTTTATTTTACTTAACTCAATAATTATGAAAAAACTATTTACCATTTGTTTAATTTCCTTTTTAAGCCAAATCGGATTTTCTCAAGATATATTACAGCTGTCCGACAGTGCAGTAAATACTTTAAAAGATACCACTTATTGGGATAAAGAATTAAGTGTAGGTTTCAATCTAAATCAGGCTTCATTTTCAGGAAATTGGAAGGCAGGGGGTGTCAATTCTTTTGCTTTGGGATCAATTCTAAGTGGCAAAGCCAACTATGCCAAGGAAAAGTGGAGTTGGGACAACCAATTAGAACTCATCTATGGGGTTGTAAAAAATGATGACCAAGGTCTGAGGAAATCTAATGACAGAATTTTTATGGATTCAAAAGTGGGATATAAAATCAATGAAAAGTGGGGTTATTTTACTTCATTGAACTTTATTACCCAATTTACAGACGGATTTGACTATACTGCTGATGATCCGGTTTTGATTTCAAGGTTTTTTGCGCCTGCTTTTCTGACTACAGGTTTCGGGTTAGAGTATAAGCCAAACGAGGACTTTGCATTACGATTGGCACCCTTCTCGCCAAGATTTACATTTGTGACTGACACAGAACTAATCAATACTGTTCCGCTTAATTATGGTGTCCCGGCAGGTCAAACAATGAGAGCAGAGTGGCTTGCTTTCCAGATATTCATGACCTACAATAAGAAATTCAGTGAAAACCTGACTTTAAATTCCCGATATCAAATTTTTGCCAATTTGGAAACTTTGGAGTTCCGCACCATAGATCACAGATTGGATTTTACATTGATAGCCAAAATAACCAGATATGTCGATGTCACATTTACGAGTATCAATGTATACGATATTGATATGGTAGAAGGCATTCAATTTAGCCAAGCCCTTGCTTTGGGTATTTTGTACAAAGTGAGTAATAAAAAGTAGGTTTTTGCTGAGCTTTTCTTTAAAAAATTTTGATTATTACATTTATGTATTATTTTTGTTTCAATTGTGGTAGTTAAATAATAGTTGGTTTAGTTTTCATAAAAAGGGCAGGAGAAATTCTCCTGCTTTTTTACTTTTTGACCGCTTTGATACTTATTACCGGTAGTTCGGTAAGTCCAATGAGATTTTCGGTTATACTAGGAGAGAAATATTGTTTTAAATCAGACTTTCCATAAGTAATTATGGCTATGCCGTCTGAATTTATTTTTTCTGCAAATTGTAATATTCCTCTTTCTTCTTTGAATGAATCGATGATGTTGATTTCATGCGCATAAATTGCAAATTCATTGAGAAATTCTTTTCCGAAATTTAATATGTCGTTTGTTTCAAGAAAATAGGTAGGTGTATTGATATAAACTACTTTGAGTTTGACCTGAAGGATTTCAGCGAGATTTTCCACCATCTTAAAAGTTGGACCGGTTTCCTCTTTAAAATTGGTAGCAAGGACCAATTTTTCGAGTTTAAGTTTTTCAGGAAGATTTTTGACCACAATGACAGGGACTTTAGAATTTCTCAACATGCTGTATGTATTGGTCCCAAGGATATAATCCTTGAAACCGTAGACTCCATGCGAACCCATTACAACCATGTCTATGTGTTCAGCCTCAACATAACGGTGGATTTTTTCATTGGAATTATTGAAAATGAGTATTTTTCGTGACTTTATACCTAGAGCTCCGGCCTGTTTTACCAAGTCATTAAGTTTTTGTTTGGATTGGGCGATTTCCTCTTTGGCATCAGGGAAAAGGTTTTCCTGCTCTTTTGTTAATTTTGACCAATCAACAGGGGTATTGATGACATGGAGGAAAACCAGCTCAGCGTCAATTTTTTGGGCTAAGAAGAAGGCGTATTTTTCAGCATTTTTGGCACAGTCTGAAAAATCGGTAGGAACAAGTATCTTTTTCATGGCTCTAAGGGTTTATTTCTTCTGTATGACATAAAAATACCCAAGCAAAAACCAAATTATACTATTCTAAATCAGATAGTCATATGATAAAAATCATTTAGAAAAACAAAAGCCCCAGGTCAAACCTGAGGCTTTGTGCGCGCGGAAGGATTCGAACCCTCAACCCTCGGAGCCGAAATCCGATATTCTATCCAATTGAACTACGCACGCTTTAATAACAACTCTTATTAAGATATAGCAGCTTTTACTTTTTCAGCAGCATCTTTCAATGTAATGGCGGAGGAAACTTTCAGCCCCGATTCATCTATTATTCTAGCACCTTCTTCTGCATTGGTTCCTTGGAGTCTTACAATAATTGGAACTGGGATGTCTCCAATAGATTTGTATGCTTCCACGACGCCATTGGCGATTCTGTCACACCTTACAATTCCTCCAAAAACATTGATAAGAATGGCTTTAACATTTGGGTCTTGAAGGATTATCCTAAATCCTGCTTCCACAGTGACAGCATTGGCTCCTCCTCCCACATCGAGGAAGTTGGCAGGTTCACCACCTGAAAGCTTGATCATGTCCATGGTAGCCATTGCAAGTCCGGCGCCATTGACCATACATCCCACATTTCCATCCAATTTCACATAATTCAAACCTGATTTGCCTGCTTCCACTTCCAAAGGATCTTCTTCCGCAATGTCTCTCAACTCGGCAAGGTCTTTTTGTCTGTAAAGTGCATTGTCATCAAGATTTACTTTGGCGTCAACTGCCAAAATTTTATCGTCTGAGGTCTTTAAAACTGGGTTGATTTCGAACTGGGCTGCATCTGAACCGATATAGGCATTGTAAAGGGAGGTGATGAATTTTACCATTTCCTTGAAGGCAACTCCTTCCAACCCTAATTTGAAAGCAACTTTTCTGGCTTGAAAGCCTTGAAGACCTAATCTAGGGTCAATCCATTCTTTAATGATTTTTTCAGGGTGTTTTTCGGCTACTTCCTCAATGTCCATTCCACCTTCTGTAGAAGCCATGATGACATTGCAACCTTTTCCTCTGTCCAACAAGATGGACAAATAATATTCTTTAGGTTCAGAAGCTCCTGGATAATAAACATCCTCTGCTACCAAAACTTTGTTTACTTTTTTGCCTTCAGCACCAGTTTGAATGGTAACCAAAGTTCCACCAAGGATACCCGCTGCTTTTACAGGAACATCTTCGAGACTCTTTGCCAAAATAACTCCGCGGGAACCTGTTTCATTCACCAATCCTTTACCTCTTCCACCTGCATGGATCTGGGCTTTGATTACATACCAGGAAGTTCCGGTTGTAGCGTTAAGTTTCTTGGCGGCTTCCAAAGCTCCTTCAGGGCTGTCTGCAACTAACCCTTCCTGAATTCTGACGCCATAGCTCTTCAAAAGTTCTTTAGCTTGATATTCGTGTATGTTCATCCTTATGAAAATTTTTGCCCGAAGTTAAGCGCTACATGTTTATTTATCAAATTAACATCCGCTCTTTTGGTAAATAAATCCCTTCAATGGTACCATAGGAATATGTAATATTTATATTTGGTGACTAAAATTACAATATATGCTGGTTGCAAAGGGAATCCATAAAAACTATGGAGACTTACATGTCCTCAAGGGGGTGGATGTAAATATCAATTCGGGTGAAGTAGTATCCATCGTGGGATCCTCCGGTGCTGGAAAAAGTACCTTATTGCATATCTTGGGGACTTTGGATCAGGCAGACCAAGGTGAAGTCAATATTGGTAAAACCTTAATAACAGGGCTGAGAGGTGATAAGTTAGCAGAATTCAGAAACCGAGAAATTGGATTTATTTTCCAGTTTCACAATCTTCTACCTGAATTTACCGCTGAGGAAAATATCATGATTCCGGGTCTTATTGCAAACAAGACCATGAATGATGTCCGAAAAAGAGCAGGCCAATTGGCAGAGAGGTTGGGGATAAGCAGTAGACTTGGTCATAAACCTTCAGAACTTTCCGGTGGTGAACAGCAGAGGGTCGCGGTGGCAAGGGCTTTAGTCAATGATCCAAAAATAATTTTTGCGGATGAACCAAGTGGAAACCTAGACTCCAAAAGTGCAGAGGCATTGCACAAGCTATTTTTTGAATTAAGAAAAGAATTCGGCCAGTCTTTCGTGATTGTGACTCATAATCAAGAACTTGCTCAAATGGCTGACCGAACCCTCGTCATGCAGGATGGTAAGATTATCGGTCAGTAAATCACTTCTTCAACAACTTAATCATTTCATCCACATGTTTTTTTGATTCAAACATATCAGAATAAGCACCCCGTATCACGTGATTGCTATCAAGAAAATAGGTCACTCGTTTTGGCATTTTTACAAGTGGTATTAGCGCATCATAAAGTTTGCAAACATTTCCGGTTCCATCACTCAAAAGTTCGAAGGGGAGATTGTTCTCTTTTTTGAATTTTAGGTGGGTAGTGATTGTGTCTCTGCTTATTCCGACTACTGGGACATCCAAATCTCTGAAAGCAGAAAATTGATCCCTAAAATCACAGGCTTCTGCAGTGCAGACTTTGGTAAAATCCTTTGGGTAGAAATATATGACACATGGCTTTCCTGCAGCATGGATTGATAATGTAAATTTTTCTCCTGAGGTCGAAGGTAATGTGAAGTCAGGGGACTTTTGTCCAATCTTGAGTGCCATATTTTTGCTTTTTTTGAAAGAATATTAGATTGGTATTACTCAGATCATCCCTGTTTGTTCAAAAGGTCATCAAAATTCAAAATTAATTTTAAACAATCACTTTTGATTTTTCTTATTCCATTAGATTTGAAAAAACCATTTCACATTGAATAAAAAAAGTGTTCAGCACATGCTATTGGCGGGGTTTCTTTTTTCCCTGATGAATGTTTCAGTTAAGCTGATTCCTCACATTCCTGCTATTGAAGTTATTCTTTTCCGCTCTGTTTTTAGCTTGATCTTGACATACATCCTGCTCAAAAAAGAAGCTGTTCCAGTTTTTGGTAACAACAAAAAACTGCTGATTCTGAGAGGAATAGCAGGCTCGATCGGGTTGATGACTTTTTTTTATACTTTACAGAGTATCCCTTTGGCAAGTGCCGTGACCATCAATTATCTGGCACCAATTTTTACAACCATTTTGGGAATTTTCATTGTGAAGGAAAACGTGAGGGCGAAGCAATTCCTGTATTTTGGAGTATCCTTTGCAGGTGTCGTGATCATTCAGGGTTTTGATCCTAGGATCACATTTTTGGATATGTCGATTGGTTTGGTATCTGCACTGGCCATGGGCTTGGCATATAATATTATCAGGAAAATCAAAAACTCAGAACATCCTTTGGTCATCATGTTTTATTTTCCTTTTATCACCATTCCAATTGCAGCTTTGATCAGCTATTTCGTGTGGGTCATACCTGTGGGATGGGACTGGGGTATTTTATTGGCAGTTGGCCTATTGACCCAATTTGCCCAATACTTCATGACATTGGCTTATCAAAATGCCAACCTATCCAAAGTGGCAAGCTTAAGCTATATTGGGATCATATATGCCCTGAGTTTTGGATTCCTGATATTTGGAGAAACATACAGTCTGATGGTGTTTTTCGGTATGGCTTTGGTTTTGCTCGGAGTTGCGATGAATATTTTGAAGTAAAGTTTTTTTAAACTTGTTTCCCATATCTAAAAAGATTGTTAATTGAGTCTTTTTAATATGTTTCTGTTTTTGCCAAGTCATATATTGCAAATTGAAAGAATACAAAATAGTTTTACCAAAGAAATTTTTCTCATGAAAATTACGAAGGATTTATATCAAGGGTCATTGGCGTTGTTGACCGATTTTTACCAACTGACCATGGCTTACGGTTATTGGAAATCCGGAAAAGCTGAGCAAGAGGCTGTATTCAATCTTTTCTTTAGAAAACATCCTTTTCAAAGTGGTTTTACCCTTGCGGCTGGTTTGGAATATGTCATTGACTTTTGCCGAAATTTCCATTTTGATGAGGATGATTTGACCTTTCTTTTGGAAATGAAAAACGCTGATGGTTCTCCCACTTTTGAACCTTCATTTATTTCCTACCTGAAGCAGATGGAATTCAAATGTAGCATTGAAGCGGTTGAAGAAGGAACTGTAGTTTTTCCACATATTCCCTTGGTCAAGGTGACAGGCCCTTTGCTTCAGTGTCAGTTGTTGGAAACGCCCTTGTTGAACATTGTCAACTTTCAAACCTTGATAGCTACTAAGGCTGCAAGGATTTCATTTGCAGCTCAAGGTGATCCTGTGATGGAGTTTGGATTACGTAGAGCGCAGGGTATTGACGGTGCATTGGCCGCAAGCAGGGCATCTTATATAGGTGGATGCGCTTCGACTAGCAATGTATTGGCCGGGAAATTATTCGGAATACCTGTTTCAGGAACACATGCACACAGCTGGATTATGTCATTTGATACTGAGTTGGAAGCTTTCAAAGCTTATGCAGATGCTTTTCCTGACAAATGTGTGTTTTTGGTGGATACCTACGATACGATCAACGGGATTCGCAATGCCATTGAAGTCGGAAAATTGCTTCGTGAAAAAGGAAAAGAATGGATCGGTGTCCGCATTGATTCGGGAGATTTGGCATATTACAGCAATATTGCAAGGGAGATGATGGATGAAGCCGGTTTTCCGGACGCAAAAGTAGTCGCTTCCAATGACCTTGACGAGCACATCATTACTTCACTAAAAATCCAGGAAGCCTCCATCGATATCTGGGGCGTAGGGACCAAACTCGTAACGGCTTTTGACCAACCGGCGCTTGGGGCGGTTTATAAATTATCTGCCCTCAAAACCAAAGATGGACATTGGGAACCCAAAGTGAAAGTTTCCCAGCAATCCATCAAAATCAATATTCCTGGAAATCATAATGTGGTGAGATTTACAAAAAATGGAAAAGCGGTGGCCGATATGATTTATTTGGAATCCAAAGATTTGGGTTCTGAAGAGTTTGTCATCATCGATCCTATAGATCCAACCAAAAGAAAAAAGATCAAAGCTAAAGGACTGGAGCAAGAGGTATTGCTAAAGCAAATTTTTGTAAAAGGACAAAAAGTCTACACCCTGCCTGATATCCACCAATTAAAAGCCAGTGCTGCCCGGAACCTTGCTCAGTTTGATAAAGCCTTAAAGCGTCTGGTCAATCCACATATTTATCCGGTTGGATTGGAGGAGAACTTGTACCAGCTTCGAAATGAGTTGGTTTTCAAAATGAAAAATTATGATGGAGAAGAAAATAATATTTAGCATTCCGGATTACAAATATCTACAGGAAGAAGTATTACAGCTTGGTGACTTCGAAAGAGGAATCATTGAAGTCAAATTGTTTCCGGACGGAGAGCGGTATCAGCGTATCATGACTCCTGTCAATGGCAGGGATGTTGTCCTGATCGGTGGGACAATTTCAGATTCAGATACGCTTGAAATTTACGATCTGGCTTATGCCTTGATCAAATATGGGGCAAGATCCATCCATTTATTTTTTCCTTACTTTGGGTATAGCACCATGGAAAGGGCGGTAAAAATAGGGGAGGTGGTCACTGCCAAATCCCGAGCAGTGATGTTTTCTTCTTTGCCAAGGACGAGTTTGGGAAATCATTTTGTTTTCTTTGACCTACATTCTGAAGGTATACCGCATTATTTTGAAGGTCAGGCCCTGATCAATCATGTGTATTGTAAACCCATTATCATCAAAGCAGCTTTGGAGCTTGCCGACGATGGATTTGTGATGGCCTGTACTGACGCGGGTAGGGCCAAATGGGTTGAATCATTGGCCAATGAGATGGGAGTGAATGCTGCTTTTGTTTTCAAAAGAAGAATTTCGGGTGACAAAACTGAAGTCACCAGTATTTCAGCTGACGTGGAAGGTAGAGACGTGGTGATTTATGATGACATGGTCAGGACAGGTGGATCTTTGATCAGTGCAGCCAAGGCATATAAGACGGCAGGTGCAAAAAAAATATTTACCATCACCACCCATGGATTATTTAGCAACGATGCGTTGAAAAAAATCCAGGAATCAGGAGTGATCGAAAAAGTCGTATCGACCAACAGCCACCCAAATAGTTTTGTAAACAAATCCGACTTTTTACAAATCAAATCCATTGCACCCCTAATCCTTGAGCAATTGATTTAAATCCCAATCCAATTAACCATTAACCAAATAATCCAATAACCCAATAATCCAATAACAAATAACCATTAACCACAATCAAATGAAAGCACTTATAATTGTCGATGTCCAAAATGATTTTATTCCCGGCGGAGCATTGGCGGTGAAGGAAGGTGATCATGTAGTTCCGATTATCAACGAACTTCAGGGAAAGTTTGACTTTATCGTTGCAACTCAAGATTGGCATCCTGCGGACCACGGGAGCTTTGCTGCAAATCACCCAAATAAAAATGTTGGCGATTTCATAGACTTAAATGGAGTTAACCAGATTCTTTGGCCTGTACATTGTGTTCGGGATACAAAAGGGGCAGAATTTCACCCGGATCTCAGGACCGAAAAGTGGAAGGCTGTATTTAAAAAGGGGACCAATCCAAAAGTTGATTCTTATAGTGGGTTCTTTGATAACAATAGGATGGGGGATACAGGATTGAGTGTTTTTCTGAAGCAAAATGGAATCGAAGAAGTTTATGCCTGCGGCCTGGCGACGGATTATTGTGTGAAGTTTACTGTTTTGGATGCGATATCGGAAGGGTTTAAAACAACCCTGATTGCGGATGCAACAAGGGCAGTGAATATCAGGGAAGACGATTATTTACAGGCAGTAGATGAAATGTTTAAAGCAGGAGCAAAGGTTGTGATGGCAGAGGAGATTTTATATTTCGGGTAACCCAAAGTACATTTGATTAAAATCCCCCTTGAATGTTTTGCCATCTAATTTTTAAATGCAAATGAAACGAAGTAGTACACCCTTTATATTGACCCTTATTTTTTTTACCATAGCAAGCACTGCTTTTAGCCAAAACAATAGGCAAACTGAAAACAATTCGATCGGTTGGTTTGCCTTTTTTGCCAATTATAAAATAGACGATAAATGGAGTGTCCATGGGGAATTCCAATTACGGAGGACAGAATGGATAGCCAATCCGCAACAGAATCTGTATCGGGCAGGAATTAATTACAAGGTTCATCCGCAAGTGATTTTTAGGGTGGGATACGCATTTGCAGACACCTATAATTATGGAGATCAGCCAATTGCAGGTAATGGAATCAGATTTCCTGAACACCGAACCTATCAAATGGCATTGATAAACAATCCAATCGGAATGGTCAACGTTACACACAGATTTATGCTTGAACAAAGGTGGGTGGGAAGAAGCCTTGATCCCAAAGCCACCGAAGCTGATGAATTTGTTTATCTAAATAGGATCCGTTATTTGTTACGGTTGGACATTCCATTAGTAGGACCTACTTTGGATGACAAGGAGCCATATTTTGCAGTCTTTGATGAGATTATGATTGGCTTCGGCAAGAATGTGAATCAAAATGTTTTTGACCAAAACCGCTTGGGAATCTTGGCAGGATATCGGTTTTCAGGATCTGTCCGGATAGAAGGTGGCTACCTCAATCAAATTTTGCAATTTGGCAGGCTTGTCGATGGAAAAAATTACTTTCAAAATAATCAAGGGCTTATCATAAATTCATTTTTCAACTTTTGATATTAGAATCTGAAGCATGGAATTATGGTACTTCTTCTGTTTCGTTGGTTTGGATCTCCATAGAGAAATGAATACCTGATTGATATTTCATGAGCTCCACCCGAGCTGCTGAGTGCTAGTTTTGAGGTAGTAAAATCGAAGCTATAACCAATATCAAGGCCGCTTTCCAAGGTCATTCCGATCAATGCGATGAAGGCTTCATTGTTTGGCAAAGAATATTTGACCGGAAATCCCCTATACCAAACTCCTAATACCAATGGCTGAATAAAGAATTGAGCTCCGACATCCAGTTGGTTGAAAGGGTCTTGGTGCTTGTAATTGAAAGCAAGGAAAGCGGATCTTTCTTGACGGGAATTGTTGAAATAATTATTAATAAACCCTTCACCAAGGTCAATTTTCAATCCACCATGGGCTGATAATTTCATGGGAAGTTTGCTGATGTTACCATCTATGAATGAAGTATTTGGCTGGGTCAGGTGATGGCCGGATACACCTACCCATAATGTCTCCGTATGAAAGAGCATCCCAAAATTGAAATCCATAAACTGATGTCTATAATCATCAGAAAACAATTCTCCGCTGAAACCATCCACAATCCCTCGGTTGATATCCAACTGTGACCCAAATACCAAATCACCAAAATATGCATCTCTTGAAATATAACTTGCCTGACCTCCAAACCTAAGAAATGATTCGTATCCCAACTGTAATCGATAGGAATAAGTCAATCCGATTTCGTTAGTACTTAGCTTTGCCATACTTTCTCTGTTTCCATTGAAAATCAATCCGATTCCGCTATTGATATCAAACATGTAGTGATCGATATAGGCAGAGTAAGAATTAAAGGAATGGTCCAGACCGGGCCATTGATTCCGATAATTGGCCCCAACTCGGGTGAGTTCCGAAGCTCCTGTAAATGCAGGATTTAGAAACAAGGGAGCCGCATAAAACTGCGAAAACTGCACATCCTGAGCGCTGACTTTGTGGGGCAGGAGGAGAATCATAAAAAGGTAAAGTATCTTTTTCATATTATTCAGGACCTCATTTTAAATGTTATTTGGATTCATTTGGGTTTCTAAGGATTACAGGACAAGGGTAAAGACACCTGTTTGGCTGCCCTTTTCGCCGTCGACAGCTTTAAATATTATTTTATACACATAGTTGCCATTAGGACTCATCGTCCCACGGAGGGTACCGTCCCATCCCGCATCCTCTTTGCTAAATGCGGAGTAGACCAATTCTCCCCACTTGTTGAAAATGTGAAGCTCAAAGTCCTCAATGCCACGCATCTTGGGAATGAAGGTATCGTTGAGCCCATCCCCGTTTGGCGTGAATGCATTTGGTACCAAAATCCTGTAAGAAGCAAAAACCTCAATCTCCATTTTGGTATCGGACACACAGCCCAATTCGTCGAAGGTCTTCAGGGAAATAGTGTATTTTCCTTTTTTGGTGAAGGTATGGACCGGGTTCTGCTCATTGCTCTTGGTCCCGTCTCCAAAATCCCATTCCCAAGCAATCACCTGACCGAGCGTGGCATCATTGAACTGGACAGGTTCGTTGACCAAAATCTCACCCTGAACCCCTATTGAAATCACGGTATAAGTGAAGGAGGCGTCGGTAAATGCGATCGGCATGATCACTTCTTTTGAAACTTCCACCAAACAGCCATTTCTATCTGTGACTATGGCGGTGATTTCCCCATCTTCATAGAAATTGGTTTCTTCTACATTAGTGGAGCCGGTGTTCCATTGAATTCGATAATCAGGTGTACCACCCTTGATGACTACCCAAGCCACACCTGTCAATTCTCTGTTTTCACAATCCACATCAAACCTTGTAAAGAGCCTTACCTCTAATTGATCCGGTTGCTTGATTTCAAATGTCTTATTGGTGATACATCCGTTGTCATCCGTGATACTTACTCTATAGGTACCTGCGGCGAGATTGGCCCGGTTCAAGGTCTCGATAGGTGTATCGGCCCATTTGATTCGGTATGGTTGAATTCCTCCTCGGACTTCAAGGTTTATAAAGCCATTTTCATCACCAAAGCAATCCAAAATCTCTGAATGGGTGCTTTCAATTACAATTGGATCCGGTTCAGATACCACGAAATTGCCCCCTGTTGTACAACCGTTTCTATCGGTAATCAAAACACTGTAGGTATTTGGAGCTAGATTCCTGACAATTCTGCTGTTTGCTCCATGAGACCATTTGTAGGTATATGGCGCAGCGCCACCGATGACATTCAGGGTGATGGATCCATTATTGCTTCCGGCACATTTGCTGTCTTCTACTGTTTCCCTAAAAAAGAGCAGTTCAGGTTCCCTGATATTGTATGTGCCCGTTACGATACAGCCGAGGGCATCTTCTACAGTTACATTATAAGTTCCGGCAGCGAGGTTGGTCGCAGCCAATTGGCCTTGAAGCCCGTTGCTCCAATTAATTTTGTAGGGTGCTCTTCCTCCGGTTATTGCTATCTCTATCAGACCATCCAAACCGCTGAAGCAAGAGACAGCTTTGATATTCTGAAGACTAATCCTCAGGTTCAATGGTCTGGCAATTTCAGTTGTTTTAGAAACAGAACAACCTTTTGCATCTGTTACAATCAGCGTGTAAGAACCCGGAAGCAAATCAGTGATGGTAGAGGAAGTAGCTCCATTTGACCATGCATAGGTGTATGGTGCAAGACCTCCTGTAACTGTTGAAACGATTTCACCTCTTTCTCCGCTGGTACATACCGCAAATTTGCCTTCGATCTTAAGATCCATCGGAAGAGAAGGAGGTGGGACATTATAATCTCCCTGTACCCTACAACCTTTGGAATCTGTTACAACAACAGAATAGTTTCCGGGCTGAATTCCTATCAGATTTTGAGTAGTTGCTCCATTTGACCATGCAAAAGTGTAAGGTGCAGTTCCTCCTGTCACGGTAAGATTCAACTCTATTTGCTGGTCAAAAGCGCAAATTTCCGTTGAACTCGTTGCGGATAAGGCCAATTCGGCAGCCGGCTCGGTGATCGTGTAGGTCGCACTGATGAGGCAAGAGTTTTCATCAATGACAAAGATGGTATAATTACCAGCTCGTAACCCGGTAAGATTGGTCCCTGTCATTCCATTGCTCCATTGAATATTATACGCTCCGGTTCCACCTGTTATATTGACACGGATGCTTCCATCATTGCCAAACTTACAGGTGACATCTTGGCTTGATACCAGTGTAACAGCAATTGCTTGTGGTTCTAAAATCTGGAATGTTTGGCTGATAATACATCCTTTGCTGTCACGGACATTAACGGTATAAGATCCACCTGATTTTCCATTGATGGCTCTGGTCGTTTCGCCAGATGACCAGGCGTAAGTATAAGGAGCTGTGCCTCCCGACACAATCAGGTCAATGCTTCCATTGTTTTCGCCTGCACATCTTACATTGGAAATAATCGGCTGTACGGACAAGGGTTCTGCAGGCTGGGTGACGGCATATTCTCTGATAGCAACACAACCCAAGGCATCCCTAATGGTAGCAACATAAATACCCATAGGCAGATTGTTGACCACGTTTCCGGTTCCGACAGGTGTCCCGGTAATTTTGTCAGTCCAAGCGACGGTGAATCCACCGTTGCCTCCCGTAATGGCCAAAGATATGCTGCCGTCACTTCCACCAAAACAGCTGACAGGACTGATGGTCTCTACCACTAAAATAGGGACAGGCTGGGTGATGATGACATTGCTTCTTGCAATACAACCATTGGCATCAGTTATCACCACTTCATAATTTCCGGGAGCCAATCCCGTCCTGTTAGGCTGGGTATTTCCATCCGACCACCTGACGTTGTATGGGGCAGTACCACCGGAAAACACTGCTTCTGCAGTTCCATTGTTCAGGTTAAAACAGCTCACATTGACTTTGTTGACCACAAGAGTAAGAGGAGTCGGTTCTGTGATGGTTATTTGTTTTACAGGAGAGGCGCATCCATTGGCATCCAAAACAAAGACATTGTAAGTCTTTGGTCTCAAACCACTAGCTGTCAATCCAGGAAACTGGATGCCATCAATTACCAAAGTATATCCAGGCTTTCCACCTGAACCTACTACAGAAATCGACCCGTTTTGAGATCCGGCACAAGTGATGTTTGTAAATGTTGAAGTAAAATCAACCGGGGTGCTGTCTGCAATGATAAAATCTCTCGTGGCTTCACAATTGTTTTCGTCCTTCACGATCAGGGTATAAGTCCCGGCAGGTACATCGGCCAAATCCTGATTTGTTCCGACAAGGGTATTGGTGGAATCCAACCAACGGTATGTGTAGCTACCTGTTCCGCCTGTAATGGAAACTTTGATTTCCCCATCCGAAGAACCAAAGCAGCTCACATCGATGATTTCATCCTGAATGATCTCAATGGGTGTGGTATCGATGATGGTGACAGATTCTAACCATTCACAACCTTTCGCATCTATTACTCTGAGGTTATATGTAGCAGGTGACAAGTCAGCAAAACTGATGTTACCACTAGGGTCAACAGTATATTCAATTCCGTTCAGGTATGCCAGATAGGATCCATTTCCTCCTGAAATGCTCAGGTTAATGTCCGATAAGTCTCCGAAGCAAAGTACTTCCTCCAGATAATCTACCGTTACGGATAGTGGTTGGGCAGGTTGACCGATTACAATTGGGATGACATCAGACTTGCATGTACCATTCAAAGTAAAGGCATTGTATGTTCCTGCTGTCAGGCCTGTTACTGTGTTTCCGGATATTTCAAGTCCGTTGAAGAATATCCGATACGTAGCAAAAGCGCCTCCGGAAGGTGTAAATACCACTGTTCCATCACTTCCTCCAAAACAGGAGACATCTGTGGTGACAGCATCAAGAATAACTTTTGAAGGTTCACGAATCCAAATTGTTTCAATCACATCCGCACAACCTCCATCAGAAACTGTATATCTGTAATAACCCGCTACCAATCCTGTCAATGTGGTTAAGTTATTGGATGCGGGGACCGGAGCAAATATGGTATTGTCTACCGAATAAGCCCAGGATATACCATATGGTTTGGTTCCACCTGTGATTTGCAAGCTGATTTGTGAGGTCCCACCAAAGCAAAGAATATCGACATAAGTGGCAGCCGCTTGCAATGCAAATGGTTGGCTGAGGGTTTTTGGCGGGATAGCTACTGAACATCCATTGGCGTCAACAGCTGCGAAGGTGTACGCAACCAGCGCATTCAGGTTATTGAATACCACCACCTGATTTTCATTTGCCAAATAATCAGTTCCTTGGAAAGTAATCGTATAAGGAGCTGTTCCTCCGGTCAATGAAAGGGAAATACTTCCATCGCCTGACTCGAAGCAACTCAAATCAGTAGAGGTGTAATCCAAAACACTCAGTGGAGCGGCCGGTTGAATCATATTGATATTCACATCCGACGAAATACAGCCTTTGACATTGTCAATGGCATACACCAGATAGTTTCCTGCTCTGGCTAGGAAGGTGTTTCCAAAAATCTGGCTTCCATTGACAAAGTAGGTGAAATTGGTAGAGCCTCCGGATGCTGCCTGAAGTGTTACCAAAGCAGATTCTCCATAACACAGAATATCTGCAGCAACAAAGGTCAGCGTCACCGCGCTTCCGTCAGGAATGATAACAGTATCCGAAACTACCGAGCAAGCATTTACTTCCTGCACGGAGTACCTGTACTGACCTGCGGCAGCATTGTTTAGCCTTCTGGTTGTTTCCGGTAAAATTTCCCAAGTGCTTGTACCTGTATTGAATTTTTCCCACACATAGGTATAAGGCTCGGTACCTCCGACCGGGGTCAATTCAATAAAGGTCGTCCCACCGAAACATAAAATGGAACCTGCATTTGAGCTTACAGTGAATGTTCCTGGCTGGGTGATGGTGAATAAAGTACTTGTCTGACAGACATTGTTGTAATCCCAAACCTCTAATGTATAATTTCCGGCTGCGAGACCCATGAATGAATAGACCGTATTTTCTGTAAGGCTATTCAAAGTCTGTATGGCACCTATGACAGGGGTGAGAGTAGCTCTGTATAATGGTCGACCGCCTGAGATTTCAAAATTTATAGCCCCGGTATTTGATCCAAAGCAACTGGCCTCTGTTTTTACTAAATTGATGATTTCTAATGGTCTGTCTGGCTGGCTGATTACCACCAATTTTGGATCAGACTCACAGCCAAGGTTATCGACTATTTTGATCAGGTAGTTACCCGGAGCAAGGCCGAAGAATGAGGTCTGAACACCTTGACTGACTCCATTGATAAATACTGTAAATGTCCTTCCTCCTTGTACTATTGGACTCAAGATTTCAATGATTCCGTCATTGATTCCGAAGCAGGAAGCATCTTGGAAATTGATAGTGAAATCAGGTTTGACTGGAGCAATAATGGTAAAAGTACCCAGATTGTCAGTACAGCCTGAATCAACAAGGGTCCAAGTGTAATCACCAGCAGGAAGGTTTACAAAATCAAATGTGCCTGAATCCTCGTTGTTAAATGTTTTTGAATAGCCGTTGAGGGAGGTAAGAAGCAGATTTTTCCCCGGAGAACCGCCTGTAAAGGTGATGCTAAAGGTCCCGAATTCACCATTACAAATAGGTTGGACTATCGTTTCAGAGATTAGGATTTCATCAGGTTGGGTAATGACGTAATCATCAGATTCTATCATACAACCACCTGCATAGGTGATTTCCATAAAGTAAGTACCTACGATCAAAGCTCCCAAGCTTGCTTCTGTAATTGGAATTTTACCTCCGATAAGAGTTCTCCTATACCACTGAACAGTGATGCCGATAGTATTTCCGGAAATCTCAAACCTGATGACGCCATCATTACCTCCATAGCAGCTTACATTTTTTTCAACTTCCGCATCAAAAACAGGCGGATTTGGTTCATCGATGGTGATGGTAGAGGCAACTTCACAACCAGCCGCATCTGTAACTTTGACATCGTATGTACCAATAGGAAGACCTGATAAAATAGCATTAGTGATGACTTGCCAAGTACCGGTATAGAGAATCGAGTAGGTATATGAGGGTACACCGCCGAAGGCCGACAGGAACAAAATCCCGGATTCTCCCGGACAGCTTGCATCCTGAGGATTCGTAGATAGTTGCAATGGATTTTTTGGACCAGGAACACTGTACGTCTGAGAAACCATACATGCTCCGGCAAGACTATATTCTACCCTGTAGAATCCTGGAGTCAAACCTGATACAGTTGGGGTGTTTTCCGCAATTTGCGTATTGGTGTTCAATTCAATCCACCTGCTGTAACTCACGCCTGGAATCCATCCCACAAAAGCCACTTCAATGGAGGCGTCATTGTAAGCACATGAAGGAGCACTAATATCTACTAGGTTTATTTCTAATGGATCTGGTTGGGTGATTTCAATATCTTCAAGTCTGAATTCACAGCCATTGGCATCTCTTACAGTGACAGAATATAATCCTGCAGCTAGGTTGTTTGGATTTTGGTTTATAAACCCATGGTCCCAAGCAAAGAAATAAACTCCTGTACCGCCTGTTACATTGATTGTTATCCTACCATCATTCCTTCCAAAACATGACACTTCATCTTTGCTCACCAAAGATACCATCAAAGGATTTGGAGCATTTACATCCACTACCAGTTCCCTTGAACATGAATTGGCATCAGTTACAACCACTTTATATGTACCCTCACCGATATTGGACAAAGTCTGGGTAGTACCGGCGATAGGTGTGAACAAACCTGGTGAAGTTTCTCTTAGCCAATTGATGGTATAGGCAGGATTCCCGCCTCCGATCTGAACTTCGATTCTTCCATCTGTGGAATCATGGCATTTTGGTTCCACGACATTGAGCAGGTTGATCACAATACCGCTTGGAGGTTGGTTTACCAAAATATCAGTTAATACTTTGAAACAACCATTGGCATCCGTTACAGTCACATTATAAAGACCTGCCGGAATGGAACTGATATTTTGAGTAGAAGCAGTAAAACCTCCCGGTCCGGTCCAGTCATAGGTATATGCACCTGTTCCTCCGGTTACTAAGATATTGACCCCACCAGTATTTTCACCAAAACATAGGATGCTCAACACACCATCCAAATTAAGTTCGAGTTCTGGCGTAGGAGGGATGGTAAAAGTCCTTTGGACAAAACAGGTGTTATTTCCTAGATCAAATACTTTGACAGTGTATTGGCCGGGGGCAACATTGGTTAAATTTTGGTTGGTAGAGATGATGGTTGAAAAATTTCCCGCTACAAACCAGTTGACGCCAAGATTGCCTGTACCTCCGGCAATGTCAATTGAAATACCACCGTTATTTTGACCAAAGCAAGTTTCAGGAGAAATGACCACATTACTGATGGTGATCTCCGGAAGCGATAAAACATCAAAATTCAGGTTTGGAACCACACATCCATTTGCGTCCCTGATCGCAACAAAATTATTGATTGAGGCTCCCAAGCCACCGATGGTGACTGCCCCAACCGAAGTAGTCGTAAAGCCTCCGCCGTTGAGTGAATAAGAATAAGGCGCTGTTCCTCCGGAAATCGTGAAACTCACGGATCCTGACAATTCACCAAAACAAGCCACATCCACAACCACAGGCGGACTTACCTGAAGTGGAAGGGGTTCAATGATAGTATATTCCTTGGAAACAGTACATCCGTTTTGGTCGGTCACAATTATTTTGTAAATACCGCCATCAAGGTTGATAATGTTAAGGGAAGTCTGACCGGGTAAATCTGTGAAGGTGCCTAAGACCGCTTTTTGCCATTGGTAAGTCAAAGTTCCAGTACCGCCACTTGTTGAAAGACCTGTGATGGATCCATTCCCATCTCCGGAGCAAAGGAGGTTTTTGATAACCAGGTTATTTTCGTTGATGTTGATCGCCGGTGGATTTACCACATCTACAAATTCGGTAATCTTACAATTGACTCCGTAGGAGACCACCACTTCATATTGACCGGCAGGCAGGTTGTTGAAGGTTACATCATTGCCGCTTTTATTTTCCCCATTGGCTGTAACTGTAAAAGATGTGACGTTGTCAGCAATCTGTACCCGGATGCTACCGTCATTTCCTCCAAAACAAATAGGATTCACAGGAGTATAAGTGACGACCGGCGCAGCAGGAACAGGCACCACGATGCTGTATTCTACTTCGCAACCTTTGGAATCCCTGACTTTGACAGTATTGGTTCCAGCCGGTAAATTGAAGGCTGTAGCTGTGGTTTCACCATTGCTCCATAAATAAGTGAAGCCGCCCCAACCTCCTGCCATATTGTATACGCGTGCAGATCCATTGTTTGCGCCGGCGCATGCCAATCCATTCAATAGTTCAATCTGTCCTGTGACAGGTGCAGGTGGTCCTGTGATTGTAACATTCAGGTCAATAAAACAACCTTCAGTATCAGATACCCGAACAGTATAATTTCCAGGAGCAAGATTGTTTACGGTCCTTGTGGTCTGTCCTCCACTCCATAAGTATTTATAACCTCCCCATCCACCTGACCGATTGACAGTGGCAGAGCCATTGTTTTGGCCAAAGCAAGTCAGTGTTTTAGTGGTCACAGAAGCTGTCAATGGTGTTGGAGGTGCTGGGACATTCACTGTATAAGTCAAAGTACACTCCGGATAATTTACTCCACCATGTTTGACGATGATGGTATGTACGCCCGCTCCAAACCCTGTAAATGTCCTTGTTCCATTGGTGGCACCGATGGCAATACTTTGGCCGGTGACAGCAACTGTTCCGTCAGGTCTTCTGATTTCTACAATCACATTTGCAGGGGGAAATGCAAATCCCATAAAAAGTCGGTTAATGTCTATTTTGATGGTTCCGTCCGTTCCACCAAAACAAGTAACGCCTTCTGAGGAAGGAATAGCTTCCAAAAGGATTTCGTTTCCAATATTGAAAACCAATTCCTCGGGACAATCTTCCAACCTGTATTGGTCGATGATTTCAAGGACATAATCTCCTTGCGTTAATTGGTTGTAATTTATCTGTCCACCCGTAGCAGGCAACCAACCCGTTACATAGGTGCCGTTTGACCTTCTGATTCTGAACTGAACAGTACCTGAATAATTGGTTGCGTTATAAGTGATACCACCATTGGCAATACACGTTTCCGGAAAAGTACCAACACCCGCTCCCGGAGTGATTACTAAAGGTTCGATTTCCTCAATTTCAATTTCGGTCAATTCCTTACAACCTGTGGCATCAATTACTTCCACTAGGTATTTTCCTGCAGGCACACCGCTGAGGTCAATGTTTCTCCCCGCGATAACATTGGTACGGACAAGGGAATTGGATTCATCAAAAAAATTGATTGTGAAAGGAGGGATTCCGTTTTCGATCGTACCATATACAATACCAAATGTTTCGCCTTCACAAGCCTGGTTCTCCTCGTAAATTATATTAAGTATGAAATTTGTACTTCCTTTGAAATTGATGATTTCAGTGTATGTATTTCCGACGTTATCAGTTACAAAAAGTGTGTAATCACCTGCCTTCGCCTGCTCAATGGTACTAAACTGACTTTCAGTCAGTCCTGCATTGGTCTGAATAACTTCACCACCAAAACTCCATACATAAGTATATGGAGCTACACCGTTTCTGACTCGAATTTCTGCTTTTTTTTCACACTCGGAAAAAATAAACACGTCCTTGATAATCGGTGCTGCGACGCTTTCGTTGATCTGAAAGATTGCTGTCAGAAAAAGCACCAACCACAAATATGATTTAGAGTAAAGTTTTCTCATTTACGTTCAACTTTAAATGGATCTTCCATTAAGGACTTGCGCTGTTTTTTAATTTTTTAATCAATCAGCCCCAATTTTGGATTTCAAAGTGTCTCGAATGAGAACTTGTTGAGCATTTTGCCAATTATTCCACGAATTTTATTCGCTGGATTTTGAAGAATGACTCAAAGAAAACGTATTTCGTTTTTTGATATAAAATTCTATGTATTTTATATATACATAAAAGAAATACTTTAAATCGGGTGATTTAGAGTAATAAATAGAATATTATTATAAAAACAAAGAATTGACAATAAAAAGTAAATTCGACGTTAGGCACCCGAAATCGATTATTCTGTTCAGACTATAGAAAAAATTTACGTGAAAATTTAATCTTGAAATTACACATCAACTGATATATTCTTTAAATAAAAAAAGAAAAAATAAAAATAAAACCGCCATCCAATTTTCAGAACGGCGGTTTAAACTTAATATTTTGTAATTGAAAATAGTATAAGCGTATTCTAAACAAGGTCCTTGACTTCGATCTGTTTGCCACGAAAGTCTGCACTTTGTCCTTTTTTCAAATCCCACAAGGCTGAAATCAAAGGTGAATCTCTTGAAACCAACTGGTAATCGACCCCATCAAGGACAACTTTTCCCATTGGGATAGAAACCCATATTTTCCCCATCGGAACTTGTAATAATGCACCTTCATCTACCTTGGACATTTCTTTGACAGGTACAGCGTTCAATTGGGCCAACATCACCCTTGAAGATGCAAGTCTTTTTTCCAAAATATCTCTTGTCTGATGCAACATTTCCTGATGGGTTTCAAATTTGTCTCCCGCAGAGCTTTTTTCTTCTACTTCGGAAGATTCCTGCAATTCGGTAAGCTGACGTTGGATGTCTTTTATCTGATCTCTTAGCATTTCTTGGGCCTTAGCCAATAATGCGGATTTGGTCGTTGAATTCATGGGTACAAAGTAAATTGAAAAATAGGAGAAAATTGAATTTAGCTGTTCTAAAGAATCTTTTTTATTCCATGTCAAATTTAGGTAAAAAATCAGTCCAATTTAAATTGATCCAAAAAGCTGATTTTGTTAGGATTCTCTACTGTTGAAAGCATTTTAAATGGATTATCTTTTTCCAACCAAAGTAAAGGGGAGCATGAATAAGTTTTTGACAAAAGAGAAAGAAAGATCGATGGCAAACCCCAATAATCTAAAAGGCAAAAGGAGAAGCCAAACAATAGGGTAGAGTATCAATGCGATAATGGCAATCGGCCAACACAAGATGAATAGAATGCACCAAAGAAGAAAGCTTATCATATTTTACAATTTTTCCTTTTATCTGACAATACCCATACCAAATGGGGAAATCTTACTTTATGGCCAATTAAGCGTATTTACTAATAATATTATGTATCAAAATTGAACACCGATTCGGACAATAATTATATTTCACCTAACAACTTTCCTTTCATCTTAGACCTCCTTTTTACCTATCACCTTCCACCTCTAATTTCTTACTTTTAAAACATACCTTCGATCCTTCATCCATTGCTGTCACTTTTGATGAAAAGTGTCCGAGACAAATGCCAACACATCGGGCAGAGAAGTTCTCCAATAGGTCCAATTATGCGCCCCGTCTCTGATCCTAAATTCATGTGGAATTTCTTTTTTCTTCATCGCAATGTGAACGAGACTATTTCCTTCATAGAGAAAATCATCATCCCCGCAGTCAAAATACCACTTGACGGATTTCATCTTTTCTACATCATTGAGTTCAATCTGTTGTAATGCACTGTGTCTGTCAAAATATGGCTGCAAAGTAGATTCGTTTTTTACAACCACTTTGTTGGTTTCAAGGCCTTTTTTGAATTCCTCGAAAGTATTGTTTCTGACAGCCGCGCTGAGAGGACAAGCTGAGGAAAAAAGCTCCGGTCTGTGCATGGCGTAGAAGAACGTTCCTCCTCCACCCATAGAAAGTCCGGCAATCGCCCGGTACCTTTTCTCGGATTTGATCCGATATTTCTTTTCCACTTCAGGCATCAGTTCCTCAAAAAAGAAATCCTCATACCTCCACTCATTATTGACATCATTGAAATATCCCCGTCTTGCTGTATTTGCATCTGGCATGACGATGATCATTGCCGTAGCTTTTCCTTCCAGAATGGCTTTGTCAGCTATGTGCTGCACTTCTCCGAACTGAACCCATCCGGTCTGATCATCACCACCGCCATGAAGAAGGTAGAGCACTGGATAGGAGCGTTGGGAGGATTCATACCCAGGAGGAAGGTACACTGCATATTTCCTCTCCATATTTAAGATTTTGCTGCTCATCGTCAGTTCATCAAAAACTTTGCTTTCCTGGGCAAAAGATGAAAGACAGAAACAAATGAATGACAGTGAGATAATCAGGGTTCTGGTCATAGGTAATTGGGTTATTTGGTAAAAATCAATTTTAATAAAAGCTCGGGAAATTCTCAGCCAACAATCTAATAAAATGAAATATTGATAGAAACAAATACCCTGTTTTCGGTAACTGACAGAATCCTGTGGTCATTTTCTTCTTTTGAACTTTCGACTAATCGCCTATCTTGTTCCAAATTAACTGCATCATGGTAAGGAGAAAATTTATACAGTCAAGTGCCTTGGCATCAGCTGCCATTTTAGCAGGATCTATTCCAAGTGTCATTGCCGGGCAGAAGCAGGAAAGAAAATTCAAAATTGCGCTCAATCCCGGAACCATCGGTGTGAAGGCCAACTTTGCTCAGACCTTGGATTATGCGCTCAAATATAAGTATGAGGCCATCAGCCCTTTTACCCAGGAAGTGATGGATTCTTATTCCGATGGACAGCTGAACGATATTTTGGCTAAAATGAAGGCCAATAATATCAGCTATGATTCGACTAACATCCCCGTCGAATACCGCAGGGACAAAACCAAATTCAATGAAGACTTCAAAGGTTTGAGAAAATTTTGCCAAACCATGGAAAAACAAGGTGCTACCTTGATGAATACCTGGATCATTTCAACCCATGATCAATTGACCTATAATGAAAATATGAAACAGCATGCCTACCGATTAGGTGAGTGTGCCAAAGTGATGAAGGACCATGGTATCCGGTTTGGCTTGGAATACCTTGGGATGCGAACTATGATGACATCGGGACGTTATCCCTTTATCGGTAGTATGAAGGAAGGGAAGGAATTGATCGGGGAAATCGGGGAAAGCAATGTGGGGTTTGTTTTGGATACTTTTCATTGGTATTGTGCCAATGACACTTTAGAAGACATCCGAACCTTGAAGCCCGAAGATGTGGTGGTGGTCGACCTCAACGATGCCCGACTTGGATTTACCAGAGAAACCCAACTAGATGGAAAACGGGAATTGCCCATGGCTACCGGTGTGATCAATACAAAAGATTTCCTTCAAGGCATCATCGATATCGGCTATGCAGGACCTGTCCGCACGGAGCCATTTAACCAAGCCTTGAATGACCTAGAGAATGACGAGGCGTTAAAACTTAACCGTGAGTCAATTACAAAATCCTTGGCTACAGTCAGGCTGTAAAATGAATTACAAATTTCGCAGGTAATGAACGCTTTCCAAAATACCGGGTTATAAATAAGACCTAAGACTATTAACTTTTGAAAATTAAACCGATTTCTGAAATTCTTTTTTATATCAAACAGCAGCATGAGGAGATGACACCTGATTTGTTGGTGGTTTTTGTTGATTATGTCAGACCCTCCAAAAAAAACCTCAGCCAGGCAAAAGTAAATTTTGATAACCTGCTGCTGTTGCTAAAAAACAACCCGGACGAACTTCATCTCCTTAAAAGTTATCTATCAAGAATTTTTGAAGGAAAACAGTATGTCCATCTTTTTACCGAATCAGGAATATTAACCACACGAGGTTTTTTTCAGGAATCTTTTTATCGGATCAATTCCATGATGCTGCCAAAATACCTGAATGACAATGACACCATCGCAATTTTTGGTACCGTCTTTCACAGAAAATGGGATTTCTGGTGGGTCAAGGAAATCCCCAATGAATACTGGGAGGCCCTTTTTCAGCTATTTGGTTTAAGGGAAATCGAGGAATTGGGCATGGAAGATAGGATGCTGACCCAAACGCTCAACAGTATTATTGTCATTTCCCAAAGGGTTGCGGCACTGGGTCTGGAACCGGAGATCCTTTCAAAACTTCCTGAATTAGAGGATTTTGATTCACCCTTTTTGATCCAAAACAAAACCCTATTCGAATACCTAGACCATTACAAAGAGAAACCAAACTTTGATAGGACAGACCAAAATCCGGATTACAAGCATATCCTGGTCATGCTTAGCCAATGTGAAGATTACACACTTCTCATCCGAAAAAACAAAAGCAAATTTGGTACAGACCTCCATTTTACCTATTTGCTCCATAGACTCAACCAAAATATAGGAAGACTAAGGTCTTTACTCAAATTAGTCACCAAGTCAGATTCCCAAACTCCTTTTCAAGGAGAGATTGAATTGCTACAAGTATTGGTAAGAGCAGTCAATCGTAAAAATAGCTTATCAGATCATATCGAGGACAATGTGAATTTATTGGCGTTTCAGATTACCGAACATGCCGGTAAAACAGCCGACCATTACATCACCAATACCTCCAAAGAATGGTGGAAAATGTTATTTTCTTCCATGGGAGGAGGACTCATAGTTGGATTTCTTTCTATTATCAAAGTCATGGTCTATTACTTGAGACTTCCCCTTTTTGGAGAAGCCTTTTTGTACAGCATGAATTATTCCTTGGGATTTATCGGAATTCACGTTACTCATTCTGTTCTCGCCACAAAGCAACCGGCCATGACAGCGTCAAAATTGGCGGCTGCATTGGATGAATCAGATAAACCGAAGGCAGTTTCTCTCGATAACCTCGTCGAGCTGATCGTCAAAATATCCCGGTCACAGTTCATCGCATTTGTGGGGAACGTTATGATTGCTTTTCCTGTAGCTTTCCTCATTGCTTATGGATACCATTACCTTACCGGCAGTCATGTTGCGGAAAGTGATAAAGCAATGTACCTCCTCGAAGGAATCAATCCCATCAGCAGTTTCGCCCTCTTGCATGCAGGTATTGCAGGGGTATTTCTATTTCTTTCAGGGATGATTTCGGGTTATTATGACAATAAAAACATCTACAATAAAATCCCCCAGCGGATCAAAAACAACCCAAATTTGAACAAGATTTTCGGCTCGAAAATCGCCCTGCGGTTTGGTACCTATATTGAAAATAATCTTGGGAGTCTAGCAGGTAACTTTTTCCTAGGAATATTTCTTGGATCTATGGGAACTATCGGGATCATTTTCGGTCTGCCTTTAGATATCCAGCACATCACATTTGCATCAGGAAATTTCGGTCTCGCTTATGCTTCTATAGGTGACCAATTAAGTACTTATCAAATCTTGATTACTATTGGCGGAATCATTTGCATAGGATTGATGAATTTCTTGGTGAGTTTTTCCCTTGCCATTTTTGTAGTGATGAAATCAAGAAAAGTTACATTCAGCCACAGCAGCAAGCTTTTTGGAATCATCATGCGACGTTTCTTCACCCGCCCACATCACTTTTTCTTTCCATCCCGACCGGCAGTGGTTGAGGCTGAACGAGTAGAATCGAAGATAGCTGAGAAAACAGATTCCCCTTCCACCATTCACAATAGCACAGAAGAAAACAAGGTGCGTCCGGTGAAGAAGTAATTCGTTAATATCAACAGACCACAGTCAACGGTCCACTACTCAAAACGAAAAAAATAAACCATTAACTTGTCAGCTAATTATACTGCTTAAAAAATAACCAATTAACCCATTAACCAAATAACCAATCAATGATAATGGTCATCCCACATCCTGAATCCGCCATCAAATGCGAGGTGGTTATTTCCTAATCTGCAACCTGAAGGAAGTTCGCTCAACAATTTCGAATTTCCACCACCTATCACAATGTCATCGGGTAAAAATGCGGCTTGAAACCTTTTAACAACAACCTGAACATGCCTTTGCCACTTTTCCGGTCCCATTCTTTCCAAGCCCCTCAATCCCACATAATCTTCAAAAGTTCCTTTTCTATAGGAAAGGTGTGCCATTTCCATGGGTACAACACTTCCTTCTGCTACAATGGCCGAGCCCATACCTGTCCCTAATCCCAAAAACAACAATACCCCACCCTGATATGATCCCAAAGCCTGCATGGCAGCATCGTTTAAGATTTTCACGGGTTTTCCAAAAGCTTTTTCGTAGTCAAAAGTTGTCCATCCTTGCCCAAGATTTTTGGGTTCGGTTTTGATTTTTCCTTTTTTAATCACCCCAGGGTAACCGATAGAGATGGCTTCATATTCCCAATCCTTTGCAGTTTCCAGAACCTGGGTGACCATTGCCTGTGGAGTCAAATCAGCACCAGATGGAATTTTCCGTCTTTCCTGATCATTATCTGCCTTTACCTTGATGTTTGTTCCTCCGATATCAATGACGAGTATTTTCAAATTCTGTGTGTTTTAGCGGGCTGCAAGTTAAAAAATCCACTTGCCCTTTCAAATGAAGAAATGATATAAGAATAAGTAAAAAAATCCAAATTTATTGTTAAAACCCTTAATCCAAGGTAGATAGGAGGATTGATTTTCCAAAAAAACTTTGGGATTGTGATAGTGATATGTTCAATCAAAATCAGAATCCGATCAATCTTAGTAAAAGTGGGTTCTTTTCCGGTCTACCGGGAATCAAATCGTCCTAGTCGGCAAGTGGATAGTTAATTCAAAAAATCTATTTGGAATACTTCATTTGGGGCAACTTCGATCCTAAGGCCGATTTTAAATTATAGTCAAGTTTATTGAAAATATGGGTAATCACAAATTTCAAATTAAAACATGACAAACATCATGTAATTATTTGATTATCAATCTTAATTTTTGGAATGCTTATTAGCATCTTTGGAATAGGACATTAAACATGAGGTTAAAACTTCCAAATATCGACAAGAGTCAATTTTTGAATGAAGTGGGGGATATTTCCCGCTTTACAGCCAGATTTTTCAGGGAAGTTACCAAACCAAAGCAAGAATACCATGAGTTTATCAACCAATGCTATTGGATTGGATACAAGACCTTGACTTTGGTCGGGGTCACGGCATTTATCATGGGCTTGGTGCTTACGATTCAATCAAGGCCGACTTTGGTAGAGTTTGGTGCGGAATCCTATCTGCCTTCCATGGTGTCTGTTTCTTTGATAAGGGAGATTGCTCCGGTAATAACAGCTTTGATTTGTGCTGGAAAAATTGGTTCAGGTATGGGGGCCGAACTCGGGTCTATGCGTGTGACTGAGCAGATAGATGCCATGGAAGTCTCTGGTACCAATCCTTTCAAATACCTGGTAGTGACCCGGGTGATGGCAGCTACCCTGATGGTTCCGGTGCTTTCAAGTCTTGCCAATGCAGTTTCGCTATATGGAGGTTATTTGGGTGTAAACATCCGTGGTCAGGTCAGCTGGCATTTGTATTGGTTTCAGGTATTTGGAGTCTTGGAATTCAGCGATATGCTGCCTTCTTTGATCAAAACATTCTTCTTTGGTTTTGCAATAGGGATCATTGGGACATACAAAGGCTATAATTCCACCAAAGGAACTGAAGGGGTTGGAAGATCAGCTACGACTGCGGTGATAGTGGCCTCTTTGTTGGTTTTTGTAATTGATTTAATTGCTGTGCAGATTACGGATATATTAGGTTTGACTTAAATGGAAGCGGATTTGAAACCGATCATTGAAGTGAAAAATATCAATAAATCATTTGGTGAAAACCATGTGTTACGGGATTTTTCAATGGATGTGATCCCCGGTGAAAATCTGGTAATCCTAGGAAAATCAGGTTCGGGAAAATCCGTTTTGATCAAATGCATCATTAATCTGCTGCAGCCCGATTCGGGTGAAATCGTTGTTCTCGATCAGATTATCCATGGACTTGATCAGGATGAGCTGGACAAGTTACGGTCTAAAGTCGGGTTTCTTTTTCAAAGCAACGCATTGTATGATTCTATGACCGTAAGGGAAAACCTTGAATTCCCACTTAGGATTCATTGGACCAAAGAAGAAAGGGCAACAGGGGCAGAAAGCGCAGTAAACGAGGCTTTGGAAGATGTTGGTCTTTTACATACAGTCAATATGATGCCTTCTGAGCTTTCGGGCGGGATGCGAAAGCGGATTGCGTTAGCGCGTGCATTGATTCTCAAACCAAGTGTCATCCTCTATGACGAACCGACTACAGGTTTGGATCCGATTACGGCAAGAGAAATCAGTGAACTGATGGTGGAGGTGCAAAAGAAATATCATGCTACTTCAGTGATCATTTCCCATGATATGAAATGTATCCGGATTACTTCAAATAGAGTGATCATGCTCATCGATGGCAAGTGCTATGCGGATGATACCTATGACAATCTTTGTTTATCTAAAGATCCCAAAATCAGGGAATTTTTCGACTGATTATGAAAGAGAAGAAAAAAATTGAGAACTCGAAATTAGGATTGATGGTCCTGGCAGGGATCCTTTTCCTTGTCTATACTTTATACATGATCGGAAAAAACCAAAATATTTTCGGTTCATCTATCACGATCATTTCAGTCGTCGAAAACGTAAATGGCCTCGTTCCGGGAAATAACGTGCGTTTTCAGGGAATTGACGTCGGCACAGTCAAAACTATTGAAATGGACAATGATTCTTCTATCAATATCACGCTCTATATCCAAAAGAAAATGCAGCCTTTCATTAGGAAAAATGCCATGACCTCGATCAATACAGATGGATTGATGGGAAATAAAATCCTCCATATTCTTCCCCAAGAAGGCAATGCAGACCCGGTTGAGGAAGGTGACATTCTCTATTCCCAAAAGGCTATAGACACAGAAGGAATGTTGAAAAAACTAAGCTCCACAGGTGATTTTCTGGAAATAACGATGATCAACCTTGCAGAAGTTTCAGAGAAATTAAACAAAAGCGAGAGCCTTTGGGCTTTGCTTTCGGACGATCAATTGCCCAGTGATATCAAAAACACAATCCGAGAATTCAGGATAGCCGGATCCAACGCTTCGGCTTTGGCAAAGGCCGGAAAAGAATTCATGATGGATTTGGAGCAGGGGAAAGGGATTGTACAACAGGTTTTTAAAGACTCTATCATGGCAGATAACTTGAATGAATCCATTGAAAATATCCTCAAAACAAGTGCTGATGCAGCTTCGATGATGGCGGAAACGAGAAAAATGTTGGAAAGCATCCAATCGGGACAAGGTACTGCAGGTCTGATTATCAGTGACAACCTGATGCGCGAAACCCTTATGAAAAGCATGATCAATATCGAACAAAGCACTTATAATTTCAATGAAAATATGGAGGCGCTAAAGGGGAGCTTCTTATTTAGAAAGTATTACAAAAATCAGGAGAAGGAATTGCGGAAAGCAGAGAAAAAGGCAAAAAATGACTGACATACGATACCTTGATTTAAGATAAAGTTCATAATAACACTCATACCTAAGTTAAATATTTAAATTATAGTTGTTTCCAAATTAATTTCTTTTTTGTATTTTCATAGAAAATTAGTTTTACATAAAATTTGAAAGGTTTTTATGTTGAGCATTGACGCAATCGGCGCACCATTGATGATTTTGATTTTCATATGTGAGTTGTACCTCACTTGGAAACAAGAGCATTTTCAAAATGAAGTAAAGGATATGCTGGCTAATTTTGCAGTTGGAATGTGTATTCTGTCCGTAGGGCTTTTCATGAAAGGAGTTGCCTTTGGGTTATACAGCATCGTATATGGATTTGCATTTTTCAAGCCAGATATTACCATATGGGTATGGATTGTGGGATTTTTTGCTTGCGATTTCATAATGTACCTTTTTCATTTATTGGGACATAAATCAAGAATATTTTGGGCAGCACATGTTACGCATCATTCTTCCTTGCATTATAATATTTCAGTAGGATTCCGGGTCAATTTTATCCATACTTTTTATAGGTTTCTTTTTTGGGCACCTTTATGTCTGTTTGGAATTCCTCCCTGGATGATTTTACTTAACGAATCCATCTCTACTATCTGGAATATCCTTGTCCATACCGAGCGGATTGGAAAACTTGGTATTCTTGATTTGATTTTCAATACACCCTCTAACCACAGAGTTCATCATGGCAGTAATCCTAAATATTTGGATAAAAATATGGGTGGAATTTTAATCCTCTTCGACCACCTTTTTGGTACTTACGAAAGGGAAAGTGAGAAACCGATTTATGGCATTACTCACAATATTTCCACCCACAATCCGGCAAAAATCCTCTTACATGAGTATATCGATATTTTCAGACAATTGCCACAGATTTCAAATTTCCATTCGAAAATCCATTTTCTTTTTGGACCTCCCAGTTCCGAAAAATGGAAAAGCCTGGATCGAATGGGAAAAAGTAAGTCTGGCAATTTTGAAACTTCTGTTTTGGACACAAGATAAATATTAATAAAGGATGGAGGTTCATAAAATGAAACCAACTAAATGTTAATGAAATATTAGTATATCACTGAGAAAATTATCCATTTGATTAAAGAATTAAAATAGTGTGCATTATGAGAGAGAACTTCCGTAGGGGAAGCATGAATTAAAGGTAATTATTTCTTAACCAAAATGATGGAAAGATGGATTATATGTCTAAATCTCAAGAAAAATTTCCCAGATTTGAATCCAACCTTAAGGATAGTAATCTTACTGCAGCCTTAAGAAAAAGGGTTTATTCGAAACTAAATCAAATTGAAAAAAGGGAAAAGGAATTGATTTTAAAGGCGGTTCTTTTGCCGTTGATTTATTTATGTATTTATTTTTTTTCAATGACAAGTTCCAATTATGTCACTTTCTTATTTGGTTATTCCTGTATGGGCTTTATGTTGGTTATTATTTTTTTGAATCTTATTCATGAGGTTTGTCATGAAAACCTTTTTCCAAAAAAATCCTTTAATCATTGGTATATGATGATTTTTGACATGATGGGTGCAAACAGCTACATGTGGCAAAAAAGGCATATCATATTCCATCATAATTTCCCCAATGTGGCAGGTTGGGACAGCGACATTGAAAAGAGTAAATTTTTGAAGGTACACCCCGACGAAAAAGGAAAATGGCTTACAAAATACCAGCATTTTATTATTTTCTTGTACCCTTTTTTTCTTCTCAATTGGTTTTTGGTCCGGGATTTCAGAGATTATTTCATCCAATTCACAGGAAAAGGGAAATTTGGTCCAATACCTTTCCGAGAATATATTAAACTTCTCTCTTTCAAAATTCTATTTGTTGGATATGTCTTTGTGATTCCTATTTATTACACTCCTTTTTCTATTTTTCAGGTTATTTTAGCAGGCTTGATGATGTTTTTAGTCGCCGGGATTTTTGCACTGTTTGTTTTGTTGCCCCCTCATGTCAATATCAATAATCAATTTCCTATGGTAGGAATAAAACATACTTTGCCAAACAGTTGGCTAAAACATCAGCTTCTAACCACCAATGATCTATTAGAGCAAAATTGGTTTACAAGGTATGCAATGGCAAATTTTAATTTTCACATTGCACATCACTTGTTCCCTAATGTAAGTTATCTCTATGCCCAAGAAGTGACCGCTGAAATTGAGAAATTTTGCCTGGAACAAGGTCTAGGTTATAAATCTATATCAATATGGAAATCTCTTAGAGACCATTATCGACTTATAAAAAGCAATAGGGTAGAAACTCCTATTTGGGAAGAGAATATGTAAGCACAAATTCTATGACAGATTTTAAATACACTGATCTTCATTGCCATCCCAATCTCAAAACTTTTGGACAATCCTTTACAAATACTATAAACCCAAAATCCGATGTTTGGTATACCAAAAAGCCTGATTTTTTTTCAAAAAAAATTTATGAAAATACCGGAATTACTAAGTTTTCTCAAACAGATTTTAGTACAATGAGCAAGGCAAATGGAAAAGTTGCTTTTGTTTCTCTTTATCCTTTTGAAAAAGGTTTTTTTCATAATCCCTATGTATGGCCTGCTATGGCAGCCCAATTGGCAAATTGGGGAATTGAAATCGGATATAAAAGGATAAGACATATCCAAAAACATTCAAGTTATTTTGAGGACCTCAAAAAAGAGTATCAATTTTTTCTTAATTCCAAAAAAGAAAATCTGGTGGATAGTGTTCTTCGAACTTGGAGACCTCTAAATAATAAAAATGATCTGGCAATCAATTTAAAATCTGGAAACGAAATTGGGGTTATCTTCAGTATTGAAGGTGCCCATGTTTTTAATACGGGTTTGGAAGAATACGGAATTAAACAGGATAGGGATGAGGTCTTTGCCAATATCAGGGATTTGAAAAGTTGGGATTTTCCTCCTCTTTTTATTGGTTTGGCACATAATTTCAACAATGACCTGTGTGGGCATGCCCGAAGCCTTCAAAGATTGGGAAAACTGGTAAACCAAGAAAAAAACCTTGGTATCGGATTGACTCATTTGGGTAGGGAAGTTGTGAGGCAATTGTTATCAAGAAAGAATGGAAGACGTATTTTAATTGATCTCAAGCATATGAGTTTGAATACCCGGATGGATTATTATCAGTTATTGGATGAAGAATACCACAATGAATGCATCCCTTTGATAATTAGCCATGGGGCATTGATAGGTAAATCAATTCGAGAAAATGTAGCAGACTCGCCTTTTTTAAATGTTTTTAATGAAAGTGATTTAAATTTTTATGATGAGGAAATAGTCAAGTTGGTGGAGAGAGATGGGCTTTTTGCTTTTCAAATGGATCTAAACATCCATGCAGATATCAAAAAACTTAAGGGTTTTTTCAAATTCAAAAACCCTAATGAGGATTTACAGAAGTCAGCATTACTGATTTGGAACCAATTGCAGCATTTTGCGGAAGTTTGTGATAAAAACGGGTTGTTTGCCTGGGGAAATACTTGCTTGGGCACTGATTTTGACGGAAGTATTTATCCTTTTCCTGGTGTATTGACTGCTGAGGGTCTAGAACCATTGTCTAAGGAATTGGAAAAACTCGCTCATGGCTTTTTAAAAAAGAATAGTTTATCAATTAAAGAAAATAGGGAGATTAAAGCTGAAGAAATTATAGAAAGATTTTTCTTTACTAATACCATTCAATTTCTTCATAATAATTTTTGAAAAATCAATTCAATATCGGCTATGATTAGCAGTCTGTTTGGATTAAATTGAACTAATGAATAAAAGAAAGACACAGGATAAATCGCGTAATGGAAGATATGTGTATTTTTTGCAATAAGTAAGAATGTTTCTTTATGGAAAAGGTTTCGAAATCCACGTCAGTACTGATCATTGTAATGGGACTTCCGGGTTCAGGTAAAAGTTATTTTGCCAAGAGATTAGCCAAAGAAATTGATGCCGTCTATCTTGGAAGTGATGAGATTCGAAAGGAATTGGGTTTGATGGGGCATTATGAGCTCGATAACAAGCTGACAGTGTATGAAGAAATGTTTAAGCGGGCAAAAAATACTCATAAATTCGGCAAAAGTGTGGTTTTAGATGGGACTTTTTTTCTCCAACAGGTCCGGGACTTAGTTATTTTTTTGGCCAAGTCATTGTCATGGAAGCTGTCGATCATTCATATCAAGGCCGATGAAGAGTTGATTGCCAAACGGCTCTCCAAACCTAGAGAAGACAGCGAAGCGGACATGGAGGTGTATCAAAGGATTAAATCTGAGTTTGAACCCATCCGGGAAGACCATCTTTTGATCCAGTCCAAAGATGGTTTCCTCGAAGAGAGTTTGGAAAATGCTTTAAAATTCATCAATTCAACCCCATGAAAAGGCACGATGTAAGGCAATTGATGAGCGAAGGAATATTTGAGGACAAACCGATCAAGGGGGAATTGGAAGAGACAAACATCTCTTGGGTAATTCTGACTGAAAATCATGCTTTTAAAATTAAAAAAGAGATTAGGTTGTCTTTTTTGGATTATTCTACCCTTGAGTTGAGAAAAGAATGTTGTCAAAAGGAACTGGAATTAAACAGAAGATTTTCGTCCATTTACCTTTCTATTCTGCCGATTACATATGATCAAGGAGTTTGGAAAATAGGAGAAGGAGCGGGAAAGATCATGGATTATGCGGTTTGCATGAAACGAATGGAAAGTGCAAAAAGATTGGATACGCTCCTAAAGCATCATGACGTCGATCCTGATCGCATTATCCTTCTGGCCAATCAAGTCGCCCACTTTCATCAACATGCGGAAGTCATAAAGGGTGCTTTTAATCTAGAAAAAGCCAAGGAATTGTTCAGTGATCTGAACTCGGTTCAAAAAGTTGTTTTGAAAGAATTCGGACCTGCTTTTTCGGATACTATTTTAAAGTTGATTTCTTTCAGTGATGATTTTTTAAGTAGACATGCAATCAGATTTGAGGAAAGAATTAAAGAAGGTTTAACCAAAGATGTTCATGGTGACCTACACTGTGGAAATATTTTTTTGTATAAAACTCCTGTTATTTTCGACTGCATTGAATTTCAAGATGCATTCAGGCAGATTGATGTCCTCTACGAAATTGCCTTTATGTGTATGGATTTGGAGTTTTTTGGAAGGAATGATCTCTCGAATTTATTTTTGGATGCTTACAAAAAAATAATTTTGGCCAGTTTTCAAAAAGATGAGGATGAAGCGATTTTCCTTTATTATAAATGCTTGAGAGCAAATGTCAGGGCTAAGGTTTTTTTATTGAACAGCATGACAGAACCCATATCTGAAAAGAAAGCGCAAGAACTGACAAAGGGTAAAAAGTACTTGGATCTTGCCATGGAGTATCATAGAAATCTTCTTGAAAACAATTAGGAAAATCTGAATTCTAAGAAAATCCGGAATGGATGAAATTTTGGCTAAAGCCAATGTGAATATCGCATTCATTTTAAGCCTCCAGCTAAAACCGGAGGCAATTCAAATGGGAATCCAATTTGGGATAACCATTTGAATAGGAATGTGGCTTTAGCCCATTCATTAAATTAGGATAGATAATATTGATAGAGGCTTTAGCCAAAATATTTGAATTCAAACCAAAACCATGATTGGAAGAAATTTTGGCTAAAGCCAATATGAATGTTGCATTCATTTTAAGCCTCCAGCTAAAGCAGGAGGCAATTCAAATGGGAATCCAATTTGGGATAACCATTTGAATAGGAATGTGGCTTTAGCCCATTCATTAAATTAGGATAGATAATATTGATAGAGGCTTTAGCCAAAAAATTTGAATTCTAAGGAAAATCCGGAATGGATGAAATTTTGGCTAAAGCCAATATGAATGTTGCATTCATTTTAAGCCTCCAGCTAAAGCAGGAGGCAATTCAACAGGAATTGAATAGGAATGTGGCTTTAGCCCATTCATTAAATTAGGATAGATAATATTGATAGAGGCTTTAGCCAAAATATTTGAATTCAACCCAAAACCATGATTGGAAGAAATATTGGCTAAAGCCAATATGAATGTTGCATTCATTTTAGGCCTCCAGCTAAAACCGGAGGCAATTCAAATGGGAATCCAATTTGGGATAACCATTTGAATAGGAATGTGGCTTTAGCCCATTCATTAAATAAGGATAGATAATATTGATAGAGGCTTTAGCCAAAAAATTCGAATTCTAAGGAAAATCCTGAATGGATTAAATTTTGGCTAAAGCCAATATGAATGTTGAATTCATTTTTGTCCTCCAGCTAAAGCAGGAGGCAATTCAATAGGAATGGGGCTTTAGCCCATTCCACATTCCACATTCTTTCAAATGCCATCTATCAACATTCCATTTCAATTATTGCTTCTTTGATGGATTAAAATTAAGTTTAATAGGATTTGATCCGCCAACCCAATCTGACCTATTCGATGAAGTATTTCCATAGATCCATCATTTTCCTATTGTTATTTTTTGCTTTGTTTCCAAGTTGCAGGCAGCCATCCCCGGAGCAATCCGAGTCAACATCAGCAGCCGTGGATATTTATGCAGAGCATATAAGAACTTCCAAGTTCCAAACTCCCGAGGAAGAACGCTTGGATTTTGTCCTACCTGAAGGATTTGAGGTGACGCTTTTTGCCTCAGAACCTGATATCACCAAGCCCATCAATATGGCTTTTGATGAGAAGGGAAGACTTTGGGTTACCCAATCTTCCGAATATCCCATTGCTGCAGGTCAGGGGGAAGGTAATGACAGAATCACTATTCTCGAGGATACCGATGGAGACGGCAAAGCAGACAAAATCCAGGACTTTGCCAATGACCTCAACATTCCGATCGGAATAATCCCGATCAAAAACGGCGCAATCGCCTATTCCATTCCCAATGTCTACAAAATGTTGGACACGGATAATGATGGCAAGGCTGATAAAAGAGAAGTTTTGCTTGGCCCTTTTGAGCACAAAGATACCCACGGGATGGTCAATAACCTTTTTCGGGGCTTTGATGGTTGGATCCATGCTTCCCATGGATTTTCCAATATTTCGGTAGTGGCAGGCAAAGACAGGGATTCTATCAAAATGGTGTCAGGCAATACTTTCAGGTTCAGACCGGATGGAAGCCGGGTCGAAAAAACCACCGATGGAAGGATCAATCCATTTGGCTCGGATTACGATGAGATGGGCTACCACTATTCGGCTGACTGCCATACTTTGCCCATCTACCAGTTGATATGGGGAGGCAATTATACCCAATGGGGAAAAAAAGAACCCAACATGGGATTTGCTCCGACGATGATGGACTATGGACTCAAATCTACCGCCTTGTCAGGATTGGTCTATTATACAGATGACCAGTTTCCAGATGAATACCGCAACAGTTTCTATTCCGGTGATGTCGTGACCTGTAGGGTCAGCCGAAATACGATGGAATTTAACGGCAGCACACCAAAAGCAATCGCCCAAGAAGCTTTTTTGGTCAGCAAAGACCCATGGTTTAGACCCGTAGACATCAAAATCGGTCCTGACGGGGCCATGTATATCGCTGATTTTTATAACAGGATTATCGGTCATTATGAAGTTCCCCTCGACCATCCCGGAAGGGACCGGGTCAGTGGCAGGATCTGGAAAATAACCTACAAGGGCAATAGCAGAAAGGTAACCGATTGGTCAAAAGCTAGTCAGGGTGAACTGATTCAAGCCATGGGAAACAGCATCCTGCAACTTCGGATGTTGGCGACAGATGAATTGGTGGACAGAATCGGAAAAGATGCTATTCCTTCTCTCAAAACAATGGTTGCGGGCAAAAATACCGAGCCTGAACAATTGATTCAAGGATTATGGGCTTTGTATAGACTTGATGCTTTACCCGAAAATGCCCTTCAAAACACTCTCCAACATCCTGATAGAAGGGTTAAAGTACATGCCTACAAAATCCTCTCGAATTACGATCAACTTTCTGAGAGGCAATATGCCAAAGCCATAGAAGATTTGTCCGATACCGATCCGCATGTTCAAAGAGCAGCGGCGGAATTATTGAGCAGACATCCGAATCCAAAAGCCTATAAAAAGCTTGTTGAACTCCATTCAAAGATTCCTATTTACGATTCTCATTTGGCATATACGATGCTGATGTCACTTTCTAATCATTTTCAGGAAAAGGAAATTCTCCAAATGGCCTTGAAAGAAAATTGGCAGGACCAACAGGCCAAAGTGGTAGCCCTTGTAATTTCCGACCTGAATGTCCCGGAGACCGGTGATTTCCTTTTGGCCCACCTTGGCAAATTCAAAGAGTCGAATAAAAACGCCATAGGTTTTACAGAAGCGATTGCGAAAAACATTCACCCCTCCAAAATGGAAAAACTGCTGCAATGGGTCAAACAAAAAGCAGGGGATGAACCCTCAGAAGCGCATTTGTTGGCCAATGCAACTCTCCAAGGAATGAACCAACGGACAATGACAGTTCCTGCTTCCTACCAATATTGGTACAAGACCTTGGCGGAAAGTATGCTAAAATCCATTCCAGCCAAGGAAGCCTACACAGACACAGAAAAAGCCCAATTGGTTTTTGCTTCAGAAACAGCAGGGAAATATGAGATGGCATCAGTTTCCATACATTTGAAAGGGTTACTGACCAAAAAGGCCTTGGATGAAGATATCCGTTCTGCTGGCGCGCCGGCTTTGATGAGGATTGACCCTAAGTCAAACTCTATTTTGGTGTCTGAAAGAATGAATGACACTGAGGAAGAAATCAGTATGAGGAGAAAAATGGCATCGGCCTTGGCATTGTGGGACAACCCTTCTGCCAGGCAATTGCTAGGAGATGGACTCAAAAATGCACCTGCTGAACTTCAGGAAACCATCAGTGTGGAATTGGTGAAAAATCCAGATGGAAAATCCAAACTGATGACTTCAATCAAAAAAGGCCATGCGCCTGCCAGATTGTTGAAGCAAAGGACAGTGGAAGAGAATTTGCTCGCTAACATTACCCCACAACAACTGAAAGAGTTTCATGAACTCACCGCCAACTTGGTTCCGATCTCCGAAGAACGACTGAAGCTGATTGCCGAAAGGTTGGCTGAATTCGTACCCGATCCTAATCACCTTGTCTCAGGTGCTACCATTTTTGAGAAAAACTGCAGCAGTTGCCATCAAATTGACAATAAGGGCGGTCTTATCGGGCCGCAATTGGACGGTGTCGGCAATTGGGGTCAAACTGCTTTGGCAACCAAAATCCTGGATCCTAATAGAAACATTACAGAGAATTTCAGAACCTACAATATTTCCCTGAACAATGGTCAAACTGTCTCGGGGTTGTATAGAAGGGAAGAAGGGCAGACAGTGGTTTTGGCGGACCAAACAGGGAAGGAGTTTTCGGTTTCAAAACCAGAAATCAAAGAAATGACCCCTTCCAAATACACGCTCATGCCGGACAATTTCAATACTGCGCTTTCTAAAGAAGAATTCAATTCCCTTCTTGTTTATCTATTGAACACTAAATAAAAAGCTATGAAAACCCACCATATAAACCCTGTTTCTTTCCAAAATCGAATATCCAGAACACCAATATTCCAATATGTTTCAATCGGTTTTTTGGCATCGATATGCTCTTTTTCATTGTCCCTTCCTTTAATTGGACAGACCATTTCACCTGTAAAAGGAAGTCAGATTTCATTTGAAAAACAGGTTTTGACTTCTGAATTTCTTGCTGAAGGAGTAGGAGTAGGGGATGTCAACAAAGATGGATTTATGGATGTCATGGCAGGCAGCTATTGGTTTGAAGCGCCGGATTGGAAAAAACATGAGATCACCCAACCACAGAAATTTGAATATGACAAAGGCTATAGCAATGCCTTCATTTGCCACGGCATGGATGTCAATAAGGACGGATGGGTGGACTTTGTCAGGATCGGTTTTCCCGGAAAGGAAGTATTTTGGTTTGAAAACCCCAAAAACGAAAGCGGACATTGGAAAAGGCATGTTATTCATCCCACCTTAGGAAATGAATCAGCAGGATTTTATGACATAGATGGAGATGGAGAACTGGAGATCTTAGGTGGAAATTCCGCCACAGGACAGATGATCTGGCTCAAACCATCGAGTTCCAATGGAAGAATTGAATGGACAGAATATACCATCAGCCAAAATGAAAAACGTGGTTCGGAGCCTTACTCTCATGGACTGGGCTTCGGAGATATCAATGGAGATGGCAGAAAAGATGTGATTATCCGGGAAGGTTGGTGGGAAGCACCCACCGATCCGCGGACTCCGGATTGGAAGTTCCATCCATCGAATTTGGGAGAGGCTTCTGCCCAAATGTATGCCTATGACTTCAATGGGGACGGGCTGACAGATGTGCTGTCCTCCTCGGCGCATGCTTTGGGGATTTGGTGGCACGAGCAGGGGAGAGACAAAGACGGCAAACCAACTTGGACCACAAACCTCATCGATGATACCTACACCCAAACCCACGGAGTAGCATTCACAGACATGAATTCCAACGGACTGCCTGACTTTGTGACCGGCAAAAGATATTTTGCCCACATGGGTTCCGATCCCGGGGAGTTTGAAACTCCCTATTTGTATTGGTATGAATTTGTACCGGGTTCCAATCCAACTTGGATTCCCCACCAAGTAGACGACAATTCAGGTGTGGGTGTGCATGTTTTGACAGAAGACATCAGTGGAGATGGCTTAAAGGACATCATTGTTTCCAACAAAAAGGGGGTGTTTGTATTCCTGCAAAAAAGGAATTAGGAAATTTGACTATCTGATTATCTGCAAAACCAATATTAAAAAGAGCTTCCCGATTTTGGGAAGCTCTTTTTTTGAAATCAAATTTGAGGCGTTCTGCTGTTTTATTGGTAAAGATTATTGAACAACATTTTGAATGTACCATGTGACTGCGCCCTGTAAGTAATCTCAGGTCCATAGACATACAAAGTTCCTTTTCCAACCGGAGCTGAGAAAGAAGTGATGCCATCTTCGAGATAAGATTGTCCCCAAGCCCAACCGCTCTTCAAAGGCTTGTTGGAATCAAACCATCCCAAAACCTGGAACCCATCTAATTTTGCTTCAGGCTTAAGTTTAAATACCGGACTGTTGTTGAACAACACATCTACGTGGTTTTCCAAACCCCAATTGGCAGGTAATGATGTATCTACCCTTGTGACTAGGACACTGCCGGGGACGTAATATTTTTCACCCGGCAAAGGTCTTTCAGCACCATCTCTGACAACTTCCACCAATGCATTTTTCACAGGTAATTTCAGATGATAAGCCAATGCCGAAGCACTTCCGACGGCGATCACTTTACCACCGTTTTCAAGAAAAGATTTGATTTGGGGGATTGATTTGTCAGCCGTTATACTTCCAAGCATGTGTTTGTAGGCTTCAGGAGTAGTCTTCTCATCTGGAGGAGAACCCCAACCTCCACTTTCGCCACCTCTACCAACAGCAGGGATTCCTCCACTGATAAAGAGTATGGCATCATATTTTTTGTTGAGGTTACCCGAATCGATTTCTTTGGCAAATATTACCTGAAACTCAAAATTGTATTGCTCCAGCATCCATCTCACCCAACCGCTTGGCATCGATCCACCATAAGTATCAAACAAAGCAATGCGTGAAGGCTTGATAGGAGTGGTATTGCTTGGGACGGCTTTGGCAGGAAAAACTTTTACGCCATATTCCGTTGCCTTAGAAGTCAATACTTTGAGTCCGTTTTGCGGAATATAAAATGATCCCGCAGGCAATCCTTCGACTTCGCTGTTGATCCTAGAAACTTTTACTCCCGATTTCAACAGTTCATTGACAACCGTAAAGGAATCATTTTGCTTGCTGCTTAAGTAAAATCCCGTTTTTGAAGTAGGTACTATGACTGAAGGTAAAGCCTCGAGTTTGCCATATGCCAAAGTTTCAAACGGTCCTGAAAACCCATCTAGAACCCGGTCAAACTGAATTCCCATCTGGTAAGCCAATGTCCAACCAGCTGCATCATAAGGTCTGATCGGAGGACCTCCCGGATATTGGAAGTCATTTGGATAATCCTGCGGCTCAAACATATCGATCACATGGGGTCGGAATGCCTGATCGGTTTTCACTACATAAGAACCCTTTGGATAGGTCTTGCCCTCCACGGTAAACTGCGAAGTGGCTTTTTCGATCCTAATCCCGGTTTTCACCAAGGCATTGATAAATTTGACTGTAGTGGCAGGATCTTTTTGGTCAGCACTGATGATAAAACCTCTTGGGTCTCTTTCAGCTTTGGCCTGATACAGACTGTCATAGAATATGGAAGGAATGGCGCCACCCCTAGCCGAAAATGGATTGGACGGGGTAGGATATTTGTCCTTTACTTTTTCATAGGCAGTTTTGATGGCATCAATCTTTCTTGGGAAAGGAGTCCAATAGTCTTTGCTACCTCTTTCGATGGAGCCTTTGCCCATAGAATATATATTGTACAATAAGTGATCACTGTTCCTGGAAGCATAATCCAATACAGCAAAGTTCATCGATACGGAATAGTCAATGGATTGTTGGAAATGCCATGCTTTCTGAGGCGTGACAGGAAATGGGGTATTGCTATTTGGCAATAACCTGTCCGGCACCAAAGGAACTTCTTCAGGATTTGGTCCTCCGATGATCTCAGTGAGGATACCGATCATGTTGTGGTAATGTGTGGTGGTCCTCAGACCGCCATTGTACCAAGTGGAAAAGGATGAACCATTCATTCTGGTAAATCCCGGCTTGTTTTCAGCATTCAGCCTGTTGTACATCGCCGCACCGACTGCATCGATTCCTGTCACCATCATCGGGTCAAATACATAATTGAAAGGATCTCTGTATGGCGGACCAGCTAAAACTGAGCCTGCCGGACCTCTCTGATGGTGGTTGTACATCACCTGGGGGATCCATTCTATGAATAGTTGGTGACCAAGGTTGATGGATTCCTTCATATTTTGGATATAGAAATCCCTGTTGTTGTCATGGCCGATATACTTTTGGTAGAGGACAGGAAGGTTGGAAAGACTTCTTTTCTCAGGTTCTGACTCTCTCATATACCAGTTACCGATTTTCTCGTGTCCATCAGGATTGGCATGGACAAATAATATGACCACATTGTCAAGGATCCTTTTTGTCTCTGAATCCTCTTTGGTCAAAACCTGGTAGATGGTTTCGGTCAGCTGATGAATCCCCACTGTTTCTGTAGAATGAAGTCCACCATCAATCCATACAATGGCTTTTCCTTCTTCAGAAAGTTTTCTTGCGTCTGCTTCAGTAATGCCCTCTGCCCTGGCCAATTTGACAGAAATGTCCTTGAATTTATCCAGGTTAGCATGGTTCGCAGGAGAAGTGACGATCAACATCCACTGATCTCTTCCTTCTTCTGTTTTACCGATCGAAACAAGTTTGGCTTTGTCGGAGGCTTCGGCGACTTTTTTGAAATAAGCCTCAGTTGCAGTGTAATTACTGATATGGTAATCGTCACCCATTCCAAATCCGAAATGTTCTTTAGGGCTAGGAATTTTTTGTGCAAAGGAACTGCCCATGCACAACATAAATAGTCCAAGGAGGAAAAATCCCCCTTGGATGGTTTTGGTTATTTTTTGTTTGATCATCATTATGGTATGTTTTTAAATCTTACGCCAACTCGGCAGGCACACAATTCCCCTCTGGATTCATCACATGAATTGTCATTGTATTGGACGATTCTGGTTCCGTCTTTCATGACCAAGATGAATTTGAATAAGAAATAGTCATTGGCTGCAATGGTCGAAATCGTGGTTCCTGTAAATGCCGCCAACTCAGAAGTAGTCAGGCTATATGTTTTTGGAAAGCTTGTTACCTTTTCATACAATCTGTCTGCAGCCCTCACGGTACTTGGAAGAGGAAACTGCCTTTCGTTGGGATGTACCTTTGCTAAGGATAAAATAATCGGATAGACAGGAGGATTACCTTCCCGTCTGTTGAAACTTAGGTAAACCTCTATTTCCTGTACTTCGGCCCTTCCTGCAGCATCGTAATAATCCAGTGTCCATTCAAATTTTTGGGAGGTGGCAAAGGTTGGATCTGCAAGGTTAAAGAAAGAAACTCTTGCACTTTCGAAGGTTGGCAAAGCTGAAGCACTCGAATTCAGAATTACCTTTGGTGTAGCAGCATATTTAAAGTTCTCCCACTCATAATCCACTGTTTTGCAGGAAAATGAGACAAAAACTATAAAGGCTATGAATATTTTATTTTTCATATAATTGATATTTAATGAGTGTGAATTGGGTAGAATTATTTCTTCCAAAATACTGGGACGATCTGTTGGTTTCTTTGTAATTGGTCTCTGTTTTCGATTACCGTTTCATTGGAAGTCAGTTCGGTTTCTGCAAAATAGAACCGCTCAGGAAATACATCCAAAGGAGCAATCAAATCCTCCAAAGCTGGTAAACCTGTCCTTCGGTAATCATTGTAAGATTCTATACCATTGCCATACATAGCGATCCATTTTTGCATCATCAGGATTTCAAGTTTTCCTTCTTGAGTAGCAGCATTGAACTGGGTTACCAAACGATCCGTAAAACCAGTGATTGTAGCTGCCGGAATAGGGAAAGCCGGCGAAAGTGAATTGATGGACTGCATATTTGCTGCCACAGCAGTTGACAATAGGAGAGCCGGATCTTCCCCGGTATTCAAGGTCAAAGCCGCCTCTGCTCTGTAAAATCTCATCATGGTGTTGGTCAGCAATGGTTGCCTTCCGGCACCAGTTCCGTCACCATTTGCAAATAATACCAACCTAAATGAGTTTGCAGTGCTACCCGTAGTCGCTCCCACATTATTCAAAAATCCTGTTGTATTTCCCAATGAAGGGATTCTTCCATTGTCATAGACGCCTCCTGATGGATAGATTCCAACGATTGCCCTCGTATTTTGATCTGCAGGTGAAGCCGCACCATCTCCTGGATACCTTCCATAATAGCCTTCTCCAACTTGAGAATTGGCCAATCCTGCTCTTTCATTAATTCTGAATATGTAATATCTAAGCCTTGGATCATCTTGAGCCTTCAACCTGTCATGCACCACCATACTGACATAGCCATCTCTGCCCGGGGAATATGCAGTAGTATACCATGGATGTCTTGCATTTGGTGCGGTGTTGGTTCCAAAAAGGAAAGAGAAGTCATCGACATTGCTTTCAATAAAATTTTTGGTCTGAAGTAAAGCATTGATTCCCTGTATGGACCTGGTTGGATCGGATTTTCTGGTTTGAAGGAGCAGTTTAAATTTTAGTGAATTGGCAAACCTTGTCCATTTGACTTTTGAGCCTTGGTAAAAAATATCTGCTGATGAAAGTACAGTAAATCCTTTGTCCATATCTAACAATGCTTCATCTATCAAGCGAAGTAAATCATCGTATATGACTTCCCCGTTGTCAAACTTAGGATCGGATACTTTTCCGGCTTCAAAATAAGGGACATCTCCCCAAACATCCACCATCAGACCAAATAGGAAAGCCTTCTGAAGTTTGGCTATGGCTACATATCCCCAGCTTCCCTGTTCGGTACCTACATTGATCATCGCTTCAAGATCAGGAATGGCCTGTGTGTAATAGCCAAGCCATGAGGCTTGAAAGGTGCCGCCAGTCTGGTCCCACCTGTTAAGATTTCCCGCAGCCCTGTGCTGGATGACATTGGAAGCACCTCTGTTGATGGTGTTGAAATTACCCACAATGGAGAGTTGGGTAGCTGGTAGTAATAAAGCAAGCTGTGGGGTGGTAGGGTTGTTGGGATCATTGTTGATATCCACAAAATCCGCACAAGCCCCCAAAAACATGGCTGTCACTGTCAGCAATGAAAGGAATTTTAATTTTATATTTTTCATGATGTTTTTCTTTGAATGGTTTAGAAAGTGAATCTTAAGTTCACACCATACCTTTTGGTGGGTGGCACTCCCAATTGGTCATAACCAAGGTTATTGGCTCCTGCAGTACTTACTTCAGGGTCATACCTCATAGCCGCAGGTGTATTTGGAGCTTTGTACCAAAGGTTCCTTCCACTCATGGAGATAAATGCACTTCCAAAAGGGGTTTTTGACAACAATTCTCTTGGGAACATATACCCTAAGGAAATTTCCCTCAACCTCACCACAGTAGCATCAAAGATTGCCGCTTCCTGGACATATCCTGCGGAAGGTCCACTTGGACCAAATCCACTTGAGAAGAAATAATCATTGTAATTTAAAGCAGTATTATTAGGGATTTTATTTCCATCCTCATCCAATAGTGGGGTTCTGGTATTGATATTTCCCAAGTATCCGCTTCCAATTCTGAAGGAATCCCTGTCTTCTGTATCTCTCAAAACACCTCTTGCATAGGTCTCACCAATGGTAGTAGAGAGAATATCTCCACCCGCTTTCATATCAAATAGCACATCAAGTGTGATTCCCCGATAAGAGAAGGTATTGTTTAGACCCGCAAAGAAATCTGGATTTGGATCTCCTATAGGACCACTTGTCGTTGCAAGGATCGGCTTTGCCGTCTGAGGATTGACAAGGATGCTTCCTTCATCATCTCTTGCAAATCTAGTCCCGAAAATCATCCCGTAAGGCAAGCCTTCTATATGGACATTTCCTCCATAAGTCAGCTGCGCAAAACCACCAAGGTTCTCCACTTTATTTCTGTTTCTAGTAAAGTTGGCATTGATGGACCAGTTAAATCCCCTGTCTGACACAAATGGATTGGCTGTCAATCCTATTTCAATACCCCTGTTGGAGGTTTCACCAAGGTTAATAATTCTGGTTAGGAACCCTGAAGAAGGGGCAGCATTTACTACAAAGATCTGGGAGGTACTTTCTTTGGCATAATAAGTCAAATCTAAAGTGAACAGGTTTTGGAAAAACCTTAATTCTGTTCCCACTTCAAATTCTGTGATGAACTCCGGCTTTAAAGAACTATTTGCAAAGCTGTTGGAAATGGTTTGTGTACTGATGCCTGAGTTGGTAGCATTGCTAAATGGAGAGTCAATTCCTCCGAAAGAAGCATTGGCGTTGAATACATTTACAGTCTGGTAAGGAGAAGCTTCATTACCGACTTTGGTATAACCTGCCCTGATTGTTCCAAAATTCAGAACCGAGCTATTCATTTTCAATGCTTCGGTAAATACGAGTGACCCATTGACACCACCATACAGGTAACTTCTGTTTTCGGCAGGTAGGGTAGAGGATACATCATTTCTTCCCACAAAATTGAGCGAAGCATAATTTTTATAATCAAAAGTCACATCACCAAAAAAGGCGTAAAACCTTTGCTTGATCAAAGTCTGGTTGTTTGGAATATTACCAAGTGTGATCGTGGTAGTATTTCTGATGTCATTCAATCCTGCCACAATAATCCCATCTCCTGAGAAAGCTGCTCTTCTAGTCAATCTTTGGTTGATATTGTTTCCAAGAATTACCCTGACTTTCAGATCATCATTGATTTTGGTATTGATGGTAGCCAAAAGAACGTTGTCCAATTCTTCCCGGTAGATATTGTCTGTGTTGATGGTACCGTTGGCATAGACACTTGATCCTTTTCCCAAAACACTGAGTCTGTTGTCCGTAAAGCTGTTGAACCCAAAAGTATTCTGGACAGTCAGCCAAGGGGTGATTTCTTTGCCCAATACAAAACTTCCAAAAGTTCTATCCACTTCACTTGTGGCAGGACTGTTCTTAACAGACCAATAAGGATTGTCCAATGCCCTATAATACACATTGGCCCCGGTTACGGGATTTTCAAAAGGATAGCCGGTCAGGTCAAAGCTCGTCGGCATAAATAGCAAATTGCCCATAATAGATCCTGACCCACCAATCGGAGGACTTGTCTGATTGGTTTTGACATAATTCAATGTTCCCCTTACAAAGAAGCCATTGTCAAGTTTGGCGTTTCCACCGACATTGAAGGAAGTTCTAGTGATACTGTTACCGGGAACTACACCATCATTGCTCGTCCGCGTAAAACCTGCAATCAAACTTGTTTTTTCACCGCCACCACTGACCATGATGGAGTTTTCAAAGAGATTTCCTCTCCTAAAGAAATTTTCAACATTTTCTTTCATGTAAGACCTATAAGGTACTTCTACAGGAGTGATTCCATTAGCCTCGTAAAACTGAGGAAATTGAGAGGCAGGATTGGTAGTCAATGCCAAAGGGTGGGGAATAGTCGCGCGGCTGGAATATGGAGAGCCGTATGAACCGAAGACACCCGCCCTGTAATCACCATTGGTTCCCTGACCGTATTTATCTTGAAAGTCAGGGATACCTGAGAGCCTTTCATTGGAATAGGAGCTGTTGTAGGTAATCTCCATTCCTTTCCGTCCTTTTCGGGAGCCTGTTTTGGTAGTGATAATGATTGCGCCATTGGCTGCCCTAGACCCATAAAGTGCAGAGGCCGCAGCACCTTTCAATACCGTGAGGCTTTCGATGTTGTTGGGATCAATATCAAACGCCCTGCTGGATGTAGATTGGCTGCTTTGTGTTTGGTTGGTTCCGGCTGATTCAAAAGAAGAATTGTCAAAAGGTACACCATCTACAACAAAAAGCGGTTGGTTGTTATTGCCAAGTGAGGAATTGCCTCGGATGGTGATGTTGGTGGCACCACCGGCTACACCACCTGCTCCTTGGATGTTGACTCCGGCTATTTTGCCTGTCAATGCCCTCACAGGATCAGGCTCATTCCTCTGGCTAATTTTCTCGTTATCTAAGGAAGATACCGAATAACCCAAGGTATTGGTATTTCTTTCGATACCTGCCGCAGTGATTACGACCTCCGAGAGTTGAAAACTCTCTGTTAGCCTTACAGTGATTTCACTTTGATTGGATACATTCACTTCGGTTTTTTCATAACCGATGTAAGAGATAACGAGAATGTTCTCGGTTGCCTCCATTTGGATCGTAAAGATCCCGTCCAGATCAGACACTGACCCTTTTGTAGTGCCTTTTATCACAATATTTGCACCGGGGATAGGCATACCTGCCGCATCCAGTACTGTCCCTTTGACGAGTTTTTGCTGGGCAAAAACATTGCCTTGAATACCGAAAAAGCAAATCAGGGTGAAAATCATCAAGTATCGCCAGGATAAAATTGGGATACGGTTTTTGGTAAATGTTTCTTTCATAAGCTTTAATAAATTAGAAATGGAAAATAACATGCCTGTACCATCCCAAATAAAATTGGGTGATAAGGTTACTTTAAAGTAGGTTATAGGGGTAAATAGCAAAACAAATCATCATATTTCCATTGGCCTATGGAAATAATCAGGATATTCTGTGGTATCGATTGATTAAAAATATGTCTAAATAAAATAACATGGCTTCCATTTGGGTAAAAAAATCCCGATGATTATAGCAGTTGGAATATGGTAAGGATAAAAGGAAAAAAACAGGTTTGAGTTATAACCTACCTATACAATTCGAAAATAGTATCCAATTGTAAATAGTTGGTTTATAATTTTGCGATTTTGAATAAATTTTCTGCTAATTTTTTCCAAACTGGTTTTTATGGGAGATTAATGGTATAAGGTCAAAAAAGTAAATATTCTTCAATTTGAAGCAGTTACGCATTAGGATTATCAGTTCCTTTCAAAAAGGTTGAATGAAGAAAATGAAATACTGGTAAATACTGTTGAAGTTAATGTCCCTTTAGGCACAAGATATGGTAGGGAAAATTTTGTTTGAAGCAGTTATCCATAAGGAGTATGAGAGTTCCTTTCAAGAAGGAAAAATGAATAAGATGAAATACTGGTAAATACTGTTGAAGTTAATGTCCCTTTAGGGACAAGATATGGGTAGGGAAATTTTGCATTTAGTTATTTCCGTGCCTTTAGGTACGGGATATATGTTGCATCAAAAGGAACAAAAGCCAACATCACAAAACAGGGATAAAGCAACTTAAATTATCAATTCGAACTATCCCCATTCTGATACCTTTCGGTATAATCCTGCTCACTCATGCCTTTGCTGAACCTTCTGAGATTGTAGGTAAAACTCAGCATCACATAAGTCTGAAGTACATTGGACTGGACATCTTCCACAAAAGTCTCTGTGATATTCCTTCTGACATTGGCATTTTCACCAAACAAGTCATAAACCATCAAGCTGATCTCACCCCGCTGGTTATTGAATATTTTTTTGCCCACACTCATATTGACCAAGGAAAAATTGGTATCAAATCCCTCTGACAAACCTGAATTGATCTGATGATTGAGATCCAATCGGTAAATGATTCCTTCCCAAATGATCCAATTTAGATTGACACGGAACCTCTGCTGGAAGAATTTACTGTCAAGGCTAGAATTGAGGCTGTTGTTGACTTCGTTAAAAGAAGACCTTGACCAGATATTGAAATCTATTTGGTCACTGATATTGCTGCTTAGCGAAAAACCCGTGTTCAACCTCCTGGAATTGTTGAATCCGATTTGGTCATTGACCTGTCCAGGTCTTTGGGTAAAGCCAAGTCCAGCGTTAATATTGAAGTTTGATTTGATGAATCCTATCGGCAACCCATAGCTAAACCATGACCTGAAATCCTTATACCCATCAAGATTTACCGGTTTGTTCAATTGTGAACCGGTTTCTAATATAATTCCATCTTGGATCTCAGTAGGTTCGCTTGCAATCAGGGTACTGTTGGAAATGAAATTGTCTACAAACCTGGATTGGGCAAATATATTCCAGTTTTTATCTGTATCAGGATTGTTACTTCTAAATCTTAACCGGATCTGATTGGTATAGGATTGATCCAAATCGGGATTACCTGACCGCAACTGAAGTGGGTTTGTATTGTCAATCACAGCCTGAAGTTGTGAAATCTGAGGTTCGTTGGTATAAGTATCGTAATCAACCTGTAAATTGGTATTGGTCGAAAACTTGTATTCCATCCTCACTGTAGGAGTGAAGTTTTTGAAAGTTTTGTTCAATACATCAGGATTTGGAAAAAACTGGTCGTTTTGGAGTCTGGCATCCTGGTATTCTAATTCAGTCTGTATTTTATACTTTTCGGAAGTAAACTGGTAACCAAATTCCAGTTCTTGGGTCAGGTATCTGCTTTGAAAAGTATTACTTAATGCTGTATCCAAAGAAAGTAAACCGTTATCAAAATCACCGTTTTCTACATTGAAGGTAAGCTTGTCGGAGTCATTGAGCCTATTGCCGATCTGGTATTCCACTTCCATCTGACCTCGCTTTCCCAAGGGCTCGGTATAGGAAACACGACTTTGCCAAAAATCACCGGTTCGCTCCCTTGTGGTGCGTTGGTCAATGACCTCTTCCCTGCTTCCATTTTGATCATAGAATGTGTTTTCTGCCTTTCGGTCGGACTCATCTTCATTCCATCCTTTCGAGAAATTGGTTCTAAAGGTGACAGTACGTCCCGGTTTGTCAAATTTATGGCTGTAGAGTAATCTGTTGTAAAGGTCAAAATCCTGATAAGATCCTGTTTTTAAGTTTCTTACCGAATTGATCAGATTCAGACCATCGTCAGTTTGTCCGTTAAAACCTGAATTTTCCGTTTCAAACCTTGCAGAAAATCGAGGAATGTAAAGGATTCTATTTTTCTCGTCTATGTTGTAATCCAATCTAAGGTTAGCTTGGTGCCGGTTGTTGATTCGGACATCGGTACTCCTTTCACTGTAGAACTTATCCGTATCATCTGTAGTCACAAAATCCCTGAAAATATCCACTACGCCTACATTTCTTCTTTTGGTAAAAACATAACTACCGGTAACTTTGATTTTGTCCATCCATAGATCGGTATAATTCAATCCAAGAATATTGGTAGTGATGATTCCTTCCTGTGGATTGGCATTGTCCTGTGCGTTGGGATCGCTGGAGTAATCAAGGACATTGACATTATTGGATAACCCTGTAAAGGTCAACCTTCTTTCTCCATCAAATGCATTGATACTGGCACCCACCAAATACCTCTCGTCTGTTCCATAGCCGGCGGTAGTTTTTCCAAATTCGCCCTTCCTCTTGCTTTCTTTGGTAATGATATTGATGGTTTTGAGCCTTTCACCATCGTCAAATCCACTGAGCTGTGATTTTTCACTTTTTTGGTCAAACACCTCAATGCTTTGAATCATTTCGGCAGGGATATTCTGAAGAGCAGTTTTGACATCTGTTCCAAAAAACGGCTTGCCATCAACGAGGATCTGCGCAATGGCTTCTCCCTGAGCTTGTAAAATACCATCTTCTGAACTCACTCCGGGAAGTTTTTCCAACAATGTCTGTGCACTTGCATCCTTCATCGTTTTGAAAGCATCTGCATTGAACATCGTGGTATCACCTTTTTGGGTGCCTGTAGACCTCCGAGCCTCAATCACAAATTCTTTAAGGTCAGTAGCTACTTCGCTGATTGCAATAACTCCCAGGTCGACATTATTGGTCAATTCTATGGTCCTGAAATAATCTGTAAATCCTATATATTGTACCTTGAGGATATAATCACCCTGTCTGATACCGGTCAGATCAAAATTGCCATCAATATCAGAAACAGCACCTGTAACTTGGGAAGAATCATTTGGGGACAATAAAAGCACATTCACAAAAGGCAAAGCCTCTTGTTTGCCCTGAACAACCACCACACCTTTTATATTAAATGACTGCGAAAAACCCTGAATGGAGAATAAACCAAAAATTAAAACTGAAAATATGTACTTCATTGAATTGATTGGATTGTAACTTTTTAAAATTCAGGTAGATGTAACTACCCGAAAAACTTCTTATACAGGAACAAACTTAAGGAGTGGTGGTTCGGCAAAGAAGGCTTTATTTGCTGAGTGGTTTATTTTCTCGAGGAACAGCCACCTGACTTATTTGGGATATTGATTTTTTAAGGTCAATACTTCCTCTGGATTCGCCTTGCGATTAAAAGAATAGAATAATCTCAGGCAGGATCAATGTTAGGTTGTAGATAGATTATAGTCCATGGTCGATGGTAAGTCGTCCATAGTTTATAGGCTATGGTCCTTGGCATAGGAAATGTGGTTCCTGCAGGCCAGTCTTATCTGTATTTTGTGCACTTTCTGTGGTCTTTTTTCCATCGTCTATGGTCTATCGACTTTGTACTATCGACTATGTCGACTGTCGACTGTCGTCTGTGGACTTTGTAGACTATCATCCTAAATAAAAATACAATCCTCCGGCTTGATGACAAACGTGGCATTTTCTACCAATGCAGCCTCACTGTCCCGCCTTCTATGAAGACCGGCGCTTTGCTGCACGGACCACAGTCTTTTCATATTTCTGATCTCTGCGGCAATGGCGGGCAATTTGCCTGAAGCAATGTGTTGGACAAGATTCCGCATCTCTAACCTCCTGTCATTCAAAGCCAAACTGTCACCCCTGTTGTACACCAAGGAGACAATAGCTCCTTGGACATCAGGCGGAAGTTTTTCTAAGCCGGGATAGATCCTTCGGGATTTCTTTGCCCAAATCGGCATGGACTTGGTGCAAAATACCTCAATAGCAGAATCCCAATCAATGCTCACCCTTTTTACAGCTTCGGTAAGTGCGTTTTTGGCATTGACTTTTGTTTTGCCTACCACGCCCAAAAGGGTATTAAAATCAGAACTGCTGAGAAAGTCTTTCCAATCATGGGTAAATGTGGCAGTATTTACATAGCCCAAATCGTATCCGATACCGATGGTGATGCCACTGTATTCACCCGGTAATATTGGGTTCCTGTATCTCCTTTCATAAATAGCTTTTGAGGAAACCTCAAACTCCACGATGACATCCAATGACCTTTTGGAGGCAATCAAGCTTGCACCCGAAGGGATCGGAGGTAGGGTTTGGCTGTAAAGCATCTCCAACCTAGATATGGTATTGGTGCCCATAATACCGTCAACATCATTTCCTTTAAATCCCAAAAACCTTTGTACAGCTTTCTTCCTTTCGGTAAAGTCCGCAGTTACGGGCAATTGAATGCCAAGGCTTTTCAAAAATGAATTGGTGGTTACCAAATCAAAAACCCCTGTTTCTGGTGTACGGAGGGTTTTTTGAAGATTCTGAATTCTCTTTTGGAAAGGGTCCATAGTATGTTGTTTTTGGGTTAAAAATTGAATGAAAAGTAAGAGGAATGTGACCGAATGGAACTTGGCTTAAGAATCTTGGGTAAATCCTACTTATCCCTTTGGTACATCGCCAACTAAGATACTGACATTCAGTGGTATTGTGTAATGAATTATTGATAAAAAATAGAAGGTTAGAGAATTTCTCCAATCACGATACACAGCCCCGAAGTGGGCTGAATAACATTGTCCCTGGGTAAGGTGCTATACATAATTTCATACTTTCTGAAATCTTTCTGCACCGTAACCCATGGAAAAGAATTTGGAAGTTTGGTATTTAGGTCACGTATCTTCTAAGGAGGAGAATCTTAAATACGGAAATGGGGTAGGGGGTATTTTAATTTACCACTGAGCACACAGAACAGGAGGCTTCATTTTCTCCCGCATATATCGCAGATTGACGCAGATGACTCCTCCGCACATGTTGGTATCTCCCCAAACCTCCTTTTTCTCAGAGGCTCTGTGAGAGGTGATATTTTTTAACCGCAAAGAACGGGAAGGTATCCCAATGGTTGCAAAGGGAATTATAGATTTGACAAAATAAGGCACTGAGGAAAGATCCCGACGGGATCAAATATCTAGTTACCCCGCATTGCAATGCGGGGAAAAGAAAACGATCTATTAAGGCTACACCAATCCTGAAGGGATTGAATGTATCTGCATATCCAAGGAATTTTATGACTTCCCTATACCCCATGGGTGACAAAAGTATTGAAGAAGGAATGGCCTTTCTTTGGTTATGGATTGGTCAAGGATTGGTCAATGGTTAAGGATACTACAGGACTGACTCTACTTTGAGGTAAGGGAACATTAGGACTGATAGGGGGATAGGTATGGGATGGGAGTAGGGGAATCTAAGGATTGGGGTAGATGGGAAGTAGCTCAAGGGTAACCCAGAGGCGGCGTATCTGTAGCTAAGACACGGAGTATGGTTAGCTAGGACACGGAGTATGGTTAGCTAGGACACGGAGTATGGATAGGGGAAGTATAAGACAAGGTGGGCGGGACTATACCGGAGGGGTAGGGGAAGATGCCGGAACCCTTACTATTTCCCCTATAATATTATCTGTATAAAAAGCGGAAAATTTACGTGCTGAGACCGCAAATAATGCGTCCTCGGGACTATTATATTAACGAATATCTCGAATCAGATGCATGGTGCCTCAAAAGGTATGTAGTTCGCAGCAACAACAATTAAAACCACTTCAACAAAAAAAGAGAGTCTCCACCTCCACAAGCTGCGGTTCAGAATGACTGTTCCCCAACCCGACAACCTTCCTACGGCAGGCAGGCGCGCAGCACAACATGACAACACCAAACTTATTTACCGATACAGAACTTTGAAAAAATGTTGGCCAAAAGGTCATCTGTTGTAATCTCTCCAGTGATTTCTCCAAGGTAGTGGAGTGACCTACGGATATCCATCGCCAAAAAATCATTGGTGATCTGCCTGTCCAAACCTTCCAATACATCCAATAACGACTGCCGTGTTTTAACCAAGGAATCGTAATGCCGGATATTGGTGACAATGGTATTGCCTGTCCTGAACTTATCTAGATTGACCAATTCCAAAACCCTACTTTTCAACACTTCGAGGTTTTCCTTTTGACCCGCAGAAATAAAAATGGTATCAGGATACTTTGCCTTCAGTTCGCCGACAAACTCCGGAGAGGCTTTGTCTATTTTATTGGCAACCTTGACAAAAGGAACACCCTGATTTTCCAACTTGTTGATATCCCGATTGATCTCAACCATGTCGGTATCCGTCAGGTCAAAAAGGTATAGAATCAGGGAAGCGGTTTTCATTTTCTCCTGCGTCCTGCTGACTCCGATCGCTTCTATGATATCGGTGGTTTCTCTTAACCCTGCCGTATCGATAAACCGGAAGATCACCCCGCCGATATTGATTTCATCCTCGATAAAATCCCGTGTTGTACCCGCGATTTCAGAGACAATAGCTTTTTCTTCATTCAAAAGCGCATTGAGCAAAGTTGATTTTCCGGCATTGGGTTTTCCGGCGATGACCGTGGGAACTCCGTTTTTGATCACATTGCCCAAATCAAAACTCGCAATCAGTAGCTCGACAGCACGCAGTAATTTTTCAACCAAGACCTTCAAGTCATTCCTATTTGCAAACTCCACATCCTCCTCCCCAAAATCAAGCTCCAACTCGATCATCGAAGCAAAATGGATCAGCTCATTGCGGAGTTTTTGGATCTCACTGCTAAAGCCACCGCGCATCTGACTGATGGCTGCTTGGTGGGAGGTCTCAGAATCTGAATGGATCAAATCTGCAACAGCTTCTGCTTGAGCAAGGTCAAACTGCCCATTCAAAAACGCACGCTGAGTAAATTCCCCAGGCTTTGCGGGCCTTGCTCCATGACGGATCAATAGCTTGATGACCTGATTGACAATGTATGAAGAACCATGGGTGGAGATTTCCACGACATTTTCCTTGGTAAAGGATTTTGGGGCCACAAAAATAGAAACCAAAACCTCATCTATGATCTTCTCCCCATCCCGGATGGTTCCGAAATGGATGGTGTGGGAAGCCTGCTTTTCCAGGTCTTTCCCTTTAAAAACAGAATTGGTTATGGTGATGGCTTCTTTGCCTGAAAGCCGGATGACCGCAATCGCACCGACACCCTGCGGGGTAGCAAGGGCAACGATGGTATCATTTTTTTCGTGAAGGGAAAAGGACATGGTTACTTCCCGAATTTATTGAGGAGATCATCCATTCCGGAAAGGAAGGGAGCCGGTTCTCGGTAGCCGGGAAATTGAGCGATATTTTCCATCAAGGCATCCATGATCACAAAGTTGGGGTAGGAACTTACCCGCATCGCCCGAGCCATAGTGGCTTCGGTATATTCCTTGCCCTTGAAGTTGAATTTTCGTTTGCTGTCCTCTGCATTCATTTTGACGGCATAGAAATTCTCATTGATAAATCCGATGACTTTAGGGTTGGTAAAGGTGTCCTTATCCATTTTTTTGCACCATCCACACCAATCAGTGTAGACATCCACAAAAATCATCTTAGGGTTTTCAGCAGTTTTGGCAGCAGCTTCCTCAAATGTCAGCCAAGTGATTTTGTCCTGTGCAGTTGCGATTTGGAAGCTGAATAGGGTGATCAGCAAAGCGCCAAATAACTTTTTCATATTTTGGTTAATCATATTTCCAAATTTAACGACATGCTTTGGTTTGAAGTTCAATTTCCTTGATTAAAGTACAAAAGTACAAAGTACAAAGTACCAAGTACCAAGAAGGAAGACTTGGGGAAATTCAGAATTAAGAATGATGAATTAATAATGCCGGATTACGAAGA
>NZ_JAMFLG010000069.1 GCF_023502205.1 Aquiflexum sp. TKW24L | reverse complement strand
CGTGACCACAGTTTCCCCGATTGGGAAAATATCCGGTGCATCGTTGCTTACTGAGGCAACAGCGCAGTTGTCCGAAATGGAAGGATCACCCAAGGAAACAACAATTGCCTCACATTTACCCGAAACTGTATTGACTATCAAATCAGCCGGAGCAGTGATGCTAGGATCTTCCTCGTCCTCGACGATTACAAATTGAACAGCAGTTGCTGAATTTCTGCTGCCATCAACCACCGTCCAAACCACCTGTGTTTCTCCCAATGGGAAGGTGGCCGGCGCATTGTTGCTCACAGATTGAATCGAACAGTTATCTGATACAACCGGCTGACCAAGATCAACTGAACTTGCCGAGCAATCACCGGCATCTGTTCCTATGAAAACATTGGCAGGAGCAGAGATTATTGGCTTTTGATTATCAGTCACCGTAATGGTCTGCGTAGCTGAAGCAGAATTGCCTTTGTCGTCCTTCACAATCCATGTCACTATCGTTTTACCTAATGGGAAACTTTCCGGGGCATCGTTGGTCAATCCGCCATCCGGGATATCTCCTGTAAAAGAAGCTGTCCCAATATTCACGCCTGTAGCTTCACAGACTCCTTGGTCTGCATTGACACTGACATTGGCAGGTGGTGTGATGGTTGGCAATTGAGATTCTTCTTCCAAAATCGTTACTGTTTGGGTAGCAGTTGCCGCATTTCCAAATTCATCTGTTACCGTCCAGGTTATAGTTGTATTGCCAACAAGGAAGCTGTCCGGGGCGTCGTTGCTGATATTTGCCACTTCGCAATTGTCAGAGACTGTAGGCTCGCCGAGATTGACATTAGTGGCAACGGAACTTCCGGGATCTACCTGTACTGTCAGGTTGCCCGGAGCAGATATGGTAGGTGTTTCATTGTCCTCCACGGTCACTTTCTGTTTAGCGGTGGCGGTATTGCCACTGACGTCTGTCACAGTCCATGTTACCATTGTCTCCCCAATTGGGAAAATATCAGGTGCATCGTTGCTTACTGAGGCAACAGAGCAGTTGTCTGAAATGGAAGGGTCACCTAAGGAAACATCGATTGCCTCACATTTACCCAAAACGGTATTGACGGTCAAATCAGCCGGGGCAGTGATGCTAGGATCTTCCTCGTCCTCGACGGTTACAAATTGAAGTGCAGAAGCGGTAAGTCCTCTTCCGTCAGTCACCTTCCAAGTTACAACCGTTTCGCCTATAGGGAAGATGGATGGCGCATCATTGGTAACGCCATCGGATGGAATGTCTTCCCCTGTTACGATAGGTGTCCCAATATCCGAAACAGTAGCGGAACAGGTACCCTGATCTGCGCTGATATTGATGGACTTGGGTGCGATGATGGTCGGTACTTCGGCCTGTGTAACAGTCACAAGCTGGGTGTCACTATTGGTATTGCCGCTAGCATCCGTAACTGTCCAAGTAACTGCAGTCTGTCCTATTGGGAAAAGTGCAGGCGCATTTGTCGTGACAGAAGCGACACTGCAGTTATCCGAAACGATAGGCTGACCAAGGGAAACACCTGATGCATTATCTTCCCCAGGCAGGATCTGAACAGTCAGGTCTGTCGGTGCAGTGATCAAAGGAATCTGCTTGTCAAGTACATTCACTATTTGCGTAGCTGTAGAAATATTACCGTTATCATCAGTGACCGTCCAGGTCACAGTCGTCGTACCTACAGGGTAGGTATTAAGACCATTATTGGTGACACTCTCAATACCACAATTATCAGAAACAGTAGGCTGGCCAAGGGTAACATTCTGCGCATCGCAGGCACCCTGTCTCGCATCAACAGAAACGGATGCAGGTGCTGTAATGACAGGCTTTTCTGCATCTGTCACTTTCACAGTCTGGGTTGCGCTGGCAGAATTACCATTGCCGTCTTCGACAGTCCACGTAACGGTAGTCTCCCCTACAGGGAATTCATCAGGGGCATCGTTGCTGATGCCGTCACCTGCAATGTCCTCACCCGTCACAATAGGATCACCGAGATCTGAAATAATGGCAATACACTTTCCTTGGTCAGCATTGACACTGATAGCCGGCGGCGCAGTAATCGTAGGCAACACCTGCCTGCTGACCGTCACCAGCTGCAGTGCGGTGGCAGCGTTGCCGCTGCGGTCAGTTACTTTCCAAGTCACGGTAGTCACGCCAAGCGGGAACAGAATAGGTGCATTGTTTTCTATGGTCTGAACGCTACAATTATCTGCATACACTGGCTGTCCAAGAACTACATTCTCGGCAACATCCTTACCGATTGGAATGCGTATGTTCACATCCATCGGCGCACTGATGGTGGGTGGTGTCACGTCGAGTACCTCTACTTCCTGAGTTGCCTGAACCTGATTGCCTGCCGCGTCGGTAGCTGTCCAGGTGACTATAGCCTTACCGATTCCAAATACAGTCGGCGCATTGTTTGTCACGGTTGGATCTCCGCAGTTATCTGTGGCCGTTGCATCTCCGAGTGACACATTGGAGATACTGCATTGGTCTTGGCTTAGATTAATCGATACTTTGGCGGGAGCGATAAGGGTCGGTGACTCAGTATCCTTCAGGATGACAAGTTGTTTTTGGGTGGATTTGAGCCCGTTGCTATCTGTGTAAGTCCAAGTGATTTCGGTATTTCCCTGCTTGGTGATTGGGAAAAGGATTTCATTCACCGTACCTATCACTGGGGTACCATCTTCCGCTTTGGCAGTTGGAACTGTCAGATCTGTGAGATTGATGACACATTGGGCTTCGATATTCGGCAATTCAGCCAAATCAGGAACAGGCGGTGTGGTAAACTGCGGGTCGCCGACGATAAAGTTCTCGGAAACCACCCTACTCCACATGCCCCTGTTGTCCCGGATCCTGACGGTAATCGTATGTGATCCCTTGGGCAGGGAAGCCACAGCAATCAAGGACTCTACAGATATAGCAGAAGCAGGCTGAGTCAAAGGAATGGACGTAGCTTTGCCTTCTCCAGGATCGGATTCATCAAAGAAATACTCAACAAAATCCACCATTACTGGCATATTGAGATTTTCGTCCCCAACGTAAAATAACCTGCTCTTGGCAAGACCCCAATTATTGTCTTGACTTTTGAATCTGGTCCCAATGTTATGGAATCCTGGAGTCAAACCTGTGGTAGGAATATTCCCCACAACCTGCGGATTATTACCCGAACTGACAGCAAGGGCTTTGCCCAGTCCCGGTCCGGGATCGGTGTCTATGAAATATTCAGCCGCTGTGATCGGAACTAAAGGAGGATTGGTAATGCTGTTTTGAATAAAAAATAGCCTATTCTTTACCAAAGACCAGTTACCAATTTGGTCTTGAAACCTTACCCCAATAGTATGAAACCCTTCTGACAAACCAGAAAGGGTCACAGGAATCGCCAAAGAAGCCTCGATTCCCGGAGTGATGGTCACTTTCGTGCCATTGCCAGGTCCTGGGTCGGTATTGATAAAATACTCCAAACCTGTCAAGGTATTATTTGGGTTGGAGACTTCTGGGCTTTCGATAAAAAAGATTCTTGTCCTTGCCAATGACCAAAAGTCATTACTGTCTTTAAACCGCACCGAAAGGGTATGGAATCCCACAGGCAACCCTTGGAGGCTGACCTGTAGCTGTACGTTTGGATTGGCAGAAGGCGGGAAAGGAAAGGCCTTGCCTCCACCTACTCCCGGGTCGGTATCCAAAAAATACTCCGCCGCGACGATAGTGGGATTCTGGCCCCGGGCTGCAAAAGGCAGCCATAGCCATCCCACTAGGAGAATGCATAGAAAGGTTCTCATGCTCGTAGAGGATTAATTATTGGCTTTGCCTTCTACCTTGATATTGAGCGTACCGTTTTGGGGCACGGAAGGATTGAGGATGATGAAAGATTGGACACTGGGAATACCGGGGATCATGGTAATCAAAAATCCCCTGCCACCAAACATCCCGATATCTCTCCCATCCGTGCCTGCATTGATTCCCGGACTGCCAGGCTTTAGGGAGAAATCTCCAGGAAAAAAATCAGCCCTGAATGAAACAACTTGTGGGTCGGTACTGAAGAAATTACCCGAACTGCTGTTGGCATTGAAGTCAATAGTGGGGGCATTGTCAAAAATATTGTTGGCAAAGCTCCCACCAGTCACTTGCGAAAAACTAGAACTAAAATAGATATTGTTGTTGTAGATGTTTCCATTTCCCGAATGACCCGAAAAAACCCAGACATTGTTCTCGAATATCGATCCATTTAAAGCAACGGTACTATACAGGTAGCAATTTCTTATGGACCAATTTGCGGATAGATTGGTGTTATTGGGTCGGTTCGCAATTCCGGAGGAATAAATAACACTTTCCTCAAGAATCCATTTTTGGGGAATCCGAGTAAAGTTTGATGTTTGATTTACTATATAAGCCACTTCACATCTTTTGACCTGCACCTCATCGCATTCTGCAGCGGTTATAGTGATAGTACCGATCTTTAATCCCTGAAGGACGGATTTGGACGTCTGGGCGCTACTGAATGTCATGGTGCCTATGGTTGCATTGTGACCGCCATTGAAATCAAGATTGGATCCTGGGCCTATCAGGGTGAGTCGCTTGGCCATGGTCACATTACCATAGCTGGTAGGAGAACCGCTGATGAGAATGATGTCCCCATCAGCAGATGCAGTGATGGCTTCCTGCAGGGAGGTAAATTGGGCCACATCGCCGGACTTATTGCTGACGGTGCGGGTGGCGGAAAAGACATTGCTTTGGAAAGCAAACAAACAAAATGCGGTGAGGAGTGTGTAAAAGATTTTCATGGCTATGTTTTTTGAAAAAGGTTAAAAGATGGATTATATAAAATTTTATGTTGTTTCAATTAAATAATTTTGCCGTAGTGGATACTTAAAGTCCGAGTGATATTTTGCTTCAAAAAAGATAACCTCGAAGAAGAATCAAATTGATTTCTAATTGAAATCGGATTATGATTTTTAAAACCCGGAAAGGGTTCTATAAAATCTTATAATTTTTAACCGATGTGAATATGAAATAGTGAATTCAAACTTTCAGTAATCATGAATTATCGTAAAATTCTAAATATTCCGTTTTGAAAAAAATACTTCCTAGGAGGTATTTTTTAGTACTAAGTGGAATTTTTGCCAAAAAAAAGTAAAAAATAATAGATTAAATTGAATTAGTTGGGTTAGTACCCATTTTGGTTTTTCAACAAATCGACAAGACCAACAAAATTTTTAAGTTGAAGTTTTTTGAGGATATTCCTTCTATGAGTCTTTACTGTAAGGGTACTTAGATTTAACTTATCTGCTATTTCCGTGCATTCCAACTGTGCCTTGGTGAGATTGACGATTTCAATTTCCCTTTTGGTAAGGTGATAACTTGATATTAATTTTTTACAGAGTTCAATGTCAAAATCAAGAGGGGAATTTGAAGTCGGTTCTTGAAAATAAGAATTGCCATTAAAAATTGTTCTGATCGTATCCATCAAAAAAGAAAGAGTTACTGCTTTGCTGATGAAACCATCAGCACCTAATACTCTTGCTTTTTCTATTGAAGCAACCGTATGGTGTGTACTTACAACCAGTTTTTTGATCCTAATTTTTTTATTTTTTAAGAATTCAAGGACCTCAAACCCGTCTAACACCGGCATTTCCAAATCCAAAATCAACATATCAGATTTATTACCTGCCTTTAGAAAATCTAATAGTTCTTTTCCGTTTCTGAAGGAGCCCACGAGATCGAACTCAGGGCTAGCGGCAATCATGTATTTTAGACCTGTTGCAAACAATTCGTGGTCATCGGTTATAACGATGGATTTTTCCATATTAAAAATAAATTCTAAAAAGCCTTTAAATATATATCAAATACAATTGGTTAGTTATTGCATTTGTAAAATTTAATAATTTATTAATCAATGGCTTAAAGGAGGTTATATAGCTAGTCCTTCATTTCATATTCCTTCTATTTACCCTTAAAAAAAAAGCCGTCACCAAATTACTTCAGCAACAGCGTTGGTCGATAAAAAATGTTCCAATAAGAGTTAATTCCTTGCAAAGGAATAGATAGATTTCTAATACTTTATATCCAATACTATTTATATCCTTTCAACATCTAACCGAATAAAGGATAGATGAATGTGCCGGTCAAACTGAGATAAATTCCTATTAATTAGTTTTTTAAATATTGAGAATTCAAGTACCTAGAGCCCATCCAAAACAGGCAAGTTTGTAAAAAAAATAAAATCATCATTTTCCATAATCCAAAAAAAATTCCCCCTTCCGGTTTTCACCAAAAGAGGGAATTTTTGATTTAGGTGATCTTAATAATGATTCCGGGTGTTAAGGTTTGATGCCTAAATATGTACACACTTCTTCATAATTATTCAAATCGACAGGCAAATTCAACCTTCCAGCCGTACCACCCGGGATGATGATGTACCTTGTCTGGGACGCTGGTGAAGCAACATCTACACCTGCACCATCAATAGCTGTGGAAACACCATGAAAAACTGTTAGATTTCTCAATTTGATAGTATAATCAATGGTAAAAACAGGGACAGCATTAGAATAATAAGTACAAGGCAATATTTTAATAAAATTAGTTGTTGGAGATTCTTTGAAATAAACCAATACAAGACCTTGGTCCATGATCTCTTGGGTGATTGAAGCAGCTTCAAAGCTGTGTGATATGAATTTATTCTCTTGTTTGATCCATACATTAGTAATCCACGGGCTATAAATGACATTTGTAATCCCATTTGTCCCTGCAATACCGGCTATTCCTTGGACTCCGTTGGGGCCTTGTGCACCGATAGGGCCTTGTGCACCTTCAGGGCCCTCAGGGCCTTCGGGACCCACACATGAAATTGAAAATGCCAAAATAAAAAAGATTAGAGAATGTGAGAATTTTGATTTTACTGTTTGTAACATATGATTGTTTTAAAATGAACTAAAAGATATAAAAAAGTAATCAATTGGCGCCTCTTATTTTATGCAATTTGAAATAAGATCAAAGCAGATATCAAAAGGACTTATTCAAATAGAATAAATGGAAAGGAATAAAAGGAGAATTTGTGATTTTTTAAATTCGCCTCCCCTCAGGTAAATCTAAATATTGGATAGAAAAAAATGAGAAAAACGTCAGGCTTTAGTACCAACTATTAGCACATTTTTGATTTAAACTGTAGAGATTAGGATAATCCTTAATACTTATGGAATTCAATTTGGATAAAAAATTGTAAAAAAAAAGGGAAGACGTTAGCCTTCCCTTTTTTGAAAATCTTTCCAATTACTTGGTAACTTTATCGACTTCAGCTTTTGCTTTTTTGGCTAGTTTGTCAACTTCTCCACTGACCTCATTGACTTTTTTTGTCAAGCCATCAAAAAACGAATTGAGCTTTCCGTTCGCTTCGTCAAGATATTCTCCACTTTTCTTGGTGATTTTTTTTCTGGTGTTTTCACCTTTGTCAGGCGCTACTAATATTCCGATCTGTACGCCGATCACTGCACCTACCAATGCTCCTAAAATAAATTTTGTTGAACTCATAGCTATGTTTTTTTTAAGTTGAAAATATAATTGTCCCGTTTTACTGAACATTTAAATTTAAACATTTATCGTACCAAAGTATTCAAAATGCCTAATTTTAATACGATAAAAAAATGATAGAGTTCTATTTTATTGAGCTTCTAACGACAATCGTCCGGACAGGATTGAGCGGATCATTGGTAAAAATAGAAATATGTTTGTGATCTATCCCTCTTCTACCTTTGGGATCAAAAGTAAACTTCAATTCAATTTTTTCTCCAGGTTCAAGGTCTTTTTTTTCTAATTGTACTTCTACACAATCGCAGTTGGTCGCGACCTTTCTAATGTTGAGTGGCTCTTGACCCATATTGGTCAATGTAATAGATCTGGATATTTTGGCGTTGGCTGAAATTTCCCTCAGGTCAATTTCTGCAGTGGCTATCCCCAACTTTGGTACCCTGTTTTCAAGGCTCTTAGGTACAGGCTGAAAATATTCATAAACCACTGACATCACCCTAATCCCTAAGTTCAAATCATCTTTGTCAAGGCCGATGCTAATGACTTCATCAAAATACCCCAAGTCATTTTTGGCAGCACCATCATAGGTCATGATCAACAAACCCCTTTGTTTGCTTTCCAATTGTGAAGGCTCCAAAGAAACTTTGATGTAATCCGGAAGCTTATCCTGAACATCCAATAGTCCGATAGGACTTTGCCCAAAATTATAAATCTCCACATACCTGATTTTGGGTTCATTGGTAAATATGTTCCCCATATTGACCGCAGTCAGCTTAAAGCCCAATTCCCCCACCCGGTGTGGAAAAGCCATTTCAAAGTTTTCGGGCAATGGCATGTTAATTCCTTCCAAAAATAAGGTGTCACCATAAATATCCAGATTGGTACGGATGATGATTCCTTTTGAAAACTCCCCACCCCTTTGATCAGGATCGAATTTTACTTTGATAGATCCTATCTGTCCATTTGCCAATGTATCCTTGCTATAGTCTACGGTAGTACAACCACAGTCTGTAAAAATATCTGTAATGTAGATGCTGTCCTGATTTTCATTCATGGCAAAAAACTCAGCCTCCACCGCTCCTTTTTCTTCCAAAACTGCACCGATGTCAATTTTTCTCTTTTCCCAGGTGAGGGTCTTTCTTTCAATTGTTTGGCCCGCGAGAGGAAGGCTGCTGATAGTCAGTAGGATTAGACCCGACAGATACAATGCACTTTTTTTCATATGGGCAAATAACGATAAAAAACCACCGAATTGTACCCTGATTTAATTATTTTGCGCCCAAATTTAAAACCATGGCAAGAGTACTGACAGGCATACAGAGTTCGGGCAAACCCCATCTTGGAAATATATTGGGTGCTATCGTTCCTGCTATCGAACTGACCAAACGGGACAACAATGATTCTTTTATTTTTATAGCTGACCTGCATTCCGTAACATCCATCAAAGATGGAAATCTCAGAAAGGAAAATACTTTGGCTGTAGCTGCTGCTTGGTTGGCTTTTGGATTGGACATCAGCAAGACGGTTTTTTACCGACAGTCGATGATCCCTGAAGTAACAGAATTGACTTGGTACCTAAGTTGCTTTTCACCTTTTCCCATGCTGGCAAATGCGACAAGCTTCAAAGAAAAATCTGACAGGTTGGCAGATGTAAATGCCGGTTTGTTTACCTATCCAGTCTTGATGGCCTCAGATATACTTATGTATGGTGCCAATATCGTTCCTGTCGGCAAAGACCAACTCCAGCATTTGGAGATCGCCCGCGACATTGCAAGTGCCTTCAACAACCGCATGGATGAGGAAATTCTTGTCATCCCTGAAGCTCGGATCAGCGAAGAAGTGATGATCATTCCCGGTACGGATGGACAGAAAATGAGCAAGTCTTACAACAATTACATAGATATTTTCCTACCGGAAAAAGAACTTAAAAAAAATATCAACACCATCATCACCGACAGCACTCCGCTCGAAGAACCAAAAAATCCTGATACCTGCAATGTGTTTAAATTGTACTCCTTGGTAGCAAATCCTGATCAAACAGCAACTTTAAGGTCAAAATACCTTGGAGGAAATTTTGGTTACGGCCACGCAAAGCAGGAGTTTTTTAACCTGATTATGGAAAAATATGGGGAGGAAAGAAAACGCTACAACTATTATATAGAGCATCCTTCAGAATTGGAAGCGAGACTTTCAGAGGGCGAAGCTAAAGCAAAAATCATTGCCCGAGGTTATTTAAATAGAGTGAGAGAAAAGTTGGGATTTGGGGTTGAATAATGGTTAATGGTCCCGATAGCTAT
>NZ_JAMFLG010000068.1 GCF_023502205.1 Aquiflexum sp. TKW24L | reverse complement strand
TCAGGTTCAATCCGCCTGCGCCGGTCACACTTACCGTGGCAGGTTCAATCGCTGATCCGGTATAGGTGAACGGTCCGCCGTTGATCGTCACAACTGTTGTAGTTGTGGCTTTGCCGATGGTGAAGTCCTTACTGTCGTTGCTTGGTAGATAGTTGTCATCTCCAGGGTAGCTGTAGCTCGCTGTTGCGGTTCCCGCATTAATGTTGTTCGCATAATCAGCTGTCGGGGTCAGATTCAATCCGCCTGCACCGGTCACACTTACCGTGGCAGGTTCAATCGCCGATCCGGTATAGGTGAACGGTCCGCCGTTGATGGTCACAACTGTTGTCGTTGTGGCTTTGCCGATGGTGAAGTCTTTGCTGTCGTTGCTCGGCAGATAGTTTGCATCTCCAGGGTAGCTGTAGCTAGCTGTTGCGGTTCCCGCATTCACATTGTTCGCATAATCAGCTGTTGGGGTCAGGTTCAATCCGCCTGCGCCGGTCACACTTACCGTGGCAGGTTCAATCGCCGATCCGGTATAGGTGAACGGTCCGCCGTTGATTGTTACTACCGTAGTAGTCGGAGCCTTGGTGACTGTCAAAGTCGCAGCGGTACTATTTGCTGCGGTTATCGGTAAATATGTGTTAGGAATCCCCGCAAACGAGCTGGTTATCGTATAATCGCCAACATTCAAGTTCCCAAGAACAGGAATATTTGTTATGTCCACATTTAATGTAGCAATACCACTTGCATCTGTAGGCGCAGAACCGACACTGTTCCCGTTAATAAAAAATGTTATGGATTGACCGGAAATGCCTGTTGTTGTTTGGTAATTGGAATACAAGCTTGACGATAGAGTAACAGAAGTGCTGCCATAAACAGCTGAGGGAACGTTCGAGGCAACTAAGGCACCATAGTTAGCAATAAATAAAGCGGCACTTGCTGGATTATTTGCTCCAACAACAAAAACATTTGATGTCTGTAAATTTGTTTGTTGTGTTGCTGCTCCAATTCGTAGTCCATAATTTAAAATAATATAATTTATTGTTGGTGTAGGTGAAAATGTAAGATTGAAACTATTAACGGTAATTGTTTTATTTAGATGATTTGTTCCTGTGGAGTTGGAAGGCGGAGTAAAACTTGGAGAAGTAAAGTCTCCGTCTCCTGCACCCGAACCAGAAACATTATAACCAACATTTACGCTAGTATTAGAAGGTAATCCTGTCGCACCAAAAGTAACCGCAGCATCGGTAAAATATGTCTCAGCTACATAACCAGTATTATTGCCCGTTGCCAATAAATGGAAAGAAACACCCAGATGTTTAGTATCAATCGGAAACTGCATGGACCATGTCCCGTCTGGGTTAACATTGACCGTGAAAAATTCATCATGTCCCTGGTAAGGTTCCTCTTCCAAAACAATGGAGACCTTGGAATCCAAGGTCCATCCAGTTCCTGTAAAGGTGGCTATCTCACCGGGAGCGTAGTCATCCTTATCCGTGGTCACCGTGGGTTCGGACCCGGGGGCATAGCTTTGTGCAAAGACCGGCATTGCCAGGTAACTGAACACAAAAAACATCAGTAGTAAAAATTTTGCTTTCATATTATTATAAGGGTTAAGAAAAGAATTAATCCACTTGTAAAGTAATCCTTAAACACTGCTTTTATTAAACAATGATGGATTTAAAAGCAATTTTATTGCTTTTTATTTACATTTAAAAGCATTTTAAAAAAGATAATATACAAAACTAAAAATATTTTAGCGTAAAATTTATCAATAAAATTATATTTTTTCAATCATAAATTTTGTTTTTTTTATTATACTCAAATTATTCCTTAATAAAAATATTAAAAGCCTTACAAACTTCATTAAAAAAAGTCCGAAACATTTCATTTTGGAAATTAAATTCTATTGGTTTACCAAGAAAGCAAGAGATTATTGGGATCGTAAAGGCGCCAAAACGCAAAGAAAAGGGTTCCTGAAATTGTTTCCCACGAAGACAAGAACCCACAAAATAAAAATAACCACTGACACTGAGGTCGCAGAGAATATACACTTTTATGAGGAAACGCTTCTTTGCCAAGTAACCCAATATCCTACTACAATCGGGTAGGAAGATCGAAGTCGGAAGACCCCCGCCTGTCGTCGGGCAGGAATGTGCCGGGCATTTCAGTCCGCAGACAAGAATTTAATTGGATATCCAATCTACTGGCATAATTGCGCACATACGATATTAATTATTCCCGAAAAATTCAAATCCTAATTTAGATCTGAAAGAGTATGGGTGTAGGATTGTGAATTTCCTCCATAACTTCCGGATTAAAAATCCGCGTAGGATACATCCAGCAAGACTGGTAAACAAACCTCTAATAAGAAAAAACCACCTCAGACATATCCAGGTGGTTTTCCAGTTCAAAAAGCCTAAAAATCATTCTCACATCATTATCCAAAAATCGATTTCAAAAAGTGGTTGGTCGAATCTTTACTGTTTATCTTCATGTTCCCTATTTGCTCGGTTTATCATCTTTCCAATTTTTCTCAAAAAATCTTGAATTTGAACCCAAGAAATCATGCGATAGAAGCCAAGAGCCAGATTTTGGATTTCCAGGACTGCATTGCCTTAAATAATGTTGTTGTTTTGGCGTAATTTTTCATTGGATAAAAATTTGAGGTTAAATGAAATTGTTTCCTAGATAAAAAAGGTTGGTAAAATATTGCCTTTCAACCGCTTGATGTAAATAAGGGAATATTCAAAAATCTTTCATTTAAAATTAGAAAGGAAGAAATTCTTAGGAAATAGCTAAATATTGCTATATGGGAAGGAAAAAGTTTAATGATAGAGTTATTTAAAAAAGCAGGAAGTTGATGGCGCATTTTTACCGTCTTCCAAACCTCAAAACCTTCGAGGTCAAAAAAAGACCTCAAAGGTTCCCCAGACAGACCCCCTTCCTTTGCGCCTTAGCGTCTTTGCGTGATCCCTTTCAAAACAACTTCTTCTTATAAGCCAGCGCAACCGCCTCCCCAAGGGAATGCACATGGAGCTTTTCGTAAATTTTTTTGACGTGGTTATTGACGGTGAAGTAGCTGATGCCTAGCTCATCGGCGATCATTTTGTAGCTGAGGCCTTCTGCGAGTTTTTTGAGGACTTCGGATTCTTTGGGTGTCAGGTGGTAATCCTCTTTTTTCTCTTTGGGGATTTCTCCAAAATACCGCATCACCTTCAGCGCAATGGAAGGACTCATACTTGCCCCGCCTTTGTAGACTTCATCGATGCTTTGGGTGATCTGGGAGACGGAGGCGGATTTGAGGATATAACCCTCTGCACCGGCTTGAAGGGCAGCAAAAACCTTTTCATCGTCATCAAAGGAAGTCTGCACAATAATCTTGATCTGTGGTGCGTATTGCTTGGCAATCTTGATTCCCTCAATCCCATTGACCACGGGCATTTCCAGGTCCATCAGGATGATATCAGGACGGCTTAGGTCTATATCTTTAATGATCCGGGCGCAGTTTTCAAAGGAACCTGCCCATTCCAGTCCAGAGACCAGGCCGATCAAAGCCTGCAAGCTCTCCCTGCGGGCTTGATTGTCGTCAAATATAGCTACCCGAATCATATATTGAAGTTAGGGGGATTTATCACCATCCACAATACTAATTGTAGCCATGGGGATAGCACAAATTAGTGTGGTTCCATTTCCTTTTTGACTTTCGACAGTCAATTTTCCATTCATTTGTTGGCAACGCTTTTGCATATTGCCCAATCCGTTGCCATTTTGGACCTTCATGACATCCAACCCTTGTCCGTTGTCATTGATTTTGAGGATCAACTGACCTTCTTTTTCATATAATACCAACCTGACCCGGGAGGCCTGACTGTGCTTGGCGATATTGTTCATGGCCTCTTTGACCACCAAAAGCAGGTTTCTCCTGAGCTCGGGTTGGACGATTTTCTCATCTAAATCAGAAGCCAAGACATCTGCAAACAGAATTTCTTTTGAAGACAGCAATTCATTGGCATAATTTCGGATTCTAGAGCGAAGGGAGTATTTTTCATTTTTGGGATCTTTCATACTCCAGACGATATCGCTCATCCGCCCCATGAGTTCTTTGGATTGGTCTCTGATTTTATCCACCATTTCCTTTCCTTTTTCAGGTTGGGACTCCCATACTTTTCCGGCCAAGTCACCATAAATATGAAGGCTACTGAGTGTCGCACCCACATCATCATGGAGATCCGCGATGATTCTTTCCCGCTCTTTGGTTACCGATTTGGCCTGTTCGGCTTTGAGTTGCATGATGCGGTTTTCTTGTTGTAGTCGGAGGATGCGGCGGGAAAGCATCATCCTGTAAATAAAGTAAATCAAAAATAATCCCACTAGGATAAAGGCCAACCTAAACCACCAACTCGCATACCAAACCTGATGGATCACAAAATCATAACTCGCGATCTCAGGTTGATTGGCTATCCTGACCTGAAAACTGTAGTCGCCGGGCGGAAGATTGGGGTAATGGACCACATTGGAAAAATTCAAACTTTGCCAATCGCTCTCAGCACCTACCAATCGATACTCATAGGATAAGGTGGAAGCCATCCAAATGGGGATAGCAGAAACATAAAAATCGAAATGGTTTTCAATGTGCCGGAAATCAAATTGTGATTTCAGATTGATCAGTTTGTCGTTGTTGTGGACATGGGCAACCATCGGTTTTGGTTTTTCGATCGTTTCCCCCACCTCATCAGGATCAAAAAGGTCAATCCCTCCCATTCCACCCATCATCATCCTTCCATCAGGCAGGAGCATGGCCGAATTGCGGTTATATTCGCTATTGACCAAACCGTCGGCCTTGGTGAAGTTGGTGAAGGATTTGTTGAGCGTATCAAATCTGGAAAGTCCGTTGCCTGTGCCTATCCAAAGATGTCCTTTCCGGTCAAAAGCCATACAATAAATCTTGTTGTCGACGAGCCCTTCTTGCGTACGGTATGTTGTGAATTTTCCTGTCTTCTTATTGAAAAATGACAATCCATTTCCTGTACCCAACCAAAGGTTGTCATCTGCTACGGGAATCACTGCATGCACCCTGTTGGAAGGGATGCTTTCAGGCTTGCCAAGATCAGAAAGCCATTGTTGTGTCTGACCGCTTGGGGTATGCAAGGCCACCAATCCTTCACTTTCAGTTCCGATCCAAACTGTATCTCCCTGCTGCAGATATTGAAGCGGAATAATTCTAGGGAAAACCATTTTGTTTTCCGAAATGCGCCAAAGTTGGTATACCAAATCAAATTGATCACCAGGATAGATGAAATAATCATAAGACTTGCCATCGGATATAAAAGTTCTGGTAAATGGATTTATATTCGGATTGCCTGCAAAGAACTCATGGATATTTCTGCCATTCTTCAAAATCCAGGTTTTTGGATCCCCATTTTTTAGGATATCCCGGTATTCTATCAATCCAAAATCCCTGAAAATGTCGTCCAAATACACAGGCCTTACCTCTCCTGTGCGTAAGTCAAAAAAGCTATAGTATTGATCAGAAAAATCATGTTTGATGATCAGGCGGTTTTCGTCAAAAGGAAAAATTCCTAGGATAAAGTTGCTGTAAAGGCCCAAGTTTTCCTTGGTAATGGAGCTAAATTGGGATGGGTTGGTTCTCAAATTGAATAGCCCCTGTTTATTCCAAAACCAAATTGTTTTTCCCCTATCAAAAGACTGCGAAAGCTGTACTTCAGATAATTCGGGAAACTTCTCAAAACGGTTCTCGGGTTTTACTGCATTTTTCTCCCACAGCATTAATCCATTGTCTGTGACAAACCAAGAATAATCAGATAGGGTATAGAAAAAATGGATTGCAACCCCCTCAAATAAACGTAAAATCTCATCACTTATATCTCTTCCAAGAGAGTCTTCGACAATCAATTCCCGGTAATTCAATGGGTGCCTATACCAAGTGTTTCCCTTGGCATCGATATTTAAGCGAAAATACCCCTTTTGATTCCAAAAGGTTTTTGAAGAATCGACATCTCTTTTTAGAACATATTTACCGATGTTTTTTGACGGAACGACTTCAACGGGGGATTCCTTAAAAAAACTAAAATATCTGGTAGGTAAACCTGACGGCCTAATATCATCTGAAATGATAGAATCAAGATCATCCACAAAAACCATCGGAATAAGTTCAAAAGATTTTTTATCCACCAAATATGTCCTAGCCGGATCAAACACAAATAATTGATCCCCGATGCTCGAAAAAGTGGAAAGCAAATTCGAAGGCTGGGTTTTGAGTGGTGTAAATACCTTGGTATAAATATCATAGGCACCCATAGTGTAGTCAAGCTTAAGCCAATACCTTCCGTCCTCGGATTGCACCAATTGATTGACAATGCCATTGAATGTGGTTTTCCCATCTGCTTCGACTATGGGGGATTTATATGCCCGAAAGCCATCAAAATAAAAAAGCCCATTGTAAGTACAGATCCAAATCAGGTTATTCTGGTCCCGGAAAACGCCGAAAATCACCGCACTTTCTATTCCATGGGCTTGTCCCCATGATTTGATTTGGATATCGGTTTGGGCAAAATTATCCCCCGTACGACAAAAGAAAAAAGCCAATAGCCAAACTACAATAATCAGCTTCTGCATATCAAAAATGGTTGCAAAAAAAAATGGAACTTAAAATTGTTTTTATTCTCTTAATGTAAAAATTATTTTATAAAAATTCCAGTAGATTTTATAATATTTTTTTGAAAACCTTTCTAAAGAATATTCCTCTGCCACAATCACTTCTTACCCAAAAATATAAAACCAAAACCAAATAAAATAATGGCATAAAATTCTTCTTTACGTTTTTTTTATTTTAGCATAAGTTACTATTAATAAGGTAAATCAAAACCCATTAAATGCGTAATAAATACCCCTTAGGTGGTATTGTGAATACGAATTTTATTGTGGACATTTAGACTTTTTCCACCAACTTTTAATCCTATGAACCACTTAAGACTACTATCCGTCCTCCTTCTTTTATCACTTCCCTTTTTGGGGCATTCACAATCTTACATTGGGAATACTTTGGACAATTATTCCGGAGTGCATTCTCTCCTTCTGAATCCGGCCAATGTCGTAGGATCGAAAACCAAGTTTGAGTTCAACATTATATCTGCGAGTGCCTTTGTGGGAAGCGACTACCTGAGTGTAGACTTCAGGGACCTTAGAAATATCGGAGATGGATTTTCATTTGATTCGGATGTGGCTAAGACTCCCACCGACAGAAACAATTTTTTTGGAAATGCTGATATTCTGGGGCCTTCAGTCATGTTTAGGTTGAATGAAAAAAGCAGCTTGGGAATCAACACAAGGGTGAGGACTTTCTTCAACATTCACAATATCAGCGGTTTGTTTTATGAAAGTATATCTGAAGGCTTTGAGTCCCAGTCTGATTTTCAGGCAAATATGGAAGACCTGTCAGGAACCGTACATGCCTGGGGAGAAATAGGTTTGACCTATGGCAGGATCCTTATGGAGGATGAAAAAAGCCGACTGAAAATCGGAACCACTTTGAAATACCTCGCCGGAGCAGGTGGACTTTTTACTTCAAGTCCGCAATTAAGTGCCGGATTTAACTCCCAGGCGGGATTACTCACCACCGGTGGTGCCTTGGATTATGGCTACACCTCGGACTTTGATACAGAAAATATCGAATTTACTGATTTCACGGGAGGATTCGGCGCCGACTTCGGTGTCGTTTATGAATTGAGAGCCAAAAGTGGGCTTCCAAGTGATTCTGTCTATACTGTACAACCTTACAAATTTCGGTTTGGAATTTCTGTGCTTGACATTGGGGCAATCAATTACCAAGATATCTCCGAGTTTAATTACAATATGAATGGGACAATATCTGTTTCCGAGTTTGACGAAAAGGACATCGAAGAGGTGTTGAATGATAACTTTCCGAGCACAGAAGTAATCGGAAACAGGTCTTTAGGACTTCCCTCCTCCCTGCAGGGATTTATTGACTACAGTGTTTCAAAAAAGTTTTTCCTAAGCATGCATGGTGCATTTTCACTTCGGGATGCCTCGACATTTAGGGTAAACAACATCGTCAATACCCTTACTGTCACCCCAAGATTCGAATCCAAATGGCTCAGCATTTATAGTCCTTTCAGTTTAAGACAATTCCAATCCGGCATCATGTGGGGAGTAGGATTAAGATCTGGACCATTTATGATAGGATCGGGATCTGTATTATCAAATCTCCTTTCCAGTTCCTCAAGAAGCACAGATATATTTATAGGATTCAAGGTGCCAATATTTAAGGATTAAGACCTAAATCTCAAGTGTCCCAATCTTGTAAAAGGGACCTTAATGACTTCTCAATCCTTGATACACCTTACTGAATAAAGCCCACCGGGATTTTCTGCACTTGCAAAGATCTCTTCCCCTAGACTTATACCCAACAAAAAAAAGTTATGGCTAAAGGGAGGATCGGATTTGGTAGGTACACGAAAATATGTAACTGAACCCTCTCCTTCATACATACCATTCCACCCTATATATCCTGTTGGCTGTGCAGAAAACCCGCTGATATTGGACCCTTTGACTACACTGTTTTTCCAACCCAAATAAGTTTTCATCTTGGTAGCATGCCTTGGGCCTAAAAAATCTTGTAACTGTGCCCAATCTTTTGATTCCGGATAGCGCCAACCGGTTGGACAGATTCCACAGCAAACCGCTTTACCGTTGTATAGATTGCCATAATTCGGGTGGTTTCCTGGTTTGGTTTCAAGAACTGAATAGACGCTCAGATCGGGATTTCCGGTCCATTCTGAAGGCGTCTTGACTTTAGTGATTGGAGTGCCATCGTTTTTCCTTGTGGTGCTGAGATTTTCAGCCATCCACCATTGGTTACCGATTTTGACTGTCCTATATTCATTGCCATCGATGTCCGTTACTGTGCTGAATTGGGGCATTTCAAACTCAATCGACTCTTCACAGCCATCCGAATCAAGTACTTGTACAGTGTATGCACCGGGTGTAAAATCAAATGGCCCTGCTCCAGTCAACCCATTGCTCCATGTAATCTTATAAGGAGGTACGCCATATTGAATATCCATTCGGACCTTTCCTTCTTCTAAAGCAACCTGTGCCAACATCGGGCAAGTAACTTTGAGTTTGGCAGGAAACGATTTTTCAAAATCTTGGTAATACAGTCTTAACTCAAAGTCTTGTTCCAAACCTATCAAGCTCTCCAGTTCAATCTTTAATTTGCCCTCTTCAAATTCATAATTAATAAATCTGATATTAGGCTTATAAAAAATCTGGACCGTCATTGGAAACGAAGTCGGAAAAGGAATTTGTTCAATAGGCGCCGTTGCGGGAATGATATAAAGAGGTTCTTCTTTCAATAAAGGAACATCAGACCCTTTAGCTAACCTAGCCAGAATTTTGGAGGTGCTTTTTTTGAATGTTTTGAACCAATCCACTCTTGCTCGGAACTGATCTTCGTAGGGAGAATAAATACCTATCATATTGGGTTTTTGGAAATCTCCGAAAGCATGAATCTCATTTAATTCACCAGATTCAAAAATCAGAGTTGGTTGTTCGACAAATGATCCCGGTTGTTCACCGGGTATTTTGAAAACAAAGTTTCTCAGCAGCGGACAAGTCAATGTTTTGGCTGCCAGACCTTCCAAAAAAGCCATTTGATACAACCCTCCCAACCCAATCCCGGTCTTAATCGAAGAATATAATTCTGAGTTTGGCAATGCTGCATACTTGGTCACATATTCAAAACCCTGAGGGGAAAAAGGTTGGGAAAACAAATTTTCAAGCATATTACACCTTCCTAAAAAATTAAAGATCGGAGATGCATCACATTCCGGAATTTCGAGTTTTTTACCTTCTTTCGAATCAAGCCATAGTTTTATAAACGGGTTTCTAAAAACACCTTCAAAGACCTTTTTTTCATTTTCAGAAAGCTGTGTGTATTCGACTTTCAATTGGCTGATCCATTTTCTATAATCCTGTGAAAATCCATCCAAGGATTCGATGTCCTCAATTTCTGTCAATAAAGCTTCATTATCCCGAATCAAGGCTTCAAATACAGATACCTGCGCAGGAGGAGGAAGAAAATATATACCGAGATTAAACTTCCATACCCTCGATTTTCCATTGATCTCTGCCTCTAGTATTGTATTTCCCATGGGCAACTCAGGCATGATAAAAACCAAGGAATCTTTCCCAATACGGCCCAAAGTGACTGGAATATTTTCTGAAAAATAGCCCTCCAAAATCTGGTCTTCTTTTCCAAGGCCGGGGGCATAGATTTTGACCAAGTCAAAGGCGGTGACATAATCATCCACCACAATGGGATGGTAAATGGGCGCCTCCTCCTCCCTGCATCCCAAAAGCAGTAAGATCGAAAAAATAGAGAGTAAAATCCTAAAAGAAGTTTTCATCGGTATTCAGTTTTTTGGAATTCAAATGGTCCATGACTAGATCCTTCAAACTCAATTAAAGCATTCGGTTTTGTAAAATAAAGTTACCAAACCTTTGACATTCAGAAGGCTAAATAGCGGTCTTTGTTTGGCAAAAAATCAAACTTCCAAAAATGATTTTGGTGATTTTTAATTATCCCAAAGAAATCCCTATTAGATCTCCGGTGGAATTTCAAGGGTCCATGAGATGTGTTTTGCTACCCGGCATAAAGTGATTCCGGATTAAACTTGTTTTCCAAAAGGATATTAATAAAAAA
>NZ_JAMFLG010000067.1 GCF_023502205.1 Aquiflexum sp. TKW24L | reverse complement strand
AATTTTTGGATTGGGTGAAAGAAAATAGAAAAGGATGAACTTGCTTGAATTGACACCTTCTGGATTGTATTGCCCTCAGGCAGATGTTTTTATTGATCCATGGAAGCCAGTTGATAAAGCAGTCATCACCCACGCCCATTCGGATCATTCCCGTTGGGGCATGAAGTATTACCTTGCACACCACCATTCGGCAGAAGTCATGAAACTTCGCCTTGGTCAAGAAATTTCTCTGGAAACAATTGATTACAATGAGACTTTGGATATTAATGGAGTGAAAATCTCCCTCCATCCGGCCGGCCATATTCCCGGTTCTGCCCAAGTCAGATTGGAATACAAAGGAAAAATAGCTGTTGTGTCCGGAGATTACAAAACTGAAAATGACGGGCTGTCCCAAGCTTTTGAACCTGTAAGATGCCATGAGTTTGTATCGGAATGTACCTTTGGTATGCCTGTTTATAAATGGCAATCTCAAAAAGAGATTTTTGAAGATATCAATGCCTGGTGGAAGCAAAATGTGGAGAAGGGAAGAAATTCGGTTCTGTTCGCCTACTCATTGGGAAAAGCACAAAGGATTATAAATAATCTGGATTTATCCATTGGGGAGGTTTTTGCCCATGGTGCAGTCTGGAATTCCAATCAAGCCTTGATCGCCAATGGAGTCAAAGTAGTTGACATCCTAAAAGTTACCCAAGACATTCCCAAAAGTAGGTTTAAAGGAGCAATGATAATCGCGCCACCTTCGGCTATGGGCTCGCCTTGGATGCGCCAGTTTTCTCCTTACCAAACAGGCATTTGCTCAGGTTGGATGGCAATCCGTGGAGCGAGGAGACGGAGGGCGGCAGACGCTGGGTTTGTGTTGTCAGACCATGCGGATTGGGAAGGATTGATTTCGGCGATTAAAGCCACCGGTGCCGAAAAAGTTTATTTGACCCATGGGAGTACTGCTGTATTCGGAAGATATCTGGAAGATGTTGAGAAAATCCACGCAGTAGAATTGAAAACATTGTTTGAAGGAGAAAATACCAACTTGGAGGATTCTTAACGCATCATTTTTTATCTTGTAAGAAAAATTCACTGCCATGCGTAACTCAGCCGCTCTATTCATTATTGCTGTTTTCTTTGGGTGTGCCTCAGAAAAGTCAGAATCGCTTAGAATTCAAACTGTCTCCGGAGAAATTGCACCTGAGGAAATGGGATTGACTCTGATCCACGAACATATTTTGGTGGATTTTATAGGAGCAGATTCTACGGGATACCACCGTTGGGACAAGGATTCAGTGGTGCGGCGAGTTTTGCCTTTTTTGGAGGAAATCAAAGAAAGAGGCGTCAAAACTTTGGTGGAATGTACACCATCCTATTTGGGTAAAGATCCCATTCTTTTGAAAAAACTTTATGATGCCACCGGCATTAATTTTATCACCAACACCGGCTATTACGGCGCAGTAGAGGGAAAATATCTTCCTGCACATGCCTTTACCGAATCTGCTGAGCAATTGGCTAATCGATGGATAGCCGAATTTCAAGATGGTATAGAAAGCTCAGGAGTAAAACCCGGCTTCATCAAAATCTCGGTCAACAGCGGCTCACCGCTTTCAGAAACCGATGAAAAATTGGTCAGGGCGGCAGCCTTAACCCACAGGGAAACAGGGCTTTTGATTGTCTCGCATACAGGAACATGGGAAACAGCCAATGCGGAAATAGAAGTATTGAAAGAAGAAAAAATCGATCTTTCTCATTTTGTATGGGTACATGCACAGGTAGAAAAAGACTTTGAGAATTATAAGAAAGCCGCTGAAGAGGGAGTTTGGATCAGCTTGGATGGCATAGCTTGGGATGTTCCCGGCCATTTGGAGAGGATTGTATATTGTAAGGAAAATGGACTTTTGGACCATGTTTTACTTTCGCATGATGCAGGATGGTACAGTCCGGGAGAACCAAATGGCGGCGATTTTAAAGGTTTTACTGCTTTGTTTGATGAGTTGATTCCCATGCTTAAGGAAAAAGGATTTACCCAATCCGAGTTGGATTTGATGTTGATCGAAAATCCAGCGAAGGCTTTTTCGATAAATAGTGGTGGAGAGAATCAGTAGTAAGAATCCTGAATCTGGAGATGCAGGATAGCTGTGGATGTTTACCTACTTCTTCCTGCTTCTGGAGAAGCAGGAAAACCAAATAACCCCATAACCACTTTTCCTCCAATTTTTCAATCTTCCAATTTTGTAATTTTCCAATTCTTATTTTCAAAATAATCTTCTGAAAATATTTCCCTTTCTTTTTTCCAATATCCCTGCCCTGGTTACCTTTGCGCATGGCAGAACAAATCCTCATCCTAGACTTTGGTTCCCAATACACACAACTCATCGCCCGCAGGGTGAGGGAACTCAATGTTTATTGCGAAATTCACCCCTTCAATAAAATCCCTGAAATCACCTCTGACATCAAAGGTGTGATCCTTTCGGGTAGCCCCTGTTCTGTAAGAGATGCAGGTTCTCCCGATATAGACCTTGACAGCCTTCGTGGCAAATTGCCTCTTTTGGGTGTGTGCTACGGCGCACAGTTGCTAGCAAACAAATATGGAGGAGAAGTCCTTCCCTCAGAAATTCGTGAATATGGCCGCGCCAATCTCGATGCCATTGACCTACATTATGGACTTCTCAAAGAAATGACCCATGGTTCGCAGGTATGGATGTCTCATGGAGACACCATCAAGTCGCTTCCAAGTGGTTTTGATGTCATCGCAAGTACCTCTTCTGTGAAAGTGGCTGCTTTCAAAGTTCAGGGGGAAGAAACCTACGGCATCCAATTCCATCCCGAAGTTACACACTCCTTGGAGGGGAAAAATCTGCTCAGAAATTTTGTGGTCAACATCTGTGGTTGTGCGCAGGATTGGACTTCTGATACTTTTATTGACACTACTATCGCGCAACTCAAAGCCAAAATCGGGAACGACAATGTCGTCATGGGCCTTTCCGGAGGTGTAGATTCCTCAGTGGCAGCGACATTGATTCACAGAGCTATTGGCAAAAACCTGTATTGTGTTTTTGTAGACAATGGATTGCTCCGTAAAAATGAATATGAAGAAGTTCTGGAATCCTACAAAACCCTTGGCCTGAATGTCATCGGGGTAGATTCCAAGCAGCGTTTTTATGACGCGTTGGCCGGATTGAGTGAACCGGAAGCAAAGAGAAAAGCAATTGGACGTGCATTTATCGAAGTTTTTGACGACGAGGCCCACAAGATCGAAGGTGTCAAATGGCTCGGCCAAGGTACCATCTATCCGGATGTGATCGAGTCCGTTTCTGTCAAAGGACCTTCTGCCACCATCAAATCCCACCATAATGTGGGGGGCTTGCCGGACTTTATGAAGCTTTCGGTTGTAGAGCCTTTGAATACATTGTTCAAAGATGAGGTAAGAGAAGTGGGCAGGGCTTTGGATATTCCTGAAACCATCATCGGCAGGCATCCTTTTCCCGGTCCAGGCTTAGCGATCAGAATCCTTGGTGATATTACGGCAGAGAAAGTAAAAACCCTTCAGGATGTGGATTATATTTTTATCCAAGGACTCAAAGATTCAGGATTGTACAATCAGGTGTGGCAGGCAGGTGCAATTCTCCTCCCTATCCAATCCGTCGGAGTGATGGGTGATGAGCGGACTTATGAAAAAGTCGTGGCGCTGAGGGCTGTTGGGTCGGTCGATGGCATGACAGCAGATTGGATCCATTTGCCATATGAATTTCTTGGTAAAATGTCGAATGAAATCATCAACCGTGTCAAAGGCGTCAACCGGGTTGTCTATGATATTTCTTCCAAGCCACCTGCTACGATTGAGTGGGAATAGGAGGATTATAGAATTACAACTTCCCATATAAATCAAATACGAATAATCCATAATTTAAAGAAGGAACATCTTTCCATGTTCCTTCTTTTTGCTTTTTCAGCATTTTCATTCAAATAAGGTTTTAAATATTGCTTAGATTCAGTTAATTTGAATAATGGTAACTACTTCCAAACCAAGATTTTTTCATTTGTAAACCACAGCACATTTTGAGTTATGAGAAAAAGACAAATCATTGTTACAGCATTTTTGATTCTTAGCATCATCGTGATTTTGCTGTCTGATGTCCGCCACCACCATTGGCTTGTGTCTTTTTGTCTGATTTTGATGTTTATTTTTTATGGAAGAGAGCATTACAAACTGGTAACAAGGGGTGTAGGAGGGGAATTATTTTTGCGGAGACAAAAAAAGAGATTCAGGATTTGGACCTTGGCGCTTGCTGTTGGTGGTACAATCTTATTTTTCATTGGAGTTCCGATTCCAAAATGGACCTTGGTTCTCTTTTGGTTGATTGTGCTTTATGAGTGTTTTTTATTCCTTTTGGTCAAAAACCTCAATCCCATTACCTTGGTATTGGATGGATATCAATTGAAATTCCGCGGTGTCATCAATTCTCATCGAAACATCTCAGGACTGACCAAGATTGACCATATCGGATCATCAGGTGGGTTGAGGTTTTCCTTCAAAGATGAAAACGACATTCAGATCAAAAAGACTGATTACTTGGATTCTGATATTTTTCAATTGATAGAAATCTGTAAAGAGAGATCTAAGGAAGACTTGGTGCTTTCAGAAAATCTGATTGGGCTAGCTTGAGGTAATTTGAGAAGAGGCTTAATGAAAACATAATCAGGTTATCCGACTTAAGCCTGCAGAAGTGTGTTACTTTTGTGGTAGCCAATGAAAATCAAAGCATTCAAGTACTCCGAAAATTTTTGTGAAGAAAATATATGGCACCTCTGCCAGAATCCTGAATTAGATGGATTCATCAAAAAAGTGTTGATCATTTCTAACAGAAATAGAAATTGTCCATTTAAATTCCAGAAATCCCCTGATGGTGCGGAGATGGTTTGGTGGGATTACCACGTGATTTTGTTGGCATCCAAACCTGATTTTCAGCTGATCTATGATTTTGATTCCACTTTGGAGTTTCCGTCTTCTCTAAAAAATTATTTGGAAGCTACTTTTCAGACTGAACACATTCAAAATGACAAAGATCTTCCGGGTTTCAAATCAATCGCATCTGAAGATTTTGTCCATTCATTTATTTCTGACCGAGGACACATGAAAGATGAACAAGGAAATTGGCTTTCATCTCCTCCCAAATGGCCGACTATCGGTAACAACGGCAACCTTCCTTTGCCCGATCTTCTGGATTTTAGCGAAACGAGCAAAGAGCGGATTTTTAGTCTTGCAGAAATATATCTTGGTGAAAATTGAATTCAGACTGAAAGCCAATCTTTACATTTTTTTATTGGCGGCCTGAGTTAGTTTTAGATTAGGTGTTCACAACCAAAATATGCAATCCGTTTTTGTCATAGATATGATTTCCTTTTTCAATTGAAAAGATTGTAATTTTGAAACATGACAATTGTTGATAAAAATATTGATCAGGTTAAGGAATTGTACAATAAGCATATGGTGTCCAAATTATTTGTATTTGGGTCTATTTTGACAGACCATTTTGGGAAAACAAGTGATATTGATTTCCTTGTTGATTTTGAAGGTGTGGAAATCTATGACTATGCAGATAATTACTTCGATTTTAAAAAATCACTTGAAAATCTTTTCAAAAGAAAAGTAGACCTACTTGAAAGTAAAGCCCTCAATAATCCTTTCCTGAGAGAATATATCGATTCTTCTAAAAGACTGATATACGGATCATGAAATAAAAACTTGGTTTAGGATTATTTGATCGTAATTTTTGGCTGCTTAAGTTTAGTCTTAGCTAAATCCCAAACCAATCCATCCAATGAAAATTCCCGTCTGTTTATTACTTTTTGTTTTGCTTTTTTCTTCCTGTCAGGAGACAAAAGAAAACAGCCATCAGAAACACCTCGGCAATATGACGGCCATGGCTGAAATGGTGGCTGCCGACGTCAAGCCCCTTGCATTGAGTGTACCGTTGACTTCTGCCGAAGCGGATGCATTGTGGCATGAAGCGTCCGCGATTGCTGAAAATTACGGGGTGGAGGTATTTAGAGAAACTGATTTGATCAAAACCATGCTATTTTCCGAGTCCGTGGCAGACGGAAAAGAAGTCTTGGTTTTTCACAAGGCTAATGCTTTGGAAGCATACCTTGACTTAAAGAAAACCATTGCTGAAGGCAAAAACAGTGTCGATGAAGCGCGCCGATTCGGACGATTGTTGGGCTATCCCAATCAGCATATCAATACACTATTGGCCAAAAATACGGAATTCAGGTCTTTGCCTGATTTTGGTATTCTGGGAACCAATGTATTTCTGTATTACAAAGATTTGGCCGCTGCCAAAGACTTTTATCATCAGACCTTAGGGATGGAAATTGCGTCAGATTATGGATTTGCAGTTACACTCCGCATCTCCCATGATGCGTTTCTGACTTTGGTGGATGAAGCCAAAGGCATGCACAAGGCTTCCGAACCAAAGACTGTTGCTATTGCTTTGCTGACAGACCAACTCCCGGAATGGTACGCATACCTGCAGGGAAAAAATGTTCCGATCAAATACACTTATAAACCCAAAGAAAACAATGCCCATGACGGTTTTGTGGCCATCGATCCGGAAGGTTACCTGTTGGAATTTGAAATGTTTAAGCAACACGAAGAGAACGAATTGCTAATCCCGCAAATGAGAAAATTTCCTGCATTACCGACAGCTTTGGAAGGGGTGGCTGCGGGATTGGGATTTTACGGAGCGGTAACTTGGACCTACTACCAAGACATGCCGGAAGCAGAGAAGTTTTATGAAGAAATCATGGGCTTGAGATTGATCGTCGATCAGGGTTGGGCCAAAGTGTATCAGGTATCCGAGACTGGCTATATCGGCCTTGTGGACGAACGCCGGGGTATGCATACCTTTTCGGGGAGCAAAGCCGTGAATGTGTCATTTTTGCTTGGAGATGTGTCAGGTTGGTTTGATTATATCAAGAAAAGCCAATCTTTTCCTTTGAGACAAGATAGCCTTGAGGTAGGTCCTGAAGGAAAATACAAGGGATTTGTGGGTTTTGATCCAGGAGGATATTTCGTAGAGTTTGACCAATTCTTCCCCCATCCTGACAATGAGAGGTTGTTGGAGTATCTGGGGAATCCGCAAAAATGAGGATGACATTGCTTTGAGATTTCTTTTTTAAAAAAGATTGAAATTCTAGCGCCTTAGAACCAGACCTTCAATCAATCATTTGAACGGGTTGCTTATGCTCAACCTGATTTTCCTTTCATTTTTTGGAATATTATTGCAGTTTTGCACAAATAATAACCTTTATGGCCGTACTGCTCCAATCGCTCAGGTTAATTGATTCACAAAAGATTCATCCCCCAAAAAACTTTATTTTTTCCGGTTCTGAAATCATAGAGGACAAAGGCGATCCTGGATTGAAAATCAAAGAAACCATTGACTGCTCAACTTTCTTTGCTTCCAAGGGATGGACCGATTTGAGGTGTCTGTCCGGTGAGCCGGGTGAGGAATACCGTGAGTCTCTTGACAGCTTGGGAGAATTGTTAGCCGCAAGTGGATTTACTAAAGCCGTCCTGCTGCCCAATACCAGGCCGGCCATCCAAACAAAAAATGAAATCCAATATGTGATGTCCAAAGCAAAGAATTGGCTGACAGACCTGTGCATCATGGCGGCGGCAACCAAAGATTGCAAAGGGGAAGATTTTACGGATATTTTGGATTTACACAATGAAGGCGCCTTTGTCTTTGGAGATGGAACTCATCCGATTTCCAACCCGGACCGTTTGTTGAAGGTCTTACAATATTTGCAAAAGTTTGATGGCCTCCTCTTTGACCAGACTTATGATCCATATTTAGCACTTTTTGGTCAGATGCATGAGGGCATTACTTCCACGAGATTAGGGATGAAAGGAATTCCAAATCTATCCGAAGAAGTAGCCGTCCACCGAAATTTGGAAATTCTAAGGTACTCCGCCGGTAACCTTCATATCCAAACCATCAGTACCAAAGGTGCTGTCGATAAAATCAGGCAAGCCAAAAAAGAAGGGTTGAAAGTCACTGCAGATGTTTCTCTTTACCAATTGCTATTCTCAGATGAGGACATGGCCGGTTTTGATACCAACCTCAAGGTAATGCCTCCTTTCAGAGGAAAAGAAGACAGGGAAGCATTAATCGAAGGACTCAAAGACGGAACCATTGATGCTATTGTTTCCAACCATCAGCCGCAGGATATTGATTCAAAATTCATGGAATTTGATTTGGCAGCATTTGGGATGATAGGTTTGCAGACCTTCCTGCCCGGAATGGCAAAGTTGGTCGATGAACTCACATGGCCACTTCTGATCTCCAAAATCACCGCTGGACCGGCCAAGGTGCTTGGTTTTGATATTTCCAAAATGGAAAGTCTGACGATTTTCGATCCTGATGAAAATTGGGTATTTGATCAAAAATCAAATAAATCCCTTTCTGCCAATATGCCTTGGTTCAATACCACATTGAAGGGAAAAGTAAAATATGTCATCAACAAAGGCCGTTTTGCCAAAATCTAGATGAAGCGGTACCTAGGATCAACTTACCTGTTTGGATTGATTGGGGGCGTATTTTGTGTCCTCGCATTTTTATTGTTTAAGTGGATCGGATATGATGCCACCAACCTCAGCATGCTGTTTGGCTATGTGCTGATCCCGATATTCGTGTTTTTGGGAATCCGGTTTTTTCGGAATGACATCAATGCAGGAGAATTGTCTTTTGCTCATGGGATGACCATCGGTTTTCTGATTTATACCATGATAGCAGTTGTGGCGGGTCTGGGAATTTGGTTGATTTTGTCATTGAGTCCAGAATTTTTCGAAGAAATCAAATCTTCAAAAGTCGCCGTGATGGACACCAACAAAGACCTGATCGTGGGACAGTTGGGACAGGAATCTTTTGACTTTACTTATGAAAAAATAAAGGAAATGACCGCTTTGGACATTGCTTTGAATGATTTTATCTGGAAAATCCTCCCCGGGTTATTCTTTACTATCATTATTTCTATAATTTTAAGGAGAACAAAATTTTAACCTCTATGGAAAATCAAGAATCACCGTTCAAAGCAGGACTCAATTCAGGACTGATTTTGGGTATTGTTTCAGTTGTCATCAGCTACATCATCTACTTTATTGACCCAACTTTATTGGTGGCGTGGTACGTTGGTATCGGACTTTTGGTGCTGTTCATTGGCTTGATCATTTATTTTGGCACCCAGTACCGAAACTCCATTGGTGGATTTATGAGCTTTGGGACAGCTTTTAATTTTTCATTTGCCACATTGGTTGTTTCAGCTGCCATCAGTATTGCAGGTAATCTTTTGCTCTACAATGTCGTCGACCCTGCGCTTCCGGGTGTATTGATCGAAAGTCAGATGGAAACCCAAATGGCCATGTTGGAGAGATTTGGAGCGGCTGATGCCATGACTTCCGAGCAGATCGATGAAATCAGGACTGGCCTCGAAGGTGGCTATACTGTCGTTGGCCAAATGAAAGGATTTGGAATCATACTTATCGTCTATGCGATAGTCGCCCTGATTCTGGGCGCTATATTGAAGAAAAGAGACAAATCTCTGGATTATTGATATTGACTATGGTAGCCATTGGAGTGATTGCTCCAATGGCTACTTTGGTTTTTCTAGGAAATACCAAAAAATTGAAAGTATGCTTTCCTTGACCACAAGGATTTTCGAAACACCAAAATGACTCAAATCTCAATCGTCATCCCTGTTTTCAATGAACAGGAATCGCTAGCCGAGTTGCACAACTGGATCTGCCGTGTCATGGATGGTCACGGCTTTTCCTATGAAATCATTTTTATCAATGATGGCAGCAATGACGGTTCGTGGAAGGAAATCCAAAAACTCACCCAACTCAATCCTGCTGTAAAAGGAATCAGTTTTGGCAGGAATTATGGTAAATCTGCGGCTTTGGACATAGGTTTCAGCAAAGTTGAAGGCGAAGTAGTCATCACCTTGGATGCCGACTTGCAGGACAGTCCTGACGAGATCCCGGAGATGTATGACATGATAGTCAAAGATGGTTATGAAATAGTTTCCGGGTGGAAAAAGAAAAGGCATGACCCCGTCAGCAAAACCATTCCTTCCAGATTTTTCAATTGGGTGACAAGGGTGATTTCAGGCATCAAACTTCATGATTTCAACTGCGGTCTGAAGGCCTACGACCGGAAAGTCGTCAAAAATATCCACCTCTATGGAGAAATGCACCGCTATATTCCATTGATTGCAAAGTGGAGTGGGTTTAATAAAATCGGCGAAAAAGTGGTCGAACACAGGCCGCGAAAGTATGGATATACCAAATTCGGTTGGGAAAGATTCTTAAATGGTTTCCTTGACCTGATATCGGTTTCCTTTGTACATAGATACAAAAAACGACCAATGCACTTTTTTGGCACATTGGGTACCGTCTCCTTTTTAGCAGGTTTTTTTATCACTTCTTGGTTGATTTTTCAAAAGATCTATGGTCTTTCAAGGGGAATTGCGGTAAGGGAAATCACCGCCCAACCTTTGTTCTTTTTGGCTTTGGTGGCATTGATTGTGGGTGTTCAGTTGTTTTTGACCGGATTCCTTGCCGAGATGATGACCTCCAACAACAGCCGAAAATCCGATTACAACATTGACTCCGAACTGAATTTCAAGAATTGATGGTTTTTTCGGTTATCATACCGGTGTACAACCGTCCCGATGAAATCAGGGAATTGCTTCAAAGCCTTACCCTTCAAACTTATCAGAATTTTGACGTGATTGTGGTGGAGGATGGATCGGACAATCCCTCCGTAATCGTGGTGGACTCATTTCGTGAACAACTTGATATCCATTATTTTTTTATTGAAAATGTGGCCCAAGGTTTTGCACGGAATTATGGGATGAAGCAGGCGAAAGGTAAATATTACGTCCTTTTTGATTCAGACTGCATCATCCCGCCTCAGTATTTCGAAGTACTGAAACATGCCATCAAAACCCGAGATCTAGATGCCCATGGAGGTCCGGATGCCGCAGAGGAGGGTTTTTCCAACTTCCAAAAAGCCATCAACTACAGCATGACCTCTGTCCTGACTACGGGAGGAATCCGGGGGAAATTAAAAGACCCGGGCAAATACCAAGCCCGTGGGTTCAATATGGGACTTTCACGGAAGGCCTTTGAAGCGACCAAAGGTTTTATCGACCCAAACAGGGGAGAGGATATTGAGCTGAGCATGCGGCTCAAAAAAGCGGGTTTCAAGTTGGAATTGGTGGAGGAAGCATTTGTGTATCACAAAAGGAAAAATACCTGGCAAAGCTTTTTCAGACAGAGTTATTCCTTTGGCCAAAACAGGATCAACGTCAGCCGTTACCATCGGGATGCGGTGAAGTTGGTGCATCTGATGCCGTCGGTTTTTTTGATAGGATGGATAATGGTTATTGGGTTATTGGTTATTGGTTATTGGTTTCCCGCCTTCTCGGTTTTCTTGACAGCAGGGCTCTTGGTTTATGGGCTTTGGATTTTAGCTGTTTTCCTCCATGCAACATTTTTGAATAAGTCAATACAGGTTGGATTACTTTCTATTTTTACCGCTTTTGGGCAGCTTAGTAGCTATGGCGCAGGATTGATGACTGAATGGGTGAGGAAGGGTTTTGGCAGGTAAGCTTTAATTTTTCAAAT
>NZ_JAMFLG010000066.1 GCF_023502205.1 Aquiflexum sp. TKW24L | reverse complement strand
TATAAGTAACTCCTGTTGCCTTTGCAAGTCATGTTAGCTTACGAAGACACAGATATAATAGTATCATTCAAACGCAGAATGTACACCGGGAAAAAGCATTTATTTAGGTAGAGAAATGCATTCCCCAATCCATAATTTACTTTTCTTTTGCTCGGAAATGGCTTAACTTGGCCCTTATTTTGAGAATGAGATTATCGCAAGTTTAGAAATTTACCCTATGAGAACACACCTCTTTTTATTGATATTGATCTTTAGTTTTTCAACCAATGCATTTCCCCAAGATGAATTAGCAAGTTATAAAAGAGCCAAAACTTTAATAGGCTATGGAAATTATTCTGATGCCATGGATTTGATGAGACCCTACATGGAAGAATCCAGGTATGGCAAATTGGCTTCCTATGCGCAATATCACTTTGGATTTTCAGCATTTCAGAATAAGCAGGTGGAATTAGCCAAGTCGGTTATTAAGCCATTAGCCGAAAATAAAAATTGGGAAAAACAAGATGATGCGAGATACTTGTTGGCATTGATTTATTTTGAAGAGACGAAAAATATTGAAGCATTACAGGAGATAGCGCTTATCAAAAATCCTGAAATATTCACCCAAGGTGAACGTGCGAGTCTGAATTATTTAAGAAAAACTTCCGTCAGTTTTTTGATCGCTAATTTGAGCAAATTCAAAAATAATAATGGCTATTTGGTTGCTTTGAGAGAACAATTGGAAAAGCAATCCATCATGTCCAATGACGAAAGGGTTCTTTTGCAACAATTGAAAAGCAATGAAAATCCTATTAAATCCCCAACTTCCTCTAATAAAAATTTTCAAACCCTGGATATTTCTATCTTGCTTCCCTTTAATTATTCAGGAGGCACAGATGTCAAATCCATTAGCCAGGGTAATTTTGTCCTTGAATTATACCAAGGATTACGTTTTGCACTTGACGAATTGATTGCAAACGGCTATAACATAAATGTCAGGACCTATGACACCCAAAGGAATAATTCTCGGTTACAAAATATACTTAACGATCCATTTTTGATGAAATCCGATGTGATTATCGGACCGATATATCCTGAAGAATCAGATCTTGTTTTACAATTTTCCCAAAAAAACAACATTCCTTTTATCAATCCATTGTCAAATTTGGATGATAAAATTCAAGGATATGAAAACGCATATTTGTTTAGACCGGCAGTTTCTTCTTTAAGTAATGGTCTTTTGAAATACCTAGAAACTAATTTGGAGGGGAAAAGTCTTGCAATAGGCTATTCGAGTGCCGGCAGAGATGAGCAATTAATGGCAAAATTGGTGGAAGATGCGACAAGTCAAGGTTTTAAAATAGTATCTAAAACACTGGTTTCTCCAAAAAATATAAATCAATTTTTTGATTCTGGGATTAATTCATCATCAAAGGCAGATGCTATCATAATAATTTCTGATGACCCCAATATTGCCCAGGGTTCATTTGGTTATTTGGAGTCAAAAAATTTAAAAACCCCTGTTATCGTTATGGATAGTTGGTTGTATTTCAATTTTGCAAGTTATGAAATGATGGAGAATCAGAATTTTGTTTTCTTGGGGAATAATTCAATTGATTTCAGTAACCCTAATCTCGAACTTTTCCGGAACGGATTTAATGAGGAATATGGAAAATTCCCATCACTTAATATGCATTTGGGATATGAACTCACTTATTGGATTGCTGAAACGATAAATCCTTCCAAAGGCTTTGAGTTTAGAAAAAATTTGAACCAAAATAGATTCAAACCGGGTAAGATTACTTTTGGGTTTGATTTTACAAATGCTAACAACAATCGGTACGTGCCCGTGTTAAAATTGTATAACGGTAAATTGGAAGTGAATTAAAAATATAAATATACATGCAGATTACCCATAGTAAATCATTGTTTGAAAAAGCAAAAAAATATATACCGGGAGGAGTCAATTCTCCCGTTCGTGCATTCAGAGCAGTAGGAGGGGATCCGATTTTTATAAAAAGAGCGGACGGAGCTTTTATCTATGACGAAGATAATAATGCCTACATCGAGCTCATTAATAGCTGGGGGCCAATGATCCTTGGACATAATCATCCGATGATCAAAGAAGCCATCATAAAGGCTTTGGAATTTGGGACATCTTATGGGGCGCCTACAGCAAAAGAAGTTGAAATTGCTGAATTGATTGCAAGCATGGTACCTTCTGTCGAAAAGATCAGAATGGTGAATTCCGGCACCGAAGCCACCATGTCTGCAATCAGGGTTGCAAGAGGATTTACCGGAAAGGACAAATTCATCAAAATGGAAGGCCATTACCACGGTCATGGAGATTCCTTTTTGATTTCCGCAGGTTCGGGAGCGATTACAATGGGCAATCCAGATTCACCGGGCGTGACCAAAGGTACCGCAAAGGACACACTCCTTGCTCCATACAATGACCTCGAAGCCATCGAACAGCTTGTTGCTGCTAATAAAGGTGAAATTGCCGCTTTGATTTTAGAGCCTGTTCCTGGCAATATGGGACTTGTCTTACCAAAAGTGGGTTATCTCCAAGGAATAAGAAAGATCTGTGAAAGGGAAGGAATAGTCCTGATCTTTGATGAGGTCATGACTGGATTCAGGCTTGCAAAAGGCGGTGCTCAGGAGCTTTTTGGGGTGATACCTGATATGACTACTCTTGGAAAGATCATCGGAGGCGGTCTTCCCGTAGGTGCTTATGGTGGCAAAAAGGAAATCATGGAGTTTGTCTCTCCTGCAGGCCCTGTCTACCAGGCAGGAACACTTTCCGGCAATCCCATTGCCATGGCTGCGGGTCTGACAATGCTAAGGCACCTGAACCAAAATCCTGAAGTTTACACTACACTGAACAGTATCGGTTCAAAATTGGTAAAAGGATTCCAATCTTCCCTAGACAAACTTGGATTGAATTATACGATCAGCCACCTTGGAAGCATGTATAGCCTTTTCTTTACCGATCAGGAAGTTTATGATTTTGAATCTGCCAAAAAATCTGATACGGTCCGCTTTGGGAAGTATTTTCAAGGCATGCTCAAAAGAGGTGTTTACCTCGCCCCCTCTCAATATGAAAGTCTATTCCTTTCCACTGCTTTGAGCGATGAATTGATCGAAAGGGTCATCAAAGCCAATGAAGAATCCCTCAGGGAAATCTTCTAAAGAAAAATAATCAATCAAAAAACTCCCAAAATGGAATTAAAGATATACGGTATCAAAAACTGCGATACCATGAAAAAGACCTTCGATTTTTTGAAGGAAAATGGCATCGAATACATTTTCATTGATTACAAAAAACAGGCTCCCGATGCGCAATTGTTGGTGAGATTTGCTTCTGAAGTGGGTTTTGAAGCATTGGTCAATAAAAAAGGTACTACCTTCAGGAAACTTACTGATGAGGAAAAATCCCAACTGGAAACAGAAACTGATGCCTTGGCATTATTGAGCACTAAGAGTAGCATGATCAAAAGACCAATTATTGAATTTCCAAATGGAGATCTGATTTTGGGGTTTGAACCGGAAGCGATCTTGAAAAAAATCTAGAATTTGCCTTTCCTGCTAATATTTCATTCGATCTGTTGGCAGGGAAGGCAATTCAAAATTCCCCACCTCAACCTTAAAACTCAATTCCTTTAACTTTTCAACGTTGATCTCTTTGGCTAAAGGGGTTTCATAGGCAAAAACTTTTTGAAGGCTTGGGTGAGAATTGAGCTTTCCTAAATTATCTCTATTGACCATTGATTTGGTCAAATGCAACTGAATTAAGTGAGCATTTCCCTTCAGGATCTCAAAATTTTGACCTTCAATTTTTGTCTCATTCAGTTTGAGGACTGTGAGGTTTTCCATTTTTCCGATAAGAGGAATAATATCATCAGTAACATTCGAAAGGCTTAAATCAAGGATAGTGATATAGGCAAGAATGGGTTCCAAAGATTCCAAGTCCTGATTTTCGGCATTAGTAAAATTGATGGTACTGACTTTGAGTAAGGGAAATGTTACGCTCAGCTTTTCGATAAAAAAACCTTTTCCTTTCAATTCCTTGAAAACATCCTCCTCCAATGGTTCGAGTTGGACTTCAGGATAAATCGATGTTTCATTTTTCACAAAAAAAGAAGAAACCAAATCCACTGAAATTCCAGATTGGCCGAGTGTCTCCTCAAAAGAAGTGCCTGCATGTAGCCAAGCTATTATCAATGCCACCTCGGCTTCTACGGGCTGTCTTTTTTCCTTTGGGGGCATATGGTCTTCATGGTCCAAGGGTAACAGCATTCGTTTAATCAGTTCGCTTTCCAAGGGGGTTTTATGGAAGATAACTTCTCCATTTTTCCCACCTTCTAATAAGCTCTCTTTGGAAGTCAAGATCAAATCACCCTTGCTGTTCTTCTCATTATGGCAACTGCGGCAGTTTTGGTTCAATATCGGTTGCACTACCTCATCAAAAAACAAAGCTTGCTCCCATGCATCCGCATCAATGGAAAAAGGCTCAAACTGCTCTTGGATTTTAAACCCAAAAGTTTCCTGAACCCCTTCCGGCAGAACCTCCGTCAGGTAAGTTTCTCCATGTGTCAGATTGCCTCCGAGATGTCCGGTAATTGTCAGAGAAAGAAAAAGTATCGCTGAACCAATATGGATTTTTGGATTCGATGTGGATTGATATTTTTTGACAAGAAGATAAAGAGACAAACAAGTCAGCGCGGTGAGAATACCCAAAATCAAATGGTTTTGAATCGTGTCAAAAGCATAACCTTCCTGATTATAGAGGATTATTCCGGTGATACACGCAAAAAATGCCGTCAGGGTGCTCAAAAGCAAAGCAAACTGCACAGTGGGCAAAAGCAGGTTTTTGTCCTTCCTTGGATAATACATCAAGATCAGGGCAAACAAAATAAACCCAATCGGCAAATGGACTATCAAGGGGTGAAATCTTCCGATCAGTGGGAAAATGAATAGCGGCATTGGTCTCGATTAGGCTAAAATGTCTCTGATGATTTCGCCTTCCACATCTGTAAGTCGAAAAGGCCTTCCCTGAAAATCGTATGTGAATTTTTCGTGGTCAAATCCCAAAACCTGCAATATCGTGGCGTGGACATCATGTACAGAAACTTTACCTTCTACGCCCGAAAACCCAAAATCATCCGTTTGGCCGTAACTAGTTCCACTTTTAATCCCTGCCCCTGCCATCCACATCGTAAATGCATCCACGTGGTGGTCTCGCCCTTTGAAGCCCATGGTCTTTCCTTCCCTGTTTTCCTGCATCGGGGTTCTTCCAAATTCACCTCCCCACACCACTAAAGTATCTTCCAACAATCCTCTTTGCTTGAGGTCAAGCAAAAGTGCGGCTATCGGCCGGTCTATTTCATTGCATTTGTTTCTTAATCCCAAATCAATCGCTGTGTCATGGTCTGTGCCATGGCTGTCCCATCCCCAATCATACAACTGAACAAAGCGAACCCCTTTTTCTACCAATTTTCTGGCGAGCAGGCAATTATTGGCAAAAGCTTCTTCTCCCGGTTTTGTGCCATACAATTGATGGATAGATTCAGGTTCGTCGTTGATCTTCATCACATTGGGAACTTCGATCTGCATCCTGTAGGCCATCTCATATTGGTTGATCCTAGCCAAAGTTTCGGGGTCGCCAAATGCCTCAAATTCAGCTTTGTTGACTTCATTGATGGAGGAGACCAATGTCTTTTTGAGGTCGCGGTTGATTCCTTTTGGGTCTTCAAGGTAGAGTACCGGATCGCCTTTGGACCGACATTGGACTCCTTGGTAAACTGAGGGCAAAAACCCGCTTCCCCAAACGCTTTTTCCGGCATCAGGGGTTTTTCCTCCGGATGTCAAGACGACAAAACCGGGAAGATTCTGATTTTCTGTTCCTAGGCCATAAGTAACCCAACTACCTAAACTTGGCCTTCCCAATCTCGGACTTCCTGTTTGCATGAAGAGTTGGGCAGGACCATGGTTAAATTGGTCGGTATGCACTGCTTTTAGGAAGGCGACTTCATCTACTACTTTCGAAAAATGCGGAAGGTAATCAGACACCCAAGCACCGGATTCGCCATGTTGGGCAAAGTTGGATTGTGGGCCAAGGAGATTGGGGACACCACGGATAAAGGCGAATTTCCTTCCTTCCAAAAGAGATTCCGGGCAAGGTTGGTTGTTGTATTTGACAAGTTCTGGTTTGAAATCAAAAAGCTCTAACTGCGATGGTGAACCTGCCATATGCAGGTAGATGACCGATTTTGCTTTCGCAAAATAAGGAGGCGGCAAGGGAGAAAGGGGATTCAAATCCCTGTCGGAAAGTTGAAGTCCCTGAACTTTGGGTACACCTGGATTTGTCTCGCAGCCAAATAGCAAAGGCGCCAAGGCCAAACCGCCCATTTTGCTGACGCAGTCCAAGAGAAAATGACGCCTTGTTTGTTTTTCAAGTTGCGTGCGGTGAAGCTCGGTCAATAGGTTTTCCAGCCTTTTCATTTCAGGATTTGGTTAGAAATTCGTCTAGGTTCAACATGGCATTGGCTACCAAAGTATAAGCCGCCAATTCCGGATTCGCCTGGACTTTTTTGTCTTGTAAAAATTCTTTCAGTTCCTCGGGTTTGGATCTGTAATTGGTCAATGCTTCTTGATACAGGTTCAACAGGCTTTTCTTCTTTGATTCAGAAATTGTCACCAACATCATTTTTTCATAGGTTTCTGCAATGACAGTCCCGGGATCTTTATTGGTTTCTCGGGACATCTTTTCCCCAAGCTTCAAAGCAGCCTCGATATACACCGGATCATTCAAGGTCGCCAATGCCTGAAGTGGAGTATTGGTGACGATGCGTTTGCTGATGCAGACTTCCCTGCTGCCGGCATCAAAACTCATAAAGGAAGGATAAGGACTGGTTCTTTTCAGAAAGGTATATACCGACCTTCTATATTGGTCTTCCCCTTCACTGGTTTTCCAGGATTCTCCATTATAGACTGTTTGCCAGATTCCATCAGGTTGGTGGGGCATGACACCTTTACCATACATTTTGTCACTGATCAGCCCTGAAACAGCTAAGGCTTGGTCACGGACTTGCTCGGCACTCAGCCTAAATCTCGGCCCTCTTGCGTACCACCTGTTTTCAGGATCTTTTTCATGCATTTCAGGACTGATCTTGGAGCTTTGCCTGTACGTGTGAGAGCTAACGATTTCCTTGATTAGGGATTTGATGCTCCAATCATATTCGTGCATCAGCTTCCAAGCCAAGTGATCCAATAACTTAGGGTGGGAAGGCAGATCCGATTGGGTTCCCATATCCTCCAAGGTATTGACCAATCCACGTCCGAATATTTGTGCCCAAACTCTGTTGACCAAACTCCGAGCTGTTAGGGGATTTTCTTTGTCCACCATCCAATAAGCTAGTCCCAACCTGTTTTTGGGCCATTCAGGATTCCAGTTGTTCAGTGCCTTTGGAGTTTTCGCCTGCACTTCTTCCCCGAGCAACATCCAATTACCCCTTTCAAAAACATTGGTTTTTCTCTTCATGAAATCAGGATTTTCGATCATGATAGGAAGAGTTACAGGTTTGGCAGCCAATAAAGCCATCCATTGCTGCTCCATGCTGAAGTATTCCGGTTTGTCTTTTCCGGGAAGGGATTTTATAAACGAAAACCATACTATCCCTGAAGTGGACTGTTGTGGTTTTGCTTTTGGATTTACAGCACTGATGAAAAGGTCGGTCTTTCCTTTGATCGCTGCAAATGGAATAGCCCTTGTAATCCGGCCTTCCGTTTTATCAATGGTAAATTCGCTCAGGATTTCACCTTCAGGCCCGCCTTTTCGGATTTCCATTTTAGTGCCGTCTATATCAGCCCAATAATTAAGCAGGAGCTGATCGGAGTTTTGGGTGTCTACATTGCGGAGGTAGGTCGTTCCATTGTGCCACATGCCTAGCCATTTGGTATCGATGAGTTCGGCATTGACAAAATCCTCACATAGATGGGCGTGGTACTTGGGTTCCAGGTAGGTAAGGAAATTCGCTTTGGACAAAGCTTCCTCGTTGTTGCTGTTTTGGGCCACCCAGGTTTTGATTTTTTGAACCTGAGCTTTTTCTTCCTCGGAGTAAAGTCTCAGTTTTGGTTCCTCATCGTGGGTGTCCTCATCTCTTGAATTATTAAAAAATGCCTTGACCTGAAAATATTCCTCATGCTTGAAAGGGTCATAAGGATGGCTGTGACATTGCACACAGGCCATTGTGGTACTTTGCCAAACCTCAAAAGTGGTATTGACCCGATCCAATACCGCCGCAACTCGAAATTCTTCATCCTCCGTACCGCCTTCATCATTGTTCATTGTATTGCGGTGAAAAGCCGTAGCGATTAATTGGTCCTCCGTAGGATTTGGCAAAAGGTCCCCCGCAAGTTGCTCCACCGTAAATCGGTCAAACGGCATGTCGGCATTGAGTGACTTGATCACCCAATCCCGATATGGCCACATGGTGCGGGAGACATCCCGTTCATACCCCTTAGTATCTGCATACCTAGCCATGTCCAGCCACCAAGTCGCCCATTTTTCCCCATAAGTGGGCAGAGTGAGGAGGTGATCGACAGCTTTGTCATAGGTTATTTTTCCTGAATCCCAATCATTCACCAATTTTTCTGACGGGGGAAGGCCTGTGATGTCCAAAGCCAGCCTTCTCAAAAGCCGCAAAGATTCTTCCTCCGGCGATGGAGATAGTCCATTTTCAATCTGTTTTTGGAAAACAAAATGGTCAATGGTTGAAATAGGAGATTTTCCAAGAATTGAGGCAAATGGTTTTTTTGAAGTTTCAGGGATTTTTGGTTCTCCTACAGGAACATAAGCCCAATGTTTGCCCCAAGAAGCGCCTTGATGGATCCAATTTTTGAGGGTTTCGATTTCTTCCTCAGACAAAGCAGGCCTGTGGTAAGGCATCCTCATTTCGGGATCGGATTCATAAAGTCTTCTGATGATTTCACTTTGGCCGGGTCGGCCGGGAATAATGGCAGGCTGTCCGGATTCGGTAACCGCAAATGCTTCCTCCTCAAAAAGTACGCTGAAGCCGCCGTTTTTTTTGACACCTCCATGACATGAAATACAATGCTTGTTAAGGATGGGCTTGACATCGGTACTGAAATCCACTCTTTTTGGTTCTTTGAAAAACAAGATAGTTCCCACCAAAAGGAAGAGCGAAACGGTAAGGAAAGCTGGAAGATTTTTATTTGGCATTTTGGATAAGCTACTGCAATCAAATTAATGATATTTGGTCAACTTATCAAAATGTCTTTTGTTAGAAGGGGGAATAGCCATTTTTAGTATCGACCTATATGAATGAATAAACATCAAATTCTCCTATTTATGGATATTGGTTGATACTTTTTGATATTGGGATATTGTTTTGCTTCAAACTCTGTGTCTGTTTGGTTTAAGATTTTTGTGGAGAATGATCCTGAAGGGATCAAATATTAATAACCCCGGGTAAGGAACGCAACCCGGGGTAAAAAGAGAGAAAGCGTGACCGGTTTTTTGGCCGAAAGAATATCAAGAGAGTATAAGCCTTCCGCCAAAAACAGGGAAGTTTAATACATAAATTAACCCTTTATCAAATACAAAATCAATCAACTTTTTCAGGGTTGGTCTGATCTTGATCTTTTCCTATCCCTGTCTCGATAGTTGGGGGTTCTGTGGTTATTAAAAATTTGACACTTTATGGGTTTTTTCTCATTGAAATCAATTTTTCTGCTTCTCTGACATTCATCTAATTTGAACCTTTAAAAATTCAAAACGAATAAGACGGAAGATGCATGAGAATATCGGCGGTCATTTTTTCAAGACTGTAGTCATGTTGCCAACCCCAGTCTTTCCTTGCGCAGCAATCGTCAATACTATCCGGCCAAGAGTCAGCGATTTCCTGTCTGAAATCCGGTTTGTAACTGATGCTAAATTCAGGATAATGGACTTTGATGCTTTCAAAAATTTCTTTTGGAGAAAAACTCATGGCCGAAAGGTTATAACTCGACCGGATTTTCACCTGCTCTTTTGGCGCATGCATCAGGTCCAAAGTGGACTTGATTGCATCGGGCATATACATCATCGGCAGGTAAGAATCTTCTCGGAGGAAAGAAACGAAATGTTCTCCCGCAATTGCTTTGTGGTAGATGTCAACCGCATAATCGGTCGTCCCGCCGCCGGGAAGTGACTTATAGCCAATAAGTCCCGGATAGCGCAGACTTCTTACATCTACTCCATATTTCTGAAAGTAATACTCACACCACCTTTCTCCGGCTTGCTTCGAAATGCCATAGACCGTGTTAGGTTCCTTGACACAATATTGCGGTGTGTTGACTTTTGGGGTATTTGGACCAAAAACAGCAATGGAAGATGGCCAATAGATTTTTTCGAGTTTTTCTTCTTTGGCCAATTCCAATACAAAAAGCAAACTTTCCATATTGAGGTTCCATGCAAAAAGCGGCATCTTCTCTCCTGTAGCGGAAAGGACTGCAGCCAAATGGTAAATCTGCTTCACATTTTGGTCTTTGACCAAATCTTTCAAAGCCTCTTTGTCCATCACATCAAGGACAGCAGTCCTGCAGTTTTCGAACTTTTCCAAAGCTTTGGGATTGATGTCTGTGGCGATGACATTGTCTCCACCGTAGATGTTGGCTATGGCCTGCGTCAGTTCCGAACCCAATTGTCCGGCTGCGCCAATGATCAAAATTCTTTCCATTTTTAAAATATTCCTAATCGGTGCTCCGGAAAAGCCCTTGGGATTTTTAATTATATTTGGGACTTAAAGCGACAAAAATAGTGATTTCGATGAATGTATTTCACTTTAATTGTAGGAGTGCTTTTTTCTTTTAAAACCCCCAATACAAAATAATATGTACGATACTTTGAAACCCAAATTAGAGAAAGAGTTACAGGAAATCGAAGCGGCAGGCCTGTTCAAAAAAGAACGCATCATCACTTCTCCCCAAGCTGCAGAGATTACCATTGCCGGAGGGAAGCAGGTGTTGAACTTCTGTGCCAACAATTATTTGGGGCTTTCTTCGCATCCCAAGGTCATCGAAGCAGCTAAAAACGCCATCGATTCCCATGGTTTTGGCATGTCTTCAGTGAGGTTTATCTGCGGCACACAGGATATCCATAAGGAACTGGAAGCCAAAATCTCCAAGTTTTTGGGTACCGAAGATACGATTTTGTATGCCGCGGCTTTTGATGCCAATGGGGGAGTTTTCGAACCGCTCTTTGGTGCTGAGGATGCGATCATTTCTGATGCCCTCAACCATGCTTCGATCATCGACGGGGTTAGGCTGTGCAAAGCAATGCGCTTCCGATACAACCACAATGACATGGAAGACCTCGAAGCCCAACTCAAAGATGCCGATGCCAAAGGTGCCCAAAATAAGGTCATCGTCACAGACGGCGTCTTTTCCATGGACGGCACCATCGCCCAATTGGACAAAATCGTCGCTTTGGCAGAGAAATACCATGCTGTAGTCATGTCTGACGAATGTCATTCTACTGGCTTTATGGGCAAAACCGGCCGTGGCGTCCATGAATACCACAACGTAATGGGCAAAATCGACATCATCACAGGGACATTGGGAAAAGCCCTGGGCGGTGCTTCGGGAGGCTTTACTTCCGGCAGGAAGGAAATCATCGAATTGCTGCGTCAGCGTTCTAGACCTTATCTTTTTTCCAATACCTTGGCCCCATCCATCACAGGTGCTTCGATTGCGGTTTTTGACCTGCTGTCGGAGACCACCGAACTGAGAGACAAGCTAGAAGAGAACACCAAATACTTCAGGGAAAAGATGACAGCGGCAGGTTTTGATATCAAGCCAGGCGAACATGCCATCGTCCCGATCATGCTGTATGATGCGGTGCTGTCCCAAAAGATGGCCGAGAAGCTTTTGGAGAAAGGAATATATGTTATCGGATTTTATTTTCCTGTGGTACCAAAAGGTCAGGCAAGGATTAGGGTGCAGATTTCTGCCGGTCATGAAAGGGAACATTTGGATCAGGCCATTGCTGCTTTTATAGAAGTAGGGAAGGAATTGGGTGTGGTGAAGTAAAAATCCTAGACCTTATTGAACATCAAAAATCCCCTTGGAATCAAATCCAAGGGGATTTTGATTTTAGTATTTAGGAGATTCAATAATTGCATTGTCATTTTTTTTTTTGATATATTTAGTTTTCAGAATTGAAAATATTTGAGAAAAAATTAAACCGAAAAAGAGGCTATGAAAAAAATAATTTATTTTCTAATTACACTTTTATTAGGTGTAGGCTGTATAAGTAAAGAGGATTGGGAAACGGATGTTCTGGATGTTGATAAGGCATTACAAAGAGCCCAAGACTCTTGCGGACAGGCTTCAATGGATTGGTTTAGTGAAATGCTTCGCAAGGCAGAGGAGGATAGGTTAACTAAGGCACATAAAGGAAGTTATATTGGTTTTGTTTCCTTGGTCAAACATGAAAATAACAGCGTCTTTTATACAAATTTCATGAGTAAAGTTGGAGGAGGGTTGATGTTTTACTTAATGGATTGCCAAGGAAATCAATTTGATGCATCTTCCATTGTTGCGGAGGATATGGCTTTTTTCTCAAAAGAAGCCTATAAAAAGAAGAACATTATTTATTCAAGTGTGCCACTGGATTTTTTTGACTAAGTATGGGGTTCAAAATTTCATAAGGTGATTAAGGCTGTAGGGTTTTGACCCAACCAGTGACACCAAGGCCTGTGGATCCGTAATGGATCACTAAAATCCTGACAATTAAAAAATTTTCTATTCGGGTCTGTGATTGTGTTTTCAATCAGACGTACTAAATGCTACAACTCTCTCAAGTTGTTTTTCTCACGCAGTTCTTTTGCCGAGTATTTGAATTCAAGTGGCTCTTGGAGGATAGAAAGGCTCATTTTTTTAAGCTTTTGGTTTGAGATGTATCCTTTTAAAGCGATTTTCAAAGCTTCTGTAATGGTCTCTGCTTTGGTATATTCCAAAGCTTCTTTGATCAATTCGTCACGCAAGATTACAGTAACTTTCATAGGAATAAATTTACTTAAAGAGACTTTAAAAATCAATTAAATATCTGATTTATAAGCAATATCAATCAATAT
>NZ_JAMFLG010000065.1 GCF_023502205.1 Aquiflexum sp. TKW24L | reverse complement strand
GAAAAGGAGGAGAAGGGATAATTTAGAATGATGATGTTTGTGGAGACACAAACATTGGCGGCGACCGACCACGTAGTGGTCAAATATGGGTAGCCCCGAGTGATCCCGAGCTATCGGGAGAAACTCGGGGACAAGAAGAATAAGAAGATTCCGGTTTTTGGCCGAGGAAATTCAAATCGGGAATTAAGGTTTCCGCCAAAAATAGGGAAATTCAAACCATGGAATTTTGAAATATCCAGCTTCTGGAGAAGCAGGATAACAGAAATATAGTAGCGGCCTGTCTTTTGTTTTAATTGCCACCTGCTTTAGCTGGTGGTTCTAGGAAAACAATCCGCATTCTAGGCTTTAGCCAAAAGAAATGAAAAATTTAAAATGAGGAAATAAACATTGCCGATATACAAGACTTTAGCTTCATTCATCATTCTTTTTTATCTCTGTGCCCCCGGGGTCCTCGCAGGTAACCATTCGGTAAATGAAATATTCAGCTTCTGGAGAAGCAGGATAACGGAGCCCCTCCCATTACGATACCATCGTGTCAATTGGGGCAAAAGAAAATATCCTGCTTCTGGAGAAGCAGGATAACCCGGAAACTTTGAAGAGGCACACACATTGTCGGAATGTAGGACTTTAGCTTCATTCATAATTCCTCATTTTACCTAGGTTCTCTGCGTTCTCAAAGGTAAAAATACCTCCTTTGCGATACTTCTCCCCTGATCAGTATGCAGCCTTATCATGGGGTTTTCTTAATTTAAGTTTCCTTCCTGACAAGTGGTGGTCTGAATTTTTCTGCAAATGGCCCATCCCACATAATTCAAAATGACCACCTTCATGTTCGTAGTCATGTTGGTAGTGATGGAGATTTTCTAAGACAGTGTGGTCGATCATGTTGGCATTGCTGAAGTCAATTCGGATGGTCTTTTCCCTTGGTAGTGCATCTAATGATTTTTTCAGTTTGATGTAATTACTGAAAACCGCAGAATGAAATACATCTACAGTGTAAACCTCCTCATTGACAGTCACGGTAAACAAGGGCTTGAATATGTATTTGATGGGAAGTCCATTGATCAGATGGATGATGATTTTGGTCAGGATACCCACTCCGATTCCGATCAATAAATCTGTTGCCAAAGTAAATATGATGGTGATAAGGAAGATGGCAAGTTGCTCTTTTCCTATTTTGTAAGTACTGTAGAAAGATTGTGGAGAAGCCAATTTGAATCCGGTATAGACTAGCATAGCAGCCAAAGCCGCTAAGGGAATTTGGTGGATCAGCATGGGGAAAAAGGCCACAAAGATCAAGAGGAAGCCTCCGTGAAAGAAGTTCGCCCATGAGGTTTTGCCCCCGTTATTGACATTCGCCGAACTCCTGACGATTTCAGAGATCATCGGAAGTCCCCCGATAAAGCCTGCAAGGGTATTTCCAATACCTACTCCCACTAAGTCTTTGTTCATATTGGATTTTCTTTTGAAGGGATCTAATCCATCTATGGCCTTGGAACTCAATAAGGATTCTAAACTTCCCACCAAGGCAAACATGATGATGTACTTGATTGACACCATTGAAAATAATTGGGAGAAATCAGGGAAAGTGACAGCAGAAAGCAGGTTGTTGGGCAATGTCACGAGGAATTTTGGCCCGATGGTGTATTCATGTCCATCCAAAAACAGGTAACTGTGCTCATGCTCCAGGTCAAAATACCTTCCGATCGGAATCGCAATCAGGATGACCAACAAAGGGGCAGGTACCATCCTGAGGTATTTATTTTTGATCAATGGGAATGTAAACAAGATCAACAAACTGATAAATCCGATCAAGGCAATTTCGGGATTGAGTTCAGTAAATGCGTGGGGAAGTTCTGCAAAAAGCTCCAGAGTTTCACTTGAATCGGTTTTGACACCGATCATGGTAAACAATTGCTTGGCGATAATGATAATCCCTATCGCAGCCAACATTCCGTGGACTGCTGCCGAAGGGAAAAAATCAGCCAAAACTCCTGATTTTATCCATCCAAATATAACCTGCAAGATCCCGGATGCCACAACTACGGCAAGTGTTAGTTTATATCCGAGCATCGGATCACCCTGTCCGAGTTCTGTTACTGCGCCGAGTGCAATGATAATCAAGCCAGCTGCCGGACCTTTGATGGTCAGTTGCGAACCGCCAAGGAAGGTGACCACCGTGCCACCAATAATTGCCGTGAAAATACCGGCTACAGGAGGAAATCCTGATGCCATAGATACCCCTAGACAAAGGGGAAGTGCAATCAGGAATACAAGAAACCCGGAAGTCAGGTCTGCCCTCCAGTTTTGTTTGAGACCAGCGATGCCAGTCAAGGGGGTTTGAAATTTGAAAGTTTTCATGGTAGCGGCCTAAGAAGATTTGAGTGCTTTTTCGTGGTAATTTTTAATGTGAGGGCCTAGGAATAGGCGGGAATAAATCCGGATAAGGGCAATGCCGCCGATGATAAAACTCGCAGAGTCGAAGAAGGCGAGCAGGTATTGGTCCTCCCGGATATGGCTGAAGATCAAATCCACCCCGATGAAGGTGGGTGAGATGGGAAAGGCCATCAACCCCAAAGTGGCAATCAGAAATACCAATGCCTGAATTCTGTATTCATAGACATGACCATAATATTGATTGAGGTCAAAGAATCCGGGCTCTTTTCTCCTTAGATATTCCAATATCCCATATCCCAAAACCCCGAATACAATCACTCCACTGAGATAGATTAATATCTGTTTGTAATCAAAGGTCTCGTTGAAGGAAATGGCAAGTGCAATCCAGAAATGGTTTGCCATGACGAGCATCCATGCCAGTCTTGGATATTTCCGCTCCGAAAATGCCTTGAATACCATCATCATTCCGATGAAGGCAAAAGTTCCGGGGATGAATTCCTGAATTCCTTCAGTCAAGTATTCCTGGTGGAAATAGAGGAACAGCCCGATGCCATACGCGGGTAAGAAATAAATAAGGAGATTTTTTGGAGTCAGAAAATCCAATTTACCTCCGATCTTTTTGATCAGCGAAAACACCCATTTATTCATAAAAACATCCAGGTTCCATTCCTTAAGTGACAGGATAAAAAGGCTGTATTCCAGACGTTTTGGAAAGGTATCTTCTACTGTAACCTCCTTAGGTTTGAAATGGTAAAACTGGTCCCTGATCATGTATGCCACTACGGATGGCGAGACTAAAAGCTGATAAGTTCTGAGGAAGGCATTGCCTGCAAAGTGGATCAAGGCCAATACCTGCAGTCCCAAAGCGACTTCAATAAACATGATCCCGATCTGTGCAATGGAAGCATAAGCAATCTGGGACTTGATGGAAGACTGCACGCGTGCAATAGGATAAGCCACCAAAGTGGTGACTAACCCAAGCAGCCCTATCAGAATCCTCGCTGTAACTTGATTCTCCCAAAAGGGAAATGTCCTGAGCAAAAGGAAGACACCAAAGTGAACCGAAAGCGATCCGTAGAAGATGGCACTCGATGGCGTCGGACCCTCCATTGCCCTTGGCAACCAGGAAGAAAACGGAAGTTGTGCAGACTTTGCGGCAGCTGCCACGAGGATTCCAAGAGCAATAAATAAGCCTATTCCTCCATGTTGGGAGAGGTGTTCGATGACAAATTGTTCGTTGTTCAGTTTCAGAAAGGTGATGTTTTCATGCCAGAGATGATGGCTTGCCCACATGGCGAGGATGATCCCAATGTCCCCGATCCGGTAAATCGAAAACACCTTTACAGCATTCCTGACCGGCAAGTACCTGTTGCGGTAAAAGGCAATCAACAGGAATGAGGATATACCCAACATCTCCCATCCGATAAACAATGTCTCGAAGTTTCCTGCAAGAACTGTCAGGTTGTAAGCGAGGTAAAAGAAAAGGATGGAGTTGAAGAAGCGCTTGTATCCTTCTTCCAGGTGCAGGTAATATTTGCTATACCTTGTGATGAGAAAGGTGACAAATGCCCCCACAAAGAGATATACCGCTGTAACTTTGTCAAAATAGAAGTCGATCAAAAACTCGTAGTCATGATGGCTGTATAAGGCAAATTCAGAGATATTGACGGGCTTCCCTCGGAGGATGATAATCCAATAACCGATATATGCTAAAATAGAAGCTAGCTGTAGACTGATGGTGAAGAATGCCATCCGGGAAAGCATGACTTCATTTTTTTCCGAGATCAGTAGGGACAACAGAAATCCAACCAATGGAATGATTACAAAGCTGCTGATGATGATTTGGTTTTCCATGATTAGCTCAGCAGGTAGACAGGTAGATTTTCGGAAGTTGATACCAAGAGCTCATCCAGATTTTGAATCTTTTCAATCTGCCTTGCAAGTGGTTGATAAGAAATAAACTTACCTCCTTTAAAAAGGAATGCTTCTTTGGTTTTAGGATGAATGGCCACCAATCTCACCCATTCGTTGGCAAACCATTCGTAGGTTGTGTCATGGGTTTTGATTGTTTTGAGCACTATATCCGGAAAATGCTCGACTGTGATCAGGATGCGCAGCGGATCATGGATGTTGACCATCTGCTTGGGTAATCCCGGTCTCAGGTCGCCGTCCAACCCATTTGCCACTCCTATCAGGCCCATGACATTGTGGGGGAGTTTGCTGCCTGCACCCAGCCGCTGATTGTCCACACTTGAGAAATAATATTCGAGATTGATGCCTCCGCAGACTGGAGCAACGGCTTTGACGATATTCAACAAGTAATTTCCTTCAGGATCGATGCCGTAGTCATAGGAATTGAGGAAGGCTCTTTTGTCCAAAAACAAGTGCTTGTTGTTTTCCCTTTTCCCGATCACGCACAGGGCATTGGTCGCATGGTTCCATTCAGGCCGTGGCTCAAATAATGACAAAGCCCTCAGCTTGACTTTTTCATGGACCTTTGCAGCTTCCTGACTTGAGTCTATGGTATCAAATCTTCTCGATCTCTCTTTGGCATTGTAGTCCAAAGCGATTCCAAAAGTCTGAAGGTTATTCTGGTGACGGAGCACATTGTCCTGAGTCAATACATCAAGGTCATAAAACTCCATCTCATCCCTAGTCGTGTCATGCAATCCACCCACAAATTGTGTTGTGGTAGGGATCGAAATCCCTCTTTCTTCCAGACCTTTTCTGACTTCGGGATGGTTGCCAAAGTAAGCACCAACCCGGGCATTGACCGAACCTGCTCGGCCGCTACATGCGCCACAGTCATAGCCGGCATAGTGGGTATTGTTGACCGAGCTCGCACCATGACCAAAGATGTACACCAAGGGAGCGAAGTCCTTGACCAGTCCTATGCCTTTGAGCAATCCTTCTAAGCTGTTGGTCATTTCTTCCAAAGTAAATCCTACCTGAAGGCCATGGTATTTTTGGTCAGGAGATTTACATTCGATACTCAGTTTTCCATTTGGATCCATATGGCTGAAGGATGAAACCATAGCAGGAGTAGGCCCGGGGCGGAAGATGTTTTTGGCCATTTTGGCTGCTGATAGAAATCCCATCGTCTGAGAGATCGCCCAACCACCGAATATTCCCTTGGTGTGCTTGCTGAAATGGGAATCTTTTTCATGCCTGAGTTTTGCCTCCGATTCACGGATGACATGGATAGGGGTGACCGGTGCAGGACATACTTTGGTCATGAACTTGCTGTGCTCGGGCTGGAAGAAAAAGGGGATATTGAAAAAACCCGCAGTACCAAATGTCTGACAATCAGGAGCAAAACGCTCGATATACCTCCTGATGGAACAGCACCTGTCGTCTATACAAAATACAGCCTGAAATGAGGTTTCTCCCTTTTTCAAATCCTGCTCATGGCTAAGTTGAAGTCCCCGGATGACTTGGTCAAAATAAGTCCATTCAAAAGCTTCCTGCCAAAGTTTGAGAACTTCGTAGTATTCCTTTTCTTCTGTTTTAGTCAAAATCGGAAGGAGGTACTCAGGCAGGTATTTGGCCAATGGATCCCAATTGTCTCCCAGTCTTCTGTCAAGGGCATCAATCTCCAAGAGGCACTCTATGAAAATCAGGTCATGGAGACTGATTGTTTTTTTGTCCAACAAGCTCTGAGGTTGATGTTCCAGTACCGCTACCATGCCCGACCAACCCGGATGGGCAAATTGCTGGTCAAAGAGATATTGTCTGAAGTATACTTTGCTTCCAACCAAAATGTCGAGAAGGTCTTCTAGCTTGGTTTTGGGGTCGAGGAGGAAATTTTTGGCCCGTTGGGATTTAAAAAGACTGGAAAAACTGTTGGATTCGAGATTTCGGACGGCAGCTACAAAACCTTTGGAAGGAACCGGGAATTTCCAAATCGCGATGCCTTGATCTAGGTAACTTCCCAGCATCCGGAACAGCGTTGTGTGTGTTTCCTTGTCTAGGTTGACATGGTGGTGGTTTTTCCAAACTATTCGCAACCTGCCCACAATGGCTTCCGGCTGATTTTTATATTTTTTGTGGAGCAGGACATCCTTCCATTTGGCAGCTTCTTTCGGACCTTTGTGAGAAAGGATCACCCGGTCCAGAATATCCTCATTAATTTTGTTTTTGGCATACAAGTCCCTGAAAGATTCCACGGAGAGGTAAGTTTTGTAGCCAAAATTTTCCGCTGTAGTCTGAAGCGCCTCATGGAAGGGAAGATGCTGAAAAGCATGGAGGGTATTATGGTGAACAAAGTCCTTTAATGGGGATTGCGCAGGCAGGAAATGACCGAGCTCATGCAATATATGCTGAAGGTCAGATGACACGTGTGGCGTCATTTTTCTAATTTTAGAAGGATGAAATTTATGGGAAGATTGGGCGGAGATAAATTTGCGCCAGATAATATGGCCTTATTTAAGGCAAAAAATTATGCTAAATGAACTCTAAGACTATGGAATAAAATATATAGCGGGGATTTACCTTCAATGGAAGGGATTTTTAAAGACTGGTTTGCAGCGCCAGAAATCCGAAAATATCGGGCAGCAAACAATGTTTTTCCACTATTTAAAGCAAAATCTATACTGGATTCAGATTCGGATTTCTCTTCTTTCTCTTCTTTTTCAAATGTAATGAGGTCGGCAAGTTGAAGAAATTCGAAAGTAGGACAAGGGGTAGAAACTTTGGTATTGCTTATTTCATAAAAAGTAGCTTCATAATCAGCTTTGCCGAAATTGGAAAAATGGACAAAATGAAATCCTATCATCAGAAATACCCCCAACAAAATAGGCTGCAAAGCGCTTTTTGTGAAAGTGAAACCAAAAAGGAAATTTTTTGTCATGATTTTCAAAATCAAGTACGAAATTTAGTGTTTTCGGAAATCAAATCCGCCTAAAATTGCATAAAAGAAATTTGGCGATTTTCGAGAATATAAAAGTACAGGATTTGAAAATCTCCTTTTGTGCCAAATATTACAAATTATATCAGCAACCCTCTTTTTTGGTTTTGCCATGGATTTTATGAAAGAGGTAATTTTTATAAAACGAATAAAGAAAATAAAAGCACACTTTTTGTATACTATTGTTCCTTTGCTTAAATAATTTGATTAGTGTTTAGTGGGTTTGAAAAAGATATATTCCATTTGATGTCGTAATCATAAATAGGAATGCTGATTCAAATTTCTTGCATGTTATCCTCGTATTGGTGAACTTTCCTTTAAGATGAAAATATTATTTACCCAGGTCAGTTACCTGATCAAAAATAAACCTGATAGGCGCAATTTAAAACTGTTGCTAAAACTGTCATTTGTTCTTTTGTGTATAGTGCTTGCCTTTACCATTATCTTCCATTTGCTGATGCTGCGGGAGGGCCGGGACTTTTCATGGGTCACAGGATTTTATTGGACGCTGACAGTGATGTCCACATTGGGATTTGGAGACATTACTTTCACGAGTGATTGGGGTCGGTTTTTCAGTATTGTGGTATTGATCACCGGGATGCTGTTTTTGTTGATTCTCTTCCCCTTTACTTTTATCAATTTTTTTTATGCCCCTTGGATGAAGGCCCAGGAGCAATCCAGAGTGCCTAAGCATTTGCCGGAAGATTTCAAAGGACATGTGATATTGACCCAGTTTGACCCTGTGACAGAAGCCTTGATCAAAAAACTCAATAGAATCCAGTTCCCCTATGTGGTATTGGTACAGGATTTTACTGAGGGGTTGCGGTTGAGGGAATTGAATATCAATGTGATGCTTGGAGATTTGGAGGATCCCCAGACTTATGTAAAACTTAATGTCCAACATGCCGCATTGGTAGCCACAACTTCCAAAGATATTGTCAATACAAGTGTCGCATTCACCGTACGGGGGATCAGCGAAACTGTCCCGATCATTGCGACCTGCAATGAGGAAGCATCGGAAGATATCCTGCGCTTGGCAGGAGCTAACCATGTACTAAGGCTGGGAGAAAACATGGGTTTGTTTTTGGCAAGAAGAGCTAGCGGAGGAGATGCGGCAGCACAAGTTATTGGTAAATTTGAGGAATTAAATATTGCGGAAGCTTCTGTGTCAGGGTCTTCTTTGGTAGGTAAAACAATAGGTGAAAGCAAACTCCGGGAAAATGTCGGCGTGAGCGTGCTAGGAGTTTGGGAAAGAGGAAAATTCCAAGCCTCCCAACTGGAAACGCTTATTTCGGAATCGACAGTTTTGGTCTTGGCAGGTACAGAGGTGCAAATCCAGGCTTACAATAAAAAGTATGCTGTCAAGCAAAAAATTGCCGCTCCACTGGTAATTCTTGGTGGAGGAAGAGTCGGAAGGGCTACAGGGAATGCCTTGGCCGCAAGAGGACTAGACTATAGGATAATTGAAAAACTTCCAAGTCGGGTGAAAGATTCTGAAAAATATATCCTCGGAGATGCCGGAGATTATGATATACTCGAAAAAGCAGGAATTGAAACTGCACCTTGCGTGATTGTTTCTACTCATGAAGATGATGTCAATGTCTATCTGACGATTTACTGCAGAAAACTCAGACCGGATATCCAAGTCATTACCCGTGCTACATTGGAGAGGAACCTCGCAACCATGCACAGGGCAGGTGCAGATTTTGTATTGTCTTATGCCTCTATGGGTGCGAATGCGATATTGAACCTGCTCAAAAAGAGTGATACCCTGATGGTGGCTGAAGGATTAGACTTACTGAAGGTTAGAGTTCCTGCCCAACTCGTCGGTCAGTCCATAGCCGAAACAAGTATCAGGAAGGAGACAGGCTGTACCATCATTGCCATCAAAACAAAGGATTCATTGGAAGTTAATCCTGACCCTTCTTCGCTATTACCTCAAGATGCTGAAATCATCCTCATAGGTACGGTAGACGCAGAAGATAAATTTTTTAAGGAATATGGTGTTTGATTGGCTAAAATGAAGAGATTTCTGAATAGAATTTTTGGGGTTTTAAAGGTAAATTCAAAGTAAAATTGGAGCCAAATGGAATTTATAGACTACTATAAAATTTTAGAAATAGATAAAAAAGCTTCACCCGATGATATCAAAAAGGCATACCGGAAGCTCGCCCGGAAATACCATCCGGACCTCAATCCCAATGACAAAAGTGCGGAAGGTAAGTTCAAACAAGTCAACGAAGCCAATGAAGTCCTGAGCGATCCTGAGAAAAGGAAAAAATACGACCAATACGGAAAGGATTGGAAGCATGCCGAGGAGTTTGAAAAAGCCGGACAAGGACAGTCACGGCCTAAGGGTCAGAGTAGTAATAGGGCATATTCGGGACATTACACGGAAGAGGACTTTTCAGATTTTTTCAGTTCTATGTTTGGAGGAGGCGGCAGGTCTCAAAGTTCGGGCAGGGAAAATGTAAAATACAAAGGAGCGGATTACAAATCTGAACTCCACCTCAAGCTCTCGGATGTCTACCAAAGTCAAAAACAAACCTTGACTGTGGACGGGAAAAATATCCGATTGACCATCCCGGCGGGAGTAGAGGATGGGCAGACTATCAAGATCCGAGGCTACGGCGGAGAAGGGATGAACGGCGGACCTAAAGGCGATCTCTTTATCCAGTTTGTGATCAAAAACGATACTGACTTTGTGAGGGAAGGGAATGATTTGTATGCCAAAGTCAATATAGACTTGTATTCCGCGATTTTGGGAGGTGAAATCATGGTTCCCACGATGGATGGGAAAGTCAAACTCAAACTCAGCCCTGGAACCCAAAGCGACACCAAAGTCAGGCTCAAGGGCAAAGGCTTTCCTGTTTACAAAGAAGAAGGCAAATTTGGTGACCTCTATGTCACCTACAAGATAGAAATCCCAAAAACCATCTCTGCAGCCGAAAAAGCGCTTTTTGAACAATTATCCAAACTCAGAAACCATGGAGACAACTAACTACATTAGCATTCAGGCTTTTTGCCAATACCATGGGATAGAATCCAGGTTGATTTTTACCTTCCAAGAACTTGGTTTGGTGAAAATCGTCCAACAAGAAGCCGATTATTACCTGGAAGATGATACACTTTCCCGATTGGAACAGATCGTCAGGCTTTACAAGGACTTGGATCTCAGTCCGGAGGGAATTGATGTGGTAGTTGGATTATTGGCTAAAATTGAAAAGCTTCAAGAAGAAAACCAATTGCTAGTCAGGAAATTGAAAATGTTGGAATAGTAGATTTCTTCAACCTACTACCCCAAATAAATAACTCATTTTGACTTTGGAAGGCATTTTCACGCATTGGCATGTCACTTCATTTGACTTCAGCTTCCACCTTCCAAATATACTCCGCACCGGCGCGGTATTCTTCAGCAGTTTGCAGGTGTTCCATCATCAGCGGGACCTCGGGAAATTTTTTCATTTCTGTAAGAAAAACCCGATAATCCATTTGTCCAAGTCCCGGTCTGATTTCGGCAAATTGAGGCATATCAGTTGGCTCTTTGAGAATTAGGTCTTTGGCATGGCAACTCTTGATATTGGCGCCAAGTTTTTTGAAACAGTCTTTGATCAGGTCACCGTTGCGGTAGAAGACAGCAGGACTGACGACCATATTTACTGGGTCAAGGTGGACTGCAAAAGCTTTTCGGTCTATTGCTTTGATTAGCCTTAAATAAGCATCCGCTGACTCTGGGAAGACCCAAGGCATGGCTTCTAAAGTGTAAAAAGTGTTTTTTGGTTTGACCTCATCGATGATTTTCCTCGTGGTCTCTACGATTTGGTCAAAGGTATCCTCCGAAAAGTTTTCCATATGAGGCCCCTTCCAGTCTGTTACATTTTTTGACCCAGCAATGTTGACGCAGCATTTGGCTTCGATCTGATCTGCAAGTTCCAGTGATGCCACACATTTTTCAAAGGCTTCTTTGGCTGTTTTCTTATCAGGGCTGATTGGGTTGGACCATGCCCCAACTTCCGAAATGAGGATGTCACCCTTATCAGCCGCTTTTTTGTAAGCCTTGATTTCATTTTTGTCTGCCTGAAGACTTACCGGACAATATGCCGCTCGGTAACCGGTATTTTTTACTGCTGTCACCCAAGTGTCAGGTGAATCATATTTTTCAAATAAAGGTCCTCCTAGCCGAAGTTTACTTTTGGCTTTGAAATCAGATCCGTTTGAGGGAAAAGCAGCTAAAAGTCCTGATCCTAAAATGGACAGAGATGTCACTTTGGAGAATGTGCGTCTGTTCATGGCTTTTGGTTTTAATTCACCGTGAAATCACGATATTATCTAAGGGAAAATTCCTTTCCAATTTTCGGTAAATTAATTTTAAATCAACTTTATTTGAATGAATTAATTTATAATTTAAAAAATGAATTGGAGGTTTTTTTTAGTTTTTATCTGTTGTCAACTGTTCTTCCTCACCTTCAGGGTAGTGGCGCAAGAAAAAGATACACTTTTTCTCCGAAATGGGCAGATCATGATCGGGAAACTGAACAGCATCAGTCTCGGCATTATCCAATTTGATGACATGGACCTTTCTGTCCAAAATGTAAAGTACCACAAAATCAAAACCATCAAGGCAGGTATGGCCACCTACCGGATTCAGACCATAGATCAAGCCGTTTATTATGGCGTTTTGAAACCTTCCCCGAATTATGGAGAGGTGATTGTGGATGACGGGGTGGTGTCAAAGACCTATCCCATTGTAAATATTTTCAACCTGGTTTCTTTGGAAAAAAAATTCATCAAAAAAATCAAGGGAACTATTGCCCTCGGCTATTCCTATACCAAATCGAGTGATATCGGCAGGACCAATATTGATTGGAATTTAAATTTTACAGAGCAAAAATACCAGGTAGAGTTTGTGGGGTCCTTTATTTATACCAATAACCAGAGCGTAAAAACAAGGGACCGTGAATCCGTGGGCTTGGGTGGTTACTACAACCTCAATACCGTGCTTGTGGCCGGCTTGGGGCTAAATTACCAGAGAAATATAGAGTTGGGATTGGCAAGCCGTATCCAACAGGTGGTTGGGTTTGGCCGAAGGTTTTTATTTAGACCCAACCTTCAGGGAACGTTGATTTCGGGATTTGTAATCAACCAAGAAAAGAGTTTAGAGGGTAATTCATCAGGTAATCTTTATGAGATTCCACTCCAATTCAAGTTGGATTATTTCCATTATGCTGCACCCAACCTTTCCTTTACAGTTTTTCCTAAAGCATTCTTTGGTTTGAAACAGGATGGAAGAAAAAGATTTGACGGGGAGACGAGGGTCAATTGGGAAGTGATCAATAACCTGGATCTGGGGCTTCAGTTCTACGCCAGTTATGACAATCAGGCCCTCGCAGGAAGCAACACCAATTTTGACTACGGTATCGTTTTTAATGTGGGGTATAAGTTTAAGTAAGCTGATTTTTACCCTTTCCTAAATTTTTTAAACCGCAATGGTCGCCAAGGTTTCGCGAAGTGCGCAAATTGGTTTTGATTTTTTTACCACGGTTCTCGGAGGACACAGAGAATGGGAAGAATTAAAAACAAGGTTTGAAAAGGGAAAAAACTTCACCTTGTCATTTCGAACGTAGAGAGAAATCTATCATCCCGTTATCCTGCTTCTCCAGAAGCCGGATTTGCCAATGTTTGTATCCCCACAAACATTCCATAAAATTTTACCGCAATGGTCGCCAAGGTTTTGCGAAGTGCGCAAATTGGATTTGATTTTTTGCCACATAGGACACTGAGAGCACGGAGGAAATATTTAAGAGGAGAAAAGACCCCAACGAGGTCAAATCTTGAATGGCCCCGGGTGCTCCCGATAGCGGGATTACTCGGGGCTACCAATATTTGACCCTGCTTCCGGCAGGCAGGCACTATGGGATAATTCGACGCCGTTGGTTTCATACGGTTTGGAAATATCAGCACTGAAAGTGCGAAATATCCTAGCGATGGGTGAAGCCCATCGTTATCATGTGGAATGGTTTCAACCAAGCCCTT
>NZ_JAMFLG010000064.1 GCF_023502205.1 Aquiflexum sp. TKW24L | reverse complement strand
AACTATGTGTTCTATATGGGCTATATGGTAATAATTTTTCCACTCACTATGTTTTTTGTTGTGAATTTTACAAATTATGAAATTGTTCAAATTTGATTTAACCCCAGCCCAAATGGATATGACCAAAAAACAACTTGATAAGTTAAGCTACAATGTAATTGGGGCTGCAATTGAAGTTCATAGGATTTTGGGACCCGGATTGCTTGAAAAAGTATATCAAAAATGTCTAGCCAGGGAGTTAACACTAAGAGGGATAAAATTTAGAGAACAAGTTAAAATGCCTTTTGACTATAAAGGGGAGTTCGTGGACTTAGACCTTACCTTTGATTTCTATATTGAGGAGTCATTAGTACTTGAAATAAAAGCTGTCCAAGAAGTTATTCCTTTGTTTCATGCCCAAACATTGGCCTATATGAAACTGCTAAAAGCCCCAAAAGGGATTATTATAAACTTTAATGTGACTAATATTTTCCATCATGGCCAGAAGACTTTTGTAAATGAATATTTTGAAAACCTGATGGATGAATAATTGAAATAAAAAAACCGCAGAAGTTCCTTTCGGGTTCCTCTGCGGTTTTTAAAACTGATCACTGAAAACTGATCAAGGTATTATGCAACCTGTAATTTTTTGAACTTCGACTTGTCAAACTGCTCCTGAGCATATTTGGCATCGATGACCAATTCCTTGATCGAATCATCTGAAGGCAATTCATACATCGCATCAGTGATGATTGCTTCGCAGATTGACCGCAAACCCCTCGCACCAAGATTATATTCCACAGCTTTCTCCACGATATAATCGATACCGCTTTCCTCAAAAACCAACTTCACACCTTCCATTTCAATCAGTTTTTTGTACTGCTTGGTCAATGCGTTTTTCGGTTCGGTCAAGATACTCTTCAACGTATCTCTATCCAAAGGATCCAAATGGGTTACCACAGGAAGCCTACCGATCAACTCAGGGATGAGACCAAAAGATTTGAGATCCTGAGCGGTGACATATTGAAGCAGGTTGGTCCTGTCTACTTGTCTGTCTTCCACATATTTATTAAATCCCATGGGTTGGGTATTCAGTCTCTTGGCAATATGCCTTCCAATACCGTCAAAAGCCCCACCACAGATGAAAAGGATGTTTTCAGTATTGACGGCAATCATTTTCTGGTCAGGATGTTTTCTTCCACCTTGTGGCGGCACATTGACTACTGTTCCTTCCAATAACTTCAACAAGGCTTGTTGTACACCTTCACCACTTACATCTCTTGTGATCGATGGGTTATCTGATTTTCTGGCGATTTTGTCGATTTCGTCTATATAGACGATACCTTTTTCGGCCGATTCGACATTGTAGTCAGCTGCCTGAAGCAACCTCGTCAAGATACTTTCCACATCTTCACCCACATAACCTGCCTCTGTAAGAACAGTGGCATCTGCAATACAAAAGGGCACTTCCAAGACCTTAGCCAATGTTTTGGCCAAATAGGTTTTGCCTGTTCCAGTATCACCCACCATGATTATATTGGATTTTTCGATCCTGATATCGTCATTTTCCTCACCTTTTTGAAGTAACCTTTTGAAGTGGTTGTATACTGCTACAGTCAGTACTTTTTTGGCTTCATATTGACCGATCACATATTGGTTGAGAAATTCAGTAAGCTCTTTTGGTTTCTTGAGTTTGACCTTGACATTCTTGCCGGGTTTTTTATTTTTGTCTTCCTCGCCAAGAATCTGGTAGGCCTGGTCAATACAGAAATTGCAGATGTGCGCCGAAATCCCGGAGACCATTAGATCTACGTCTTTCTTGTTTCTTCCGCAAAATGAACAGGTAATTTGTGCCATTATTTAGTTTTTTTGATCAATACTTCATCAATTAAGCCATATTCCTTGGCTTCTGGTGCTTTCATCCAATAATCTCTGTCAGAATCTTTTTCTATTTCCTCAAAAGATTTTCCGGAATGGTCAGCTAAGATCTGATACAATTCTTGCTTCATGGAAAGGATCAACTTCAAAGAAATCTCCATGTCCTTGGACTGACCCTGCATGCCTCCGGATGGCTGATGAATCATCACCCTGGAATGTTGCAATGCTGACCGCTTGTCTTTGGCACCACCTGCAAGCAATACTGCTCCCATTGAAGCTGCAATTCCTGTACAGATAGTCGCCACGTCCGGATTGATATACTGCATGGTGTCATAAATGCCAAGTCCTGCAGTCACAGAACCCCCCGGGCTATTGACGTAAAGCAATACGTCTTTTTTAGGATCAGTAGATTCCAAGAACAGCAATTGGGCAGTGATGATATTTGCAATAAAATCATCGACCTGCGTACCCAAAAAGATAATCCTGTCCATGATCAATCTTGAAAATACGTCAATCTCACGGAAATTGGTAGGTCTTTCCTCGATAACTGACCTAGTCATGCTTTCTACAAAAGTGTTGTATTGGTCAAAAGCGTTACCGCTGATGCCCCTGCTGTGAACAGCATACTTTCTGAATTCGTCTTTGTTTATCATAATCTCTGTTTTAGTCTTGTACAAAAATAAAAAAAGCCCTTAAAGAAGGACTTTTTGATAACGCTTTTATCCAAAAATTAGTTTTCTAACAACTCCTTGAATTTGTCAATTTTGATGACTTCTTCTTTCAGATTTCCTTTTTCTCTCACGAAATCAAGGACTTTCTCATTCTGTACCGAAGTCAGCATCTGCATATAGTTTTGACCTTCATTGCCTTTCAGGTAATTGTCGACAAACATGTCCATGCTAGATTCCATTGAAGACCCGATGCCTGATGAAGCAAACTGCTGACGGATCATTTCTTTGGTTTTTTCGATGACATCTGCATGCTCTGCCTGAATGTCGTTGTCTTTTGCAATTTTGTTTGAAATCAATGTCCAGGTTAGCTGCTTCGCGTAGATTGGATATTCCTGCTCTACCTGCTCGGTAGTTACTTTTCCTTCGTTTGCCCTAAGCAACCACTCTTTCAAGAAATCTTCCGGCAAATCGATGTTGGCTTTGGCAACAAGTGTTTCTTTGATTTTTTCCTCTCCAAAAACCCTCAGCTCTTTGTTGTAATTTTCGGAAAGGATTTCCTTTACCTTATTTCTCATAGATTCCTCAGAATCTACCTGACCTTCTCCAAATAGTTTGTCAAAAAACTCTTGGTCAAGTTCTGCCAATTCCGTTCTATTGATGTTTTGGACAGTAAAAATATAGTTGCCTGAAAGATTTGAAGCTTCTTCTTCGGTGACACCGATGGAAGCTGCAAGGTTTTCCTTGATCGCTGTCTTTGGATCAAATGTCACCACATCTCCTTTTTTCAATCCTATAAATTGGCTCAAAGAACCCGCATCTACAGCTGAAAGCGGCATTGAAAAAGTTTTCTCAAATGATCCGTCTTCAGATTTCAAGTCTCCATAAAGGAAATCATTTTCTTGGCTTACCTCAGGATTGGTCATTTTACCGTATTGGCTACGGAGGTTTTGGATGGCATCATCCACTTCCTTTTCTTCCATCTCCATCTTATAGGCGACGGCATCTATGCCTTCGATATTGACTGAGATATCATCCACAAAACCAATTTTATATTTGAATTCAAATTCTTTTTGTGAATCCCAATCAATATTCGCAGCTTCTTCAATCACCGGAAGTGGATCTCCCAAAATCTTAAAAGTCTGTGCTTTCAGATAATCATTTAGAGAAGAAGTCAGTATGCTATTGATTTCGTCCACAAGTAACGAAGTACCATACATCCTTTTTACCATGGTGATTGGTGCTTTTCCTGGTCTAAAGCCTTTGATAGTGGCTTTTTTGACATAATCTTTAAGTTTCGCATCCACCTTTGGTTGATAATCTGCTTCATTTAATTTAATTTTAACTGAAGCTTGATTTGCTGCGTGCTTGTCTAATGAGATTTCCAATTTGCTATATTTTGGTTTGAATTGAATTTAAAAACCCCCAATCCCATTTCTCTTTTCGAAGGCCTTTTTCAGGTTCGAATCCGGAAAGTTGATTGAGGGTTAAGAAGCGTGCGGATAGAGGGACTCGAACCCCCATGCCTCGCGGCGCTAGATCCTAAGTCTAGTGCGTCTACCAATTTCGCCACATCCGCGATTTGTGGTTGCAAAGGTAATAAGGAAAATTAAACTTGCAAAAATTGGAATACAAATCATCCCAAATTTTGTTAAATACCTTAAAGAACGGGTTGTTTTGAAATAAGAATTGCTTTAGCTTCGATAATATGATAGAAATAGACCTGGCAGAGGAAAGAAAGGAAATCTTAAAAAGATATAAAAAGCTTTTGAAAATGGCCAAACCGGTACTCAAACCGGGGGATGCAAAGATCATTAAGAAGGCTTTTAATGTCTCCAATGATGCCCATAGGGAAATGCGCAGGAAATCCGGCGAACCTTATATCTACCATCCTTTGGAGGTTGCTTTGATATGTGTTGAAGAGATAGGATTGGGGACCACTAGTATTGTATCGGCTTTGCTACATGATGTGGTAGAAGATACTGATTGGGAACTGGAAGATATCGAAAGGGAATTTGGTTCAAAAGTCACCCAGATCATAGATGGATTGACCAAAATCTCCGGTGTTTTTGAATATGGCTCTTCTCAGCAAGCGGAGAATTTCAGGAAAATGCTCCTCACGCTATCCGATGACGTCCGTGTGATCCTTATCAAATTGGCAGATCGGCTAAATAACATGCGGACGCTTGACAGCATGCCTAGGCACAAGCAGTTGAAGATCGCCTCCGAAACCATGTATCTCTATGCACCGCTTGCCCACCGCTTGGGCCTTTATGCCATCAAATCGGAGTTGGAAGACCTCTACCTGAAATTCACAGATTCGGAGACTTACCTCTTTATAGTCAACAAAATCAACGAAACCAGGCTCTCAAGGAATAAATTCATCAAAAATTTTATTGGACCGATAGAAGAGGAGTTGCTTTCACAGAGCTTTAGATTTACCATCAAAGGAAGGCCGAAATCCGTTTTTTCGATTTACAATAAAATGAAATTGCAGAATATACCTTTTGAGGAAGTATATGACCTTTTTGCTGTAAGGATCACCATCGACAGCGAGCTCGAAAATGAAAAAGCCGACTGTTGGCAGGTCTATTCCGTTGTGACGGATTTTTACAGACCAAATCCTGACAGGCTTAGGGATTGGATCAGTACTCCAAGAGCCAATGGCTACGAATCACTCCATACCACGGTAATGAGTCAGACAGGTCAATGGGTGGAAGTTCAGATCCGTACTGTCAGGATGGATGACATCGCGGAAAGAGGCTATGCAGCCCACTGGAAATACAAAGAAAAAGATAGCGCACAAAATAAAGGAACTGGCCTAGACGAATGGATTACCCAAGTCCGGTCCTTATTGGAATCGAATGACGGTTCGGCCATCGAGTTTATGGATGACTTTAGGGGCAATCTTTTCCATGACGAAGTTTTTGTATTTACACCAAAAGGGGAATTAAAAGTCCTGCCCAATGGTGCCACAGCTTTGGATTTTGCCTTTGAGATCCATTCCGAAGTAGGAGCAAAATGTATTGGGGCCAAGGTCAACCAAAAATTGGTTTCAATTAACCATAAACTCAAAAATGGCGATCAGGTAGAAATCCTCACTTCTAACAAACAAAAACCTACAGAAGACTGGCTCAATTCCGTAGTCACTTCCAGGGCAAAGGCCAAAATCAAAGACGCACTCAGGGAGGAAAAGAAATCCACCATCATGGATGGGAAAGAAATCGTCCAAAGGAAACTACGGCAGATGAAAATGGATTTCAATTCAGAAGTTGTAGAGCAGTTGAGAGCATATTTTGAGACCAAAACGCCCAATGAATTTTACTATAAAGTGGGCAAAGGGATCATCGATGCGACTTCGATCAAAAGCTTTAAGGACTTCAAAGATCAGAAAAAGCAAAAAACCAAAGCCTCCTTCGAAAAAGTAAAAGATGAAAGCTCCTTTACCAAAGAAATTAAAAACCTAAAGGGTCCTGACCATGACCAGTTGCTGATCGGCGAGGACATGGATTTGGTGGACTATATCCTTGCCAAATGCTGCAATCCCATTCCCGGGGATGATGTTTTCGGTTTTGTGACCATCAATGAGGGCATCAAAATTCATAGAACTTCCTGCCCCAATGCTTTGGAATTGCTCTCCAACCATGGCAACCGCGTGATTAAAGCACGTTGGACCAGCCAGCAGCAGATTGCGTTTTTAGCAGGATTGAGGATCGTAGGTACAGATAGGGTAGGGCTGATCAATGATGTCACCAGGGTAATCTCCAATGAACTGAAAGTCAACATGCGCTCCATTACTGTAGATTCCGACAGCGGGATTTTTGAAGGCTCGATCAAGCTTTATGTCCACAGCACCCAGCACCTAGAAAAGCTCATGTCCAACCTCACCAAAGTTGAAGGCATCCTCAAAGTGACAAGGTTTGATTGAGGATTTCAATATGATTTCACGCGATCTGTAAAGAGGCCATTCTCTAAACTGAATTTAAACGTATTGCCAATATTAGACCCCAAAAAAATGTCAAACATCACAGACCGAGAACTTGACCGTGATATCCGCAACCTGTTTATCCCATCAGACGACCAGCATATCCCACTTGTATCTTGGGATGAATTGGAAAAAATCTACGGCAAAAAATTTGTCGATAAACAAAAAAGAGAAATTGAAAAAGAAAAAAAGCGTAGACAGTCAGCCGAAAAGCAATAGAAAAATTTGAATCTACCCAAGTGAAAACTTTGTTTCCTTTGTTCTTTTGTGGTTATTCTCTTGTTTTCATCTTTGGTTTAATATCCTAGGCAAAATCTTTAACCTCAAAACTTTTTAGGCTAAGACAGAAATCCGAAAAACTTTCCCAACCCAAACTTTGATCGACTTATTTTCACCCCAATTTTTGTTCTCTTTTTTTGTGGTTTAAATCACAATCATTTGTGTCCATCTTTTTGATCTGTGGTTGTTAAGGTGCAAAGGAAAGTTTGAATCTACCGGAGTTAAAACTCCGTTATCACTGTTTCTTTTGTGCTTATTTCCTTTGGTTTCAACCTTTTCATCTCGGTTTAATATTCTAGACAAAATCTTTCACTTCAAAACATTTTCTTACCACCCTATTTTGTAAAAATCAGATCCATTTCTGGGAATATTTAAATTTCACTTATCTCAATAAAGTTTAATTTTCTCAAAAATAGTGCAATAAAAATCTCTAAAAACAGCCATTTTACCCCCAGTCTCCCCCCACCTTCCTCCCACCTTCCCCCCACCTTCCGTTATACCCTCCCCCACCATTCGTTAACTTTTGATCAATTTCCTAGAAAACGTATCATTATTCCTATAGAAATCGAAATTGCATTTTTTGAATATTTTCAAGCAAGTCTTCTGTAATTAAATCCGTCCGATACATTCCTAATAGTTTTCGTCAATGGCGATGAATTGAAATTTTCACCACATCCAACTTCAAGGATTTTTAGATCAACAACTGATTTCTATCTTGCTTATTCGAATCTTTTCTAAATAAGATAAGTTATATTTGCAAAAACCTAAAATTCATGGCCTTAAATCAGACCCTTTTCGAAGAGGTAAAGAAAATATTTACAGCCTACCTGGAAAATAAAAAGCTTAGAAAGACACCCGAGAGATATGCCATTTTGGAAGAAATCTATGGACGGGGCGGCCACTTTGATGTAGAATCACTCTACATCAGCATGAAAAACAAAAACTACCGGGTGAGCCGAGCCACCGTCTACAATACCTTAGACTTGTTGGAAGAATGCGATCTGGTGACCAAGCATCAGTTTGGAAAAAACATCGCCCAATTCGAAAAATCCTATGGTTACAAGCAGCACGACCACTTGATTTGCATCGAATGCAACAAAGTGCTAGAGTTTTGCGATCCTAGGATACAAAACATCCAAAACACGGTCAGCGAAATTTTAAATTTCAAAGTCCTTCACCATTCCCTGATCTTGTACGGAACTTGCCTAAAAGAAAACTGCGAAAATAGAGCGATAATATGAAATTAAATTATAGGATTGAGAAAGAGGGTAAAGCCCATTTTCTATATGTGACAGGTGATTTGATCGGAGACGAGGTCGGGCCCAAGTTGGTGGAAATGGTTTCTGATGCAGTTAATGAAAAGATCAAATACTTTGTGGTAGACCTGAGCGAAGTAAGATACATCAGTTCCAGTGGCATTGGATTATTGATCACCATGCTTACCAAAATGAGAAATGCAGGGGGTGAAGTTTACCTAACATCTCCTTCAGAGCATGTCCAAAAACTGCTTATCATTACCAAACTCAATAATATTTTTACTGTTTTCCCAACTATAGCTGAAGCAAAATCGGCCATCTCCTAAAACAGAATTTTGGAATAGTTACAGAAAAAGGATTGAGTTATTTGGTAATTTTTGTGGATATGACAAACTTCACGGCCAAATTGAGTTATTAATATTACACACAAAGATTAAAATGAAAATGGATGTTCTTTTAGGCCTGCAATGGGGAGATGAGGGTAAAGGCAAGGTGGTAGATGTATTGGCTCCGCAATATGATGTGGTCGCCAGGTTTCAGGGCGGTCCCAATGCCGGTCATACCTTGGAATTTGATGGAATCAAACATGTGTTACATCAAATACCATCAGGAATTTTTAGAGAAAATATTCTTAACATCATCGGAAATGGGGTGGTCTTGGATCCTGTAGTGTTAAGAAAGGAGATTGAAGGACTCCATAAATTCAATATTGCATTTAAGAAGAACCTCTTTATTTCCAAAAAGGCTACCATCATCATTCCTACCCATAAGCTTCTGGATGCAGCTTATGAAAAATCTAAGGGCGACAAGAAAATCGGTTCTACATTGAAAGGAATCGGGCCGACGTATCAGGACAAAGTCGGAAGAGTTGCCCTACGGGTTGGTGATATTTTAGCGGCAGATTTTGACGACAAGTATGCTACCCTTGTCGAAAAGCATAAAACCATTCTTTCTTTTTATGAATTTGATATCAGCCAATTGACTGAATTGGAAAAAATATTTTTTGATGCAGTAGCATTTTTCAGAACACTCAACCTTGTCGACAGTGAATACGAAGTCAATGACTACCTTGCCTCCGGCAAAAAAGTACTGGCAGAAGGAGCACAGGGTTCTTTGCTGGACATTGATTTTGGAAGCTATCCATTTGTCACCTCTAGCAGTACCATGGTAGCAGGGGCATGTACAGGACTAGGTGTGTCACCATCCAAAATCGGGGAGGTATTTGGGATCTTCAAAGCCTATTGCACAAGGGTAGGAAGCGGACCCTTTCCCACCGAACTCCATGATGCAACAGGCGAGGCAATGAGAAAAGAGGGCAATGAATTTGGATCTACAACAGGTCGCCCAAGACGATGCGGTTGGATCGATTTGCCTGCGTTGAAATATTCCATCATGATCAATGGGGTGACACAACTGTTTATGATGAAAGCCGATGTGCTCAATATCTTTGAAGAAATAAAAATCTGTACCCATTATGAGCTAGCTGATGGTTCCAAAGTCGATAGATTGACTTATGAACTGAACAATGACGAGGTCAAACCCGTCTACTTGACAGTTCCGGGATGGTTTACATCCTTGGCAGAGGTCAATGAATACGAGAAGTTTCCAAAAGAATTGAGAAACTATGTGGACTTGCTTGAAAAAGAACTCGGTGTTCCGATCAAGCTGGTATCAGTAGGCCCTGATCGAAAGCAAACGATTCTAAGATAAAAATTTAATTTAAGGCTTCCATCAGGGAAGCCTTTTTATTTTTTAAAGGAATCTGTATTTTACAAATCCATTAATGAAATTCCTTTAGATTTCACGAAAAGTTGAAAAATCCAGACCCATTAAGCCCAAGCGTATTACATTTTTTTGCTGCCTTGTTATTTGTTCTATCCTTTACAACTGAAATCAGGGCGCAGGTTGGGTTTCCTTATTGTGAGCAATTTACCAACAACAATACCCAATCCGCCACGGTATTTGGTGGAAGTGCCCGAATCGTGGATGGCGCACTTCGACTTACAGACGCCGTCAATGAACAAAACGGATATATCTACATTGACATACCATTTTCATCTACCTATGGCATCAAAGCCGAATTTGAATACTTTATTTATGGCGGAAATGGTGCGGATGGAATTGTAGCATTTTTGTTTGATGCAGAGACGCCCAATTTTTTCCCGGGAGGTTTTGGAGGGTCATTGGGTTATGCCCAAAGAGGAAGCCAATCAGGTTTGTCAAGAGCATACCTTGGTATTGGATTTGACCAGTATGGCAATTTCGGTACAACCCAAGAAGGAAAGAACGGAGGATTTTTTGGAACCGGAGCCTCTTTGGTTCCCAATTCAATAGTAATCAGGGGTCCTGGGAATGGCCTTTCCGGATATCCTTTTGTCGTAGGACGTAAGACCATGGAAACAGGAAATGATGGTCTTCGGGTTTCGGATCAGTTTCCCATAAGTTCAGGAGGTCCAGGTACCAATCGGATTACGAACCCAAACCTTCCTGGATACCGGAAAGTATTTTTGGATTTGCAGCCGGATCCTTTTGGGGATGGATATTTTTTGACGGTGAAAATGCTCGTTTCCACCGCAGCAAATAATCCTAGGATGGTCACCATTTTTGATAGGCCATACAATTTCCCAGCTCCCAAAAACCTTAAAATCGGATTTACAGCTTCTACAGGTGGACAAAACAACATTCACGAAATCAGAAACCTGATAGTAGAAGTATCCAATGAGGACGGCCTTGTAAATCCGGAGGGAACCAATATTGATGACAAAGCATCTTGTGAAGGTCAAGCAAACACCTATGAAATAACTGCTGAGGAGGCTACCCTCCCCAATGAAAATTCAAGTATCAGGTGTTTGCAGTTTTATGGCTCACTCGAGGACATTCAGGCTGAGGAGGGAGACATCTGCACTCAGGCAAGATGCCGACCGGAAAACCGGGTTTTGGTTTTGCCGCAGGGAACATTCCGAGCTTCAGATACTGGAGGAGAATTTACTTTTTTCCCAAATATTGGGTTCACAGACCAGACTGTTCAGGTGTATTATACCATCACTGATAATTATGGAAAAACATCCTCAGGGAATTATATCAAGCTTTTGATCAAAGAATCCCCCGAACCTGTCAGCATTGTTGCTGAAGGGGTGGAAGAGAATACAAATGAAGTAAGACTTTGTGCAGGGGATCCGGTTATATTAAAGGCTGTCGGCGAGGAAGTGTATGTCAAGTTTGAATGGTACAGAGATGATATTTTGATTCCAAACTCTGACCTTCCTCAAATCAGCGCTATGCTCCCCGGTTCATATAAAGTTATTGCCTATAACTCTAAAAGTTGCCCCACCGAATCCTCTGTCTTTACTTTGATCAATCCTCCATTTCCGTCATTGGTGATTACCAATCCGGTCGTTGGATGCGAGCCGGGCATGACGCTTGATATCCGGGAATTCATTTCAGGCCATGATGATTCGCTTTATGAATACCAGTTGGAGACACCTTCGGGAGAATTATTGCTAAATGAGCAAATGGCCCAAATCGCCCTATCGGGAGATTATTTGATAAGGGTAAAGCATAGAGATTTGACCTGCTGGTCCGAACCTGTGCCTTTTGAGGTGATCATCGTAGAGGAGCTATTGAAGGCAAATTTTGACTTCGAAGTAGAAGGGACGGGAGTTAAAGGTGATGAAGAGGGAGGGATTTTTCCTGACGATCCGATTCAGTTTACAGACCTTTCGCCGGAGGAAGTGATCGAATGGTCCTGGAATTTTGGTGATGGAACAAATTCTAACGAGCAAAATCCCGGTCATATATTTGGGACAAAGGGAGTGTTTGAAGTTGTATTGACTGTTACCGACAATTTGGGTTGTGTTGCTACAATGTCAAAGGAAATTTCAATCACCAAAAGTTTCAGGGTAATGTTTCCTACCGGATTTACACCCACCTTGGCAGAAAACCGATTTTTCAGACCCAAACTCAGGGGAATAACTCAGATGGAAATACTTGTATTCAACCTTTGGGGAAATATGCTTTTCAGGACAAATGACTTGGATACTGAAGGATGGGATGGGAAAGTAAATGGGGAATTGATGCCCGGTGGCAGTTATGTTTACAGGGTCAAAATGGTTTCTACAGATGGAGAAACGGTAGAAGAAAGTGGTAGATTTTTATTGATAAGATGATGGGAAAAGGGTTTCTACTAATTCTCTTTTTCTTTACAATTGGTATTTCTAATGCTCAGGACACCCAATTTTCCCAGTTCTATGCAGCTCCCCTGTTTCTCAATCCGGCTTTTGCGGGGAGTTCTGAAATCACCCGGGTAGGATTTAATTTTAGAAATCAATGGCCGGCCCTTGATCAATCGTTTGTAGCTTTCTCAGCCTATGCAGATCATTTTATAGAAAGCAAAAATAGCGGGATAGGATTTATTGTGAATGGCAGTAGGGAAAGCCTTGCCAATCTCCAAAATACAGAAGTTGGATTGCTGTATTCCTACAGACTAAGGCTTGGTCAATCAAGTTTTCTGCATATGGGAGTTCAGGGAAGTTATGCGACCCGCTCGGCAAGTTTTGATGAAGTGGTCTTAAGTACCCAATTAGACATCAGCAAAGGAGTGATCCTTCCAGGTGTAGGAGGGGCTTTGCCAGATGCGAGACAAAGGAGTTTTGCGGATTTGCATACAGGATTGTTCTATTACAATCCTAGGTTTTGGTTGGGACTTTCCGGTCATCACCTTACACAGCCCAATGTTTCTTATTTGGATTTGGATAAAAACGTTTTGCCAATCAGGTATTCTGCACATGGTGGGGTCAAGTTTGATTTGGTGCCCGGTGCTATCAATGATTATTTCAACAATACCCAACAGGAGAGGTCACTGTCTTTGGCCTTTAATTATAAAAGGCAAGGGCTGTATGATCAATTGGATTTTGGGATGGAGTTGTTTGTAGACCCTATAATTCTTGGATTATGGTATCGTGGTTTTCCTACAAGAATGGGATTGCCAAATAATGAGGCTCTGATAGCTTTGATAGGCTTTTCTCTTCAAAGCGGGATTGACTTGGGTTACAGCTATGATTTTACCCTTTCACAATTAGGTTGGCGCAATTCAGGGGGAGCACATGAGGTTTCATTACGCTATTCTTTTGTGAATCAACTTTGGGATAAAAGCCAAAAAAAGAGGTTGCCTACATTCAAATATTGATATTGGATAACTGTCAGAAATTTTTTCCCCCTGATTCTCAGTAGGGTTTGGACGATATCGGATTTATTTTCATCATGGCTTTTGTATTTGAAAAAAAGATTAGCACTTTTGCAATCCCAAACGCGGGCAGCCTGATTCAATTCAATCAAAAGCTTTCTGAAAGAACCCGCAACATTCCCTCAGAAGATCAAAAATTTTATAAATCAGTTATTGGAAGAATAAAATTTTGACTTATCTTTGCAGCCCGCAAGGGAGAAAATCAAAATCAATATTTAATTACCCTAAGACAACGGTCTTACACTACCTTGAAGAGA
>NZ_JAMFLG010000063.1 GCF_023502205.1 Aquiflexum sp. TKW24L | reverse complement strand
CATTGTAACTTTTAAAAAGAATACCCCACCTGACTTCCTTTTTCGGGATCGAGTTCAATTTTGGCATAGACACCGATTTCCTGTTGGAGTTCTTCTACATGGGAAATGATGCCGACGATCCGGTTTTCGTGACGGAGTGACTTGAGGGTTTCGAAGACCACACGCAGGGCATTTCTGTCCAAAGCCCCAAAACCTTCATCCAAGAAAAAGAAACTCTGATCGGCTTGATTGAGGGATTTGACTTTTTCTGCCAAAGCCAATGCAAGACATAAGGAAGCCTGAAATGTCTGTCCGCCAGAAAGGGTCTTGAGTAATCGCTTCTTGCCGCCGTTGAGGTAATCCACCACCCAAAAAGTGTTGTTGTCGTCAATTTCCAAACTGAGGCTGTTTTTTGTGAGCTTTATAAACCTCAGGTTGGCTGTATTGCATAGTTCTTTGAGGTAAATTGTACTCACATACTTGACAAATCCGCTGCCCCTGAACAGGTTGTCCAATTCTTTGAGGTTGGATTCCCTGTTTTCCAAAACGCTGAATTCTTTTGCCAATTCTTGTTTTCTGTTCAGCTTGGTTTTGCTGTCTTCTATGTCCTGAACCAATAAGGTCAGTTCTTTTCTGAAACCTTCCAAGGCTGATTTTTTCTCCTGCAATTCCCCCAAAAGGAGCTCAAACGCTTCTTGGCTGAAGTCCAAGACACCGTCTTCTGCTTTGAGTTTGTCCAGATTGCTTTGGACCAAAAGCCTCCTGTCCTCATATTGGCGGATCTCCGCGTCGGTTTTGTCGGCATCCAAGGAATGATGATACAAGGCATGAAGATCGGACTCACTTTCAAATCCATGTGTCTTTTTCAGTGTTTCATATTGGCTTTCCAGCTCGGTGATTTTGACAATGGTCTTCTCTACCAGATCTCCAAAAGTTTTGAGATTTGCGAGGTTGGTGGATTGCTTCGCTCGGGTTTCCTGAAGGACTTTCCGCTTACCGTCTAGGTCTTGGATGGTTTTTTCGATGTCTTTTTGGACACTTAAAATTGTATTTTCGATGGTATCTGTTCCCTTATCGAAAAACGGTTTGGTGAATACAGGGTCTTTGATTTCATCCTTTTTGGCGGCAACAGTACTGTGCAAGGCTACCTGCTTTTGCTCGGCGGCGCGGAGCTGCTGTTCTTCTTTTTCCAAAAGGATTTTTCCTTCTTCTAGGCTTTTTCTGAATGCCTTAACATCTTGTGCGAGTTGGTCTTTGTGCTTCAAAGCCAGATCGGTATCTCCGATCAACTTGGAAAGACTTTCCTTCGAATTAATGTTTTTTGACTTCAGACTCCCCATCAGGGATGTCAATTGTAGCTTGGAATCTGCAAGTTCCTTTTCCTTGGCGGCAATGTTTTGAAGGTGATTTTCCTGACGGATTTGTTGCCCGGAAAGCTGTTGGGATAGGTTTACGGTTTTTTCCAAAAGCACCTTTGCCCCCTCTATTTGCTTGGAGACGTCATTCCACTCACTTTCTTCCTGACTAGCTGTGATTGGGTCGGGATGCTCAATTGCGCCACAAAGCGGACACGCTTCCCCGTCCTGCAAAAGATGGACATGAGCGGCAAGACCTTTTTTACTGAGCAGTTTTTCTTTGGCGTTTTCAAGGTTTTGGATTTGCTTTTTTTGGAAGTCAATCCAACTTCCAAGGCTGTCAAATCCTGATGGAATCTGTTTTTTGATCTCTAAAATAGCTGTATCCAAGCTTGTTGACATCTGCCTGAGCGAATTGAAGTCTTCTGTCAACTTTGCCAATTGGCTTTCCAGGTTGGTCCACTCTTTTGCTGCGCTTTTCAGGTTTGAGATTTCGTCTGTATCCGGAAGCTGTATGGCTTCGATTTTCGATTCTTTTTCTTTGATCAGATTTTCGAGATCCTTTTGGGATTTTTTCAGAGATTCGATATGCGGACTGAGTGTTTCTACCTGTTTTTCTGCATCCTTCAAAGCCGCTAATAAGCCTTGGATTTCGATTACCTTTTTGAGGTCACGGATTTTTGCTTCCCTATTTGGACGGTCGTCAGCTTTTATTTTGAGTTCTGCTTCCTGTTTTACTAGATCAGCAACTTCCACTTCATATGTTATTTTGAAATCAGAGCAGTTTATGACACTGACTTGGTATTTTTCTAATTCGATTTTAGCTTCTTTGATTTGATCCCAAACAGGCTTCAGGTAGGTTTTTGCTTTGAGAAAATCTTTCCAGATTGCTTTTTTAGCTTCGATCTCAGGTCTTTGGATTTCAAGTTTATTCCATTCCTTCTGACGTTCAATTAATTGGAGGTTTTTAATCTGAAGTGCTTCCTGTTTTTTATAGGTGGCTTCCAAGGTTTGGAAGGTCTTTTCCTCTTTTTCGAGGAAAATGGTTTTTTCAGAACGTAGATTTTCCTTGTCCTTCAATGCCTCGGGAGAATATTCTACCAAAGCCAAAAGCTGGGTTTCCAACCGGATTTTTTCTTCCCTCACGGCTTTGAGCAGGCTTCCTGTTTTTTGGGAAAGGTCAAATCTTTCCAAACCAAAAAGCTCCTTCATCATCTCCGCCCGTGGTCCGGGAGTCAGGTCAATAAATTCCCTGAATTTGCCTTGGGGAATGATGACAGTCTGCTTGAAATGCTCCTTTTTCATCCCAATGATTTTTTCACCATCATGATGTATCGGGATTAGGTTTTCTCCGTCTTTTTCATAAAAAGTATGCTCGGCCGGCCGGACCTCTTCAAAGTTTTTGGGATTTCTTTTGGCAGCATATCGGGCGAGGTAGTTTTTGGAATTGTTGTTGCCGCACTTGAATTCAAAATTGATCAACAGTGTTTCGCTTTGTAAGTTGAGCATGCTGTTCTTTTCTCCTCTATCAGAAAGCCGCTCGGTACTGCCATACAGTGCCAAGAGAATGGCTTCTAAAATGGATGATTTGCCGCTTCCCACCGCGCCAAAGATCCCAAAAAGACCCGCTCCTGTGAGCTGTTCAAACTCTACTGTCTGTTTCTCTTTGTAGGAATAAAGGCCTTCTATTTCGAGTTTAACTGGGATCATGGGTAATTATATAAATAGTTTGTTGGTGAAAGAGACCTGTCAGGTTTTTGAAATCTGCCAGGTGTGAATACCCTTGGAGGGTTGGGCTATTCTTGGCTGATGACTTCTTTAAAAATCCCGATCAGTTCCGCATTGGGTTCCTGGCCTTTTTCACTTTTGTAATACATGGTGAAAAGCGTGACCATGTCCTTTCCGAGGTCTTCGACTTTCAGGCTGAGACTTTCCTGACCTTGGGGATTTTTGATTTGGGGAATCAGGCTGACAATCCCATCGTGGGCTTTCATGATGGCTTTGCGCGTGGCGGCATCAATGGAATGCTCCGTGACAAAGGTGATTTCGACAAAGCAATAGGGGTTTTCCTCTAACCATTGCAGCGTAGCAGCAAGATCATCAAAGTTTTTTCTATAAAGAGGTCTTCCTTTTTCCAAACCAACAGTCTTGTAACTGACGGCTGTTCCCGGTTCAGCTTCAATGATAATGACCTGTTTTTGTTGCTCTGCTTCGCTGAAGGAGTAGGCGAGGGGAGAACTTGAATAGACCACCGGAAAGGGATTTTTTCCCACAGCATGGTAGCGGTGCAGATGTCCCAAAGCCGCATATTGGATTTGGCTTGGAATATTGTGGGTAAAGAGCGCTTGGGTGCCGCCGACGTGGAGGATGGGCCGCTCGGATTCCGGTTCGGGTTCGACAGGACCACCTTCTTTCATAAAAAAGAAATGTCCCATAAAGAGGTTTACTCCTTTGTCATCGCAGTAAGTGTCTGCGATTTTTCCCCATTTATTGGCCAAAACCTCCCTGAACTCAGCTTCTCTGTCACCTTCTCCCAAGTAGGTTTTCAGCAAAACTTCATTGGCATAGGGAGCAAGGATAACCCTGATGGGGAAATTGTATTTTTGGAGGCAGATTTCCACAAATCCCGGTTCGCTGCGGGTAATTTCGATGCCGTTGTCCAATTTACCTGTAGGAATGACGCTGTCGTACCTGCTGTAGAAAAAGATGCCCATTTCTCTCGCTAATGGATCCGGTGCTTCGACAAATTGCGTGCTGTCATGGTTGCCGGAGATGGCGATAACCGGTTTCTGTCCGTCTTTAGAGAGTTTTTTGAGGGTCTTGTATAGGAGTTCAACAGCCTCGTGGTTGGGATTGAACGTGTCAAAAATATCTCCTGCAAGCAGTACCAAATCCACTTCTTCCTGGTCTGCGATCTGGATGATTTCTTCCAAGACGAGCTTTTGCTCCTCCAACCTGGAAAATTCCTGGAGTCTTTTTCCCAAATGCCAATCCGCTGTATGGAGTATTTTGATCATGTTCAAATCGATTAATTTTAGAAAATTGTGGGCTTAGGCATTTTGAAAATTTATGCTAAATTAGCCTTTCTATTTTTGATAAAAATAGACGCTTAGTTTTTCCATTCCAAATGGAAACTTCGACTTTGACGGCAATTGGCACATTAATTGTTAAAATTGACGAGATGAAAATTAAAAACTGGGTACTTATTTTATTGATGGTGATGAGTCCGTTGCTGATTTCAGCAGGGGAATTAAAGCCAAATGAAGAAGATTCTCTGAAGATTCAGGAAGGTATTGCAAGTTATTATGGCCGTAAGTTTCACCTGAAAAGAACTGCCAATGGGGAGACTTTTGACATGGAGCGAATGACTGCTGCCCACAAAAACCTTCCTTTCGGAACCATGCTGAAGGTGACCAATCTCAAAAACGACAAAGTGGTTTGGGTCCGTGTCAATGACCGCCTTCCACAAAATTCAAAAAGAATCATAGACCTATCCCGCGCCGCTGCCACAGAAATCGGAATGATCAATGATGGACTTGCCAAGGTAAAAATCGAGGTGCCGGATCAGGGAACCATTCAATTTTTGATGAACCATTATCAGGAAAATACGCCGGAAGATATCAGGCTGAGGATCTACGAAGAACCAATCCTATTTGATAAAATGGATCTTTGTATGATAGGATTTGAGATCGATCTTGCTGAGAAGGTGGAAGTTTCGATTTGATTTTTTTAGAATAAATTTTTTTTAGTTACCTTTTCATAAACTTTTAAATTTTATGAAAAAGCAACATTCCTCTTTTGCTCTTATCTTTTTCAGCCTTTTTTTCAATTGTAGTCCAAAAACCGAAACCCAACAATTTCAATCCAATCCGCTCATAGTGATAGAGGATATCAATGAAAGGAAAGAAATGCTGTTTTCAGAAATAGGAAAGAACATTGAAATCATTCAGCTTGACAATGACTGTTTGATGGGACAAATCAACAAATTGGTTTATTCAGATAATAAATATTTTGCCTTGGATATTGACCAATGTGGATGCCTATGCTCATTTGACGCTAAAGGTAAATTAATCAAAAAGCTGGATTTGAAAGTTGACAGCAAATTTCAATTTGACGGTATTACCGAAATGTTCATGGTTGAGGGAAACTTGGTTGTTCATGACGTATCGAGAAAAACAAACTTCCATTTAAACGAAAATTTGGAAGTGTTGAAAACTGAGAAATTACCTTTCCAAGCAAATGCCATATTTCCATTTAACAGCAGTTGGTTGGTGTTTTTGAATTATATACAGCCTGAATACAAACATGATGTACTAGTTTACAGCCCGGAAAAAGAGGAAATAACGAATAATTTTCTTCCCATCCGGCAAGATGATTATGTGTATATCTATGAAGATCGCTCTACTTTTAGTTTAAATAAAGATGGGAAAGTCTATTTTTCGAGGGCATTTAATGATACCATTTATTCCATTGATCAGGATTTTAATTTCTCGCCTGTGTATTATTTAGATTTTGGCAGTTCAAAAACCCAGCCTGATTATCTTTCTAAAATTGGAGATGCCATGGATTTGATGCGAGATTTTAAGGTAGCAAAATATACTTTTCTCTACGGGAATCTACATTTTACACAAAAAGGAGATATTCTAGCCCAAGTACAAAAAGGAAATTCGGGACAAAACATTTTGATAGACACCAAGAAAAATGAAGCATTTCTGTTTGATAATTTCAAAGACGATTATATCACCGGATTGCCATTTCATTCTCCAATTTTTTCAAATGAAAAACATTTCATTTTTGAGGTTTCATCTGAAATCTTGTCTAATTCGGGGAGTTTGAGTGAAGATATCATTATGAGGTTTAATCCTTCACCAGAAAATAATTTTCTGCTTTTTTTGGTTGAAAAGTAAATCTTAGGGAAAATGTTTGCTAAACCATCAAAATAATTAAGAAATGTATCCCAAAAGCTTGTTTATTCCCACTTTACTTATTTTGTCATTATTTCTTTCATGTAAGAAAGATACCTCATCTGATCAGCCCATTTACATGGCTTTTGACGATGTAGAATATGTGCACGAATTTCCTCAAACATTCACACTTGAAGACGGGAAAACTCCTGAAATTGATGTAATCGGGATTCGCGATTTTAGGATATTTGACAGCATCATGGTCATGGGTACGAGCAATCCAGATGGGATATGGTTCTTTATTTCTCTACCGTCCTACCAAAAACTCGGGTCTTTTATGAAAAGGGGAGAAGGCCCACTCGAATTTATGCAAGGTCCCAGTACCTCAAATGAGGCAAGTTTTGTTCGTGAGCATGGACGTTTGTTGGCTTTTTTATATGATTTCCAAAAAGGGAAAGTCAAGGAGTTCGATATTTCCCAATCATTAAATGACGGAGAATTAGACCTAACGGAATTAGAAGCTTCGCTACCACCTTTTTTGTCTAATTTTATTATGGTAGACAGTGTCACCTATTTTACAAAAGAAATTGGTAACCGTGATACGCAGCAACTCCGATTCATATACAAAAAAGGTGAAAAAACTAGCTTACCGTTATTGGATAAACTTAATCAGGCAACTCTGAGAGAAGGTAGTGATTTCAACATTTTAGCAACCAATACAAAATTTAGCAATGTCCAAAATAGATTTGTAGAAGCACCGACGGGTTTAAATTATATAAACATTTATTCTCTTGATAGTACCTTGGCAAAAACGATTTGCATCGGGAAGGAATTAAGTAATATTTCCAAGATTCAAGAAGAATGGCCTCAATGGGATCGAAAATATGTCTTTATAAATAATCAAGCGTTCGATGATTTTTTTGGTGTAATCTATGTCAATGAAAGTTTTAAGGATTATGAGACAATCAAAAAACAACTACCTTCCATCATGTTGTTTGATTGGGAAGGGAATCCATTGGCTGAATTGAAAATGCAAAACCATTTTACCAATTTTGATATTGATTTCAAAAGACAGGAACTTTATACCTTTGATGCACATTCAGATGAATTTTTAAAGTTTGATATCCATGACATTTTAATATCACTCAAAGGACAAAACTGAAAAAAAGTCAGCCAATGTTTTCTCCCTAATCCTAAAAATGAGCTTGATTAATTAAAGTCATGGTGCTATGAGATAAGATTTTGCTTCAGGATTCGGGTTTAAACTTACTTTTTCAAACTTTTTAACATCTATCCTTTTGAATTTGTTTAATAACTTAGTTTATTGTAATCCTATTCAATAACCACAAGTAATATGCGTTGTGTTCCTATTTTATTGTTTGCTTTTGTATTGATAGTATGCGCTTCCTGCAAGGAAGAAAAAGATGAAAGTCAAGATCAGCCCTTGGAGGCCTTCCGCGGTGAAGTGGCTGCTACTCCTGTCCGGATAGCCAAAGCCGAGAAGCGGACCTTTGATTACCTGATCAATGCCTCCGGCAAAATCGAAGCCGCAGAGCAGGTCAAAGTCATTGCCGAGCGGCCGGGATACCTCATTGAACTTACCGTGAAAGAAGGTGAATTTGTTGAAAAAGGCAAAATCCTCGCCCGCCTCGATCAGACTGAAAGCCTGCTGAACCTCGAAAAAGCCAAAATAGAACTTAAGAATGCTGAAGTGAATTATAAGTCTGAGATCCTGAGCTTCGAAAGCATCATGAACAGCGGTGATTCTGAAAGGATTGCGCAGGTGCAGGAACAGCTTAAGGCAAAGAGCGGACTTTTTTCCGCTGAAATCGCCGTCAAGGAAGCACAGATGGACCTGGACAAAACGGTCATCAAATCGCCGATTTCGGGTCGCATTGCTGACCTGAAGTCCAAGCGTGGAAGCCTCGTCAAGTCAGGCGACGAAATGCTCGAAGTCATCAATACGGCTGCGCTCGAACTCAAAGTGAAAGTCCTGGAATCCGACATCAACCTTATTTCCCTAGGCCAAAAAGCCGAAATCCTTCCCGTCGGTGGAGGGGAGGGCATCAGCGGTTCGGTCAGGAGTATCAATCCAAAAGTGGATGAAAACGGACTTGTTCAAGTCAATATCCTGATCAACGGTGGCAAAGGATTGCTTCCCGGGATGAACGCACGTGCCATCATCCGCGCACCACAAAACAACAGCATCGTCGTACCCAAGCAGGCTTTGGTCTACCGTTCCGGCAGGCCTGTAGTCTTTACCATAGAGAAAGAGGAATCCAAATGGAACTATGTCGAAGTCGGCAAGGACAACGGACAGGAAGTCGAAATCCTCAGCGGGATTGAATCCGGGATGACCGTCATCACTTCCAATAACCTGCAGCTTGCACACCAGGCACCTGTACAAATCCTCAAAGACTAAGCGCTATGGTAAGGTTTTTATTGGCAAGACCCATAGCTGTGTTGATGGTTTTTTTGGCCCTGATGGTCTTTTCGGTTATCGTGTTCAGGACGCTTCCGATTTCACTTTTGCCTCCGATCGATGTCCCACAGATCGTCATCAAGGTCAACTATCCCAACGCTTCACCTGAGGCCATAGAGCAGAATGTGCTTTCCCCGATCCGGGAAGGCCTGATGACACTCAATGGGCTGGAAGATGTAGAAAGCAAAGCCGGAAGCGAAACAGGCACGATCCGACTGACTTTTGACTATGGCACCAAGATGGAACTGGCCTATATCGATGTCAATGAGAAGATCGACCGGCTTACAAATAGCCTCCCTTCGGACCTTGCCCGTCCCCAAGTGATCCGGATCAATACCAATGACATTCCTGTCGTCCGGGTGCAGGTCATTCCCAAACCGGGATTTGACTTTACAGAAATCAGTCAGTTGACCGAAAATGTCCTGAAGAAGAGGATCGAACAGTTGGAAGGGGTTTCCTTGGTCGATATCAATGGCAAAAAGGAGCGCATTATCACCGTCACCCCGGACAAAGCTGCCCTCCGTGCCCTTGGCATGACGGAAGACAATGTGATCAATGCCATCCAATTTGGCAATGAAGAACTTCCCGGGATCAGTGTGGAGGACGGTCAGTTCAGGTATTACCTGCGGTTGGCGACGAGGGTGGATTCTCCCGACGACATCATGAAGCTGCCTGTCACTTCCGACAAGGGCGTCACCGTAGATTTGGCTAGGGTCGCCACGGTACAATATGAGACGAATGAGGTTCTGGGACACCACCTTTTTGGCGAAAAAGAGGGATTGGTCATCACGGTGCACAAGCAGGCTTCCGCCAAGATGAACGAACTCCTTCCCAAGGTATATGAAGCCATAGAGTTGTTCAAAGCGGATTACAACCAAGTGGATTTTGAGCTGACGCAAGACCAATCCGTCCTGCTCAATGCCGGCATCAGCAACTTGCAGACGAGCTTGCTTTTTGGGGGATTGTTTGCTTTTGGGGTATTGTTCCTCTTTTTGGGCAATTACCGCATGCCGATCATTATCGGGATTTCCTTGCCGACTTCTTTGCTGATCAGTTTTCTGGTTTTTTACTTTTTCAAAATCTCGATCAATGTCATTTCCCTATCAGGTCTTGCCTTGGGTTTGGGGATGTTGATAGACAATGCCATCATCGTATTGGACAATATCACCCGAAAGCGGCTTGACGGATTACCGATATTTGAAGCCTGTGTACAGGGAGTCAATGAAGTCATGTCCGCTTTGGTCAGTTCGGTGCTGACGACCTTGGCGGTATTTATTCCTTTGGTGTTTTTGAGTGGGATATCCGGCGCTCTGTTTTTTGATCAGGCGGTTTCAGTGGCTGCGATTTTGGGGGTTTCCCTTTTGGTGGCGTTTATTTTCCTTCCGATGCTCTATCATTTTTTCTATAGAAAAAAGGCGGTTCAGGAAGAAAAAGGAGACGACAGCAGGTTTTTTAAGATCATTTTAAAAGGCTATAAAAGCCTGTTCAAAAAGGTTTTCAGTTATAAAAAACTCAGCTTTGGAATTTTCATTTTGCTGATACCTGCTGGTTTGGCATTGGGCTATCTGCTCCAAGTCGAAGGCTTGCCACCGATAGAGAAGTTTGATGCGGTAGTGGAGATCGACTGGAACGAACCGATCGGGGTGGCCCAAAACAAAGACCGGGTTTTGTCAATCTTGGAGGCCATGAAAGGCGCTTACCTGAAGTCAGAGACAGACCTTGGGGTAAGGCAGTTTTTACTTTTTGACGGGGAAAGTTCCCTGCAGGAAGCCAACCTCTATTTCCTATTTGAGTCTCAGGAATCCAAATCTGTGCAGATGCAAAGGTTGGAGGAATTGATTTTGGGCAATTATCCCAATGCCCAAATCTCAGTGTTGGATGCTCCCAATGCTTTCGATCAGTTGTTTGCTTCCAACATTCCCTTTTACGAAGTGAGATGGAAAGACCTGGCGACCAAAAAGCCGATCGAGGAAATTCGGATGGATGAATGGCTATCGGCATTTCCTGTGAAGGAATTTAGCCGAGGACCGGGATTACAAAAAGAAGCCTCGGTGATATTCAGGTTGGATGGTGGCAAACTCGCGCTCTATGGCATCAGTCCCCGCGACTTGCAGGAGCAGGTGAAGCAGCTTTTTGGGGTGTACCCGATTACAGACATCAAGCGGTTTGGGGAAATCACCCCGATCAAACTCAAGGCAGACAAGACCAATTTTGAGCAGATTCTCAACAATAATTTCCTTCGGGGAAAAGATGGTAACGAATACGCACTGAGCAATTTCATCAGTTTTGATTATGAAAACCATTACAAATTTGTCACTGCCGACAAGGGTGGATTGTTCCAATCGGTGATACTAGATTCAAAAAACCCAACGGCCTACAATGCCGAAATCATCAATTGGGCGGCGGATAAGAATCTGGGTGTGTCGTTTTTTGGGCAGTATTTCAAAGATCAGGAGCGGATCAAAGAATTGGTCGGCATCCTATTGGTTTCTGTTTTGCTGCTTTACTTTATTCTTGCTGCGCAATTTGAAAGTTTTATTCAGCCATTGATTATCATCGCTACTTTGCCTTTGGGGATCGGAGGGGCGTTTATCATCCTCTTTTTTACCGGAACTTCCCTCAATGTCATGTCGGCGATTGGCTTGGTTGTCATGTTGGGAATCATGGTCAATGATGCCATCCTGAAAATCGATACGATCAACAGATTGAAAGTCCAGTACAGCAATCTTCCCGGGAGGGATGCTTTGGATAAAGCCTTGTATGAAGCCGGACAGATCAGGTTGAAACCTATCCTGATGACTTCGATCACGACCATTTTGGCTTTATTGCCGGTGGTTTTCTCATCAGGTTTGGGTGCGGACTTGCAGCGGCCTTTGGTGTATTCTGTCATCGGCGGTCTGACCATCGGAACATTTACGGCGCTGTATTTCGTGCCGTTGGCTTATTGGTTTATTTCAAAAAGACGCAAGACATAAGACACAAGACATAAGACACAAGATTTGAGACATGAGACTTGGGGAATTGAAAATTATGAATTAAGAATGAGAAACTTAAAATTCAAAAACTTTAGTGTATGATAAAAATCCCGGGGGGTAATTGAAGTATATGTCTTTGGTATGGAGGTCTGTTTTCCTAACTAATAATATTAGACCTCTCCTGCCGTCGAGGTGACAAGTTTAAGTCTTTTGAATCTCTTGATGTTATAATTGATTCGGTTGCATCCATCCGAAAGACCCAAAAGGCAAGAGTAAAATGTTATTGAACCAAAAAAATAGGTAATACCTAAAAATGTAATAGTTAAAATGTTGTGAAGTTTATCAAGAAAGCCATAAATCTGACAAAGTCTCGCTCCCTGTTTCTCGGTTCTCGCTTCTCGTCTCTCGCTTCTAATGTCTCAAATCTCACATCTAAAATCTAAAAATTGACTCCCTTCCGCATCATCATATCGTTCATCGTTCTTGCCATCATTGGTTTTGCCTTGGTGCCGAGGCTTTCTGTGGATCTGAATCCACGGGAGCGTGAACCGGTATTGACGGTGAGTTTTGGGGTACCGAGGTCTTCTCCGGATCTGGTTGAAAAGCTGGCAACTTCCCCTTTGGAGGGCGCACTTTCCCAATTGGCAGATCTCAAAAAGATCAACTCTGTTTCCAATTACGACAGGGGATCGATCACCCTGCGCTTTGACAAGGAGACGGATATGGAATTCAAAAAATTTGAAGTCTCCTCCATCATCCGGCAGGTTTATCCGGGTTTAGATCAGAAGGTTTCCTATCCCTTGGTCACCCAAACTGCCGAGAGGAGGTCCGACCTCAAAACCCCGATTTTGACCTATTCTGTCAACGGTCCTTTTGCTTCTTTTGAGATCAAAAAGATCGCTGAAGATGTCATCAAATCCTCTCTTAATAGATTTGCGGAAATAGAAGAAATCACCGTCCGTGGTGCAAACGACCTGCAGCTTTTTGTTACTTACGACATCAAAAAATTGCAGGCATTCAAACTTTCCAAATCAGATATCGAATCCGTCATAGCCGGCTCATTCGGAAGATCATTTCCGGGTTCACTAGTCAATAACAGGGGAGAGACACTCTTTATTCAAGTGGACCGCTCCCTGCAGGATCTTAGCCAACTCGAAAACCTCCTGGTCACAACGAGAGAAGGAAAAGAGATTTACCTGAAGGATCTGGCGAGTTTGACTTTGGAGGAAGCCGAACCCAATTCCTTTTATCGCATCAATGGAAACAATTCGGTCACGCTCTCCATCATCAACCGTGACGGGGTCAACAAAGTCCTTCTTGCCAAAAACATCAAAGCTGCCATTGAAAGTACCAAACCTTTGCTACCTGCAGGATTTGAAGTAAGGCTTGAAAATGACGATACAGAGTTTCTGGAAAAGGAACTGAACAAGATCTACAAGCGCTCAGGACTATCGATTTTGATCTTGATTGTATTCATTTTTTTGATCAATAGAAACTTCAAGTACCTCAGCATTCTATTTTTAGGCATCATCGTCAATCTGAGTATTACAGGCATTATCCTGTATCTGATGAAGGTGGACATCCATTTATATTCCTTGGCGGGGCTGACGATTTCTTTTGGGTTAATCGTCGACAATGCAATCATCATGATCGATCACCTGCATAAGCACAAAAACAGGAAAGTTTTCGTGGCGCTGCTTGCGGCTTCGCTGACAACGATTGTGGCTTTGTTGATTGTGTTTTTCCTACCGGAAGACGACAGGAAAAACCTGACCGAATTCTCCGTGGTAGTTACTGTGATGCTGGCCGTTTCTCTGTTGGTTGCCTTGCTTTTCACCCCGGCGATGTATGACCTGTTATTCGGACATCAGGCACATAAAGGAAGGGTACTCAGTGTTGCACAACTCCGAAATAGGGTCCGGGCTTTTGGTATTTTCAACAGGAGTATTGGATTTGTGGCCAATTACCGCAAGACCTTTATAGTCTTACTTTTGCTACTCTTTGGAATTCCTGTATTCTTCCTTCCTGCCAAATGGGAGGGTCAGGAATGGTACAACAAAACCGTTGGATCGACATTGTATCAGGAAGAAATCCGGCCATATGTGGACAAGGCACTTGGGGGCTCGCTGCGTTTGTTTGTCCGTGGGGTTTTTGAAAAATCATCCTATCGCGAAGCCGAAAAGACAAGGCTTTACATTTCTGCCCGGTTGCCATTTGGCAATACCTTGGAGCAGATGGATTTTATCATGCGGGAATTTGAGGGATTTCTCAAAGGCGTGGAGGGCATAGATCAGTTTGTGACTTGGATCCAATCCGGTCAATATGCCCAAATCACCATCACTTTTAAAGAAGCCTATGAGAAATCGGCTTTGCCTTACCAACTCAAAGGACGGCTGTCGGTCAAGTCCACCGATTGGTCAGGGGCGAGTTGGCAGATCTACGGAGTAGGGCAAGGATTTTATACCGGATCCGGGGGAGAAGGCATCCCCCAATACAGGGTGACATTGAAAGGCTACAACTACGACGAGCTTGAAAGGCAATCTGAAGTACTAGCAGAAAAGCTTCTCCGGCACAAAAGGATCCAAACCGTGAATACCAATGAGCGATTGGGTTGGAATGAACAGAAAACAGAAGAATATGTGCTTCGCCTTGACCAAAGTAAAATGGCACTTGGCAATGCAAACCAATACCAAGTCATCAATGCGCTCAACAATGTCTCGCGGCCATCCGGTCCTTCGGCGTACCTTACTTTGGATGACAAAAACTATGGTGTCGTTGTCAGGGAAAAGGAATCCTCGGATTATTCCAAGTTTGACCTGGAAGAAAATAGCCTGATCGGTGGAGAAGATCAGGTTTTCAAAGTCAGCAACTTCGGAACGCTTACCAAAGAGACAACGACCAATGCGCTGCATAAAGAAGACCGACAATATATCCGTTTGGTGGCATTTGAATACATGGGTTCACACAAGTTTGGGAATGAATACCTGGACGAAGTCCTGACGGAGATGAAAGCCAATATGCCCATCGGCTACACGGCAAAAAAAGAAACCTGGAGTTGGGATTGGAACAAAGCCAAGCGGCAGTATAGCCTGATTTTGGTGTTGGTAGTTGGAATCTTCTTTATCTGTTCCGTTCTTTTTGAGAACCTCAAGCAGCCTTTTTTCATCATCATTATCATTCCGTTTTCATTTATTGGACTGTTTCTGATTTTCTCGCTTTTTGATTTTTACTTTGATCAGGGAGGTTATGCAGCTTTTGTGCTGCTTGGTGGCTTGGCGGTCAATGCGGCGATATTTATTGTCAATGACCTGAATAACCGGTCGATTGGGCTATACAACAGAAACGTCCTAAAAGCTGTAGCCGGAAAAGCAATGCCTATCATGCTGACTATATTGTCCACTTGCTTTGGCTTGATTCCATTTATCATGGAAGGGCAAAATGAGGTGTTCTGGTTTTCACTCGCCATCGGAACGATCGGAGGATTGGTGTTCAGTATTATAGGAGTTTTTGTGGCTTTGCCGGTGTTTTTGTGGAGGAAGAAAGGATGATTTTTCTCGCAAAGACGCAAAGGCGCAAAGGTTTCTATTTTTCCCGCAGAAAGTGCTTAAATTTTTTTCCCGCAGATAGCGCAGATCTACGCAGAAAGAATTCCAGAGAATAATTTTATTTGAATTGCTTTAGCTTTAGGCGAATTATTT
>NZ_JAMFLG010000062.1 GCF_023502205.1 Aquiflexum sp. TKW24L | reverse complement strand
GATGGGGCTTTTGTCCAAGATGGCCAAGGATAGGATATTAGAATGGAGTGTTTGGTTTGAATTTTATACCCCATTAAAATTCTATAATGGAACACCCCTAAAACATTCCTTTACTAATTTCACCTGACTGAGAAAAGCATCCTTTAGATTACTCCAATGCTTCTTTCAATTCTTTCAGCACCCATTCATCCGTTTTAAATGCAGAAAGGATAGTAAGATTGCCTATTTGCTTTCTCAGCTTTTCAAAGTCCAATATTTTCTGATTACTAGGAATGTTGTGAGTAATTTCAAAGTGCAGTGAAAAGATGGATTGGGAGCACCTTGCACGGGTAAATAATATTAAGCTCAACCGCGGCGAACTGTTGGTCGAAGGGTTAGAAATAAGAGGGTGCTCCATCCATTTCGGTATTGAAGATTCTCCTTCTTAGGCGATTCTTGACCGAAATGCGTTGGATCCCGGGCCGGATCAAGTTAAATCAGAAGGGTATTTTAAAGGGGATTACTAACCAAATTATTCCGCAGAGAAACTCAAAAGTATTGTTGAAGAATTTTCTCAGGGTATGAAAAAGACAGATCTTGAGTACAATTTTTTTTCCAAGATGAACAAAGATTTCATCCCATTAAATTCAGAATATTGATTTTGGATTTAAGCCAACACCCCAATCTACACCCTCACTAAAAAACAAAAATCCTAACTCACCTCGTTTATAGCAAGTTAGGATTTGATATTGCAGAGAGGAAGGGATTCGAACCCTCGATACCCTTAAGAGGTATACACACTTTCCAGGCGTGCTCCTTCAACCACTCGGACACCTCTCTAGTTTGATCCTTTTCTGAATCGGAGTGCAAAGAAATAAATTAATCGGAGGGTATCCAAGTTTATGGGGAGAAATAATGTGGATCCGGGAAATTGGGTAGAGGACTTGTTTTTTTTAGGAAAGGTCAGATGACCGATGACGGATGACGGATGTTGGGGGGACTTGGAGGAGAGGAAGTAGGAATTCCGATAACGATCGGAAGGAAGTTGGGGGCGCTTGAAGTTTAGGTGCAGGAAAACGTAAAGAAGTCGGGTGACCGATGACGGATGACGGATGTTGGGGGACTTGGAGGAAAAGATGACCGATGACCGGTGACGGATGTAGGGGGCACTTGGAAATTAAGGAAACCTTTAAGAAGAAAAGATGTCGGGTGACCGATGAGGGATGTTGGGGGATTCTGAATTCATCATTCTTCATTCTTAATTCATCACTCTTCATTTTTAACTCGGTGGGGACATTTCGCCGGCCATGGGTAACACCAACTTTCTTCGGATTTCGGTATCGTCGGTTTCGTTGCCCAAGAGGAACATCAGCTTGGTCACGGCTGCCTCGGTAGTGATGTCTGTCCCGCTCAATACCCCGATTCTTTTCAGGTCCTTGCTCGTATGGTACCTTCCCTGAATTACCCTGCCACCATTGCACTGAGATACATTGAGAATGATGATACCCTTTTTGACTGCTTTTTCCAAGGATTCGGTAAACCATTTTTCACTTGGGCTATTGCCTGAACCATAGGTTTCGAGGATCACGCCCCTTAATCCTTTGATGCTGAAACAGGAATCCAACACTGCCGCTGTGATGCCGGGAAACAGCTTGATGATGATCACATTGTTGTCCAAATTGTTGAAATACTTCAGTTTCTTCGTTTCTTCATAAGGCCTGATTGCACCAAAATTATAATCAATGATGATCCCTGCTTCGGCTAAGGCAGGATAGTTTTCGGATTCATAGGCATCAAAATGCACACTCTGCACTTTCTTTGCCCTATTGCCCCGAAGCAACATGTGGTTGAAAAATATACAGACTTCAGGCACGACCGGTTTGCCATCTGACTTGGCTGAAGCAATCTCCAAGGCAGTCATCAGGTTTTCCCTCGCATCTGAGCGCATCGCAGATATCGGCAACTGCGCCCCGGTAAAGACCACCGGTTTGCTCAGTCCATTGAGCATGTAGCTCATCATCGAGGCGGAATACGCCATGGTATCTGTCCCATGTAAAATCACAAAACCATCATAGCTGTCGTAATTTTCATAGATGATATAGGCCATGTCAAACCAATGCTGCATGCTGATATTGGAGGAGTCAATTGGTTCGGGAAATGAAATCACGGTAATCGCAATATTCATATTGGTCAGCGTCGGTACTTTTTCCATGATCTGCCCAAAGTTGAAGGGGACCAAAGCGCCGGATTCATCATAAGCCATGCCCAAGGTGCCTCCAGTATAAATAATGAGTACAGAAGAATGCACTGCATTTTTGGCCGCTGTATTGATCCTGATTATTTTATAGTTCATAGCCGGAAATGATGAAATATTTTTCTAGAATTCTCTTCTGTGCTTGCAGAAACCTGCTCCAAAGTACTCATCGTCAAATCCCCTACCCGCTGCGCTATCAAAGGAATGTATTCTGTGGAGTTCCTTTTGCCCCGATGTGGCGCCGGCGCAAGGTATGGTCCGTCGGTTTCCAATACCAAATGTTCCAATCCAATCTCGGGCAAAACTTTGTCCAATCCTCCATTCTTGTAGGTTGATACCCCTCCGATTCCAAGCAAAAACCCCAATTCGATGATTTCCTTGGCTTGCTCGACAGTTCCTGTGAAGCAATGGAAAATCCCTTTCAGATCTTCTGATTTTTCTTCTCGGATGATGGCAATGGTCTCGTCCATGGATTCCCTGCAATGCAGGATAATCGGCCATTTCTTTTTCTTAGCCCATTGGATTTGAACCTTCAGGGCTTCCTTTTGTTGCTCAAAAAAAGTCTTATCCCAATACAGGTCCAATCCGGTCTCCCCGATTCCTGCAAACTCCCGCTTTCCGATCCATTCTTCCATGATGTACAGCTGCTTATCAAATTCAGCATTGACATCGCATGGATGCAAACCCATCATGGGAATGCAGACTCCGGGATTTTTCAACTCAGCTTCCAACATCGCATCGATCGAATCCACATCGACATTGGGCATGTAGATTTTGTGCACGCCATTTTCTACCGTCCTCCTGATCACTTCGTCCCTGTCCCCATTGTATTTGTCCGAATAGATATGGGCATGTGTATCTGTAAACTTCATCCGTATTTTCTTCCTTTCCAGTCTGTTTTTGACGGCCAAAAATAATAAACTATTGTGGACCATGAGGTAAACAAATAATATATTTCAAAAAGGGCCAAAGTTGAAATTTTCAATTTTTGGCCTGTTTTGAGGGAGAATAAGTAAATAAACAGGGATTGGATTGCCACTTTAATTACCCAGACCATGAGTCCTGCAAAAAGCTGTAAAAAACACAAATAAATCACTGCCGGAAAAAAAAGCACCTGCATCGCCAATACCGACCGCCAATAGATCGGAAGGTCCATGGCACCATGCATCCATCGCTTCCTTTGGTCCAACAAACCTTTGAAATTTTGTTGGGGTAAAGTCTCGACCAAGTTGTCGGCTGAGACATGATGGATCGCGACAAAACCTTTCTTTTCGATGGCTTTGCCCATTTCAAAATCCTCTGTCAAGGAAAATGGAAGTCCCTCAAATCCTCCCACCGAGGCATAGGCCTTTTTTGTAATCAGCATGTTGTTACCCATGGAAGTCACGGAAATGCCAAGGTCATTCATCACCTTGACCATCCCTAGAGAAAGCCACCAATCGAGGGCCTGCATTTTGCCAAAGAAGGAATCTGAACCGATATGCGTAATGCCGGTGACGATTCCCGCATCGGAGTTTTTTTGGGCCAAGAGCATCGATTTGACCCAATTGGAAGGTACTACACAGTCCGCATCGGTAAACAAATAGAAATCACCCTCTGCGGATTTGACCATTTGGGAAAGGGCGTTTGCCTTGCCGTTCATACGCTTCTGATCGCCTTCAATGATGGCTATCAAGATGGAATTGGAATGCTTTGAAACCCAATTCTCCAAAATTGTCGCTGTCTCATCTGAACTGTGATCATCGCCTAAAATAAATTGGACTTGGTCTTTTGGGTAATCGAGTTTTTCTAAGGAAGCAAGAACCCGGAGTAAGTTATGGGCTTCGTTGCGGCAGGGAATCAATATACTGACCTTCAGGAAATCGGGATTTTGGGCTTCGTTGTATTTGTTAAAATTCATTTGAATCAAAATCACAAGCAGCGCATCCTGCAACAGCAATAAAAAAACCACGACCACTACCAATCCATAAATCATAATACTGCTGTTTGGAAACCTTTGTCAAGGATGAAGTCAAGATACTCCGGCAAGACTTTTTTAACTATCCGTTCGGTTTTTTGTTGGTCGTGAAAAAGTATGATGGATCCGTTTTTGGAATATTGCTTGGTTTTGGAGAGGCATTTTTCTGCACTTTGATCCGGGTCATAATCACCCGACAGTACATCCCACATGATGATCTGGTATTTTGGCAGCACAAGTTTTGATTGGCTTTTGCTGATCTTTCCGTAGGGTGGACGAAAATTAACCGGGTTAATATCAAGCGTTTCCTGCAGGATTTGTTGACACTTTTCAATGTCCTCCAAATACAATGCATCGGAATTTCGGTAACCGTCAAGGTGGTGGAAAGTGTGGTTTCCGATTCCGTTTCCGGCCTGTTGCACCTCTTTGGCGAGGCTTGGATGCTTTTCGACATTGGCACCCACCATAAAAAATGTGGCCTTCATGTCTCTTTTCGCTAGTTCGTTCAGTACAAAATCCGTAATCCCCGGCACCGGCCCATCGTCAAAAGTCAGGTAGATGGTCTTTTCATCACGGGTTTTGTTCCAGATAAATTTGTCGAAAACTTTCGGAATCACAGCCGGGACATGATGCATCCAAACCATGCTATTGTAGTCTTAAGCTGAGCAAAGTAATGTCATCCCTTTGTTCTCCACCTGTGGAAAAAACCTTCAATTCTTCAAAAAACAACTGATGGAAAATACTTGGATCAAGGCAAAGGTGGCTTTTGACAAACTGATTGAAACGCTCGTCTCCATATTCCTTTTCGTCTTTGTCAAAGCTTTCTGTCAATCCGTCTGTGTAGAGGTGGATGGTAAACCCTTTCAGATGTTCCCTTTCTCCCAATTCCAAAAACGGTAATTCTTCAAACGCCCCGAGTACGGTCGTCCCTGCGCCCAAGGTCTCTGTTCTCTTTTCCCCTTCCCAACACAATACCGGAGGATTATGGCCGGCATTGACATAGGTAAGTTCTCTTTTTTTGTAATTGTAATAGCCAAGAAAAAAAGTGATGAAGCGCTCCCCTTTTGTATTGTCAAAGATGGTGAAGTTCAGTTGCTCGACGATCATCTTCAAATCCGATGAACTCCTCAACAAGGTCCGCAATGCTGCCTGAAAATTGGACATCAGCAAAGCCGCCGGCATGCCTTTGCCCGATACATCGGCAATGCAGAAGAAGACTTCATCCTCGGATTTTTGGATCAGGTCATAATAATCCCCCCCGACTGTGGAGTGGGGAATGTAAGTCACTTTGGCTTTGAGTTTGTCGGTCTGTGGAAGTACGGCGGGAAAAAGCATGCGCTGCACATTAGAGGCGATTTCCATTTCTCTATTGAGCCTTTCCTGCTCGAGCTGCCGCTTGGCAAAGCGTTTATTCTCCAAAGCCACGACCATGATATTGGTCAATGCTTGGGTAAAATCAAGGTCAAGGTCTTCCTTTTCATCTTTCTTTTTGAGAAAAAGGATGGCGAGCATTTTTTCCTTGTGAAAGACAGGAAGGTAATTTTCGAGTTCAGCAAATGAAAATCCTTCGGAGACTTCGATATTCAATTCACCACTGCCACGGTCGAAGTTTATTTTTTCGGAAAGAATGGCATCAGGAACTTTGCTTTTGATACCATGGCTGATCTTTTTTTCAAAGTGGTCATGGTTTGACATGTACAATAGGATGGATTTGATGTTCAGGTGTACCAAGCAGGTAAACTTGAATATATCAAAAAGTACTGCAGCCGACTTGTTTTCATTGATGGCCTGCGTGATTTCAAGCAGGGCCTTGAGCTCTAGTTCCTTCTTTTGAAATTTGACTAATTGTACTGTCACGTCGGTTTTTTTAGATGGCATTATGTTGCATTAGGCCTTTTTTGGTGGCGAGGTAAAATAAATCCTTTCCTTTCGCTTCAAAATCCACCGTACCGAATATTTCATCGTCCGGAGCATAAAGACATTTGATATATCCTTTGGAATGAAGGGATTTTAAGGTTCCCAAAAGCCTCTGCTCTTCCCATTTTAAGGTTTCTTCCAAGTAACTATATGGCTGGACAAAATACAATTCATCCAGTAAATCAAACTCATTGTCATTCATTTTATTTTGTATTGAAACCTAAAATTAAGCCTTCCCAGAAGAATATCTTCCTTTCCATTGAAATTTTACAAATAAAGCACCGAAAGCACTCACCAACACATAAATCGGATGGACTATTCCTGTGAGCAAAAACCATCCTATTTTTGGATGGACACCAAAAGTTCTCAAAACCTTGCCCAAAGTCCGGGTTTCAAAATAAACCTTCAAAAGCCATATCAAGCCAAAAACCAAGCTCCCTTGGATTCCTAAAAACAGCATGGAAAAACTAGAAAGGAATATCAGCTGAACAGCGACAGGAAACAAAGCTGCTAAAAGGTGTGCAATAGATTGATGCGATTTCCATTTGGAGGCCCATCGAAATCTTTGGGAAAAAAGTTCATTCCAAGAATGCTGAGTTTGGGTGTAGACGAGATTTTCTTTTTGGTAGACAACAGCATCAGGCCCGAACCTATTGACCATCTTTTTCAATAAAAACTCATCGTCACCCGACAAAAGGTTCTCATTGCCAAGGTATCCCTCCACTTCGAAGAAGGCTGATTTTCTGTAAGCCATATTGGCGGCGCTGCACATGATGGGAGAACCGAAATAAAACCCGGCCTGCGTGACCAAAAGGATGCTTGCCCATTCGATCTGTTGGAAGTTTTGAAAAAAACCCTGATCACCTTTGGGTAAGATTGGCCCTGCGACCATCATCGTGTTTTCATCGGAAAATGGCTGGATCATTTGCTCCACCCAATCAGAAGGAAGAAAACAGTCTGCATCTGTTGTTAGTATGAGGCTTCCGAATGCATTTTGGATCCCGGTTTTGATCGCTGCTTTTTTACCCACCCCGATACTGTCAAGAGAAAGTATTTTCAAGTACTCATCTGAAATGCTTTGGATCAAATCTTCCAAGAGTTCTTTGCCACCGTCTTCACTTTGGTCATTGATAAATATTACTTGGAGTGGTCTGAAGGAAAGACCCGAAATCTGAGGGAGAATGACCGGAATATTATGCCTTTCATTCCGGTAAGGAACGAGAAGGGTAACCAACTCAGGCTCTCTGTTTTCGGTGAAAACTTGGGGTTTTCCCATCCAGGTTTTGCCCAGCAAAACGAGCAAAAGTCCATAAAGTATCCCAAACAAAAGGTAAAATGTTAGCATGAATTGCTTTAACTTGCGGTAATGAGTAAAGAAGATAAAAAAGAGGCAAAGGAAAAAATTATTCTAGGCATTGATCCCGGAACCAACGTGATGGGCTATGGATTGATCCTGATTGAGGGGAAAAAATACAGTGTGCTGCAGTTTGGCGTCATCCATCTCAAGAAGTATGTGGGGCATGAACTGAAGCTCAAAAAGATATTTGAAAGGGTCACCGGCATCATTGATGAATTCCATCCGGACACGGTGGCTTTGGAAGCACCATTCTATGGAGAAAACGTCCAATCCATGCTCAAGCTGGGACGTGCACAGGGAGTGGCCATGGCAGCCGCTTTGGCAAGGGACATTCCGATTACCGAATATTCTCCCAAAAAAGTAAAGCAATCCGTCACCGGTAATGGAAACGCTTCCAAAATCCAGGTTGCCGAAATGCTCAAAACTTTACTCAATATCGAAGAAATCCCAAAGCTTCTGGATGCCACTGATGCGCTCGCTGTAGCGCTCTGCCACCATTTCCATGATGGGAGGTTGCAGACAAGAGGCCGAACAGCAGGTTGGAAATCATTTTTGGAGGACAATCCAAACCGGGTAAAAAGTCAATAGTAGCTTAAGTGCAGATGTGTCTTTTGATTCTACCAAAGTAACTAGATAGGAACCCAGGGAATTCTGAGCGGAGTCGTCTGATTTTTTGATATTTATCCATCACCATCCTGCAAATAAAATTGTATTTTTGATAGTGGTATTGTCTGAAATTGAAAGACCTAATTTTCTCAACCAGCAATTCACAGATCAAAAACACTAACCCAATAACCATGAAAACCAAGCTCAGCATCATTCCTCTATTAGGGCTATTTAGTTTCATCTTCCTGATTACCTCTTGCAACAGCAGCACCACCGAACAAACATTTGATTCTTCCAAGTTGAGAAAAGCTACCCAGGAAGAAATCGAAAAAGTCATTGAGCAATTTGTACTTGCAGAAGACAACATGGTGATCGAAATCCCCGCAGGATTTTATGCTTTTAAAACCCAACTGATCTTGGACAATAAAAATCATATCACCATCAAAGGCGCGGGACTGACCGAAACGGTGCTTTCTTTCCGAGACCTCAAAGCTGGCGGTGAAGGCGTCAAATTGGTGGGCAACAATATCACCATCCAGGACCTGAGTGTCGAAGATGCGCCCGGTGATGGCATCAAATCGCAACATTGTGACGGGATCACCTTCCGGAAAGTCAATGTCACATGGACCAATGGCGACAAATCCAAAAACGGTACCTACGCCATCTACCCTGTTCAATGCAAAAATGTCCTGATCGATGAATGCATTGCCTCGCATTCTAAAGATGCGGGAATCTATGTCGGCCAATCCGAAAATATCATTGTCAGGAATTCCCTTGCCTTTGGCAATGTGGCAGGAATTGAAATAGAGAATTCAGACAATGCTGAAGTTTATGGAAATACAGTCAGGGACAATTCAGGAGGGATTTTGGTATTTAATCTCCCCGGACTTCCGAAATCAGACGGTCGCGGGACAAAAATCTATAATAACGAAGTCCTCCACAACAACCATAAAAACTTTGCCACGGCCTTGAGTGAGGACCCTAACGGCAATACCGTGACGATGATTCCTCCCGGTTCGGGCATCGTCATCTTGGCTGCCAAGGAAGTGGAAATTTTTGACAACAGAATACACAAAAACAAAACTGTCGGAGTCGCCATAGCCAATTACCACATTACAGGCTTTCCGATGGATGCGCCTAATTGGTCTCCATTTAGCTCCAATGTCTTTGTTCATGACAATGACTATCAGCGGACCTGGGCATTTCCGGACTTCAGCAAAGAGTTTGGGAAACTGATTTCGGTTTACAATGCAACAGGCTTTGCAAGAACACAGGACATCATTTATGACGGATTTTGGGACAAAAGCATAGCAGACAATATCCAATCAAACCCTATGAAAATCTGTATCAGGGAAAAAGAAATGGAGAAGATGCATTTTACGCTTTTTGATCTTTGGGAGGGTGAGGACAACATCAAGTCTTCCAAGGATTATGCGCCTTTCAACTGTGAATTGGAGGTCAAAACAGATGTCAGTGCCATTGCGAAATTGTGATTTATGAAATTGTCTAAAAAATACTATTCGGTTGTCTTGGCTTTAGGCTTTCTCATTCTGGTTTTTTCCTGCGAAAAAAAGCAGGAAGAATCCACAGTCAGCAAGGTTGAAATCTCAGAAATAGAAGCGCCTTTGGTCGAGACTGCTTCTTTGGATTTCAGTCAGATTCCTTTCAAAAACTTATCGGATTATGGCTTCTTCAAAGGAAAACTGAGATCCCTTGATCCTGATGAGGGCGTGCTTTTGTATGAACCCGCTTCTTCACTCTTTACGGATTACGCACACAAGTCAAGGTTTGTCTGGATGCCGGAAGGTACTACAGCGAGTATCAGAGATGATGTCGAAGGCAGCATGGATTTACCAGACAATACGGTTATCATCAAAAATTTTTATTATCCTACGGATTTTAGAAAACCGGAAGCGGAAAAAAGAATCATAGAAACCCGCCTGATGGTCAAAAGAAACGGAGTTTGGGATGCCTTTCCTTACGTTTGGAAGGAAGATCAAAGCGATGCTGTATATAAGGTGGTAGGTGCAGAAATCGAAGTGGCTTGGACAGACCTTCAAGGCAAAGACCAAGTCATCAATTACATCGTACCCAACAAAAACCAATGCAAAAGCTGTCACAATGAAAAGGAGCAGCTTGTTCCCATCGGTGTCAAGGCCAAGCATCTCAACCATGACATCAGATTTGCCGAGGGAGAAAAAAACCAACTCGTCAAATGGCAAGAAATGGGATACCTTGCGGATCTCAATGACCCAACTACTTATCCAGCCATGTTGGATTATACCCAAGCCAACCATTCTTTAGAACTCCGTGCCAAGGCTTACCTCGACATCAACTGCGGACATTGTCACCGGGCTGATGGACCCGCAAGCACTTCAGGGTTGTTTTTGACTTATGAAGAAACAGACCCCTTGAAGCTTGGCATCAACAAAACCCCTGTTGCGGCGGGTTTCGGTGCCGGGACATTCAAATACGATATTGTACCCGGACAGGCAGACCAATCCATCCTGACTTACCGCATGTCCACCAATCAGGTGGGTGCCGCCATGCCCGAAATCGGTAGGGTCACTGTACATGAGGAAGGACTTGAATTGATTAGAGAGTGGATAAATGGGTTGAAATGAAATAGTACCCTCAATAAATATTTGACTTAACTTGTTTGTAGCGACCATTTATCTAGGTGCAATTGGATATTAATGGATATTGGATATTAATTGATATTGTGCTGTTAACCAACCGTTCGAAAGGCTTTGATAGCCAACCCATCAATCCATAAAAACTTATTGAGAAAAATCTTCTTTACAAATCAAAAAAGCCAAAATACATGGAAGAAAAAATAAAGGAGCTTAAAATGCGGTATAGAACCGCTTCCAAAAATGAACAGGCCCTAATTGATCAAGAAATGGAAAATTTAGCTTTAGAAAATCCTGTAGCATTTTCCAAAGCAATGTTGGAGGATATGGAGAAAACCATCAATGAAGCAAAAGAACTCCACAAACAAAAAGGCCGAATCGATTGATTCGGCCTTTTGATTTTTAATCCTTATACACCCCACTCGGCCATTTGTCATTGGCGAGATTGGTGTCAGTGATCACTTTGTCAGGATCAATTTCGACAGCGACTACTTTTTTATCGACTTTGAGCAGGTGACTCCATTGATTGCCTTTGAACCAGATTTCTACAGGAAGCATCCTTCTTTCCTTTTGTCCGTCTTCGTAAGTAATTTCCAACAGTACAGGCATCGGCATTTCTCCTAGATTGGAAAGGGAAACCAAATAATTGGCACCGTAGGGCTGTACACTGTTGATCGCAAGGTCGATGTTGGCATTGCTATAAAACCAACCTTTCCAGAACCAATCCAGGTTTTCACCGGAGACATTTTCCATGTGGTTGAAGAAGTCAGTCGGCTGTGGATGTTTGTAAGCCCAGGTTTTGATATAAGACCTGAAGGCATTGTCAAACCGCTCCGCCCCGAGTACATATTCCCTCAACATGATCAGACCCAATGCCGGTTTCATGTAGGCAACCATTCCAAGGTTGTTGGATTGGGTCCTGTCAGCATGCGTTGCGATAGGTTCACGGTCTTTGTTGGTCAGCCAGCCCAGGTACCTTCTCGTTTGGATTAGGGAGTTGGTATATTCACCGTTATTGAATTCCAGATAGCTATAATAATTGATGAATGTATTGAATCCCTCATCCATCCATGCGTGTCTTCTTTCATTGGTGCCCACTACCATCGGGAACCAGTTGTGACCAAATTCATGGTCGGTCACTCCCCATAATCCTGCTCCTTTGGATCTCCAGCTGCAAAAGTTGACTCCCGGATATTCCATGCCGTTGATCTCTGCGGCCACATTGACGGCAACAGGATAGGGATATTCATACCATTTTTTGGAATAATGTTCAATGGAGGCTTTGCTATATTCTGTTGACCTTCCCCAAGCTTCCTGCCCATCACTTTCTTTTGGATAGACAGATTGCGCCATGGCTTTCTTCCCACTTGGCAAGTTGATCCTTGCCGCATCCCATATAAATGCCTTGGAAGTGGAAAAGGCCACATCTCTTGCATTGTTGATTTTGAAATGCCAAGTCATGGTTCCTTCCTGCTTTGGACGGTATGTAGCATAATCTGTCACTTCTTCAGGACTGATGAGGTACACCCGCTCATCACTTTCAGCAGCCTTCTTCATCCTGTTTTGCTGCTCTTTGGTGAGCACTTGGGCAGGATTGAGCAATTCACCGGAAGCAACTACGATGTGATCAAAAGGTACAGTAACCTTATATTCAAAATCCCCATATCCGAGGTAGAATTCACCTGCACCAAGGTAAGGATCAGTATTCCAACCTGTCACGTCGTCGAAGACTGCAACTTTGGGATACCACTGCGCCATGGCATAGATGGTTCCGTCTTTGACCTTGAGACGGCCCATCCGGTCCATTCCTTTTTCAGGAATTTTGTATTCGAAGTCCATGGAAACAGTTGCCTTTCCACCATTGGCAGGAATAGGCTCTGCAAAAAACACCTGCATCCTCGTATCGCTGACCATGTGTTTTTCCGAAACAGGTCTGTTTTTCCCAACGACTTGGGCTTTCAGATTTTCGATTTTATAGCCACCATCTACGTCACCGTTGTAGCGGTTGCCCTGTACAGGCGTGGTCAATTGTCCCCTTGAGTCTGCTGTAAACCTATTTTGCTCTAGATAAAGCCACACAAAATCCAGACTCTCGGGGCTGTTGTTTTTGTAGGTGATGGTGATCTTTCCTTTTAGGATATGGTTGGTTTCATCCAAAGCCACATCAATCAGATAATCAGCACCATTTTGCCAGTACATCGGTCCAGGTTTACCGGAGGCAGTTCGATAGGCTGTTCCCTGTCTATACCCAAATTCCGTAAATGCGCCATCTCTGTTGTCTTTGACCTCTTGGGCCTGAATGTCTTTCCCAAATACCAAAGCAAAAAGAAAAACTAAAATTTTTAGATTTTGAATTCTTATCATAAATTCCAACTATTTAATAATTCGGCTAAAATACAGAATCGGTTCAGAAGAAAAAATTCATTTTTATAGGGTTATTGACTGAAAAACGAAACAAAAGGCCAATCAAAGAGAATTTGGAAATAGAATTAAATCATGGGTAATTTACCTGCTCAAAAACCACAGCTATTCATGCGGATTAGATTTACGATTTTGGGTTTGTTACTTTCAGCCGGCTTTGCCAAAGCTTTTCAGGACACCACTACGGTGGATTTGGGCGAAGTGACCATCATGGAAAACAGGATGGAAATCCCTTTCAACAAGGTTTCCAGAAACATCACCGTTATCAACAGAAAAGCCATAGAAACCACTCCTGCGAGAAGTTTGCAGGAGGTACTTTCATTTACGCCGGGAGTCGATGTCAGGCAAAGGGGAGTCAGCGGGGTACAGGCCAATATAGGGATTCGTGGGGGAAATTTTGAACAGACGCTAATGCTGATCAACGGCATCAAGCTCACCGATCCGCAGACAGGTCACCACATGGTCAATATTCCCGTTCCGCTTCAAGCCATCCAAAGGGTGGAAGTGCTGAAAGGTCCGGGTTCGAGGATTTTTGGACAAAATGCTTTTGCAGGTGCTGTCAATGTCATCACGACGCTTTCAGATAAAAAAAGCCTCAATATCCAGGGATTTGGCGGTGATTTTGGAATGCGTGGGGGAAGTATCGTTTCTTCTCTTCCTGTCGGAAAATACAAACAAACCATCTCCGCTTCCCATGATGCTTCAGACGGGCATTGGTACAATTCAGATTTTAAAGTGACCAACCTGTTCTATGAATCGGGATTTGACATCAATGATAGAAATGAGATCCGGGCCATGGCGGGATATTCTGATAGGGATTTTGGGGCAAATGGATTCTACACCAATTCCTTTCCCGACCAATGGGAAAGTGTACAGACTTTTCTAGCTGCCCTGAGCCATACTTATAGATTCGACAAACTCTATTTTCAGACACGCGGATATTGGAGAAGGAACGACGATGAGTTCAGACTCAGGAGGAATGAACCGGCTTTTTTTACCAATCTGCACACTTCGGATGTATTTGCCTTGGAGCTGAACGGCACCTTTACATCCAAAATCGGAACAACAGGATTTGGGGTTGAAGGTAGGGAAGAGAAAATCGAAAGCACCAATCTTGGCAGCAGGAGCAGGACTTTTGCGGGAATCTTTGCGGAACACAGAATTGAATTCGCCGATAAGTTTGACTTCCGGGCAGGACTCTATACCAATTACTACAATGAATACAAATGGAAGCATTTTCCCGGAGCAGAAATCGGCTACCAAGTCAATGCCTCCTCAAGGCTTTATTCCAACTATGGAATCAGCTTTCGGATCCCGTCTTTTACCGAATTGTATTATGAAGATCCAAGCAACCAAAGCAATCCTAACCTCTTGCCCGAAGAAGCTGAAAACTTTGAGATAGGATGGAAATTCAACAAAAGCAGGTTAAGGACTGAGTTGGTGTTTTTTCACAGATTCACCCAAAACCTGATCGACTGGAACAGAGAACCAAGCGAAACCCAACCCAACCGCAATAAATGGACGCCGCAAAACATCTCTGAGGTGCGGTTTAATGGTATCGAGACATCCATCCAATACGTTGCAGACTTGGGTGGCGAAAATGCCAAAATCAAGGAATTGATGCTCAGCTACAACTATATCAATGCGGACTTGAATCAGGCCTCCGGCGTAGAATCGCGTTATGCATTGAATTCGCTGAGACATCAGGTGATTGGCGGCATTCAGGCGGAGTTTGTGAAGCGTGCGGAACTCACCATCAAGGGAAGGTATATCGAAAGGATGGCTTTGGAACCCTATTTCCTATTGGATGCGAGATTGGATTACAACAGGCTAAAGAAATTCGGGCTATTCCTTGAAGCCTCCAACATCACTGACGCAGATTATGTGGAAGCGGGATTTGTGCAGATGCCGGGAAGATGGTTCAAGGCTGGGTTTATGATTAATCTGGATTGAATTTATAATCATAATCATTTGATAGTTTAATCATGATTTTTCATCTAGAATAGAGGAAAGAAAATCGAAAATGGCATATTATGCCCCTTTTTTAATTTAAAAAATCAGGTTAGCAACAAAGTTATTTTAAGTCCCTTTAGGGACAAAATATGGGTAACAGGAGAATTGACAGATCAGGATTACGTGCCTTTAGGTACGTAATATGTTTTGTACCTAAAGGCACAATAACTTATCGTTTACCTATATTTCTACCTATATAAAGTCCCTAAAGGGACACATACCAGACCGAAATCTTGGCTTGAAAAATGAAAAACAAATTCTTAAACTTGACAAGGAAGATAGATTTTTTGACATAAAAAAAGCCTCATTTGAGGCTATGTGGGAGTTGAGGGATTCGTCCGCGATAGCTATCGGGACCCCGACCCTTCCGACTCTGTCGGGATGTTCTGAACCAACTTTGCTATTCCCGATCTATCAGCTCAAGAATTTTTTTCCTACTTTTCCATGATTTCACCTGCCTCTCCCTTCGATATGCTGATTCCTTGTCTGAATATTCTTCCATATACATCAAAATCCAGTCTGGGGAACTGCCAGTAAAACCCTTGTGATTTGAATTGTGTTTTCGCAACCTTTCATTCATCACATCGCAAGTATGTCCGACGTAATATTTGTCAAGGTTTTTTGAATAGAGGATGTAAAGATGGCAGGGCATAAAAAAAGCCTCATTCGAGGCTATGTGGGAGTTGAGGGATTCGAACCCCCGACCCTCTGCTTGTAAGGCAGATGCTCTGAACCAGCTGAGCTAAACTCCCAATAAATATTCTTTTGAT
>NZ_JAMFLG010000061.1 GCF_023502205.1 Aquiflexum sp. TKW24L | reverse complement strand
GCAAATTAATAAGGTATCTGAAGACAAAGATGACAACGCAATTGAAAGGATTGCTCAGATATTAGCAGACTATCTTAGGAAAAAACTTTTAGCATTGGGAAAGAAATTCTCATTTGAAACTGTCTTTCCGCACAAGGGAAAAGTGGATATTATTAGAAAGGCTAAAGATGAAGGATACAAGGTGTACCTCTACTTTGTTTCCACCGAACACCCTGATATCAATGTATTTCGGGTAAAAAAGGTCAGGGTTCCCCATGATGGTCATGATGTTCCCGAAGACAAAATTATTTCAAGATACTACAGATCAATGGATTTGCTCTATGAAGCAGCCCAACATTGCTATCAATGTTACTTTTTTGACAATTCTACTGAAGGCAAAAAACAAACACTTTTTGCCCATTTTAAACTGAATGCCAAGGGCGAAAAAGAATGGGATAATCTTGATGAAAGCAACATCCCAAACTGGTTCAAGAAATATTATTCAGCTAAGATTCAGTAATCTCAGTTTATTCCAAATGACCTATCTGAAAATTTTTCAATTTTACAATCTTCCAATCCTCCAATCTAAACCTCCTTAAAACTTTTTAACCTACCAACTTTAAAACCCTTTTCCTCCTATCTTTGCGCCATGAATTACCTATCAGTAGAAAACCTAAGCAAGTCATTTGGCGAGCGCAAACTTTTTCAGAACATTTCCTTCGGCATAGACCAAGGCCAAAAGATCGCCCTAGTCGGCATCAACGGGGCAGGAAAGTCCACTTTGATGAAAATCATCATGGGTCAGGAAGTTGCCGACACCGGTGGTGTTGCAATCAACCAACAAGTGAAAGTGGCCTACGTCCATCAGAATCCCGTCTTTACCGGAAACCTGAGTGTCTTCCAGACCATATTTGACGGAAGCACAAACGAAACACTCCAAGTGATTGAGCAATACCACAAAGCCATGTTGGACGCCGAACATGGCAAAGACAACGGAGATGAGATGCAGAAGATTTTTGAAAAAATGGATACCCTGCAGGCTTGGGATTTTGAATACCAAATCAATGAAGTCCTCGGTAAATTGGGTCTCCACGATACCGAGATGGCAGTCAGCAACCTGAGTGGCGGTCAGCGGAAGCGGGTCGCCCTGGCTAAAGCCATTTTGGAAAAACCAGATCTTTTGCTCCTGGACGAACCTACCAACCACCTTGACTTGGAGACAATTGAGTGGCTGGAAGATTACCTTTCCAAAGCCAACCTCGCGCTGTTTATGGTGACGCACGATAGGTATTTTCTCGAAAAAGTAACCAACCAAATCCTGGAACTTGACAATGGCAGCATCCACCGATATATGGGGAATTATGGCTATTTCCTCGAAAAGAAAGAAGAAAGAAGAGAGATAGAAGCTACCGAACAGGAGAAGGCAAAGAGTCTTTACAAAAAGGAATTGGATTGGATCAGAAGGCAGCCAAAAGCCCGAAGTACCAAGGCCAAATACAGGGTTGATGCCTTTGAAGAAACTAAGGAGAAGGCCTTTATGAAAAAAGATGAACGCGAGATCGAACTCAAAGTCACCTCACAGAGACTAGGCAACAAAATCATCGAAATAGAGAAGCTGAACAAATCGTTTGACGACAAAAAGATCCTCAAAGACTTCAGCTATACCTTCAAGAAAGGTGATAAAATCGGAATTGTCGGACCAAACGGTGCGGGAAAGACGACATTCTTGAATATGATCACCGGTGCTATGGCTCCTGATAATGGTAAAATCAGTATCGGGCAGACAACTGCAATCGGCTATTACAGACAGGAAGAAGACAGTTTTGATGAAGAAAAAAGACTGCTTGATATTGTGAAGGAAGTGGCAGAAGTAGTGACTGTGGCCGGTGGAGCGACGATCTCTGTTTCCCAGTTTCTGACCAAATTTGGTTTCCCGCCCAAACAACAGCATACGCCTATTGCCAAGTTGAGCGGTGGGGAGCGAAGGAGACTGCAACTGCTGATGATCTTGATCAAGAGCCCCAACTTTCTGATTCTCGATGAACCGACCAATGATTTGGACATTGTGACCTTGAATACTTTAGAAGAGTTTTTGGACAATTTCCCGGGCTGTCTGATCATAGTGTCGCACGATAGGTACTTTATGGACAGGTTAGTGGAGCATTTGTTTGTTTTCGAGGGAGAAGGAATTATCAAAGACTTTCCAGGAAATTACACTGAATTCAGAGAGTGGGAAAAAGAGGAGAAAACCACTAAAAAGGAAGAGAAAACCACCACAGCCCCAAAAGCTGAAAAGACAAATTCCGATCCCGGTAAGGCGAAAGCAAGTTTCAAAGAGAAAAAAGAATACGAAGAAATCAATACCAAAATCCAATCACTCGCCAAAGAGAAAGATGGATTTGTGGGCAAAATCAATATTGGATCCGAAGACCATCAGCTGATGATCGATTGGGCAAAACAAATCCAAAAAATCGAAAAAGACCTGGAAGATCTTGAAATGAGATGGCTTGAATTGAGCGAATTGGAAGGGATCGATTGATCCCTTTTTTTATGCTTGATACCAAAAATCCAAAGGATCTGGAATCTGAAACTTGAATCCGGTTTCTAAGATTTTGTCTCCCGAAATTTCTTTCCACATTGACTCGCCGTCAGCGGCATAGCTCATCGGTGGTGCAAAACCCAATTCCATTGAATTCTTTTGATATAGATCCCTTCGAAGTGGATGCAAAGGGGCCACACCGTTGAAAGTCTCATTCCAAAGGTTGTTTTCAATGATCCAAGCAGCTAGCCTGACAGCATCATCCTGATGGATATAATTGACGGGGCTGTCTCCTGTTACGTTTGCCTTTCCCGAAAAATACCTTCCCGGAATTCTGTCCACTCCCAATAGACCGCCAAACCTGATGATCGTCAGGTCATAGCTTTTTTCGGATAAAAGAATTTGTTCTGCCCGCAAAATTCCAGGATTTCCTGAATTTTCAATTGTAAGAGGAAATGATTCATCCACCTTCTGATTCAAATCCGGATACACTGAAGTAGAACTGACGAAAATGATTTTCTTTACTTTGGACTGTACTGCCAATGCTTTGACAAATTTGATTTGCTCCACATAGAAACCTTCAGGTACGGACTTTGACCTAGGTGGGATGTTGACAAAAAGCACATCAGTGTCAAAAAGCGCGCTGAATCCCGATCCTTCAGGATGTGGATTGAATTTTAACAAGCCGGTGTCAATACCTATAGATTGCAATCGGGACAATTTCTCTTGGGTAGTAGTGCTTCCTTTGACAGGGTATCCTTTTTCCAAAAGGTGTAAGGCCAAAGGCTCTCCTAACCAACCCAAACCGATGATAGCTATTGAAGTCATAAAAAACTGTGGTAAATTTTCAAATAATTGGTAATTTGAGAGGCTGACAAATATAACGCTAATCCAAAATGGAAATCAGACCAAAGCTTCTTTTTAAAATTTCTATTTGCCGACCGAATGTATTGGCACTTGGAATGTTGTCTGTTTTCATCTTTGCTTCCTGCAATTTCAATAAAAACAAAAATCCAATGCTCGGAAATTGGTATGGCTATGAGGAAGATTCTACCTATTACGAGTTGTATGTCAATGATTCCCTGATCGTACTCCACCACCAAAATATTGGTCCGATGGGATATGATTATACGATTGACGGCAATCTGCTTGTAGTAAGCAACGAAGCAGGAATGGAAAGAGTTTGGCAGGTGTTGGATGACACCGAAGATACCTTTACGCTGACAGACAGTTTAGAATCCATCAAATACACGAGGTTGAGCGATCCCATGGATTTTTTTAAAAGTATACAGGATTCTGTTTCCTATAAGGAATTCAAAAAAGGATTTTACAGCAGGTTTTCAGGAAAAAACAAGGCAAAATAAAAATCCCTCCTTCAGGCAGAAAGAGGGATTTGAAGTTATTTTTCTTTTTTAGGCATGGTCCCGAGGATATAATCCCAAAGCGGGGAACTTACCCCAAAGGCGACGTCAGGATCTTTGTAATGGTGGACTGCGTGATTCACCCAAAGGATCTTAAGAAAATTCTTTGGCGGCTGGAAGGCATGCACGGTATAGTGGACTCCCAAATAGGCAGAATAGCCAAACAGAAAACCCGGCAAGAAGTAAAGTGTATAATCCCCCATAATCAAATGGAAAACAGCATAGAAAATCAACACATAGGCTAGACTGATTAATGGAGGCATGGCCAACCTGTCTTTGTCCTTTGGATAATCATGGTGGACACCGTGGACACTATATTGAAGCTTATCCTTGACAGGAGTATCCGGTTCCATATGGAAAAAATGCTTGTGCATCATGTATTCCACAAAGGTAAATGCGAAAATTCCCGAAAGTAAAACCAAAATCCCAATCCCAAACTTGATATTGGTAATGGTCACTGCTGAATAAAGGCAAATCGCCGAAACCAAAAAAAACATCGTAATTGGAACCAAAATGTGGGTCCTTGAAAGTTTTTCAAGAAGTGGATTTTCAAACATATGGGCAGATCCCGTATTATCGGGCCTGTCCAACCGTCCGATTTTTTTCATTGTACTCGTACTAGTTGGCATAGTTAAATTATTTGAGATTCACAATTAATGAGAAAGGTAAATGGTTACGAAAAACAACTACCTTAATTCACAAATTTACATTTAAAATACAAAATTTTTAATTAGTGATAAAAAAATTCCCTAATGATTTAAATCATATTTTAGGCTCAATGACTTTGTTTCTTCCAAAGTCTGAATATATACCTGCTCATACAAGGGTAATATTTTAGTCACATCAAATTCCTTGGCTCTGGCAAGTGCCCTTTTTTTGAAGCCTTCGAGATTTTTATCGTCAAGAATTTCAAGGGCTTTTTCTGTCATGGTTTTAACATCTCCAATTTTACAGGTAAATCCCGTTACCCCATCGATGTTTAATTCAGGTATTCCGCCTGCATCAGAACTCAAGACAGGAACTTCGCATGCCATGGCTTCCAAAGCCGCCAATCCAAAGCTTTCCTTTTCGGAAGGCATGACAAAAAGATCCGCCACAGAAAGTACTTCCTCCACTGCATCCATTTTGCCAAGAAACCTGATATCATCACAGGTACCCAATTCTCTGCAGAGTCTTTCCATCTTATCCCTTTCAGGACCGTCTCCTACGAGCAACAGTTTTGCGGGGATTTTTTTTCTCAATTCATAAAAGACATGAATCACATCTTCTACCCTTTTGACTTTCCTGAAGTTGGAAGTATGTACCAAGAGTTTCTCGCCATTTGGGCAGATTGCCAATTTGAAATGCTCCTTTTTCTGTCTCTTGAACCGCTCCAAATCAATGAAGTTGGGGATGACGACAATATTCTTCCTAATAGCAAAATGCTCGTAAGTAGCTTTTCTCAAGTCTTCCGAAACTGCCGTAACCGCATCAGATTCGTTGATACTGAAGGTGACGACAGGCTCATAACTTGGGTCTTTGCCTACCAAGGTGATGTCTGTTCCGTGAAGCGTGGTGACCACAGGAATGTAAATCCCCTGTTCTTTGAGAATCTGCTTGGCCATATATGCCGCAGATGCATGCGGAATCGCATAATGGACATGAAGGAGGTCTAGTTTTTCAAAGCTCACCACATTCACCATCTTACTTGCAAGCGCAAGTTCATAAGGAGCATGTTCAAACAATGGATAGCTTTTGATATCCACCTCATGATAGAAAAGGTTCTGATTGAAAAAGTCAAGCCTAGTCGGCTGTCGGTAAGTGATGAAGTGGACTTGATGGCCTTCTTTGGCTAGGGCTTTTCCTAACTCTGTGGCTACCACTCCACTACCTCCAAAAGTAGGATAACAAACGATTCCTATTTTCATGTTGGCTTAGATGAAAGTTTATAACAAAAAATTAAACACGTTTTTGGTATAAAAATGTTCAATTATACTGATTTAATAATTTTATGATTTCAGACTCTTGGCTATCCAAAAATCTCATTCCCATTATTTTTTCATGGCTTGGTAAATGATGTCATGGATTTCCTGACGGACACCATCTTTAAGCAAGAGGTTATTTTCAGCATTTGGATGGACCCTGTTGGAAAGGAAAACATATATCAAGTCATTATCAGGATCTGCCCACACACAGGTTCCGGTAAATCCGGTATGCCCAAAGGTGCTTTTGGGAGCGTTGTTTCCTGCACTTCCCCCTTTTCCGATAGCAGGCTCGGGCTTGTCCCATCCCCATCCTCTCCTGCTTTGGATTGATTGTCTTTTTGTGAATTCTTGAACAGTTTTCTCATCGATAAATTCTACATCGGCGTATTTTCCTCCATTCAGCATCAGCTGCATCAGGACAGCGAGGTCGTTTGCTTTTCCAAAAAGTCCTGCATGACCCGCCACTCCCCCATACATGGCAGCTCCCGGATCGTGCACATATCCCTGGACTTGTCTTTTTCTGAAGGTTATATCATCCTCTGTAGGAGCGATAAGGTCTAAAGGATATTTTCTTGCAGGATTGAATGTCATGGAATAAAGCCCAAGCGGGCCATATAGATTTTGCTCCAAAAATTCATCTAAGGGCTGTTGGGTCATCTCCTCCACCAATTCCTGCATGAGATACATAGTCAAGTCTGAATAAACATATCCATATTTCCTTTTATTGCCTTCATGCTTTCTAAGTTCGGATTTGATTGTCCAGGTCCAAATGCTGTCACGAAGGGAATTCAATGCAAACATGTCATTTGATACCGGGAGGGAATAACCCGGCTCCGCCACCGACCTGTAATACTGGGATTTCCATTGACTCGCTTCCACTGTTTTGGCGTAATGTGGCAAAAAAGCTACGAGACCTGCCTCATGGGCAAGGATATCCCTCAATATCAAATCCTCTTTGTTGGTGTTTTCAAGTTCCGGCAAATAATTGCCTATGGGCTTGTTCATATCGATCACCCCACGGCTTTCGAGGAACATCACAGCTTGGGTTGTAGCCAATACTTTTGTGATCGAGGCCAGGTCGTATATCGTCTCGGTAGTGACAGGTCTTGTTTTTTTGTAATCATAGTGGCCGTATGCTTTTTCAAATATTACCTGACCATTTTTTGCTACCAATATTACACCCCCGGGAATGGCTTTTCTGTCGATGCTTCGAGCCATAATAGAATCAATTTTTCCTAATTTTCTACTGTCCAATCCCTGGCTTTCGGGAATACTGTAGGCGAGCCTTCCCAATCCTTCAAGGTATCCTCCTGTCCCCTGTCTTAGAGTCAGGTTTGCCGTTACGGGTAGCAGACCATGGGCATCTCTAGCTCCAAAAATGATTTCAGGGACCAAGTTTTGGGTAATAGAATTATTCTCAAATGCCACAATGTTATGTGGCATTTCAGGTAAGGACTTGATAGAATAGGCACTTCCAAAAACAACCAGAATCAGGTTTTTGTCTTTACTTAAATTCTTGATGAAATCAAAATCACTCATGCTCACCCCAAAATTCCTTTTTGGGGAGTTTGTGATTCCTGTCATTCCGACTATGATGGTTTGATAATCTTTCAGTTTTGAAGCCAAATCTTTTAGGCTTGCTTCATCTGATCCATTGCTCACTGCAAAATGATCAAACCTAGCATACTTGTCCAGTTTCTTCTGAAAGGTTGTTCCTGATCCCCCTATAGTAAGGGAAGCAAATCGTTGTATATCCAGATTGCGGAGCGGTATTAGGTTGTCTTTGTTTGAAGTCACAGTGATGGCCCTTTCGTAAAGTTTCTCTACCAACAAAGCTGCCTCAGGTCTATTGATCCTTTCGGCAAGTTTGTAGGTTTCAATTGGTCTTCTATGGTCTAATCCGGCCCAAAACTTGGCTTTGAGAATTCTTCTGATTTTATCATCCACTTCCTCTTGACTGATTTTTCCGTCTGCCACCGCCTGGAGAATCATGGCCTTGGCCTTAGGGACATCCAAAGAGTATAACAACACATCATTTCCTGCCAAAAGTGCATGTAAATCAACTTCTCCGGGTTTCAGGTATTTTGATACTCCTTTCATATTCAAAGCATCAGTAAATACCAATCCTTTGAAATTCATCTGTTTTTTCAACAAATCAGTAACGACATATTTAGAAAGGGTAGTTGCTTTGTCGGTTTCACTGTCCATACTCGGCACATGGAGGTGAGCCACCATGACACTCATCAGGTCATTTTCAATCAATTCTCTGTATGGATAAAGGTCAATATCCTTAATTCTCGTTTCAGTATGTTTGATGACAGGCAAAGTATAATGCGAATCAGTCTCGGTATCCCCATGTCCGGGAAAATGCTTGGCATTGGCCATGACACCGTTATCCTGCAGACCTTTCATGTAAGCTAGGGATTTGCGGGTGACGAGGTGTTTCTCCTCACCGAAAGCACGATAGCCAATGACTGGATTGTTTGGGTTAGAATTCACATCGACCACCGGAGCAAAATTGATGTGCATACCTAGCTCTTTGAACTGGAAGGCGATTTCTTTGCCCATTTCATAGATCAAATCTTCATCCGGAAGCGCACCCAAGGTCATGGCTTTTGGAAAACCGATAATGGAATCCAACCGCATATTGACCCCCCACTCTGCATCCATGGCAATGAACAGGGGCATTTTGGAAATGGATTGGTAGTAATTGGTCAAGTTGGCCTGTCTCACCGGTCCACCCTGAAAAAATATAAGGCCACCAATATTTTGCTCCCTGACAAGTTTGGTAATTTCAGCCGTATGCTTTTCATCTTTATTGGAATAAGCCGCTACCATAAAAAGCTGTCCCAACCTCTGTTCAAAGCTGTTTGTGTCAAAAATACTGTCCACCCATTCCATCTGTCTACCTAGGTTTTCAGACATTAATGGATCCTTTTCGTCTAATTTTGAATCCAAAGCGGATCTCTCCCAACCCATCAACACATCTGACTGAAATATAACAACCAACCCAAGGAGAACACCCCAAACTTTTATCCGCATGCTATTGTTAAATTTTTATTGCTTGAATTTTAAAATAACTTTGTATCAATATACATCAATTTGTACAAACATATACGAAAAAAAGGAGCCCAAAGTATCTATATGTGATAATTGGGTGATGTTTTATAATTTGAATGATTATTAAATTGAATTTAACCGCCTTATGAAATTACCTTCTTTATTCAGAACAGCCCAACCCATGCGGTTTGATATCAAACCTAGGTTCTATGATCCTGTCAAAGAGGAAATCGAACAAAGGACTGCAAGGATTAAAAAAGAGCTTCAGTTGGAGGGGAAACTCCCCTATGAGGAAGGCTATGACCCTTTAAACGACTCTTTTCGCGGCTCGGCAATCCGTGGGGCATTTACGCAGGGAAGTCCTATCAAAGGAAAATCTTCATCCCCACTTTCAAGTACGGGATTTTTGAGATTATTGATTTTTTTGGTGTTAATGATGCTCGTTTTTGGATACGTGTACCTTGGGCCTGATGCCGTGTATTACATGCTGTATTTTGCTGCAGGCATTTTGTTGGTTTCCCTGATCGTCAAGCTTAAGGGAAAACTTAAGCAATGAGTGATATCATTCATCTCCTCCCTGATGCGATTGCCAATCAAATTGCGGCAGGAGAGGTTGTACAGCGTCCGGCTTCTGCTCTGAAAGAGCTTCTTGAAAATGCAGTCGATGCCAAAGCCACCCATATTCAGGTTATCGTCAAGGAAGCTGGAAAAACACTCATTCAGGTTATTGACAATGGAAAAGGAATGTCCATGACCGATGCAAGGATGAGCTTTGAGCGTCATGCAACATCCAAAATCAGAAATACAGAAGATTTATTTTCAATCCGAACTTTCGGGTTCAGGGGTGAAGCTTTGGCCTCTATCGGTGCAGTGGCTCAAGTGGAGATGAAAACCCGGCAGACCGGTGAGGAATTGGGGACCATAATTGTGATGGAAGGCTCGGAGGTAAAGAAGCAAGAGCTTGTTTCATGTCCCGAGGGAACCTCAATATCTGTACGAAACCTTTTTTTCAATGTACCTGCGAGGAGAAATTTCCTGAAATCCAACCCTGTGGAGATGCGTCACATGGTAGAAGAATTTCAACGGGTCGCACTCTCCTATCCTGAAATCGGATTTACTTTCATCCAAAACGACCTAGAACTTTTCAGGCTTTTGCCCGGAAAACTCAGTCACAGGATTCTGGGGATTTTTGGAAAATCCTATCAAGGACAATTGGTGGCCTGTCTGGAAGAAACTCCGCATTTGAATGTCCGTGGATATATCGGTAAGCCTGAAGCGGCCAAAAAAACCCGTGGTGAACAGTATTTCTTTGTCAACAACAGGTATATCAAAAACAACTACCTCAACCACGCAGTCAGCAATGCTTTTGAAGGATTGATGTCAGGCGACATGCAGCCGTTTTACGTACTGTTTTTGGAAATTGATCCAAGCCATATCGACATCAATGTCCATCCTACCAAAACGGAAATCAAGTTTGACGATGAAAGGACCGTCTATGCCGTGGTAAGATCGGCGGTCAAACAGTCGCTTGGTGCCCACAACGTGGTGCCGGCGTTGGATTTCAGCTTCGATGTGAATTTTACCGAAAACTGGAAATCAAACCGCGAACAGACAGAAGCTGTCCACATTGAAAATACCATCAAACCTGACAATCAGGGAATAGAGAATAAATATAAAACATTCCAAAGCCCGGCATTCCAAAAGCAATCAGTGTCAGGTTGGGAAAGACTTTTTGAAGGTGTGGGAAATACCACGGAAATTTCGAGGGGAAAGGAAATCAGAAATTTTGACGAAGAGGAAATCCTGACTATCTCTTCCAAAGCCAACGAAGATGCCATCCAATTTCCCGAGGGCAATGCCACAGGAGCCACATTTCAAGTTGAAAACAATTATATTGTAGCTCAAATGTCCACCGGCCTGATGATCATTGACCAGCAGTCGGCACATGAGCGGATCTTATACGAAAGATACCGCAAGCAACTCCATCAGGCTGCCGGCGCATCTCAGCAGTGTTTGTTTCCTCCCCATATCCAATTGAGCCAAGCTGATTTTGCTTTGGTGATGGATATCAGGGAAGAGTTGATGAGTCTTGGTTTTGTCATCGTTGAATTCGGAAAAGACACGGTTTTGATACAGGGGGTTCCTGCAGACATTCAGGTCAACAATGAAAAGGCGCTTTTCGAAGGATTGCTTGAGCAGTTCAAACATTTTAAATCAGAGCTTTCTTTGGACAAAAGAGAAAACCTTGCCAGGTCCCTAGCCCGGAGATCAGCTATCAAACGTGGCAGCAAACTGGATATGTCCGAGATGGAAATTATCGTTGGTCAGTTATTTGCATGTCAAAATCCAAATTATGGCCTTGCGGGGAATAAAACATTTGTCAAAATCGATTTACAACAAATTCATGGCTTCTTTACCAGATAGTGTATGTTTAGAAATCTTACCCCGGTAGTAAAAAATTTATTGATAATCACGGTAGCTGTCTATGTGGTCACCGCGTTTTTGATGCCACAATTGAAAGGAATGCTTGCTTTGTACTATATAAACAGCAACCGATTCATTCCTACCCAATTTTTGACATACATGTTTATGCACGCAGATGGATGGCATCTGTTTAGCAATATGTTTGGCTTGTTCATTTTCGGTCCGTTGTTGGAGGAGTTTTTGGGACCAAAAAAGATTTTGATTCTCTGGATGGTCTGTGGTGTGGGTTCAGGATTATTATACTCCGGATATACAGCTTATCAGATGAACAAGCTTGACAATAAAATCACCGCATTTTATGATGAGCCTAGTCCTGATCAGTTCAATCAATTTGTGATAGAAAACAGACACTTATTCAAAGCGGGAGTGTTTGATTTTGTGGATGCCTACAGTCGCAATCCTACCGATCAGGCATTAATTCAGAGGGCCAAAGAAAACCTGACTGCTGTCCGCGACATTCAGGCCAATATCCCGATGGTAGGCGCCTCGGGAGCTTTGTTTGGAGTATTGATTGCATTTGCCATGCTGTTTCCAAACACCCAGCTCTTTTTATTGTTTCCCCCTATGCCGGTCAAAGCCAAATATCTGGTTCTGTTTTACGGCCTTTACACCATTTACAACGTTGTAAATAACAATCCGCTAGACAATGTGGCTCACTTTGCACACCTTGCCGGTTTGATAGTGGGAGCAGCATTGGTTTATTATTGGAAAAAAAGCAGAAAAGACTTTTATTGAAAGAACTATGTACGAAGGATTCTGGTATAACCTCAAAAACGCTTTCAAGCTGCAAAACAACAGCCTGTACAAAATCATGGCGATCAACATACTGGTGTTTTTTGTAATGGTTTTTGCCAGGGTAATCCTTACTTTTTCAGGTGCGGGTGGCATCTATGAAAGTTTCAGGGCCGGGCTAATGATGCCTGCTGATATTCCTCAGCTGATCATTCAGCCCTGGTCGGTATTGACATACATGTTTTTTCATGAAGGTATCTTTCATATTCTTTTCAATTTGTTGTTTTTGTATTGGTTTGGCCTGCTGCTCAATGAATACCTTGGAAGTAAAAAGTTGGCCAATATCTACATTTTAGGTGGATTGGCTGGCGGGGTGCTTTACCTGGTGATGTACAATATTTCTCCTTATTTCGCAGAATCTTTGAGGAGCGCACGAATGCTTGGAGCGAGTGCCGGCGTATATGCAGTTGTCGTCGCTGCGGCCACTTTGGCGCCCAATACCACTTTCTTCCTACTCTTGTTAGGACCGGTCAAAATCAAATACATCGCCATATTCTATGTACTGATCGCGTTTGTAAATTCAACAGGAAGCAATGCAGGAGGAGAATTGGCACATTTGGGAGGTGCGGCTTTGGGCTTCCTGTATGTCTATCAACTCCAAAAGGGGAGAGACATAGGCTCGTGGATTCAGGCAATCGGGAATTTTATCACCAATCTCTTCACCCGAAAATCCCCTGTAAAAGTCTCTTATCGGAGAACAAAAACATATTCTTCAGTAGGGGATTTTGCCCAGACCAAATCAAGTAAAAACTCGATTGCTGTCAAACCTGAGGTAATTACCCAGGATGAAATTGACCTCATTTTGGATAAAATAGCAGCAAAAGGTTATGACGGTCTGAGCAAAGAAGAGAAAAGAAAACTTTTTGAATTCAGTAAGAAGTGAGTTTTTTCAGTGAGCAGTTTTTTCAGTGAGCAGTTTTCAGTGGTCAGTTTACAGTGATCAGTTTTAAGGTGATCAGTGTACAGTCCTAGCCTACTGAGTGAAAATTTGGAAAGGGTTATTAAAAGCAAAAAGCCCCCATTTCTGGAGGCGATTGATTTGTCTTTTTTTTTCTTTGCGGTTTTGCGTCTTTGCGAGAAATAAAAATCCTATGACCCAATCTCCATTTCCAAATAGGATAACCTCCCAAATTGATCCATCCCTTGGATGACGACCGTGTACCTTTGTACTAGGTCACTGTTGAAAAATTCAATGTTGGCCGTATTTCCCACCAATTTTAGTTTAGGATTCCAATAAAGCGTTGAGCGGAAATCAGGTTTTGCGATAGTTTCGGTATCATATTTTGGAAGGTAAAATTCTTTGGCGGTAGAATATCCAGGAAATCTGATATTGAATATCCCATCTCCTGTGTCCACAATTCCATTTCCTCGCTTGGTATAAATAGCGATCACGCCTCCGGCACCTGCCGAACCGAACATTGCCAAACTTGCCCCATCTTTGAAAACATCAATGGCTGCCATGTCCCTAGGGGAAATAGCACTCAGAAATTGAGCATCAACAGGGACATTATCCAACAAGAAAATGGGAGATAACGCATTCAATGAACCGGCACCCCTGATGGTAATAGAGGGAGAACCCATGGGATTTGGCTTGATGTTTACCCCAGGAAATCTTCCCTGAAGCAGTTGCCAGATATCAAAATACCCTTCAAAACCACCGATCTCAGAAGGAACCAAAGTCATGTCGCCTTTCCCATACACCCGGGTGACTTCCTCTGTTGCGGGTACATATTTTTGGGATTGGACCACAAACTCATCAATCTCCACCAAGTCCATCTCATCAAACGCTGCCGAGGCTTGTCTCCTTTTCTCAGCATTCACAAGATAATCCCGCAATACAGGATTGACTTCAAAACCCTTGGCCAAAGGCTTGAACCCTATCCATTTTTCATATTTGGCTATCGGTGCATCCAAATCCAACTCCACAAATTCCTTCATCTTTTTGTCATTGATGGAAATTGTCAACAGTGTAGTGTCAGAAAAAATCATGTCGTCTATGATGAATTTCCCTGTCTCATTGTATTGGATGGCCAGAAAATCGTCCTCTTTACCCTTGCTGAAAACGTTTATCATCCCTCCTGTTACACCTTTTTTGGTATTGGCTTTAGGCTTGATCGTCCCTGTGATATTGATTCCCTGTTCGATAAAATTGGGGTTTTCAAATTTACCTGTAAGGACCGATTGCCAGGTAAACCGCCTCCATCCATGAGTCAGCATGATCAGATCGAGTGCCTCTTCGTCCTGGATTTCTCCAAATAACAGATTTGCGGAATGGATATGACCTCGGAGCTCAGACTCCATTTTGAGGTAAGAAATGATATTGGATGAAAAATTATTGGAAAATTCATCTGCATCAGTAATTGAAACAGAATAGAAGCCCTTTTCAAAACCCTCACCATCCAAGGTTAATTTCCATGAATTTTTACCTCTCGGCTTTGTTTCAACCTGTGATGCATCGAGCTTGATTTTTCTTTCCGGAGTGGGAATATAGACCAAACGCTCTGCTAAAGCATTCCCGTTTGGTTCAAAAATAGTCACCTGATTGATGCCGGGCGCAAGATTAGCCTTATTGATCCTGGCACCTGTGACACCATTAGACAGGTTGATCACTTGCATGTGACCGATCCTGCCCCGTGCATGTACCACAAGCAATCCTTCACCGGTCGGGGAAATAGATTTAAAATCATTGGCCTGAACCAATATATTTAGAAGGGCTTCTTTGGAATTGTCCACTGCCAAGTTTATTCCCTGAACCTTTACTGCAGGGAGCTTTATCTCAAAAACTGCTTCATTTGCACTGATCTTGCCCACATAATTTTGGCCCTCTTTGGGAGTAAAACTAAATTCCCCCAAGCCCCACTCATTGGTGGAAAAATTGATTTCTTCCTCACCGGTATTGATTTTGCCTGTAAGCTGCACCGGTGAACCATCGGGATAAACCGCCCTGACAGCCACTTTATTATTGAATCCGGAAATCAAATCTCCACCTTCCGGCAAAAACTGGATATCTACACTTCCTGATGGAAAAGGTAAAATGAATTTTCTGTCGATGCCGTATTCTTCATTTTCATTCCATGTTAGAACCAATTGAGTAACTTGGTCCAAAGCAGAAAGCGGTAAGTTAATCTCGATTGAATTAGCCCCATTGTCATCCAATATGATTGAGCCTTCTTTGATCTGTTTGCCGGCACTTACAAATCCATATGTTAGTTTTTCGCCTTTTAGAGGCTGGAGATTTCGGTCGACGGCATTGATTTTTGCTCGATAATAGATGTCGTTTCCATTTTCCTTTTTTTCAAAAACGACAGTTGGCTGGAAGCGGAGGTTGTAGGGCTCAAAAATTTCAATTTTTGTTTCAAAAACGGATTCTGCGCCAAATCCTTTTGACCAGTAGGAATAAGCTTTGATGTGGTAGATACCTTCCTTAGTGAAGTTATCGAGTTTGAAATCCCCATTTCCATGTCCCTCTTCGATTTTGACAGTTCTTTGCTGAAGCAAATTTCCCTCATTATCCAACAAATCTACATACACTGTCTTGCTCAATGGAGATGGGAGGTCAGGGCTTCCTGCAGTAACATAAGCCGAAAACCAGATCATATCGCCGGCGGCATAGATTTTTTTGTCCAAATGAACAAAAACCTTCTCTTCAGGAAAATCATTGACATAACTCTCAGACATGCTGAGGATTTTCTCTGTGAGTTCTGTGATGCTCGACTGGTTTTGGAAGGAAGAGAGAAAATATAAAAAAGGGATAATCAAAAAGGGAAGGATGTACTTAACTCGACTCATTATTATTTGGGGTTTTGGGGTAAAAAAAACAAATGTCATTATCCATTACGTCGGGATCACGACAAAGTTATTTTAAAATGAAATTTAGTTTCAATGTTAGGAAAATATTTTCCTTATTCCCTATTTTCAAGAAAAATTTAACTAAAATTAATTTTTGATCACCTTCAGAAGAGAGCAGTTTTAAGGAAAAAATTTAAGATTCCAATTGGGCAACTTCGTTTTTATTGGCCAACTGACCGCAGGCCGCATCGATGTCCTGCCCACGGGATTTGCGGACTTTGGCTACGATGCCATTGTTTTCCAAGATCCTGACATACATTTCCACGGCATCTTTGGATGCCTGACGGAATTCCCCTTCATCGATAGGATTGTATTGGATGATATTGACTTTGGAGGGAATGAGTTTGCAGAATTTGGCCAAGGCTCGGGCATGTTCTTCATTGTCATTGATGCCATCCCAAATCACATATTCATAAGTGACTTTCCGCTTGGTCTTTTGGTACCAATATTTCAGGGATTCTGCCAAGTCCTCCAATGGATTCACATCATTGATCGGCATCAGGCGGCTACGGGTCTCGTTGATGGCGGAGTGTAGCGAAATGGCAAGGTTGAATTTGACTTCATCATCTGCCATTTTTTTGATCATTTTGGGAATGCCGACTGTCGAAAGGGTAATCCTCCTCGCCGCCATACCAAGGCCTTCGGGTGAGGTGATTTTGTCGATGGCTTCGATGACATTGGCATAATTGAGAAGCGGTTCGCCCATACCCATAAAGACAATATTGGTCAGGGGACGGTTGAAGTAGGTTTCTGCTTCTTCCTTGATGGCGACTACCTGATCGTAGATCTCGTCAGGGTTGAGGTTGCGCATGCGCTTCAGCCGGGCAGTAGCGCAGAAGTTACAATCGAGGCTGCAACCTACCTGCGAGGAAACACAGGCTGTAATCCGCTTGGAAGTGGGAATCAGGACAGATTCTACAATCTTACTATCAAAGAGCTTGACTGCATTTTTGATCGTGCCATCTGCTGAGTGCTGCATCAGGTCGACGTGGATATGGTTAATGATAAAATTGGCTTTGAGCATTTCCCTGGTTTCCTTGGAGATGTTGCTCATGTCATCAAAGTTTTTCAGAGACTTGTTCCAAAGCCATTCATATACCTGCTTGGCACGGAACTTCTTTTCACCCTTGTCGATAAAAAATTCCTCCAACTGCTCCAAGGTGAATTTTCTGATGTCTTTCTTTGCCGTACTTTCCATGCTGCAAAGGTAAGGGATAAAAAGATTGGAAAATTCAAAAA
>NZ_JAMFLG010000060.1 GCF_023502205.1 Aquiflexum sp. TKW24L | reverse complement strand
CTTATTTCCCTGATCCTTCTTCCAAACTCCTCCAATCCCTCATCTCCAAAATCCAGGTGAGTGACAAACCTGATTTGGTCTTTGCCGAAGCGGACTGCTTTGATGCCCACAGCATCCAATTTTTGAAGCATTTCGGCTGGAGTGATGTTTTTCAATCTTGCAATGACGATGTTGGTAACAACAGGAAAAACTTCCGATACAAAGGGATGTTGCTCCAAAATCTCCCCTAGTTTCTTTGCCCTGTCATGGTCTTCGGTCAGTCTTTTGACTTGGTAATCAAGGGCATAGATTCCCGCTGCCGCCAAAAAACCCGCCTGCCTCATCCCGCCACCAAATGATTTTCTGACTTTTCTAGCCCGCTTGATATCTTCTTTTGATCCTAGAAGAACAGATCCTACCGGACAACCCAAACCTTTGCTCAGGCAAACAGAAATAGTATCGAACATCGCTCCCCAAGCTTTGGGACTTTCGCCGGTGACTACCAAAGCATTGAAAATCCTTGCTCCGTCCAAGTGGAGTTTGATCCCATGCTGCTCGCAAAGGGCGCGGATGGGTTTGACTTCCTCTAAAGTATAAATACTGCCACCGCCTTTGTTCATGGTGTTTTCAAGCGATACCAGGGTTGTTTCAGGCGCATGTACATCATCAGGATTGATGGCATCGGCGATGTCAGAAGGATTGATTTTTCCATATTCCCCATCCAAAAGTTTGACCGAAGCATGGGAGTTGGACATGATGCCCCCACCTTCATAGAGGTAGATGTGAGAATACTTGTGACAGATCAACTCAGTTTGAGGCCGTGTATGGAGTCGGATCGCAATCTGATTGGTCATGGTGCCGGAAGGGCAAAAGAGCCCCGCTTCCATGCCGAACATATCCGCTAACTTCTGCTCCAAGGCATTGACAGTCGGGTCTTCACCAAATACATCATCGCCAATCTGAGCTGACCACATGGCTTCAAGCATGCCTTTCGTTGGCTTGGTGAGGGTATCTGAACGTAAGTCTATAATCATTTGGATGAATTGGTTTAAAACAAATAAGGTGGAAATATGCTAAGCGAAATAAATGGAAATATGCCTATGGCGAAATATTAATTGAGATATGCTTCGCGAAATAAATGGAAATATGCTTCGCGAAATAATCTTACGGCATCAAGCCTTATTTCCATTTTATATCAACCTTATTTCTACTTTATTTCTATCGTATTTCTACTTTATTTCTATCGTATTTCTACTTTATTTCAATCGTATTTCAATCGTATTTCAACTTTATTTCCCAGGTATTTCAAAGTATTTGCTTTTCGGGCTTTTCTCAGGAATCAGGGATTTGATTGCCTCTGCTGCCTCAATCGGTCGGTCGGTAGCAAGAATATCCGCTCCGTTTTTGACCAAATCAACATAAACTTGATTTCCTCTTGCAATCGCACTTTTGTCAAGGTTTCCCATTACACCCAAAATCGTAAACACGCCCATCTCATGCAACTTGGAGTTGAACTCCGGAGATCTTTCCGATGTACCTGTAAATGCAATCCACTGATCTACGGGTATTCCTGAATCCTCAAATCTTTTCAATTCTTCCTCATTGCGGATAGTCACGGAAAGCATTAAGTCTGGATGAAGTTGGAAGATTTTTTTTGCTGCTTCAATACTGTAGGTGATAACCGCAGCATAGGCTTCTGCCTTGTGTTGTTGGATGACATCCACGACCAATTCAAAAGGAACTTCGCGCTTGATGTCCACCGTAAACAAAACCTTTCCTTTGCCCCAAATCAATGCTTCTTCCAAAGTCGGCACCTGAAAATCTGTTCCTTTTCCATCATTATCCACCAGCTTCAGTTTCCTGATTTCCTCAAAAGTAAGGTCAATGACTTTGCCCGAACCATTGGTCGTTCTCTCCAAGGTATTGTCATGCATCAAAACCAAAACAGAATCTTTGGAAAGTGCCACATCAAATTCAATGATGGAAGCCGTATGTTCGATGACGTTTTGAAACGTCTCAATGGCATTTTCAGGGAATCCCGGATAAGGGCCACCCCGGTGCGCGCTGACCAAAGGAATTCGGTCTGAGGTCCAAGAATAAAACTCTTTGGCTTCTTTTGTCGATTCTACGAAAATCCTGTATTCAGTGGATTTTTGACTTGTCTTGGTATTTCCTGTTTTGGAAGTATTACAGGAAAAAAGAATTAATCCCAATAATACAATTCTAAACGTGCTGCTTAATTTACTCATCGTTTTTATCTTTTTTGAACCAAAAATCAAGGCTGCTTTTTCTTTTCTCAAATAGGTTTTCCATATCCTGCAATTCGAGTTCAAGGGCTTGGTTGGAGATGAAAACCTCCACCAAAGATATAGCCAGGGAAATTAATAACGTCAGCATACTTGCTATAAACACATAATCCGCTGCAGGTTGAACTTCCCTAAATATGAGGTACATACAAACCACACAGAGGAAGAAACTCAACACCCCGCACAATTGCATGTATTTGATCATGCTGAGACGGCGCTTGAGGTTGTGAATCTGTTCAATGATAATTTCCTGATCGGGGTTTTCCAAAAATTTTTTATGAAGTCCCCGAATCAAACTCGCAACGGCCAAAAACCTGTTGGTAAAAGCAAGCATCATCAAGGTAATGGCCGAAAAAAGAAGGGCCGGAGTGGATATTTGGAGTTCCATGGTCAGTTCAATTTAAATAAGATTTAAGATAAAAAACAAAAACCCGGAAAGACTTCCGGGCTTCGTATATGCCAATAAAAGCAATCTCAATTAAAGGTGGATCACCTCTCCATAAGCCTGTGCAGCAGCTTCCATGATGGCTTCTGACATCGTTGGATGCGGATGAACAGTCTTGATCAAATCCATGCCTGTTGTCTCTAATTTGCGGATAGCAACGATCTCGGCAATCATTTCGGTGACATTTGCTCCGATCATGTGAGCGCCTAAAAGCTCTCCGTACTTGGCATCGAAAATCAATTTGACAAAACCATCTTTGGCTCCGGCAGCAGATGCTTTACCTGATGCAGAGAAAGGAAACTTGCCGACTTTCAACTCATAGCCTGCTTCTTTTGCTTTGGCTTCGGTATATCCGACAGAGGCGATCTCAGGAATACAATAAGTACAGCCCGGGATATTGTTGTAATCAAGCGGTTCAGGATGGTGGTTGGCAATTTTTTCCACACAGATAATTCCCTCGGCTGAAGCCACATGTGCCAAAGCAGGGCCTGTAGTGACATCACCAATGGCGTAATAGCCTGGCATATTGGTCTTGTAGAATTCGTCAACCTTGATTTTTCCTCTTTCTACCAAAATCCCCACATCCTCCAATCCTATGTTTTCCACATTGGAAACCACTCCGACAGCGGATAGGACCATGTCGCATTCGATCACGGACTCTTCACCTTTTTTATTTTTTACGGTGACTTTACAACCTTGACCACTGGTATCAACAGCAGTCACTTCGCTGGAAGTCATGATTTTTATTCCCTTTTTCTTGTAAATTTTTTCCAAAGCCTTGGATACTTCTTCGTCTTCGATAGGAACAATCCTGTCCATAAATTCCACGATCGTCACTTCAGTACCAATAGAGTTATACACATAGGCAAACTCAACTCCGATGGCGCCTGAACCAACCACAACCATTTTGGCCGGTTTCTTTTCCAAAACCATGGCTTTGCGGTAGCCGACGATTTTTTCATTGTCGATCTTGATAGCAGGAAGCTCTCTCGCCCGGCCGCCTGTTGCGATGATGATATGGTCTGCAACATAGACGGTTTTCTTTCCTTCGCTGTCTGCGACTTCTATTTTTTTGCCGGGCTGTATTTTGCCCCAACCTAAAATCTGGTCTATTTTATTTTTCTTAAGCAAAAACTGAACTCCTTTGGACATTCCGGCTGCCACATCACGGCTTCTTTTGATCATGTTTGGAAAATCTACTTCCGCACCATTTACCTTGATACCATAATCTTCAGAATGGCTGATATATTCGAAAACCTGCGCACTTTTGATCAAAGCTTTGGTAGGAATACAACCCCAATTGAGGCATATCCCGCCCACTTCGGCGGCTTCCACTATGGCAGTTTTCAGCCCCAACTGAGAAGCGCGGATCGCCGCCACATACCCACCTGGACCGGAACCCAAAACAATCACATCATATTTTGTTGAAGACATATTCTTACTAGTTAATATTAAATAAGCTTCGCAAAAATAGGGCTTTTAGGCTGAGAAAAAAATCAATGATAGACATCATTTGCATCACGCAGAGCCGCAGAGAAAAATAAAAGGAGGTTCAATATGAATATAAACCACATTGATTTAGTCTACTAAGTTGGGCCTTGGACACTAAACTTTGCAAAATTTTAAGCTAATTTTTGGATGTCAGGAAAAGCACCGTCAATATGAAAGAAAATGAGATATCAAGAGAAATTGTAGATGCTTGTTATAAAATCCACAGCCAACTGGGTCCTGGGCTTTATGAAAGTGTCTATGAAAATATTCTCTTTTATGAATTGGTAAAAAAGGCCTGAAAGTCCAAAAAGAAATACCAATTGATGTGATATGGGATGGATTGGTTTTTGAGCAAGGTTTTAGAGCGGATTTAATCGTAGAGGAGAAGGTATTGGTAGAGTTAAAATCAGTGGATGAAATCTCCAAAAAGCATTATAAACAAGTTTTGACCTACTTGAAATTGACAAATCTGAGGCTTGGCTTATTGATCAATTTTAATGAAAACTTGATCAAAGATGGAATTCGAAGAATAGTCAACGGATTGGAAGATCAATAATTAGAATTTGAAAATAACCAAACCTGAATTTTTGAATAAATTCCCCTTTTTTGAAAATCCCTCCTTTTTCCCCTTTCGCGTCTCTGCGTGAGCAACCATTAAACCAAATTTTTCTTATTTTTGGGTTTTTAACAGAAACCAACCAAAGAAAATAAAATGGGATTATTAAGCGGAAAAACAGCTCTGATCACCGGGGCATCCAAAGGAATCGGTAAGGCAATCGCTGTACGGTTCGCACAGGAAGGTGCCAACGTGGCTTTTACATACCTTTCAAGTGTAGAAAAAGGACAGGCACTTGAGTCAGAATTGACAGCCTTCGGAATCAAAGCAAAAGGGTATCGTTCGGATGCTTCTGACTTCAAAGCTGCCGAGGAACTTGTCACCGGCGTGGTGGCTGAATTCGGCAGTTTGGACATTTTGGTCAACAATGCCGGTATCACTCGCGACAATCTCCTGATGAGAATGACCGAAGAGGCTTGGGATGAAGTCATTGGCGTCAACCTCAAATCCTGCTTCAATACTGTCAAAGCCGCAACCCGCCCCATGATGAAAGCCAGATCAGGTTCCATCATCAACATCACCTCTGTTGTGGGCATCAAAGGCAATGCCGGACAGGCCAATTATGCGGCCTCCAAATCCGGGATTATCGGCTTTACCAAATCAGTGGCTTTGGAATTGGGATCAAGAAATATCAGAGCCAATGCCGTTGCTCCGGGATTTATCGAAACGGAAATGACAGCCGTATTGGATGAGAAAACTGTCCAAAGCTGGAGAGACGGCATTCCGATGAAGCGAGGCGGCCAACCTGATGAAGTTGCCAATGCCTGCGTATTCCTAGCTTCGGATATGAGTTCGTATATTTCAGGACAGGTGATCCAAGTAGATGGAGCGATGCTTACCTGAGAAGCGAGAAATTAGAGGCGAGAGGCGAGAGGCGAGAAAAAAGACCCTGTCAAAATCGTTGATTTTTTGACAGGGTTTATTTTTTGAATATGATTAAAAGAATACCTCTAAAATTATAATGCACGGTTTTTGTATCTGCTTAGGATATGAATACCAAGACATTAACATTAATTATTATTTCAGTCATTTTTTTAGGGGCTTGTAATGGCACTAGTATCCGGAAAGTATTGAGACCGAGCAATCCATATGATCAGTATAGAAACTTTCTTCAATCTCCGGAATTTGAAAATGCGGCAGTAGTCAGGGAGTGGGTTCAGGCGGGAGAAACTGCGCTTTCTTCTCCGATCGAAATCAATCTTCCCTATCAGGAAATATCCCATTTTGACAAAAACCAACCACATGCCATTTATATCGAATTTGAAGCAAAAGAAGGACAATTGATTTCAATCCAAGTGGAACTGATTTCAAACCCAAATTCCAAATTCTTTATCGATCTATATGAAAACAGGGATAATGAACTTAAGAACATCCAATTTGCAAAAGACACCAACAGGCTTGAATATCAAGTGAATAATCCTGGCAGCTTAGGACTAAGAGTTCAACCAGAGCTCTTTAGAGGTGGAATAGTAGAAATTACCATCCAACAGAATCCCTCCTTGGCCTTTCCCATTAGTGGCAAAAACCACCGATCCATTGCTTCTTTTTTTGGTGTTCCCCGTGATGGTGGAAGAAGGGTTCATGAAGGCATTGATGTCTTTGCACCAAGAGGAACCCCGATCACCTCTGTGAGTCCCGGGAGAGTCAGTCGTGTCGGTGTCAATAATTTGGGAGGCAAAACAGTTCGAGTCAGCCATGAAGGTTACTCCTATTATTACGCACATCTTGATTCACAATTAGTCCAAAGCGGCCAAACTATCAGCATTGGAGATACTTTAGGGACGGTGGGAAATACAGGAAACGCCATTTCCACAGCTCCGCACTTGCACTTTGGCATTTACTCAAGAGGGTGGGGTGCGGTGGATCCATTTCCATTTTTTGAAGAAATAGAATTAAAAAATACCCAAACTGTGGCAGACACTAGCAACTTGGGTGAATATGGCCGAGTTCAAGTTGCTTCAGCTAACCTGAGAAACCAACCCAATACGAATGCAGACATCAGCCAAAAGCTTTCTCAAAACGAAATCTTCAAAGTTCAAGGGAAAACAAATGACTGGTATAGAGTAATCCTTCCGGATGGAAAAATCGGCTATCTTTTTGAAAACCTGATCACGCATGACCTGTCAACAATCGAGGATGTAGAAGAAAATGAGGGACTGATGATTCGGGAAATTTTTTCTGAAATCCCGAGCTTTGATGCTTCCAAACTCGGTAAAAAATTAGAAATCATCGGAGAATACCAAGGCTCAAAACTTCTCAGAACTGAATCGGGAGGCAAATATTGGGCTTTTTAACCTTTGAGTGCGCCGCTGTGCATCCGAAGGTTTGATCTAGGAGAAATGCTTTCGGATAATTTTTCTAATCCCTTAGCCCACTCAGATAGCTATTTTTTCACTTTCGACAAATCAATCTTGTAAAACTCGTATTGGTCCTCATTGGGTTGTTCGGGTTTATTGATAAATAATCTTCCCCCAGTCAAAAACCAGTTTTCCAGATCCAATGCACCTCCAAAGTCAAAAAAATATTCTCCTATCGCTTCCCAATCACTTGAATAAAAAGACAACACATAGTGTTTGGTCCTTTCAAATTTGGTTTCCGCTTCCCCTGATTCATTGATTTTTGAAGCTCTCACGAATAGATTATTTATGGGATCGTATAACAAGAAGATATGAGCTGAGGATTCCTTTGGCAAATCCCAACTCATAAATCTCCCATTTCTTTTCTCCTCACTTGGAAAATATTTAAATAAATCGGAACCTTTGGGTTTAAATTTTTCTAGAAGCTTAAGACTGCTCAATTTATAAATAGAATCAGAATACGGCCAACCAAGGAAATATTCCTTCCTGTCTGAATCAAAAGCACCCATGAGATAGGTGGAAGTCATATCATTTTGAAATGAACCATATTCACCGGGAATTTCAAAATCGGAATGTCTCACCTCTTTTGTTTTTAGATTCATTTGCACCAGCCAATTTTTAAAATCAAGTGGAAATTCTGATCGGGTTTCACTAGTCTTTGGGTTTAGGTTTTTAAATAAATTGGATGGGTTTTGACCAATTTGAACCCAATCCCCATCTTTGAAGAGCAAACCTTTCCTTCCTTCTAATTGAACATATTCATCTCTAGCCGAAGGAACATCTAAAAGTATATCCCAATTTTGAGACAGATTCCCCAAACTATCATATAAACCTACCTCATTTGCCCTTACTACAACCAAGATTTCATTAGAATTTAAAACAAGGTTAAATGCGCCCATTCCACCCTTCAATGATTCGGGGCCTTCAGAGGGAATTTTTATTTCTTGGAATTTTTTACCGCTATTTAAATTATAAAACTTTAATACGGTTCCTTTATTTCCCGGTAAGCTAATAGGCAGTATCACCCAATCTTCCTCTCCGGGAACAGTTCGTAAATCGTAGATATATTTTGTGTCATTGTCTTTTTCTAAAACGATTGTTCCCACAATTAACTCCTCAAGCTTCCCTGAATATATTTCATCAGAAGCTTTTTCTCCACAGGAAAACAGTGTAATCGAAACAACAAATAACAGTATGAAGGGAAGAGGATTTTTAAGCATAACCCAAAATTAACAGATTAGTCGAGAAATCAAACCATTGCTCACTATGATTTAATCCCATAAAGTAATTTTAATTCGGAATGTATCTCATTTTGATAAAAAATAAAAAAATTTCTAATCATTAAATGGCCGCCCGTGTTTGGTGGTATAAATATCCTGCCTGGGTTCGGACAAAAAATCAAAAGAAGGGTTTTTGGAAAGTGCTTTTAACCAAGAATTTTCATCAATATCTTCTTCTTCCTCCACCAAAATCAAAACCCTAACCTCTTTGTTGGCGAGGTTCAGCTTTTCAGAAATTGATAAATTCCCGTTTTTGTCAGTTCTGGCCTTGATTTCTATCGCTTTCATTAAAATTTCATTTATCCAAATATAAGGATTCTCCATATAATATCTCCAACCGTCATTTTTCAAAGGGTTCTCTCTTTCCAAAAAAATTTCCCCAAAATGTAACTTTCTTATTCCAAACAAAGTATATTGCATTGATATCATTTTAATATCATAACAATATGGAAAAAATAAACAAACCTGCTTCCGGATACTTGATGGTTTTGGTGGTCATCGCCCTGATTCCTGCCACCGCGTTTTCATTTATCAATGAGCTCCATCTTTTGGGGGTAATCCTCGGATTTGCCTTTATCATTATCACACCTGGCTTTTTTACACTCCAACCTAATAGAGCCATGGTTTTGATTTTGTTTGGAGCTTACAAAGGAACTGTCAAGGCAAACGGTTTCTTTTGGGTGAACCCGTTTATGTCCAAACAAAAAATCTCCCTTCGGGTAAGGAATTTTGAAAACAAACCGCTCAAGGTAAACGACAAAATTGGTAACCCTGTCATGGTGGGTACCATAGTCGTTTGGCAAGTGGAAGACACTTTTAAGGCGACTTTTGATGTGGAAGATTATGAGAATTTCGTCCACCTTCAGACCGATGCTGCTGTCCGAAAAATGGCAGGAAAGTACCCATATGATGATTTTGAAGCCGAAAATGCGGAGATCACACTACGGTCAGGAGTAGAAGAAGTCAACCATTCTTTGGAAGAAGAAATCAAAGAAAGACTGAACCATGCCGGGATCAAAGTAATCGAAGCCAGGATTTCCCACCTCGCTTATTCGCAGGAAATCGCCTCGGCCATGCTTCAGAGACAACAAGCAACAGCCATTGTAGCTGCAAGAAGAAAAATCGTAGACGGCGCAGTTGGTATGGTAGAAATGGCGCTCGAAGACCTCAAAATCAAAGGCATCATCGACTTTGAAGAATCCAAGAAAGCATCCATGGTCAGCAACCTGATGGTGGTTCTCTGCTCCGATAGGAGCGTCAGTCCTGTCATGAATGTGGGAACACTCAATCAATAAGCCAGCATGGTAGTCAATGAGGTACATGGGTTTAGGGGTTCAATTCTCATGTATGGAATCATCCTATTGGAATTGCCAACCCTAATTCTATTGTTCGTCTTATGGCAAACAGGCAAATTGGGAGAGGACGGGCCTTTCGTAATGGGATTTGTATTTAGCCTCATGGTCATAGTGTTTACTCTTTTGATGAATATCAGGTTGGAATTACGATTGACAACCGATGGGTTATCCTACAGAAATCCTCCGTTCCTTAACCGATGGATTAAAATCTCCCCAAATGAAATGAAATCTATTGAAGTCAAAAAAATGGATGGATTATTGGAATACGGTGGGGTTGGAGTCAGGTTCTCCCGAAAAACCAAAGCCTATATTTTCTTTGCAGACCATGTGATAGAAGTCCAGCTGGCAAAGAAGAAACTGGTTTTTAGTACGCATAAACCCAGAGAGGTGGAGGAAATGATTTCTTATTGGAAAGAGAATGAAAATTTAAACTGACACTGGACATGTAAATAGCACAAAATCAAGCAAGGTCAATCAGTCCATGGTCAACAGTCCACAGCGACTACAATGGAACCTCAATCTGAGTATTCTATGGTCAGCAGCAACAAATCGTACACAAATAATAAATGGTGAAAAAAATGGCAAATTATATTTTCAAAGAAACCCAGAGATTTAACCAATTGTGGATTTGGATGCTGTTGGTATTTTCGGCAGGAATAGTTTTTTTCGCTGTTTTCATTCCAAATGAATCTGATCCAAGTGACCTATGGATTCCAATGGGTATCATTGGTCTGGTGTTTGTTATATTTCTATCCTTGACGCTCATTATCAGGATTGATTCTGATTCATTGTCATTTAGCTATTTCCCCTTTGTCAGCAAAAGGAAATACAACTTCGAGGAAATAGAATCCATGGAACTGAAGGAATATAATTCTCTATGGGAATATGGCGGCTGGGGTATTCGGTATAATTTTGATTCTTGGGCATACAATACCGGAGGGAGATTTGGCATCATGGTCAAGACCAAAGACAAAAAATTCCTACTTGGTACCCACAAGCCGGATGATGCCAAAAAAGCAGTTGCAATGTTTGAAGCATACAAATCAAAAAACCATGGCAGCTAAGAAACCATTTGCCTTACGCATAGACGAGAACCTCATGAAAGCGGTGGAGAAGTGGGCAGAAGATGAGTTCCGAAGTTCCAATGGGCAAATCGAGTGGATCATCTATGAGGCCTTGAAAAAATCAGGAAGACTTCCTTCGCAAACAAAAAAAGACCCGAATTCTGAATAGGATCCGGGTCTTGATTATTAATCTGCATCAGGATTATAAAGCAACTGATTGAATTCAAAATCATATAAAGTCAGCATCCTCAATTCATAGAAAGCTGTCCAATAATCCCGCAAGGACTGGATATACGCTCTCCGGTTTTGGTCTTTTTCTTGTTGGGCAATATTCAGATCCGTGATCGTCACATTTCCATTTTGATACCTCCTCAGTGAAATCTCATAACGTTTATCGGCAACTTTATCCGAAAGCTCGGTAATCTTTAACCTGTCAAGTAGCATTGCAAAATTCTTCACTTTGGTAAAGATCTCCTGCTCAAAATTGATGATGTCCTGCTCCACAGTATATTCCACCAACTGCTTGTTTGCCTGTGCCTGACCCATTCTAGCTTTATTTCTTCCCCAATCCAAGATCGGGATAGAAAATCCAAGATTGACCAAGGTCTGCCTGTTGGGATCCACATAAATATCTCCCCAAGTCAAGCCTGCATTGTTGAGACCATAACTCGCATTCAAAAGGACATTGAAGCGCTGCCCTCGCGCTAGGGCCACTGCTGATTCGGCTTCAAGTTTTCTTCTGTCAAATCCCATGGCATCGGCCCTGTTCAAAAAAGCGAATTCGATAGCTTCCTCCACATTGATTTCAATTGGCGTAATGGATTGTGGTGGAATCAAGGTCAGTTCAGCAGTTTCGTTAAGGCCGATATACGATTTGAGCCTGAGGTTATTGGCCTCTAGGTCAAGTTGCGCTTGGGCAAGATCCTGTCTAGCCTGCAATACCTGCAATTCAACCTGAAGCAATTTGTCTTCATAAGTAGTCCCGATATTATACCTACCCTGTTCGATTTTAAGGATTTCCTGAGTATTTGCGAGGTTTTTTGAGGCGATCTCCAGATTGACCTGTGACACCAAAAAATCAAAAAACAAAGTGGTCACTGTCATCCCAATCTGCTCCATTTCCTCCACATAATCTCTTTTGCTTTCTTCATAAATCAAAGGTTCGATTTTCCTGTCCCACTTTAAAGGATTAAAGGCAAAAATCGGTTGTCTCAACCGCACATTTACCGGAATTCCACTCCATTGGGTCTGAGGACTTCCTACGGGAGCAAGGAAATTATCAAACTTGGTAGTCGAGGAATTGACAGAAATATTACCACCTGTAGCTGCGATTTCTTGTTCGATTCCCAACTCTAGGTCCATAAAGTTTTGCCTTACTTCTCTAAACTCAATCGTTCCATCAGGCTGGGTGACATTGTTAAAGGCTTGGGAAAATCCGGGGATAGTACCGTTTAATCTTAGCTGTGGGTTAAAGTTAGATTGGTAAAACCGGTAATTCCAATACCTATTTTCTCTCCTTGTTTCAGCCCGGAGGGCGGCAGGAGATCTACCTTTTGCTCTGGCTACCATGTCTTCAAGGGTAAAAGAAATTTTTTCTTGCGAAAAAGACAGGATCGGGAATCCAACGCTTAACACAAATAGAATACTCAGAAAATAATGTTTACTCATACCTTAAAGAAGTTATAGGGTCCTGCATTGCTGCTTTTCTTGCCGGAGCGATCCCAAAGATCAAACCGACAGTCGCTGCGACGCCGAAAGAAAGTATAATGGAAGGAAGGGTAATGATGGTGGGGAAATCCCCAAAAGTGGATACCAAATGGGCCAATAAAACCCCCAATATTACTCCTATAATCCCTCCCGAAACACTGATCATGACTGCTTCAAACAGAAACTGGTTGACAATATCGGATTTTTTCGCACCTAACGAAAGCCTTAATCCTATTTCTTTAATCCGCTCCATGACCGAGGCCAACATGATATTCATGATTCCTATACCGCCTACCAAAAGGGATATTCCTGCGATGGCACCAAGGACGATATTGAAAATATTTTGGGTGCGCTGCTGTTGTTTGAGCAAAAGTTCAGGGATAGTAATTTCAAAGTCCACTACCATCATATGCCTCCTTTCGAGGAGCTTCGAAATCACCTCCGCAGTAGGATTTAAGGATTCGCTTTTTTCCACCTGAACGACTATTTTGTCTATTTGGTGGTAATTGAGATCTGCGTTAGACACCCCTTCTTCTTCCACTACTGCTGCTCCGGTCACTAGATCACGGTTTTTGAATCTGATCAACATCGTTTGGACGGGGACATACACATCCATGTTAAAATCCCGGATACCCAATTTGGAAATACTCTGCTCGGACACCAATCGCTCCTCCATCACCCCGATGACTTCGAGCCATTGATTTCCACTTTTGATCAATTTCCCAACGGGATTTTCTTTTGAAAAAAACTTAGTCTGCACAGACCTTCCAATGATACAGACCGGGTCGCCGTTGCGGAGATTCGACTCAGTAAACATTTTTCCTTCCCTAAGGTGAAAATCTAACACTTCAAAATAAGCGGGCGTGACACCCACCAGTTTGGCAGATCTTCTGATCCCACTTTTGACAAGATTTGTTTCAATGACAATTTCAGGGCTGATGTTTTTGATTCCAGGAATCATCTTCCTGATGGATTGGACATCATCCAGTTTCAATCCCGGTGAAAACTTTGACCTTTCTTCTTCCAAATCCGATTGTTCTGCAAGGTTTTGTTCCTCCTGATTTACCACGGGAGTAATTACGATGTTATTGACACCTACCAGTCTGATTTGTTCAAGGATTTCCTGTTGGGCACCGTTGCCGATGGCCAACATGGCAATTACGGCGGCAACTCCAAAAATAATTCCCAAGGCTGTCAGCAATGACCTTAATTTATTGGCAAGGACAGCTTCGAGTGCGATGTGGAAATTGGCTTTTAATCTTTCATTACGATCGAAAAGGGGGCTCATAGATACAATTTAATTAATGACAGGCCTGACTTGGTATCCCGGTATCATGGTAGAATCCGCTTTAGAAATCACGTCGTCTTCATTTAGGTTTCTTTTTCCATTCAACTCTGCCAATAAGCTGATGCTTGTATCTTTTGACCATTCTGGTGTAGATAAAAATATATCCTGCCCTTCTTCCAAACCCATTTCAATGATGACATCATTGGAATTTGCAACACCAAGTTTTACTTCCTGTTTTTGACCGTTCTTCAGGTAAACATAATTGATGCTGTCATTTTGGACATTGATGGCTTCCAAGGGAACATAGACCACGTCATTTCTTTCTTCAATTAAAATTGAATTGCTCGTGGTCATGGCAGGACGAAGCAGGCCGTCACTTTCATTTACCCTTACCAATACCTCAAATACTTTCGCATCGGAATTTGGTCTTTGCTGACCCACATTGGCCACTTGGATTACTTGTCCGGTGAGTTTTTTGTCCGGAAAAGCATCCAATCCGATCTGTACTTTTTGACCGACTTTGATTTTCCGTATATCCACTTCATTGATATAAGTAATGCTCTGCATGGTACTGAGGTCCGGCAAGGTGGCCACGACAGGATCCCATGAGCTTATTTGTGAACCTTCTTTTACTTTTCCTCCATAACCCTGATAATAGATAACCATACCGTTTTGTGGAGCAGTTACTGTGAATTTGTCCAAAGCGGCTTGCATTTGGGATACCTCTAGCTGGGACTCACGCAATTTGGCTGACACCTCGACCATCCTTGCTTTTTCCTGAAGGGACTTAATGCGATACCTCTCCTTTGCCTGTTCTAAATCCCTGATCGCTTTTTGGTGATTGTATTCGTTTTGCTTGATGATGGCAGGCGGCTCATATTGTGATTGGTCCAAAACAAGTTTTTTGGCACCTACTTCATATTCGAGGTTGATTAGGTTATCCCTTTCTAATCTCAGTACCAAAGAGGTATCCAACCTTGTCTGATCAAAAGTCGCCATGGTTTGCTCCAGGTCAAGACGCCTGTCTTCCATTCTCCCAAAAAGTTCTGTTTTATCAAGAGATGCGATAAAATCTCCCTTCTTCACCACTGTGCCCTCATCCACCATGGTTTCGATGGTGAAGTTTCCGATCCTATATCTTCGTGCCTCTACCGGTCCGAGGATCTGGATGGAATTCAGCGCCTGCAATTCTCCCGATGAAGTAATCTCTACTTTAAATTGACCTTTTTTTACTTCAGCCAAAATTTCGAAGTTCCCTTCTGTGCCTGAGGAAAAAAACAACCAATACACAAGGATCAAAGAGACTAAGATTCCTAAACCTATATAAATATTTTGCTTTTTCATGGTCGGAAAGATATTTTGGTTATTTCAAAGTTAGGGAAAAATGTCGTCAAAATCAGCCCAATAAGCAGGCTATAAAACCATTAAAGTAAATTCAATTAAGCGGTCAGGCCGGAAACAGAAATCCGAAAAATTGAAATGGATTTGATAAATTGCGCGCTCATGGGGGTTTTACCTCCCCAAAATCCGACCAAATCCTGATATGAAGTCATTGATCAGTTTTATTATCCGATATATCCCAAGGAAATATTTACAGCTAGTTTCCCATTTTTTCCTTCGGATTATGGGGGTCTTTTATCGGGGAAATCAGGTGACCTGCAATGTCTGTGACCATTCTTTCCAGAAGTTTTTGCCTTATGGGAGAAAAGGCCGAGACAATGCTCTCTGCCCAAACTGCCTGGCTTTGGAAAGACACCGACTGATGTGGTTGTTTTTGCAGCAAGAGACAAACTTCTTTACGGACAAACTCAAAGTTCTTCATATCGCTCCCGAGCTCTGCTTTATCGACCGGATGGAAGCCATGAAAAACCTCGAATACATCACCGCTGACATTGAGTCTCCGCTAGCCAAGGTCAAAATGGATGTCCATCAGATCCCATTTGAGGCCAATACTTTTGATGTCGTATTCTGTAACCATGTCATGGAACATGTCGATGACGATATCCTGGCATGCAGCGAGATCAACCGCGTGCTCAAACCCAACGGTTGGGGAATTATCCAATCCCCGGTCTACGACATTCCCGAGACCATAGAAGACAAAACCATCACCGATGCCTCCGAGCGCGAAAGGCTCTTCGGCCAAAGGGACCACGTCCGAAAATATGGGCATGACTACGCCAATCGCCTCAGCCAATCAGGACTTGATGTCCAAGAAAACATATTTGTCAAAACCCTCGATCCTGCACTTGTCCTAAAACATGCCTTGCCGGAGAATGAGGTGATTTTTTATTGCAAAAAGGGGAGATAAAGGATGAGGGTGAGAGGTGAGAGGTTTGTTTTAACTTTTATCCGGTTTTGAATGTCAATACTTCCCTCTTAAAAAAAGGGATTTAAATCAAAAGGTGCTTGGCATAAATGATACGATTAGATTCGGTTATGATACGAAAAATGTTATTTCTTGTCCATTCGGAAATATGCAAAGCGCCTCAGCCAATCAGGACTCGATGTCCAAGAAAACCTATTTGTCAAAACCCTCGATCCCGCCTTTGTCCTGAGACACGTCCTGCCGGAGAATGAGGTTAATTTTATTGTGAAAAAGGAAGGATAGGGTGAAGGGTGATTGGAAATGAAGGGAAAAATCTATCAAATATTTTTGATCAATTTCCCCAATTATAGAATATTTCTCCTTTATAGGTTTCAAGTCCCAAATTAAAAATCTCCTTGTAATTTTTCCCTTCTATTTGCACGATTTCTTTAAGCTTTGATTCGTCACCATCATATTGAAATATGAAACTTTTCAAAAAATAATATCCCGAATTCTCGACTGTAGATACAATTTCTCCGGAGTTATCAATTTCGTAATAAAAATAATGCCCTGGTAATTGCTTATTAAATTTTGCTCCGGCATCTTCAAATTTTTGAATGAACTCATCCACCAAAGCCAATGTGGAAGACTGATGGTATCCGATTGTTCCCCAATAAGTATTTTCTGGAACTCTTTTCGTGTTTTGTCTTACGAAGTCAATCCCATTTTTCTGGTTGAAAAGTATAGAAATGTCCAAGTCAGTAATTTTAAGTATTCCATTGTTTTTGAGGTTCGCATTATTTATTTCAATCTCATATTCACCATTTGAAATCCCATTCAAGTCAATCATACTTGTAGCAGGTCCAAGGGCTGTGAAACAAAAATCAGTCTTAAGTACTGAAGTAAAGGTAATTTTCAAAGAATTATCCTCTACTTCTTTATTTGTTATCAATGGATAGTTTAAACAAGGATAAATCCTTTCTGTCTTGGCGATTAAAGTCAAGCGTCTGGAGTTGGGTTCGAGGACTTCCTTTGCCTCTATGATTATCTTAGAATCAATTGGATTCGATTTCAAATCCAATTCATTGGTTTGGCAGGAAATAAGGAATAGTATAAAGCAGAAAGTTAAAAGTCTTTTCATACCAACATGACGCAAATCTATTTCTTTTTGTTGTGAACGGATTTATTGCCTAAGGGGATTATGAATCAAGAAACATCCGCTAAATCTAATTTCAAGTTCGTTGTCAGATCGTAATTTCTCAAAATAATGGCTCAAGCTCTATACGCTAGACTTCGTCTCACTTTTTGGGTTATCATAACTGATGTAATTGAAAT
>NZ_JAMFLG010000006.1 GCF_023502205.1 Aquiflexum sp. TKW24L | reverse complement strand
AATTGGAAGATTGGAAGATTGGAAGATTAGGGTTTAAGGTTAGGAAGTTGGGAGGTTGGGAATGTTGGGAGGTTAGGAGGTAGGGAGGTTGGGAGGTTGGGAGGATTAAAATTTAGATACGTTTTAAGGAATTTATTCAAATGGTTTTAATCGTAAACTTTTGATTTTTAACAATTTGACTAAATAAATTAAATACTTTGCATATGGGTAAAAAATGAACCTGTATATCCGCTTTTTTACCACCATCTCAATTTAACAAAATGACCTCGACTTCGCTCGGCCACCGGATATTGAATGAGGACTAGGAAGGGAGGAAAATGCGGCTGCGCCGCATTTTCCTCCCTTCCACTAAAAACAAAACCATCGGGCACCGAGCGACTGTTGGTGAGCCTGTCGAACCAAGTCTAGGTGTAAATCAAAATAAAATTCGGCCATTGGTGTCATTGCGGACAATCATAAAAACACCAAATTAGGACTGGAATATCAATCAATATCCAATCCTAATTTCACCTAAGCCATACAAAAAGAATCACCCCTTCATCAAATCCCTCAACTCCGTCATGGTATTTCGGATATCGACGATGCTTTCCCACTCACGGTCTTTTTCTCCATGCTCGATGCCCACATAGCCATGGTATTTATGAGAAAGGACTATTTTCATCATTCTATTATAGTCCAAGGCAGATTCCTTACCTCGGTCATCCCAAACCGTAGGCTTAAGACTTACTCCCTTTGCCTTGGGCATCAGCTCATTGACACCACGGTAGGAATCATAAGAAACTACCCTTTTGTCATCTGAAAAGATTTTGAAATTGCCAAAATCAGGCAAGGTCCCTGCCCTTCTGTGGGCGGTCTGTTTGATCAATTCGGCAAGCCACCTAGCATTGCTGGAAAATCCGCCATGGTTTTCGATCACGACATTGATGTCAAAATCATCGGCAAACTCACACAATTGCCTCAGTCCAGAACTGCAGACATCAATCGCCTGCTGTTCGGCTTTTGGATCCTCGCTCCAGGGTACTGCGGTGTAGGCATTGACCCGGATCGAATGGCATCCCAAAAACTTGGCAGCCTCCACCCATTTTTTGTGGTTTTCTACTGTTTGCTTGCGCTCTTCGGACGTGGCTGCACCCAGCATCCCCTCTCTGTCACACATAATCAAAACCGAAGTGACTCCCTCTCCTTCAGCCCGGGTTTTCATTTCCTTGAGGTAGTTCATGTCTTGGGCTTTGTCCATAAAGAACTGATTGACATATTCCACCGCATCGATGCCATGCCTCTTGGATAGCATGGCAAAATCGAGGTGGTCCATTTTTCCGGCGAACAGCAACCTGTTTACCGACCATTCGGCAAGTGAAATCTTGAATAAAGGATCTTCATTTTTCATAGAAAATGCAAATTGGGGAAGGCCAAAGGTCAGTGCTGCTGCGGCGACTCCGGCGTGTTTGATAAATTCTCGTCTGTCTTTCATTTTTTGGTTAGGGTTGGTTAAAGTAAATTCTTTAGGCACTCAAATCTTGCCAGTAAGCGGGAATTTTGATCCAAAATTGTTGGAAGTCGGAAGACCGAAGACCGATGTGGCGGTCTTTTTAGCATTGAACCATGCATCTTTTTTCATTTACTTATTATTATGTAAAATCAGATTTCCCAACCGGGTCTGTAGTCACGGGTCAGGAATTTATTGGCATTTTCATCATTGGTGATTTTCAGGGCAGCGGCGTCAAAGTCCACTTTTTTATTTGCCCGCAAGGCTACTGCACCGAGATTGATGGTATCGGTGATGGTTTGGGCACGGATAAAACTTCCAGGAGTTTGTTGGCCCGACAGGATGGCCTCCACCCAAGCGTCAGTATTTCGCACAACCGTCCTCGAATCTATTCGCTCAGAAGCAGGTCTTTGGCTCATTTTACTTTCAGGAAGCAGCACGGGATTTTCACCCCGGAAACCTCCAAGAATTTTGCCTTTGGTCCCCACAAGCATCAAGCCTTCGTCGGGAGTATCCCTTCCATCTATTTCGAGCTCCTCGGAGGCAAATGGCTTCATCCCCCCATCGTACCAAAACAGGTCAAATGCCGGCAGTGCTTCCTGCTCGGGAAACTTCCACTTGATCATACTGCTCGCTGGAAATGCGACATCGTTTTTGACCCATTGGTAAACTTGGTTGATTTCCTTGCGGGAAGTGGTGCCATAAGCCCTAGCGCTCAAAGGGGATTTGGTGATTCCCAAAGTCTCAAAAAGCGGGAACAAACTGTAATGTCCCATGTCTGCGACCGATCCGCCTCCAAACTCATACCATCCACGGAAAACATTGTGGGTATAGTTGGGATGATAGGGCATATCAGGTACAGGCCCAAGCCAGAGCTCCCAATTGAATCCTGTGGGAATTTGCTTCACCTCGGTTGGCCTTTTGGTCCACTGTTGCCAAACAGGACGGTAAGACCAATTGTGGATTTCTGTTAGGTCGCCGATAAGACCTTCATCCATCCAAGCCTTCATCTGCCAGTATTCAGGCCGGTCCGACCACGCCAAAAGATGCGTAATCACTCTTGTTTCCTTTGCTTTTTCGATGACTTTTCTTCCTTCCAATAGCCGGTTGGAAATCGGTTTGTGGGTCACGACATGGATACCCTGAGCCATAGCTGCCAAAGCAATCGGCGCATGGGTATGGTCGGGTGTCATGATTTTGATAGCATCGATGCCTTTTTCTTTGGCAAACATTTCCCTAAAATCTTCATAGGAGGCGCAACCCTTGTATTTTTTGGTGGGTTTGTTCTTGGCATAATATTGCTCCACATAAGCCTGTCCGACATTCCGGCCGCCGGGGATTCCGGGAACATTTTCCCACCACGAGTCATCGCCCAAGACTTTGCGGATGTCATTGCGGATGCCATTAGCGGACCAATCGATATAGTCGGTGCTGTATTGGTTGGAATCACAGACTGCCACGACCCTGACATTTGGATTTTGGAGCAAATCCCCCATTTCACGCAGGCCTTGGGTGCCGCAGCCAATGTTGGCCACAGTGACCTGGTCTGAGGGTGGAATCTTGCCGCTTCCGGCGATAACATGGGACGGGACGATGGAGATGGACGCTGCGACGGCAGCTGCCGAACCGATAAATTCTCTCCGGTTGATTTTATTGGATTGATCCATTGGTCTTACGTTATTGAAGGTCAATAAATTACCCAAAAAGAACCGAAATTACAATCTTCCTTTTTTGAAGATCTTTGAAATCCGAAATCAAAAAGGATTTAGAAGTAAAATCTCATTTAATCTTCAAGTCTTCAGGATTTTGCCTTACATCCCAAACTGTATGAATCACAATTGATTCAGGTGTAATTTCATAGTACAAAATGTAATCTCCGACAATGAGACCTCTCACACCTTCAAGATCAGTAATTACACCAATTTCAGGTTGTTTTTTTAGAAGGTTAAGTTCTTTAGAAAATCTCGAAAATAATTTTTTCGAGTAAAAAGTATTCCCATTCCTTTCTGCAAAAAAATCAAGAATCTCAAAAAGTTTGATTTTTGCCCTATGGGACCAGATTATTTTTCTTTTAGCCATTTGCCAAATTCAGCTTCAAGTTCACTTTGATCAACAAATTTACCAGCTACAATTTCTTTCCTGGATTCTTGAATTTCCAATTTTTGCCCCTCAGACAATAGCATTACCTCAGATTCTATTTTGGTTTCTAAGATGGTTCTAATTGCCTTCAAAAATTGTTCATCATTGATCTCCGTAATTCTTTGAATCAATATTTTCTTCAATTCCACACTTGTCATATCGGCGAGTTTAATACTTTAAAGATAGGATTTCTAGAGTTAATTTCAACTCAAGAAGCCTTTTCATGACTCAGAATTCTGCGATGTATTATTTAGCGGTTCTTTGAATTTCCCCTTCAACCCAAACAACGGCCTGACCCAATTCCATCTCCTGATGCCGAACTCGTAGATCAGATATTCATTAAAGATGTTTCCAGATTTTACTGCGCCTTAAATGGGGCATTGTAGAATTCCGAAATCTGGGTCCCAATCTTTATTAATTTTCCGAAATGATAGAAAACTTATCTTTCCACTGATGGGATTTATTCCTCCATTGGTATAAAATTCCCCGATTCTCTAAACCACAGGGCCTAGAACAAGGTTTACTAAATTTCACGAACACTATTTTGATAGCAATTCCCATGAAAGTTTTCACCAGTTCAGTTTTTTACTGCTTTTTATGCTTTGTGTTTTTTATCTTAATTCCCACGGTTTCCCAAGGTCAGGTCCAATCATTTACGATCAAAGGAACTGTCATCGATGCCGATTCCAAACAACCGGTGCTCTTTATGCAGGTTGCCTTATTCAAGCCGGGTGCGGATACCCCGGTGACATTTTCAGATACCAAGGACAATGGGGAGTTTTCCCTTTCTGCCCCAAATGGCAATTATGAATTGAATTTCTACCTGATCGGGTACGACAAAAAAATCATGGCAGATATACGCCTGAATGGCAATACTGATCTTGGAAAAATCGAGGTTAAAAGTGAAAACCAAAATCTGGAAGAAGTCGTGGTGCAGTCCAGCAAATTTCCTTTTCGCGCAGATTTAGAAGGCATCACCATCAACCCTGATGCCAACATGTCTAACCTCGGTGGAACCTTGCTTGACATCATGAGAAATACGCCTTCGATCAGTGTCAGTGATGATGGCACAATCGCGCTGAGGGGAAGTACAGGAACCAACATCCTCATCAATGGACGAAACTCCTCCCTGACTCAAAATCTCGACCAACTTCCTGCAAGTGCTGTGGAGCAAATCAAAATCATCAACAACCCAAATGCAAGGTTTGACGCGGATGCTGAAGGCGGCGTGATCGACATTATCCTCAAAAAAGGGGAAGACCTCGGCACCAATGGAAGTACAGAACTGACTTATGGGACACGGGGAAGGATGAATACCGGAGCAAGGTTTAATCACCGGACCTTCAAGTACAACATCTATGGCGGGTATAACTACAGAAACTGGAAAAATGTCGGGAAGAGAACTTCAGACAGGATACTTTTCGAAGAAGATGAACGCCTCCTTCAGGAAACTGACATGGAAACCCAAAATATCGGACATACTTTCAACTATGGCGGGGATTATTATTTTGGTAAGAATATCATCAGTTACGAGGGAGTTTTCACCACCAATCTAGACAGTCAGATAAACACGCTCTTTTCGCAACTCAACAGAAATTCCACAGGAGAACCTATTTTGGACTTTGTGAGAAGAAATAATGAAACTGAAGACGATGACGGTGTGGACAATGCGATTGTCTATGAGAGGACATTTGACAATCCAGATCAGTCATTCCGGTTTTTAGCCAGCAGTTCCTTTAGAAACCAATATAAGGTTCAGAACATCGATATTTTCAATAATACACTCGAGGTGGATCCCGAAAACCGCACCGGTCAGGAGCGGGGATTTACGGATGAAACCAGAAACATCTATGTTTTTCAGGCGGATTATATCCATCCAATTTCTGAACAAAAGAAAATAGAAACAGGTCTGAAATCTATTTTGAGGGAATTTGACAATGATTTTATTTTCCAGAGATTTCAGGAAGGAAACCAGGATTTTGTCACCGATCCAAATGTCAGCAATAGGTTTATCTACAAAGATCAGGTATATGCGGGTTACTTTATCTATGCGGCATCTTACGATAAAATTGATTACTCCTTTGGGCTGAGGGGAGAATATACCAACCTCAATACCGAACTGATCAACACCAATGAGATCAACAAGCAGAATTACCTCAATCTGTTTCCTAGTGCGCAGGTGCTGTACAAAATGGATGAGGAAAATTCCTTGAAATTTACTTATAGCCGAAGAATCGATCGACCAAGACCTTGGAGACTCAATCCATTTCCGGATATCACCGATTCACTCAGCATCAGAAGGGGCAATCCAAACCTTCAGCCTGCGAAAATCCATTCACTAGAGTTTGGCCACATGCTCAATAGATCAAAATCAAGCTTTACTACCAATGCATTTTTCAGACATGTGGATGGGCAGGAAGACATGATTACCATAGTCAAAGACGGCATATCTTACATTCAGCCTGAGAACCTGAACACGGCGGTGTCTTATGGTTTGGAATTAATCGGATTGGGAGAAGTCACCCCGTGGTGGAATATCAGCGGTGGTCTGACGATGTTTAGGATCATTGTTGATGGTTCCAATGTTGAAAATGGAGCGATCAACAAAGGTTTTGCGTGGAACACCAAACTCACGAGTGATTTCAAACTTCCTTGGGGAATCAATTTTCAGATTGTGGCCAATTACGATTCTCCCGAAATCGAAGCCCAAGGAAGGGACCTTTCCCAATATTTTGTGGATGCAAACGTGATGAAAACATTCTTTCAGAATCGGGGAAGCCTTGCCTTGAGTGTGCGTGATATTTTCGATACCCTGAGATTTGCAGGCGAGAACAGAACTGCGGCATTTTCACAGGATTTTTATTCCAAGATGGAAACAAGAATATTTTTGCTGAGTGCTAAGTTTAATTTTTAATTGGGATTGCTGATTTCAGGTCAATCACATCCAAGTCAAAAACTTTCTAACCTCCTGAATGATTATGGTTTTTTCGTTTATGACCACTTGATCATTTTGGTTTAGGGTAAGAATATATCCGATGTCCATTTTCAAAAATTCCATTGCTTCCATCAGTCCATTGATTTCCCTATCCCTGTTATCAGGGTGCAGCGTGTCACAGACTTGTATCAACCACTTGCAGGAATTACCTTCAAAAACCACAAAATCACATTCCTGACGCTCTCTGAAATAGAATAGTTTTTGGAATTTTTTTCTCAAGTTCAAGTAGACAAGATTTTCCAAAAGCCTTCCTTCATCTTTGCTGAAACTCAAAGAATTGGATTTCGCAAAACCGGTATCTATACAATAGACTTTTTTTGGATTTTTGGAGATACTTTTCGCTGACCAACTGAACCTTGGAAGATAAAACAGCAAATAGGCATCTCCCATCCACGAAAGGTAATCCGATACGGTGGTGGGAGAGCCAACGTTAAAATTGTTTCTGAGACCATTGAAACTCACTTCTTTACCGATATTGGAAACCAAATATAGCGCGATATCCATCAGGACATGGGTGTTTTTGATCCCATACCTGACAGCGATATCCCTGAACAAAATGTCCTTGAGGAGCATCTGCAATATTTCAGGATTTTGATCACGGAGAAATTCCGGAAATCCCCCACATTGCACATATTTTTTGAAATTTTCCAAAGTATCCTGAAAAGAGAAATACAATAAGTATTCCCTATATGAAAATGGAAATACCTCATGACTCAGGTACCTACCCGTCAATCTTGTCCCCAACTCCCTACTAAAGAGTGAAGCATTGGATCCAGTTACAAAAACCTTCGCTCCTCTTTCATGAAGCTGTCTGACAAAAACTTCCCAACCGGATACATTTTGGATTTCGTCAAAGAAGTATGCCTCCACATCATGTCCGATTACCTCATCCAACTTAGAAAAGTCACCGACTTCAAAACCAAAAACCCGCGAATCTTCGAAATTAAAATAAGCTACTTTGTTATAAAACCTGTTTGCAATCTGTCTCATCATGGTGCTTTTACCACATCTCCTGATACCTGCAATAACCTCGATATGGGAAGAAGAAGGATTCAATGTCTTGAGGTAATCCCTCTCGACAAATCCATTCTCCTTTTCCAAAAGATTTTGCTGACCCTTATATGCCGCTAATACATCTTCTTTAAAAACCATGACTTCAACAACTTAACTCAACAAATGTAACGTTTATTTTGTGAAAGTAAAATAGTTTACATTATAGAAATACATTAATATACTTTTACAGCGTAAACTATCTATTTTTTGTAAATTATTCACTATCATTCAAACATATTTATAAAAGTATTCAAAGGGATCCCTACAACTGTAGAAGACAAGAAAGTAGCAGAAAATCATATTTAATTCTATAAATTGTAAGCCTTCCCAAATTATAATGGGCTAAATCTTTGATATTCTTCTTTAAACTTTAAATAATGATTGAAAGCAGCAATGTCCCGGCCTTTGAAGGCATCATGGTTCCGATGGTGACACCTTTACTTTCCAATGGGGAATTGGACAAAAAGGGTGTCGAAAGGGTGGTCAAGCATTTGGTCAACGGAGGCGTTCAGGGGATTTTTATTTTGGGCACCACCGGTGAAGCAGCAAGCTTGAAGCCGGTGATAAAAAAAGACCTGATCGAAATCTCCTGCAAAGAAGCCAATGGAAAAATTCCAGTTTTTGTGGGAATTACCCATACTTCTCTGGAAGTCAGTCTCAAATTGGCAAGATCTGCCAAGGAAAATGGCGCTGTGGCGGTGGTGGCAGCATTGCCCTATTATTTTGCTTTGGATCAGGATGATATTTTTCACTACTATGTCAAACTAGCTGACCAAAGTCCACTTCCTTTGTTTTTGTACAATTACCCGGTGATGACCAAGTCCACCATTGCTCCCGAAACGGTGCTGAAGTTGGCAAAGCATGCCAATATCATTGGATTAAAGGACAGTTCGGGCAATGGGGTTTACTTCCAAAAATTGATCCCTATCAAACAGGAGTATCCTGAATTTTCCCTGCTAGTAGGCCCGGAAGAAATGTTGGCGCAGGCTATACTTTCAGGTGCGGATGGAGGGGTAAACGGCGGTGCCAATATTTTCCCATCTCTGTATGTACGGATGTTTGAAGCAGCCAAAGCCAGGGATTTTGAAAAAGTCGATCAGATTCAATCTCTCATTTTGGAGATTTCAAACGGCCTATACAATTCCAGTCCAAAGAGTTCAAGCTACCTTTGCGGCGTGAAGGAAAGCCTTTATTTTTTGGGGATTTGTGAGCCCCATCTTGCGACTCCCTTACTTCCTGTGGACAGAAAACACAAAGAAGACATCATTCAAAACTTGGAAAGAATTCTCCTGAATATCAAAAATGTTTAATATGTATGTTCGCAATGATGCCAGTAAATAAGATATCTATTCTAATTCTGGTATGCGGACTTAATAGCCCGATACATCCGACTTTCGACTTCGTCCCGCTATCGGGATCCGTCCCGTTTGAAGAAAAATATGGCTTTCCTGGCAGAGAAGCGGATAACCATAATGATTAATTCCTGAATTCTTTTACCCAAACCATGAAAATCAACAGCCTCGATCTGATCGTTTTCCTGATTTATATGCTTGGAATCGTTGGTTTTGGGGTTTCCTTTTACTTCAGGAAAAATTCAGCAGCTGATTTTGTCACCGGCGGGGGAAAATTACCGGCTTGGGCATTGGGCATGTCGATTTTTGCTACTTATGTGAGCAGCATCAGTTTTTTGGCATTGCCGGGAAGCGCCTTTCAAGGCAACTGGAATGGTTTTGTTTTCAGCTTATCGATTCCTGTCTCTGCTTTGATCGCTGTCAGGTATTTTGTCCCCCTTTACCGAAAACTCCAAAGTCCTTCCGCTTATGCTTTTTTGGAAGAAAGGTTTGGTCCTTGGGCGAGGATTTATGCATCGAGTTGCTACCTACTCACCCAACTCGCGAGGATGGGTGCCATCTTGTACCTCTTGGCTTTACCGATGCATGTTTTGTTTGGCTGGAGCATTCCTTTTATAATCCTTTTTACCGGTTTGGGTGTGGTGGTCTATGCTACTATGGGTGGGATTTCGGCTGTGGTTTGGACCGACGCGGTACAGGGAATTGTCTTGATTGCAGGTGCTGTGGGCTGTTTCGCATTGATTGTCATAAATATGCCGGAAGGAATCACTCAGATTTGGGATATCGCCCAAAAAGAGAGTAAGCTTTCATTGGGAAGTCTTTCCTCGGACCTTGGTCAAAGTACCTTTTGGGTGATTTTGGTCTATGGGCTATTTATCAATCTTCAGAATTTTGGCATTGACCAAAGCTATATACAGCGGTACAAAAGTGCCAAAACGGAGCAGGAAGCAAAGAAATCCACTTGGCTTGGTAGCTTGCTTTACATCCCTGTTTCCCTGCTATTCTTTATGATCGGGACGAGTTTGTATGCCTATTACCAAGTTTTTTCAGACACCTTACCTCTCGAACTCCAAACAATCGAGCAAGCCGATAAAGTCTTTCCCTACTTTATAGCGACTGTTTTGCCACCGGGAATTTCGGGAATGGTGATTGCTGCCATTTTTGCCGCCGGAATGAGTACGGTTTCTACGAGTATCAACAGTTCGGCAACGGTTATACTCGAGGACCATTTCAAAAAATACATCCATCCCAATCCCTCTCAAAATAGCCAAATCAGGGTTTTGTATGTCGCTTCTTTGGGGATGGGGATTTTAGGTCTGCTCGTTGGCCTGGCCTTCAATGGCGTGGAAAGTGCTTTGGGGGCTTGGTGGGCTTTGGCTTCGATATTTAGCGGAGGCATTTTGGGTTTGTTCTTTTTGGCCCTCTTGGGAAAAACCAAAACCAATATTGCCGCCATTGCCGCAGTACTATCCGGATTGGCAGTGATCGGGTGGATCAGCTTGGGAGAATTCCTACCTGAAGCAATCAAACCTTCCTTCCTGCTGCATAAAAATTTAGCCATCGTCTTTGGGACAATGGCCATTTTCTTGGTGGGTTTTTTGCTCGGATGGATTTTCAGCTCCAGCAAAATTATAAAGGGATTGGTTTAATCATCCTTTTTTACAGCCAAAGGACTATCGGGAAAAGTATCGATGACATTGCCGTCTTCGTCTATCGAGACCAAACTCCAACGGTTTTCTTCCACAGTAAGCAACGTAAATGCCCTGATAGATTGGGCTTTGTTCAGGTACCAAGTACTGTCGACTGAATGGATTTTTCTTGGCGTGACGCCATACGAACCGTCACCGACATAGATGATTCCGGCTTCGTTGACTTCCATATTCTTGATCGGAAAGGTTCTTTTGTAAGCATGGTCATGATTTTCAAAGGCAATTTCTACTCCGTTGGCTTCAAAAATTGGGGTCCATGTTTCCCTGACTAAAGTCTGTACCGTTCCGGAATATTCCCTCACGGACGGAAAAGCTGGCACGTGATAAATCGGGATTTTGTGATTGACTTTTTTCCTTTCCTCAAATGTTTTTGTTAACCAATCCGTTTGGACCCCAAGAATCGGATTGGAATGCTCTGTATCCAAAATGATCAGACTCAAGTAATTTCCGAAGTCAAGAACATTGTATCCGGGCTGACCGGGGAATGAAAATAAACTGTAAAAATACGGAGCGATGCGTGCCCTGAATTCATTGTTTTGAACGTAACCTTCGTGCTTGGTATAATATCCGCCAACCACCTCATGATTACCCGCGGCAACAATACATGGCAAAATTCTTTTGTCGGCCGTCACCAAAGTGTTTTTATAAGCATCAAACCAATCATATATCCTTTGGATATTTTCTGCAAGGCCATTTTCGTATGCCATGTCTCCACCGATAATCACAAAGTCCGGATCTTGGGCAGTCACAACACGGTTGGTCTTCTCCAACCATTCCTTTTGATGCATGGAATCCCCACCTATGGCGATTTTGAGGGATTTGTTGTTGAGGTTCTTTGGAAGCGTTCGGAAGTAATAAACCGATTCCGACGATGCAAACTTGAGTTCATATTCGGTATTTGGCCTCAAACCCTGAATCCCAACCCGGTGGATATACCTTGAAGAGAAGGGATAAGGCAACACATCACTTTCGAGTGATTTCCACTTCTCTGTTCCTTTTTTCCTTAAATACAAAGTCGTCGGATTAATCTCATCCATATGCCAATCCACGTCCATGGTCGTGGTGGGATCCGAAGTCCACGTCAAGTAAAAAGCATGGGGTTCTGTCTGGGTAAATCCAAACTGAGCGATCAGGACAAAGCTGAGAAGGAAAAGGGTTCTTTTGAAGTTTATCATGGGAGGAAATGGTTATTGGTAATTCTACAAATTTCGATAACCCTCCAAGGATTCAAAACCCTTGGAGGGTTGGAAGGTTTATTACATTATGAATTTTCTCTTAGCCATTCTTTCATTGCCAGATACACACCATTGGTCCATCCAAATCCATCCTGAACAGGATATTCACCTCCGCCAGCTTCCAAACTCAGGTCCTCTACGTTATATTTTTCCATCATTTTTCCGGTACGGTCAAAAACCGATTCATTAAGGAAAGTCCATCTTTCGGCCAAAGTTTTAGCAAGGTCTTTTCTGCCATAGTTAATCATGGCCTGGAATCCTATCCACTGAAGCGGTGCCCAACCGTTGGGCGCATCCCATTGCTGCCCGGTGTTGAAATTGGTCGTAACCAATCCTCCCGGCTTCAGAAAATTCTTTTCGACATACTCCAATACTTTAGCGCCTTGTTCCGCACTTGCCATTCCCGAATACAGCGGATACAGCATCGCAAGCGAGGGTCTTTCTACTTTTTCTTTAAATTTGATATGGTAGTCGAGGTAGATGCCCCGATCCTCTTCCCAACAATACCGCTCAATCCCCTCCATCCTATTTTTATGGAACAGTTCCATCCTCGTTATTTCCGTGGAATCTTCTTTTTCGAGTTTCATACCTTTGATAATGACCCGCTCCGTTTCGGCAAGCAGCACATTGAGGTCAATGGGAATCAAGGCAATGGTCTGCACGCTTCTCAGGTCATGGGGGTCGTAAAGCCAACGGGAACTAAAGTCCCATCCTGATTCGCAAGCAGCTCTTAGGTTTCGGAAAAGTTTCTCTGGAAACCTAGTTGATTGGTCGGAAAGCTCCACATCCTCCACATACGATTCAGCCCTAGGAGTATTTTCATCATCCCAATACCTGTTGAGCGCGGTGTCGTCATCCATCCTGACGACACGGTTATAATATTTCCCGGGCAAAGGAATCTCTGTTTCCCCTTCGATCCAAAAGAGGTATTCCATCCAGATTTCAGGTTGGTACTTCTTGATGATTTCTTCTTCCTGCTTGGCTTCAGCCAACAATTCCACCATTTTGGCAAAGAAAGGAGGCTGCGACCTGGACAGGAAGTAAGTCCTATTTCCATTGGGAATATGGCCGACGGTTCGGATCAGGTGGGCAAAATTCTCCACCATGTTTTCGATCAGGTCGGTCCTTCCGGAGACTTTCAACCCCAACATGGTAAAATAACTGTCCCAATAGTAGATTTCGCGAAATCTTCCACCCGGCACAATATAAGGATGTGGTAAAGGGATCAGACTGGAGTTTTCTACTTCTTCATCTGCTTCCCTCGTCAGCAGGTCCCATTGCAATTTGAGTCTATCCTCTAGGTTGATGGCTTTGGGAAGGTTGAGTTTTTTATACTCCGGTTCTTCGGGATAATTAAAATTTTTGTCTAGAAAAGATTTCAAGTCAAACCCCGGGGTTTTTATTTCCTCATAAAAGTCCACTAAGATTTCGTGGACATCCCTTTTGGGGATGCTGTCTACGAAAGTCTTGGAATCAGGAAATACCCCGCTCATCTGGATCACTTCAAAAAGTTCCAGGTATATGTCTTCCGGTTGCTCGTAAAATTTCATGATGCTTGTTTCCTGACTTGAATGTTCAACAAAATTAATATTAGGCAAAGTCCTACAATAGGAATAAGTGAAAAATAAAATGCGGTTGTTCCTCCGTAAGACTCAAAGATATTTCCGGTGATAATTGATCCGGTAGTCCCGCCCAATGCCGAAAATACCACAATGAGTCCCGACATAGAACTTTGCATATACCGTGGCACTGCACTTAGCACTACAGAATTAATAGTCGGATAGATTGGCGCCAAGAAGATTCCCAATATAGGGAAAAGATAAACGACAAAAGGAGCATTGAACCAAGTAATGGTTTCATTCATGACAGGCTGATCAGTAGTGAGCGGCAAAGTCAACAAAACACAGGCTCCCACAAGGATGGTACACGTCAGCGTAAAGGTCAGCCAATGGATTTTTTTCAATACAAATCCTGCCAGCAACCGTCCGATAGCCAATGCGCCAGCCAGCACCGCTCCAGCTTGGATGCCCATACTTGCCGGGACTTTCAGCACATCCTGATAGAATGTCGGCGTCCAAGTCATGAAACTTTGCTCAATCAGCACAAACAAAAATGCTGAAGCGGCAAATACCAAGACAAGCGGTTTGGCTACGAGCTTGATCATGTCAAAGAATTCATCCGAGGCCTTGGTGTTTTCCCTTTTGGATTCCGATTCATTGATCTGGGCAAAGAAGAGTAACAATGCAGCTACCAAAGTCATGACCCCGAGGTACCAATAAATGTTCAGCCAGGATTGGGAAGTGGGGTCGTTATCGTTGACAAACAAGCTGAAGAATACATTGCCGAGCAATACCCCGACCATAAAGAAACCCTCAATGGTACTCATCAGGCTGCTGTGTTCCTTTGGCGAGTCAGTCACCAAGCCGATCGTGGCAAAGACGCTGACTTTGATAATGGCGAAGGAAACACCCACGACGGCAAACAAAATTTTGAAATACCAGAACTCATCAGCAATCATTGGCATCAAGAAACACATTACCGCTACCGCTAACAAAGCGATCAGCATGCCCTTTCTGATTCCGAGTTTGGGAAGAAAAGAAGCCACGATAAAAGAGAATATGGCAATCGGCAAATCCTTGAAACCTTCCAAAACCGAAGCCTCTGCCTTGCTGACATCGAAAGTCCGTTGTACCTGCAGGATGACCGCCCCGACCGAATTGAGCAACACGGCGAACACCATGTAGTTGAAAATCAGGGAGAGCCGGACGAGTAGTTTTGAATTCATAGATAATGTTCACAAAAAGGTACGATTTTAGATTTCAAATCCCACTAAGACACAAAGGCACAAATTATTAATTCTCTTTGTGTCTTCGTGACTTTGTGGGATTTTTTTCTTCAATTACTTTTCCAGCAAGTACCATCCCCGTGGATCGACCTCGATAGCTCCCTCGCTTTTGACCATCACCGGCTTGGCAGAAAGGACATGTCTTTCCAATCCATTGGAAGTTTGGATTTCGACGGGCATGGAAAATGTGATATTCGGCAAACTCACAGCATAGCCTTTCTTCCCTTTTTTGGCTACTTTGATTTTTGGAATTCGGATGCTTTTCAGGTACATGTCAAAAAATCCTTCCAGATCCTGTCCTGTATAATGCTGAACAAACCCTGTGAAGTCGGCCGTTTCTACAAGGTTTTCATAGATGAATCTTTCATCAGAAGCAAAGGCTTTGAGCATCGGAAAAAAGACCTCATCTCCAAGATAAAACCGCAATGAATGGATGATAAAAGCGCCTTTGGTATAAATCTCAGGATGGTAAGCATAATCCGAAGTGGAATTTCTCGGCGAAACTACCGGCCTTGCATTGGCTATTCCTTTGCGGACCGATGCGACTTTTTCAAGATATGAATCTTCCCCACCATGTTCGAGGTAAAACAGCCAATCCCCATATGCCGTCAGCCCTTCGTGCAACCAAAAATCAGCCCAATCCTTCACAGAAACCTTGTTTCCAAACCATTCATGACCCAGTTCGTGGTGCAGCAGCCAATCATATTGAACAGTCCCCATGGGTACAAACTGGAAATTGTTGCCATACGCATTGATGGTCTGATGCTCCATGCCGAGATAGGGCGTTTCGACCACGGCGATTTTGTCATCAGGAAATGGATATGGTCCAAAGTATTTCTCCAAAGTCTTTGCAGAGTTGTCCAATACATCCAAAAGTGCTTTGGCTTTATCCCTGTTTTCTTGCAGGACATAGACAAACATGGGGATTTCAGTACCGTCGGAACTTGTGAAAGTCTTGGATTCTTGATGGAACACACCCAAGGTGAAATTGATATTGTAATTGTTAATGGGATATTGGGTCGTCCAATGGTAGGTTACTTTTCCATCGGATTTTTTGGTCTCTATGAGGCGGCCATTAGAGGCAACAAAATAAGGTTCAGGTGCAGTGAAAATCAGGTCCACGCCATTTAGCGGTTCGCTAGATGGATGGTCAAGGCTAGGCATGAAGATTTTGGCGCCCTCGTTTTGGGAAGACAATCCCATCCAATGCTTGCCTAATTGGTCAATTTCCCAAGTAAAGCCTCCAGTCCAAGGCGGACGGACGGCGATCGGAGTTTTGCCTCCATAGTGGATCTCCACGTCCTGACAGGTGCAGTCTATCGGAAATACATCCAAAGTATCTCCAAAATGACGGAAAGCGATTTCCTTTCCATCCATGATGATTTTGCTGACTGTGTATTCCTTTATGAGGTTCAGCCTCAGCGTATCCAACTTTTCTTTGGAAGAAAAAGTAACCCTGTTGAAGCCTTGGATTTCCTGTTTTTCGGGAAAAATCTCCAGCTCAAGGTGATAGTGCATCACTTGGAACTTTGTCTGCAAAGGATCAATCGGCCCACCCCATGCCCAGTTTTTTTGGATTTGAGAGAATGCTAAGTTTGAGGAGAGAAGTATTATGAATAGTAACAAGGTGCGTTTCATCGATTTTGGAATTGGAATACGGTAAGAATATCTCAGGTTTCAATTTGGTGAAAAGACAGGTAAAAAAGAAAAGGAATGTTTCTGGTAAGGAATATTGTGGATGAGAAGAAACTCAATTACCTATCTAAAAGTGGTTTAAAATAATAAATTGATTCACTATTCTAAAAAAAGGCTAAACTATTTTTGGCCCTTTATGAACATAAATCAAAAAGTTGGTATCAGCTACAAAATCAATCTTCATTTGTCCTCATTTCGATTTGGTATTCCAAGCCATCAAGATTTCTTTTCAATTTTCCAAAATGCTTAGACAAATTCCCCGGAACCTTGCTTTTTCCCAACTTTTCAGCAAGAATCTTAGAAAGTTGTTTTAAATTATTTTTATCTATAACTACTGTCATATTTTTTATATTAGAAAACTCAAAAATAATAATATTCTTCAAATTTAAGGCTTTTGGAAAACATTAGATTAGCGTGGATATGAAAAATCAGAATGTTTCATTTCGGTCACGGATCTTCTAAAGAGGGGAATCTTCTATACCGAAATGGTGGGGAGAATCTTTTGTTAAATTATCCCAACCTAGGAATATTTTGGTTAGGGTTAAACGAAAAAAAGGAGCCTCTCAGCTCCTTTCTTTACAAATAGTATTTTGATCAGATGTTAGGCTTCTGCCTCGACATATTCCTCAACAGGTATACAGCTACAAACCAAGTTTCTGTCACCGTAAGCTGAATCGATCCTTCTGACGGTTGGCCAGAATTTATTTCCCTTCACATAAGGCAATGGATACACTGCCTTTTCTCGTGAGTAAGGGAAATCCCAATTATCAGCCAAAGCCAATACCGCTGTGTGTGGTGCATTTTTCAAGACGTTGTTTTCTTTATCCGCATTGCCATCGGCTACTTCCTGTATTTCATGTTTGATGGCAATCATCGCATCACAGAACCTGTCAAGTTCGGACATGGTCTCTGACTCCGTCGGCTCGATCATCAGCGTTCCTGCCACCGGGAAAGAAACAGTCGGCGCATGGAATCCATAGTCCATTAGCCTCTTTGCAATGTCTTCAACCTCCACACCAAAATCTTTGAATGCCCTGCAATCCAAAATCATCTCGTGTGCAGCCCTGCCATGGATTCCTGTGTAAAGGATCGGATAATGCGCTTCCAATCTTACTTTGATATAGTTGGCATTCAGGATGGCGATCTTGGTGGCATTCGTTAATCCTTCTCCCCCCATCATTGCGATGTAGGCATAGGAAATAGGAAGGATGCTTGCACTGCCAAAAGGAGCTGCAGATATCGCGTGGATCGCTTGTGTTCCGCCTGTCTGCACGACCGGATTTCCAGGAAGGAATGGCACCAATTGCTTGGCCACGCTGATAGGCCCCATACCTGGTCCACCCCCACCGTGAGGAATACAGAATGTTTTGTGGAGATTGAGGTGACAGACGTCAGCACCGATTCTGCCCGGGCTGGTGAGACCAACCTGCGCATTCATATTCGCTCCGTCCATATATACCTGACCTCCATTGTCGTGGATGATCTGGCAGATTTCTTGGATAGCCTCCTCAAACACCCCGTGAGTAGAAGGATAAGTCACCATCAAGGCTGATAATTCGTTGGAATGCTCTTCGGCTTTGGCTTTCAGGTCAGCGACATCGATATTTCCTCTTTCGTCACACTTTATTAGGACCACCTTCATCCCTGCCATGACAGCAGAAGCGGGATTGGTACCATGAGCGGAAGTTGGGATCAAAGCGATGTTTCTATGGTGATCGCCACGACTGATGTGATATGCCCTGATCACCATCAGACCGGCGTATTCGCCCTGAGCACCGGAGTTTGGCTGCAGAGAAGTATCGGCAAAACCGGTGATTTCAGTCAGCCAATTTCTGAGGTTTTGGAACATTTCATAATATCCCGCTGCCTGATCTTGCGGGCAGAATGGGTGTAGCTGACCAAATTCCGGCCATGTCACAGGAATCATTTCGGTGGTGGCGTTGAGTTTCATGGTACATGAACCCAAAGAAATCATCGAATGAACCAATGAAAGGTCTTTGTTTTCGAGTCTTTTGATGTACCTGAGCATCTCATGCTCAGAATGATATTGGTTAAAAACCGGATGCGTCAAGTATTCTGACTTCCTGTTGATACCCTCAGGAAGGATGATCTCAAGTCCTTCGATCAATTCTTCCCAAGTTGATTTTATCTTTTGGTTGGTAGATTTTGCAAAAACCTCCACAAGGGTCTTAACATCCTTCACAGTTTTGACCTCATCGAAAGAAAGTAAAATCGCACCTTCTTCGTACCTGAAATTCATTTCTGAAGAAACAGCAAAAGATTTGATTTTGGACTGCTGAACTGAATCGGTTTTGATTTTGATGGTGTCAAAAAAGTTTTTGTTGGTTTGCTCAAACCCGATTTCTGCAAGGGCTTTGGCTGTCAATTGTGCCAAACCATGTGTTCTCAAGGCGATTTCTTTCAATCCTTTTGGACCATGATAGACGGAATACATACCTGCCATTACAGAAAGGAGAACCTGCGCAGTACAGATATTGGAAGTAGCTTTTTCTCTTTTGATATGTTGTTCACGGGTCTGAAGCGCCATTCTGTAGGCTTTGTTTCCGTCTCTGTCTACTGAAACACCGATGATACGGCCAGGAACCTGTCTTTTATAAGCTTCTTTGGTGGCAAAAAAGGCAGCATGCGGACCGCCATAACCCATTGGGACACCCAACCGTTGGCTTGTACCCACGACTACATCAGCTCCCATTTCTCCCGGAGGAGTCAGTAGGGTCAAACTGAGCAAATCAGAAGCAAAAGCAGTCAAAACATTGTGTTCTTTTGCAGCTGCAACCAAATCAGCATGGTTGATGACTTCACCATCCATGTTTGGATATTGGACCATTACCCCAAAAAGATTAGGATCAGTCAAATCCAAGGTGGAGAGTGGTGCAATCACCAATTCGATGCCAATCGGAGCCGAGCGGGTAATCAACAAATCCCTTGTCTGAGGGAATATTTTTTCATCTACAAAGTAGGTGTGAGCGTTTTTCTTTTCCTTTGGCTTGGAAGCATATAGCATCGTCATAGCTTCAGCAGCTGCTGTGGCTTCGTCAAGAAGCGAAGCATTTGCCATCTCCATTCCTGTCAAGTCCATGACCATGGTCTGGTAGTTGATGAGCGCTTCAAGACGTCCTTGGGCGATTTCGGCTTGGTAAGGCGTGTAAGCGGTATACCATCCCGGATTCTCTAGGATATTTCTCAAAATCACTCCCGGCACAATGGTGTCATAATAACCCAATCCGATGTAAGATTTGAAAATCTTATTTTTGGAAGCCATTTTTTTGAATTCCTTCAAAAACGACGCTTCGGATTTTGCCTCTGGAAGGTCCAAAGGCTTCTCCAATTGGATGGATTTCGGAATCGTTTGGTCAATCAATTCAGTTAAAGATTCCGCTCCGATTTTTTTCAACATCAGAGCAATTTCATTGGCTGAGGGGCCATTATGCCTATTTTCAAACTTAGTAGAGGGATTGAGATTAATCTTCATATCGATAAATAAGGGGGGATTTACTTGGGTTATATTCTCCTCGATTTTTGGTTGTGCAAAGGTAAGAATTATTGAATGATTATGGATTTCAAAATCAAAGAATTACAACCTGTAAACATCTGAATTGACAAACGGTTTTAATGTAATTCAAATTATTTCTATTTTTAAAGCCTTAATTTGAATTACCTCAAAAATAACTTATGAAAAAAAGAATTTGGATATCGGGAGCATTATCCCTTTTGCTTTCACTGAATCTATCGGCGCAGGACGTCACCGCTGTAAAATATGCGTCCACCATCACCGCTGCTGATCTCGAAAAACACCTCACTTACTTGGCTTCCGATGAATTGGAAGGAAGAAACACGGGTGACAAAGGCCAAAAAATGGCAGCTGAATACCTTGTAAAATTTTATAAAGGATTGGGTTTGGCAGGACCTGTAGATGGGTCATACTTACAGAAGTTCAATCTTGTCTCTGTCAATTATCCCGATATCACACTGACAGTTGGCAAACAAAAATTGGTCAATAACAAAGATTTCGTATTTATCGGTGATGGAGATCTAAAAAAAGCAGCTAAAGCAGACTTGGTGTTCTTGGGTCTAGCTTCTGAAGAAAACCTAAAGAAAGTGGATGTCAAAGGTAAACTTGTTGGTCTTTGGGCAATCGGCGCAAGGGCACAGACTGTAGTCGGTGATATCATGAAAGCCGGAGCTGCCGGTATCGTCATCGTGACGATGGAAGGACAGGCAAACTTTGACCGGATCGCAAATAGATACCAATCCCTGAGTGGAACGGGGAGGTTAGGTTTTGAACAACCCACCAAACAAGAACCAATTTTTTTGGTGAGCAGTGATAAAATGGCATCTTTATTTGACACCCCTGTGGAAACCTTGAAGGAAGCTGCCAAAAACAACCCTGAGTCCATCAAGGCACAGAAAGCAAGTTACCTGATCAAGAAAAAAACAACTGTGGTGCCAACTGAAAATGTCATGGCATACCTTGAAGGAACAGACAAGAAAGAGGAAGTATTGGTGATTTCTTCCCATTATGACCACGTCGGCATCAACAGCAAAGGCGAAATCAACAACGGCGCAGATGATGACGGTTCGGGTACAGTTTCCGTTATGGAAATAGCGGAAGCATTTGCAACAGCAGCAAAAGATGGTAAGAAACCAAGAAGGAGCGTTTTATTTCTCAACGTAACAGGTGAAGAAAAAGGGCTTTTGGGTTCTGAATATTATTCCGACCACCCTATCTTCCCTCTTGAAAATACTGTCAACAACATCAATATAGACATGGTGGGCAGGATTGATTATGAATACCAAAATGCAGAAAACAAGGATTATGTATACGTGATCGGTTCAGAGATGCTTTCTTCCCATCTTAAAGTGATCAATGAATACAACAACATCACTTACACAGATTTGATCCTGGATTACAGGTACGATGCAGCGGATGACCCGAACAGATTTTATTATAGATCAGATCATTACAATTTTGCAAAGCATAACATTCCGGTGATTTTCTTCTTCAATGGCGTCCACGATGATTACCATCAGCCAACGGATACGGTTGACAAGATCGAATTTCCTTTGATGACCAAAAGGGCAAAGTTGATTTTCCATACCGCTTGGGATCTCGCCAATAGGGCTGAGAGAACACCTGTGGATGGGACGAATAATAGGTAGAAGTATTTAGAAAATTTGTATCCAGATATCTATTTTCTGGAATGGATATTATTGGATACTAGATATTTATAGATATTGATTATGGTTTGACAGTGAATCATGCTTCAATTTGCCACATGGAGGATTGAAGTTTTTGCAATAAAAAAAAGAAGCCATTCATTTCTTTGATTCCAATGATTCTGCCTTTTCTGGTTTTCTAAAAACAGAAAGGGAATTATCAGAAAGATTAAAGAGGTGGACGGCTAAATTTTTTAAAAAAGCCTATCATTCCATCTATTTTTACTTTAAAAAAATACAAAAGGTGAAAATAGATTTTGAAAAAGGAGCGTCAGGAAACTAAATGAAATTTGATTTCTAAGCCATATTTAAGAACCTCGTTGGCAAGCGGGTTTGATTCTACAAACTCTTTTTCTCTAAAGGGATGTGGTTCAATCCTGCTGTCGATTGCTCTTCTAATTTTCATCAATTCAACTTGCTTTTCTCTTGTATCTGGAAAATCGTTCAAAACGACAGCAATATCAATATCACTCTCCTCAGTCTGAGATCCTTTTGCAAATGAACCGAACAAATAAAACCTTGCTCCACTATGGGTTTCTAAAACCTTTAGGGCAAATTCCTGTGCAATGTTTATAATTTCTTTCCTATCCATTCCAATAAATGATGATTTTGAATTTGTTTGCCATTTAAACAAATCTAAAAAAAAATCAACCTTCAATACCTCCAATCTGAAATGAATTATTTCTACCCAAAAATATTTTTAAATTGGATCTCCGATTGGCTCCAAATAATCCGAAACTGATTTTGAATATGAAAATACCCAAAATTTCCTTATTCCTCCTTATTAGTACCTTTCTCATTTCCTGTTCTGAATCTGATTCCAATAAGCATCTTGACTATTCCGGTTGGGAGACTTTTGGCGGAACCAAAGACGCCGCACGTTATTCTTCCCTCGATCAGGTCAACAAAGAAAATGTCAAAAATCTGGAAGTTGCTTGGACTTACCATACTTCGGATTCCACAGCGCGTTCTCAGATCCAATGTCAACCTATTGTCGCCAATGGAATACTATACGCCACTAGTCCTCAGGTGAATGTCTTTGCTTTGGATGCAGCCTCTGGCAAATTGCTCTGGAGATTCAATCCCTTTCAGATGCTCGGTGGAAAAAACTCTTGGGCGGGAACAAACCGCGGCGTAACTTATTGGGAAGAGGGAGAAGACAAGCGGATCCTTTTTGCGGCAGGAAATTGGCTCATGGCACTAAATGCGGTGGATGGGCGACCGATTATGGATTTTGGAGATGGGGGAAAAGTGGATTTACAAAAAGAACTCGACACGGATTTGAAGGAATTTTTGATCACATCCAATACGCCGGGGATAGTTTACAAAGACAAACTGATCTTGGGCATGCGGCTATCGGAAGGATTGGATGCAGCACCGGGACATATCAGAGCTTACAATATCAAAACGGGTAAAAGGGAATGGATTTTCCATACGATTCCGCATCCGGGAGAATTTGGAAATGATACCTGGCAGGAAGAATACAGAGAAAAGATTGGAGGCGCAAACAACTGGGCAGGAATGAGTTTAGATGAGGAAAGAGGAATTGTCTATGTTCCCACAGGTTCGGCAACCTATGATTTTTGGGGAGGTTACCGACATGGCCAAAACCTCTTTGCCAATTCTCTCATCGCTTTGGACGCCAACACAGGTCAGCGCATCTGGCATTTCCAGGCTGTTCATCATGACATATGGGACAGGGATTTCCCAGCCAATCCAAATTTAATCAGAATCAAAAAAAATGGGAAATGGTTGGATGCCGTCGCTCAGACATCCAAGCAAGGTTATGTCTATACTTTTGACAGGGTTACGGGTGAACCGGTTTGGCCTATCGAAGAAAGGAGAGTTCCCCAATCCGAAATCCCTGGCGACCAAAGTTGGCCTACACAGCCGCATCCCACCTTCCCGGAACCCTTTATGAGGATGGTATTTGAGGACAAAGACATCCTAAATCTAACTCCCGAATGGGAACGGGATATCCGTAAAAAGCTGGAAAATGTCAAATACGGCCACATGTGGATTCCCTCGAGTCAAGACCATGGCATCGTGCTCTTCCCGGGAATGGACGGTGGGGCAGAATGGGGAGGTTCATCATTTGATCCCTATACCCAGACCATGTATGTCAATGCCAATCAGATTCCATGGGTGATTCGGATGACTGCTAACCCAAAATTTGAAAATGTCGGTCAGGGCATTTATGTGAATTACTGTGCCAACTGCCATGGCATGTCGCGAAAGGGAAATCCTCCGACCATGCCGGCAATTGAAAACCTGAAAGCAAAATTTACCAATGCGACACTTTCTGACCTTTTGAAAAATGGAAAAGGAGCCATGCCCGCATTTGCGCATATTCCAGAATTAGACCGAAAGTTATTGGTAGATTACCTGATGGGGATCGAAGAAAATGCTGATGCAGAAAAAAAAGAGCTCGAAGGAGGAAAAGAGAGACTCAATCCACAATACTATATGAATGGCTATTCGAGGCTTTTGACCGAAGATGGCTATCCCGGCATCAATCCTCCTTGGGGGACACTCACAGCCATTGACATGAATACCGGAAGGATCAAATGGCAATCTGTTTTGGGAGAATTCGATGAACTGACAGCAAAAGGAATCCCTGCGACGGGCACCGAAAATTATGGTGGACCTGTTACCACTGCAGGCGGATTGGTCTTTATCGCCGCGACCAAAGATGAGAAAATCAGGGCATTTGACAAGGATACCGGAAAGGTCCTTTGGGAAGCTAAACTTCCTGCTGCAGGTCATGCGACTCCTGCTGTTTACGAGAAAAATGGCAAACAATACCTCGTAATAGCCTGTGGTGGTGGCAAAGGAACCAAGTCAGGAGACGCTTATGTGGCTTTTGCTTTGCCGGATTAAAATGATACCAAAGAAAAAGTCGGACCGGTTTGAAAATTCAAAACCGGTCCGACCTTTAATTTTTTCAGATAATAAATAGGGTTTTCTTCAATTCACTCTATATCTGTTTCTTACTTTTTGCCTAAAAGCGTTTTTACTCCTTCAACCAATTGCTTGAAACCTTCTTTGAAATGTTCTTTGGATTCGCTCAGATTGGGTTCGAACTCCTCCTTTTTTTCTTGGTAAAGCTGTTCGACTTTTTCTTTCCCTTTTTTGAATTCGGCTTCAAGGGTAGTTCTTTTTTCCTTCAGGTCCTCGATCTTTTTTTCGATCTCGTCCTTTGCTTCACCTCCCGCTTGAGTTCCTTTTTCAATTAATTCCTCTATTTTAGTACCTATGTCCTGAAGAATAGATTCTACTTCTTCAAATCCTGTTTTTTTAGCTTCCATAATGGTGTTGTTTGATAAAATATAAAAAATACAATGGTTTCGAATATACTAACTAAGCTACAAACTACCAGCAAACTCAAATATAATTTGTTTGAAATGACAGGGAGCCTTTTTTTGGATTTGGAAAATATCTGTGAACAGCTGGCAAAAGAAATTATTGAGGCCAATACTGAAGAGAATCAGATTCCTATCAAGGTCGAAAGGACCAATGCATTTGAATTTGTATTCAGAATCGGTGGTGATGCACTCATATTTATCTTACAGAGCAACATCGTCAGACTGCCGGATGAAAATTACCTCAGCAAATCCAAGTATTTGAAGGACGATGTTAGCCTGCGGTATTTTGGGCAGGTTCTTATCTATAATTTCTTAAGTGACACGATAGAATTTGGAAGATTGGATGACCCAGGATACCTGATAGGCAGGATTCTCCTTAACCGAGAAAATAAATTCTTTCTCGAAGGGGATAGAAAGATCGTTTTCAATTTCCCTGAACTCAAAGAAAACACTGTAAATCCGGATAAAATGAGGGATTTTGTGGAGCAGTTGGTGGTTTCGGCTTTAGAAAATGACCTGTTGGCACCAGCATTCGGCGATATCATGGTGATTACCTATCAGCAAAAAATCGAACATATTTCAGGCTTGGGAAATCCACAAAAAATTGGCTTTGATTTCTTTGCCAAAAACAAGGACAAGGGATAATTATTCCTCAACAATATCTACCGAATGAGTCTGCTTTTCATACAATTCTGCATATACGCCTTTGAGATCAAGCAAATATTCATGAGATCCCTGCTCGACCATTTTTCCATCATCCAAGACGATGATTTTGTCGGCAAGCTTGGCCGAAGACACCCTATGAGAAATGATGATGGAGGTTCTGTTTTCCATTATTTTTTTCAGGGAATTTAAAATCGCATTTTCTGTTTTGGTATCCACCGCTGACAGACAATCATCGAGTAACAAAATGCTCGGTTCTTTGGCAATGGCTCTTGCGATAGATACCCTTTGCTTTTGACCACCGGAAAGTGTAATCCCCCTTTCTCCAAGTTTAGTCTCAAATCTCTGTGGAAAATCAATAATATTTCCATAGACATCTGCGTCTTTGGCCGCTTTTTCAACTTTTCCTTCGGCAATGGTATCTAATCCAAACCCAATATTGTTAGCAATGCTATCACTGAATAAGAAAACATCCTGAGGCACATAGCCAATCTGCCTCCTTAGGGAGGCAACATCGTATGACTTAATGTCCCTTTTGTCGATCAATATCTTGCCGTCGGTCGCATCGTACATTCTCATCAAGAGGTTGGCGATGGTAGATTTCCCTGAACCGGTAGTGCCGATGATGGCTAAAGACTCTCCGGAATCAATTGAAAAACTCACTTTATCCAAGGCTTTGATTCCTGAATCAGGATATACAAAACTTAAATTCTTGACTTCAATGTCTCCTTTGATATCATCTACAAGATATTCTGTGCTGAGGATATCATTCTTTTCGTCCATAAACTCATTGATCCTAGTTTGGGAAGCTGCCGCACGTTGGATGATACTCGTCACCCATCCTAGAGAAGTCACGGGCCAAGTCAGAATGTTGACATATAATATAAATTCGGCAATGACCCCATACCCTATCGTCCCCTCTATGACCTGCATTCCACCGACATAGACTGTAATCAGGGTGCTGATTCCAATCAATCCCATGATTAAAGGGAAAAACAAAGAATTGACCATGGCCAAGTCGATTGACTTTTCTTTGTAATCCTCGCTTGCTTTGGTAAACTGGGCAGTACTGTCTTCTTCTCTTACAAAAGCTTTGATCACCCTGATCCCTGAAAATGCCTCTTGAACGAACGTACTCAGTCCGGAAAGACTCCTCTGGATTTTTTCAGAACGTTCGTTGATGAGGTTGTTGACATAATAAATACTGATCGAAAGGATCGGCAAAGGCAATAGCGAATAAATTGTCAATTCCACATTGACCGTCAGCATGTAACCGATGACCATAGGAAATAAAAACAAAAGCGTCATACCGTACATGATAGCCGGGCCGAGGTACATCCTTACCCTGCTGACATCTTCGGTAATCCTTGCCATAAGATCTCCGGTGCTGTTTTTTCTATAGAAGCTCAGGGGAAGGGTTTGGTAGTGCTCGAAAATCTCATTTTTCATATCGTACTCCACGAGCCTAGACATGATAATAATAGTCTGACGGATCAAAAAAAGGAAAAAGCCTCTCAAGAGCGCCATAACCAAGATCAACACACCAAAAATAAGGATGAAGTTCATGAATTGACTTCTCGCCTCAACCGCCAATTCCGCCTCTCCAAACACCTGATAAAAGGTAAAACTCTCCACCACATAATCTATGGCAATTCTTACAAGCTGCGCAGGTATAATCACAAAAACATTGGAAATGATGGTAAATAATATTCCCATCAGAAGATATCCCTTATATTTTACAAAATATTTATTGAGGCGCCAAAGTGATTTCACGAAAGAAAAATTTTTAAAACTCTTGATTTGTTTTATAATACTCTTTTAATTGCGTTAGAAAACCTCATTCAAAATATATAATTTTGTGCAGCGCTTTTCAAACACCAATCCCAAATATAACACATTAAAAAATTCCAAGTTCAAATGCTAGAGATTAAAAGTGAGGAAAAAGTAAGGGAAGGCTCCATATATGGACAGATTACTTCTCTTGGCCACGAGCAACTTGTCATGTGCTATGATGAGCCGACAGGCTTAAAAACAATCATTGCGATCCACAATACTGTGTTGGGGCCTGCTCTTGGCGGGACAAGGATGTGGAATTATGCATCGGAAGAAGAAGCAATCACAGATGTGTTGAGGTTATCAAGAGGGATGACTTTCAAAGCAGCGATTTCAGGACTGAATATCGGTGGAGGTAAGGCGGTATTGATCGGAGATCCAAAACTGAAAAATGAGGCTTACCTCAGAAGATTTGGTAGGTTTATCAACAGCCTTGGCGGAAGGTATATCACCGCCGAAGACGTCAATATGAAAACCAGCGATATGGAATATATCGCCATGGAGACAAAATACGTGACTGGCTTGCCTGAAGTAAGGGGTGGTGGAGGAGATCCTTCTCCTGTTACCGCATATGGTACTTATTTGGGGATGAAGGCTGCAGCCAAAAAAGCATTTGGTTCAGACAATCTTTCAGGAAAAAAAATAGCTGTTCAGGGTATCGGACAAGTCGGTAAATACTTGGTCGGATACCTTGTAAAAGAAAATGCACAGGTATTCATCACTGATATATTTGAAGACAGGTTGAAACAGGTATCCAAAGAAACCGGAGCTACTGTGGTGGACCCGAATGCTATTTATGACATTGATATGGATATCTATGCGCCATGTGCCCTCGGCGCCACAGTCAATGACCAAACCATAGACCGGCTTAAATGCAAAGTCATCGCGGGAGGTGCTAACAATCAACTTCAGGACGAAGCAGTCCATGGTAAATTACTATTGGAAAAAGGGATTATTTATGCACCAGATTTTTTGATCAATGCAGGCGGATTGATCAATGTTTATGCAGAATATTTGGGAGGATATAATAGAGAAAACACCTACAAGCATGCAGAAAAAATCTACGATATCTGCACAGCAATTCTAGAAAAGTCCGAAAAAGAAAACATCCCTTCCCAGCAGGCAGCAATAGAAATGGCATGGAATAGAATTGAATCCATAGGTAAAGTAAAATTGCCTTATTGATAAATAAGTTTTAAAAAACCACCTAATTTGTCAAAATCTGAACTCAATCAGGTGGTTTTTTGTATCAATTGAGGGTTAAAATAGAATGCATTCCCCAACCTTCTCCAAATTGAATTATATTTACGTTCTTTTATTTCAGGTATGTTAAACAGACGAATACTTAGGGTGAAGGCTTTCCAAAACCTTTATGCCTACGAACAGTGCAGAGCTTCCAACTTCAATCTCGCAAAAGATCAAATCAAAGAGGCATTTTTGCCTGATCTAAATAGCATGGAAGTGCAGGACAAAAACCTACTCAGAAAAGAGTCAGGTATAACGACTGAGGTTTTTATCAACAACCTGAATACTGATACGCTGACCTCAAAGAGCGATACCAATGAAAGAATCCTGAAAGAAGCGAGGAAAGCGATCAACTTTTACCATTCCGCCAACAAAAAAGATTTTGAGTTTTTGGCAAAAAACATGGTTGCTTCCGCTGAGCGGTTACCACAGTTATACCTGTATTCAATAGAAATCCTGATCGCTTTTGCCGACCAAGTTTCCATAGAGGCAGAAAAGAAAAAGAAATATGCAACCGACAAAATTCCTTTTAACGAAGGGGATTTGAATTTTTCCAAAAATAAGATTCTACAAAAAATAAAGAATGCTGCCGAGTACAAATCTGCCCTTACAAGACAGCATGTCAATATCGGAGAGCTCGAACTGGAGATCAAGGAATGGTTTAGAGATTATGTAAAACCGTTGGAAAATTATCAGGCCTATACCAAAATCGCCAATCCGACCTTGGAGGATGATTTTGAAATTGCAGATGAAATCCTGAAAAAAGTAATATTCAAAACCGAAGCAATTCTTAACTTCTTTTCCGAGAAAGATTTTAACTGGACAGAAAATAAGACAATCGTTCGCAGTTTGGCATCTAAAGTGCTTAAAAACGTAAAAGACCACTACGATTCCTTGGAGGAAGTCTTGCCGGAAATTGCCATCAACTGGGAGGATGACAAGGAATTTTTCCAAAATATCTTTAACTTGACCGTGGCAAATGATGAAATCAACAAAGATTTGATATCGAAAAGAACGCAAAACTGGGATATCGAAAGGGTGGCTCAAACAGATAAAATCATTATTTCGATGGCACTGACGGAAATGAAAAATTTCCCAAGTATCCCGATCAAGGTCAGTATCAACGAATATATTGACATATCAAAAACTTATAGCACTCCAAAAAGCAAGCAATTTGTAAACGGTCTTTTGGATGTCTTGTCAAAGGAATTAACAGAAAACGGAGAAATCCGTAAAAGTGGAAGAGGACTATTGGATAACAAATAAAAATATCAAAACAATGAGCAAGAAAAAAAATGCATGGATCGCATTACTCGTCGGAACCGGGTTAGGTGCAGCTTTAGGGGTTTTGTTTGCTCCCGATACAGGCAAAAATACAAGGGACAAACTTTCCTATCAGCTCTTCAAATACAAAGAAGAATTAGAAAAAACCATCAAAGATTTGCGGGATGGAAAAAATCTTCCACTCAATGAAGCTAAATCAGAAGGAAACAAAGTAATTTCGGACGCGAAAAACAAAGCCGAGAACTTACTCAGTGACGTGAACAAACTTATCGAACAAATCAATAGAGAAGCTAATTAACCCCTAATTTATTATGAAATATTTCAGATTATCAGCCTTGACAATTGCAGTTGCTTTGATGGCGGCAAGTTGTGAAACCAAAAAAGATGACCAATCAGACAAAATCGCTGCATTGGAAGAAAAACTTGCCAAACTTGAAGCGGCCCAGCCTATTCCTGCCAACGTTACTACTGTGGAAGACGCAGACCCAAGTTCTATGGGACAATTCGGATTTTCCGAAATGGAGTATGACTTTGGAACCATCAATGAAGGAAAAGTGGTAGAACACTCATTTAAATTTATCAATGAAGGTCAAGCTCCTTTGGTGATTTCCAACATCACTGCATCTTGCGGCTGCACCAGTCCTGATTGGACCAAGACTCCCGTAAAACCAGGTGAAGAAGGTTTTGTAAAAGTTGTTTTCAATTCCACAGCAAAAACCGGTACGCAAGCACCTACAGTTACCATTCAGGCAAATACAAATCCTAATGTAACGAGATTGAGATTGAAAGGAAATGTAACACCTAAGCTAGCGAGCTCAAGCCCTAACCAATTGGGCCCTGTAAAAAAATAATCTATGAACAACCAGATTTTATTGCAGTCATTTATGAGTTCTGAGATTATGGGACAGGTTTTCCTGTTCGGATCCATCATTCTGATCATGTATTTCTTCATGATCAGACCTCAACAAAAGAAACAAAAAGAAACCAAAAACTTCCTTGAGTCAATTAAAAAAGGTGATACCGTAGTGACTATCGGAGGAATACATGGTAAAATCTATTCCATAGAAGGGGACACAATTACAGTAGAACTTGACAAAGGAATGAAACTGAAAGTGGAGAAATCTGCGATCTCTGCTGATTTTACCAAAAAAGCCACAGGAATTAAATAACATAATATCTTGGCCAAGCTTAAAAAACTCTTTACCAATCTAAATCCACAAAAGATTGCAAACATGAAAGTGGCGGCGCTGTGTTTTTTGGCAGCCGCCACTTTTTGGGTTTTAAATGCACTCAACAAAGGCGATTACAATACAATAGTGGATTATCCTATCGAGATTGTTTTCGATGAGACGGAGTTTATGCCTGTAGAACAGTTGCCAAACCGTATGAAAATCGAAATCAACGGGAATGGCTGGGATTTGTTGAGAAAGTATTTCAAAATCAATGAAAGCCCATTTTTGATTGAAATCAACAACCCCTCTACCAAGGATTATATCCTTACATCGGAACTTAGAAGGACATTAGCGGATAACCTTTCCCCTTCAGCCCTTGTGTCTATCGTCACCGATACCGTCAAATTTAAAATTGACAAGGTGGTGACAAGGAAAGTCAAAATCGAAGCAGATACTACCTCGGCTACATTAGCTTCTAATGCTAGACTAGGAAGCGACATCAGCATAGACCCTCCATTTGTAGATATCAAAGGCCCGACTTCTGTACTCCAAGAATTGGATGGAGTTCTGAAAGTTAAATTAGGAGAAGACAAAATCAACAAAAACTTTAATAAGCTGATTCCTTTAGCTTTACCTTCGGCCTACACGGACTTCCTTACTTTGGAGGATGAAAGTGTCCAAGTCAAATTCGAGGTTTTCCAGATGCTTGAAGGGAATAAAAGGCTTAAAATCAAAATGCTCAATTTCCCCAAAAATGTCGGTCTTGCACAAGAACCTTCCAATATCATCATGTCTTACTTCATCGACGAAAGGAAAGTGGCTGAACTTAGCAAATATGAATTTGAAGCCATTTTGAATTACAATAATAGAGACAAGGAAGACAGTACCATTTTTGTCGAGTTGAGACCAAAGGCTTCATTTTTAGAGAAAATCAAGTTTGAACCTGAGGTTTTGAAACTCAAATATGACAAGCCATAAACCTTTATTAATCGGCATCACCGGGGGAATCGGTTCAGGAAAATCAACTGTCGCAAGGATTTTTTCGATTTTGGGAATTCCCATTTACTTTGCTGACGACAGGGCAAAATGGCTGATGGCCAACGACGCAGATTTAAAAAAAGAGATCATAAGCAATTTTGGCAAGGAAAGTTATTCTGATTCCGGAAAATTAAACAGGGAATTTTTGGCCGCACAGGTTTTTTCGGATGAGGAAAAAGTAAAAACCATCAACGAATTGGTACATCCGGCTGTCAAAGCAGATTTTGAAAAATGGGCGGCCAATCAAAAGGCTCCTTATGTACTCAAAGAGGCTGCCTTACTATTTGAAACAGGTTCATCTAAAGACCTGGACAAAGTGATCAATGTATCCGCTCCGATCCGGATCCGTATTTCAAGGGTGTTGATGCGTGACTCGCACCGAAATGAGAAGCAGGTAAACGATATCATTGACAAGCAACTACCCGACGAAGAGAAAAATAAACTGGCTGATTTTGTAATCAAGAATGCGGACAATAAGCTGTTGATTCCACAGGTTTTGGAGATTCATCGTCAGCTTTTGCAGCACTGATTTTTTTGGGATTTAGACTGAAAGCTGGATCTGATCTAGATAGAATTTCATCCGGGTATGTTGGTGATCCAAAAAATCGATTTTGTCAATCTTATCCAATTTGTGGTTGTAAAAAACTTCAATATACTCATCACCAAGTAAATATAGATTGACTTTATGTGCATAATACCTGATTGCCACAACAAAGGTACCTTCAGTGTACAGCATCTGAATTTTTTTATGAAGCGGTAATATTTTAAAATCTTCCTTACTCATTATTTAATTTGGCCAATTCCATTTCAGAAGCAAGATAGCCAAAAGCAGACCAATATCCAGTAGAAATGACATTTTCAAAGATGGTTTTAGCTTTGGTAGTATCGCCTTTTGAAAGGTAATAATTACCCAATCCATAACCTTGGGTCACATATTGGAGCTTTTGGTCGTCCGAATCTGCATCCCCATCCATCAGGAATTCAGGCTTCAACTCGCCTTTGTACATCAGCATTCTTTTGAAATAAGCATCATTCTCAATAATTGTCATCTTGGTATCCACCGCACGCAAGAGGCTTTGAGCTTCATTTGTTTTGCCCATTTTCACCAAAGTCATGTAATACCAATCCAATGTCGACACGATCAAGTCATCATTGTCAGAGACTTCCAGGCATTTTTTGTAAGCATCGAGGGCTTTTTCCCAATCATTTTTTAAATAATAAACCAAACCCAAATGATACCAAACATTGAATTGTCCATTGGATAGCGGAACATTCTGCTTGTTTGGAATTCCATCGGCTTCTACCTGAAGCGGTAGATTTTCCATCAATTTTACTGCATTCAAAAAGTCGCTAATCGCCAAATCGAATTTCCTGATCGAAATATACCTGTGACCCCGATGCCTCAATGGCTCGTATGATTCCGGGAACTGCTTGGCTGCTTTGCTAAAAGTGCGGATCGCAAGGTCATACCTCCCAAGGTAAGCTTCCCTCCTACCAATCCAGATAAGGTTATCCAGATTTGGATCCTCTCCGAATAATTTTTCAGCATTCGTAAGATTGCTTAGCTGATCTCTTTGAGATAAAGAATCCAATTCAGTAAATAAGGAATCCCCCATCAAACTTATGGCCTGAAACACCTTGGATTCAGGAAGTATTTCTACCGTTGGAATGACTTTGTTCTCAAGCTCTTTGACAGCACATCCAATTGACAAAATTGTCATTATTCCGAAAAAACTTAAATTTCTCATCACATCTGTAAAATTTATAAGCCCTAAAAACCTTTGAAAGCATGAAATAGGTATGTATTATTGAATTTAAAATAATCTGAGTTAAAATGAGTAAAATCTCCCAAGAAAAATACAAACATCTTTCAATTTATATTTTCCTCCTTGTATTTTCTTTACTTTTTTTTGGTTCGTGCTCTTCCAGTAAAAATATCCGACGACAAAATGTTAATAAAGTAATCGAAACTGCAAGAAGCTACCGAGGTACTCCTTACAGGTATGGCGGGACCACTAGGTCAGGAATGGATTGTTCGGCTTTGGTATACCATTCTTTCTACAGCGTAGGTATCAATTTGCCGCGTAATTCGGCAGCACAAAGCAAGGAGGGGAAAAAGGTTTCTGGGAAAAATTTCGAAAAAGGTGATGTCCTGTTCTTTGCCACAGGCAAGAAAAAAAACCAGGTCTCGCATGCCGGCATCGTCACTGATACCTCCAAAGGGAATATCATTTTTATCCATTCTTCCACTTCCTTGGGAGTCACCGAAGACAATCTCAGCCAATCTTATTGGACTAAAGCGTTTTTGTTTGGGCGGAGGATTTTTTGATTGGGAATTGGTTAGTGGTTATTTGGTAAGTGGTTGTTGAGTTGTAGTGGTTGTCATTGTTGTCTGCTTCGCGTTGTTATATGTTTGAAAATCGTTTAATATTCTAAGCATCCCCAAAAAAAAAATTACACACTTTTCGGGACAGTGTCCAGGTCTCCCTTTTTATTTCAATTTATTTCAACCGTATTTCCACTTTATTTCAATCATTTGTCTTGATCCTTGCCTATCGGCTCTCGCTTCTGATAAAGATACCATTATAGGAATCAACGGGCTTTGATTTTTATATCATCAATATTTGTCGAAAACTATATGGATTATATTTCCAAACATCCTTTGGTATTAAGCTTTTATAATTAATTTTGCGTTCGAATTTTAACGTATCAATCCTTTTTACATCATATATAAAAAATGGCAAATATTGGTAAGATAACTCAGGTAATCGGCCCGGTGGTGGACGTCTCCTTCGCAGGAGGAAAATTACCAAAGATTCTGAACGCCCTTTCCATTACCAAAGAAGACGGTTTGGTAGTAGTATTGGAAGTTCAGCAGCACCTAGGTGAAGACAGGGTCAGGACCATTGCGATGGACGCGACAGAAGGTATGGTTAGAGGTCAGGATGTTACCGATTTGGAAGGTCCTATTTCTGTTCCTACCGGAGAAGAGATCAAAGGCCGATTGTTCAATGTAATTGGACAGGCAATCGATGGTCTTCCTGAAGTGAAGTCAACCAAAAGAATGTCAATCCACCGTTCTGCCCCAAGGTTTGAAGACCTTTCCACGGCTACTGAGATCCTATATACAGGTATCAAGGTTTTGGATTTGGTTTGCCCTTATGCAAAAGGTGGTAAAATCGGACTTTTCGGTGGTGCCGGAGTAGGTAAAACCGTTTTGATCCAAGAATTGATCAACAACATTGCAAAAGCATATTCAGGTCTATCTGTATTTGCGGGTGTCGGAGAAAGAACCCGTGAAGGAAATGACCTTTTGAGAGAAATGATCGAATCAGGCATCGTAACTTATGGTGATGATTTCCTTCATTCATTAGAAACTGAAGGTGGTTGGGACCTTTCCAAGGTTGACATGAAAAAATTGGAAGAATCCAAAGCAACCTTCGTGTTTGGACAGATGAACGAGCCTCCAGGAGCCCGTGCAAGGGTTGCCTTGACAGGTTTGACATTGGCAGAATATTATAGAGATGGTGATGGTGAAGGCACAGGAAGAGATATCCTTTTCTTTATTGACAACATCTTCAGATTTACACAAGCTGGTTCAGAAGTATCCGCTCTTTTGGGTAGGATGCCATCAGCGGTAGGTTACCAACCGACATTGGCCACAGAAATGGGTCAGATGCAGGAGAGAATCACCTCTACAAAAAATGGTTCGATCACTTCAGTACAGGCCGTTTACGTTCCTGCTGATGACTTGACTGACCCAGCACCGGCGACTACTTTCGCCCACCTGGATGCTACCACAGTACTTTCCCGTAAAATCGCTGAATTGGGTATCTACCCTGCTGTGGATCCTTTGGATTCTACTTCCAGGATTTTGAATCCATTGGTATTGGGAGACGAGCATTATGGTTGCGCACAAAGAGTGAAAGAAATCCTTCAGAGGTACAAAGAACTTCAGGATATCATTGCGATTTTGGGTATGGAAGAACTTTCTGACGAAGACAAATTGGTCGTTCACAGAGCTAGAAGGGTTCAGCGTTTCCTTTCACAGCCATTCTTTGTTGCAGAAGCATTTACAGGTTTGAAAGGTGTGCTTGTGGACATCAAAGATACCATCAGAGGATTTAATATGATCATCGACGGTGAATTGGATCACTTGCCTGAAGCATCCTTCAACTTGGTAGGTTCTATCGAGGATGCGATTGCCAAGGGTGAGAAAATGCTTGCCGAAGTAATGTAATTTTCATTCCGTCAAACCGGATACATTTAATGTGCTAAACACATCATGATACAATTAACGATCATTACACCGGACCAAAAAATATTTGAAGGTGAAGTTTCGGAGGCTACTTTCCCAGGTGCTGACGGATCCTTTCAGGTATTGGAAAACCACGCGGCGATTGTTTCCGCCCTGGGAAAGGGAACGGTTTCATATACTACCAAAGCAGGTAAATCAAGCCATATCGTCGACGGCGGAGTGGTGGAAGTCAAAGACAATAAGATTGTCCTCCTTGCTGAGAAAGTAATTGATTAAACATTCTAAGTTTAGAAAAAGCCAAACCCGACTGAAAAGCCGGGTTTTGTTTTTTTAAGTCCGTTTGAAAAATCGTATGGCAGTTTGAATCAGAAGATGAGTGAAAATATTTTGGTATTGGTAAATTATTATCCTACTTTTGCAACCCTGAAAGGAGGTGTATACATATGATCATTGTCAACGTAAAAGAGAACGAATCAATCGAGAAGGCGCTAAAGCGTTTCAAAAAGAAATTTGATAAAACAGGTGCCGTAAGAGAGCTCAGAGCGAGACAGCACTTTGTAAAGCCATCTGTAAAAAACAGAGAACAAGTTATCAAAGCAGCATACAAGCAAAAAATGCAAGAGGCAGAAATGAAGTAATTCAATCTGACTTTTGATACAAAATCAAAAAGCGCATCTACGAAAGTGGATGCGCTTTTTGATTTATTACCACCCAATGAATTTTTAGATCGCCAAATGAAGTCCCCCCATCCCGAGGATTTTATGCAAATCTTTTTCCCTTTGCTATTTTCAAAAATCATCAACCATTAATTCCAATTTGATTCATTTCTTTGGGATTTTATACTAACTTCATTACAACATCTTTCTCGCTTCAATGACCGATTCCTTTATCAATTACCTTGAATTCGAAAAAAGGGCAAGCCGACATACTGTCTTGGCTTACAGAAAGGACTTGGAGCAATTCAGTGAATTTTGTTTACTCTCCTTCGAAAAAGAAGACATCAGCACCGCAGATCATCCTGAAATACGTGCTTGGATCATCGATCTCGTCGATCAGGGATTAAGTTCAACATCAGTAAATAGAAAAATCGCAACACTGCGATCTTTTTATAAATTTCTGATGCGCTCGGGAGAAATCACCAAAGATCCCACTTACAAACTCCGCGCACTGAAGACACCAAAACGCTTACCTGAATTTGTGCAGGAAGATGCCATTGACAAAGTCTTGGATGAATTGCAGTTCAAGCCCGATTTTGATGGGCAGCGGGACAAGATGGTGATGGAATTCCTTTACCTGACGGGTGTGCGTCTCTCCGAATTATTGGAACTCAAGTGGAAAGACATCGATTTGGTAGGCGAAGCGGTGAAAGTTCTCGGAAAGCGGAAGAAAGAAAGAATAATCCCGATCACAGCAGGACTCAAAAAGAATATTGTTTCGTACAGAAAAGTATTTCAGGAAACGTTTTCAAATCTACAAGAAAGTGACTATTTTATCGTTATAAACAACAGGGAACAGGCCTACCCAATGAAAATCTACCGCATAGTGAGAGAACATTTAGACCTTTTTGCTCAGACTACCAAAAGAAGTCCCCATCTCTTGAGACATACTTTTGCTACACATCTACTCAACAAAGGCGCTGACCTCAATGCTGTCAAAGACCTTCTTGGGCATGCCAACCTAGCTGCTACGCAGGTTTATACCCACAACTCCATGGAAAAACTCAAGGCTGTGTTTGAACAGGCACATCCAAAAGCTTAATATAATTTTAACTTTAAACCAATTACGTTATGAAACTTCAAATGCATTCCATCCATTTCGATGCTGATCAAAAGCTTATCGATTTCATTCAGAAAAAAGCCGATAAACTTGACACCTATTTTGATCGAATAATCGACGGTGAAGTTTTTATGAGACTTGATAACCATGAAAAAAAAGAAAATAAGATTGTTGAAATAAAATTGAATGTTCCGGGTAAAACCCTTTTTTCAAAACAACAAAGTGAATCATTTGAAGCAGCCACAGATGAAGCCATCGAAGGCCTTCGAAGACAACTCAAGAAATTCAAAGAAAAAGTGGTGTTACTCAATCAATAAGGTTTATTCCAATTCAAATCTATAAACCGCTCCTGACTATTTCAGGAGCGGTATTTTTTTTTAAAAATTTTATCAATTCCTGTCCTTTTCTTTTTCTTCATCTATTCTTCATCTTCACGTTTTTTCTTTACAGCGTACTAAAATTAAATACCATGAAAATCAAAATTAAATCACTCGCAAGTATTACTCTATTCAGCCTATTTGTAACAAGCATTGTTTTCTCATCCTGTGACAATGAAAATAGAATGGATGGAGAGGGAAGTGTTAGTTTGAACATTACTGATGCACCAATTGACCAAGAAGGAGTTACAGGAGTGTACATTACATTTACCGGAATAGAATACCAGTCCAATGGAGATTCGTGGAATCTGGTAGAGGATTTTGAAGGTCCGGTGACAATCAATTTACTTGAATTGCAAAATGGCAAAACCTCTTTATTGGGCAATTTCAATGCAGGAGCGGGAAATTACACTGGATTAAGGTTTTTGTTGGATGCCGCAGAAATGTCTAATTCTCCAATCGGTAATAGTGGTTGCTATATAACTTTCTCAGATGGTTCCGAGGTTCCACTTTTTGTACCTAGTGGTGCAAAGACGGGATATAAAGCTGTCGGGAATTTCACAGTACCATTAAACGGTGAAGTAGAAGTCACTGCTGATTTTAACCTTAGAAAATCAGTTGTAGAAGCCGGCATGTCAGGCAAGTATCTTTTGAAGCCTACCATCAGAATTGTTGTAAACAATGAAGCAGGTGAAATTAAAGGCTCCTTAATAAATCCGGGTACTGAACTCGACTATGTGGTATACATCTATGAAAAGGGAACTTATAATGATACTGAAAGCGCTCTTCAGCCAGACCAAAGTCCAAGTTTTCCGAATGCAATCAGTAATACCATGGTTGACGCCAACAACAAGTATATACTTGCATTTTTGGCGCCCGGTGCCTATGAATTGATTGTTGTTTCTGTAAATGAAGGTGGCGACGCAGAAGTTGTCTTAGGTCCAACAGAAGAAGTTGTAGTGGAAAGTAGAAAAGCCACCTTACTTGACCTTGAAATTAAATGATAATCCAAATAAAAAAGCCACCCACATCGGTGGCTTTTTTCATAGAATTCTCCATTCATTTTAATTTTCTTTACCGATATCCAGATTTTTTACTTTAAAAAATTATATCAATAAACAACTATGGGCTAAAAAATTAACGCAGTACGAAATTTTCTTGATTTCATAATTGAAGAAGGTAAGGCATAATTGCAGGAGTTTCTTCTGCTTAAGATGAAAAAGGAATATACTGACCTTTTTTGATCTCAATTTTAAATAATAAAAAAGAAGGCTATGACTTATATTTATAAATCAAACGTCCCAGTATCACTATTCTCGGATGTATTAAATTTGACATTTGCATTTTTTATTTCCCTCAATTTTTATGGGGTCAATGACATGTATTTTCAAAGTATGGAGACTTTGTTCCTCGGCCTCTTGATTTCCCTTTGGCTGTTCATTGGCTATTCCAATAAACTATATTTAGATAGGAGTGGGACGAGTTATTACAAATCATGGATGAAAAGGTATTTCAAAACATACTTTATTCTTGCGGGAACCATAGGGATTGCATATTTAATTTTTTCTTTTCCAAAAGATGTTAGAGATTTTTTAACTGCTATTTTGGTAAGTATTCCTTCTCTTGGGATAATTACCAATTCTTTATTTATCAGGTTTCATACCCAAATCAGGGATAGAAAATTGAAAATTGGTACAACTTTGATTGCCGGATCAGGTACTCTGGCTCGGAAAGTTGCCAAAACATTGGAATCAAGTTCATATGGAAAATCAGGTATACAAGGATTTATAGATTGTAACTCTGGTTCCAAAGGCCTTTTAAGAAGGGATGGAATTGTAACTGATCTGGACTCTCTTAAAGAGTATTTAAAGGATAATTATGTGGATGAAATCATAATAGCCCTACCTCACAATGATTTAGACAATATAAAATTCATTATTAAAATAGCTGATTACCATGGTGCAAGAATTCGGTTTGTTCCAGATTTTAAGGGAATTTTTAGTGGAAATGTAAAATCTTATTTTTATGGAGATTTATTGGTAGTAAATCTGCGGCAATTGCCTCTTGACAATTGGTTTCCAAAATTGCTTAAGAATATATTTGATATGTTATTTGCAATAATAGTATTGTTTTGTTTTGTTCCAATCCTTTTTATTATTGGAGCATTGATCAAACTGGATTCGCCCGGGCCTATTTTCTACTGTCCTTTAAGGATAGGCAAAGGGGGAAAACATTTTAAAATATATAAGTTTCGTACAATGAAAATATGTGAATGCCCTACAAATGGAACACAATCCACTGTAAAGAATGACCCCAGAATAACAGGTGTAGGCAAATTCCTCAGGAAATTTAGCCTCGATGAATTGCCACAGTTTATCAATGTCTTGACCGGGGAAATGAGTGTTGTAGGCCCAAGGCCACATAGACTTTACCTGAATCATATCATGCAGGAAAGCGAAGACACTTATATGGTCCGTCACTATTACAAGCCCGGCATCACAGGCTGGGCACAGGTCAATGGTTGGAGAGGCCCATTAGAAACCGCAATGCAGAAAAAACAAAGGACATCCCATGATCTTTGGTATATAAAAAACTGGACATTTTGGTTGGATATAAGAATAATTTGGCTGACAATTTTTGGAAAAAAAACACATATGATGGCTTTTTAATGCCAGGTGCAACCCTTTCAAAATATCCAGTTATATCCAACCCCCGCCAAAACACCCATAGCAATGATTAATGGTGAGGACAGTTTGGTGAACTGTAGCAATAGATAAGTGCCGATGATGGCCATTATATTAAAGGTATTGGAATCTAAGGGCTCAAAAAGTAAAAAAGCTGCAGCAATCAACATCCCACAACTCACTGCATTGATTCCTTCCAATGCTGCGCGGACCGGACGAAATTTTTTCAGTTTGTCCCAAAACTTGACAACAAAGAAAATAAGAAAAGTACCGGGCAAAAATATCCCTGCGGATGCGATAATTCCCCCTATCAACAGACCTAAAACTCCCTGATCCCTCATGGAAAGTGCACCCACATATGCACTGAAGCTGAAAGTCGGACCGGGGATTCCCTGAGAAATGGCATATCCTGTCAAAAATTCTTGTGATGTCAGGAATTTTTTGAACTCTACAAATTCTGTAAATAAATAGGGCACCAATACCTGCCCTCCACCAAAAATCAAACTACCATTTCGGTAAAAGTTCTCAAAAAGCAACACAGCCTGATTTTTGGTCAGTGCACCCAAAATCGCTGCGAAAACCAGGATTCCTCCCCAAAGGTAGAAATTGGCCCAGGCGATGACCAGTTTTTTGTCCCCTTCGTCCTTTGGTTCGTTCCGGTATTTCAAAGAAGTCGTCACCCCACCGACAAGGAGTAACAAAGGGAAAATGAAGGGAGAATTATAGAAAAAGGATATGAAGGTAGAAAACATCATCAAAATAGATGCCTCAGTGGTTTTTACCATTTTGAAAATGGTCTTTTGGGCAGCATAGATGATGAAACCTATCGCCATGGGCTGGATGAATTTGGCAAAACTCAAGGCACCTGGCGTATTTTCTTGCAAAAAATCAATTAAAAATGCCGCCACAATCATCAAAAGCGTGGCAGGCAAGATCCAAACAAAAAGCGAAAGGTAGGCGAGATTGGGACCGCCTACCCTATATCCAATCGCTGATATTGTCTGTGTCGAAGTTGGACCCGGGAGGATTTGACAGAGCGCATTCAATTCCCAAAGTTCCTGCTCTTTGATATATCCCCGCTTTGTCACCATCGTATCCAAGACCATGGCAAGAAACACTTGAGGACCACCAAATGCCGTCAAGGAAAGCAATAATACATCTTTGAGATAGAGATAATACCTGACCTTCCTGACTGACACGACTTATTTCTTTAAGCCCAATTCACGCAGCCTTTCATCCAAAAACTCCCCGGCTGTTGCGTCTTCAAATTGCTTGGGGTTAATGGAATCAACACAAGTCTCTAGACATGTCAGGTCCATTTCAGACCGTGGATGCATGAAGAAAGGAATGGAATAACGACTCGTATGCATCATCTCCCGAGGTGGATTTACCACACGGTGGATCGTGGATTTCAATTTCTTGTTGGTCAATCTCTCCAACATGTCACCCACATTGACAACCAGTTGGTCAGGAAGAGCGGTGATGGGAATCCATTTCCCATCCTTTCTCAAAACCTGTAGCCCGTCTGCACTCGCTCCCATGAGCAAAGTGATGAGGTTAATATCTCCATGCTCGGCCGCACGAACAGCATCTGCGGGCACAGCATCAGGGTTTTCGATCGGAAAATAATGGATTTGCCTTAAGATTGAATTGCCGTAAGCAACCTTGTCCTCGAAATAATTTTCATCCAATTCAAGATAAAGCGCAATTGCTTTGAGCATATTTTTACCCGCAGCTTCTAAAGTCCGGTAGGCTTCATTCGCTATTTCCTTAAATTCCGGCAATTCAGATGGCCATATATTGTCAGGATATTCTTTTTTGGTTTCATCATTGTCAGGAATGCTGTCCAGTTCCTGACCTACATGGTAAAACTCTTTCAGGTCGCCGGTATTTCTTCCCTTTGCATGTTCCTTTCCTTTGCCGGTATAACCTCTCTGAAAACCGATTTCAGGCTTTTCATATTTGGCTTTGACATCATCCGCCAATGAAAAAAAATTCTTGATCACTGCATACAGTTTGTCCTGAAGTTCCTTATTGAGTCCATGGTTTTTGATGGCCACAAAACCAATATTATTATAGGCTTCACCTAACTTTTGAACGAAGGCCTGCTTTTGCTCAGGAATGCCCGAAGTGAAATCCGCAAGGTCCAAAGATGGGATTTCATTGTATAAAATATCTTTCATCTACGAAATTTTGATTTTTATTATTCAGCAATATATCCCAAATTTAGATAATTTCGCTTTCAGACTTCATCACTATGAAAAAAACGACTCTCTATTTTTGTTTCCTTATCCTGATTTCGAATCATTTTTCTTGTAATTTAAAAGAAAAACGAGAGGAAAGAATTTTTGAAATGAGTAGTTCGGATAGTTTGGAAATGGTGAAAAAGGAGGTTAGTTTTTATTTCTACGAAGAGGAAAAAGAATATCCGGACGCCATCATCGAAATGTATGCACCACTGAGCAATCAGAAGTTTAGTCCGGGAAGGATTCCTTTTGAGTTTAACATCAAAAACTATCCCTTTGGCGAAGATCTGGACGGCTTTAAACTTAATACCATTTTGAATTCAGGTGATCCGGTAGGCCATAATTCGCCTATTTTCCAGCAAGAATTGAATGAAGGTACGTATAGGATTGTCGCCTATCTGGTGGACAGTCAGGGATTGGCCCTCAAAGAATTCGGAAATTATGTGGATAGGGAATTTATGGTTGGCAATACTAGGGCATTCCCATATTCAGCAGAACCTTATCTCGCCTTAAACCTTCCAGTCAATAGACAAACATACCTCGAGGGTGAGGAAGTCACTATCGATTTTTTGGTGATTGGAGGAGACATGCTGCTTGATAATTTGAAAGTGACCATAAATGTTGATGATTTTCATTATGAAATCACCGAAACTAATCCAGTGAGGATATCAAATCTGCCCAAGGGTGAACACCTTATTCAATTGAACCTTTCATATAAGGGTGGAAAGCAATTAGAGGGCCCATTTTCAAGTGCCCAAAAAACCATTTTGATCAAATAAATCAGCTCGGAGATAAGCCTTGCTTTACCCAAAGGATTTGGGCAACATCGCTATATTTGCATCAGCAACAGACAATTTACCAAACAACATGCTACTCGTAAATACTATCAGGGATAACTTTGAGAACACCTTGGCTGGTCTTCAAAAACGTAATTTCCCCAATGCCCAAGACGTCCTGATCCAAGTTTTGGACTTGGATAGCAAAAGGAAAGAAACCCAGTCCCAAAGAGATGCCCTTCAGGCAGAATCCAATAATTATTCGAAGGAAATAGGGGTCCTGATGCGGGAAGGCAAAAAAGAAGAAGCAGAAAAAATCAAATCCCTTACTTCTAAAATTAAGGATAAGGTCAAATCACTAGAGGATACCTTCGGCCAAACGGAAGAGGAGCTCAAACAACTTCTGTACACCGTCCCAAATATCCCCCATTTTTCAGTTCCAAAAGGCAAATCTCCTGAGGAGAATGAAATTGTGTTGTCCCATGGGGAAATTCCTGCTTTACCTGACAACAAACTACCACATTGGGACCTGATCAAAAAATATGACATCATTGATTTTGAACTTGGGACCAAAATCGCCGGTGCAGGATTTCCTGTATATAAAGGCAAAGGAGCAAGACTGCAGCGGGCGCTGATCAATTTCTTTTTGGATGAAGCCTTAAAATCCGGTTACACAGAGATTCAGCCCCCAATTTTGGTAAATGAAGATTCCGGATACGGTACCGGGCAATTGCCTGACAAAGAAGGTCAAATGTATGAGGCCACGGTCGACAAGCTTTTTCTGATCCCTACTGCCGAAGTGCCGATCACCAATATCTATAGAGATGTGATCTTGAATGAAGCTGACTTTCCAATCAAAAATGTCGGCTACACACCATGCTTCAGAAGAGAAGCGGGAAGTTGGGGAGCACATGTGAGGGGATTGAACAGGCTGCACCAATTTGACAAAGTGGAAATCGTTCACCTTTCCCATCCGGATCATTCCTACCAAGCCCTGGAAGAAATGAACCTTTATGTACAGGGATTGCTACAAAAACTGGAATTGCCTTACCGGGTCTTGAGACTTTGTGGTGGGGACATGGGCTTCACATCCTCGCTTACCTATGACATGGAAGTATTCTCTGCAGCGCAGGAAAGATGGCTTGAAGTAAGTTCGGTCAGCAATTTCGAATCATTTCAGGCCAATAGGCTCAAACTCCGATTTAGGAGTGAGGATAAAAAGACAACTTTAGCGCATACCCTCAATGGCAGTGCCTTGGCTTTGCCGAGGATTGTAGCTTCCCTATTGGAGAACAATCAAACAGAAACCGGTATCAAAATGCCAAAAGTTTTGGTGCCCTATCTGGGTTTTGATACCATCGGAGTCTGATTACTAAATTCATCTTTTCCAAAGTTTAAAACTTTGGAAAAGATTTATCCCTCAAAATCCCATTCCCATGAAATTCCTTTTTGCAACATGGCTTATCCTACTTCCTATAACCAGTTTTTGCCAATCTGAAAAAGAAGAAAAAGAGGCCATCGCTGCTACTGTCCAACTTTATTTTGATGGCATGATGGAAAGGGATAAAGGAAAATTAGAACAGGCATTCATCCCTGAAGCGAGGTTGATTGGATACCGGGGAGAGAATTTCACAATAACTTCCTTTGAGGATTGGGCAAACGGAACGGCAAAGGGAGAAAAAAGAGACCCTTCAACATATAAAAACACCCTCTTGGAGATTGAACTGAAGGGAAATACAGCCTTGGCGAAAACCGAACTTTTCTGGCCCGGGATCTATTACTTTGATTTCTTAACGCTGATCAAAAAGGACGGAAAATGGAAAATCGTTCATAAGACCTGGTATGAGGAGAAAAGGTGAATTTCATATATAGGACTAGTCAATAAAAATAGAATGATATTCATTGATACTGGATATTCTGGATATTGATGGATATTGGATATTTATTGATATTGGATATTTATTGATACTGGATATTGGATCTTGATGGATATTGGATATTAATGGATATTATTCAGGAAGCCGGTTTTAGATGAATATGATTGTCAATTAAATAATTTCAACATCAGATTAACCTACTCCAAGAAAAAAGCCTCTAAAAGTGGAGGACTTTTAGAGGCTTTGTTCCAAGTATTTTTGTAAATCTAAATTTATATCTATGCTTTTAAGTATATTCTTTTTCTTGCCCTTACCCAAATGAAAAAAGGTAAGGAGTCCAATTGATGTGGCTGTGGACAGTCGACAATCGTCTGTGGTCGATTATCCGCAGCAAAATCAATTCGAAATTAGTTTGTTGCGATGAAAGCGGATAATCAAATTACTTTTTAAGAACCTTGATATGCTCTACTTTTTGTCCCCAAGCGACTTCAATCACGAATACACCCTTTGGAACACTTCCGATCATCTTGGCGATGGCTTCATTCATTTCATTTTCCGAGCTTACTGATACTGCTTTGGTGATTGCTGTGGGGTGGATGATTTTGAAAGTAATGTTCTCATCGTTATACTGTGACCTGTCAAGCAAGCTTACCCTGAGTTGTTCGCTATCTGTTGGGTTTGGATAGGCCCTCCATACACCTTGGGTAAATTGAACACCCGGAATCCGGACGGACACCACTTTACTTAATTCATAAGTACCATCGAAATCAATTTGCTTTAACCGATAGTAAATATTTCCTCCCGTCAATGGCAGTTGAGCATCTACATATTCATATTCCGTAATTGTTTCTTTCCACCCCATTCCGGACACTTCTCCTATTTTTTCAAAGTCCGTAGCAGTCCCTATAGACCTTTCAATTTCAAACCCACTATTTTCCCATTCTTTGGCAGTCGCCCAAGAAAGTATATTGGTATTCGATACCTTGGAATAAACTGATTCGATATAGAGGTAATCTACGGGGAGAATTTTACAACTGACATAATATCCTCCTGAAGGACAATTATTTGGGTCGGGACACTCATTCAAACCATCCTTTTTAACAGTCCCCGGGGGAGGATTTGTTTCGGTGTTTTCTCCACAAACTACAACTTTTGCATTTTCTTCTATAATTAATTTATCACCTGAGCCATTGATAATGACATCTCCTTCAATGTAAACATTACTATCGCCCCCAAAGGTAATTTGACTTGTCCCAGCAATTGTTAGATCTCCTTCAATCATTACATCTCCATCCCCATAGACATTCAATTGCTTCCCTTGGCCTCCACTAACAGTTAGTGATCCAGTATTAAAATAACCCCAAACATTAATTTCTGAATTATTTCCGGCATATTCAGTATCACCATTTGAAATTAATCTTCCGCCAGCAAGAACATTAATTATCGCCCTTTGTCCAAGATCAATAGTTCCAACTATCATCTCTCCAGTGTCATCCCCAGATATCTGTACCAAGGTATTGTTCCGCAAATCTAAGGCAGTATTAACATTAAATATTCCAGAATTAATCGTTTGAATATTAATGATCGTATTATTCGTCGTTGTTCCTAGATTAACTAGAACAGAACCATTGACATTTATTTGTCCACCATCAATAACAACACCTGAGACTGCCTCTTGTGGTATAACCAAATTACCTGGAATGTTAAATTGCCCTCCAGCATTCACTCTCAGATTGACTCTCGTGCCTAAATTAAAAAGGGTTGGTAAATTAACTTGGTGATTGATTACTACATTGATTGGACATGCTAAAGTACCAGAAACAGGTGGAACTTCAGCTGTTGAACATCCATCACCAGTTTTTATCCAGCAAAGTGGAGTACTAAAGTAATTCGTCTGATTAGGCGCACATAATCCACTAGTAGTATAAATAACCTGCCCATAGGAATTCCCGGTTGCTGATATGAGCAAAAACATTAAAATGCATATTTGAAAAAGTCTTTTCATAAAAATATGACTAGAACCAGCTTAATTGGATTTTCAAATATACATTTATGCCTTTTATTATCTAAAAATTACACTTGATTATTTTAGTAAAAAGCAATAAATACCCATTTCAGGTAGAAAAAAAAATAGGTAACCCCATTTGGAGACTACCTATTCCTATTATTTAAAGAAATTTTAATATTTTTTTGGCCGATCTGCTATTTCATCACTTTGATATGCTCCACTTTTTGGCCCCAAGCCACCTCGACTACAAAAACCCCTGAAGGTATGGAAGGAAGCAACTTGGCTAAATACTCATTCATGGCATATTCAGATTCGACAGTGATCGGGTTGATGACAAAGCTCGGATGGATAATCCTAAAGGTGATCAACTCCTGCTGGTATTGGGATTTTTCCAATAAGTTGATTTTCAATTGTTCCCCGTTTGTTGGATTGGGATAGGCTCTCCAAACTCCTTTGGTATACTGGATATTGGCTACTTTAACTGAAATCACTTTGCTGTAAGTATGTTTTCCATTAAAATCAACTTGCTTCAACCTGTATAAGATGTTACCACCTGTCAAAGGAAGATCTTTATCCACGAAGCTATATTCGGTTACGGTATCTTTCCACCCCATTCCATGAACTTCACCGACCAGGGTAAAGTTATTAACGCCATCTACCGATCTCTCAATTTCGAAATGACTGTTTTCCCATTCCTTAAAAGTAGCCCAGGTAATTTTGGCCGTTCTGGACTGATTTATAAATTGAGCATTGAGTCCTGATATCTCTACAGGTAATATTTTTGCATTTAAAAGAAACAAATCAACCCTACATGTCCCGGTATCATTATCAATGGTGGTCAATTTATAGGTTGCTCCGCCCACCAATGAATCGATGGTAGCCTCTTCTGAATAAAAGGCAGGGTCTTCCAAAGAAGTCCAAAAGTAAAAATAATCACCTTCTACAAATTCTATTTCTATCAGTCCAGAGGCAAGGTCTTCATTTGTGGTTGCATCCATTGAAGATTCAACCACTCTTTGACTTAAAATGACATCCTCAGTAGACAAGGCATCTGGAACCAAAACAGTGATGCTAACTGGAGCTCCAACCAATACCCCCTGACTTATCGTCAAAGTAGCAATAAAACTACTGCCAACCGCCCTGTTCCAAACTGTTGGATTAAAATTTGTTGAACTCAATGAGGAACTATCTGAAAAAGTGAAATTCCAGGTTGCATTGTAATCCTGAGTAGGACTCCCTCCAAAAAGAGAGGTTATAATAAAAGAGACGTTGGTTTGTTCTAAATCACCTTCAAAACACTCATATATAGGATTAAAAGTATAGGACAATATTCCGACTTCAATTGGGATAGAATTCTTATTATTTAAACATTGAGCTGCGGGATAACTCTGACAGCTGTATTCATCCTCCAGATCTTTTGCAGCACTAGTAGTCCACGAAACTAGAGGCTGTGACAATTCATAAAATTCATTTTGACACTTAATGCCAATATCTGGAATCGGTATGGTAATTATACATGATCCGGTGTTACAAGGGTTAATTGAGCCCACATACTCATTGATATAAAAAGAATCTAAAGGATCGCCATTCGGATTATTTCTGTCTTTCTTTAAAATATCAGCAATTATCCTAAAGTTATGGATATCACTTTTTGAATTCGAGGTATACAATAAGGAAATAAAATATGGTCCATCACCTTCACAGATATTATTGGGATTTCCCAACGCGTCACTGAAATACACATTTAATATTGAATAGTTTTGTGCATTTCCTTTACAAATGGTACATGAACCATCTCTTAAATCCGGCTTGTTAGCATCTTGCGCAAAGCTACTGTAGCTAAGCATAAGGAAAAGGGCGAAAAATACTGTTTTTAAAAATCTCATTGGGTGATTGATTTTTGTAGAGTCTATTTTGTGTTTCAAATATACTTATTTGTATTTAATATACAAATTAAAAATCAATTTTTTTGCATTTTTTTATATTTGAAATGCTTTTTTATTTATTTATAAAATTACATGTACAAGTAAAAAATAGACTTAAATCAAGATAGTGTTAGATCTATCTAAAAATTTTCAATCATATACTACTGATTTTAAGGTATTTATATAAAAAATAGGTTTAAAAACCCCCTGTTGACATTTCTATTTCTTCTGATAATTTGGAAGCCAATAAAAAAATAAAAAATCTGACAGGAACATAAACTACTTAAACTGAAAAAAAATTCTGACTATTCACACAATTAAGAGATGGTTCATGTCAAATCTTGATTTAGCTTGACATTTTTTGTTATAGACCTTCGCGGTTTGAAAAAACGAAACACTGATTCATCTATTATCCTTCCTCCTTTCCAAATCTTCGAGATTTTGAAAACCTCAAATATCACTCGGCTTCCAACTTCTGTCTTCTCTGCCTACGGCAGGCAGGCAATCAGCATCACTGTTTCATGATTTTTATAAACTCAACCTTCTGTCCCCAAGATATCTCAAGAACAAATATTCCTTTTGTTGCCTTTCGCAGTTCTTCCAAAATCGATCCTGAAATCAGACGGAGATTAGTTCCCGTGATAACTTTGTTGTTTGAAGAAGGTGAGATAAGTCTAACCCTTAGGTCTTCTCCAAAATATTCCCTTTCATCTATCAATTCCAGGTTGAATATTTCTCCAGCATAAGGATTTGGATAAGCTCTCCAGACTCCCTTGGTATATGGTATATTGGCAACTTTTATGGAGGTTACCTTGCTATAGCTATGTATACCATTAAAATCAACTTGCTTCAACCTGTATAAGATATTCCCTCCTGTCAAAGGAAGATTCTTATCAAAGAAAGTATATTCCGTGATAGAATCTTTCCAACCCATTCCCTGAACTCGGCCTATCACAGTAAACTCATCCAAGCCTCTTACAGACCTTTCGATTTCAAAGTGTGAATTCTCCCATTCTTTTGCAGTGGCCCATTTAATGATACCAGTCCTTTCTTTGTTATTAAAATCCGCATTGAGGTATACCCACTCTACGGGTAATGGCGAGAAACCTCCTGCTGTAAGAAAATTACAAAAAGCAGCAAGATTTGTAGTAGATGGATCTGCAATAATATTCGGTACAGGAGAAGGTAAGGTGTAGGAACCGTCTTGATTTAGGATACATCCACTTCCGGTGTATCCAGTAACAGTAACACCTCCTAAGCCAAGATTTATATCTGCATCTCCAAATTCAATTTGTGCCCCCGGACCTTGAAGATTAATGTCTACCCCATTGAACAGGTAATCATTTCTATCCTCATCTCTGGCATCAAAAACAATTCGACCTCCTTCTTCTACGCAAATGGTGACATTATTCAAGTTGGAAATGTATCTTAAAGTCAAAGTTGACCCGGATCTTACTGTTATACAACCTTTGTCTGCAGCACTGCTCCCTTGTATAATAAATACAGCATTATTTCCATCATTTGAACGATCTAAAAGCAAGTTTGCATTGCCTTCTAGCACCACTCCTTTTATCGTGGTCGCATTGTTTGGCCTCCAAGTGAAATTTCCCGCGGTGCTAAAACGTGCAATATCATTAACTCCAGGAACATTTATTGGACTCCAACTATCCCTATTAAAATTATTGTTCCCACTATTAACCTCAACAGAATCTGCTCTTGTATATGTTTTAATAGTTCCAGTACATCCTGGACAGCTTTGGCCTATGCTAACTTGTGCTGAAGCCAAAAGCATTAAGGAGATTAAAAGGGGATAAAAAGATTTCACAGAAATGGAGATAGAATAAAGTATAGTGTGAAACGCATGCTTTGATGAATACTTATATATTTATTTTCATATTTTTTAATCATACTTTAATATAAATAATTCTTAAAAAAGAGATGGAACTCAGGGTGATTCAGTGAAATAAAGTAAACAAATAGATGGGTGATTACTTGTTTAAATAGAATTAGGTTAAAAATAGGTAAATTTCTCCTAAATGCAAACCTCAAAGCCAAAAACACCATTATTAGACATTTTAGGATTAAATAAAATAATAAATGGATGAGAAAGTATCAGTACCACCCATAGCTTCCTAAAATGAAAAACCCGATGGAATTCCTTTCGAAATCCAACTGAGTTCTTTGTCTTAAAATACAGTAAAAATTACCTGAGCTTATTTTTCTGAGTCATTAAAAATCTCCTGTAGCTGCATTTCTGCCTAATCTATAAATTCTCAGACTATTTAAAAAGAATCAACTAACAATTAACATTGGCTTCTACATCTGGTGTTACCACTTTTACCATGCCTTTTTCGGCAGGTATCAATGAATATTTGATTGGGTTCAATTTGACTGCTAGTTTGGTACGTGGCAGAAGTTTCGTGATGAACATTGTGTATTGTTGTCTTTTTAAATCATTAATAAAAACCTTAATCTCTTTTGATCAGTTTTTTCACCAAGACTTTGTCTTCATGATATACATATACCAAGTATACTTCTCCTTTTGTTTCAGAGATTTCTGACCAAGACTTTCCGTCTTTGGATCGTTGGAGAATAAATTTTTCTTTGTCTTTTTCTTGGACAGTTCCGGTTGCCCACCATATATGGTCAGGGCCCATTACTCCGGTAGTATTTACCATGAGCGATTGAGGACTGTCATCCAGGGTAAGACCAGTTCTGAGAATCAATGAATCATCCCAAAAGATCTTGGTATTGGCTATGGATCCAGGTCTTATGTTTGTTACTCTCATTCCGAGACTTTGCTCCAAATCAAAAATCGGGAAATGGACAGGAAAAAATACTACCGTGGCTATCACTTCAACATCACTGCCTTTGGGTACTACATTCCCATTTGCATCCTCTCCATTCCAGTAAATCTGATAGGTACCGGGAGCATCATATTGTTGTGAAATGATCAAGTCAATCCCCTCATCATATGCTAAATTACCATTGAAATCTATCAATACGTCCACAACTGCAGGCAAACTAATGGTTATATTAACCGTTGCATCGCCTCCAGACTCAGGTGAGGTTTTGGCTTGCTAATCAATTAAAAGAGTAACTGTAGGTGGGCTTGTCGATTTCCATATAGAGGGATCCGGATCATTGATAAATAAGGGATACTGATAATTTGATGAGGTTCCCGGCCTGGATTTCCTGTTTTCCTCAAATGTCAAGTCGTTTCTAGGACCATCTTTATTTGCAAAAAAATTAGTCCATCCTCTACTTGACCCTCCAAAATTGATGTATTTGACGAAATAATCATCTCCTGCTACCGTAAAGGTATTGTCCACAGGGACATAAAATCCAAAATTATTGTGGAAAGAATATTCATCTGGAGTACTCATGGTAAGTATTAAAGTGGTACCTGCAGGATCAATCCTTGAATTGGCAATGTTCCAAAACCTGGAATAAACCCATCCCGTGTGTTCATTAAAGCCTCCGGTATAAGAGGACGCTACACTAACATCCCAAAAATTGATATTAAAACCTGCTGTGATGTGGTTGGTGCTTGGGGGATTTGAAATCTCAACCCAAAATGCCCTAGCCGCTCCCGTATTGTTTACAATTAAATATCCCTGATAGCCTGTTCCTGTGATCTGAGGAGGTCCATTCAGTGTAGCAGCTGCATTTTCGGGCCTTCCCTGTGCTGCACCTATAGTACTAGCATCATAATCTTGAGAGAATATTTGTGCCCTTGAAGACCCTGAAGTTCCAAGTGGAAAAAGTCAGATGAATTGGCATCATAAAACCATTTTACCCTGATGTTGCCTGTTGATCCAACTCTTCTAAATCCCCAGAAAACAGTTTCACCTGCTTTTGCATATACATATAGCCTGTGTCCTCCATTATATCCTGAAACAGTCGAAGGCAAAAGCATGAAACCTCTGTTAACAAATCCACCAGCACCGGAATTGCCGGGATACCACAACATGCTTTGTCTATTGGTTTCAGTTCCCCAATTGCGCGATCCTTCTCCAAAAGTCAATAAGGGAATAATTAAAAAAGGTAAAAACAGGATTACCCTTTTGACATCCTTTGATTCCAAAAACAGAATTGTCCTGTTATAAAAAAACGGCAATTTCATGCTGATTTATTATTGATAGTTTGGGTGACTATTATAGCCTTGGGACATTGATATGTCAACAAAACCTACTGAAATAAATCAAACCGAAAAAACTAAACAACTTATTAGTTTACAAAACAAAAATCCTGCTTTGAACATTATTTTTTAGCAAAAAAAAAGCCCATATCCATTAAGAATACGGGCAATTAATTTGCTAAAGATTGATATTTATCCGTTCATACTAATCAAAAATTCTGTATTGTCCCGGGTTCCTTTCATTCTTTGGAGTAGAAATTCCATTGCTTCCTGCGAAGTCATGTCGGACATCAATTTTCTCAAAATCCAGACCCGCTGCATTTCTTCTTTGTCCATCAATAGCTCTTCTCTTCTAGTGCCTGATCCGGTGACATCAATGGCAGGATATATCCTTCGGTTAGAAAGTTTTCTATCCAAAGCCAATTCCATATTACCGGTTCCTTTGAATTCTTCAAAGATAACTTCGTCCATTTTGGAACCAGTTTCCACCAATGCAGTCGCGATGATGGTCAAAGAACCGCCATTTTCGACATTTCTTGCTGCACCAAAGAATCTTTTTGGCTTGTGAAGCGCATTGGCATCCACACCACCTGACAGAATTTTGCCGGAGCTAGGCACTACAGTATTATAAGCTCTTGCAAGTCTTGTGATAGAATCTAAGAGAATTACCACATCGTGACCGCATTCCACCATTCTCTTGGCTTTTTCCAAAACAATGGAGGCTACTTTCACATGCCGATCGGCTTGTTCATCAAAGGTAGAGGAAATGACTTCAGCCTTTACTGACCTTGCCATATCCGTTACTTCCTCAGGACGCTCATCGATCAGAAGGATCATCAAATGAACCTCGGGATGATTTTCGGAGATGGCATTTGCGATCTGCTGCAAAAGCATGGTTTTACCCGTTTTGGGTTGGGCGACGATCATTCCCCTCTGTCCTTTTCCTATAGGAGCAAACAAATCCAAAACCCTTGTGGAGTAATTGTCATGCTTGGTGGTCAGTTTCAGCCTTTCTTCAGGAAAAAGCGGAGTGAGGTATTCAAAAGGAACCCTGTCTCGGATTTCTTCCGAAGTTTTCCCATTGACTGTAATCACTTTCAAAAGTGCAAAATATTTTTCTCCTTCTTTTGGAGGCCTGATTGATCCTTTGATATGGTCTCCTGTTTTTAGACCAAAAAGTTTGATTTGAGAAGGGGAAACGTAAATATCGTCGGGAGAAGCAAGGTAGTTGTAATCTAAGGACCTTAGAAAACCATAGCTTTCGGGCATAATTTCCAAAACTCCTTCATTTTCAATTATCCCTTCAAATTCTTTGACGCTGACATAAGGCTTTTTCTTGGTTTGGAATACCTCTGCCGAAGGGATGTGAACTTCTTCAATATCCCTGAAATTTTTTCTTTTGGGCATATCCTGCTCCACTTCGAAGGAAGGCATAGGTTTCTCACTAGGTAGATTGTAAGGAACTGGCTCAGGACCATCTATTACTTTCCTTCTAGGTCTGATGAATTTTGGCTTTTCATCATCAGGTGTAAAAACCGGAAGCGGTAATTTTTCCTTTGGTTTTTCAGGTTCAATGACTACCTCTTTTTCTTGCCTAACATTCTCTGGCTTTTTAAATGGCTTTTCCTCCTGCTTTTTGGCAGGTCTATCATCCACTCTTTTGGCTGGTCTGTCTTCATTTCTTGGAGAAAGTTTCGGCCCGGTTTTTTGGGGAGCTTTATCTTCTGATGCTACCTGTACCACTTCTTTGGGAATTTCAGTAACATTTTCTCTTCTAAATTTGGATTTAGTTTCCTGGGGAGTCGCTTGGGGTGATTCAGGAGTGTCTTTTAATTCCGATTTGGGCTTTTGTTCGGCAGGTTCCGCTTCTACTACTGAGGCTCTTTTTTTAGGAAGCGCTTTTTCATCTGTAATGGCTTGTTGGTCCAGGATGGCGTAGACAAGGTCATCTTTCTTTAGCGTCTTGAAATTCTTTACGCCTAATTCTTCAGCAATTTCCTTCAATTCAGAGAGAAGCCTGATTTTTAATTCTTCTATGTTATACATAAAAAGCTTATGGTATTATAAATAAGATGTGTGAATGTGATGATGTGTTTTGATTATTTCTGAACTAAATGAAAAAGGGATTCAGAATAGGTAAAATCCAAAGGGGGCAGGATCTTTCGATACTATGACGGTACAATATTAAGGTTTCATTAATTAAATAACAAATATTTCCAAAAGGATGACCATTTATTTTAGGACATCATCTGCCTCAGCACCTTGACAGACTTCCAATCATAGGTCAAATCAAGGTGATTGCCATAAAAAAGCAGGAAATGGTCTAACATATTTCTTCTGATTTTTGAAGGAAATTTATAGTCACAGTGAAACGAATCCGCAATTATTACATCTAAATATTCCTTTTCTTCTTCCATGACATCAGGTCCTTGCGGATATTGTTTCAATTCGGTGAAGAATGATTCTGAATCTTGCGGAGCAAATCCCAGAAATCTTGAACTTTCCCATAAAAATACCAAAGGAAAATGCACCAAAGCCGTATCCTTTTCATCTAAGAGTCTGATCGTTGATTCCAAAAAATCAAAGAATTCTTCATTTTGAAATCCTTCAAAAACAGATTTACCCATCACTTCTGCCATAAACATAGCTATGCCGGACCGAAGAAAATCAAATGGGATTAATTGAAAAGGCATGGCCAATTTTGCCTCGGAAATCCTGTTAAGGCTAGTTCCTTCCTTATCGTATATCACGAGATCCAAAAGTGTCAAGGGCTGGTAAAATGCCATCTTGCTTTTAGCGGTCTTTGACCTTGCACCATTGATGATGTAGGATTTCAACCCAAATTCTCTGGTAAAAATCCGTACAATGATGGAAGTCTCACTATACTTGATATAAGACAGAACGATACCTTTTGATTTTTTGAGCCTCACGAGACTAAAATTTTCATACTATTAGAACTCCTTGCAGATTTGCTGCCACATGAACCTGAAAAAACACACGAAGTGACCTTGCTAAAAATCCCCACATTCCTCCCCATTAGATTTTCTCGAGAAAACATTTTCTACACCTCGCTTCATAGGACTCCTTTTCACCAAGGACTACTTTCTCTTTATTTTCAACAAGTCTAAAGGAATAAGATGCAAGGTCCCCGCATTTCATGCAGATGGCATGTACCTTGGTTACATATTCAGCAATCGCCAATAATTGAGGCATGGGTTGAAAAGGATTTCCTTCAAAATCCATATCCAGGCCGGCAAGAATTACACGTTTACCGGAATTGGCCAAAACATTGGCAACATTGACGATCCTATCGTCAAAAAACTGGACCTCATCTATCCCCACCACATCACAATTCCCTGCAAGCAATATGATATCATCTGCAAAATTGACCGGGGTCGAGCGGATGGCATTGTCATTATGCGAAACGACATCTGTATCATGGTATCTTTTGTCCACGGAGGGCTTGAATATCTCAACCTTTTGTTTGGCAATAAAAGCCCTGTTGAGTCTTCGGATCAATTCTTCGGTTTTGCCGGAAAACATAGATCCACAGATGACCTCTATGTGGCCTTTTCTCTCAGGACTTCGGGATTTGCCTATGGTACTTTCTATAAACATGGGATCCTATTCACTGTAAACCATATGGGAAAACTTATTTTCTTCTGCGACACGGATAAGAATTTCTCCCTTTACCAATTTTGCTTGGCAAGATAACCTTTCGTGATTTGTTAACCTGTCGATTCCTTTGAAATATTCTTCTCTGTCTGTGAGAGGTGAAAGGTTATCCATACCATCCAAAACTATGATTTTACAGGTGGTACACCGGCCTTTTTTTCCGCAGGCATGCATCCAATCAATGTGGTTTTCATGGATTAAATCAATAACTTTACAGACTCCCGCGAGAGAAATAATCTCTTTCTGGAATAAGTTTTGGATAATAATTTTCAGCATGGTTTGTGCTTAGTTTATAAAAAATACAATCAATTAATATGTCTGCGAAGTTAAACAGCAATTACGTAGAAAACTACGCCAAGGAATTTAGTAAAAAAGTCTGTGATGGCTATTTCCCTACCAAAAAGTACATGACCGGACAGGAAATCATCACACTTACCCCAAGTGTTCAGGTTAACTTTTTCATTATAAAAACCTTATTTGAAGCCTGGCAGGAGGAATTGGAAAAACTCAAAAGCAATCCATTTTTTGATTACAGAGACAAGGCTGTCCATGAAGCATTGAGGGAATTTATGAATGTGCTTTCCAGAACCATCAAGGTTGAAAGGGGGCATTTTGAGCCGCTTTTAGTAAAAGCCGTTAAGGATTCCATATTTTTGGCCGTCAACCCACTGGAGTTTTACAAAGAGGAATTTGGAAAACAAAAAGCCAACGAAATCAACCAATACCTCAAGGAAAACAAAAAATACATCAAGTGGCATTCCAGCCTAACCACAAATCTGATCGATAAGGCTGGATTATCCCACACCCATGAAGCATATCAGGGAGCACTTAAAACCAACTTTCAGAATCAAAAAGAAAAATTGGAATCCTACAAAACACTCCTTAACAGTATGGGACAGGTGTTTTTCCTTGATTTTGACCAAATCGCCGAGGCCGAATTGGTTCAGCCAAAAGTCAGACCACAAGCCGAACCGACTCCTATGGTAAAAGAAAATGACAGGTCGTTTTTTGACACTTTGGAGGAAAGCAAAGAATCGGAATTTGAGATAAAGGAAAGGTCAAGTCTTACTATCGAAAGCGAAGAAAGCTACCTGCACGAGGAAGAGCATATACTTGAAAATATTCCAACCGAAAAGCTTTTTAAAACCATCAGACCAGATCAGGGAATTGATCCTGCCAAAATATGGACTAGGTTTGAATCAGAACAATATTCCATTATGAAAGGAAGCATCAAGGAGCTCTCGGAAAGCGTGGGATTAAACCAACGGTTTATGTTTACCAAAGACCTGTTTGACGGTAATCCTGACCTTCTTAAACATGCCTTAAAGTCAATTGATGAGTGTGGGAGCTTTGTGGAGGCAATACACTTATTGAATGAAAGATATGTGGGAGAATTAAACTGGAATAAAGAATCGGAGGTCGTAGATGAATTTCTTCAACTTGTATTTAGGAAGTTTGATTCAAGAGGTTAACCGTTGTTTTTGCTAAAAAAAATAATCGACATTAGAAAATAATATTTAACAGGACATCTCTAGATTTCCTTCCATTTCTTGCGAATGGAAATTGAATATTATGGTGTTTTGGCAGGGTTCAAAACACTTACGGCGAAAATTTTTAGCTCAATATGTAGTTTTAATATTTATATTTCTTAATATTCAATTCGCATGGTCAGTAAATTGACTTTTTGAGGCAATTTCAATATTAAAATGACAGGTTATTTTAAATTAAGACGCATAGTTCTGGAGCTATTGGAAAAGGGCCTTCCAAAAAACTTAACCTACCATGATATTGATCATGTGATGGATGTGTTGGGAGTTTGTAACCAATATATCAAACGCAAAAAAATCAAAGGTACAGATGCCTGCCTCCTTAGGATCGGGGCTTTGGTACACGATTTGGGATTTATACAATCCACCCAAAACCACGAGGAAGTAGGTGCCGCAATGGCTCAAAGTATCATGGAGTCATTAAATATGGATCCGAAACATATTGAAATCGTCAAAGGCTTAGTGATGGCTACCAGAATTCCGCAAAGCCCAAAAACTGAACTTCAGAAAATTATTTGTGATTCGGATCTGGATTACCTCGGGCGAAACAACTACGTCGAAATCAGTGATAAACTGTACCAGGAATTGAAATCTACCAATGTCCTCAAAACCCGGGAAGATTGGGTGGAATTACAGATCAAATTTTTGAAAAACCATACTTTCCATACTGATTTTGCAAAGAAAAACAGAGAACCCAAAAAACAATTTTGGCTTCAGCACATCATCAAAAGCGAAAATTATTAACCAATCCTGCTCAAAAGCTGTATCCTATGTGAGTCCAATTTGATGAAAATAAACAACAGGATGGTAAATGACCAAAGTGAAGATCCTCCATAGCTAAAAAATGGCAAGGGAATTCCTACAACCGGAAACAAGCCTATGGTCATAGCAATATTGATCATAAAGTGGAAGAGCAAAATCGAGATCACGCAATACCCATATATTCTCGAAAATCTATTTTTTTGGCGCTCAGCTAGCATGACTAACCTGAGAAGCAATGCACAGAAAAGCAAAATTACCACCAAGCTTCCAGCCCAACCGAATTCCTCCCCCAATGTGCAGAAAATAAAATCTGTATGTTGTTCCGGCACAAAGTCAAACTTGGTCTGAGTCCCTTCAAGGTACCCTTTACCAAAAAACCCTCCGGAACCAATTGCGATTTTTGATTGGGTCACATTCCATCCGACACCAAGTGGGTCAATATTTGGATTGAACAAAACCATGATCCGGTTTTGTTGGTGTTCAGGCAATTTGGAGACTACATAGTCTATGCTGTATGAATAACCCACTATCAGAATCCAAATACCCAACAGACTGACAATCCTACCTATCTTTTTTTTGCCAAGCAAAATGATTATCAAAATTATAACTCCTACTCCTATGGCCAGATATATGTTATTTTCTAAACCCAAAGAAAGTAAGGTAATCGCGACAAAAGACAACCCAAATATATAATACCCCTGCGGCATTCCTTCTCTGTATAACATGACAAAAAATGCTGAATACACCATGGCTGTGCCGGTATCAGGCTGTAACATGATAAATGCTACGGGCAATGCAATGATGGCCAGTGCCTGAAGTTGGTACTTAAACTGCCCGAGGTCAAAAGTGGAGCGTTCCATATACTTTGCCAAAGCGAGGGCAGTAGCAAACTTAGCAAATTCAGCAGGCTGAAGCCTAAATGATCCAATTTCAAACCATGCTCTTTGACCATTGATTTCCTTTCCAAAAAAAGGTGTGATCAACAAAAAAACCAGGAAAATAATATAAAGCGGTAAGGCAAGGTTCTCAAATAGCCGATAATCCGCCACCATGATTACAGTAATCAATAAGATAGCAGTGCCAATCCATACGAGTTGCTTGCCCGAGTTGATGGAAAAGTCAAAAATGCTTTTAATGGACTGATCGTCATAGACTGCCGCATAGATATTGATCCATCCAATAATTACCAAAACGGCATAAATCGAAATGGAAATCCAGTCTATTTTATTAATGTATAAATCGTCCTGTCTCACCTTACATAAATTTCCCGATTATGACATATTCCTCTAGGTCAAGACGGGTCACTTCTCTTCTAATGTACTTCTCTATCATCAAACTGGCAGTACTTGCGGCTGCTCTTCCACCCCAACCGGCATTTTCTACATATACGGCTATGGCTATCTGCGGATTATCTTTAGGAGCAAATGCAATAAAAACGGAATGGTCCTCCCCTTGGGGATTTTGTGCTGTACCTGTTTTTCCTGCTATTTCAATATCCTTGATCACTGCCCTTGCTGCAGTACCATAGATGGCTTGTGCCATGGCATCCTGGATAAGGTCAAAGTGATGTGCATCCACACCAACTTCTCTTTTGGTTCTGAATTCCTCCGGAATTTTGGTGGCATCTCCGTCTATGGCTTTGATCATATGTGGGGGATAATAGTATCCCTTGTTTGCAAATATCGCCGCGAGATTTGCCATCTGTAATGGCGTGACGAGCATTTCGCCCTGACCGATAGATAGGGAATAAATCGTAGAATATTTCCATCTGCCCTCGCCATAGATTCTGTCATATAACTTTGAAGATGGGATTGATCCACCTTTTTCATTTTTCAGGTCAATGCCCAAAGGAGATCCAAGTCCAAATTTGATGACGGCCTCTCTCCAGACATTAAGCCCTATTTCTGTATCCTTAAATGTGCTAGTTGATACCTCCCGATTGATCATAGCCCTGTATGCCTGATGGTAATAGGGGTTGCAGGAATTCCTGATGGCACCAAATAAGTTGGAAGGACTTGGGTGGTTATGACAGGCTACCAGAGACCTATTGCAGGCATATGTTGTATTCGGAGTCAAGACTCCCGTCTGTAATCCTACCAAGGACTGTACAATCTTAAAAATCGATCCGGGAGGATACATGGCCATGATGGGTCTATTAAACAGAGGCTTGGTTTCATCCCTGTTTAAAACCATGTAATTTTTCCCAAAAAGCGCTCCTGTCAATACATTTGGATCATAGGTGGGCGCCGATATCATGGCTAGGATTTCGCCTGTTTTTGGCTCAATAGCTACCACAGAGCCTCTTTTACCTACCATCAATTTCTCGCCGTACTCCTGTAATTCAAGGTCAATGGTAGAAATGAGATTTTTGCCCGCAACAGATGCTGTATCAAAACTCCCATCTTTGAAGGAGCCTTTGTCAACACCTCTTACGTTTACGAGCTTGTATTTCACCCCTTTTACTCCCCGCAATTCATTTTCATAATACCCTTCAACCCCACTAAGGCCGACATAATCACCCTGTTTGTAATATTTTGAAGAATCTCGTTCTAACTGATTAGAACTTATTTCTCCTATATACCCCAAGGCATTTGCAGCACTTGCCTGTGGGTAGGACCTGACCGATCTTGTCATCACGAACAAACCTGGATAATCAATGAGAAAATCCTGAATCCTGGCAAAATCGGTTGTAGAAATCTGTTTGATTAAAGGCGAGGGTTTGACGGAAGAATATTTTCTCGCCGCAGTGTAAGTCTCGACCAAATACTCTTTACTGATTTTGAAAATCTCGCAAAACCTGGTGGTATCACCAACCTGAAATTCCCTTGGGATAACCATCAAATCGAAGATAGGATAATTGTAAACCAAAATCTTGCCCGTCCGGTCATAAACCAGACCTCGGTATGGATGGTCTACTACTCTTTGAATTGCATTACTCTCAGCCTTTTTTAAAAAACTGTCATCCATCACCTGAATCAAAAATAATTTGGTTAGGAGCACTGCTCCAATGATGATGATAACTATTATAATTGTAATCGGCCTTTGCTCGTTCATTAAATCCCTCTCCTTCTCCTGTATAATAACAGTTGAACAATAATACTCATTACTAGCACAAAAATAACACTAGCAATTACTTTTTGAAGAGATGTGAAGAATAAATCTGTGCCCAGACTTTCAATATAAAAAAATATGGTATGATGGATCAGTATCAAAGGAACGCTGTAGGAAAGAAACCATCCTAGGCCCATATTCATCAAACTCGGCTGAAGGTCATCCTCATAACCACCCGTGGGAACCAATACCTGTAGCCACCGGTGTCTGACAAATGCAATGACTAGAAGTGATGCCGTATGGATTCCAAGTGTGTCATAAAATAAGTCAACGCCCATTCCAATAAAAAAGCTGATGAGCAAGGCCGGAATTGTTTTTAAGTCAAGTGGTAGGAGAATTATATAACTGACATATAAAAAACAAAATGCGGTACCAAAAAGCACCAAATTCTTAAGCACCAAAACCTGAAACAACAGATAAAGGAATCCGGTAAACAAAATTGAGATTACCCGAATGCTATTCATTGCTTATCCCTGTTGTTTGGTATAGTGAATCAAGTTCTTGTTGTTGAAAACTTTCTACCAGATAGACATAAGAAATCTTTGAAAAATCTGTATCCAGCTTAAGCGTAATATCAAGGTAATTGGTATCAGTTCCTGGCTTCACTTCAATTACAGTACCAATTGCTATACCTTCCGGAAAAATAGAATTATAGCCTGAAGTGACCACATGATCTCCAATCGCAACTACAACATGCCTTGGAACATACATGAGTTTTGCCTGTTGTGGATCGAGTCCATCCCATTTTGTGGAACCAAATACATCATTGGATTGGATCTTTGACGATACCAATAAGTCAGTATGGAGCAATGAAATAATCGTTGAAAAATTACGACTTACGGTCTTAACCCTTCCAACAACGCCTTGTTCGTTGATAACCCCCATACCAGTTTTGATACCCTGGTTTGAACCCTTATTTATGGTTAGGTGATTTTGGGCAAGTCTCAAAGAATTATTGATAACCTTTGCTCCTTTAAACTGAATCGAACTAATCAATGAACTATCAAGCGGAATATATACAGAATCGGCCGGCCTTCTAAGCGATTCTAATTCCGTCAGTAGTTTGGCATTTTTTTCCATCAGACTTATATTGACCGATGAAAGGGAAAAATAATCAATGACGTTACTTTGAGTTTTGAATACCGAGCCCACCCATTCGTTTGAACTATTAAAAAACGCGGACCCTTGTTGAGAATTATTAGAAACAATCAGCGATATCGCAATTGCCTCCAATAAAACAAACAACAAAAAAGCCCTTATCCGGTATAAAAATAGGAAGATCCGCTGCATCCAATCATTAAGTCATCAAAACCGATCTGAAATTATTGATGTTTTTCAACGCCGTGCCGGTACCTCTTACGACAGCCCTCAGAGGGTCTTCCGCTATGTGGATTGGCAATTTGGTTTTTTGGTGTAATCTTTTGTCCAGACCTTTCAACAGCGCCCCACCACCTGTCAGATGGATTCCATTGTCATAAATGTCAGCGGAAAGTTCCGGAGGTGCTATTTCAAGGGCTTTTAAAACCGCCTCTTCTATTTTTGATACAGATTTGTCCAAGGCAAATGCGATTTCAGAATAGGAGACTTTAATTACCTTAGGAATGCCAGTCATCAAATCTCTTCCTCTAATTTCATAATCCTCAGGAGCATCATCAAGTTCTGTCAAAGCTGACCCGATTGCTATTTTAACTTTCTCGGCAGACCGCTCTCCAATCAAAAGATTGTGCTGCCTTCTCATGTAGTCAAGAATATCCTTGGTAAAAGTATCTCCGGCAACTCTTATCGATTGGTCTGCTACAATGCCTGAAAGTGCTATCAACGCAATCTCTGTGGTACCTCCTCCGATATCCACTATCATAGACCCCATTGGTTTTTCGATATCGATCCCTATTCCGATAGCTGCTGCAATTGGTTCATAAATCATGTAGACTTCTTTGGCTCCTGCATGTTCTGCGGAATCCCTGACAGCCCTCTTTTCTACTTCTGTAATCCCTGAAGGGATACAGATTACCATTCTGTGAGACTTAGGGAATATTCCTTTCTTATGGCCGGGAATCATTTTGATCAAACCTCTGATCATTTGTTCTGCTGCATAGAAGTCCGCAATCACGCCATCTTTAAGAGGTCTGATGGTTCTGATATTTTCATGCGTCTTTTCATGCATGTTCATTGCATCCTTTCCCACGGCAAGAACCCTGTTGTTGGTCCTGTCAATCGCTATAATGGAGGGTTCATCAACCACTATTTTGTCTTTATGTATAATTAAGGTATTTGCTGTACCTAAGTCTATTGCAATATCACTTGAAAAAAAATCGAATAATCCCATTATGTTTTGATTGAGTTGATGATAGATAATCTTTTAAATTTAGCAAGGAAGTGCAGAACTTCTAACGTGGGTGGGCAAAATTATTATCTAATTCCCAATTTATTACAAGAATCCAATTTTTTTTTGTGTGAATAAATTTATTACCTTTGCATCGTATTACCAGAATTGAGGGGGGACACAAGTCCCCTCTTTTATTTCATATACCCTAACAAATGAGCTTAAAAAGTACACTTGAGGAAATTGTTTCCAAACATCTGCCTGACGATACCTATTACTTAGTCGATGTGCAGCTGGTGGAAAAAGGCCCTAAATCTCAATTGACAATTCTTATCGATGCGGACCAAGGTGTAAGTATTGAGGCTTGTGCAAAGGTAAGCAGACAGATCGCCGAGGAAATCGAGGCAAAAGAACTTTTGTCTGATGCCTATATATTGGAGGTCTCTTCCCCAGGTCTGGATTTCCCGCTCTCTTCCAAAAGACAATATACCAAAAATGTCGGAAGAACATTGAAAGTCACATTAAATGACGGAAAAGAGTTGGAAGGACAACTCTTGGAGGTGGGAAATGCAGAGGTTAAAATTTGCTGCAAGATTAAAGAAAAAGGAAAAAAAGCAGAGGAACAGGAAATCACCATTCCCCTCGAACAGATAAAAAAATCAATCGTGTTAGTCTCTTTCAAATAAAAAAAATGGATGCTAAAGTACTCATAGAATCATTTGCAGAATTTGCAAAGTCTAAAAATGTGGACCGCCCCACCATGATCCGCATATTAGAGGACGTGTTTAGAGCGATGATTCGCAAAAAATTCGAAACTGATGAAAATTTTGATGTAACCATCAATGCAGACAAAGGTGATCTTGAAATCTTAAGAATCAGAGAAATCGTCGAGGACAACTCCGAAGACATTTGGGATTTTGATAAAATCAGCTTGACCGACGCCAGAAAAATCGAACCGGATTTTGAGGTCGGCGAAGATGTATATGAGAAAATTGAATTGGAAGAATTCGGCAGAAGAGCAGTGATGATGGCGAGGCAGACTTTGATCCAAAAGATCAAGGACCTAGAAAAAGACCTTTTATTCAACCAATACGAAGAATTAGTAGGGGAAATTATTTCAGCAGAAGTTTATCAGATCCTTGGAAGAGAAACATTGTTGATTGACGGCGAAGGGAACGAACTGATACTACCCAAAGGAGAACAAATTACAAAAGACCGGTTCAGAAAAGGTGACAGCGTCAGGGCCATTGTCCATAAAGTGGAAATGGTAAATGGAAATCCGAGAATAATCCTTTCCAGAACTTCCCCGATTTTCTTGGAAAGATTATTTGAAAATGAGGTGCCTGAAGTTTTTGACGGATTGATCACTATTAGAAAAATCGTGAGAGAACCGGGCGAAAGAGCAAAGGTGGCAGTAGAATCTTACGATGATAGGATTGACCCTGTCGGCGCCTGTGTGGGTATGAAAGGTAGCCGTATCCACGCCATTGTCAGAGAACTTCAGAATGAAAACATTGATGTAATCAACTATACAGATAACCTTGACCTTTATGTCTCTCGGGCATTGAGCCCTGCCAAGGTATCTTCATTGGTTGTTGACAAAGAAAATAAAAGAATTTCTGTCTATCTCAAGCCAGATCAAGTATCCATGGCAATCGGCAAAGGTGGGTTTAATATCAGGTTGGCTTCAAGGCTAGTCGGATTTGAAATAGATGTATTCAGAGAACTCAACGACTATGAAGAGGAAGATGTGGATCTTGAGGAATTCGGTGATGAAATCGACAATTGGGTAATTGGCGAATTGAAAAAAACCGGGTTGGATACAGCTAAGAGTGTTCTATCACTTACAAAAGAGGATCTTTTGAGAAGAACAGAACTCGAAGAAGAAACAATTGACGAAATATTCAGAATATTAAAACAAGAATTTGAACAGTAATTTAGGTCAGATTTACCCAATAATTGGCCTATATTTGCGATCAAATTAAGAAAGTGCTTTTAGTGTATGTCAGAAGAAAAAACGATGCGACTAGGCCAGGTAGCCAGAAAACTCAACGTAGGTATTTCTACGATTGTGGAATCAATGGCTAAAAAGGGCTTCGATGTCGAAAACAATCCCAACTCCAAAATCAGCCAGGAGCAATTTGATATGCTGGCCAAGGAGTTTAAATCCTCTGCCCAAGAAAAGGAAGAGGCCTCTCACCTATCTATAGGTAAAAGGCATCATGAGACCTTTACCATCGAAGCAGAATCTGAAGTAAAAGAGGAAAAGAAAGTAGAACCAGTTGCTGAAGTCAAAAAACCTGAACTGGTAAAGCCTGTAGTTGAATCTCCGAAAGCCGAAGAAAAAGAACAAGAAAAAATAGCTGTAGAAGCACCAAAATTGCAGGGGATCACTGTTTTAGGAAAGATTGATTTGGATGCCCAAAAACAAGTGCCAAAAAAAGAAGAGGTTAAACCTCAGCCCACAACCCCTCCTGTCACTCCATCCGATCCTCCGGTAGCAAAAGAAGAAAAACCGCTTCAAGAAAAAGTGGAACCAAAACCTGAGGCTGTGAAGCCTCAGACTGATGACAACACTAAAAAAATTCAGGAAAATGTCGCTCTTGGAAAAACACCTCTTGAACAAAAACCAAAAGTAGCCCCTGAAACTAAGCCGGCCCCAGTTACTCAGAAAGTAGAAAAAGTTGAAAAACCCGTAGAAAGGATCGAGTTAAAACCCGAAGAAAAAGTGATCGCTGCAAAAGCTGATGCTTTGAAGGGGCTCACCGTTTTGGGTAAAATTGAACTTCCTGACGACAAGTCAAAGAAAAAAGGGAAACCTGTAGCTTCTTCTGACGAAAAAGGAAAGGATAAGAAGAAAAGAATCCGAAAAAGAATAGATAAAAAAGGTGCGCCGGCTCCGAAAGGACCGGAAACGGATCCAAATAAACCAAGACCGGCAGGTCAAGGACCGGGCGGACAAACCCCTGCGCCGGGTCAAAGGGATAGGAAACCGATGCAACAGCATCAGCGTCCACAAAGACCAGGTCAGCCCCAACAAAATACCAGTAGAGTTCAAAAAGCAGAACCTACCCAAAAAGAAATTCAAGATCAAATCAAACAAACCTTGGCAAGATTGCAGGGGGGCGGAAGGTCCGGAGGTGGAAAATCTAAAAGAAGAGATAAAAAAACGGATCGTTTCAGAGATGAACAGGAAGGAATCGAGGAATCAAAAATTCTAAGAGTAACAGAATTCATATCTGCAAACGACCTTGCATCCTTAATGGATGTGTCCGTAAATGAGGTTATCTCAGCCTGTCTTTCCCTAGGCATGTTCGTTTCGATCAACCAAAGGCTAGATGCTGAAGCCATCACCATCATTGCTGATGAATTCAGTTTTGAAGTTGAATTCACCAAACCTGATGAAGAGTTTGAGGTTGAGGAAATCGCAGATACTGCAGATGATCTGCAGGACAGAGCTCCTATTGTGACCATAATGGGCCACGTGGATCATGGTAAAACCTCTTTGCTCGATTTTATCAGAAGATCAAAAGTCACTGCAGATGAGGCCGGAGGAATTACCCAACATATCGGTGCATATGATGTAACTACTGCAGATGGAAACAAAATCGCGTTTTTGGATACACCCGGTCACGAAGCATTTACTGCTATGAGAGCAAGAGGAGCCAAAATTACAGACGTTGCCATCATCGTGATTGCGGCTGATGACAGCATCATGCCACAAACCAAAGAGGCCATCAACCATGCCCAGGTAGCAGGTGTCCCAATGATATTTGCAATCAACAAAATTGATAAACCGAACTCCAATCCTAACAAGATCAAAGAAGAATTGGCCAATATGAATTTATTGGTGGAGGAATGGGGAGGTAAATACCAGTCTCAGGACATCTCAGCCAAAACAGGTTTGGGCGTTGAAGATTTGCTTGAGAAGGTTTTATTGGAAGCGGAGATTCTTGAATTGAAAGCCAATTACAATAAAAAAGCTATTGGGACTGTTATCGAGGCTTCTTTGGATAAAGGGAGAGGTTATGTCACTACGGTGATGGTTCAGGCAGGCACATTAAATATCGGTGATATCATGCTTGCAGGACCACATTACGGCAGAGTCAAGGCGATGACCGACCATAAAGGAAAGAAACTTACCAAAGCCGGACCATCCACACCTGTACAGGTATTAGGATTGGCAGGTGCTCCACAAGCAGGTGATACGTTCAAAGTCTACGATACTGAGAGAGAAGCGAGAGAAATCGCCAACTCAAGAGAGCAGATAATGCGTGAGCAGAGTATGCGTACCAAGAAACACATTACTTTAGATGAAATCGGAAGACGACTTGCAATCGGAAGTTTCAAAGAACTCAACATCATCATTAAAGGTGACGTGGATGGTTCAGTCGAAGCACTTTCTGATTCCTTGTTGAAGCTATCCAAAGAGGAAGTATCTGTCAGCATCATCCACAAAGGTGTAGGTCAGATATCTGAATCGGATGTCCTTTTGGCATCAGCTTCGGATGCTATTATCTTAGGCTTTAATGTGAGACCATCTACTAATGCCAAGAAACTCGCAGAACAAGAGGAAATCGAAATCAGGCATTATTCCATTATCTATGACGCCATTAATCAGATCAAAGATGCCATTGAAGGTATGCTTGAACCAACGTTTGAAGAGATAATCACAGGTAATGTCCTTGTAAGAGAAGTCTTCAAAATTTCTAAAATCGGAACGATTGCAGGGTCCTATGTAACCGATGGATTCATTACCAGGAAGAACAAAATCAGGATTATCCGTCAGGGTATCGTGATTCATGATGGGGAAATCGACCAATTGAAGAGATTCAAAGATGATGTTTCAGAAGTGAAGTCAGGTTATGAGTGCGGTATTTCCATCAAAAACTTCAATGACATCGAAATCGATGATACCATGGAAGGATACGTGATGCAGGAAATCAAAAAGAAAAAATAAAATTTCTAAATATTCCATAATAAAGGAACGGTGCAAACTGTTCCTTTTTTTTATTTTGGAAAACCTATGTTGGCTTCACTTCTTCTATTGATACAAATTTTATTTTGCGTTTCCATTCTCCTCCTGATTATTGGATTGGTCAGGCCCGTGATCGTACTTTGGTTTTTGGACAGGTTTAATAGATTGAAGGTCGTACAAGTTTATGGGTCAGTCGCTTTACTTTTTCTGTTGCTCTGGATGGTCTTGGTTTTATTTACTAATCTCAAGTGAAAAAAACAGAAGAAATGTTGACAAGAATCATAATTTTTGGAAAAAAATTATAAATTTAATGTTCAATAAACCATCTCATTGAGAAAATCCATTTCCATATTCCTTTTATGCTGCTTCGCATTGTATCATTTTGGATACTATGTGGCGTATTTTTCTTTTAGGTTCCAAATCGAAAACGATTGGATGGAAAAAATCTACAATGATGGCCAAGCGGGTTTAGGTGAAAAGTTATTGGAAATTCCCCTCACAGTTCCTTACATGGCCGATGAAGAGGAATTTCGGGCAACCAATACTACTTTTGAAAAAGATGGTCAAACATACCGGGCCATCAAACAAAGATATGTGAATGACACACTTCAGATCGTGTATGTCCCTGATACCGCTACTAGGATGTTGGACAATACAATCAAACTTTGGGTAAGTTCTTTAGTCCAAGATGAATTGCCAGATTCAGGAAGCAATTCACTATTAGTAAAATTTATCACCAAAGATTACACTCAGCCATCCAATGAAATTGATTTCGCATTAAATATCGAAACTGAGAATAACTACATAGGATTTATTTTTTCGCCTTATAAAGACTATCAAACCAATCTTAAATCTCCCCCTCCGGAATCTGTTTGATTTTTTTCAGACCAAATGCAATTCTTTTGAAGCGCTTCAGGCTCCAAAACCCTCGTTGATTATCCATTTCTGAACTGAATGCCAGCTAAAATTTTTGTGAAAAATCAAAAATAATAACTGATTATTCCGGTATCTGCTATGGTTTGACAGGCGTCAAATCCTGAATTCACTGATGGGCTTTGTTTTGCCCATATCACGTGGGTAAGACCTATTTATCCGATATGGCTTTGGTCTGCATTTTCATCTTTATTCAAAGTCAAACAAAATCCCCTCGATCAAAATGAAAAAATATTTACAGTCAATCGTTCTGTTGACTCTATTCCAACTTTGGTTTTCTACACTTCAAGCCCAGACTCCATGGGATGAAGTCATGATGGGCAAAGGAGAAATCTGTACCGCTCTGATCTATGAACATTCCTCTTGGGATCAATATTGGGAAGGAAGTTACCTTCGTGAAAATGCGAATATCGGAACATTTACCCGACAAATGGGGATGCCGATGGTAGCCATAGGCCTTACTAAAAAAATCAACATCATTGCCAGCCTTCCTTATATTAACACAAAAGCATCCGGAGGGACCCAGGCCGGTCAATCTGGTTTTCAGGACCTTAGTGTTTCTGTAAAAGTAGATTGGCTTCAAAAACAACTCGGAAGTGGAAGATTACTGTTTCTTACCAATGCTCACGTTAGCACTCCTGTTGGGAATTACCTATCCGATTACATGCCCTTCAGTCTTGGTGCGGGAGCTCCAGAACTTGGATTTAGAGGAATCGGAGGCTATAAAATGGATAATGGGCTCGTCTTTCGCGCTTCCCTTGCATATCTCTGGAGAGGACAAACCGAAGTGGAGAGGGATTATTATTATGAGAAAGGCAGCGTCTATTCTTCCTTTATGAACGTGCCTAATGCGCTGAATTTTCATGGAGCGATCGGATATTGGGCGTTTGACAACAGGCTCAGAATGGAAGCGACTTACATGAACCTCAATTGTCTGACCGGCGACGATATCCGATCGTACAATAGGCCACAACCAACCAATAAAACAGAAGTAAGCCAAGTGGGTGCCTGGGTGCAATACTTTATCAAGTCAGATCAGGGGTTTGGAGCATTGGCATATTTCAACCAAACCTTAAGTGGTAGAAACATGGGAAAAGCCACCACTATAGGTGCCGGTATCACTTATCAGTTTAAAGCATATTAACATTCATCAAAATGAAAAATCTCAAAACAATATATATAACCTTGTTTTCAATAATCCTGATTACAAGCTCTTGCATTGAGGAGACCCCAAATTATTACCAATTTGACGGTTATGGTTTCGAAAAACTCGACGAAAATGGGGGAACGTGGAAAACCATACTAGTCACCTCTCCGGCTCAGATCAGCATTTCTCAACCGGAAGCCACAAGTTCAGCTGCCTATCAGGCAGAGTTAACAAACCTAAAGCAGCAAATGTCCAGCCTCACCCCTAAAGAAAAAGAGGCAGTGAAGTATTGGACTAGTAATCCTATTATTAGGTGGAATGAAATCGCCTTGGAACTTGCAGCAAAATACAACTTGATCCCCGGCCCTAATGCAGATGGAACCTACACACTTCCCAATGCAGCCAACCCTGCAGGACCTCCCGCTTTTCCTTTTGCCCATCCACCCTATACAAGTAGAATGCTTGCCTATTTGAGTGTGTCCCAATTTGACGCATTGGTAGTGGCCTGGCATTACAAATATGAGTACAACCGACCCGGTCCCTACCGTGTCGATACTAACATAGAACCTGCCTACGCCAAAAATGAACTCCCTTCTTATCCCTCAAATGGTGCTGCTATTGCCATTGTTTCCAAAGAAATTCTAGCAGTAATGTTTCCACTCGAAGGGGCTTACCTAGAAAGCAAATACCAAGAGCATATCAGAAGCCTAATCCATGCAGGCATCAACGTCCAAAGTGACATTGTAGCAGGAACAGCCATTGGATCTGAAGTAGTAAAACTAGCAAAACAACGTGCATCCACAGATGGCATGGCAAAAGCCCAAACTCCTAAGCCCATATCGGATTCAATTGCCAATGCTGCTTTTGAGAGATTTGGATGGAAATGGAAAAATATGGAAACACCACAAAGGCCTGTAGGATTAACTCCTCTATTTGGCAAGGTAAGAATGTGGAATGTTCCGACTGTCGAAGAAGTCAGGCCCGGACCTCCTCCAGCTCCCGGTTCAGCAGAATTTGAAGCTGATGCTGCCGAGCTCAGAAAATTTGCTTCCCACATGACCATCAGTCAGCGCAGGATCGCCAATTGGTGGGAAGATGGCTTGGGTTCATATACCCCGCCGGGACATTGGAACAAGTTTGCGAAAGAAGCAATAGTGAAGGCAAAGCTTAATCCATTAAGATCCGCACGGGTCTTTGCTTATATGAACACTGCCATCATGGATGCGGGAGTGGCATGTTGGGACACAAAATATTATTATCATTATCCACGACCAATCCAAACGATTACAGGATTTAAAACCATTCTTGGTACTCCCAACTTCCCTGCATACACCTCCGGACATAGCACATTTTCAGCTGCCGGCGCAGAAGTGCTTGCACACTTCTTCCCTGCTGATGCAGCACAATTCAGAGCCCGGGCGGAAGAAGCAGCAGTTTCCAGATTGTATGGAGGAATCCATTATAGGTTTGACGCAGAGGTTGGTGTTGCCCAAGGTAAAAACGTAGGCACTTATGCTGTCAAAAGGGCAAAATCTGATGGTGCACAATAAATAAAAAACATAGGGTTTGATTGATATACAACCCCGACCATTCGAAGGAAGTAGGTCGGGGCTGTTTTTTTATCCTACTTTGACTGGCTGCTCTATTTCTTTCCTTAGGCTTTTTGAGGCCAATACAATTAAAGCAATCGAAAGTATAAAAAGCAAAGCAGCAATAATGGCCAAAACATAAACTTCATTTTGAAAATTTTTCCAAGCAAATAACCCTAATGAAGTCAAGGTAACTGTAAACATGAAAAACATGGGTATAGTCACAAAAGTGGCATTGACCTTTTGTCTGATCAGCCAAACGGCGATTGTCAATAAGGCTAATGCTGCCAACAATTGATTGGCAGAACCGAAAATCGGCCATAAAGTGGTAAAACTTCCCGAAGCCAAGAGCAAAATTGAAAGGACCACCACCACCGAGGTAGATATATACCTATTTTGTGATAGCATATTACCTACGGGGTTTTTTACATCCTCAAAATATTCCTGCAAAGTAAATCTTGCCAATCTAGTACAGGTATCCAAAGTGGTCAAGGCAAATGCAGACACAGTGAGTGCCACAAATCCAATTGCAAACTGTTCAGAAATCCCAAGAGATGAAATCATATTACCCAAACCTGTTGCAAACAAACTGACCGGACCTTCTTCTCCCAACCGGCTCAAATATTCTCCCCTACTCAAAACGACCACGGCACCTACAGAAATAATTGCCAAGAAAGATTCAATCAACATCCCTCCATAACCTACAATTTTGGCATCGCTTTCTTTATCCAATTGTTTGGAAGTTGTTCCTGAGGCAACTAACGAGTGAAATCCTGAGATTGCGCCACAAGCGATGGTTACAAACAAAACAGGAAACAAATAGCCTAAATTATCGGCGCTGATGTGTATATCATTATCCATTTTGATCTCTGGATTGGAAATAAAAACTCCAATTACTGCCGATATCATCAAGCCATACAGCAAAAAGCTGTTCAAATAATCCCTTGGCTGAAGCAAAAGCGTAACGGGCGTCACGGAAGCCAAAAATGCATATCCCAACAATAAATAGATCCACAACTGGTAATCCAAAGCAAATGGAAGCTGCATCCCGAGATACACAAAATAATACATCAACGCCACCCCGATGATGGTATTGATGATAAATGCCGTTTTGTTACTGCCAAAAAATTTACTTACATACCCAAAAACAATCGCAAGAAGCATAAATAAAATTGAAGCAGAGGCAACTCCCGGATTGCTGACAAACGTCTTTGCAATGATATCAGAGAACACGCCGATGACAAGAATCAAGGTTGAAAAACTGAAGACGATAAATAACTGCTTACCCTTTTTGCCAATATTATTTTGGATAATTACACCGATGGATTTGCCTTGATTTCTCAAGGAAGCCGCCATACTTCCCAAATCATGTACGGCACCAAAGAAAATCCCTCCAACCAAAATCCAAATAACTGCAGGAATCCAACCAAAAGTCACTGCTATGATGGGGCCAACAATGGGTCCTGCCCCAGCTATCGAAGCAAAATGGTGCCCTAAAACAACAACAGGCTTGCTTGGCACATAATCGATCCCGTCTTCATAAAGATGCGATGGGGCTTTTCTTTTATCGTCAAGACCGAATTTTTTGTAGACAAATTTTCCATAAGAAAAGTAAGCTACGATAAGAATTATACCTGAAAGTACCAGAAGAATTGGAAGTGTCATCCTATTTTGGGTTAATAAACCTTGAATTTCCTGCAATTCAGTCAAATAACAAATTTATATCTCAGGATTTAAGATCGAAGCACTAAAATGTTGCTCATTTTTTATTGGAAACTCTTCCACAATATGTGATTGAAAAAAATGAAGTTCCCAGACAAATTTTATTTAATGGATAATACCTATAAATTTGTGGTCCGCGAAACGCAGGTTTGGGCGTAAATAAAAGACAATATGGCTTGGTTTAAAAGGACAGATAAAGGAATAAAAACCTCCACTGAGGAAAAAAAAGATACCCCAGACGGATTGTGGTTTAAAACACCCCAAGGAAATATCATCCATACGAGAGAGCTCAAAAACAATTCATACGTATGTCCGGATGATGATTTTCATGTCAAAATCGGATCTAAAGAATACTTTGAAATTCTTTTTGATGGGAACAAGTTCACAGAACTTGATGCTGAAATGAAGTCAGGCGATCCTTTGAATTTTGTAGATACCAAACCGTATAAAAGCCGGATAACTGCGACGATCCAAAAAACAGAATTGAATGATGCAGTCAGGACAGCAGTTGGGAAAATGAATGACCTCGACCTTGTCATCGCCTGCATGGATTTCAATTTTATCGGTGGTTCAATGGGTTCGGTAGTCGGAGAAAAAATCGCAAGGGCTATTGATTATTCATTAAAAAACAAAGTTCCATTTTTGATGATTTCCAAATCCGGCGGCGCAAGGATGATGGAAGCAGGGTTCAGTTTGATGCAAATGGCCAAGACCTCAGCCAAATTAGCTTTATTAGAAAAGGCAGCTGTACCTTATATTTCTCTTTTGACTGATCCGACTACAGGAGGCGTTACAGCATCTTACGCCATGTTAGGGGATTTTAATATCGCAGAGCCTGAGGCGCTTATTGGATTTGCCGGGCCTCGGGTTATCCGTGAGACCATCGGTAAAGATCTTCCAAAAGGATTCCAAAGTTCCCAGTTTGTGTTAGATCACGGATTTTTGGATTTTATCATCGATAGGAGGCAGTTGAAAAACAGATTGACAACTCTTCTAAACCTTCTGAGGAATTAGGAAGTTATCCATTTAAATTGAAAAAAGAACCTAGCTCAAAAATCAGGTTCTTTTTGGTCGATTATCTCGATTAATAAATATATTTGTGTTCCCAAATCGGGGCTTCATACTGAAATTAAAAAGTAAAACAATCATTAAATGGGTTCAGTAATTATTACCTCAATAGTAGCATTTACGCTTATCATTTTGCTACTCGTTTTTATCTTGTTGTTTGCCCAATCCAAGCTTGTGGCTTCAGGTGATGTCAAAATCATTGTAAACGGGGATGAAAGTAACCCGATAGTAGCCTCAGCAGGCTCGACATTATTGAGCACTCTTGGAGGAAAAAAAATCTTCTTGCCGTCAGCTTGTGGTGGGGGTGGTACTTGTGCCATGTGTAAATGTGTCATTGAAGAGGGTGGTGGTGAAGTTCTCCCAACCGAAGAAGGTCACCTAAGCCGGGCTGAAAAACAAGGCAACGTGAGACTTTCTTGCCAGGTAAAGGTAAAACAGGACATGAAAATCAGGATTCCTGAAGAAATTTTTGGAATCAAGAAATGGGAATGTGAAGTTATCTCTAACTACAACGTCTCTACATTCATCAAAGAATTTAAAGTAAAACTTCCGGAAGGTGAAACGCTTCATTTCGAATCCGGTGGATATATCCAGATTGATGTACCAGTGACCACTGTTAACTTCAAAGAAATGGATATCACTCCACATCCTGAATTGGGTCACCCTGCTGACGTGTACAAAAGTGATTGGGATAAGTTTGGCCTTTGGGATTTGGTGATGAAAAATGATGAGGAGCTCTTTAGAGCTTATTCTATGGCAAACCACCCTGCTGAAGGTAATATAGTCATGCTTACTATCCGTATAGCAACTCCACCTTGGGATAGAGCGAATAACAAATGGATGGATGTAAATCCGGGTGTCTGTTCTTCTTATGTCTTCGCAAGAAAACCTGGAGATAAAGTGACCATTTCAGGGCCTTACGGAGAGTTCCATATCAACCCTACGCAAAGAGAAATGATTTACATTGGTGGTGGTGCTGGAATGGCTCCTTTGAGATCCCACATTTTCCACCTGTTTCATACGGAAAAATCAGATAGAAAAGTTTCTTATTGGTATGGAGGAAGGTCCAAAAAAGAATTGTTCTACACACCTCAATTCCGGGACATTGAAAAAGATTTTCCAAATTTCACCTTCAACATCGGATTATCAGAGCCTTTGCCTGAGGATAATTGGAAAATTAAAAAAGGCATCGATGATGTTGAAGGAGACGGATATGTAGGATTTATCCACCAAGTACTTTATGACAACTACCTGAAGAATCATCCTGAACCGGATGAAATTGAATACTACTTATGTGGTCCTCCATTGATGAATGCAGCAGTATTAAAACTACTTGATGACATGGGCATACCAAAAGAGAATATTAGGTTTGATGACTTCGGAGGTTAATCCAAAAGATAGAGTCCCGCAATAGCGGGACTTTTTTATTTCCCTCTGGATTTTTTAATTATTTTTGGACAGCCTTTAAATCAAGTCCATGAATATTCGCCAATACTTTGACCCGATTCCTGAATTCATCACCTCCCAAAAATACAGCTCCAATTCATTTTTCAATTTTATACATTTACATGGAGAGACATTCCCTGATTTGAAAGGCCTACAAATAGCCATTATTGGACTTCTTGAAAATCGTGGAATGCCCAAAGGTGAGAGTATAGAAAGAAGTGCTTCTGAAATCCGCGAAAAATTATACCATCTCAAAAAAGGTCACGGATTATATAAAATAGCTGATATGGGTGATTTGAAGAATGGGAGTTCTGTCAAAGAAACCGTCCTAAATATTGCTATCGTTGGAGAATACCTGATCAAAAAACAAATATTACCAATATTTATCGGTGGAACTCACGACTTGGATCTTGGACAATATCTCTCCTATCAAAACCTTGAGAAGTTGGTATCGATGGTAACTGTAGATGCAAAGGTGGATATGGAAGAGGAAGGTAAAGCTTTTGAAAATCATTCACAGGAGATCATATTACATCAGCCCAATTTCCTATTCAATTATAGCCACATTGGTTACCAGAGTTTTTTGGTGGATAAGGACCTGATTGGGGTAATGGAAAAACTATACTTTGACCATATACGCTTAGGGCATCTGAGGAGTAATTTCAAGGAAATAGAACCAATCATCAGGAATGCGGACTTATTGAGCTTTGATGTGAGTGCGATTCAATCCTCCGACGCACCAGGTGCCGCAGAAGCACAACCCTTTGGACTATCAGGAGAGGAAGCCTGTCAGATATGTAGGTTTGCCGGAATGAATGAAAAGCTTTCCTCTATTGGGATTTTTGGTTACCAGCCTTATTATGATGACAGTAGAAATAAAACCGCTTCTGTCATTGCCACTATGATTTGGTATTTCATTGAGGGCTTTTATGACCGAAAGGACACATTGTCATTTAAGGGAAATGACTATTTGAAATATACAGTATCTTTAGACCTAAAGCCATCCACTTTGGTTTTCTATAAAAGCAAAAGAAGTGAAAAATGGTGGATGGAAATCCCTCATCAAGATCAGGATAGATTTGAACGGAATACGATCATACCCTGTAGCTACCAAGATTATCAAATGGCACAGGCGGGTGAAGTTCCCGAAAGATGGATCAATGCGCAGTTAAAGCTTCTTTGATGAAAACTTATACCAAGCAGCAATTGGCTCTTCGCAATGGACAGGACAAACCTGAAATTTGGGTTGCTTATAGGGGTGAAATCTACGATGTGTCAGAATCCAGACTTTGGAAAAATGGCAAACATTATGAGCATTGGGCAGGACAGGACCTCACTGACGAATTACCTGATGCTCCACACACCTCAGAGGTGTTTCGAAAATTTAAAACAATTGGACATTTGACCGAATGATATGATCCTGATTGCGGATAGTGGTGCCAGCAAGACAGACTGGAGAGTAATAAACAATAATGGAGAAATCAGCCAACACAGAGGTATTGGATTTAATCCCAATTACCAAACAACCGAAGAGATGGCGAAGGAACTTCAGGAGGATTATTTAATAGACATGAGAGACGAGATCGATACCATTTATTTCTATGGTTCGGGTTGCTCTTCACCCAAAAACAGGCTTCAGGTTTCAAATGCCCTCCGTAGTATTTTCAAAAAGGCCGACATCAATGTTGACCATGACCTCATGGCAGCCGCAAGGGCTACTTGCGGAAACAAGCCCGGAATAGCCTGTATTTTGGGTACAGGATCCAATAGCTGTGACTATGATGGAGAATTTATTATCAACAAAAGACCTGCTCCCGGATATATCTTGGGTGATGAAGGTGGAGGCGCTTATATAGGGAGAAAATTCCTTCAGGACTTTATCCATGAAGAAATGCCTAACAAGTTGAGAGAAAAAGTTATCGATATATTCCAATTGGACCCTCAGACGATTATTGAGAATGTGTACCAAAGACCTTTCCCTGGAAGGTATATGGCGAGTTTTTGCAGGTTTATTTCGGAGCATAGCTCAGATCCGTATTGTTATATGCTATACTACAATTCCTTTCAGGATTTTTTCAAAAAAACCATCATGAAATATGATGATTACAAAAATAAGCCGGTGAGTTTCGTTGGATCGATAGCCTTTTACAACAGTGACATCCTCAGAAATGCGGCGTATGATGCAGGCATCCATGTCAGCCTCATTTTGGAAGGACCTATTGCAGGGTTAACTCTATATCACAAAGAACTACTATGAACACTACCGAAAGCAGCTCCCTTTACGACAACCTGGAGAAGATGGATATCATTTCATTGTTGGTAAAAATCAATGATGAGGATAAAAAGGTGGCATCCGCTGTAGAACAACAAATAAAAGCAATTGAAGCCCTAGTCGAAGAGATCGTTCCTCGGATGAAAAAAGGAGGAAGGCTTTTTTATATCGGAGCCGGTACAAGCGGGAGGCTTGGTATCTTGGATGCATCCGAATGCCCACCAACATACGGTGTTCCCCATGATTGGGTGGTGGGAATTATTGCAGGCGGTGATACAGCTATCCGAAAAGCTGTTGAAAATGCGGAGGATGATCCTAACCAAGCTTGGTTGGATATTCAAAAATTCGGAATAAATAAAGAGGATACGGTCATCGGAATCGCGGCGTCGGGCACCACTCCGTATGTCATCGGTGGCGTAAAGGCAGCCAAAACTGCAGGATTGCTTACCGGTTGCATCACCTGCAACAGCGGTTCCCCCCTTGCAAAAGAAGTGGAGTTTCCGATAGAAGTCGTGGTGGGGCCGGAATTTGTGACCGGAAGTACAAGGATGAAATCCGGTACAGCCCAAAAATTGGTTTTGAATATGATCTCAACAACGACCATGATCAAATTGGGCCGTGTCAAAGGCAACAAAATGGTGGACATGCAACTCTCAAACAAGAAACTTGTCCAACGTGGAACGCGGATGATCATGGAAGCTACAGGAGTGGATGAGAATGAAGCCAAAGATTTATTGTTAAAATTTGGATCCGTCCGCACGGGAGTCGAGGCTTTCTTCAATAAGAGTACGCCGGGGCTCTGAAAATAATAGAACTTTACCTATCTTTGCATCCCTTTTAGATTCAGCGACTTAGAATCAGATCCAAAAGGACAAATCTTAATACAGCAGAGATGCTGCAACATAATGAAAAAAGACAATAACAGAAGTACGGGCTCAAGAAGCGAAGGCAGCTCCAAGCCTTACAAAGGAGCGAATAAATCCGACGGTAAAAAGAGCTATTCTGACAAGAAAGATTTTGGGAGCTCGAAGCCATCAGGAGAAAGAAAGTTTGGCAAAAAACCTGATTACTCCAAAGGGGAAGGTTCTGCCCGTCCTTACGGAGATAGAGGGAAATTTGAAGGAAAGAAAGATTATTCCGACAAAAAAGATTTTAAAAGCTACAAGCCTGACGGATATAGAAAATTTGACAAAAAACCAGATTATTCCAAGGGTGAAGGCTCCCCACGTCCATACGGAGACAAGGGAAGGTATGAGGGAAAAAAAGACTACTCTGATAAAAAACCATTTGCGAAATCATCAGGTGAAAAACCTGAACGACGCTTTGGCAGCAGGAGTGATTCACCTTTAAGTAGCAAAAGGTCTGACGAATTTGATGAGTTTGAAGATTTCAATGAAACATCAAATAACAAAGGTCCTAGAAAACCACGATTGGATGAGGATAGATCGGTAAGAAGAGCTGAAAACAGGACTCAATTCCCAAGATTGGAAAAGAAATCCGAACCTACAGAAGAACAGGAATTTGAAGGAATCAGGGACCTCTCAGAAAAGAAAGGTCCGAAAAAATCCAGGTATGATTCAAGTAAAGATTCTGCAAAAGAAATTCCCAAAGAGGAATCATCAAAGCAGGATTTTAATTCAACCAAAAGGTTTTCCAAAGATGAAAAACCTGCTTTTGGAAAGAGAAACTCAGAAGGGGGATTTAACAAAAAACCTGCGTCAGAAGAGGAATTCAAAAGTGTATACCGAGGTAGAGGAAAGGATGAAAAACCCATCTATGAAAAAATCCTCAAATCTGATCTTCCAAAAGAAACAGGATTTCAGAAGAAATTAAGAAAGCCATTTACTGACGATATTTCCGGACAGCGGCCAAACTATAACTTTGAAAAACTGGAGAAAAATCACGGTCCCAAAGTAGCCTCTGATTCTTTGAGGTTGAATAAATTTATCGCCAACTCGGGAATCTGTTCTAGAAGAGAAGCGGATGTCTTGATCCAACATGGAGAAATTCAGGTCAATGGAGAAGTGATCACAGAGTTAGGTCATAAGGTAAACAGGACAGATAAAGTAATCTACAAAGGAAAAAATATCAATCCGGAAAAGCCTGTCTACTTGTTGCTGAACAAGCCCAAGGATTTTATCACCACGACGGAAGACCCGATGGACAGGAAAACTGTCATGCACTTGATTTCCAATGCCTGCGAAGAAAGGGTCTTTCCGGTAGGGAGATTAGATAGAAATACAACAGGTCTATTGTTGTTTACCAATGACGGTGAGCTCGCAGCCAAGCTTTCACACCCATCAAATAATGTCAAGAAAATCTATCAAGTTACCTTAAATCGTCCATTGACTGCCAATGACGAAAAGGAAATCCTTGAAGGTATCACATTGGAGGACGGTCCTGCTAAAGTTGATGACTGCAGGTCCTTTCCAAAGACAGGACTATTCTTGGTTTGGAAATCCATCTTGGAAGGAACAGGATCGTGAGAAGGATATTCGCTCACTTTGGATACGAAGTAGAAGCTTTGGATAGGGTAATCTTTGCGGGATTGGATAAGAAAGATCTTCCAAGAGGCAAATACAGATTCCTATCAGAAAAAGAAGTCATCCAACTCAAATACTTCCTTTGATATATAGCAAATAAAAAGATAAGGCCTTGGATCTCTCCAAGGCCTTTCTTATTGTAATTGGTTTAGCTCTCAAATTACTTCGTTGCAAGCAATTCAGCAAAGCCATCGCTGCTTTTGACGAAGAATTCAACCCTTGAAGAAGGATTCAAACGCTCAAACCTGTATAACTTCTGGAAGCCAACAGAATTGTTAACTCTTTCTTCATGGACCAATTTGTCATTTTCATATACCATAACTGATAGATCAGAAGGCAAAAGAGCATTTACAAGAAGCTTGTAGCTATTTCCTTCGATTTTCTCAAGTTTGGTATAAACCAAAGGAGAGGTTACGGTCTCATTGAGATCCACTTCCAATTGGTCCATGACAACATTGTTTTCATAAACAGCCATGTAGTACACTCCTGCCCTAAGTTTTGAAAAATCATAATACTTCGCAAAGGCATTTTCTGAAACAATTTTGTCTTTTTGGACAAGGAAATTGTTTTCATCAAAAATCTTTACTGTAACTGTTTTGGCTTGGTTCAGTCCATATATAAGCTGAACTCTGCTTTCATCCACTTTTCTAAGTGTTACCATTTTTGCAGTCTTCTCAGAAACTGCCTCGTTTGCCATAGCGCTAACTGAAACGCTTGCAGCAAGAATCATTGTTGCAATGAATGCTTTCATAGTAATAAAATTTAGTTGGTTAAGAAATTTTTTATGAAGTTTACCTCGGGTGGATTTCTCCTTTTTTAAACAATCTGAGGTCGGTTACTCGGGGGCGAGTTGAAGCCGTTTTGTATTTGACTTCGATACAAACTTAGACATAATGCTTATTCATTGCAAATATTTCAACAAAAAATATTTTAATTGCGATTTTGGCAATGAAATAAAATAAATTTTAATGATTCAATAATTACGTTTTATTTCTACGGAATCGATAGCATAAAGAACTTAAATGTTGTTTACTTCTAAAAAACCAAATAATATTTTTTTATTAAATATATATAAAATATTAAAGTATTAAATATTTGCCATCCAAAAAATTAAAAAAAGAGCATAACATGACTGCTATGCTCCCCGGTTTTTCAATAAAAGTTGGTCAGAATCTTAAATTATTTGATGCTTTTCCCTGCTTCGGCTAGCGCTTTTGAGTCAAAACTTCCAAGCAATTCGACGACCATCAGGTCACCACTTTTGTCATTGAGAAGAACCACGACATCACTGATAGTACGATCGCCTTTGGTGAAAATCAAAATCCCATTTCCTTTATCGCTTGTCTCCATCATCAATTCATACCTCTCTTTTTCTAATGCCTTATAAAGCGATTTGAATTCCACTTTTCCGGTCGTGGTACTTTCAGGTAACTTAAACAACTTCACCCTATCTAAGGATTTAATGATTCCTTCAACTTTTGCTTCATCTAATTTCACATTAAATCCTTCAGCAAAATTCATGAAGTTGCCCCCAATGTCCATATGGAAGAAGTCATCATTGGACTTGTATTTTTGATAAAGCGCATCCACACTTTTACTTTGGGCATGAGCCATGTGTGCAAACATGACAAGAGAGACAATTAAGAGTAGTTTTTTCATTGGTTTATGGTTTGTTTATTTCTTTTTATTTCCATTTTGATATTCTTTCATGCCTGGCATATTCGTCTTTTCCGAGAGGATGTTGAGGTCTTGATAGGTAAAACTTCCCAACATACTCAGAAGGGTAAAACTTTCACCTGAACCTGAAATCATCAAAAACTCTTTGACCAAGCCATTTTCTTCCCTCACCATAAATTTGACATTGGAGCCTTTGTCTGCTACGTCCATCAAGTCTTCATACTTGTTCTTATTGAGTGTAGCCATGGCTTCCTGGTAGAGATTTTTTCCGTTGGGTGTGTCTGTAGAAAGGATCCTGATTCCCCGGACTTTGGATATCAGTTCTCCCAAATCTTTAGCATCCTGATCCGAGTTCTCACTTGAGGATTTCAAAAAACCTCCTGCCATCTGCATCATTTTAGGACTGATGTAAACCCTCGAAAAATTCTCATCCTCCATGTACTTGGAAAAGAACTTTGAGATGGCATCATCCTGTGCTTGAACTCCCGATACGAGGAGAGTCAGCATGATCATTGGGATTAATCTTTTTATCATTGTTTTAGCTCTTTAAGGTTGAAAATTTCTTGTGTGGTGTTCAAATGCCTCAACTCCTCCATGGCACTAAGACTCTCTGTTCCTTTTTGCATGTTGGTTTGGATGAGGTTAAAGGCATGCATGACCTGTTCAAATGCTTCTCTTTCGGCCTTTTTTTCGTGATACCTGTAACTAGCTGAACCTACAGCAAAGAAAATAATGAACAGTGCTGCAATTTTTAGCCAATATATTGTTGGCTTTTTCTTGCTATTTTTTATTTGAAAGTCTGTGGGATGAATGGTAGAAATCATTTTGACTCCAAGGAAAAATTTCTTCTCGGCATCAAAACCTTCGACTTTTTGAAGAAGAATTTTGATTTCCCTTTCCTCCTCAAGAGTGGTCTCCCCTTCCCAATATTTTTCCAATAATGCGCTCAACCTATTTTTCATTTTTATGCTTTAGCAAATATTCCTTCAATGTCTTTCTTGCCCTGTGCAAATTGACTTTTACCTGATCCAATGAAACTTCGAGGTATTCGGCGATTTCCTCATAAGTCAATCCCTCCACCTCCCTCAGTTGAAATATTTCCCGTTGTTTCTCCGGAAGGGATTCCAAAAACCTGAAAACCATCTTTACTTCCTCACTTCTGTCGTGACTTTTTTCTTCTTTTGTTTCAAAATCAAAGTCTCCTAAAGGATCAAACTTTTTTGAAACCCGAAAGTGCTGAAGGCTTTCGTTTTTTAGACTTCTGACCATCCATCCTGTGGGGTTTTCCATTTTTTGAAGCTCCTCCTTTCTTAGCCAAGCTTTTTCAAAAACAGCCTGTAATACATCCTGAGCCACTTCTCTGTCTTTGACCCAGAGAAAAGCCATGCGGTACAGTTTGTTTTTTAGAGACCAGATGTGTGCTTCAAAAAAAGACTTCATTCGGGTAGATGATGATTGGGAAAAGGGAATGTTACAGCAATTTCGAAATAAATCTGAACTTTAGACTGAATTTAAATTACCTATAAAATAGTATGCATGCCTACTATTTATTATTTTGCATGGCAATGTTTCAGCAGATAAAGACCGACCAAACCCTAAATGTGAACCAATTGGGCATAAAAAAAGCCCCGAATAATTCAGGGCTTGTGGTGATAAGTGGACTCGAACCACCGACTCACGGATTTTCAGTCCGATGCTCTACCAACTGAGCTATATCACCGATTCCGTTAAAGTGATGCAAATGTAGGTATTTGAAACATTGATCCAAACCATTTGGTTAAAAAAAAAAGGTATAAACTAACCCAAAAACGCTAATACAAACAATATGAGCATATTACCCCAAGTAATTTTTCTCCTTATTTTTGCGGTAGCAGGCTATATTCTATTCAAAAGAGTAAGCTACCTCCGCCGAAATATATTCTTAGGAAAAAGAGAGACGCGTAATGACCTCCCGGATCAGCGATGGAAAACCATGCTGTTGGTGGCTTTTGGACAACAGAAGATGTTCAAAAGGCTTACACCCGCAATTTTGCACCTGATGATATATGTGGCTTTTGTCATCATCAATCTTGAAGTGCTTGAGTTTGTCATCGACGGAATATTCGGAACGCACCGGATATTCGCTCCCTTTTTAGGATCGGTTTATGGTGTCGCAATGAACATCTTTGAATTTTTGGCAATCGCCGTGTTGGTTTCCTGCGTGGCATTTTTGATCCGAAGAAATGTCATGAAAGTGGAGCGCTTCAACAAACCGGAACTGAAAGGGTGGCCGGCAATGGATGCCAATTTGATTTTGGTTATTGAAATCATTCTGATGTTTGCCATTCTGACGATGAATGCCACAGACCAAATCCTGGCTTCCCGAGGCGTTGAGCATTATACCTTATTAAATGGACTGTTTTTCAGCAGTTTTCTTCAGCCCATTTTCCAAGGAATGTCTGATAGTACATTGGTTTTTATTGAGCGGTTTGCATGGTGGTTTCATATCATTGGGATTTTAGCTTTCGCAGTATATGTCACCTATTCCAAACATTTGCACATTTTCCTGGCATTCCCCAATACTTGGTATTCCAATCTGAAGCCAAAGGGAGAAATGATAAATATGCCTGAAGTAACCAACGAAGTCAATATGATGCTTGGGATTGCCACAGAGTCAAATACCGAACCTCCTGCCGAAATCGGAAGGTTTGGAGCTAAGGACATCAATGACCTCAGTTGGGTCAATGTGATGAATGCCTATAGCTGCACAGAATGTGGCCGATGCACCTCGGAATGTCCTGCCAATATCACAGGCAAAAAACTTTCTCCAAGAAAGATTATGATGGATGTCCGGGATCGGGCTGAAGAAGTAGGGAAAAGCTTGGATTCAGGAGGACAGGGATTGGCTGATGGCAAGTCACTCCTTGGAGATTATATAACCAAAGAAGAAATCAATGCTTGCACCTCATGCAACGCCTGTGTGGAAGCTTGTCCCATTAATATAGATCCATTGTCAATTATTCTTCAAATGAGAAGGTATGTGTCGATGGAAGAATCAGCTGCGCCTGCACAATGGAACGCCATGTTTCAAAATATGGAAACGGCATTTTCCCCATGGAAATTCCCACCATCTGACAGGTTCAATTGGGCAGAAAAAGTAAAAAATGAAGAAATAAAAGAGATCTGAGATTTGAGATTTGAGAATTTACGCCACTGAGGCTTAATTTCCTTGAACTCCATTCCAATTGCTCTTTTTCATTAATTCTAAAAAAAATTACGTGAAGTACGTTTCATTAATTAATTATTTTAATTTCTTGTTAATCGGTTCTCGCTTCTTGTTTCTAAGGTCTCATATCTCACATCTCATATCTAAGGTCTAAATAAATGTCAACATATAAAGTACCAACCATGGCCGAAATGGCCGCCTCCGGACAAGCCCTTGAAATTCTTTTTTGGGTGGGCTGTGCGGGTTCCTTTGACGAGCGGTATAAAGCCGTAACACAGGCTTTTGTCAAAATACTGAACAAAGTCGGGGTAAGTTTTGCCGTCCTCGGACCTGAGGAAGCTTGCACCGGCGATCCAGCAAGAAGAGCCGGAAATGAATTTCTTTTCCAAATGCAGGCAGTTGCCAATATTCAGGTAATGAATGGCTATGAGGTTAAGAAAGTCGTGACAGCCTGTCCCCATTGTTTCAATACCATCAAAAACGAATACCCTGCCCTTGGCGGAAATTATGAGGTGATCCACCATTCGCAATTTCTCCAGCAATTGATCAATGAAGGGAAAATCGTCCTACAAGGCGGAGGGGAATTCAAAGGAAAGAAAATCACTTTTCACGATTCTTGCTATCTCGGAAGGGCCAACGATGTCTATGAAGCACCACGTGATGTCATCAGGGCATTGGATGTAGAGTTGGTAGAAATGAAGCGCTGCAAGACAAAAGGGCTTTGCTGTGGGGCCGGTGGGGCTCAAATGTTCAAAGAACCTGAACCCGGGAAGAAGGATATAAATGTAGAAAGAGCTGAGGAGGCATTGGCAACGGGGGCGACCACGATTGCCGTTGGCTGTCCATTCTGCTTGACGATGATGTCCGATGGTGTCAAGAATAAAGAAAAAGAACATGAAGTTAAAGTCTATGACTTGGCAGAAATGCTCGCCAAGGACATGGGCATCTAGGATGTTGCAAATTATTTTTACATAACCCCAATCTTGAAAGTTGGGGTTTTATTTTGATTTTTGTTTGATAAAGAGTACCCGCAAGTAAAAAATAAGCGTTAGGTTAAGGGAACAAAAATAGTCTCCAAACGCTTTTATCTTAGCCAAAAATTCCGAATCATGTACAAACCTTTTGATCAGATGCCAAGCGATGCCAGGATCTGGACTTATACATCTACTAGAAAATTCGATAACAAAGAATTGGAAATCATTTCTTCCAGGCTTTCAAAATTTTGTGAGCAATGGAATACCCATGGTGCATTGATGCCCACTTCTTATGATATCAGGTTTGATCAGGTGATTATTTTAGCAGTCGATGAAAGCCAATTGGGAGCAAGCGGTTGCTCCATTGACTCCTCAGTTAGGTTGCTAAGGGAAATCGAAACTGAAATGAACATCGATCTTCTCAATCAGGGAAAGGTTTCTTTTCTTAACGAAGCTAATAATCTCGAAGTAAATCCAATTCTTGGAATCAAGTCAAAAGTGACAACAGGCATCCTTCATGCCGAAACCATCGTATTGAATCCTGTAATCCAAAGAAAGTCCGATTTGGAAAAAAATTGGAAAATCAGCGCAAAAGAAAGTTGGCTGAACAAATTCTTTGAAAATTAATTTTGATAAATACCCTATATTTAAATCATTAAGAAACATCCAAGATACCTATGAAGCGAATTGCTTTATTTCTTGTTTTGATACCCATACTGCTAGGTGCTTGCACTAGCATGTACCAAAAAGGCCAAAACCAGTTCCAGTCAGGTGAATACCAAATCGCAATCAATACTTTTTCGAAAATTCTTGAAAAAGAACCGGAAAACAAGCAGGCTAATTTTTATGTAGCAGAAAGCTACAGGCTTTCCAATAGGATTGAGGAATCAAAAGCCTATTATGAAAAGGTAGTCGCGGAGGAAGAAACTTTCGATACCTATTTTCGATTGGGTCAAAGTCTAAAAAGCCAAGGCGAATACGATCAGGCTACAGAAGCATTTGAAAAAGCCAAAGGCCTGACTTTGGATGATAAATTTCTCCAACTTGTCAACCTTGAGCTTTCCAATCTCAAGAAAATTGATGAAATCCAGAATTATTGGGAGTTTGTTCAGGTAGAAAATTACAAACTTTTGAATACTCCACTCGCAGAATATTCCCCGGTAGTAAATGCAGGCTTTCTGTATTTCACAAGCAATAGACAAAGCAGTGGCATATATGCCTCCACAGGAACGCCTTACTTGAAAATGTTCCGTACTAGAGCCGAGGGTATAAAAGTAGATGTCCAAAGTATACAGCAACTTCCAGAATTCCGTAATGAGGACAATTTAAACCAAGGCTCGATGGCTGTGAGTCCTGATGGAAACACCTTGATCTACGCCAGGGGAAACTCAACTTCTACAAAAGACCTACCTGATGTTCAGTTGTTTGTATCCTACTTTCGCGGCGGTGGCTACACCCAACCGATTTGGATGCCGGTCAATGAAGATGAGTTTTACACCAATACCACTCCGGCCTTTAGTCCAGATGGAAACGAGCTCTATTTTTCATCTCTCAGACCTGATGGAAAAGGAGGCTTGGATTTGTATAAAGCTACCAAGCTTGCCAACGGAGATTTTGGAAATGCCGTCAATATGGGAAATCAGATCAATACTCCGGGCAATGAAATGTTCCCCTATATCGCTTCCGATGGAAAGATATTTTTCGCTTCAGACGGACATGCCGGATTTGGAAAAATGGATCTATTTGTAGCAGAAAGGACAGAAAATGGCTGGGAAATCAAGAATCTGGGATCAAATATCAATTCTGTGGCGGATGATTTTGGAATATTCTTTACCAAATATCCCATAGAGGGATTTCTTTCTTCCAACAGGGAAGGGGGCTTAGGGGATGATGATATCTACTTTTTTGAGGACAAAACTCCAAAACCAAAAATCGTCAACGTGTTCCTCAATGTAACTACCAAGGAGAAAAAAGACGATGGAACAGAAGTCATTCTACCCCAAGCAAGAGTGGTGCTGTATGACCGAACCAATAAAAACGTCGGAGGCGATTTCTCTAACCAAAACGGAAGACTCAGGTTTACATTAACCCCCGAGGAGAATTTCTCTATTATCGCCTCGAAAAGTGGCTATTTCAGCAAAAGCATTACCTACACGACAATTGGCAAAACTCCCAAACCAGAGGATTTGATCCAAGAGGTCACCAATATCACCCTTGATACTACAGTAGTCTTAGATGCCTTGATATTGGAAAGGTCAATCGTTCTGGAGAATATTTATTATGACCTTGACAAAGCAGATATCCGACCGGACGCAGCGCTTGAGTTGGATAAGCTGGTCAAAATCCTGAAAGACAATCCGAGTATCCGTATTGAGCTGAGCTCGCATGCTGATGCACGTGCAACAGATGAATATAACGATGCCCTGACACAAAGAAGGGCTGAATCAGCTGTAGCATATCTGGTATCTCAAGGAATCGATGCAAGCAGAATGGTGGCCAAAGGATATGGCAAGCGACAGTTGATTATCGCAAATGCCCAAACTGAAGAGGAACATCAGACCAATAGAAGGACCGAATTCAAAGTAATTGGAATCAATGAATAGAAATTTCCAAGAGGAAAAAGCTCCGTTTCGGCTATTCTAAAAAAAAATCGTAAAAAAAGGAGAGGTCAAACCTCTCCTTTTTTTATACTAAGAAATCTAAGTCACTCATATTACCTATAAAAATCTGAGGTCTGTTAGATTTTATTTACAGCCTTCTTTTCTTCTGGTATCGATGATATAAGTGATCTTCCAACCTTCCGGTGTTTTGATCAATTGAAATGAATTGACACCACAATGACTGAAATTATCATTGACATAAAATTCATAAGGCGTCCAAGCTGCTGCCATATCTCCGTCCACTTTGATCTGATAATCAAGGATTCTTTCATCCAAAATTGTGGTAGCCGGAGTAGAACTTATCCTAGTAATAAAATCAGCTACTGAATTAGAACCCAATTCAGAACCATTTTCAGAGGTTTTTACTGTCTGCATGGTAGCATCAGGATGGAAAGCGGCTTGGATCAGGTCAATATTTTTTGATTTCATTCCCTCAAACAAAGAAGCAATCACTTTCCTTACTTCCTCATTTTGCTGTGCAAAAAGGGAGGTGGATGAAAGTGAAAATAAAATCAGTGAAGCAATTAGAATTTTTTTCATTTTTTCTTGATGCTTCCGCCTGTACCGGTTTTTACATTAATTTCGGCGGGATTGCCATCATACTCTACTTTTGCGGCAGTCGCCAACGATCCATTGATGGAGTTTTTTGCCGTAAAACTGATACTAGCAGTGGTATTCCCCAATACATTTACGTTTTCAGCAACTAAATTAAATCCGTCTATTTGAGCATTGGTAAATGCATTTGCCTCCAATTGCTTGACATTTCCATTAACAAAAATCCGGGAATTGGTAGAAGCATTCAAATTTAACTTATCTGCTTCGATTGTGGCTTCCAGGTAAGCATTGTTGGACGTTATCAAATAACCTTCTTTGGCATCCAACCTAGATTTTGCAACTACCTGAGCACTTGAGGTTGCTTCTATGCCTTGAATATCCACATAAGTAACCACCACTCTTACAGCATGGTTTCTATAATTACCCCTTGCAAGTCTTACTTCCAAAACATCTCCAACGACAGATGTTTCTACTTTTCCCACATCGATTCCGCTTGCGGTTATCTCAACTTTATTTTCTTCACCCCTAATCAATTCCGCTTTGATGGCATTGGAAACTTTTACCACATTGAATTCCCTTAAAGGCCTGGTGTCCTTTTGGGTCTGGGCATTGCTGACTCCGACGAAAGCAATCAGGGCAACAAGAATAAGTTTAATTTTCATTTTCATATTTAACGATTGGTTTAGATTCCTCCATATAATTTGAATGTCATATTCCTAAGGGATGGATTATTGACCGCATAGTGCATAGCCTCTGCTATTTCTGACGGACTTACCCATTGGCTAAAGTCAGCTTCAGGCATGGAAGCTCTGTTTTCCGGAGTATCAATGATGCTTGGGACAAATACATGAGCCCGGATCTTTGTATTTTTCACATCCTCCGCAACATAATTGGCAAGTTGTATGACAAGGCTTTTACTCAAAGCATATGCCACAACGTTTTTTCCATCCTCAGGTTGTAAGGCAGGCCGCGCTCCAATGAACAAAAAATCTCCAAAATCAGCTTTCTTCATTAATGGCAAAAAATTTTTGACCATGTTAAATGAAGAATAAAAATTAAGTTTGATCATTTTGTCAAGATCTTCAAGACCCGTATGTTCAATATCAGTACCTGCATATCCTCCTACAAGCAATCCTATGGCATCTACTTCTCCATATTGCATAATAAAGTCATTTGCAAAATCTTTGACACCATTTTCATCCGTAACATCTACCTCATATACATCATCCGCTTCTTCTACTGTTTCCCCTGAACCGGGCAAAACCGTAGCTATAATTCTATAACCTTCCCTCTTAAATTTTTCAACGACTGCTTTTCCCAAATTCCCGGCAGCACCCGTGATAATTAAATTCCTTTCCATAAATCAAAGTTTTTGAGTTTCTATTACTTTTGCCAAAATTAGCCTATATTTTTCTTTCTATGAAAATACAAAAATCCCTTATCCAGACTATTGAGTCCCAAAAGAAAAGGGTCTTTATCCTAAAATTGGTCATTTACCTTTTCCTTCTTCTTGGTGCAAAATTTATCCCTGAAATCCAGTATTCTCTTTCCAAGTTTCCAGGCTTAAACAGCATCCATCGTGCCGTTTTGTTTTTATTGGGCGGCAATATCCTTATTTCACTTGGCAGGATTATCACAGCTCGACTATATATAAGGAAAACAATTGATGAAAAGGTTCATGGCAACTTCCTACTCGGCATTGCCTGGATTTCGAATATACTCAATTCAGTCGTTTTTGTCATAGCAGTAATGCTTGCTTTTGATATCCAGCCTTTGGAATTTTTGACTAGCCTGACCATCGTAGCTGCGGCTATTGCCATCCTCACCAAGGATTATGTCAATAACATCATCAATGGCCTGATTATCATGTTTACAGACCAATTTGCTTTGGGAGATACCATCAAAATCGGCGAAAACACCGGTGTCATTGAGGATATTACATTGCTCAATGTGGTCATTCTGAAGGAAGATGGGTATAAAACGATAATCCCGAACAACCTTGTCCTTGGACTTCAAGTCACTAATTTAAGCAGATTGGACCATAGAAAAATTAATTTTCAAATGGAATTACCCTATCACCAAAAATTTACCTTAGCCGAAATAGAATCCCAACTTACTTCAGCTTTTGAAAAAAGGATTAAAAACAATGAAGTAAGCAATATCAAAGTAGAATTGGTTTCTATCCAAAAGGAAGTTTATAGTATCCTAGTTTCCTTGGATTCCTCTTTGACCCAAGCACAAGATATCAAAATGGAACTGCATCAGTCATTGTTAAATCTTCTGAATGAAGCCTGAAAGAGAAAACTATTTTGACCTGGTCTATCAAGTAGTCAGATTGATCCCAAGAGGAAGGGTGACTTCCTACGGAATCATTGCCAACTATCTTGGCTTGAAGAGTGGTGCCCGCATGGTAGGATATGCGATGAACGCATGCCATGCGCATCCAGATATTCCTGCACATCGGGTTGTCAATAGGAATGGATTGCTGACAGGCAAGCATCATTTCTCCCCACCATATAAAATGCAACAGCTCTTGGAATCGGAAGGGATTGTGGTTGTAAACGATAAGATTCAGAATTTTGACCATCATTTTTGGAATCCTATCGAAATAAAATTGGAAGACTAAATCCTCATTTTTTCGGCTTCAAAACGTATAATTCGTTTTTTTTTATAGATTTTTTACCAAGCCTGAACAAATGTGTATGCTTTTTGCAATATCTATTCTAAATCTTAAGAATATGGAAACAGCATTGAAAAGTCACATCGCAGAAAACCTCCGTAAGCATAGGGTTTTGAGAGGGTATACACAGGAATATATAGCAGAATATTTAGGCAAGAAAGATTATACTGCCTATTCCAGATACGAACAGGGTAGATCTAACCTCAAAATGGAGGATGCCATCAGGCTTGCCGACTTGTACGAGGTGGACGTGCAGGAATTGATTTCAAAAATACCAACCGTAAACCACTTACAGGAGTCGCAAAAAAATCAAAGTGGCTTGGTTTCTATTTTGGTTGACCTTGACGGAAGCTCCGGAAAACTGGAAAGCAACATTCAAAAATTAAAGAAAATCAATGAACTTATCGCAAAGCAGGAACTCTGATTACTTTTTTCTGATCAAATACAGTCCTGTAAACATCAATAATCCATTTAAAATCAGGACTTCAAAACCAAACTTATATCCCCAAAGCAACTCCTGAGAGTTTTGACTGATAGTAAATGCGATTAATGGTGCGGCCACTGCAAGGTATGGCACAAATTTGTCCTTTATTTCCCACTTGGTAAACAAGCCAAAAGCATACAATCCAAGCAATGGACCATAGGTATATCCCGCAATGATAAACACTGAATTGATGACACTTTGGTCATTGATCCATCTGAACATCAATATTACCAAAAACATCAATGCCGTAAAGCCAATATGAACCTGCTTGCGTACTTTGACCTGATCTTCTTTTTTGAATTTCTTTTCTATTTCCAAAAAATCGAAACAAAATGAGGTGGTCAATGCTGTCAAAGTCGAATCAGCACTCGAATAGGCAGCTGCGGTAATACCCAAGATAAATACAATCCCAACAAAGGAACTGAAATAGGTAGTGGCAAGTAGAGGGTACAAATCATCGGATTTGGTGGGAAGTGCGATGCCATTTGTCTCCGCATAGAGGTACAAAAGAACTCCCAAAGACAAGAAAAGCAAGTTGACTACTACCAAGATAATGGTAAACCAAAACATGTTTTTCTGGGCATCTCCGATATTGCGGCAGGTCAGGTTCTTCTGCATCATGTCCTGATCTAATCCTGTCATGACGATGGTGATAAAAGCACCGGAGGCAAATTGCTTGAAGAAATTGGTTCCCGATTTCCAATCCCAATTGAAAATTTCGGAACGGGGATCATCGGCAATGGTGCCTATAAACTGTTTGATTGTCAAAATCCCAAGGTCTTTACCAATCAGATAAATACTGATGACAACTGCCAACAACATAAACAATGTCTGCAAAGTATCTGTCCAGACTACTGTTTTGATCCCTCCGCGATGTGTATACAGCCATATTAATGATACTGTGATCAATACAGAGACCCAAAATGGGATTCCCCAATTGTCAAACAAAACCAATTGAAGTACCCCTGCTACCAAAAATACCCGGATAGAGGAACCCAAAGTCCTTGATAAAATAAAGAAGAAGGCGCCCGTTTTATATGACCAAAAACCAAATCTGGATTCCAAGTAGGCATAAATAGAAACAAGGTTCATCCTGTAATACAGCGGAAGGAGTACCTTAGCGATGACAAAATATCCCAATGTGTAACCCAATACTACCTGGAAATAATGAAAACTGGTATTGCCGACTTCACCCGGAACTGAAATAAAAGTTACTCCCGATAGTGAAGCGCCGATCATCCCAAAAGCAACCAAAAACCAAGGTGATTGTCTGTCTCCTGTAAAAAAAGTGTCTTTGGAAACATTTCTTGAAGTAAACCAAGATATCAAAAACAAGAGCGCAAAATATGATTTTATTACGATTAGAACTAACTTTGGATCCATAGTGGCTTAAGGGTAGATTTCGCTAAATTGCCCATAATTATTAAATTTGCAAAATGAATTACCATACTCAGACATATCCCATGTTAGAAGAGGTCGAGGTCCTTGTAGAGGAAATGATCGACACAGACGAATGCGAATTGGTGGTGTTTAATGATGATTTCAATACTTTTGAACACGTAGCCAAGATCCTTATCAAAGTATGTCAGCATAGCCCTGAACAGGCCGAGCAGTGCACTTTGATCATACACTACAAAGGAAAATGTTCCGTCAAAAAGGGTAGCCGTTCCAAATTGAAGCCCATGTGCGAGGCGATTTTGGACGCAGGAATCCAAGCTACCATCGTCTAACTTTTACAGGAAAAGTGAATTTCCCCTCCAAACTGATTGAAGAAGCAGTCAATGAAATCAGCCGTCTGCCCGGAATCGGCAAAAAGACGGCGCTCAGGCTTGCCCTCCATCTCCTCAAGCAAAAAGAAACCGTCACCGAAGAGCTGACGAAATCCTTGCTTTCCCTCAGAAAAGACATCAAGTATTGCAGCCTATGTCACAACATCTCAGATACTGAGATTTGCAGTATCTGCGCGGGAAGAAGGAGGGAAAGAAGTATCATCTGCGTCGTAGAAGACATCCCGGATGTCCTTGCCATCGAAAATACCTCTCAATATAACGGTCTCTACCATGTCCTAGGCGGTGTGATTTCCCCGATTCAGGGGATTGGGCCGGATGATTTGCAGATCGAATCGCTGATACAAAGGATTGCAAATAGTCCGGAAAATGAAAAGGTAAAAGAGGTCATCCTTGCCTTGCCGGCTACCATGGAAGGGGATACCACTTCATTCTTCATTACCAGAAGGCTCAAGGAATTTGGAGTCAATGTGAGTACCATTGCACGCGGTATTCCTGTCGGCGGAGAATTGGAATATACCGATGAGGTGACCCTGGGAAGGAGTATCCTGACACGTGTAAATTATTCTGCCGAATAGTGATTTTCTTTTGTCTGATCCAAAAGCATTTCTATATTTGCAGACCAATTAAAAAAGGGGGATTGTCCCGATAGCCATCGGGATGGCTAGAACAAAACGTAAATGGGGGATTAGCTCAGCTGGCTAGAGCACTACGCTGGCAGTGTAGGGGTCATCGGTTCGAATCCGTTATCCTCCACCAAAGGCTCACAGAAATGTGGGTCTTTTTTTTATGCATTCAAAAAAATAATTAGCAAACGCTGCCAGTGCAGGGGTCATCGGTTCGAATCCCTGCCTGTCGTAGTGCAGGCGTTATCCTCCACCAAAGACTCACTGAAATGTGGGTCTTTTTTTTGTCGTGGTAGCTAGAAATATTAGGCCGCTTATCCCCTACTTCCTACAATTAGAAAAAATATTGTCCCTAAATTTTTTGTCATTTTTTAGGATGTCAAAGTAGGCGGTCAGGAATTTTTTGGTGGTCTCCTGTTCATTGGGACTCAGCATGGGGGAGACTTTGCCGTAGGCATTCCAAATGTTGTTTTCGATGGACAGGTAATGTTCCCTTGTATTTTGAAACAAGCCCTCCTCTCTGCATAATCCCCTATAATACCGTTCGGTCACGGAATTGATCGGAATCAGGGGATTGACCACGGCATATGGGGCATTTACAAATCCGGCCATGTCAAAATCATAGCACAGCGGAATGTAGGATTTGTTGGGCAGTTGCATGACGGCAACGTTATGTTGGGCCGTTGTCGACCAATCGGTATTGGCTATCATAAACTGGAAAAATTCCTGCCTGATAGTGACTGTGTCCATAAATCTAAAGGGGTTGATCTCCATCTCTTTTTTCATGGTTGCTTCAAACCTATCTGCGATTTCGGAATCATCTTCGATCAGAAATGCTTTGATTTCGAATGATTTTTCCTGCTTTCCGCCTCTGTCTGTGAGGGTGATATTGACCAATCTTGTATGGAAATGATAGGGAGTAACTTCCTCATACATTTTATAAATCATGTATTCCTTTAAAGTCAGGTCAGCTGCCATCTTGTTGTTTTGACAGGGCATGACCAGTTTCAGGGTTTTGTTGCCTTTAAAAATCGACCCTTCTCTATCTTTTTTAGCAATCTTGATTTTGAGTGGTGTAAAGAAGCAATGGTCTTTTCGGAAGTTTCCCCGGGCAAACAAGTCTATTTTCAGGGAATCCCATTCGCCTGTTTTGTCTTTGTAGTAAAGCCATTCTTGTGATACAGCTTGTTCTTTGTCTGATTTCTTGATGTCTTTGAATGAAAAGCCCAATTTAAGATCCAAGACCTCTTCACTCCTGAAAAGTTTGGAAACGTCTTCTTTCTCCTGAGAAAAGGAATCAGAGATTGAAAAAAGAAAAGCAATAATAAAAATTGGGAGCACTATCTTATAGTGAAGAGCCTTATTTTCCGAATGGCTACTTGTTGAATTTTTGAAAGTTCTTTTGGAACAAGAACCTTCCGGAGATGCGGGTATTGAAAATATTTTTTTCATAAGGTTTCAATTTTTTTCATCACAACTAAAATTCTGAAGCAATCCTAATCCATAATCAAATTACATGAACACCAACATATAGATCAAAAAAGTAATGACCCCTACAACTAATCCTAAAATGAATACATTGTAAGCATAGCCTAGAAGTTTGTATTTCCTGTTCAAAACTTTGCCTTGGTAAAATAGGGCAATGGACATTTGTTGGTGTATTTCTTTTTTAGAAGGAAGGATACGGTCTATTTCTTCCAGGTATTCCTCGAGGTTATAGGTAGAACTTTCCCCAAAAAACAGCATGCTGGATTTTCCCTTTTCCTGTGTTCTTTGATTTTTGCCAATGATTTTTGGTTTAGCTGCACGCACTGCCAAAATGGTGGAAAATAGGCAGGTGCAAAGCAAAAGTAAAATCGGAATGAGGGTTAGCGGACCCTTAATATCCAATTGGTTGGAAATGGTGCCGTAGCCGGTGATGGCGATAATGGAGGAGATCACAAGTGCATTGATACTGATGATCATATTTGCCTTATTATCGGCAATCTGAAGCAAGTTGCAGTTGTTTTTGAAAGTGACTCTAAAGAAAGTCTGTCTCTCTCTTTCCGTTTTATCTTTTATTTTCTTTTCAGTGATATTTTCTTCCATAGATTGATGAATTGTCAATCATGAAAATACAAAATAATTTTCCAACAAATCTCTATCCAAAAACAAAATGATTATTCAGGGTGCGATCCAGTTTTTTTTCCAATCATTCCCTTCCAAAGAAAAGAGGATTCTTAAATGTTCGTTCCCATTCAGTTGTAGCGCTTCGATTTCGAATGGCCTGATTTGGATGACAGTAAAATTTGAATCCGTCATAGGTTCATTCCAGCTGTAGGCCCCACTTGGATCTCGAATGACTGTGCCGGGCGATAACATCTGGTTGTAGGATTTTTGGGCTTCGCCTTGGATGTTTGACCAAAATGCAGCTTTCGTCTTCCCTCCCGATATGATTTCTGCTTTGCCTTTCACCTTGACTTGGGTGCGTTTGTGAGGATGATAAAACAAAAGAACCATATCTGGATTGGTGTGCAGGTGAGCCACTTTTGAGCTCCGCGCATCTGTAAAAACAAAAAAATTCATTTCTTGATCGATAGTTCGGAGAACCACATACCGGGCATCAACTCCATTTTCTGATTGTGTTGCAAGCGTAACAAAACGAAAAGGATGCTTGGCGTCCAATGCGCCACGGTGCAGTTCATGCTTTACTGTTTGAAAAACTTCCTCTACTGAATTCTTTTGAGTGAATAGCATATATTTTGATTTGTTGATTCAGGATGTAAACCTGATCCGAAGATATTGGTTTGGGGACCAAACAAAAAACCTACACAGAATCTGATTCCGTGCAGGTTTTATTTATTGTTTGACTTTTACAATCCAGTGGGTTATACCATCTCGGCATGCTCTACATTCTTGAAATAGACTTGACTTTCAGCATCCAAATCTACCAAAACCGCAGAATCGTTTTTGATATATCCGGATAGAATCTGCTTGGAAAGTTCATTCAGAATCAACTTTTGAATGGTTCTCTTCAAAGGCCTTGCACCGAAGTTCGGGTCAAATCCAACTTCTCCCAAATGATCCAAAACTTCCTTAGTAGCATCTATCTCGATATTGGATTCTGCCAATCGCTGTTGGATTTCTCTCCACTGGATATCGACGATTTTTCGGATCACTTTTTTATTAAGCGGTTCAAACATGATCGTCTCATCGATCCTGTTGAGGAATTCAGGTCTGACGGATTTCTTGAGTAAATCGTAAACTTCAGCTTTGGTCTTCGCCATGATTTCCTCTTTGTTCCATTCTTCCATTTCGGCAAAGCGTTCTTGGATCAAATGAGAACCGATGTTGGTAGTCAAGATGATAATTGTATTCTTGAAGTTGGCAATCCTTCCTTTGTTATCAGTCAATCTACCATCATCCAACACCTGAAGCAGGATATTGAATACATCAGGATGGGCTTTTTCAATTTCGTCCAATAGTACCACAGAATAGGGCTTTCTCCTTACTGCTTCGGTCAATTGACCTCCTTCATCGTAGCCCACATATCCCGGAGGCGCTCCCACCAAGCGGCTGACGGAGTGCCTTTCCTGGTATTCAGACATGTCAATTCTCACCATGGCATTGTCATCATTGAAGAGGTATTCTGCCAAGGCTTTCGCCAATTCGGTTTTTCCGACGCCTGTGGTACCCATAAAGATAAAGGAACCAATCGGCCTTCTCGGATCCTGTAATCCTGCCCGGCTTCTTCTGACAGCATCCGAAAGGGCAACAATGGCTTCCTGTTGTCCGGCAACTCTTTTGCCAAGTTCGTCCTCTAGGTGTAGGAGTTTTTCCCTTTCACTTTGGATCATTTTGGAAAGCGGTATGCCAGTCCATTTGGAAACTACAGCGGCTATGTCTTCATTGTCTACTTCTTCTTTCAATAACGGCGAACCTTGCTGCATTTCCTCAAGCTGGAATTTGAATCCTTCGAGTCTTTTCTCAGATTCAACAATTTTGCCGTACCTGATTTCCGCGACTTTCCCGAAATCTCCTGCTCTTTCGGCTTGTTCAGCTTCGAGTTTCAGTTTGTCAATATTCTCTTTTTCATTTCTGATACCGACGATCACCGCTTTTTCACTTTCCCATTTGGCTTTTACACTTTGCCTTTTTTCCCCGAGTTCTGCGATCTCCTTGCTCAGGACTGTTTCTTTGTCTTTGTTGTTTTCCCTTCGAATTGCTTCCCTTTCGATTTCGAGTTGCATGATTCTTCTGTTGAGTTCGTCAAGCTCTTGGGGAAGGGAATCTATTTCCATTCTCAGTTTGGCGGCGGCCTCATCCATCAAGTCGATGGCTTTGTCAGGAAGAAACCTATCCGAGATATAGCGTTGGGAAAGCTCTACGGCTGCAATGACAGCATCATCTTTGATCCTCACACCATGGTGAAGTTCATATTTGTCTTTGATCCCTCTAAGGATCGAAATGGCATCAGCTGCATCCGGTTCATCGACCAGCACTGATTGAAACCTCCTTTCAAGGGCTTTGTCTTTCTCAATGTATTTTTGATATTCCTTCAAAGTTGTGGCTCCGATGGCATGCAATTCTCCTCTTGCCAGAGCAGGCTTCAGCAGATTGGCGGCATCCATCGCACCTTCTCCTCCGCCTCCAGCGCCGATCAGGGTATGGATTTCATCAATAAATAGGATGATTTCACCTTCGGAGTCAGTGACTTCCTTGATCACTGCTTTCAATCTTTCTTCAAACTCTCCCTTGTATTTGGCGCCTGCCACCAACAAACCCATGTCAAGAGATATGAGCAATTTTGATTTAAGATTTTCGGGCACATCACCGCTGACGATCCTTTGTGCCAGTCCTTCCACGATGGCAGTTTTTCCTACACCCGGCTCACCAAGGAGAATCGGATTGTTTTTGGTTCGTCTTGCCAAAATCTGCAAGACTCTTCTGATCTCCTCATCCCTTCCGATGACAGGATCAATTTTCCCTTTTTTGGCCAGTTCATTCAGGTTTTTGGAGTATTTCTCCAAAGCCCGATATTTAGATTCTGCGTTTTGGTCAGTCACTTTATTTCCTTTTCTTAGTTCCTTGATTGATTCAATAAGCGGTTTTTCCGATAGACCATTGTCTTTTAATAATTGGGCCGTTTTGTCCGATCCCCCTAATATGGCCAACAATAAATGCTCGATGGCTACGAATTCATCCCCGAAGTTTTTGAGATAATCCTTTGCTTTGGCCAATACCTGGTTTGAGGCGTTTGAAAGATAGGGTTGCTGACCGCTTACTTTGGGCAAAGATTTGATGATGTCATCTGTTTTTTGCGCAATAAGACCTTTGTTGACATTGAGCTTTTTGAAAATAAAATCTGTGACATTTTCATCTTCGGAGAAAATACCTTTCAGGATATGTGCCGGTTCTATGGCCTGTTGCTGTTCGGCCATGGCAAGCTCAGCAGCTTTTTGAATGGCTTCCTGCGATTTGATGGTGAATTGTTTAAAGTCCATTTTATAGTTGGTTAGGTTGGTTAAAGCATTTTTTGAGCATCAGAAAGAGTCTCTCAGACACTTCATCAAATCATTAACCAAAACATAAAAACTATAAAAAGCTGAAAAAATGTCTGAAAAATCAAGAAAAGGCTGCAATAATCAGCCTTATTGTCATAATTTTTCTTCAATCTATATAGTTACGTGTACTTCTAAGGTGTGGGAAACCTGAGATAATGGGTATCCTTTCTTGGTACCGACAAAATAATAAATACTATAATTTTCATTTTGGTTACTTTTATAAATGAAAGTTTCTTTAATCAAACCAACAATTTTGTAATAATTAAATTTGGCATAATAATGTTTTTTTAAGAAGGTAAAAGAATTATTTTTACTATGTTTAATCACCTGAACCCCAGAAGACAAATTCTTTTTCTTTTGAACATAAGCATTTTATGAACATTCAATTTTCTTTTAACCCATTTGCTACTCCAATATTTCTGACGAGTTTGCTGTTTTTGGTATTGGCATTTTTTTCTTTTAACAAAAATAACAAGCACGGAGAACGCTATTTTGCATTTTTCCTATTAAGCTGCTTCGTTTATTCGTTTTTTTACGGCATTGAGTTACTTTCTATTACACCTGAAGGAATAAAATTATTCTATATTTTGGAGTATTTGGGGGGTGCTTTCGTTACTCCGTTTTTGTTTCTTTTTGTTTTAAAATACACAGACCGGGCAAAGCTTATAAATAAAAACTGGCTCGTTTTGATTTTTGGGATATCTGCATTTTTCCTTTTGATGGTATTTACCAACGATTACCACAACCTTTTTTACAAGGAAATTTCGGCAGCAAATAATTTATATTTTATGTCGGTTTCCCTCGATAGGGGAATACTTCACTGGATGTATGCGAGTTACAACTCAATCTTGATCATATTCTCCAATCTTCTGCTTTTCAGGATGCTTTTTTCTATCCCTGAGATTTATAGGGGACAGGTACTGATTATGTTTTTTGGAACTTTAATCCCATGGATTGCTTACTTATTTGTAGTCTTCGGATTTTATCCATTTGGACTTGATCCTGTTCCTTTTTGCTTGGCTATAAGTGGAGTCACATTGTTTTGGGCATTGTTTCAATACCAACTATTTCGAGCCAATCCAATAGCATTCAAAACTATTTTTGAAAACATCTCTGACGGGATTCTGATTTTAGATAGGCTTGGGGACGTAGTGGCGATGAATTATACGGCAAGAAAATTTTTCTCAAAATTAAGTCCACGAAAAATCTACAAAAGAAGTCAGCTGGAAGAGGTCTCCAAAGAGTTTGAGGACTTGTTTCATTCCAATTCACCCAATAAGAAAATTGAATTATACCTCCCTAATGAGAGAAAAACTTTTGAGATTTATCTAAAAAGTATTGTAGAGGAAACAGTGGGTATAGATGCGCCTAACTTCCAGTATCTTTTTTTAAGGGATATCACTGAGCAAAAATCCACTGAGGATTTGATTAAGGCAAACGAATTGACACTACAAAATGTCAACAGCAACCTTATCAGAAATGAAAAAATGCTTACCTCAATTGCTTTTGCAACCAAGGAATTGCTCTCCAACCATGATTTTGCCACAGCCACCCAAAAAGCGATTACCTTACTTGGAGATGGTGCAGGAGTAGATAGGGCTTACCTTTTTGAAAATAGTCTGGATGAAAACGGGAATATTTTAAGTTCACAGCGATTTGAATGGAGTGCATCGGGTGTTCCGGCTGAAATAGATAATCCTAATCTTCAGGGATTACCGATTGGGCTTTTTGGAGAGGGCTCTAGGGTGATGGCCCAAAGCAACCTTTATCAGGCTATTGTGGATAATATGGAGGATGATCCGGAGTTAAAGGAATTGTTGCAGAGCCAGGATATCCTATCCATTCTCCTTATCCCAATCTATGTTGAGGATTACTTTTGGGGTTTTGTTGGATTTGATGATTGTACTAATGAGAGGAAGTGGAGTGAGGCAGAGACAGCGTTGCTCATAAGTTTTGCGGACAGTATTTCCAATGCCATCGAAAGAAAAAACATGGAGCGTAATCTTGTTAAATCCATGGAAGCTGCCAATGAAGCGAGTATAGCCAAATCTGAATTTTTGGCCAATATGAGCCATGAGATCAGAACTCCTCTAAACGGTGTAATTGGTTTTTCTGACTTATTGATGAAAACCAACCTGGATGAAAATCAGAAAGGATTTTTAAAATCCATCTTACAGTCAGGCACACTCCTCCTCGATTTGATAAACGACATTTTGGATTTTTCAAAAATCGAAGCAGGGAAGCTTGAATTGAGTCCTGAATGGGTCAATATCAAAGACTTGGCCACCGACACTTTAAAAATCATCCACCCAACTACAAGTGAAAAAAACCTAAAGCTTGACCTAGTTCTCGATGAAAAACTTCCAAAATCTGTTTTTGTCGATTCTACCCGGATCAAACAAATATTGATCAATCTCTTGAGCAATGCAGGGAAATTTACCCATCAAGGGCAGATTATTCTGTCTGTAACAGTAGATGGCCTAGTCTCGCAAGATGGTAGTTTGCCTATTGTTTTTTCAGTTCAAGACACCGGAATAGGTATTTCCAAAGAAAAAGAACGTACAATTTTTGAAGCTTTTGCGCAGGAAGACAATTCGACCACAAGAAAATACGGAGGAACAGGACTCGGACTTACGATCTGTAGCAAATTACTGGAGTTGATGGAAAGCAAACTCGAACTTCAAACTGCCCTTGGCAAAGGAAGTAAGTTTTATTTCAAGCTTGATATGCCTGTGTCGGAAGAAATGGTCATTTCAAAAAGCGAGCAGAAAATGCACGGCAGTAACTTGACGTCTAATTCGAAAAAGGATCATGGATCTACTATGGTTTTTAAAATTTTGCTCGTAGATGACAATCCCGTCAATATGTTACTCGCCAAAGCTATTGTAAAAAAGTTATTACCGAGCTCTCGGGTTTTTGAAGCATTCAATGGCCTAGAAGCTTTGCAAGAGTACAAAAAAGAAAAGCCTGACTTGATTTTTATGGACATTCAAATGCCTGAAATGAGCGGCTATGAGGCAACAAAAGAAATCAGGAAAATAGAAAAAGATGTCAGGACCCCAATAGTGGCATTGACGGCGGGAACTGTTAAAGGTGAACACCAACGCTGTCTTGAAGCTGGCATGGATGATTATTTGAGCAAACCTGTGTTGGTTTCGGATATATCAGGAATGATCGAAAAATACCTGAACTCTTCCCCTGATTCCTCCCAAATTCTTGCTTCCTCCAAATTTGAAGAATATAGGCTTTCCGATCCTGAGTTTTATAAGGAATTGCTAGAGGTAAGTATCTCAAATATTGAGAAACTTCAATTGACTCTGATCAATCACCTCGATGAGAATAACTTGCATGGGGTAAAGCAAACCGGACACGCGTTAAAAGGGGTAGGCCTGAATCTTGACTTTAAGAATTTGGTGGCCACCTCCACAGGTGTCGAATTGTTGACTGTCCTTAATGAGGAAAATAAAACTGTTGTGGTAGAGACGATTCAGGAAGTTTCAAAAATCCTCTCAAGCCTTAAGTCGGAATGGGATTCCATTAAAAATTAAAAAAGTGAAGGATTATTCCTTCACCTCTTCATAGTCGATATAGTCTCCGCCTTTGATTTCTTTTGTCCTTTGCTGTTCATATTCTTTTGGAATATGGTCGACATTGACATTTGCCCCAGGAGGCTTTCTTCTTCTGTCATCTTCTCGCTTCAAGTCATTGGCATGATTGACAAACTGCTTCAGCTTACTTTTTACAAAAAACTGTAGCAACTTGGAGAAGATCCAAGACAAGGCAATGGCAATCAGAAGAAATTTGAAAATAAATCCCATTTTTTAGACTTTTAGATTTTAGAAGCGAGAATCAAGACAAATCTTGGTTCTCGGCTCTCGGTTCTCGGCTCTTTATCTACTAAGGTAAAGGTTTCTTTCAGAATAAATCTTCAAGAAGTAATCATCCATCAAATCCTCAATGAAGTAAATGGCTTCTCCAGTTGACTTCATTTCAGGTCCCAATTCTTTGTTGACATTGGGGAATTTGTGGAAAGAGAAAATCGGTTCTTTGATGGCATAACCCTTTTTGACAGGATTGAATTCAAAATCGGTTACTTTTTTCTCACCCAACATCACCTTTACGGCATAATTGACATAAGGTTCCTGATAGGCTTTGCAAATGAAAGGAACAGTCCTGGATGCCCGTGGATTGGCTTCGATGACATAGACCTTGTCGTTTTTGATCGCAAATTGAATATTGATTAAACCAACTGTTCTAAGCGCCAATGCAATTCTATTGGTGTAGGTTTCAATCTGACGCATTACATAGTCGCCAAGATTATAAGGAGGCAATACCGCGTAGGAATCTCCAGAGTGGATTCCTGCCGGCTCGATATGCTGCATGATGCCGATGATGTATACATTTTCTCCATCACAGATTGCGTCTGCTTCTGCTTCAATGGCATTCTCCAAGAAATGATCCAAAAGGATCTCATTGTTTGGAATATCCCGCAACACTGTTACAACATGCTCTTCGAGTTCTTTTTCATTGATGACAATTTTCATTCCTTGGCCACCGAGTACATAAGATGGTCTTACCAGAAGTGGGAATCCAATTGTTTTACATAATTCCAAAGCTTCATCCGTATCGTGGATGGTGCCGAATTCTGGATAAGGAACATTGTTATCTTTTAGCAAAGTGGAAAACCTCCCTCGATCCTCCGCCAAATCCAAAGCTTCGAAACTTGTCCCGATGATCTTGATGCCGTATTTATCCAACTTCTCCGCAAGCTTCAAGGCTGTCTGACCCCCCAATTGCACGATCACGCCCAAAGGCTTTTCGTGCAGGATGATTTCATAAATATGTTCCCAAAAGACCGGCTCAAAATAAAGCTTGTCAGAAATGTCAAAATCCGTAGAAACCGTTTCAGGGTTGCAGTTGATCATGATAGTTTCATAGCCGCATTCTTTGGCAGCCAAAACACCATGGACACAGGAGTAATCAAACTCAATCCCCTGTCCTACCCTGTTTGGCCCTGAACCCAAAACCACCACCTTTTTCCTTTTGGAAACCGGAGATTCATTTTCTTCTCCAAAAGTGGAATAGTAATAAGGAGTCTGTGCATCAAATTCCGCAGCGCAGGTATCTACGAGTTTGTAAACCCGCTTGATGCCCATTTCGTCATAGCGTTTGGTGAAGACTTCACTCTCCAAACAACCCAATAGATGGGCTAACTGACGGTCCGCATAACCTTTTTTCTTGGCTGTGTCCATCAATTCCCTTGGAATGGTATTGAGGTTGAATTTGCTGATCTGGTCCTCGACGTGGATGAGTTCTTCAATCTGCCTGAGGAACCACTTGTCGATTTTGGTCAGGTCATGGATGGTCCTGAAGGAAATGCCCAATTTGAAGGCATCGTAAATATGGAAAAGCCTGTCCCAACTTGGGTTGGCAAGGCTATATAAAATCTTCTGTTGGTCGCGGAGTTCTTTGCCATCGGCACCCAATCCATTTCTTTTGATCTCGAGAGATTGACAGGCTTTTTGCAAAGCTTCCTGAAAATTGCGCCCAATACCCATCACCTCACCGACAGCTTTCATGGACAATCCCAATCTCCTGTCAGCACCTTTGAATTTGTCAAAGTTCCATCTTGGGATTTTGACAATCACATAATCAATGGCAGGTTCAAAAAACGCAGAAGTATTTCCAGTGATGGAATTGGTCAGCTCATCAAGGTTATAACCTATGGCCAACTTTGCCGCTACTTTGGCAATCGGATAACCTGTGGCTTTGGAGGCCAATGCAGAAGAACGGGATACCCTTGGGTTGATTTCAATTCCGATAATCTGGGTATTGTCAGGACTGACTGAGAACTGCACATTGCAGCCTCCGGCAAAGGTCCCGATGCTGTTCATCATCGTGATGGCATAATTCCTCATCCTTTGGTAAACCGTATCCGGCAATGTCATCGCCGGCGCCACGGTGATGGAGTCCCCGGTATGCACGCCCATCGGATCAAAGTTTTCGATGGAACAGATGACAATCATGTTGCCGATATTGTCCCTCATGACCTCGAGTTCATATTCTTTCCAACCTGTAATACTTTGCTCAATGAGCACCTCATGGACAGGTGAAGCTTGAAGTCCGGCAACAAGGGCTTTTTCAAAATCTTCTTCTTTTTCTACAAAAGCACCACCTGCACCCCCGAGGGTGTAGGATGCTCTGATGATAAGGGGAAAACCGATTTCCTGGGCGATTTCTTTTCCCTGAAGGAAAGAAGTAGCCGTGTCTCCTTTACAAACACCTACCCCGATTTTTTCCATCAGCGCTTTGAATTTTTCTCTGTTCTCGGCAGTGTCGATAGCATCGATGTCAACACCGATCATCCTGACACCGTATTTTTTCCAAATGCCTGATTTATCACAATCAATGGCAAGGTTCAGCGCAGTCTGTCCGCCCATAGTAGGCAAAATCGAATCGATATCCGGATGCTCTTGGAGGATTTTGATGATGGATTTCTTGTCGAGAGGCAGCAAATACACATTGTCGGCAGTCACGGGGTCCGTCATGATCGTGGCAGGGTTGGAATTGATCAAAGTGACTTTGATACCTTCCTCCCTGAGGGACCTTGCAGCTTGCGAACCGGCGTAATCAAATTCGCATGCCTGACCGATGACAATGGGTCCTGAACCGATGATGAGTGTGTGCTTGATGCTAGTTTCCTTAGGCATTCCAAAAGAGGTTTTAAGAGGTTTAAATACTTACGGCTAAATTGGTCCAAAATTAGGGAAATAATTTTAAGTAGCCCGACCGTATCCAAAAAAAGGGCAGAAAGATTATTTGAATGGAGTGGAATTTGCAATTCGGAATATTTGGAACTGTTTTTTGTTGGAGGTGGGAAATTTACCTTTTGGTTAGGATATGCGATGTAATTCCAATTACATCCCGATGACGCGGATGGAAGGGATAAAAGGGTGGAATAACATGCGGGTAGCTAGCGGGAGAAATTTAAAAAGAACTGATCAATCAGGCATTCTTGTTTTTGGAGTAAACACAATTCCTCACTTCACCTTTATGCTCCCAAAAACCAGAGATATTGCATTCTCATTACCCCGAGCGGCGGTGCAGGGAGATTTGTTGAAGTATAAAAACAAGGGGAGCACCTTGCACGGGGTTATTATTATTCAGCCCACTTCGGGGCTGTTGGTCGAAGGGGAGGCGGTGATAGTCGATTGGTTGAAGTAAAAAATTAGAAAAGCACCTTGCGCGGGGCTAAAGATATAGTGACTCGTTTGGGTTAATTCTCAATTTATAAAGAGAATAGACAAAATTTTACATGAATAATTAGCTGAAAAGATGCCGAGTCATTTGCAAATAAGTAACTTATTTGCTACTTTGACCGTATGAAAATTAAAGACTTGCTGAAGTTACTCAAGCAAGATGGCTGGTCAGAAAAAACACAAAAGGGAAGTCACCTCCAGCTTGTCCACCCAACTAAACCGGGAAAAGTAACTGTCCCCATTCATGGAGGGGATATACCAGTAGGTACATTAAACTCCATTCTGAAACAAGCGGGACTTAAGTAACCCTTGCCAACTTCGCTATACCCTATACAACAACAAGACACATAACAAGCAGGAAAAAATGGAAATTGTAAAAATCCCATTGACGATCGAAAGACAGACGGGCAAGGAACTTTGGGGACGAATCGTGTACAACGATAATCTTATCACAGACTTTGCTGAAACTATATCAGAATTGGAAGCTAAAATCAAAGCACTCTTGTGGGACTTTGAGGAACTAGCTCCAGAATATGTGGAATTCACTCACCAATATGACATCTATGCATTATTTCAGAAGTTTGACTTTCTGAAAATCTCCACCATAGCTGAACATGCCGGAATGAATCCAGGGCTGCTAAGACAATATGTCTCAGGAGTAAAAAGCCCTTCTATCGAGCAGGCAAAAAAAATAGAAAAAACGCTGCGCAATCTGGCTGCAGAGCTGCAAGGGGTAATTATCGTAACCTCATAAATCATTCTTTCCATTTAAACGACTTATCATCAATGGCCCGCATGGTGCATAGTACGCCGTTTAGGTGATCGTATTCATGTTGGATAAGTTCCGAGATCGCACCCTCGACGCTCCAAGACTGCTTTTCCCAATTTTCATCCAAATATTCCAAGGTCAGGGTTTGGTGTCTTTTTACTTTGACGAGCAGATTCGGGAAACTCATGCAGTCATCCCAAAGTTCAAACATGTCTTTACTTGGATTGACGATTTCAGGATTGATAATGATATAGGGTCTGTCGAGATGGAGGTAAAACAAGCGCTTCATGATCCCCAACTGAGGTGCAGCAATCCCCCGCCCAAATCCATATCTTCTCCGGATATCTTCCATGGCTTCGTGCAGGTCTTTCACCCAATTTTCTACCAAAGGAAGTTCATCATGGGTCAGTGCCGCACAGTTTTCATAGAGGCGGGGATCACCGAGTTTGAGAATGTCTTCGACTTTTTTCATCAAAAGAAATATTTCAAGATACCATGCTTAAAAGAATCAAACATTCATTCCATTCTCCAGAATCCTTAAAATAGACAGACCATCTTCCCTCTCCGCATCTGGAACCGCAAAATCGATATTGGAAGAAGAGGGCCATTGAACTGTCCCTGAAAAAAACAGGTTCGGAAAAAGTGAAAATCTGACTTCCCTCCCAATTAGCCAACTTCTTTTTATCCTCATTGGAAGCCACACTCAATCTTGATCCATATTCATAGACAGCCTTGATCTTTTTATTTTCTATTAAGTCCAAAAGGAATTTTCGGTCTTCATTTGAAAGATCACATTTTTGGTTTTGGCCTTTAGGGGAAAATCCAGTGCCGTCTGTCTCCAAGACTTCTTTTACCTTACGATAAGTCCAATCAGGAATTTCTGAGGAACACTTTATTGGATCATCTGAAATGGTATTAAATATTTGATTCAAAAAATCATTTCTCAGATTCTCTTGGGCAATACTATGAATATGAATGAGAAAAAAGAAAATTATACAGATCTGTTTGAGCATCGTTAAACTTAAGAATTAGAAATTCTTTATCCAAAAAAAAACCTGTCAGAATTAAATTCTGACAGGTTTTTTTCAACTAAGTTAGACCGATGGTCTTCTGTCTTTTTTTAAACCTTCGAGGTCAAAAAAAGACCTCAAAGGTTCAGGTTCTAAATATGCAATGCCCTGTTGTCCGTGGCGGCCAAGCAGGCTTCTTTGAAAGCTTCTGTGTAAGTTGGGTGCGCATGCGACATCCTTGCAATGTCTTCAGCAGAAGCACGGAATTCCATAGCAACAACCGCTTCAGCAATCATGTCGGCAGTCCTTGGTCCGATCATGTGTACTCCGAGGATTTCATCCGTATTGGCATCTGCCAAAACTTTGACTACGCCATCCGTATCCATGGAAGCCCTTGCGCGGCCTGAGGCCATGAAGGGGAACTTCCCTGTTTTGTATTTGACTCCCTGCTCTTTGAGCTGCTCTTCGGTATATCCCACTGAAGCCACTTCCGGCCAGGTGTAAACAACTCCAGGGATCAACAGGTAGTTGATATGCGGCTTTTGTCCGGCGATGGTCTCTGCTACGAAGACGCCTTCCTCCTCTGCCTTGTGCGCCAACATCGCTCCTTTGACCACGTCTCCGATGGCGTAGATATTTGGGACATTTGTTTGCAGATGTGCATCCACTTCGACCAATCCCCTTTCCGTGATCTTCACTCCTGCCGCTTCGGCATTCAGTCCTTCGGTATATGCTTTTCTCCCAATGGAAACCAAGACATAATCGCCTACAATTTCGATGGTTTCCCCTTTGCTGTTTTCTGCTTTGACGATGACCTCTTTTCCTGTGTTTTCCACAGCCGTCACTTTGTGTTTCAGGTAAAAGTCGAAATTCAATTTCTTCAAAGACTTCTGAAGTTCTTTGCCCATCGTGCGGTCCATGGAAGGAATGATGGCATCGAGGTATTCTACTACAGATACTTTTGCACCGAGCCTGCCATAGACAGAACCCAATTCCATTCCGATCACTCCGCCGCCGATGACGATCATGTGCTTGGGGATTTCTTTCAGTTTCAAAGCTTCGGTAGAGGTGATGACCCTGTCCTTGTCGATTTTGATAAATGGCAAAGAAGCAGGCTTTGAACCTGTCGCAATGATGATATTTTTTCCTTTGATTTCTTCAGATGAACCGTCGTCTTTGGTGACTTTGACGGTAGTGGCATCTACAAAAGAACCCAAACCGTGGTGTACATCGATTTTGTTTTTCTTCATCAAAAACTGGATGCCATCCACGTTTTGCTTGACCACATCAGCTTTGCGTGCAATCATCTGCTCCAGGTTAACCTCCAAGTTGCTGAGGTTGATGCCGTGGGTTTTAAAAGTATGGGCAGCATTATGATAATGCTCGGAAGAGTCCAAAAGTGCTTTGGAAGGGATACAGCCTACATTGAGGCATGTTCCTCCGAGCGTGGGGTATTTCTCAATGATGGCGGTTTTCATACCCAATTGTGCCGCCCTGATGGCTGCTACGTATCCTCCCGGGCCTGAACCGATTACTATGACGTCGTACATTTATTTTAGATTTTAGTCCCGAGCTATCGGGATGAGACACAAAACGTGAGACTTGGTATCACTGAAGATTGAATTTTGTTGATATATATAGTACCAAGTACTAAGTACAATGTACCAAGTATATTTAAATCTTGCTGATGTATTCCGGATCAAGATTCGAATTAAGTATAAATGTTCAAACTCATTTTAAGCTTTACAATCATATTTTGCACATGCTTCAATTCTTTTTCAATATTTTTGAAATCCTCATCATTCAGATAATTCAGGCGATTTGATATCACCATTTGCGTATCCAATACGATTGAAGATCCAAGAGCAATTCCTAAGAAATTATGGAATTCTTTTTTGCCGTTTCTACCTGCACCCTCAGCAATATTGGAAGGAATTGAAACCACCGCCCGATTCATTTGGCTTATCAAACCGAATCTTTCATCTTTCGGCAGTTTCTCAGTGAGCTTGTAAACCTCAACTGCTAAGTCAATGGCCTTTTGCCAAACTTTCAACTCTTTATATCTGTGCATTTTCCTTGGGATTTTAGTGAAGGGATAATTTAACTGAATTTTAAATTTCCTTCACTCCTATACTTTCTCAAGGACCTAATTTATTCGACTATTTAAATACCTGGTTCTTGGTACATGATACTTTGTACTCAATTTCACCTCTTACTTCTCACCTTTTACCTCCTACTCTCCTACTTCTTCCTCACCATTGATCCTTTATACTTCCCTTAAACTCCAAAAAGCAGTCTTGTCGGATCTTCGAGTAATTGCTTGACGCGTACCAAGAAACTGACTGACTCTCTGCCGTCGATGATTCTGTGGTCGTAAGAAAGGGCAAGGTACATCATTGGCAAAATTTTGACTTCGCCATTGACAGCCATCGGTCTCTCTACGATATTGTGCATGCCGAGAATGGCGGACTGAGGCGCATTGATGATCGGAGTGGACATCATGGAACCAAAAACTCCACCATTGGTGATGGTAAAGGTACCGCCGGTCATCTCTTCTATCGACAATTTGTTGTCTCTTGCTTTGACAGCCAATCTTACCACTTCTTTTTCGATTTGGTCAAAGCACATGGCTTCTGCATTTCTGATGACTGGCACGACCAATCCTTTTGGTGCAGAAACAGCGATGGAAATGTCGCAGAAATCATTGTAGATGATTTCGTTGCCATCGATCATGGCATTGACAGCGGGCCATTCCTGAAGTGCCACGCAAACAGCTTTGGTAAAGAACGACATGAAGCCAAGGTTGACGCCGTGCTTTTCCTTAAACTGATCTTTGTATTTCTTACGGATATCCATGATTGGACCCATGTTGACTTCATTGAAAGTGGTCAGCATGGCAGTCTCATTCTTCACGGCCACCAATCTTCTGGAAACAGTTCTTCGCAAAGAGGTCATTTTTTCTCTCCTACTTTCTCTGCTGCCGGCTATTTTGGGAGCAGAAGGTGCTTCTGCCTTCGGAGCTACAGGTTTCACCTCAACAGCTTTTGGAGCTTCTTTAGGTTTGGCTTCTGCACTCATTGCATCCTCTTTGGTGATGCGTCCGTCTATTCCTGTTCCTTTGACATCACCAGTATTAAGGCCTTTTTCGGCAATAATTTTGGCTGCAGCAGGAGATGCATGGCCGGTGGCATAGGTTTCATTTCCCGATGGAGCTGTTTTAGCGGATTCTGTTTCAGCGGGAGCAGAAGCAGCTGTCGCCGGAGCACCACCTTCGACTACTTCGATTTTACAGATCAAGCCACCGATTTCTAAAGTATCCCCTTCTTTGGCAACATGGCGGAGGATTCCATTGGCTTCAGCAGGCAATTCAAAAGTAGCCTTGTCGGAGTCCACTTCAGCGATGATTTCATCCAAAGTCACATAATCACCATCGGCTTTCAACCATGATGCCAATGTCACTTCAGTGATTGATTCCCCGACAGTAGGTACAATCATATCTTTGATTTCCCCTGTTTTGCCTCCTTGGCTTGATTTTGATGCTTCCATAACTGTAGATTTTTCTTCTTTGCTTTCTGAATTTGATATGGTATCGATCACACAAATAACTGCTCCGATTTCCAAAGTGTCCCCTTCTTGGGCTTTGATTTTCAAAGTACCGGCAGCTTCTGCTGTCAGCTCAAAAGTAGCTTTGTCAGATTCCAACTCACAGATTACCTCATCCATCTGGACTTGATCACCGTCTTTTTTAAACCACTGACCAATGGTTACTTCGGTTATTGACTCCCCTACAGTGGGGACTTTCATTTCTAGGTTCATTGTTTTATTTCTTTTAGGCCTAATCGGCCAAATTTTTCTTGATATCCTAAATCAATCCACTGTTCAAGGAAATTTTCCAGTGCAAAAGGTGGATTAGGAAAGTTTCAAAGCCTTTCTTACAATCTTACCCTGTTCATCCACATGGACTTTATTGTAGCCTGTGGCCGGGGAAGCAGATGGCTTTCTGGCAATGATTTCCATCGGAATCTCCTTATAAAGCATTCTCAGAATATAATTCCAATAACCCATATTTTCTGGTTCTTCCTGTACCCATACGATTTCGGCACCTTTATATGACTGAAGGGCTTCCAAAATCTGTTTTTTAGGTAGAGGATGTAGCTGCTCGATCCGAATGATAGCCACATCGGACACTTTTTCTTTCTCTCTAACTTCGTCAAGGTCATAAAAAATCTTGCCTGAACACAACAAGACCCGCTTTACTTCTTCGGCTTTTACTGATTTATCCAATAAAATCTCCCTAAAGCTGCCTTTTGTGAACTCCTCCAATGGAGAAACAACCTTTGGATGTCTCAATAAAGATTTGGGAGACATGACTACGCAAGGCTTTCTGAAATCCCAGGTCTGTTGTCTTCTCAATAAATGGAAGAAGTTGGAAGGCTCTGTGATGTTGGCTACCACCATGTTGTATTCTGCAGAAAGCTGAAGAAATCTTTCTGGCCTGGCATTGGAATGCTCTGGACCCTGACCTTCATACCCGTGTGGCAACAACATGACTATGCCGTTCATTTTTCCCCATTTGGATTCTCCTGAAGAAATAAACTGGTCAATCATCGTTTGTGCACCATTCGCGAAATCTCCGAATTGTGCTTCCCAGATCGTGAGTGAATGCGGATTGGCCATGCCATAGCCATATTCAAAACCTAGCACCGCATATTCCGAAAGCAGGGAATTATAAATATGAAACTGCCCTTTGCTGTCTTTCAGTTCTTTTAAGAAGTTAAAGGGCTTGTTAGAATTCGCATCATGGACTACCGCATGTCGGTGAGAGAATGTTCCTCTTTGACAATCCTGACCGGTGATTCTCACTGTTTTACCTTCTAGAAGCAAGGATCCATAAGCCAGCAATTCCGCTGCTGCCCAATTGAGGGATTTGGCTGTGAAATACATGTCTTTCCTCTGTTTCAGCTGTACTTCAATCTGCTTGATCGGCCTGAATCCCTTCGGAATGGTAGTAACCGCCTCCGCTACTTTTTCGATTTTTTCGATGGAAACACCAGTTTCCGGGGATTGGTCAAAATCCTCAGGAGTGGATCTTCTAAGTGATTGCCATTCGGATTCAAATTTGGTAAACTGGTAGGGCAAAGGTTTCTCTTTGACCATATTCAACCTGTCCTGAAGCAATTGTCTAAATTCTTCATCCATCACCCTTGCAATCTCTGCGTCTATATCGCCTCTTTCAGTCAATCTCTTGACATAGATTTCACGTGGGTTAGGGTGCTTGGAGATGATATTGTAAAGTTCCGGCTGGGTGAATTTTGGCTCATCGGACTCGTTATGGCCATGCCTTCTGTAGCATACCATGTCTATGAAAATGTCTTTTCTATATTTTTGCCTGAATTCCGCTGCAATATTGGCTGCAAAAACTACCGCTTCGGCATTGTCTCCATTGACGTGGATTACAGGAGCATCGATGATTTTGGCTACATCTGTACAATATATTGAAGTCCTTGCATCATCAAAATCAGTGGTAAATCCCACCTGATTATTGATAACAAAATGGATGGTTCCTCCCGTATTATAGCCTTTCAAGCCTGCCATCTGGGTCACCTCATAGACGATCCCCTGACCGGCAACTGCCGCATCTCCATGGATCAATATTGGTAGTGCCTTATTGGAATCATTCTGATGCTGAGAATCAATCTTTGCCCTCAAAAATCCAACAACTACGGGATTGACTGCCTCGAGGTGTGAAGGGTTAGGTGCGAGTTTTAGGTTAACTTTTTTATTACCTGTTGTAATGATATCACTGGAATAACCCATGTGGTATTTGACATCACCATCGCCCATAGTCAGGTCAGGCTTCGCTGTACCTTCAAATTCCGAAAAAATCTGCTCGTATGTTTTTCCCATGATATTGGAAAGCACATTGAGTCTTCCTCTGTGGGCCATACCAATCATTACTTCTTCTACCCCAAGATCTGCGGCGGAATTGATGACAGCGTCCAAAAATGGAATGGTACTTTCACCGCCTTCAAGTGAAAATCGCTTTTGTCCAAGGTATTTGGTATGCAAGAAATTTTCAAAAACTACGGCTTGGTTCAGTTTAAAAAGAATCCTTTTCTTGGCTTCTACGGTTGGATTGAAAGACAGGGCTTCCATTTCAAACTTGGTCTTTAACCAATCCAACATCTCAGGATCTCTGATGTAGGTATATTCAAAACCAATGGCTCCCTCATAAATGATTTTCATGGATTCGATCAGTTTTGACAGTTTTACCGTACCAATCCCAATTTCTTTCCCTGCCTGAAATTCTGTATTGAGGTCATTTTGACTTAATCCAAAATCCTCAATATCCAACAATGCTTTCCTGTCTCTCCTTTCCCTTACAGGATTGGTTTTGGATCTGAGGTGACCCCTAGATCTGTAAGCATGGATCAAAGCCCTGACTTTAATTTCTTTCGGCAATTGCTCCATATCCATGATAGTCCCGGGGGTAAGCAAGGAGCCATTCACAGCTTCTTTAGAAGATTCCCCATTTTTTGGAGCAGCTACAGTCGAAGCATCTTCACCATATTTGGTCACTGCGAAATCGAACCCATTAAAAAAATCCTTCCAACTTGGGTCTATTGATTCTGGGTTGTTTCTGTAATCTGCATATAACTCATCTATGTAAGCCACATGTGCATTTGCGATAAAGGAAAATTTGTCCATTGTTATTATTGTCAATCAGACAAATGTAAGTTCAAAAAAAGACATTTAAAAACTGTATATTCGTTTTCCCAAATGTAATATTTTTTTTCAATCTGATTCCACCTCATACGAATAAAATACAGAGGCTGAATCTAAAACTGAATTGACGAAAAGACAAAAAAAAACAGCATCCGAAGATGCTGCTTTTCAATTAGATTATAATTTAAATTTATCTCAATCCTGGAGGCCATGGTTTGCCCACATTGGATTTTAACACTACTCTGCCCGTTTCATTGGATGAGTTTTTCCATGTAAATGTTAGCTCAGCAGGTGTAACACTGATGAAGTTAAAGGTATAAGAGTCACCGTACTTATCCGTACCTGAGAAAGACAATACACCGCAGGCATCATTGAGCCTAACATTTCCACCAAAGGTGTCACCATAACAAGCCCATAGACCAAAAGTAGCATCAGAAACTGTATAAGAAGTGGAACCTGCCACAGGAGTAAATGTTACATTTCCTGTTATTGTTCCAGGACAGGATCCAAACGCTGAATCCATTTCAGACGATGAATATTGAAAGGTTCCGCCTAAATCAGATGGACAAACTACAGAAACGTTATACAAGAATGGAGATGCGAAAAAAGCACCGCCTTTGACATCACCACTGGCATTGATATCATTGAATACCCTGCCAAATTTATCTGTCAATTTCAATCTGTATTCAAACGCATCACCACCGTTTATCTGAGCTGCTGTTACTCCAAGTGCAGTCAATGTTTCAGCCGAAGTAATTAAAATGCCTGCCCTCAGAAATTTTGATTTGTCATTTGGTTTAAAATCAGCAAGTGTCAAAGTTTTGACAAGCACATCGTTTACAAGGTTGTTGGCACCAGCCGCAGGGATATACTGTAATCCCACACCCGGTACCAATCTTCTATGCCTCACCCTTACTTCCACTGTTTGTACAGTGGCGCCATTTTCATTGTCGACAGCCTCTACAGTAATATCAAATTTGCCATTGGCCAAATCAAAGAAATTAAAAGAGGTGCTTGTCCTAGCTATTGTCCTCAAATATGCCCCATTGTTGAAGGTGGCATAAGGAATATTAGGCTCGACAAAATCGGCACAAGACGTGATGAACAACATCAATGTCACGATCAATCCGAAACTATATTTTATCATTTTCATAATATCGATCATTTAGAGAATTAATTAACCCAACCGTTTCCTTCAGGATTGGTATCCCAAAATACCCTTAGCCTTTGTGAAGCCTTCTGAACCGCGTTGGTATTGGTAGCAACATGGTTGTTTGGATAAAAGAAGGATCTTGGAAAATCCCCAGCATCAAGCAACAAAGATGGTTGCATTCCGTCAGGTTGACCAGTTCTTCTGTAAAGGTTGTAAGCCTCATTGCCACTTCCATGAAGCGCAATCCAATATTCTCTTCCAATCACAAACATCTTCCTATTTGCCGGGGCTGCATCAAATTCCGCAGTCACATAGTTAATGTAATTTGTAGATTGTGTTGTGAATGTGGCTTGCGGAAGGTAAGAATTAATTGCAGCAGCTTCAGTGGTGGAGGATGCAAGGCTAAAAGCTCTTACATAATTGATCGATTTGGTAATTCCACTTAACAATAATGCCTTTGCATCACCTGTTACACCCGGTATGGTCTGCGCAGCCTCTGACAACATGAAATCAACAAAAGCAGGCAACATGATAGGCTGAATACCTGCACCTTGTGAGCCAGCCGCTGCTCCTGATGGACTGATTTGGGCACCTGTATCATTATCATATCGACCACCCGCAGGATAGACTCCCCATGTGGTCCGTAATAAGCCATCAGGTGGAATACCTTCGCCGTTCAAGTGATCCCTACCCCAATAACCTCTTGTTCCGGGTAAGCAGAATGGAAATCCGCCTGCCAAATAATGTCCTGGAGCGAATTCTCCCACACACCTTAAAAACTGAGGATTGGTTGGGTTGACTAATTGCTGACGATAGAAATAGAACCTCGCACGGGGATCAATAAGTGGATTTCCCCCCGAAACTTTACTTTCAGTCAATGCATACATGTACCAAGTAGACATATAATCTCCTGCACCTGAAGGTGTATAATTACCTCCAAAACTAGGATGACGTGAATCAGGATCTGTGAGGTTGGTCCCATATCGGAACACAAATTCCTGACCTGGCTGGATGAAATCATTTCTCACTATCAAAGCATTGATGGCAGCAGCACTTCCTGCGGCGTCAATCAATTTTCTGTTCAAGTGGTATTTCAATTCCAAGGTATTGATCAATTTGATCCAGTTGGCATAAACACCACCATAGAACAAATCCTGTGGAGCACCTACCGTTGTTGCAGTAAAATGTCCCCTTGCCTGAGTCAAAGCCTCAAGCGCAGCCGCGTATACCGCTGGTCCTGAGTCATATTTTGGATTAAAGTTATTAGGATCCAAGGCCTCAGAATAAGGTACATCATTGAAATTATCCACCAACGTCATCAATACATAAGCCTTGATCACTTTGGCGATTCCCAAGTGTCTCTGAAAATTTGCCTGTTCCGCTAATGGTTCCAAAAACTTGATGTCGTTGAGCACATTCGCATAACTCGTAGTCCAAATCCCATTGAAGGAAATGGGTTGGTAAGCTTGTCCATAAAGGTTGTCTGCTTGGTTCAACATCCTGGTCAAGCGCATTCCATTATCTGATGTCTGATCAAAGAATGACACAAAATCCAATTGGATTCTATTCAACACCAAATTCAAATTTGCCGTTGAGGCGGTTACAGCATTTGGATCATCTTGCAAATCCAAATCGCAGGCACTTACCACCAATAAACTAAGGGCGATAAATAAACTATATAATTTTGTTTTCATTGTAGTGTCTTTTGGCGATTAGAATGCTAAAGTAATTGTACCACCAAGTCTTTTTGAACTAGGACCTGTTACAAAGTCAAAACCAAGACCATTACCAACTCCAAGACCCAACACATCTGTGTCAAAATTCATATTTGGAGGGAAGTTAAGGGCTCTAAACCAAAGGTTGGTACCGCTCAAGGCAACTGTAGCACGTTTGAAAGGAGTCTTTGATAACACGGTCCTTGGCAAATCATACCCTAAAGACAACTCTCTTAACCTAACAGTAGATCCATCAAAGGTTCTCGCCTCGTCCGTAAAGAAATAATTGTCAAAGAAGTAGTTAGCAGCAGTCACCTGAATATCATTCTCTATATAATTTGGTTCCGCAGCTGTCCCCACATTTCTAACACCCGGTAGGATAAATGTCATCTCTCTGTCAGTCACAGGATCTTTGGTCACACCCCTAGCCAAAGTAGCAGCTACAGTCTGTGAAACAACTACTCCTTTATGTCTGTATTCAAGCATGAAGTTCAAAGAGAAGCCTTTATACCTTAAGGTGTTGATCCATGACCCATTCCATCTTGGGTTTGGATCACCCAATTCGACGATACTAGCGGTACGCTCATATTGACCATTAGGAAGGACAATTTTGTTTCCTTGATCGTCTTTTGCAATTCCAAAGCCTTTGATCACGTTGAAAGGACGACCCGGGATTGCAAAGTTACCCAAATCTGTAAATCCGGCTACTACAACTTCCTCAAGGCCTTCGCCCAATTCCATTGTCACCGTTCTATACAAAGTAAAATTCACAATAGATTCCCAAGTAAATCCTGACGCAGTACTAATTGGCGTGGCAGTTGCCTGGAATTCAACCCCCCTGTTTCTGATTTTACCGATGTTTATATTGGTAAAGGTAAATCCTGTTGCAGGATCGATCGGGGCTCTTGTGATCAGATCATTTGTGTTTTTCTGATACAAAGAAAGGTCAAATCTTAATTTATTATTGAACATGGTGGCCTCAACACCAAATTCTATTTCTTCATGCAATTCCGGTCTCAGGTTTGGATTTCCCAAATTTGTACTTACTGATTGGGTCTGAAACATTGTTCCGCCTGCATTTTGAAATGCTCTTGCACTTTGATTCAAAATATTTCTGGTATTATATGGAGTAGGAAAACCTGCTGAGGTTCCATAACCTAATCTCAACTTAAGGTCGTTGACCACTGCTGAATTCCAATTGAAAGCTTCTGAAGGCAAGAAGGAAACAGAAGTACCTGGATAAAGTATTCTCTGATTTTCAGGCTCAACTGTAGAAGTCCAGTCATTTCTTGCTGAAATATTCCAGAAAAGGAAGTTTGAATAATCAACAGTTACTGCTCCATAAATACCCATTCTTCTTTCTTCTTGCTTGTATTGCATGTTTGCGCCGTTAAGCGGATCACGTGATGAAGCCTGAAGGAAGTTGGAATGTCTGAAAAGGTTGAATGCCAACTGACCGGTGGAAACCAATCCATCCTGCTCATAGGTATCATACCTGGAGTTTCCTCCCAATAGGGCAGAAATGGAAACTTTTTCAGACAAAGTCTTTCTGTAGTTCAATACCAGATCCTGGTTCCAAATGGTGTTTCTGATATACTGGGTTTTATAATAACCGGTATTGATCAGGGTACTGACTGCACCTCCACCACCTTTGTTGTATTTATTTTCTCTGTTTTCAGAATAAGTGTCCAATCCCACCCTGTAAGTAACAGAGAAGTTGTCATTGAAATCATAATTCAATGAGGTTGAGTTGAAGAACCTGTTTACAACTGAAGATTCCACGTAGTTTTTTGAAAGCCATTTTGGATTCAATTGATCACCACCTGAACGATAATACACATTACCTCCATCGACCGGATTTTCGAAAGGTAGGTTGGCCAAATCATAAGATCTTGGTGCATATAGTGTATTTGCAAAAGCTGAAGGAATACCATTACTAGGGCCTGAACCGAAAGCAGCATTGACAGGAGGAGATACCAAATCTGTCACTGCAAAAGTGAAAGAAGAATTTACGGAAAATTTGTCAGTCACCGCAGAATTGATACCCAAACCAAAATTGTATTTCTTTAGGTTATTGCCCGGTAAGAATCCCTCATCGTCCGTATAACCGAAAGATGCAGAATAACCCGTCCTATCTGAAGAACCTGCAATCTGTACAGAAGTATTAGAAACGAGGCCTGTCTGGAAATAAGCAGTACTCACATCTTCATAAGCCTTGTAATCATAAGAAATAGGCGTAGTAGAAGGGGTTCCATCAGGGTTAGGTACAAAGAATTCAGGGAATGCGTTTCTTATACCCGCAATATTTGACAATGCAATTGGGTGCCCATGTGTAAGCCCAATGTCCAACCTATTTCCCCAGTTAGAGAAAAAGAATGGAGGAGGCGCTAATTGATGGAAACCATTGCCGTACTCGCTACCAAAAGTAGGGAGGGACGCCGCTTGGTTGGTAAATAAGGACTGGTTCACAGTGACTTCTGCAGACTTCCTTTTGTTTGCACCTGATTTGGTGGTAATTAAAATTACACCGTTTCTACCTTGGTCACCATACAATACCGTTGCGGAAAGACCTTTCAGCACTGTAACGTTTTCAATGTTGTTTGGATCAATATCCAAGAAACGGCTTGAAGTAGTTGCTCCACCTGTTGTAAAACCGTTGGTGGCATTCGTATTGGTGTTGAAAGGAACACCATCAACCACAAACAAAGGCTGGTTTGAGCCGGTTGCTGAAGAATAACCCCTGATGATGATGTTTGTACCAGCACCTGACATACCGTTTGTAGCAGTGATATTCACACCGGCTACTTTACCTTGAAGAACCCTGGCAACATCAGCTTCCGGTCTGTTTTGGATTTGCTCATCCCCTACAGTCGTTACTGCGTAGCCCAAGGCTTTCTTTTCTTTCTCAATACCGATAGCCGTTACTACCACTTCGGATAGTTGGGAGGCATCAGTAGTGAGGGTTACATTGATCACAGATCTGTTACCGATTGCTTCTTCCATGGCTTTTAAACCCACAAAAGAATAAATCAATACATTGGATCCGGCAGGTACATTAATAGAGTAATTACCATCCAAATCGGTGGTAGTACCTACTGTTGTACCCTTCACGAGGACGGTAGCGCCTGGGAGGCCCTGCCCATCTTCATCGGAAATTACCTTTCCGGTAATTACCCGTTGTTGCGCCGACACCTCGATACTTAGTGTCATGGTGAAAAGCGCAAAAACAAAGAGTAAAGCTTTTCTCATAAGGTATTTTAGTTTAGTTGATCTGTAAATAAAATTTATTTCCGTCACATTTCAAAATAAGGAAAATAGGGCCTTTGATATTATTTAATTATTATTATTTAATTGTTTTTTTATATTTAATGGAAATACATATGATAATCCTTTATGTTAATTATTGTTAAAGTTAAAATATCATAAAATTACTGGCACCTACGGGCAAATTCTTATTTAAGCGGTCTAAAAAGTGAATTATTTGGAATTCGTTTTATTTTAGAACAATCAGTTTTTTTAAATTAGATACAAACTTAATCCGCAGAATTTAATTCTGTTTGTGCTTGAAAAAAAAATTTAGCTTTTTATAAAAAAAAATTACTGTTAATGCATATCTGATATAGAATATGCCGATTAATTAATTATTTGATAATTTTTTACCCATTATAATTATAATTCATAAATTAGATCGAATCAAAAAGAAAAGGAATGATTCTTTGATTTACTTAATGCAAAAAATATTTTACCATCTGAGTATTTTACCTGTTTGGAACTAGATTTTTTCGATCTGGCATAAAAAAATATGTTTTGGCCCTATATTTTAACCTAAAATCGATTTTTAGTAAAAATCAATGGTATTTGAGTTAACATTTCAATCCGTAAAAGAATCTTTGGACACTTTTAGCACTTTAATTTTTTCGAAATAATATTTGGTATTCATTTTTAGTCAGAACAAGCCTTTTTTGAAGCACATATCAAAAAAAAGATGCAGATAGGATTTCTTCCCTCTGCATCTTTATGCGATCCTCAAAATTATAGCCTTTTAGAAGGTAAACCTTACAGATAATGCCACTTCATCCCACCAAAATCCTCCATTGTCTACGATATTGAAAGAAGGCTTCCAGTCAAGGGATAAATTGATCGGTGCATTGTCGAATTTGTAATCCAGACCAATGATACCATCCAAGCCTACTACAGTTGAACTCGATTTGTTATCCCCCCAAGGCGTATTACGGTTGTTGGAATTCCAAGATCCTATATGTGCACCCCCTCCATAAAACCACTGTAAACCTTTGGCCCCATCAATGTCTTTATGGACTTCGTATAAGCCTGTGATGATAAATCCATTCCATCTTGTGTAAAGGATTCCCTCTATAGCGGCCCCATCACTGATAAAATGCTTAACCGTGATACCGTTGCCTGAACCGAGCCTTAGGCCTATTCCGGTATTGTACTGTGCCTTCGATTCACTTACAAAAAGTAATGAAAACAGGACTGCGAGAATTAGAATTGGTTTTTTCATAAATTTTCAAATGGATTTAAGTTTAAATAAATAATGAGGGCGAAATAAATTAATAATTTTAATAAATACCATCAAAAATGGCTAGAATGATAAATCTCTTCGGGCGTAATGCAAATATCAAGCCTTATATCATGGGGTTCGGCAGGAATTTCTTTTTCGGGTGAAAAGTAGGACAACCCTACCTTAATTACTTCATGATGCAATTTTGCTAAAAATATATCATAAAAGGCCTTGCCATACCCTATCCTATTTCCCTTTTCATCAAAGGCCAAAAGTGGAACCAACACCAATTGAATCTGATCACTTGTGACCACAACAAAGTCTTTTGGAATGGGGATTCCAAAGCTGTCTGATTCAAATTCGGTGGTATGGGTAATATCCAAGGTATCTAGAACTTTGCTCTCGGGATTCACATAGGAAGTATATAGCTGGTATCCAAGGTCTTGTAACTTTTTCACCAAGGGGAAAGTGTCAATCTCATTTAATCTGGAAATGGATAAAAAAATATGGATATGCCTGATAGACGGATTGGCATGTAGGTATTCAAGAATCCGATTGCATATAATGTTTGAATATGCTTCCCTTTTTTCATTTGGCAGCGCCTTTCGAAGGGCTAGGTATTCTTTCCTAATGGCAGATTTATCCATGATCAACTCTCAAAACCATATATGAAAAGTCAAAAGGATCGAAAATCTCCTGAATTTGGTCCATGAAATTATTATCTTGGAGGTAAAACCTCATAAAATTCTCCACCCGTTCCTGAGGACTTCCACCCGGATTCATGTATTGGAAGATGGCTTCCCGTTGTTTGATTTGAATATCCCACTTGCGTTCTTCCGCCTTCCTCACCTTTTGTCCCAAGTGATCTAAGATCTTCAAAGTACGAACCTTAGCTGCTTCAAAAGCATTGCCAAGGCTTTTCTCCAACTCAGCTGCTGTTTTTCCTGATTTTTCAAAAATCAATGACAAGGCTTCTTTCTCCTCATTAAGTCTGATATCCATCGAAGCATTGCCGGATATAAAATCCTTTTTCCACTCAGCTACCGATTGAAACAGCATCTCATCTGAAAGACTGAGTTTTTCGATTTTTTTTTCGACAGCTTTATCCAAAACAACCGCAAAGTTCCGTGGCATCAATGTAGGAAACGACACATCAAAGTGATCGAAGATTCCTTTCAGTTGAAGCCAATACACTACTTCAGCCGGCCCGCCTAGATAGGCAAGGTTAGGAAGGATCATTTCCTGATACAGCGGACGAAGCACGACATTGGGACTAAAGCGCTCCGGATGTGCCTCCACTTCCTCCATCAACTCATTTTCGCTAAATGAAATCTCTGAATTCAACACCTTATATATAGTATCGGATTTTTCGATTCTTTCCCGGATTCCCTTTTCCATGTAGAAAAAATTGATCTCTCTAGGAAAAATCTGACTTTTATAGCCAAGGTCCTCCAGTTTTTTTGTTTGGGAATCAGCAAGACTTTGCGGAGTATGTTGAAACAGGTCCTCCTGGATGACAGGTACAAAAATCTTTTTAAATGCCGGTTCATTTCCGTCAACAACCAAAAGTCCCTTTTCGCCAAATAGGTGGTGAACATACTTTCTGACTGCTTCCGATAATTTGGAGGAGCCTTGGTAGGCTTCTTTAAAAAAATCTGGAACAAAACCCGATACTTCCTTGAAAAAAGCCTTGAAACTTTCATCCAGTTCAAAATCTCCAACAGCGCCCGCTTGATCTGTTTTCCATTGGTATTTTTTGCCGTCTAGTTTGAAATAATTGATTTCGTCAAAATCATGGTCTTCGCTCGCCATCCAATAGACAGGGACAAAATGATTATTCGGGTAGGCCTCATTCAACCTGTCTGCAAGATTGATCGTCGATACAATTTTATAGATAAAGTAAAGCGGCCCGGTAAAAAGGTTGAGCTGATGTCCTGTAGTGACTGTAAAAGTGTTAGCATCTGCCAAGGAGTTGATTTGGTGACTTGTAATTTCACTATCCCCGATTCCGTGGTACTGTTGGGTCAAGGCCTCTACCAATACCTTTCGGTGTGCATCTTTAAAATTCTTTCCTTCTATGAGTTTTTTGAAATTTTCGATTGTGGGGAATTGGTTGTAGAAAGGAAAAATCTCGGGCTTTTGGTGAATATAATCTAAAAATAGGGCCGAAAATTGTCCGGTACAATCCGGATCAACTGTGCTTTTTATCATGGATTTGGGGTTCAACGTTCTCTTTGACGAATCAAGTGTTTGTAACTTCGCAACAAATGATAAAGTTCGCATTTTTTTTCTTATTACAAGAATGGCAATAGTGGCGTTTAATTTTTTCAAAAATTGTATGACAGAGGAGGGCTTCTGGTAAGGTAGATTTGTGAGAATAAAGGATGAGGGGGGGGGATTAGGGTGAGAGGTAAGAGGTAAGAGGTAAGTGGTAAGAGGTGAGAGGTAAGTGGTGAGAGGTAAGTGGTAAGAGGTTAATGGTAAGAGGTTAATGGCGGGAGGTAAGTGGTAAGAGGTTAAAGGTGAGAGGTTAATGGTGAGAGGTAAGTGGTAAGAGTGAAGGTGGGAAGTGGAGAGGAAGTGAGTTAGGAAATAGGAAGTTGATGACATTGTATTGAGAGTAAAATCTAGAAAAATGAAGAAGAAAGAAATACCTGTTACAGGAATGAGTTGTGCGGCATGTGCGATTTCTATAGAAAAAACGCTTTCCACGAGTCCAGGGGTGAAATCTGCCTCCGTCAATTATGCCAATCACGTGGCGTTGCTAGAATGGGAAGATGATGTTGTAACCTTAGAAAAACTTCAGAGAGAAGTCCAATCTACAGGTTACGACCTGATGATAGAAGATGTCTTGCAGGAGGATTTGGAAAAAATGCAACTCGAGGCATATCAAAAACTCAAGAAAAAAACATTGTATGCAGGCATTTTAGCTTTGCCTGTTTTCCTGATCGGCATGTTTTGGATGCACATGCCCTATGGCAATTACATCATGTGGGCCCTGACCACTCCGGTATTGCTTGTGATGGGAAGACAATTTTTCATCCAAGCATGGAAATTAGCCAAAAACCGACAGGCGAATATGGATACGCTCGTCGCCCTCAGTACAGGGATAGCCTATATATACAGCACTTTTAACACCTTCTTTCCTGAATACCTTGCTTCCAAAGGCCTTGAAGTCCATGTGTATTTCGAAGCGGCGGCTGTGATCATTTTCTTTATTCTTTTGGGAAAAACCCTTGAATCAGGCGCCAAAGCCGGTACCGGCGCAGCACTCAAAAAATTAATGGACCTACAGCCGACAGACCTGATTGTCCTGAAAGATGGAAAGGAAATCTCCATGAAAACCAGCGAGGTCAAAAAAGGAGAGGTTATTTTAATCAAACCAGGTCAAAAAATCCCATTGGATGGAAAAGTCCTCGAAGGTTCTTCTTATGTAAATGAAAGTATGCTTACGGGCGAACCGCTTCCTGTATTAAAGGAAAAAGGCACCCAAGTTTTTGCCGGAACGATCAACAGTTCGGGAAGTTTCACTTTCACCGCAGAGCAAGTTGGAAGTGATACTTTCCTAGCCCAAATCATTCAAAGAGTCAAAGCCGCCCAAGGTTCCAAGGCCCCAATCCAGAAAATGGTAGATAAAGTGGCAGGGATATTTGTACCTGTGGTATTGGCTATTGGGCTGATCACCTTCTTTGTTTGGGGTTTCAGTGGAATCGAGGATTCTTGGTTGAGGGGGATGCTCGCCTTGATTACCGTGTGGGTGATTGCCTGTCCCTGTGCATTGGGATTGGCTACGCCGACAGCGATTATGGCTGCCATGGGCAAAGGCGCTGAAATGGGTATTTTGATCAAAGATGCCGAAAGCCTTGAAAAAGGAAAAACCATTGACACCTTGATTTTGGACAAAACTGGCACAATTACAGAAGGCAACCCGAAAGTCATCGGGGCCTTTTACAGTGAAAAATGGACCGAGCAAGATGCCGCTGTCATCAAAGCCATCGAATCCAAAAGCGAACATCCTTTGGCCAAAGCCATTTCAGGTTATTTTGAGAAAGTAGATCTAGAAAACGATATCACTGATTTCCAAAGTGAAACAGGAAAAGGTGTAAGCGCAAAAGGCGGTCAGGATACCTACCGCATAGGTACCACGAAGTGGTTAGCAAGCTTGGGAGTGGAATTGACCGGATCACTGATGACCGAATCGGCGAAGGCCCTTGAAGAAGGTGCCATCGTCGTATTCGTAGCAAAAAATGCTGATCTGATAGCCGTCTTCAAAATTGCAGACCCTATCAAGGCAACATCTAAAAAAGCCATTGCCGAATTGAAGCAAATGGGTATTGCCATTCACATGCTGACGGGTGACCAAACCAAAACCGCAGCTTGGGTAGCCAAAGAAACAGGTATCGTTCATTTCAAGGCAGAAATGTTGCCACAGGATAAGGCAGCATACCTCAAGGATTTGCAGGCACAGGGAAAACATGTGGCCATGGCAGGTGACGGCATCAATGACAGCGAGGCACTCAGTCTAGCTGACTTCAGTATTGCCATGGGAAAAGGAACTGATATCGCGATGGAAGTCGCTGAGGTGACTTTGGTCCATTCGGACTTATCTCAAATCCCAAAAACACTACAACTGACCAAAAAAACAGTGACAATTATCCGACAGAATCTCTTTTGGGCCTTTATTTACAATATCATCGGGATTCCAATTGCTGCAGGGGTTCTGTATCCGGTGTTCGGTTTCCTGCTAAACCCCATGATCGCCGGGGCAGCCATGGCACTCAGTTCAGTCTCAGTTGTCACCAATAGCCTTCGACTTAGAAAATGACACTTACTTTCAACAAACAAACTATATTAATACCAGCTCTTGTCTCTGGGTTCTTTTGGTCCCTGAGCGAAGTCGAAGGACTTGGTTCTAATTAAGATTTCTCAGTCGTACCTCCTTCGAAAAGACAAGGTGAAATCTTTCACAATCTTTCGTCTTCTGTGTTCGCCATTATTCATTCTTCATTATTAATTCAGAATTTTACTCTGTCTCAAATCTCACGTCTCACATTTAATATCTCTTTTATGAAAAATCAATTTAAAACCAACGTCAAGTGTGCTGCCTGCGTGGCCACCATCACTCCCGAAATGGAAAAAATCGCCGCCGGTTCATGGCAGGTTGACCTGACAAGTCCAGACAGGATTCTCACTGTAGAAAGCGAGAAAAATGCCGACGAGATCATTCAGGCCCTGGAAAACTCCGGATACAAAGGGGAACTGCTTTCCTAAAACAATTGCCCTCCAAATTGCTTTTATTTCTTAGCTTTGCCGAAAATTTTCAATGATCAACTACCAACAATTTGTACTGGACAATGGCCTTCAGGTGCTCGTCCATGAGGACAAGAGTACCAAAATAGCCGTGTTGAACATCCTATACAAAGTAGGCTCAAGAAATGAAATTGCCGGAAAAACAGGACTTGCCCATTATTTTGAGCACTTGATGTTTGGCAGCTCCAAGAATGTACCCGTATTTGACACAGAACTAGAAAAAGTCGGGGGCTCTTGCAATGCCTTTACCAATACCGACATCACCAATTTCTATATTACCCTTCCTGCTACCAATATTGAGACCGCATTTTGGCTCGAATCGGACAGGATGCTCCACCTCAACCTCTCAGAAAAAACCATTGAAGCCCAGCGCAAAGTGGTGATCGAGGAATTTAAGCAGCGGTACATCAACCAACCTTATGGAGATGTCCACCACCATATCCGGGGATTGGCTTACGAAAGGCATCCTTACCAATGGCCCACCATCGGCAAAAACCTAGAGGACATCGTCAACTACCAAAAAGCGGATGTGGAAGAGTTCTACTATACCCATTACCGTCCCGACAATGCGGTCATGGTCGTAGCAGGAGACGTGACTTTGGAACAAGTAAAAGCTTTGTCCGAAAAATGGTTTGGAGATATTCCCTCAGCGCCAATTCCAAAGGATACGGTTTTACAGGAATTGCCTCAAAAGAGCAAGAAAACAAAAGTTGTAGAAGCAGATGTACCTACAGATGCTTTGTACAAGGTCTATCACATGCCGGGAAAATTACAGGATGGCTATCTTGAATCGGATTTGATCACAGATATTCTTGGGTTTGGCCGCTCCTCTATCCTTGAACAGCAATTGGTCAAAAACGGTAACCTGTTTGCTTCCATTGGCTCTTATATCTTCGGCACAGTGGATCCGGGATTGTTGGTTTTTTCAGGTAAAATGGAAAAAGGACAATCAGCCGAACTTGCTGAAAAAGCTTTGGATGAAGTCGTGGCTGCATTTCTTACCTCCACCGTTTCTGAAAATACCCTAACCAAAATCAAAAATCAGGCAGAGGCCATGAAAACCTATGAATCTGTACAACTGCTGAATAGGGCCATGAGTCTGGCATATAATGCCCACCTTGGCAACCCTGATTACCAGCAAATAGAATACGAAAAGAAAATCAAAATCCCATCAGAAGAAATAATAAAACAGGCGAATAAAATCCTTATCGAAGAAAACTCTTCCGTCGTCTATTACAAGGCTAAAAATGGAAAGACCTAGCCTTTGTCTCATCCCGATAGCTATCGGGACTAAAGTCTATTTTATGGCAAATTTCAGAATCGGCTTCGGCTATGACGTGCATCAACTCCAGGAAGGCTATGAATTTTGGCTGGGAGGCATCAAATTGGAACATGAAAAAGGTGCTGTCGGACACTCAGATGCAGATGTATTGATCCATGTGATCTGTGATGCGCTTTTGGGCGCGGCCAATTTGAGGGATATCGGTTACCACTTTTCGGACAAAGACCCAAAATACAAAGGCATCGACAGCAAAATCCTGCTCAGGGAAGTGATGGCGCTTGTCCGAAAAGAAGGCTATGAAATAGGAAATATCGATTCGACAGTCTGTCTTCAGATTCCAAAGTTGAATCCACATATTCCATCCATGAAAACCTGCCTTGCCGAAGTGATGGGAACGGATATTTCCAACATTTCAATCAAAGCCACCACCACCGAACAATTGGGTTTTGTAGGAAGACAGGAGGGTATTTCCGCTTATTGCGTAGTGCTGATCCATAAAGCCTGAAGTATGGCAAGAGAAGTCAAAATCATCACCACTGACGATGGGTCACATTCCCTCTACCTTCCCGAATTGAAGGAATCTTACCATTCGTTTCATGGCGCTTACCGAGAATCTATCCATGTCTTTATGCTGTATGGACTCGAAGCTTGGTTTATGCGCAATCCTGACAGGTTTCCCATCCGGATTTTTGAAGTTGGATTTGGCACGGGACTGAATGCATGGCTTACGCTCGTCTGGGCAGAGCAGTATAAAGTACCGGTCCTCTACCATACCATAGAACCTTTTCCTTTGGAAAAAGAAATCTATGAGCAATTGAACTACACAGAAGTAGATACCTCTATCTACCATTATGCCCATTTTTTCAAGAAACTTCACCAATCTCCGTGGAATGAGGGCTTGGTCTATTCCGAGTATTTCAACATGAAAAAGGATCAGACCACTTTGGAAGAAGCCATTCTGTACCCTTCAGATATCGTCTTCTATGATGCTTTTGCACCCAAAAAACAACCTGAATTGTGGACAAAAGAGATCTTGGATAAGGTTATAGACGCCATGAATCCCGGAGGAATCCTCGTTACCTACTGCGCCACAGGCAAACTCAAAAGAACCCTCCAAGAATTAGGTTTGACAGTAGAAACCCTCCCCGGCCCTCCCGGCAAAAATGAGATGGTACGGGGAACAAAAGGATGAATATTTAAATCATTATCCCAGAAAAGCCCTGACTGTTTCGATCACAGCCCCCGGTTGTTCGGCATGAAGCCAATGCCCTGCATTCTTGAGATGGATGATGTTGCTGTTTGGAAATAATTTGGAAATAGATACTTTGTCAGTATCAGAAATATAGTTTGAATTTTCCCCACCCATAAAAAGCGTCGGGTTTTCAAAAGAATTGTCTGAGTCGATTTCCTCTCCTACGATTTCAATTTTTTCGGTGATGGTTTTAAGGTTGATTCTCCATTGAAATCCTCCTTTTTCATTTCTACCAAGGCTTTTGAGCAGAAACTGTCTGATCCCCATATTGCTGACATAATTGGAAAGAATATCATCTGCTTCTTTGCGGGACTTGATTTCCTCAATGGGAATCGCATTGAGTCCCTTTAAAATCTCCTGATGGTGAAGCGGGTAGTACCTCGGTGAAATGTCAGCCACAATCAGTTTTTTAACTTTTTCCGGAAACTGTAATGCAAAAGCCATCACCGTTTTGCCTCCCATGGAATGCCCCATGAGGTAAGCAGATTCAATGCCTTCCGTTTCCATCAGTTCCTTGATATCTTCTGCCATTACTTGGTAGTTCCAGTCCTCACTGTGTGGAGAATCCCCGTGATTTCTTTGGTCCACAAGGTAAAGCGTATAATCTTTTTCAAGTTCCTTGGCGATACTGAACCAGTTATCTGCTGATCCAAAAAGTCCATGAAGGATAATCAGGGGTTCACCGGTTCCGGTTTTTCTAAAGTTGAGTTTCATTTGATTTTTTGTTTTACTAAAGTTGTATCAATTACACCACTTATAGGAATCACTTCCTATTCCCTATCCAAACCCCAAAAATCACAGCCACTATCCCAAAATAATGACCGGGCAATAATACTTCTCCGTCCAACAATCCCCACATGATGGCCACAATCGGAATAAGGTAGGTAACTGAACTCGCAAATACCGGAGTTGCTACTTTTACCATGATATTGAACAAGATCAAAGCAATGGCTGTACCGAGAACCCCAAGTAAGGTAATGTAGCCGGCTGCTTCGACTGCGCCTTCGACATGAAGGATCTTGAAGGAAAACTGGGTAAAGGCAAACAGGTAAATCAATGCCATCGGCAAAACCATCAGCAGTGAAATGGCTGTGATCGCCACAGGTTTGAGTTCAACAAAGCGGTACTTGATGATATTCAGGTTGAACCCATAACACAGGCAGGCAAGCAATACATAGAAGGCGTAGGAGTTGATCTCAGAAAAATCCCCAAAATAAGTCCCTTCCTTCACCATCAACAGAATGACGACCCCAACAAAAGCAATGGCCAAACCAAAGCTGTTTCTTCGGGTAATCCTTGCCTGAAAAAACAACGCCCCGATAATGACCACAAATAAGGGAGTCATCGCATTGAAAACTCCGGTAAGTGAAGAACTGAGTTGGGTTTGGGCTTTTGCAAATAGGAAAGCAGGAATAAAACTGCCCATGAACCCGACTATGATCAGGTTTTTGACTTGTCTTTTTTTCAGGGTTTTCAATCTTGGCAATGAAAGCGGCAATAAGACCATACCTGCTGCCACGATTCTGAATGCGCCAACTTCTCCCGGCGAAAAAATCTCCAATCCTCTTTTGATCAAAATGAAAGAACTTCCCCAGATCAGCGCCAATACAATAAGAAAACCCCATGCCTTCAAGGCGCCTTCTGCTTGGATGTCTTTAGTCATTTTATGAAATAGGAAGAATAGGAGTGATTTGGAATGTTAAAATCCGAAAATTTTCGCTGAATCCTGCTTTAAAATTGATAATCGGCAAAAACTTCTCCTACTTCATCCAAAAGAACAGCTACTTCATCGTAGGTTTCCGCTGTGACCATCTGACTTCTGTATGGTTTGAAATTAGGCATGCCGCGGAAGTAATTGGTGTAATGCCTTCTCATTTCAAGTATTCCCTGTTTTTCGCCTTTCCATTTGACTGAAAAGTCAAGGTGCTTTTTGGTGACATTGATCCTTTGTTCCAGATCAGGACCTGCTAGTTTTTCTCCTGTTTCGAAGAAATGCTTGATTTCATTGAAGATCCAGGGATAGCCGATGGATGCACGGCCGATCATCATGCCGTCTACATTGTATTTGTCTCGGTATTCTTTTGCCTTCTCAGGAGTATCAATATCTCCATTCCCAAAAACAGGAATGTGCAGTCTTGGATTTTCTTTCACCAAGTTGAGGTATGACCAATCTGCTTCACCTTTGTACATCTGCTGACGGGTACGGGCATGGATGCTGATCGCTTGGATACCGATATCCTGAAGTCGCTCCGCAACTTCCACGATACGAATTGTATCATGAGACCAACCTAGTCGGGTTTTGACAGTGACAGGAATATTGACACGCTTGACGATTTCGGCTGTCATGGACACCATCTTATCGATGTTCAGTAAAATCCCTGCACCTGCACCTTTGCATGCTACTTTATGCACCGGACAACCATAGTTGATGTCCAATATATCCGGTCCGGCAGCCTCAGCAATGGCAGCTGCTTCCCTCATGGATTCTATTTCGGCCCCAAAAATCTGAATGCCGACCGGACGCTCGTATTCGAAAATATCCAGTTTTTGGATACTTTTGGCAGCATCCCTGATCAATCCTTCCGAGCTTATAAATTCTGTGTACATGAGGTCCGCCCCATTGTCTTTGCATACAGCTCTAAAGGGAGGATCACTCACATCTTCCATGGGAGCGAGTAGCAAGGGGAAATCCCCTAATTCTATGTTTCCAATTTTAACCACTTCCTAATTCTAATTTTCGTGTAAATTTACCCCAATTATGGATATATATAAAACCCAAGTACCCATCACAACCAAAAGTAATTGGCTTTTGTCTATTGTAGTGATGGTTTTGATTACTTTTGGCGTATTAATTCTTTTGCAAGGCCTCGGACTTTTACTTATTCCCTTCCTTTTTAATATCCCCCTTGACGAGCTGACAGCCTTATTCACAGCAGAATCCAATCATCCAAATGGCCGAATGGCTTTTCTGTTTGTGCAGGGACTTGGAGGCGGACTTGGCTTTTTGGTGGCAGGTATTCTGATAGCCAAGGTAATAGATAAGGCTGATTTTGGATGGCAACAACAATTGTCAAGGTTTAAGTTCATGGGATTTGCTTTGACTATAGTGATCATGGTGGGATCAATTCTATTCAATAGCTTGTTGATTGACTGGAATGCCAAAATCATCCTGCCGGAATTTCTGAGCGAACTGGAACAGATGATGAGGTCCAAAGAGGATGAATTGATGGCTTTGACCAAATATTTGACAGATTTTGAAAATGTTTGGGAGTTTCTTGCGGGAATCTTGGTAATCGGGGTTTTGGCAGGAATAGGGGAAGAATTTCTCTTTAGGGGAGTGCTACAGCCTAAGCTTCATTTATTTACCGGAAATGCACACATAGCGATTTGGTTATCTGCTTTTATATTTTCAGCGATCCATTTTCAATTTTATGGATTTTTTCCAAGAATGGTACTTGGAGCAATTTTCGGATACCTTTATTTATATTCGGGGAGTCTGTTATATCCTATTGTCGGACATATTCTCAACAATACTTTCACAGTGGTGTTGGTTTATTTGAATAAATTGGGCAAACTGGATTTTAATATAGAAGAGACCGATCAGGTATCGGTACCACTCGCAATGTTAGGATTGTTGATTTTGCTTGTTGGTTTTAGAATGTTTAAAGAGAAATCTCAAATTATTGAATCAGATGGATAACTGGCAGAAAGTATTTTCAGATGGCTCTCCGGTAAGGGCAGAGATTGTCAAATCAGTCTTGGAGGAAAACGGGATTCCTGCAGTCGTGATGAATAAAATAGAATCGGTGTACAGGATACACGGACAATATGAGGTGATGGTGCCCCAGGTTGAGTTTTCAAAAGCATTAAATATTGTCAAGAATGAGATCTCCTTTTAGAGTCAGAGACCGATTTAACATAAATAATTACAGTAATCTTGGCCAAAGGGTAATCACAGGGATCATCGGAGCGGGCATCATCGTGGCAGGCTCGATCATCAGTCCTTGGCTTTATTTCTTGATATTTGGGTTAATATTGGCGTTTTCCCAAATGGAATTCTACAAGCTTTCTGGACTCGACGGCATGTTGCCGCTCAAAAGCTTTGGAACATTTTTGGGGCTTAGTATTTTTACTCTCTCGTTTTTTATAGGGATGGAGCACTTAAATGAGAAATATTATTTTCTGATTTTCCCATTAGCCTCTCTGGTTTTCTTTATCAAATTGTACAGGAAAACGGACAAGAAACCTTTTACGGGAATTGCCTTTACTTTCTTAGGGTTATTTTATGTGGCGGTTCCTTTTTCTCTTTTAAACGTTGCGGCTTTTTCAGTGGATGGGTCCTTTCATTATGAGGTTATTGTTGGGGCGCTCTTCATTCTTTGGGCTTCGGATTCGGGCGCTTATTTTGCCGGAACCAAATTTGGCAAGACCAAGCTGTTTGAAAGGGTATCCCCAAAAAAATCCTGGGAAGGGTTTTTGGGAGGAGCGGCCGCAGCTTTTCTCGTTGCTTATTTTTTGGGTAAAAATTTTAAGTCCATCGAAGAATGGCAATGGCTGGGTATGGCAACCATTATCATCATCGCAGGCACGTACGGTGACTTGATAGAGTCACTTTTCAAGAGAAGCATTGAGATCAAAGACTCAGGAAAATCCCTTCCGGGACATGGTGGATTTATGGACCGTTTTGACGGATTGTTATTATCGGCCCCATTTATAGCCGCCTTTTTGAAAATCTTCTAATTTTACCTATGGCATATTAAAAAACTCCTTAATATTGTACCCTAATCAACAGTCAACTAAAATAACCCAATATGGCTTACATTGAACCGGCTCCAATCAAGGATAAAGAAAATCCGCTGGAGTCCATGATGGAAAGATTTCACATTGCAGCAGAAAAATTAGGTCTTTCAGAAGAGATCTACAACGTGCTAAAAAATCCCGCCAAACAAGTCATCGTCTCCCTTCCGATTACCATGGATAATGGTAAAATCAAGGTTTTTGAAGGGATCCGGGTAATCCATTCCAACATCCTAGGACCTGCAAAAGGAGGGATTAGGTTTGCACCCGATGTCCACTTGGATGAGGTCAGGGCATTGGCTGCTTGGATGACTTGGAAATGTGCCGTCGTGGACATTCCTTATGGCGGAGGTAAAGGTGGTGTGAGGTGTAATCCAAGGGAAATGTCAGCCGGTGAAATTGAGAGATTGGTGAGGGCTTACACCCTTGCGATGATCGATGTCTTTGGTCCTGATAAAGATATACCTGCCCCGGATATGGGAACAGGACCAAGAGAAATGGCATGGCTGATGGATGAATATTCCAAAGCACATGGCATGACTGTCAATGCTGTCGTTACCGGCAAGCCATTGGTATTGGGCGGTTCATTGGGAAGAACCGAAGCCACCGGTCGTGGCGTCATGGTAACCGCCTTGGCTGCCATGCAAAAACTCAAAATCAATCCTTTTCAGGCAACATGTGCCGTACAGGGATTTGGAAACGTGGGTTCATGGGCTTCATTGCTGTTAGAAGAAAGAGGGTTGAAAATTGTAGCGATTTCTGATATTTCCGGAGCATATTACAATGCTGATGGCATTAACATACAGGAAGCCATCGCCTACAGAGACAGCAATAAAGGGACACTTGAGAATTTCAAAGGTGCTGAGAAATTAGCTGACGCCATGGATTTGCTTGAATTGGAAGTAGATGTCCTTGTTCCAGCTGCAGTAGAAGACGTCATCACCATTGCCAACGCTGATAGAATCAAAGCTAAGCTGATCGTCGAAGGTGCCAATGGCCCTACCTCGGCAAAGGCAGATGCCATTCTAAATGACAAAGGCATCATGGCAGTACCGGATATTTTGGCAAATGCCGGTGGTGTTACGGTTTCCTATTTTGAGTGGGTCCAAAATAGACTCGGTTACAAATGGACAGCCGAAAGGGTCAACAGAAGGTCTGACAGGATCATGAAAGACGCCTTTGACCATGTGTATGAGGCTTCTATTAAGTACCAAGTTCCATTGAGAATCGCAGCGTATATTGTTGCGATAGACAAAGTAGCTAAAACCTACACCTATAGGGGAGGTTTTTAAGGTCAAAAAAAAGTTTTTACTATATTTGGGGCGTGGAAGTCAACTTTCACGCCTTTTCAATTTTATAGCTCATGAGTATTCACAAAGAAGGTAGGACATTGTTGTTTTGGCTATTGCTAATTTTAGTAGCGGTCAATTTTGGGTTGAACAGGTGGATACCTGAGCAGGAGACCGTTCTCAATGTTATATTATTGGTCAGTATTGTTTTTTATTTAATTATACTCCAGTTTTTTAGAAACCCATTCATTCCACTTCCCAACGAAGATAAACTGGTATTTGCTCCTGCCGACGGCAAAGTAGTCGTCATCGAAGAAACTACCGAAACCGAATACCTTAATGAGCGGAGAATGCAGGTTTCGATATTCATGTCTCCGATCAATGTCCATGTCAACCGCTCGCCGATAGCCGGTGTCGTGGAGTTTTTTAAATATCATCCAGGAAAATACCTTGTAGCATGGCATCCAAAATCCAGTACTGAAAATGAGAGAACCACTATGGTCCTTTTGCATAAAAGCGGGGTGAAGATCCTTGTCCGTCAGATTGCAGGGGCATTGGCACGCAGGATCAAATGGTATGTCAAGGAAGGAACCCCATTAGCTCAAGGCGGGGAATTCGGATTTATCAAATTTGGCTCAAGAGTAGACGTCTATCTACCTTTGGATGCGGAGGTTTTGGTAAGCATGGATGAAAAAACCAAAGGTGGAAGAACACCGATTGCAAGGTTAAAGTGATTGAGCTCTTCGTGATTTGTAATCGCGAGGACAGATAAAAAGAACTTGAAATTTCATTAGAATTCTATCCCAATAAACGTTTAAACTTCGCCGAGTCGATAAAGAAATATTTTTTGTTAGATAAGGTTTATTCCTCTGACAATGACTGCGATTTACGGTTAATTATCAATAGTTTAAGAAATGGAGTAAAATTAAGATTGGATTTAGCGTTTATTCTTAGATTTGGCATCAATTTATGCTTCAATGAAAAAACTTTCCAATCTATTAACAGGGTTCACTTTTTTTTCCATCCTGCTGTTCAGCAGTTGCTACCCCATCGAACCGGAATTTGTATCAGATTATGATTCGGTATTCACCGAAAAATCAGACCCTGATTTTGATTTCAGCAATCCCGCTATCGATACTTATTATTTGGCAGATACGGTCATTGTTTTAACCGATCCTGGTACATCTAATACGGACCTTGAAATTGATCTGCGTCTCGTTTTAAATCGGGTACGATTTAATATGAACCAAGCAGGTTACACAGAAATTTCAGATAGTAATTTGGCTACACAGGCCGACTACCTTGTTTTAGTAAGTGTAAACCGTTCCGATAACTATTTCTCCACTTGGTGGGGAGGTTGGGGCGGCTGGGGAGGTTGGGGAGGTTGGGGCTGGGGAGGCTGTTGCTTCTTTCCACCCCAAGTCACTACTTCCAATATTCGCACCGGTGCTATTATAGTGGAGCTACTGGATGGAAAATCGCTCCCCAAACGAAACCAAGTCATTCCTGAGGTATGGTATGGCGTAGGTACCGGGCTATTTAGGGGTAACGTCACAAACCTAACTAACCGCACGTTGGGAGCCATTGATCAAATGTTTTTACAATCACCTTACCTGACTCGTTAAACGATGAAAAAAGTTCTGGTTTTTATCGCAATCATCGCTTTTGGAATTTCAGCAAATGCCCAAACGAATAAAATTCGGGTGCCCAATTTTAGGAAAAATAACTTTCGTATAAACTATGATATCGCCGTTCCTCTTGGTCAAATGTCTAATGATTTCATCAGCAGCATGTCGTGGCGAGGAGTCAGTATAGAAAATCGCTGGGCTGTTAAACCCAAAATTACTGTTGGTTTTTTGCTTGGCTGGCAAGTTTTTGCGCAGCGCTTTGATAATTATACACAAGAGCTAAACAATGGCAATGCCGCTATCCATGGCAATCAGTTTCGAACGATAAACACCTTCCCGATTCAAGGAACTGTACATTACACCATTATCGATGATGGAGGTATTTTGCCATGGGTGGGAATGGGAATCGGAACCGCTCATTCCAATCAGGTGCTGCGGGTTGGATTTTATGAAGATCAAAGAAAATTCATGAGTTTTTCCCTTACCCCGCAAGCGGGTATAGATCTACCGATAGATAAAGTAACCTCAATTAGTTTGAGTACGCGCTACAATTTCTTTCTACATAGTAATCAACCCTTCAACTACTCATTTATGGTGTTTAGTATCGGGTTAAAGCAAAGCTATTTTTAGAAACTCAAGCCCTGTTGGGAGATGTAATTGAATGGCTTATTGTTGGAATTGAAAGCGGGGGAAAGGACTTCGATTGTTAGGCTAATGTAATCTTAACCTTTTACCCTTTTATACTGCAAAAGGCCCAAAACTAAAGTGCTTAGGAAGAAGATAAATGTCAACCACTCATAGGTTCTTCCTTCTGATTTTTGCTCTGTTACCATCCCCTCTTTTTCAGCCAAAGTCCTTTTGAGCATGGCGATTTCTCTTTCCTGTTTTTGGGAGATAAATTTATAATCATTCTTTTCGTAGGTGATTTCAGTTTTTTGGATCTCGCTGAGCATCTTCAATTCATCCATGATCTGATTGTCCTTTTGGATGATCCTTTCCATCCATTCATTGGTTTCGATCATGTCTTTTTTAGTGCGGTTACCAAAAATCCCTGTTTTTTTGGATTCTGAGGTTTTCCATGCAGCATGCATTTTGGTCCTTTCGGATACTAGATTATCCAATTTGGCTTGGGCAAAAAGGGTGAAAGGAGCAAGGAACAAAATAATTAAAAGGTATCTTTTCAACATTTTATGGTTTTAATTTACTTACTTCCTTTCAAAAGTTATGCCGATCATCGACCTACCTGGTTTTTAATTTATTTCCTGTTTTTCTTTTGAAGGTTCCTTGTCTTCTTTTTCCATTGGTATAAAAATTATACATAAAATTGATAGCGAAAACGGTGATGGTCAAAGGAATAAACAGATCCGGCACCATGATTTTAACGCCAAAAAGTATCAGGAGTGAAGCCAATATTCCTGTTTTGAAAGTGGTGTGACTTTCAGGATATACTTTTCCGATCAGAAAGAGACTCAATCCCTCTATCAATAAAATGAGGATGATCAAATAAGTCAACATGTCTTTCATGGTGGTATCATTGGACCATACCACCCAAGCAAGTCCGGCTGCAACAAGAATCAAACTAGCGGATTGGATCGATACATTCAGTCTTTCTCTCATATTATTTAGGGGTTTTTGGCTTTGTTCAAGTTAGGAATTTACCATATAAATTCAAAAAACCCACAATCACTTTTATGAAGACCCGAAATGAGTTTCCTTTGATAAATATTTTAAGTTGAAATGGATCTTCAATATCCCCTAGAATTGGTTGGAACTTTTGTCTTTGCCATCTCCGGTGCTTTGGCAGTCAGGGATCGCGAGCATGATATTTTTGGAGCAGGATTCACGGGATTCATCACCGCTATCGGAGGAGGAACACTGCGGGATGTGTTGTTGGGATCTTATCCCTTGGTTTGGATAGGAGATGTCTATTTTCTTTATGCAATTTTTGCAGGGATTTTTACTGCTTTAGTTTTCCCGAAAATCATGTTGAAATTGAGGAAAACCATGTTTCTATTTGACACCCTTGGGATAGGGTTTTTTACAGTCCTTGGTGTTGAAAAATCTTTGAGTCTAGGATTCAGACCTGAGATTTCAGCCATCATGGGCATGTTTTCGGCTGTGATGGGCGGTGTCATCCGCGATACTTTGGTCAATGAAATCCCGATACTTTTCCGCAAAGAAGTTTATGCCTCCGCATGTTTGGCAGGAGCTATTCTTTATTTGGTTTTGAATTACTTTGGTGTTCACAGGGACATCAACCTGCTGGTTTCTATTTCTGTGATTATCAGTATCCGATTGATTGCAGTCAGATACAAATTGAGTTTGCCGAGATTGGATTGAAATTTTGAGGTATTGGTTTAAATCCAATATTTTTCAACAGAACAGGGAATAGTCTACCATTTATTTAGAAAGCAGATTTTTTTCAATAAATTATTGATCCTTAGCTTCTGCGAAAGAATCACCAACAAAACCCAGAATGATAAAAAGCCTTCCCTACATTTTTTTAATTGCTTTAGTCCTCATCGGCTGTAAGCAACAAGATTCAAAATCCAAACCAGAATATACCCTTCGATTTGGCCATCTTGCCAATGAAAACAACATCTGGCACAAAGCAGCTTTAAAATTTGCAGAGGAAGTTTATAATAAATCTGAAGGAAGGGTACAAGTTAAGGTCTACCCCAACGAGCAACTTGGAAAGGAAATGGATATGCTGACAGGGATATTGGGAGGGAGCGTGGACCTCATGGTCACTGCAGAATCTCTGGAAAATTGGAGTCTTCCTTTGGCCATCCTTTGCGCCACGCCATATGCTATCCGAGATTCGGATCACCTCAAGAAAGTAGCCGGTGGGCAAATCGGCAAAGAAATCGAGGCCCATATCACCCAAGTGGCAGGATTAAAACCCATCGCATGGTTTGAAAGGGGAGCAAGAAACCTGACAACGAATATACCTATCCGACATCCGGACGACCTCAAAGGTCTGATTATTCGGGTTCCCAATGTTTCTCTTTACGTCGCTACCTGGAGCGCTTTGGGAGCCAAACCCACACCCATGGCATTTTCTGAAGTTTTCACTTCTTTGCAACAATCGACCATCCACGGTCAGGAGAATCCTTTTGCTTTGATCCGGAATGCAGGACTTTATGAAGTTCAGAAATATTGTAACCTGACCGAACATGTCAAAGGATGGGCTTATGTGGTCATGGGGAACAAGAAATTTGAAAGTATGCCGCCTGATTTGAAGCAAATCATTTTGGAATCAGCCAATGTCATGCAAGCTTATGAACATGAGCTATACCTAAAACAAGAAGAATTGGACTCCAGGTTTTTGAAAGAAAAAGGAATGGAGTTTATCGAAGTAGACAAAGCAGCTTTTGAAAAAATGGCAAGCGCTGCGGTCATGGCAAGCTTTACAGAGGAACAAAAAGAGCTGTACAAAAGAATCCAGGAAGTAAGATGAAAATCAGCTAGGTTAAAAGGAAAGCACCTATTTTCAAGAATGCCACACCTATCTCAACTCTCACATCTCAAATCTAGTATCTCATGTCTCAAATCTCACAAACTACCATGGATAAAATATTGGAATGGGCAGTCACTATCAGTTTCATATTGATGATCCTGACAGTCATGTTACAGGTAATTGCCAGATATGCCTTGCCTTGGTCACCACATTGGACAGAAGAAATGGCAAGGTTCTGTTTTATCTATATGGTCAGCTTGGGTGCAGGTCTAGCGGTCAAGGATAGGGCTTATATCAATGTCTCTATTTTTCTAGACCGCCTGACTACAAAAAGCCGGATTTGGATGGATACCCTAATCCTTCTTTCCATTTTCGTATTGATGATGATCATGTTTGGTTTTAGCATTCCATTGATGAAGATTGTAAGTCTGCAAGATTCCGCTGCTATGAAGGTCAATATGGCTTTCATTTATTTTTCTATGACATGCATGTCCTTCTTTGTGGCCTATTATTCCATGATTGAGATTCAGAGAAATTTTAAAAAAATCCTTCAGAATCAATGACTATCCTGCTATTCATACTTTTTCTGCTGTTGTTGGTTTTTGGATTTCCCATTGCATTTGCCTTGGGATTGGCCTCCTTTGTTTATATCCTATTTTCGGACTTGCCCTTGATTGTCATTCCTCAAAAAATGTATGCGGGGCTCGATGTTTTTGTATTGCTGTCCATTCCTGGATTTATTTTGGCAGGTAATCTGATGAATGCCAGTGGCATCACCAACAGGATCATTCAATTGTGTAATGCGCTTTTCGGACATATCCGGGGTGGTTTGGGATTGGCAAATGTGGGTGCTTCGATGTTGTTTGGCGGAATATCAGGAACTGCTATTGCTGATACGGCGAGTATCGGCTCGGTGATGATTCCAGCCATGGAGAAGGAAGGCTATGACACGGACTTTTCCTGCGCAGTAACTGCAACTTCCTCCACAATCGGACCAATTGTTCCTCCAAGTTTACCAATGATCATTGCAGCCACTTTGACCGGACTATCAGTAGGGAAGTTATTTGTTGCTGGGATAATCCCAGGTTTTTTGCTAGGAATGGGTTTGATGCTTGTCACTTACATCATTTCAGTCAAAAGAAAATATCCCAAAAATCCCCGTGTCCCATTTGTGCAAATGGCCATGAGTTTTTACCAGGCATTCTGGGCAATTTTGATGACGCTCTTAATTCTTTTTGGAATAATTGGAGGTGTGTTTACCCCGACAGAAGCTTCCATTGTAGCGGTGGTTTATGCCATGGCGATTGGGCTTTTTGTCTACCGTGAACTCAAGTTCAAGATGATTCCCAAGATTATCCTGGATTCTGCTAAGATGACTGCCTCATTGATGGTGTTGGTCGGCTTTGCCAATCTCTTTGCTTGGATCATGACCGTAGAGGAGATTCCCCAAATGATTGCTCAAAGTTTATTGAGTCTTACTGAAAACAAGATTTTCCTCCTCTTGCTCATCAATCTGCTGCTGCTAATAGTCGGGGCTTTTATGGAGACGATTGCGTCTTTGCTGATCCTGTTTCCTGTTTTGCTCGGAGTAGCTGTACATATCGGAGTGGACCCGATTCAGTTTGCGATGATCATGGTGATGAACTTGGTCATTGGACTTACCACGCCTCCTGTCGGGGTATGTCTTTTTGTTGCTTCCAGTATCGGTAAGATTCCCATGGAAAAAATTGCCAAGGCTGGAGTTCCTTTTCTTTTGGTAAGTTTGTTTGTCTTAATGCTCGTGACCTTTGTGCCGGGAATTTCCCTTTTTCTTCCTTCTTTGTTTTATGATTGAAAAAAAGTCTATAGACGACAGTTGACAGTCCATAGCTGCTACAATGGAACTTCAATTCGGGTTTTAGATGGTTAATTGCACGAAAGGTTAAACACATAAATTCTTAAATACAATACGGGAAGTACATATGATTTTTGAAATTTATTGTAACCACCGTTACAGTAATGGCGGTTACAGTAATCAATACTTTTCCTCTTCCTTACCGCCAACCAAATCAAATAGGTTTTGAATTTCCATAAAACCTACTATGGACCATAGACTATGGACTCCCATTGACAATCCGGCATTTCCCACACTTCATCCACCTAATCCTACACTTCAGTCAGCTTTAATTTTTTGGCTTTGCCTTTCTCCACACTTTTGGATCAAATATCAAAGCAATGAAGGCACTTTTCACTATCTGTTTGTTTTTTCTCGTCAACCTGACCTTGGCCCAAACCACGATCAAAGGGATTGTCAAGGACAATAAGGGAGAGACTGTTCCAGGCGTGAATATTTTTCTAAAAGGAACTTACGAAGGAACTTCCTCAGAAGTCGATGGAAGCTATGAATTGGAAACTGACGAAACAGGAAAGTTCATTTTAGTTTTTCAAGCAATGGGTTTCAAATCCCAGGAATTTGAAATTGACCTGAACGGTTCTGCACAGACCTTCAATCCCATCCTAAAAGAAACCATCAACGAAATGACGGCTGTGACCATCACCGCTGGAGCGATGGAAGCTTCAGATGAGAAAAGAGCGGTTGTCTTGAGACCGATCGATATTGTGACTGTGCCCTCGGCGATGGGAGATATCATCGGGGCATTTCAGACTTTGCCCGGAACTGCCAATGTGGGAAATGACGGACGCCTTTTTGTCCGCGGGGGAGATGCCTCGGAGACTTCGATTTTTATCGATGGGATGAAAGTCGGAAATGCTTTTGGCACCACGGCTTCCAATGTCCCTACCCGAACACGTTTCAATCCCAACCTTTTTAAGGGCTCTTTCTTCAGTACAGGAGGTTATTCCGCAGAATATGGACATGCGCTTTCTTCGGCTTTGGCTCTCAATACGGTGGACATTCCGGTCAGAAACCAAGGAGATATCAGCTTGATGTCCGTTGGCGTGGGATATTCTCAGACTCTGGTTGGGGAGAAAAACAGCCTGACCGCAACAGCAAATTACATGGACTTGTCACCTTATCAAGCCATGGTTACTCAAAATTTTGATTGGGAAAGGGCTCCTTACGGCTTCGATGCGGAAGTATCTCTCAGACAAAAGTGGGGCAAAAGCGGCATGGTCAAAGCCTATGCCCACACCGAGTCGGGCGGTATGAAAATCTGGCAGAAAATTCCCGGTTCGGAAGGCCGCGGCCAATTGGTTGACCTTAAAAATCATTACACTTTCACTTCTGGATCTTTTAAGCAAATCGGCAAAAACGATTGGAGCTATTACGGTGGCATTTCTTATTCCAACAATGTGGATGAATTTACTTTGGATCAAATTGATATCAGAAATCAAAACCAAGTAATCCATGGCAAAGCAGTAGCACTGAAAGGTTTCTCGGATAAGTTTTCCTTGAAGACAGGTTTGGAAACCTATCTCTTCAGCTATGAGGAAGGATTGAAATCAGAAAACCTGATCAGGGATTTCAATGATTTCCATGCAAATATTTTTACCGAAGGAGATTATTATGTCAGCAACAAACTGATCTTCAGAGGAGGACTGAGGGCTGGCCACAGCGTGTTGGCAGATCAGACTTGGTTGGATCCAAGGTTTTCTCTTGCATACAAGTTTGAGAATGAAGGGCAGGTTTCCTTGGCTGCCGGGCAATTCAGCCAAATGCCCGTGGAACAATTGAGGATTGCCAGCCCTGAAGTTCAAAATACGATTGCGAACCATTTGATATTAAATTATTTCCTCACCAAAAACGGCAGGACCATCCGCGCGGAAGCATTTTATAAGGATTACAAAAAGATCCTGACTTATGAAGGAACACAGTATTTCTACAGAAACATCCAGCAAAACGGAACGGGCTATGCGCAGGGTTTCGATGTATTCTACAGGGATCAGAAGACCGTCAAGAACACGGATTTCTGGGTGACTTATAGCTTTGTGGACAGCAGGCGAAAGTTTGCGCAATTTACAGAAATGGTTCAGCCGGGTTTTGCGCCAAGGCATAATGCCTCGATCGTAGTGAAGCATTTTGTGTCAGGATTGAAATCCCAACTCGGAGGTTCCTTTGCGATCAACGATGGCTATACTTACACGGATCCGAATTTTGCAGGGCAGATGAATGCCAAGACCAAAGGATTCCGGGATTTGAGTCTGAGCTGGAGTTACCTGCCAAAACCGAATCTGATCATCCATTTTGCCTGCTCCAATGTATTGGGCAGAGACAATATTTTCGGTTACCAATTCAGTCCCACTCCAAATGAATCAGGCAAATACGAGAGCCTTCCCATCAGACAGACTGCTCCAAGATTCATATTCGTAGGCATCTTTCTGACACTTTCCAAAGACAAAACAGCAAACAATTTAAACAACTTATAAAACTAGAAACCATGAAAAAGCACACCCTATTTATCGCATTATTGATGTTCATTGCCTCTATTGCAAACGCCACAAATGAAGCCTACGAAAAAGCCATGCTGAAAGAAATCCAAGCTTTGGGTAAGGCAGGGCCTGTTTCTGAACTTCAAAAAAGTGCCAACTCTTTTGCAAGAATTGCAGAGATGAATGCCGGGGAATGGCTGCCGGACTATTATGCTGCTTTGGCTTATGCCAATATGGGATTCAGGACTGAGGGAGGATTGGAAGAAAAAGACGGATACTATGCCCAAGCCAAAAAACACATCGAGAAGGCCAATGCAATTTCCCCAAATAATTCTGAAATCGTAGCTGTGGAAGGCTATATCATCATGGGAGAACTCGCAGCCGACTCCAATTCTAGAGGACAAAGCCTATCCGGTTTGGCGATGCAGACTTTCGGCAAAGCCATCGGACTAAACCGACAAAACCCAAGAGCGATCATTTTGATGGCTCAGATGGAATATGGGATGGCTCAGTTTTTTGGTCAGGGACCTGAGAAAGCTTGTGGCTTGGTAGGTTCTAGTCTGGAACTTTTTGCCAAGGAATCATCAGAAGCCAAAGAAGGTAATCTCAATCCGACTTGGGGAAAAGGCATGGCTGAAGAAATGAAAGAAAGAACCTGCAAATGATTTGAGAGTGGTCTTGCCTCATGATAAGGCAACTTCCCTTTTGATTAAATGAATACTTGGGCAGGCCACGAACTGGACCTGCCCCATTCTCTATCTTTCTGAAATTTCAAAAATGCAGCATATCTTCAATAATGAAATCGGTTTAATCCATTTTATAGCCTCCGTTTTGGCTTTGGGATTAGGTTCGGCAGTGTTGCTGATGACCAAAGGAAGCAAAACCCATATCCGAATGGGATATCTCTATGTGGCAAGCATGGCGGTCTTGTTGGTGACGGCCTTTATGCTTTACAATTTATTTGGCAAATGGGGGATTTTTCATTATTTCGCAGTGGTCAGTTCTCTCACTTTGGCTTTGGGGATGATTCCGATTTTCTTGCGAAATCAAATCAAAAATTGGGCTTATCTTCATTTCTCCTTTATGTATTGGTCGGTGATGGGCCTATATGGGGCATTTGTAAGTGAGATGATGACGAGGATTCCCGAGACTCCATTGTACAATATGGTCGCAGTGGCTACGGGTGGGGTGATGGTAATAGGCGGAATTGTATTCGGGTTTTACAAGCCCAAATGGATGAAAATCATGGGAACGATACCAAAACTAAAGAAAAGCAAGGGTGAATTTGCGTAAACGTCCACAGACGACAGTCGACAGCCACGCAAAATTGATCGCAAACCATTATTGGTTTGGCTTCGTGCAACGAACGGCTACACATAATTCAAGGTCGTTTAGTTAGGGGGTTCGATAAACTTTTCCAAAGTTCCGAATGGATGTTTTAAGATTTTCATGGACTGGTCCCAACTTTGGAAAAGGTTTGTATAATGCAAAAGCTTATCTAAACGAAATTGATACATAATTGATAATTTTCAAAACCTAATGACAATGAAGAAGAGACTTGAAATTTTGAATACCACCAAAATCCTTTCAGGAGTATTACTTCTGATTTTGATGTCTTCTTGCGCTGACAATGTGCCTGTAGACCAATGCCTGACCGGACAGACCTACGGGTTTTTTTGGGGAATCTGGCATGGGATCATCGCCCCGATCAGTTTGGTGATCAGTCTGTTTGACAAGGAAGTGGCCATGTTTGCGGTAAACAATACTGGGTTTTTCTATGGGTTGGGTTTTCTGATCGGCTCCGGCGGTTGGGGGATTTTGGCTTCCAAAGCAAAAAAGGATTGATACATTTAGATTCAAATAGGAATTTCTCAAAATAAACCTCATTTAAGGAAAAATCCATGAGCAAAAATTTCTACAGTTCGGCCACTATCTTCAATTCCGCCAAGCGGTTTTTCATCCTGAATTTTGTGATTTCCACGATAATAATGCTGATTTTCTGCCCAAGCTGTTTTTTGTCTTTGGAAGGCATTTCATCCATTATCCCGGACTGGGTTTTTTCATTTTTGATGTCCGCTTCTTTGAGTATGGGGGGATTCAAGGTGGAGGAGTATTTTGACCCTAGGATATCCTGGATCGAGAAACCTGTAAAAAGACTTGTCCTAACAGCTTTGGCTTACATGGTTTACTCTTTTATCGTCAGCTTTATTTTGGTGTTGGGGTATGTTTTGGTCACTGTGGAGGGGGTCACGCTGTCGAACATCAGTTGGATCCGGATGTTGAATAATACCCTGATGCCGATATCAGTTGCCTTAATTATCATAACTATTTTCATTTCAAGGTCTTGGCTGTACGAATGGAGGTCTGCGGCCATCGAAGCCGAACAGCTCAAATCCGAAAAATTTGCCAGCCAATACCAATCCCTCAAAGACCAGCTCAATCCCCATTTTCTGTTCAATTCCCTGAATGTACTTTCCAACCTCGTCTATGAAAGTGCGGACAAGTCGGCGGAATTTATCCAACAGCTTTCCAAGATTTACCGGTATGTGCTCGATGTCCAAAACAGAGAACTCGTAGGCTTGGAGAAGGAAGTGGTTTTTGCAGAAAATTATTTGAGTCTCCAGAAAATACGTTTTGAGCAAAGCCTGGAATATTTCATCGATGTCCATCAGATGAAAGGTTGGAACATTCCGCCGCTTTCGTTGCAGCTGCTTTTGGAGAATGCCATCAAGCACAACATTGCGAGTATGGAGCTGCCATTGAAAATTTTTATCCAGCAAACTCCGGATTCTCTGATCGTCAGGAATAACCTCCAACCCAAACTCACTAAAGAAATGGATGACAGTGGAATTGGTCTGGAGAATATCGAAAAGCGCTATGCACTTCTCAGCGACAAAAGCCCAAAAATCACCAAGACCGAAACTGAATTTATTGTCGAGTTGCCACTCCTCAAACTTGAAAAATCATGAAAATTCTGATTATTGAAGATGAGCGGCCTGCTGCCAACAGGTTGAGGCAGTTGGTTTTAGACTTGCTTCCAAATGCGGAGATTTTTGGGCATCTGGATAGCATTACTTCTGCGGTAAAGTGGCTCGAATCAAATGTGTTCCCGGATCTCATTTTCTGCGATATCCAATTGGCCGATGGGCAGAGCTTTGAGATTTTTGAAAGGGTAAAGGTCAGTTCTCCGATTATTTTCACTACGGCGTTTGACCAGTTTGCGATCAAGGCATTCAAGTTAAATTCGGTAGATTATCTCCTCAAACCCATTGACCCACAGGAATTGGCGCAAGCCATCCAAAAATTCCAGTCTCTACAAATTAAGCCGAGCATAGAACTCCATCAGATACGGGAATTGCTTTCCCCCAATTCAAGCCATCATAAAAGCAGGTTTTTGGTGAAGTTTGGCGAAAAGATCCAAAGCGTACAGACGGAGGATATTTCCATTTTTTACAGTGAAGAAAAAGTCACTTTCCTGCAAACTGTGGAAGGGAGAAAATATATTTTGGACTATACCCTTGACCAGTTGGAAGCCATGTTGGACCCAAGGAAATTTTTCAGACTCAATAGAAAATATATAGCTTCCTTTTCCTCAATAGCTGAAATCCACACCTACTCCAACAGCCGCCTGAAAATCAAATTGGCAAACTGTACCGACAACGACATCCTGATCAGCAGGGAGAAGGTAGGGGATTTTAAGGAATGGCTGGATGGATGAAAGGGAAGTACGAAGTACGAAGTATCCGAGAGGGAAAGGGTAAGAGGTGAAAGGTGGTGGGGTTTTAAAGTTGAAAAGTTTCAAGGGTATAAAGTTGCTAGCAAATGAAATTTGTGAACACCTTTTCCAATTAGCAAGTATTCCTCTTTCATTTTCAAAAACATATCTTTACGTTAGCCGAAATAATTAATTTATGAGAAACCTTGCGATTGTTTTTTTGATGTGTGGATTAGCTTGCAGTCCCAAGGCTGGTACTGACGGACAAATTGATTATAAAATGGACACGGTGGTCGTCGACTCCAAAGGTGGAATAATCATGGGAGCGACTAATCTGTTTTTAAGTGATTTTGACAAAAAGCAAACCACTCTTTACCATTACAACAATAAAACTGCAGAAGTTGAAGTAATAGATCTTGGAAATTTATCCATACAGGATGGGATAAATTTAGAGCCGGAAGGGCCGACTGGTGTGGGAAAAAATGTCCACAGGTTTTATTATTTAGGAGATAGCATCTTTGTTTTTGATAATTATTTTGGTTTGAGTTTTTTAGAGAAATCATCCGGTAAAGTCAAAAGAATTAAATACGTTGATTTTGAATTTTTCAAAGAACTACAAGAGGCAGCAGATCATTTTACCAATAATTTTTGTTTTTTGAATTCAGGCGCAAAATTTATAAGTCCTGTATATTCCAAAGAGAATGATTTTAAATTCCTCGCATTGGTGGACCTTGGAGGAGACCGATTGGAAAAAATAGAATTTGAGGAATTAAAAGTAATCAACAACTTTAATGTTACTCTTAAAAGCGGTAACTCCCGGCGGTCGATTATCCAACCTGTTAACATGTTAAAAGTGGATGACTTGATCTATATCTCCAATTCTGCCAACAATGACATTTTCACATATCATATTCAAACACAAGAACTCAAGAATCTAACCATTGAAGCCAATAAATTACCAGCAGGAAAATCCGGGACGTACAAAAAGGAAATTGATAATTTTGATGAGTTTGCTGAAATTTTTACAAGGATGTATTTTGAAATCGAATATAAGGAGGTTGTCAGAAATCCATCAAATGGCAATTTTTATAGATTTGCTATGCAGAAGGTAAGAGAGAAGACAGATGAATTACCCGCAAAATTTGATATTCATTTGGTGGCCTACGACAAGGAGTTTAAGCTTTTAAGTGAAACATTCATGTCTGAAATGAACACAATACCCCAAGTATATTTCTGGAAGGATGATGGCATTTGGCTCCATGAGAATATTGACGATGAGTTGGCTTTTGTCCGGTTATTGTTCATGCCTTGACTTGGGTTAGAAAGTTCGAAGGTAAGGGAGTGTGGAAAATATTGGATTTGATTTTTGTAAGAGGTGAAAGGTAGAGGGTACGAAGTATCAAGTGTCAGAAAGGGTAAAAGGTGAGAGGAAGAGGGTACGAAGTATCAAGTACCAAGTACAAAGTATCCGAAAGGGAAAGGGTAATTGGTGAAATAAACCTCTCCTTGTCATATCGACCATAGGGAGATATCTTTTTGAAGGGTTAAGTTGGAAGGCGGAAGTACGAAAAAGATGAGGTGAGAGGTGGTGGGTACGAAGTGTCAAGTGTCAATAGGAATGTGGCTTTAGCCCATTCACAAATAAGTGCCGCGCAAAAAATCGGCTTTAGCCAAAACAATGAGACAGAATTATGATGTCCGCAGCTCCGGTGATATCATTGGTACCGGAGGGAGAGTGTCCTTTATTCTCAGCTTAACTTCCTAAAAAAATCTTCGGTCCATGGCTGAATCGTAGCAAACTGAAATTTAAAATTCGGATAGGTATCCAAAAACAATTGGTATTTTTTGATTTTGGCCATTCTTTCATCAAATTTTACTTCTATGGCCAAAGGTGGGTTTTCATCAGGAAGAACAAAGTCTATTTCATTCCCATCTGCCGTCCTCCAAAAACGGATTCCATCAGTTCCAAATCTGTCGGCCAACACCCTAAATACTGTCTGTTCCCACAATTCGCCTTTGTCAGGCCGCTGATTGACAGGGGTAAAATTGTTGAGCAAGGAATTTCTCAGACCCGTATCCATCAGGTACCCTTTGGGCATCTTTACCAATTCCTTTCTGATATTGGCAAAAAACGGCTTTACTAATGACAGGTGAAAACACTTCCCCATCACTTCAAGGTAGCTAAGAATGGTTTCGTTTCTGACTTTCAAAGTGTTGCTCAATTCATTGACATTGACCAATTGGCCTGTTTGCGAAGCAAGGATTTGAAACAATTGATAGAATACAAGTTCATTTTGAACGCCTGCTTCTATGATGTCTCTTTTGATAAATGAATCCCTGATTTCTTTGAGGATTTCTATCTTTTCACTGACCAAAGGTTCGGTGATGACAGCGGGATAACCGCCATACAGCATATATCCCTCCCATTCCAAGCGGAGTAAATCTATTTTCAAGCTTTTTGCTTCAGGTTGCTCTCTTATTCTGACTACTTCCTGCCAAAGATTTTCTTTGCCCTGAAGCATCAAAAAATCCTCAAAATCACAGGTCATGAGGTGAAAAATCCTTTTCCTTCCCGCCAATGAATCCCTGAATTTTTTGTCAATATAAAAAGCGCTGCTACCGCTTGCGACGATTTTGATCAGGTGACTGTACTCATCATAGATCAATTTAAGGAAGTTGGAAGGGTCGGATAAGTATTGGATTTCATCCATAAAGACCACGGTTTTTTGATCTTGCGCCGGGAGGTATGCCAATAAGTTCAGCGGATTGGCATCAAGCTCCGCCAATAAGGATTTGTTTTCGAGGTTGATAAAAATCTGGGGAATTTGCTGTGCCTGACAATATGTCTTCAGGTCTAGCAACAAGGAGGTTTTCCCCGTTTGCCTTGCACCTGTCAGGATCGTAAATTCCTTTTTGGGGAGATGTTGGAGTAGCTTTTCGTAGAGTTTCCTTTTCATTTTCGCAGGATTTCCTAGTCAAATGTACGAATTCATAAATGGAAATTTTATAAGAGTAGTAAAATTATCCGATAATTTATCTAGTCAACTAGTAAAAATATCGGATAATTTACCTAGTAGACTAGTAAAAATATCGGATATGGCTTTTAATGGAAGTTTGATTTTTTGCTTCTCTCTCAATTTTCAATCGAAAGAATTGAAGTATTTTGAGCACCCAACAACTTTTAACGGTTTGATTTTTGGATTTCATTACGAATCCACTATTTTTAGTTTTATCCCAAATTTTATGAAAAACTACCTTATTCTAATTTCAATACTTTTTCTCTTTTCCTGCGGAAGCAGTACCGAAAAGAAGGCTGATTTCTCCCAAATGACTTTTTCCTTGGATACAGTTATGGTGGATTCGAAGGATGAGATATTATACCTGAATGGCAACCTGATGCAATCAAGCCTCAGTCAGGATTTGAAATATTTATACAACTTCAATCAACAGGAATTCAGTCTGGAAAAAATCAGCCTTGACAGGCTAGAACTCGAAAGAAAAATCAAAGTTGAAAAAGAAGGACCAAACGGAATAGGAGGTAATTTTTCCAAATTTTACCTTCTAGGGAGTGAGAGGTTTTTGGTTCAGGGTTATTCCGGATTTTTTATACTGGATTCTGCGCTGAAAATCTTGGAGAAATTGGTGTATGCCGATTTTGAGGAAGGTAGTTTTCCGCCTAGTGAGTATATGATGGATTTGATATTATTAGTATCAGATCCTAGAATTTTTTATGGATTTTCCGTCGATTGGGAAACCAAAAAACACGCCTTCAATAAAGTCGATATCGAAAAAATCACCAATACAAGATTTGATCTTCCTGAGTTTGATAAACTGAAAAAATATCAGATTGAATTGGTTTTGGATGGAAACCCTGCAGGTGGCGTAGGACCATCTTTAAGTATCTCCAATTCTGATAATAAAGTTGTTTTGAGCAATGATACTGCCAATGAATTTTATGTATTGGCAAGTAATGAACCCTTACTTAAATATGTAAAGCTGGAAAGTTCATTGACACCAAATAGAAAAAAAGAGTATTCAATAAACCAAGTAGAGTCTATTGAAGCTTTATCAGAACTCTATAAAAAGTCGTTAGAAGACATTAATTTCAGTAAACCTGTTTGGGATAATGAGAATCGGATTTTCTATCGATTTTCCTATTTTAAACGATTTTTAGAAAAAGAAAATGAAGGGGATCAACCACTGGACCTACCTGAAAGTAACGATGAAGTTTATTTGACGATTTTAGATGAAAATCTACAAATCATAGGAGAATCTAAAGTTCCCGAGCTTAAAAGAGCTCCAACAACCCATTTCGTCAAAGACGGCAAAATCTGGATTTTTGAGAATATCGACGATGAGATGGCTTTTGTCCGCTTAAGCATCGATTCCAAATAACCCTCCAAGGGTTCGAAACCCTTGGAGGGTTTTCTAAAACCAATCAAACCCCCATCCAATGAAAAATCTACTCTTTGCGATTTCAATGCTTTTTCTCTTTTCCTGCAGTTCCAATACCGAAAAGAAAGCTGATTTCTCCCAAATGACTTTTTCTTTGGATACAGTTATGGTGGATTCGAAGGATGAGATACTTAATCTGAAATCAGGGCTTTGGTCATCTGATTTTTCTACTGACAAAAAATACCTCTACAATTTCAGCAGTTATGACCATAGTATAGAAAAAATTGATCTTGATTTACTTGAATTTGTGGGGAGATTTCCTTTTGAAAAAGAAGGACCGAATGGAATTGGTGATTATATCGGACTGATCCAGTATTTACCCGCAGAGCGCTTCTACATCAACTCCAACCTCAAAAATGGCATTTTCAATCTGCAGGGTGTGAAGGTTGGCGATTTGAATTTTAAGTATGAGGAACTCCAAGGTGATTCCCTGCCGATTCAAAATCGGTTGGCGTACGGGTTTGTATTTGATGAAAAGCCAAACCAAATTATTGGTGTCTTCAGGGATTGGTTTAATAGTGAAACTACTTTTGGAATACTTGATGTTAGGCAAAAGACCTATCTAGATAAGGCCATAAAAGAGTTTGATTTTTTAAAGAATTTCACAACTGTTTTAAATGGTGACCAAGGTTATCCTATTGCAATTATAGTTCCTTGGGTTTGGGCAAACAAGGAAAACGGCAAGATTATTATTGGAAATAATGCTTCCTCTGATCTATATATTTATGATTTTGCATCTGATTCCCTTTGGTTTGAAACCTTTGAAAGTAGATTGACAGCCAATAGAAAAACAGGGACTTATCCGGCTGAAGCGGCATCCAAAGAAGAGTTTGATGTTTTAAACAAGACTTTTGGTGAAGGCATTACTTTTATGAATCCAGTTTGGGATCCGGCAAAGCAGGTATATTTTAGGTTTTCCTTTTTGCAAGAATTCAAAGAAGAGGAAGGCAAAAGTGTCAATGAGAAGGCAGTGGTCTATTTATCTATTTTGGATCAAGACTTTAATCTGGTCTCCGAAACAGTGGTTGATGTGTTGGACAAAAGACCTAATTTCCACTTCGTCAAAGACGGCAAAATCTGGATTTTTGAAAATATCGACGATGAAATGGCCTTTATCAGATTGAGTATCGATTCCCAAGAGTAACGCTCCAAGGGTTTGAAACCCTTGGAGGGTTTTCTAAAACCAATCAAACCCCATCCCATGAAAAATCTTCTCTTTCCGATCTCAATGCTTTTTCTCTTTTCCTGTGAGAACACAGTCAAAGAAGAAGTCAAAGATTACTCAAAAATCACGCTGACAATGGACACGGTCGTGGTGGATCCGGGTGATGAAATCATCAATCTGAAATATGGGCTCTTTAACAATACCATGAGTGAAGACAACAAATTTCTTTTTTTGTGGAATCAAGGAGAAACCACTTTGGATAAAATCAACCTTGAAGAATTGAGGTTGGAGAAAAAAATTCAGTTTGAAAAAGAAGGTCCAAATGGAGTTGGCGTGTATATGGGCTGGATGAGTTTTTTAAATGAAGATACAATTTTGATGTCAAGTATGGGAAAATTCAGCCTATTCAATTTGAGGGGAGAAAAAATTCGGGAGTATAAAAACACCAAAGAAATATTTGAAGAAGACAGTTTAAGTGAAGATGAATATTTTCTCAAAAATCCAATTATAATAGAGAACGGAGATATATTTTACGGGTATTTGAGCAATTTCAAGGATAATAATTTTGTTTTTTCTAAGGCTGACTTCAAAGAAAAGAAATTGAGAAGATTTGATTTAGAAGGATCTCAGGAACTCCCGGATTATAGAATTGTATTTACAACCGGAAATATGGGATCCATAATTGGCTCAGAGAAAAGTGTGAAAAAAGTCGGTGATTTGATTATACTCTCCAGTTCGGCTTATAACAGATTATATGTCTTGGATTTGAAACAAGATTCGATTTATCAGGTCAATTATTCCCCAAGGCTTACACCAACGGGAAAAAAGGGAGGATATCCAGAAAAGCTGGATTCCGAAAAACGCTTTAAAGAATTGATGGCAGAAATTGATGAAGAAATCAATTTTCAGCCGCCGGTTTGGGATGAGAAAAACCAAAAATTCTACCGCTTTTCATTTGAAACCCTCCCTAGTGAAATCAACGAAGGTCCTTTGTTACGGAGTGCAGACCAAAGACCCATTTCCAAGGTTTACCTCAGTGTTTTTGACGAAAAGTTCAACCTGTTGGGAGAGACCCTCTTGGATGAATTGAAACATGTCCCCAATACTGTTTTCGTCCGTGACGGCCAAATCTGGTCCTATGTCAATGTGGAGGATGAACTTGGTTTTGTGAGAATGAGCATCAATTATAAATAACTAACCCTCCAAGGGTTCGAAACCCTTGGAGGGTTTGCCCAAATCCAATTATCAAATCTAACCAATCAAAATCCTATCCCATGAAAAATATACTCTTTCCGATTTCAATGCTTTTTCTTTTTTCCTGTGATAACTCAGTAAAAGAAGATGTCAAAGATTACTCAAAAATCACCCTGACAATGGACACGGTCGTGGTGGATTCAGGTGATGAAATCATCAATTTGAAAGGTGGCTTGTGGTCTAGCACAATGAATTCGGATAAATCCAAGCTTTATCTATGGGACTTTCAGGCTTTTACTTTAGACATTATCGGTCTTGATGAATTGGTATTGGAGAGAAAAGTTCCTTTCGACAAAGAAGGGCCAAATGGAGTCGGGTCCAATGTCAATTGGATGAGTTTGCTGGACGATAATCAAATTCTCCTCGCTAACTTTCAGGGAATGGGCATCTTTGACCTTAATGGCAAAAAGTTATCGGACCTGAAGCTTGAGAAGGATAAATTTGAAGGAGACAGTTTATTAGAAGGAGAAATTTTTCAAAACAAATCTTTTCCTATAGCAGGCGGAAGTGTGGTTTACGGTTTGCTGTTAAACCCTTGGAAGAGCGCAAAAAAATCAATGTCGAAAGTAGATTTTGAATCCAAAACCATCAAAAAAATGACATTGCCTGGTGAAGCGGAATTGCCGGAATATACCGTGGAGTTAAATTCGGACCAAATGATGACGACTATTACTTCTGAAAAAACCATCCAAAAATTTGGCAACAAGCTGGTTTTATCCAGCACAGGCTATACAGATCTATATATTTTGGATTTGGAAAATGACAGTGTTTACCATGTTGATTATTCTCCTCAACTATCGGCAAAAGCTAAGAAAGGTGGCTATCCATCAGAAGTCAAGTCAGTTGAGCATCTGAGGGAAGTCATTCAGGGCATTCATGCAGAAATCAACTTTCAGCCACTGATTTGGGATGAAATAAAAAAAATATTTTACAGGTTTTCCTTCGAAACATCCCCTATGGAAAACACTGATTGGCCCTTATTCCTATCAGCCGAGGAAAAACCATTATCCAAATTGTATTTAAGTATTTTGGATGAAGATTTCAATCTTCTCGGTGAATCCGATCTAAGCCATTTAGGAAGTGTGCCTACTTATGCTTTCGTCAAAGACGGTAAAATCTGGTATTACGTCAATGTAGATGACGAATTGGGTTTTGTGAGAATGAGCATCAATTATGAATAACTAACCCTCCAAGGGTTCGAAACCCTTGGAGGGTTTCACAATATGATATCGCATTGCTTATTCCCACTTATCTCGCGCAGCCTATCTCTACCATATTTCACCAAAGGTATATTTCTATTTTTTATTTTGATCAACTGCAAAAAAAGTTTTATTCTGGAATCTCATATTTTACTTCCTGTTTAGTTGTTGGTGGGGGGGGGGTACAACGATGAGTTTAGAAGATTGTTTGGTTTTTAGAAATCTGAACGTCCATTTTTGACTGGTAAAAAGAGTCTGGTTAGAGTTCATCTTTTGGATATATTATAAATTATATTTAGGTTTAGTTACTTGTGGTTTAAACAAGTTCTATTACAAAAACATCTTCTTTTAAAGGCAATGTTATAGTATGAAAAATTCCTACTTAGTCACAAGAAAGTTGCTTGAGCTGCTTGAAATCCCTTTTACAAGCCATTTTTTAAATGATCTTATTGATTCACACCCAGAGCAAGAGAGTCTACTATCCATTTCAGATACACTTACCAAATACAAAGTTGACAGCCTCGCCATTCAGATCGGGGAAGATAAGCTAGATCAGATTCCCCTGCCTAGTGTGGTCCAAATGAATGGAGACTCCTATCCTATTTTCAGTTGCGTATCTAAAGTCTCTGAAGATAAGGTGACTTATTTGGATGAAAAAGGAAAAATTTCTGAGATTTCCCGAAAGGAATTTGTAACAAAGTGGACAGGCATAACCCTCCTTATAGAAAAAAAAGAAAATGCTTCGGAGCCGGGGTATGAAAAAAGGAGAAAAGAAAACCTGACATATCTTTCTTTAATCTTCCTACTGGGAACAGTAGGGATTTTGTGGCTTATTGGATTATTGGGAAGTTTGGATGGAAATGTAAGCTACTTGATCGGTGTGTGGTCTTTATTTTTCTTAAAATCCGCTGGCCTCCTGATCTCAGCAGTCTTACTCTGGACCGAAATTGATAAGGAAAATGCTGCTATAAAAGAATTCTGCTCAGGGGGAAAAACTGTGGACTGCAATACAGTTTTGGATTCATTTTCACTCGGCGGATCAATCAGTCTCAGCAGTATAGCATTCGCTTATTTTTTCTCAGGGGTTTCCTTATTGATGATAACCTCATTTTCCGGATCAGCCTTGCAATTATTGAAAACCCTAAGTTTTGCAAGCTTGGTAATTGTACCCATTTCGCTATACTATCAGGGAGTGAAAATCAAAAAATGGTGTCTGCTCTGCCTATGGATTTCCGGGGTACTGATCTTGGAGTTTGTCTCAAGTCAGATGCTATTGACCAACCTTGATCCTACAGGATTGATGGAGTTGAGCCTATTTACTTTTCTTTCCTTGGCAAGTATCCTGATCTGGTTAAAGTTAAAGCCTTTCCTACTCTCAAAAGGCGAGAAATATAGGTATAAAAGTAAATTGGCTAAGTTTATGTCAAATAGGGAAGTATTCGATTTTTTAGCTTCCGGTTCCAGAAAAATCACGTCAAATCCTGAAGGTTTGGGAATCTTCCTAAAAGGTGAATCTTCAAAGTACCATATCCTCAAAGTATGCAATCCTTATTGCGGTCCCTGTGCCAAAACCCATCCCTTGTTAGAGGAACTGTATGAAGCAGGGAATATCGACCTACAGATTTTATTTCTTTCCGGCGGCAATGATGAAGTCAAACTGAATACTGTCAGGCACCTGATGGGAGTAGCATCCAAAGGAGATGCAGCTTATACAAGGAAGGCTTTGGATGATTGGTATTTGCCTAATGTCAAGGACTACTCTGTATTTGCCTCAAAGTACCCATTGAATGGAGAACTGAAAAGACAGGAAGACACTGTAAAAAAGATGGAAGCCTGGTGTGAAGCAGAGCAGATTACCCATACCCCAACGATCTTCATCAATGGGCATGAGCTGCCAGAGAGCTATACTGTGGAGGATCTGAAATATGTCTTGGTATAAAAGTTTAAAATAATGGCATTAAAAATATTCGATCGCGATGAATGGTCAGAAGCTCTAGCTGACCTTAATGTCTGGGGTTCCAAATAACATTTTAATTTTTAAAAACATGAAAAAGTTAAGTTTAGAAATGCTAAGGCTTACTTCTGATGAAGTATTGGGAAGAAGTCAGATGAAGAAGATTACGGGAGGGTATGGGGGTTTACTTGTAAATGGGTTTGCAGTTGTGGATCTGGACTCTTTACACTTTACGATTGTACAACGAACCCAACGGAAATATGTCGAGTAGTTTATGGATCTAATGGTCATTGTGTTCCTCAATCTTAAGGAATAGATTAAAGTTGAAAAATGATAAAAGGAGGGCTTGTAAGCTCTCCTTTTAGTTAAAAAAATCTTTGAAAACATGCTAAAGAAAAAAATTTCACAAAAAATTTGCACTTATTTAATTATAAGTATAGTCATGGCAGGTTGTAAGGAAAGCCCTGATTCTGGCTTGGTGACCATACCAATACCCAATAGTGTTCATGCACCGGTTCTTTTATCTGAAATGTCTCAAGAAGAAGCTAGAATTCAATTAGAAACCAAAAACGGAGTTTTTTTAGGGCATATTTTTGAAGTTAAGCTACATCGGAACAGGTTATTAATTTCCGACATCAAAAGAATTTCAATTTTTGATATGGAAGGGAACTTTATCCAATTCTTAGGTAAGCAAGGGGAAGGGCCTGGGGAGTATAAGAGTGTTACCTCTATGGATATTGATGAAGCTACAGGCAATATTTATGTTTCGGCATGGAACAAATTGATGGTCTATGACTCGAACTATCAGTTGATCGAAGAAAGAAAACTTGATTATCACCTCAACTATTTAAAAATTTTGGATGGAGAGCTGTGGACAGTTTCTGAGGAGATTGGGATAAAGATTGGTGATAACTTTGCTAATCAAACCAATATTTACAAGCTGGATGATGCTTACCAAATTTCTGATACCATTCCGTTTAGAACCATCATTTTGGATCATGTCCATATCGGAGGAGCGGGATTTAGATTTTGGTTATCTGATATTGAAGAAGGACTGTATATGTTTATGCCAGTCCTTACACCTGAAAACATGATCCGCGATACTTTGTATCAGGTCATGGAGAACAATATTGTAGTGCCGGCAGTAAAGTTCCAATTTGAAAGGAAGCAATCATTAGACGAAAGTGGATACCAGACCCTATTGCTTATTAATATATTCAACAGTACCTCCTATTATATTTTGGAATATGAGCAAGATTGGGAGCGGTTTAAGTTTTTATATGACAAAAAAAATAAGAAGGGTTATAATCTTCAAGGTGGGCTGATCGATGAAGATGGTGATCCTGTGTTTTTGAGGCCATTGGTCTTGAAGGAAGACCTTTTTTATTATATCAAAAAATTTGAATTTGAAGACAAAACAATTGAGGAGAAAAATCCAATAATTGGGATTGTGAAATTAAACTAAATACTGTCAGGCACTTGATGGGAGTAGCATCCAAAGGGGATTTAGCTTATACAATGCGGGCCTTGGATGATTGGTATATCCCAAAGGAAAAGAACTACTCTGTATTTGCCTCAAAATACCCCTTGAATGGGGAACTGAAAAGACAGGAAGAAATCATAAAAAAGATGGAAAAATGGTGTGAAGCAGAGCAGATTACCCATACCCCAACGATATTTATCAATGGGCATGAGCTGCCAGAGAGCTATACTGTGGAGGATCTGAAATATGTCTTGGTATAAAAGTTTAAAATAATTGTATTAAAAATATTCTATCGCGATGAATGGTCACAGCTCGGGGTGACCCAAATAACCTGAGCAAGATTAGCGTCGAATACCGATTTAATAAATGTTCAACAATCAAAAAAAAAAATCTATGAAAAAGTTAAGTTTAGAAATGCTGAGGCTCACTTCAGATGAAGTGCTTCAGAGAAGTCAGATGAAAAAGATTACGGGAGGGTATGGGGGTTCTGGATCACCATGTAGTGTAACACGATGTTCATCTACGGTTCGATGCTGTCCTGGAGATACTTGTAGTGATGCTTCCGAAAATGGGTGGTGTAGGAAAGCCTAAACTTAATCCAATTCTTAAATTAGAAAAAGAAGCCAGGTTTTTTTGGCTTCTTTTTCTAGCTGAAACAATCTTTATGAAATATTTAAAAATTTTTGCAATACTATGGATTTCGATCTCTTGTACAAAAGGTAAACTTGAAAATGAGTATCAATCACTTAATTATTCACTTGATACTGTGAGAATTAATTCAAATGGTAAAAATCTGGATTTGACTAGGTTCCTTGCTATTTCGGATTTGGATAATGAAAGAAACTCAATTTTCTCCTATAATGAATTTGATCATTCCGTAGATGAATTGGATTTGAATACACTGTCATTTGCAAAGAAATATTCATTTGAAAAAGAAGGGCCTAATGGAACAGGTGAATACTTCTACACCTTCAATGTTATGAAAGATTGTCGATTTTTTATAATGTCTTATGAAAAGTCTTCGATCTTTGATTGCAACGGAAGCTTAAAGCAAGGTGTGGATTGGATCAATTCCAAAGATTTGGGTGGGGCCATTTATGGTGAGATTCCACGTAATCAAGTTTTTGTGGAATCAAACGAATTGAAGGTTTTTGGTCTTGGGTACGATAATATTAAAAAAGAAGTTTACCTGGATATGTTGTCAATTGAACATGACACATTTAAAAGATTTAACCTTAATTCGAAAAAATCATATGCTGATTTAATTTTGGCGATTGAAAATACATCTATTTTTATTGACCCCGAGGTATATTTAAAATACGAAAACAACACCATAATTGTGAGTTTTGAATTTTCTAATGAAATCGTATTGTTCGATCCTAAAGAGGATTTTCTGAAATTTATAGATTATAGTCCAAAAAAGACTCCTAAAATCGTAAAAAGCATGAATGGGATTAACATCGCCTCCAGGGCGCATATGCAAAAAGAATTTCAATCTTTTTTAGAGCAAGTAAAATATTACCCACCTGTATGGGATTCATTAAATAAACAATATTTGCGCCTGTCATCTACTAGAGTTTTTCATGAGATTGATAATGATCTGGCTTTAGTTCCAAAGACAAAAGAAATAAAGAATTATTTGTCTGTGTTTGATGCGGAATTTAATCTTATAAACGAATTAGAAATACCTGATTTATCTTATACCCAAGGTTTGTATTTTGCGAAAAATGGGAGCTTATGGGTATTTATAAATTTAGATGACGAAATGGGTTTTGTTAGAATTAACTTAAGTAAATAAAATGACAGGGTAAATAGTTTCGGTTTTTTCTTAAACTTACTTAGCAAACACATTTTGAAACCCACCTTCCCATTCTACAAACAACCCGATTCCAAGGACTGTGGGCCTACCTGTCTTCGCATCGTTGCCAAGCACTATGGCAAGCTGATATCACTGCAGGAGATAAGGGATATTTCAGAGACGACAAGGGAGGGTAGCAGTTTGCTTAAGTTGAGTGAGGCTGCAGAGGCCATGGGATTCAGGACCATCGGGGCTAAGTTGAATTTTGAAAGGCTGAAAAATGCACCCTTTCCCCTGATTGTTCACTATGATAAAAACCACTTTGTTGTTGTTTATAGGATAAGGAAAGATGTTGTCTTTATTTCCGACCCGGCCTACGGCTTGATCAGTTTGTCAAAGGAAGAATTTATTGCAAGGTGGATAGGTAACAACGCTGATGAGAATTCCAAAGAAGGTATCACCCTACTGTTGGAAATCACCCCCGACTTCAAAAAATTAAAATGGGAGGACAGTAGTAAGCGGTCATTGGGCTTCCTGTTTAGGTACCTGACCAACTATAAGAATCTGATTATTCAGCTTTGCATTGGATTATTGGTGGGTAGTCTCTTGCAGTTGATTTTCCCTTTCCTGACCCAGAGTATTGTGGATGTTGGGATTCAAAATCAGGACATAGGTTTTATATACCTTGTGCTTTTTGCACAGATCATGTTGTTTGTAGGAAGGACCAGCGTGGAAGTGCTGAGGAGTTGGATCTTGCTCCACCTTACCACGAGGATCAATATTTCCCTTGTGTCAGACTTTTTTATCAAACTGATGAACCTACCCATTTCTTACTTTGATACCCGGATGACCGGTGATATCATGCAGCGAATCGGGGATCATCGGAGAATAGAAAATCTGCTTACAGGAACCACCCTCAATACCCTTTTTTCTTTTTTCAATCTTGTCGTGTTTGGAGCTGTCCTTATTTACTATAGCCTGACTATCTTCCTGATATTTCTGGGAGGCAGTATTGTTTATATTGTATGGATCCTGTTTTTTATGAAGCGGCGCAGGGAATTGGATTATAAGCGTTTTGCCCAGTTGAGTCAGGAGCAAAGCACAGTGATAGAACTGATCAACGGCATGCAGGAAATCAAAATGCATAATGCCGAAAAGCAAAAACGATGGAGCTGGGAATTTGTACAGGCAAGGTTGTTTAGTGTCTCTATCCAATCACTGACTCTTGAACAGACACAGGAGGTCGGTTCCTCTGTGATCAACGAACTGAAGAATATCCTGATCACATTCACCTCTGCTATCCTGGTCATAGAAGGAAACCTCACCCTGGGGATGATGTTGGCGCTCCAATACATCATCGGGCAATTGAACAGTCCCATAGCCGAATTGGTCGGATTTATCAGGGCATATCAGGATGCAAGCATCAGTCTGGAGAGACTCAACGAAATCCATGACACGGAAGAAGAGGATGAGGATCAAAAGAATAACCGTTTTATCCGAAATATCAATCCTGATGAGGAGTTGTCGCTCAAGAACCTTTCTTTCCGGTATAAAGGCGCGGATGAAAATGTGCTCAATGGAATCAACCTTACGGTACTACCGAGAAAAATAACAGCAGTAGTCGGAGCGAGTGGAAGCGGTAAGACCACTTTGATGAAACTTTTATTGAAATTTTATGACCCTACCACCGGCGATATCTTATATGGAAGCCATGACCTGAAATCCATTGCAGCCAAAAGCTGGCGAAACCACTGCGGGGTAGTAATGCAGGAGGGTTATGTTTTCAATGATACGATTGCTGCAAATATCGCTGTTGGACAGGACCGGATAGACCAGGAAAAGCTACTGAAAGCTTCCCGAATCGCCAATATCCTTGACTACATCCAATCATTGCCTCTTGGCTTCAACACAAAAATTGGCAATGAAGGTGTTGGCATGAGCACAGGACAAAAACAACGTCTATTTATAGCCCGTGCGGTATATAAAGATCCTGAGATTCTCTTTTTTGATGAGGCAACATCGGCCTTGGATGCCAAAAATGAACGGCAGGTTATGGAAAACCTGAATCAATTCATGCAGGGCAAAACAGTATTCATCATTGCCCACAGACTGAGTACAGTAAAAAACGCTGATCAAATAGTAGTCATCGACCAAGGGAAAATATCAGAACAGGGGACACATGAGCAATTGGTTTTATCAAAAGGAGTCTACTTCGACCTGGTAAAAAACCAACTAGAACTTGAAAATATTAATGTAACCTGACCATGCCGGAAATATCCAACCCCACCGATAACCTGCATCTAAGGTCAGAGGAAGTCCAAGAGATCATTGCTACACCTCCTACCTGGCTGGTCCGCTGGGGAATTACCATTGTATTTATCCTTATTTGTCTGGTTCTTTTTTTGTCATTTTTGATCAAGTATCCGGATTATGTACAGGCAAAGGTATTGGTGACTACAATGGAACCCATTGAGCGGGTAGAAGCAAGGGTATCTGGCCAAATTGAAAAGTTATTTGTAGGGAATAGGCAACAAATCCAAGCCGGTCAGCCATTGGCCGGATTGAAAAGCACCGCAAAATTGGATGATTTGTTGATTCTTAAGAGAACTATAGAATCCACTCCTTTTGGGAAAGACAATGATTATTTTTTTCCGATAGATTCTCTTTCAGACCTTGTTTTTGGGGAAGTTGAAATTGCCTATCTGGAATTTGAAAGGGCATATATGGAATATTGGTTGCTGAAGGAGCTGCAACCACACAAAGGTCAGTTGGAAGGCAATCAGATATCCTTAATAGAAATCAATAACAGGATCAAAAGTCAGATCTCTCAAAAGGAATTATTGGAACGAAGGCTTAGGCTTGTAGAGATTGACTATGAGCGTAACAGAGGACTACACAAAGATGGGATTATTGCTGACAAAGACTTTGAATCCAAGGAGATAGAATACCTACAGATGCAAGAGCAGGTCAATAACATGGTCATTGCGATATCCCAAATGCAGGAAGCACTCAGTATGGCCAACCAAACCCGGCGAACCACCGCAATCGAAAAGCAGGAAGAGGAAACACGTACACTTAAAAATATGGTACAATCCTACCATAGCCTTAAACGCGCCGTGAGAGACTGGGAATATGCCTATCTTATGACATCCTCCATAGATGGCATTGTTAGCTTTCAGAGAATCTGGGGAACCAACCAACAGGTCAATTCGGATGAACTCGTCTTTACTGTTCTTCCGGAAAACAAAACCGAATTTTTGGCTTCGATGAAAATACCTGCCCAAAATGCGGGTAAGGTACAAGTGGGGCAGCGCGTCTTGATAAAGCTGGACAATTATCCATTTCAGCAATTCGGGGCTTTGACGGGAAAAATTACAAACATCTCTATTTCCCCTGATGATGAATTCAATTATTTGGTTTATGCAAACCTGCCAAAGGGTACGATGACTTCCTACAAAAGAGAAATCCCATTTGACCAGGAGCTCTTGGGAAATGCAGAAATCATCACAGAGGAATTGAGTGTTGCCGAAAGGCTTTTTTTCAAGTTTAGGTCATTGATCGTGTATTGATATGAAACCGAGCGCTACAATAACATTACGAAAAATAGTAATGGCAATTGTGCGAGGTTCCATCTGTCCATTATAAAATAAAATTTAATCAGATGAAATTTGTACAGACTTTCTGGATTGACAGTGGGAAGAATCCTTTGGAATCACCATTTGGTTGGTGCAGTGCAAAATATCATCTCATGAGCTGGGCACTTAGTAGCCTTCAGTTGACTAAATTTTATACCGAAGTAGAATTGATAACGGATTCGAAGGGAAAAGAACTTTTGGTAGATAAGCTCAAATTGCCCTATAAGAATGTCAGGGTAGAATTGGATGACTTGGATTTTGATTGCAGCCCACAACTGTGGGTAATGAAAAAAATATATTCTTATACCCTCCATGATGAACCGTTTCTAAATGTTGACGGTGATGTTTTTATTTTTAAACCTTTTCCTAAACATGTTTTATCAGGTGGTTTAATTGCCCAAAATATTGAACAGGATTTTGACTACTACAAAGAACTTGTCAATTTGGTTAATAACTCCTTTGACTTTGTCCCGATTCCCATAAAAAGACAGATTGAAAGCCTAATACCCATTCAGGCAAGTAATGCCGGAATTTTGGGAGGAAATGATTACCGTTTTTTTTCAGCTTATTACAAGTTTGTTCTTGACTTTGTTAAAGAAAACAAGGAAAAAATCAACCAATTGACCCCTTCCCAAATGGTCAATTTCAATGCAGTGGTAGAGCAGTATATCTTTCATTGCCTAAGCAGTGATAGGAATGTGGAGGTAAATTACCTGCTAGATACTGTTTACGATCCTTCTTTTTTCGAAGCCTTTGCCAATTTTCACTATTTGCCCAATGACATTTCATTTATGCATGCTTTGGGGGACTATAAGAAAAACGGATGGGTTTGTGACCAACTGGCAAATAGACTGAGGATCGAGTATCCTGAATATTATTATAGAATCCTCAGACTCTTTGAATCCCAAGGGAGCGATTTCGTTGAAAGCGACAATTCCGGTCTTTCAGAGAAACCTCATACAGAAGGTGCAAGTTTAAAAGAGAAATATTTGGCAAAATCTGAGGGTGAAAGGTTTTACAGAACTGAGCAAATCATAATGTCTACATGTGAAAAGGCAGCAATCTCTGTGGATATTAGTGGGTTCACAATTTTTCAGTATAAAGAATTTTTGGTTAAGGAATTGATTGATTCCAACTTTGTTGCCTGTCTTGATGATGTATTTGGGTTTGAAAAAGAGAAAATGAGGTTAATCCAATCATTGCCCTCAGATGAGATTATTTGGGAAAATGAAGCTAAGTGCATTGACGGGGCAAATCTGGTATTCCAAGAAAACAATTTCCTAGAAAGTGCGGAATTAAGGCTATCTCCATTCTGCAATACCATAGAATCAGAATGGGATTGGGCACAAAACCATGTATTGTTTACCCGTGTCAAAGGGAATAGTTTTGAAAATAATCTCCTGATTCCACCACATTACTACCAAACCTTATTACTGTTTGATAAGCATCATGGAGAAATAATCGAATACCTGCTAGGACCTATTGAAGCTTATCTTTTGTCGCTTCTTTCCAAAGATGATTTCCTTCCTATTTTTCAGGTCTTTAAAGAAATGAATTCATTTTTTGAAAATACTGGGGAACAGCAAATCCTGGTTTATCTGGAAGAAGCGATCAGGTTTATGGGATATAGCGGTGTATTGATTTTAAGGTTGCCTGAAAAGAATACTTGAAATAGGCAGGAGAAAATCTGATGGAAATCAGCCTTTTTCTATGACGAGTATTCATATGAGGATTAATTCAATTTATGGTTTCTTAGGTTATTTTTAAAGATTATTTACTTGATATGGCTATACACAAATATATCGAGCGGTTGGAACAGATGGATCAGATGATTAGTATGAAAGCCACTGGAACAGCTAAGGAATTTGCGGATAAACTTGGGATAAGCCGGAGTTTGATGATGCAGGAGTTGAATGTTCTTAAGGAATTGGGAACGGAGATTGAATATGATAAAAAGAGGCAAACCTATTTTTACAAGAAGAGAATGAAGCTCTTTTTTGGTTTTTTGCCCAAGAGTGATGACACCCCAAAAGATTTTTAAAAAAAGAACTTAGAGTGCTGTATTTCTGGACTCTGCCAAAGTACCTTAGTTGAATTAATCCATTCTGATAAATCTTGTCAAGAGACGGTATCGAGATTACATTAAAATCTAAAGAGAACCACACCATGATCCCTAATTGATTGATTCAATTTCATGGTTATCAAAATATTCTGTCGCGATGAATGGTCACATTCTCTTGGTGACCTTAATGTCAGGAGTTTCAAAAAACTTATAAATTTTAAAAACATGAAAAAGTTAAGTTTAGAAATGCTGAGGCTCACTTCTGATGAAGTGCTTCAAAGAAATCAGATGAAACATATCGTTGGAGGAACCTCTACATGGCATTGTAGATGCGGAAACGATGGGCCTTGGTTCACTGTTTGGACTGATGGTGATCCAACAGCAGCAACTCATTGTTCGGGTGGAGCTGGATCAACTTGTCGTCCTGCTCCTCAACCGTAAGATGAAAAAAATGGGGCATTATTTTCTATGCCCCATTTAATTTTTAGAAATCAATCTGATCAATCAGTTCCTTAATGTTTTTAAATATTATTAGATTAAATCTCTCTTTTCCTATGACCATAAATCATCTTTTTCAGAAACGAATTTTTCTTATTCTTATATTAATTATTGTTATTTTAAGTTGTGACCGAGGCAAAAAAGAATCTAATCCTAAATTGGAAACCATACATGTTTCTAACAACGTAAGTTCTGAATTGTTTTTACCGGAAATAGCAGAATCGATAGAATTTATTCCTTTGGAAACCATAAAAAATGGGCTTTTAGGTTATGTTTTAGATGTTCAATAACTAGAAGACCAACTATTTATTCATGACTCCTATAAGATTTCCGTTTTTAACATAAAGGGAAATTTTTTAAATATTCTTGGAAAAAGTGGTGATGGACCTGGGGAATATGGTATTATTTATTCTGTGGCTATTGACCATTCATCCGGTTTGATTTATGTTGCATCAGAAAGGAAACTTCAAGTTTATAATTCTAATCTACAATTTATTAAAGAAAAAAAATTTCCTATACTTCTACAATATATCAGTATCTTAAATAATAGGCCAATCATAATTTCTGAGACATTAGGGACAAAGGTATTTAATGGTTTCGCGAACCAGACTAATCTTTTTGAATTGGATAGTGATTTAAAAATTGTTGATAGTCTTCAAATCAGAAACGTAGTTCTCCCGGAAAGAATCATTTCCGGTTATCCTTTTAAACATTACATATCTGTAGTAGAAAAAGATAATTTTTTATATAAGCCTGTCCTAACTCCTGAAAATTTGATACGGGATACATTGTATAAAATTAATGGTAAGGAATTGATACCCCATATAAAATTAAAATTTGAAAAACCTCAATCTTTGAATAGTGAGGGATTCAAAATTACTAATGTATACAACATTGTAAACTCAAAATCATATTTGTTTTGCGAATATGAAAATGAAAATCAAATAATGTTGTTTTTGTTCGACAGGAAAAAAAAAGTAGGATATAATTTAAAAGGCGGAATTAGAGACAGTGATGGAGAAAAGGTTTTGTTAAGGCCTCTTGATTTGTCAAAAGACATATTCTACTTTGTCAAAGAGGTAAAATATGAAAACTCTAAAACAGAAGAGAGTAATCCTATAATCGGGATTGTGAAGCTTAAATGAGGTTACCTAGAACTAATTGTGTTAATTTTTGAACTTTCCATTCTTTTTATTTATAAGTTTAAAGCATTCCCCTTTTTCCAATCAACACGACTATACTGACCGCTGGGTAAATTGCCAAGCTGATTATCCTTCCGAGAATAGGGACATTTCTGATTCAATAAGGAAAAGAAAAATATTTTTTTTTAAAGAAGCGAATGAAGCTCTTTTTTGGATTTTTGTCCAAGAGTGATGACACTCCAAATGATTTTTAAAAAAAGAACTTAGAGTGCTGTATTTCTGGACTCTGCCGAAGTACCTTAGTTGAATTACTCCATACTGATAAATCAAGTCCAGAAAAGGTATCGACATTACATATCAATCTGAAGAAAGACACTTCATGATCTCTTATTGATTGATTCAATTTCATGGTTTTCAAAATATTCTATCGCGATGAATGGTCGGAAGCTCTAGCTGACCTAAATGTCTGGAGTTATAAATAACTTATAAATTTAAAAAACATGAAAAAGTTAAGTTTAGAAATGCTGAGGCTCACTTCAGATGAAGTGCTTCAAAGAAGTCAGATGAAGAAGATTACAGGTGGGTATGGGTGGAGCGTTTATTATTGTAAATGTATTAGTGGTAACGACACATTCAATCCTAATGCAGGGTATTTTCCCAGTATGAATGCTGCGATAAGTTTTACTTTAAATAGGTGTGGAGGAAGTGGTGGTTGTGTTTTACAATAAAACATGGAGTGATTATTAATTTTTTTGGCCATATTTATGTCTATTTTAGGTATGGCCATCTTAAATTCCTTTCTCATTTGTTATTTTCTTTTTCGAAAGATTATAGAACATAAGATTGGTTTTTTTTCCAATTTTCAATAAAACCTAGGTACAGCTGGTCTTGATTTTGGGATCATTTTTGGTATTGACAGACAGAAGGAGGATAGGAGGCTATTAAAATTTCAAGGACGAATATACCTTATAGAAAATTAACTTAAATATGTTATTTCATGAAAAAAAACCTAAAATAAAACCTTAAAAAAACATGAACTTCCGGGTTTTGAAAAATTAGCGGACTACTCTGTTACGCTCCAATCAAATCAAATGACTATGATTTCCGCCCAAGACCAATTCATCACCGAGGTCGAAGGCAAACTGATAATTTCCAATTCGGCCTTCAATACCATCATTGTCTATGATATGGCAAAGGATTCCTTGTATCAGGTGAATTATGAAAACAAGCTTACCAAAAGCGGCAAAACAGGAAAATACATTACGGAGGTGGAATCCGAAAAGGATTTTAACAATGCAATGAATGAAATCAGTCAGGAAATCAATTTTAGATCTCCAGTTTGGGACAGCAAAAACCAACGATACTATAGGTTCTCATTTGAAGCCTTGCCTAAAGAGAATCTTCAGGATGAAGAAGAAAAAGCCAAAAGTAAAGTCTACCTGACGATTTTGGATCAGGACTTCAAAGTCTTGGGAGAAACCTTTGTCAAAGAACTACAAAGCAGCCCCGCAAAGCATTTCGTCAAAGACGGCAAAATCTGGATCTATGAAAATGTCGATGATGAGCTTGCTTTTCTGAGGCTGGGAATCAACTAACCAGCAACCCTCCAAGGGTTTTGAACCCTTGGAGGGTAATTATTTTTTGGATTTCTACCACCATCAGACTAAATTCGGATAAACCAATCCCCATGTCAATTTTTCCTTCCAAAGCCCGCTTGGCACATATCGTTTTTGAACACAACGATAGAGCATCCCGTAATTTTGACCTGACTGTTTTGATCTTGATTTTAGCAAGTGTGACAGTAGTCATCTTGGATTCGGAGCCATCGATCAACAGACAATACCACAATGAGTTGTATATTTTGGAATGGATTTTTACAATTCTTTTCACGATGGAATATGCCCTTAGGCTTTGGCTAAGCAGTAGAAAGTGGGGATACGTCACCAGTTTTTATGGAGTCGTAGACCTTTTGGCCATTATCCCGAGTTACCTCAGTTTGTTTCTGTTGAATACCCAATTTTTGGTCGTCATCCGCGGGTTGAGGTTGTTGCGGGTTGTCCGGATCCTGAAACTTGGCCGCTATGTCAAAGAAGCAGAAACCCTAAAAAGTGCACTTAGAAGCAGCAGGACAAAAATCCAACTTTTTGTTGGTTCTGTTTTGACGATAGTATTGATCGCAGGAACTGTGATGTTTATTGTGGAGGGACCCACAAGTGGATTTACGAGTATTCCGATGTCCATGTATTGGGCGATTGTGACATTGACCACAGTCGGTTATGGAGACATTACTCCTGTTACAGCATTGGGTAAATTCATCTCAGCAGTGATCATGTTGTTGGGTTATGCGATTATCGCTGTACCGACGGGGATTGTAAGTTCTGAACTGACCCAAGCCAAAAGAGACCAAGCAGACGGGAAAAAGAAAAAATGTCAGGACTGCAATAACTGGAATGAATTGGATGCGAATTATTGTAAAGTGTGCGGGGAATTATTGAAGGGGAATTAATCTTCCAAAGCCACAAAAGTCATCCTATAATCACCGGCTTTCCCGTAAATGTAAAGCTTGTTCTTTTCGATCTGATATACTTTTGCTTCTTTGAGGTATTCTAAAAAATCATAATCAAATTGTACTATGGGCAAAGTATTTCTTGCCGGATTGGGTAAAAGTTCAATCCCATTATCAGGAACATGAAAAGAAATGTTTCCCTCGTTTTCAATGTAACATCCCGTGAATTTCTTCCCAAAACTGATGGCTTCAAAAGTAAAATCTGATTGACAACTTTCAAACTTAGAAGGGATTTCAGTGAATGTCAGAGTGACTTTATATAAGTTATCCCAATCCTCTCCATTTAGTGCAAAGTCGGCAACTCTCGCAAGGCAGATAAGATGATCCAATTTTCCATCCTTCAAGTTTTGAAATCCGGCCAACTCCCAAGTTCTCAAAAAAGAGAACTCCCCTTCTTTATCAGAAAGGTCAAAGTCACAAACCCCACGCTTCCTTTCCTCTCCCGGTTTTTCAATAACTTCTTCGGTTATCACTGGATTATTATCCCTGATGCAGGAAAAATTGATAAAGACCAGAATTAGAATTGATAACCGTCTCATAGCTGATGTCTGAATACAAGCAAAAAACGTAAGTCTACGTCAATTTATTACATTTTCTTTCATGGTCAAAAAAAATCCCTTCAGAATTTATCAGAAGGGATTTAGAATCAGGCGTTTTCCTCGCCTTCTATAAATTGCTTTTGGATTTCATCTACTTCCTCTTCTTTTTTAGGAGAAAGTTCTTCTTTGAAAAATTTCCCTTGGAATATCAGAATGATGGTAACTCCCACAAATATCGATGCATCCGCGATATTGAAAATCGGCCAAAGAGCGGTATAGCTCCCGCCCCAGACAGGTACCCATTCTGGGATAAATCCTTCCCAGATATCAATGTAAAACATGTCAATCACCTGACCGTGAAGCCAAGGTGTTGGAGCGTTGTAAGGTGCATTGTTTAGCCATACTCCATAAAACACGCTGTCAATCAAATTACCGATTGCTCCCCCCAAAATCATGGAAATGCATACGATGTAAGCGGTATGTAAATTCTTTTGGATGATGTAGTAAAGGTAATACCCGATACCGAACATGGCGATCAACCTGAATGAAGTCAACATCAACTTACCATATTCAGATCCCAATTCCATTCCAAATGCCATTCCAGGATTGGTGGTGTAGTGCAGCTTAAACCATTCACCAATCACCTTAATCTGACCCGGAGTTCCAAAATCCATCTCGTAATGGACGAGCATTTTAACTGCCTGATCTATAATAATCACCAATAAGGCAATTCCAAAATATTTTAAATACTTCATCGATAGCATTATAAAGCCACAGATTTAAGGAATTTTTGTAGAATCTCCCCTATCTGTGGCGTGTTTATTTAATTTTATACTTTCTGTACTTTAACCGTCAATTCAAAATCGTCCATATCAAGCAGGGTTCCGTCACTTACTGAACCGTTGACTTCCAACGAGAGCGCCTGCGTTTCGGTTTGGATATAAGAAGCAAAGTTTTCCAAAGCGCTATTGACCATGTCATCGTGCTTGGCGACTTTGATGGTGATTTTGTCCTGAACTTCGAGTCCCATGTCCTTGCGCAGATTTTGGATCCTGTTGACCAAGTCTCTTGCGATTCCTTCCTGTTTCAACTCCTCAGTCAAAGTCACATCCAAGGCAACCGTCACACCATAATCAGATGCAACAGACCAGCCTGGGATATCCTGTGAAGAAATCAATACATCTTCTAAGGTCAAATTCACCGTTTCCCCATCCAAGGTCATATCAAATAAACCATTTTTTTCAATGGATGAAATTTCTTCTTTTCCCCAAGCATTGATCGCGGCAGACACTTGCTTCAGTTTCGGTCCAAAACGTTTTCCAAGAAGCGCAAAATTCGGCTTAACGGATTTTACCAAGATTCCCGAGGTATCGTCGATGTATTCGATGTGCTTGATGTTGACTTCTGATTTGATCAAGTCATCCACATGTTGGATCTGCGCTTTTGTTTTCTCATTCAAAACAGGGATTAAGACTTTTTGCAAAGGCTGTCTGACTTTGAGTTTTTCCTTTTTCCTCAATGAATGGACCAAAGAAGAAATATCCTGCGCCAACTGCATGCTTGCTTCTAGGTCTTCTTTGATCAGTTTTGGATCAGCAGAATTCCAATCACCCAAGTGGACGGATTCAGGCAAAACCTGTCCGGCTTCTCTGCTGCTTTCAATGAGGTTTTGGTACAACCAATCTGCATAGAACGGCGCAAAAGAAGACATCAACTGAGTCAGCGTGGAAAGACATTCATGTAAAGTCTCATAAGCCGCCTGTTTGTCTTTGTTGATTTCTCCTCTCCAGAATCTTTTCCTTGCCAACCTTACGTACCAGTTGGAAAGTTGGTCGACGGTGAAGTTCATGATCGCACGGGTTGCCTTGGTCGCATCGTAATTGTCCATGGCGGCCTCTGTTTCGGAGATCAGGGACTGAAGCTTGGAGATGATCCATTGGTCCAATTCCGCTCTTTCGATTACAGGTACTTTTTTGGCCGGATCATAGACAAAATGATCCAAGTTGGCATACAGCGCAAAGAAATTATAGGTGTTTTGGAGGGTACCAAAGAACCTTCTTTGTACTTCGGCCACGCCATCAAGGTTGAATTTGAGGTTGTCCCATGGATTGGCGTTGCTCAGCATGTACCACCTGAGCGCATCCGGGCCATATTCATTCAGGGTTTTGAATGGATCCACAGCATTGCCCAATCGCTTGGACATTTTGTTGCCGTTTTTGTCCAAGACCAAACCGTTGGCAATGACGTTTTTGAATGCAACAGAATCGAAGAGCATCCCGGAAATGGCATGCAAAGTAAAGAACCAACCCCTAGTCTGATCCACGCCTTCGGCAATGTAATCTGCAGGATAATTGGCTTTGAAGATTTCCTCATTTTCGAATGGATAATGCCATTGTGCATAAGGCATCGCACCGGAATCAAACCAAACATCGATCAAATCCGGTTCACGGAACATTTTTTCGCCTTTGGGAGAAACTAATACCACCTCATCCACATAAGGACGGTGGAGGTCAATTTCTTTTCCCTCAAAAGGAGAAGCTTTCATATATCCTTTGGAAATAGACTTAGCCATTTCTTCATTCAGTTCGGCGATCGAACCGATACACATTTCTTCTATTCCGTCCTCTGTTCTCCAGATCGGAAGCGGCGTACCCCAAAATCTGGAGCGGCTCAAATTCCAATCCACCAAATTTTCTAGCCAGTTTCCGAATCGGCCTGTTCCCGTAGCTTCCGGTTTCCAGTTGATGGTTTTGTTCAGCTCGACCAATCGGTCCTTGTACGCTGTGGTCTTGATAAACCAACTTTCCAAAGGATAATAAAGGATTGGCTTGTCCGTCCTCCAGCAATGCGGATAAGTGTGTTCGTATTTTTCTACTTTGAAAGCCTTGTTTTCATTCTTCAAAATAATGGAGATGATCACGTCGGTGCTTTTGTACTCCTTGTTGCTCTCATCATCTTCGAGGTAATTTTTGACATAGAAATCATTCGCTCCCAATTCCTTGTGGGCGCTGATGCCATGTTCTTTCATTTTTGCAGCGAGGTATTCACCAACGACAGCCAAGAATTTTCCTTGTCTGTCTACGACAGGAATGTCATTTCCTAAGTCGTCTTTGACAAATACACCGGGTATATTTTGTTGTACCAAAGTCCTAAAATCGTCCGCACCGAAGGCTTTTGCCAAGTGCACAATTCCGGTACCGTCCTCTGTCGTCACATAATCGCCCGCCACTACCGTAAATGCCGGATGCGGCAAAGCCAAACCTGCAATCGGGAAAAGTTGCTCATATTCCCAACCCAACAAATCTTTGCCTTTATATTCTTCTATGATCTCATAAGGGATCAGTTTGTCTCCGGCTTTGAAATCCGCCATGGCGATTTCCTGCGCCTTTGGATTGAGGTAAGCGCCCATTCTGGCTTTTGCCAAAATGACATTTGCCGGTTCAAAGGTGTAGGGATTGAAAGTCCTGACTTTGACGTAATCGAGTTTTTCGCCGATGGCCAAAGCCGAGTTGGAAGGCAAGGTCCAAGGCGTGGTCGTCCAGGCAAGGATGTAGGTATTGTCCTGTCCTTTGACTTTGAACTGTGCCGTGATGGAAGTGTCTTTGACGTCCTTGTAGGTGCCGGGCTGATTGAGTTCGTGCGAACTCAGACCTGTACCTGCCGCAGGAGAAAAAGGCTGAATCGTATATCCTTTATATAGTAAGCCTTTGTCATAAAGCTTCCTCAAAAGGCTCCAAAGACTTTCGATGTATTTAGGCTCGAAAGTGATGTAAGGATCATCCAAATCCACCCAATAGCCGATTTTCTCTGTGAGGTCATCCCATTCATGTTTGAAACGCATGACCGTCTCGCGGCATTTTTGGTTGTATTCTTCGACAGAGATTTTCTTTCCGATATCCTCTTTGGTGATGCCAAGTTCTTTTTCAACCTGCAATTCAACAGGAAGTCCGTGTGTATCCCAACCGCCTTTTCTTTTGACCTGGAATCCTTTGAGCGTTTTGTACCGGCAGAAAATATCTTTCATCGTGCGCCCCAACACATGGTGAATACCCGGCGTGCCGTTTGCGGAAGGCGGTCCTTCAAAAAAAGTGAAGGTTTCGAAACCATCTCTGTTGTCCACAGATTTTTTAAAAATGTCATTCTCTTTCCAGAATTGGAGGATATCAACTCCTATTTTGGGATAATCAACTTGTTTGAACTCTTGGTATTTTTTCACGGTATTCCTTGAGGTTTATTTTTTCCCAGCCAAATCTCCTAATTTCTGAATTGATCCTTGGGTGGATATGTCTATATCAAAAGAGCCAAATAACTAACCCTTTCAAAAGCAGGCACAAAGTTAAGAGATTTTGGGCGAATAGGGATAGCTTCCCGCAGAATTCAGGTTTTTGACAGATAATTTTTGGTTTGAATTAATTTTTCAAAATGAGAAAAGCTTAAATTTAGAATTGTAACATCCCTGATTTTTGTGAAAAAAAGTGTTTTAACCCAAACCGATACGCAACAGTTGATCGAGAGAGCCCATAATTTGAATCCTGTTACGAAAGCCAATTGGGGTCTGATGACCGCTACCGAGATGCTTGTCCACTGTAATTTGGCCCATCAGGGAATTCTCAAAGCTCCCAAATCTGACAAAAGTGCGACATTCAGACAGCTGATGTTCAAGTTTATATTTTTCAATATCAGAAGTGAATTTCCAAAATTGGCCAAAGGTCCAAAGAGATTTCAAACAGCAGGAAATGCTCCCGACGCTTCTTATGAGGAAGAAAAGTCAAAATTTGTGCATATCCTGAGTAAATACCCCCAAATAGATTACACATTGGAAGCGTCTCATCCTGTTTTTGGACCTCTGACACATCAGCAATGGGGAATATTTGTGTGGAGACATGTGGACCACCACCTCAGGCAATTTGGAGTTTAAAAATCAGTTTGGTCTGTCAAAATCACGTTCCCGGCAGGGCAATACCTTTGACCCGTCTATACAGTGACAGGGCATATCGGTCTGTCATTCCTGAGATAAAATCAACCAATGCCCGAAGCAGTGGATAGGGATTGACTTTTATTTCCCAACCGTCTAAAGGAAAATCCTCAGGCAACAATCTCAAGATACTTTTGTCTTTACCTGAGTAAAGCTCAGTCTGATAGAATTTATGGTTGAGTGCTTTTGAAAACACTTCCAGCAATCCCTCCAAAACCTGAAATCCCGCGGCTTCTTTTTCCAGAACAGGTTTGGACCTGTAGATTTTTTTCACAGAAAGTTTAGATATTTTTTCGAGCGCACTTGCTGAGGGAATGATGTCAGTCAATGCCTTGTCAAAATCTCCCGTGAGCATCGCCTCTTCATTGGCACAAAAAGCTTCAACCGCTTCGGTGATCAGACTTCCGATTGTCATGGCCCGAAGTATGGCCAATTTTTGGGCGTCGGTTTTGTATTTCTCTAATTTTTCAGGTTTGAATTTGTCCCCCAAGATCTCAGCAAGCAATGCGATGGTTTGGTCGATACTCACCAAACCCATGGTGCAGCCGTCTTCAAGGTCGATGATACTGTAACAGATATCATCGGCGGCTTCTACCAAAAAAGCCAAAGGATGTCTCAGCCAACATTCCGCATTTATTTTTATCAATCCCAATTCTGAGGCAAGTTGGGCGTAGTCTTTTTGTTGGTCAGAAAAGAAGCCGAATTTCTTCTGACTTCTGCGGTTGTGGTCTCTTTTAAAAATGTGTGATGGTCTTGGATACTTGGTAAATGCCGCGAGAGTTGCATACGATAGTTTCAATCCATTGTCCTTGGAAACCAACATCCTAAATCCCTGCGCATTTCCCTCAAAATTTGTCAGATCATCCCATTCATATGGTTTGACATGGGAATGCCAGATGTAGCCATAAGGATGGTGCTTGAAAAAATCTGAGATTGCCTCCTCCCCAGCATGTCCAAAAGGTGGATTTCCGATATCATGTGCCAAAGCCGCAGCTGCCACGATGGCACCAAAATCTGAGGAATGGATTCCTTTTTCTGCGAGTTGAGGATATTTTTTGATCAAATATTCCCCTGCTGACTTTCCCAAAGACCTTCCTACGCTCGATACTTCAAGGCTATGGGTAAGTCTGGTATGGACAAAATCATTTTCAGGAAGGGGGAAAACCTGAGTTTTATCCTGAAGATTTCGAAAGGGTGCTGAGAAAATAATCCTGTCATAGTCGATTTCAAACTCACTTCTAAAAGATTCAGAGGCACCAATATCTTTTTTGGAAGAATCAAACCTATCCGAACTCAATAATTTTTCCCAATTCATCATTGCCAAAAATACTAAAGCTATATGTTTATAAGGCTAATATTGATCGAAAAAATAACCAAGTTTCCAACCTTCAACATTGATAGCAATTGGTATCGCTTGAAATTCATCATGATTTGAGATTTCATGAAATTATATATATTTTCAGTCATAGCGATTTTACGATTTTAGCTATTCATAAATGTCAGATCGCAGACTTAAAATCATTTTTTGCCATTGATATAATTCAGCAAATCAAGCTTCAGTAATTGCCCTACTTTCGAACGAATTGCCTGAAAAATGAAGCGTTTATTAATCTTTCTCTTATTTGTGAATATTGGAATTGGCTTTGGGCAGTCACCAAAAAAAGACTTGCCCCCTCTCATTGCCGATAAAATCAAAATGGAGATCAAGCTTGACGGGGTGTTGGATGAACCAATCTGGCTGCAGGAAGGATGGGCTACCGATTTCACTCAGTTCTTTCCTTCTGACACTTCTCTTGCAAAAGTGAAGACAAAAGTGAAAATAGCCTTTGATGACAAATTCTTATATATCGCTGCTATCATGTACAATCAGGGGCCCCGTACGCCCAAAGAATATGTAAGCACCTCACTCAGAAGGGATTATCGAGGCGAGCAAAACGATGGTGTCAGCTTTGTCTTTGACACCTTCAACGATTACAGCAGTGGTTTTCAATTTGGCATTAACCCATTTGGCGTACAGCGGGAATCCCTGATAGCCAATGGAGGCATGCAGTCCAGCGACCTCAACCTCGCTTGGGACAACAAATGGTATTCTGAGGCAAAGATTTACGAAGACCATTGGATCATCGAGGCAGCCATTCCTTTTTCTACCCTGAGGTATAATGACGGCGCCAGCAATTGGAATGTTAATTTTTACCGAATCGACAGCAAATACAATGAAAGGAGTACTTGGTCACCGATTCCCAGAAACTTCAATGTCATCAATTTAGCATTTAATAGGAAACTGATCTTTTCTGAGCCTCTCAAAAAGGAAGGCACCAACCTGTCGCTGATCCCTTATGCGGCAATGGCAACGGATAGGAATTTTTTAGAAGGGACTTCCAATCCTTTGACACCGACTTTTGGAGGCGATGCCAAGATCGGGGTGGGTCCGGCATTGAACCTAGACCTCACGGTCAATCCGGATTTTTCGCAGGTAGAAGTGGACGAGCAGGTGACCAACCTGGACCGATTTGAGATCTTTTTCCCTGAGAGAAGGCAGTTTTTCCTTGAAAACGCCGACTTGTTTGCGGATTTTGGTGCAACCAACCTCCGCCCGTTTTTCTCCAGAAGGATAGGTGTGGACAGGGATGAAAATACCGGCCAAAATGTGCAGAACCAGATCCTGTTTGGAGGGAGACTCAGTGGAAAATTGGATGACAATTGGCGGATCGGAGCCTTGAACATGCAAACAGCCAATGACGAAGAAAGGGGAATTGTTGGCAAAAACTTCTCAGTAGCAGCAGTTCAGAGACGGGTTTTTACTAGGTCAAACATTGGGGTCATCTTTGTCAACAGGGAGACTTTGAATGAGCAATTGGACATCCCATTGTTCAATGACAGCCTATCGAATAGATTGATCGGCGTGGATTATAACCTTGCCTCCAAGGACAACAAGTGGACGGGTAAGTTCTTTTACCACAAAACTTTCGAAAAAGAAGATTTAGACAATACTGCCACCGCCCATGCAGCCTTGAACTTTGCCACTCCAGCAATTGCCGCATCGGTGGCTATTTCGCAGGTTGGGGAAAATTACAATCCTGCAGTGGGTTTCACACCTAGAAATGATTACAAAAGGGGTTTTGCGACTTTTGCCTACCAGTTTTTCCCAAAATCAAAGCTGATCAACAGGCATGGTCCCGGTTTTGAAACAGAGACATTATGGAATGAAAGTCTCGGCATTACAGATGGGCAGCATGCCCTATTTTATAGAATCCAATTCCAATCCCTGTCCACTTTGACTGTCACTGCCGGCAACCGGTATACTTACCTGTTTTCGGATTTTGATCCTACCAGGACCGGAGGGGAACCGCTCTTGGCCGGAACGGATTACAACAATTTCTTATGGGGGTTTAGGTATATCAGCAATCCACGAAATAAGTTTAACGTCTCGTTGAGGGGAGAGATTGGGGAATATTTCACGGGAAATATCAAAACCTTGCAGGGTACGATGAGCTGGAGAATGGGCTATATTGCCAATATTTCGATGAACCTGAGCTATAACAATATTAGGCTTCCTGAGCCTCAAAATGATGCCGATTTATTCCTTATCGGGCCAAGGATAGATCTGACATTTACCAAAACACTGTTTTGGACAACCTTCCTTCAATACAACAATCAGATTGACAATATCAACATTAATACACGAATCCAATGGCGGTATGCACCTGTTTCGGATCTTTTTATTGTATATACTGACAATTACTTCCCTTCGACTTTTGTATCCAAACAGCGGGCTTTGGTGATGAAGCTGAATTATTGGTTTAATATTTAGGAAAGGATTATTTGGTTAAGGATTATTTGGTTAATTGTTTACGATCTATCTTACTAGAAACAAAAAGATATAATGAATATTGGGTCAAAAATCCACATTAAGAAAGATTGGTCTGCTGACTTAGTGAATAATTCATAATTCTAAACTGAATTATTCTAGCTGATTTTTAGAAAATTCAATAAAGAAGATTATCACAGGAATAAAAAGTAAAAGGGGAAACATAAATATAAACCAGCCCGAAATTCCTGAACCTGCATTTGATCCTGTATGGAAAGAAAAGTATTCCACTACGACAAACATGATCAGGATATTTAGTTTAAGCCATCTCCATAACCTTTTATTTATCTGGCTCAAGACAGGCGCTTTTTCTTTAGTGATTTCCACTGCAAAATTCCCTTGTTGCACCCTCCGATTGTAAAGAGTCAACCCCACATATAAAATCGTGGCGACAAAAGGAAGAGAATAGGTCATTTTGCTAGCCCAATATTCATTTGGATTTGAAAAGAAATCATATCCCTCAGGGGCTAATTCAAAACTTTGATGTTGGAAAAAATAAGTCTCTCCCCAGAGAAGGATGAGTACCAATAAACTCACCACCTCCACGGCGATATCCAATCTAGACACATTGGCATTTCTGAAGGTTTGCAAGCTTTCTTTCATTTTTATTAAAG
>NZ_JAMFLG010000059.1 GCF_023502205.1 Aquiflexum sp. TKW24L | reverse complement strand
TTTGGAAGTGGGAAGTTAAAAGTACGTGGCAAACTGAGGGTTTTGACCGATGACGGATGACGGATGTGAGGATGGTAGAAAGAATAACAAGTATTTTGAAGTGAGAAGTTGGAGGTGAGAATTTGGAAGTAAAAAAAAACGGAAGGCAGAAGTATGGAATTTTTCCGTCTTCTGTCTTCCGTCTTTTTAAAGCAATAATTTCTGATGAAGAATGACGGATGTTATATAATTTCATCGGTCATCGGACATCGGACACTTTTACAACTTCCTCACCCAAATATTCCTGTAACTCACCAAATCCCCATGGTCTTGGAGTTCAAGTGGCATTTCAGTAGCATGGGCTTTATAATTCGGGATTCCGATATATTCGGTTGGACCTTTGATTTCTACATTATTCTGTACCAAAATCCCATTGTGAAGCACAGTCACTCTTGCAGGAGTGACCAACATGCCATCTGCATTAAACTTTGGAGCGGTAAAAATCACATCATAACTGTTCCACTCTCCCGGAGCTTTCATCGCATTGACCAAAGGAGGGTGTTGTTTGTAGATACTTCCTGCCTGACCGTTGGAATATGTCCTGCTTTCATACGAATCCAACACTTGCAATTCGTACAAAGACATTAAGAATATTCCGGAATTTCCTCTACCCTGACCTTCCCCTTTGATGACTGTTGGGGCAGACCATTCGATGTGAAGTTGCATGTCACCGAAACCTTGCTTGGTTTTGATCCCACCTGTTTTAGGAACTACGGTAAATGCCCCGTTTTCAACTTTCCATTGTGGGGCACTCCCATCCTTTGCACTGACAAAGTTGTCAAGGTTCTTGCCATCAAAGATGACAATCGCATCGGAAGGGGCTTGTCCCATTTGCGCAGCCGCAGTAACTTTACGGGGAACAGGTTCCCAAAATTCAGTAGCTTCCGGTGGAAGTTTGATGTCTTTTTGTTGGGCAATAAGAGGCATAGAAGCCATCAGGGCAATCATTGTCAATGAGGCTTGAAAAAGCTTTTTCATAGGTTATTTGGTTTTATTGTTGTTTTTGGTTTTGAAGGATTCAATTTGAAATTCGATCATTGAATTCTAGGTCACAAATTAGGCCAATTCGCAAGCTTTCAAAAGCCGTTGATGGATTTTTGGTTTTGCTTGTGCTAGCTTACAGGTAATTTCCTCCAAATTTAAATCTATGCGAAAGAAACTTCTACTGATTACTTTGCTCTTGCTCCACATATATTCTGCAAAAGCCCAAAAGGAATACTATTTTCCCGGAGAAACTTTCTCCAATGACATTCCAAGTCCCTACTCTTACTTGGGTTACCACGTAGGTGAATGGCATACCCGATACGACCGTCTTGTGGGATATTTTCAGTTGTTGGCTGACAAATCTGACATGGCCGAGCTTCACACCATCGGCTATACAAATCAGCTGAGGCCTTTGGTCGTCCTTGTGATCAGCAATAAAGAAAACATTTCCAACTTAGAATCTATCCGGACTAACCATTTGAAATTGGTAGATCCTACCTTGCCTATGCCTGATGTCAGTGGCATGCCCGCCATCGTCAACCTCGCCTACAGCGTCCACGGCAACGAACCTTCCGGTGGAGAAGCTTCCATCCTGACAGCTTATTGGCTTTTGGCTTCGCAAAGTGACCTTGCCAAAGAAATCAGAAACAATGCCGTGGTCATGATCGATCCCGCGATCAATCCTGACGGAAGGGACAGACACACCAATTGGGCAAACATGCACAAAGGAACTCCGCCTGTTGCAGATCCTCTGGACAGAGAACACAATGAAATATGGCCATCAGGTCGCGTTAACCACTATTGGTTTGACCTGAACAGGGATTGGTTGCCTTTGGCACAGGTTGAATTACAAACCAAAATCGCTTGGTACCATACTTGGTATCCGAATGTGGTGGGAGATTTTCACGAAATGGGAACCAATGCCACCTACTTCTTCGAGCCTACCAAACCTTTTGGCAGTGAAAACCCAGTAATCCCAAGAAAAAACTATGATGAAATCAACAACAAATTTGCGGGCTATTTTGCCAAGGCTTTGGATGATATCGGCAGTTTGTATTGGACCAAGGAAGTTTTTGACAACAGCTATCCCGGATATGGATCTACCTATCCGGATATTCAGGGAGGATTGGGATTGGTATTTGAGCAGGCGAGTTCACGAGGTCATATCCAAAGCTCACAGCGCGGAGATATCACTTTTCAATTTACGATCAGGAACCAACTCAAAACTTCCATCGCGACCATGGAAGCAGGGGTCAAGGAAAGAGAATACATGCACAAATACCTGCGTGAATATTTCCAGACTGCCATCACTGAAGCAGGTAAAGACAAAGCCAAAGGGTATGTTTTTGGAGATGAGTCAGATGATTCCCGAAACAGACTTTTCTTAAAGTTATTATTGGATCATAAGATTAAAGTATTTGAAAATGAAAAAGATATAACTTCAGAAGGAAAGTCATTTAAGAAAGGAAAATCCTGGATTGTTCCTACTTCCCAACCACAATACAGGATGGTAAGATCCATGTTTGAAAAGGTGATAACATTTTCCGATTCGGTATTTTATGACGCTTCCTCCTGGACCATGGCATTGGCTTATGGCATGCCATACGCGACACAAACAATAGCGAGCGGAAAGGAGATCAAGGAACTTCCAAGCCAAACCTTGACCTTCCCTACTGACGGGAAATATGTCGCTTATATGGTGGATTGGTCTGATTATTTTGCTGCCAAATTCCTGAATCAAATCCAAAACGCAGGAGTACATGTTGAAGTCACTGCACAGCCTTTTTCTTCCAATACCGATCAGGGTTCAAAGGAATTCCCCTCAGGTTCATTGGTCATTCCAACCGCTTTCCAAAAACTTTCTCCCGATGATTTGAGAAAAGCATTGAAACAAGCGGCTGATTTGGCCGGCCAAAATGTATTTGCAAGTACGACAGGATTTAGCCTCAAAGGGATTGACTTGGGTAGCGGCAGTATCTCAGCCATCCAAAAACCAAAAGTTCTAATGCTTGTCGGTCAAGGAACGTCCCAATATGAAGCCGGTGAAATATGGCACCTCATGGATACCAAAGTAGGAATGCCAATGACAAAAGTAGATTTGGGATTGTTCGGCAGGGTGAATCTGTTTGACTACACCACATTGATTCTTACCTCAGGAAATTATTCTAGCCTTTCAGCACCACAAGTCGCCCATTTGAAAGATTGGCTTTCAAGAGGGGGAACGGTTATTTCCATGCGAACAGCGAGTCAATGGCTCCAAAATCAGGGAATTGTTCAGGAAGAAATTGTAACTGTAGAAGAAGCAAAAGGTCCTGAATCCGTTCCATTTGCAGATTCAAGGAACTTATCGGGAGCCCAGGAAATCGGCGGAAGTATTTATTTGGGAAAATTGGATACTACCCATCCATTGGGATTTGGGTACAAAAATTCAGAAATTCCTGTCTATAGAAATACAACCCTTTTCTTCAAACCTTCCAAAAACAAGTCTCAAACTCCGGTCAGGTATACTGCGAATCCATTGCTTGGAGGATATGTTTCTTCTGCAAACCTTGAAAAAATCAAGCAAAGCGCAAGTGTGTTGGTTTCGCCAGTCGGTCAGGGAAGGGTAATCCACTTTATAGACAACCCCAACTTCCGGGGAACATGGTTTGGGACAAACAAGCTGTTTTTCAATGCCATCTTCTTTGGGGATAAGATTTAAGGTAGTTATTGGATTCTTTGCCAGTAACCACATATTCTACTTTAAACAGACGGAAGTCGGAAGTCCGATGTACCGGACATTTCGGGCTTATGCCATGATTTAATCAAGGATATCGATTAACAGGCATAATGGCATTTACATAAAATTTAAAGAAAAGGTGAAAAGGCAAAAGTGAGATTTCTTCTTGCTTTTGCCCTTTTTATTTCCGTTTCACAAGGTTTGAATCTGATTTAATTTTGGTTTTTTTTGATATTGGAAATTTTAAAGGTCTTGTTGTGTAATGGCCTATCAGGCAGCTATTTTTGATTTTTATTCTATAACTTAAAGCCTACTAAATCAGGTTATTTATATACAATTTATACTTAAATTTGGCGTTGTTTGAACAAGAATGGTCGCCATGAAAAATATTTTATACGCACTTCTTTCTATTTTGATATTGTCTTCTTGCGAAAAAGAAGACCCAAACAGTCCAGATAAGATCCTTAATGGTACTTGGGAAAAAATCGAAATTGTCACCCCTCATCTTGGAACAAAGCTTTCCAAAGATGAAATAGGGTACAGTGAGGAATATGAATTTTTCAGAAATGGCACTTTTACGAAATTTAATTCCAAAATAGGAGTCACTTTTTCAGGAAGTTTTAAGTTTGAAGCTCCGGCGGAAAATCAGGTAGACGAAATCCGTACTTATATCAATCTGTATTTTCCTCTATCCTATTCACAAACACAAGATTTAGCCGAGAAGGTTCCTTGTTGGACTTGTGTTAACCTGGGACCGTATTTTTATGGTTGGGGTCCTACAGAAAGAATGATCCTTTACAGCGACAATCGTTTGGTCAATCTTGGTCCATGTTGTTTTAATGATTTGTCCTATTTCAATTACAGTAAGAAAAAGTAAAGACAATATTGCATTCACTTTACCTTTTATGAGTATCCGCAATGTTAGACGTTGGGCTTCATAAGACTTTATCGGATGCGGATACACGTCCACTGACGACAGTCCACTGTCCACAGAACCGCTAATCGTAACCCAACCATTATTTAGTTTGGCAACGTGCATTAAAGCGGATACACATATTACCTTTTTATTTTTGCTTTCATTTTTTCCCCTTCTCCATAAAAAATCACCAAATTTGGAACAAATTCAAATTCAGTGTCAAAGTCAATCCTCCTCCTTACTCCTCCATTTACCCAACTCAATACCCCCTACCCGGCGACTGCCTATATCAAAGGGTATTTGAATACGTTGGGAAAAACGGCATTTCAAAGTGACTTGGGCATCAAAGTAATTCTGAGAATTTTTTCAAAAGAAGGTTTAATCAAAGTATTTCAATCTATTGAAAATAAAGGAGTTAAAAACTATTCCAATAACATCCAAAGGATTGTCAAATTACAGAATGACTACCTGTATACCATTGATCCAGTCATCCGATTTCTACAGTTTGACAATCCCACTTTGGCCTATAATATCTGTGATGGCGACTTCCTGCCACAGGCCTCCCGCTTTGACCAATTGGATGATTTGGATTGGGCATTTGGGACGATGGGCATCCAAGACAAAGCAAGGCATTTCGCCACTTTGTACTTAGAGGATATCGGAGATTTGATCAGCGAAGCCTTGGATCCGCACTTTGGTTTCAGTCGGTATGCCGAGCGTTTGGGAAGGTCTGCGACTTCATTTGATGCTTTGAATGAGGCATTGGAAGGTCCCGAATCTTTTACCGATCAGTTTTTATTGGAGGAATTGGAAAAACTGATCCAAGAAACCGATCCTTATTTTGTCTGTCTTTCGGTTCCTTTCCCCGGAAATCTTTATGGCGCCCTGCGTTGTGGCAAATACATCAAAGCCCATTATCCCCATATCAAGGTTGCTATGGGTGGCGGCTATCCCAATACTGAACTCCGGTCAATCAATGAACCGAGAGTGTTTAACTTTGTGGATTTTATCACTTTGGATGATGGAGAAAGGCCTCTCACTTGCCTTTTGGAGCATTTGGAGGGAGCAAGAAGCCTGGACCAACTCAAAAGAACCTTTGCCTTGGTCGATGGAAAAGTCAGCTACCTCAATGGCGCTAAGAATACCGACATCCCCTTTAGCCAAACAGGGACGCCTGATTATTCGGGATTGCCTCTGAACAAATACCTATCCGTCATCGAGATTGCAAATCCCATGCACCGCCTTTGGTCGGATGGCCGGTGGAACAAGCTGACGATGGCACATGGCTGCTATTGGAAAAAATGTTCTTTCTGCGATGTGACCTTGGATTATATCAAAAATTACGAGCCTATCAGTGCCACTATCATCTGTGACCGGATTGAGGAATTGATTGCACAGACAGGTGAAACAGGCTTTCACTTTGTGGATGAAGCTGCCCCTCCTGCCCTGATGCGTGAATTGGCGATCGAAATCCTGAAGAGAAATCTAAAAATCACGTGGTGGACCAATATCCGTTTTGAGGAAAGATTTACTTATGACTTGTGCAGGTTGCTGAAGGCCTCAGGGTGTATTGCTGTTTCCGGCGGTTTGGAAGTGGCCTCAGACAGGTTGCTGCAGATGATGCAAAAAGGTGTCACAGTCTCCCAAGTTGCCCGAGTGGCAAGGAATTTCACAGAATCCGGTGTGATGGTTCACGCTTACCTGATGTATGGTTTTCCGACGCAGACTGCCCAAGAGACCGTTGACAGCTTGGAGATGGTCAGGCAACTCTTTATGAATAATATCCTGCAATCCGGATTTTGGCATTTGTTTGCGATGACTTCCCATGCACCAATAGGTATTGATCCGGGCGCATTTAAGGTGGTCCGTACCGGACCTGAAAAAGGCCTTTTTGCGGATAACGACCTGAGTCATGAGGATCCAATTGGGGCTGACCATGAACTGTTCAGTGAAGGCCTCAAAAAAGCCCTATTCAATTACATGCACGGGATTTGTTTTGATTTTCCCCTGCAGGAATGGTTTGGTTTCAAAATCCCAAAAACATCCGTTTCCCCCAATTTTATCCACAATGCCATTCAGATCGAAACAGGCAATATCCTGAAACCCAATGCCAAATTGATTTGGTTGGGTAATGAACCTGAACTGGAAAGAACGGCTTTTGTGAAAAAAGGCAAGAAGACAGAATTGTGGCCTTTGGTGATCGAAAACAAAAATGGAACTGAAGAAATTCTGGTAAGGCAAGAAGAAGGAGAATGGCTGGAAACAATCCTTCGGGAGATCACACCCAAACTTGGGAAAAAAGAGATGACCTTTTCGGAGTTTGAAGAAAAGTATACGGAGGCAAACTTGGGAGATTTTGACCGCTTTTTAGGTTCCAAGGTTTGGAGGTCGCTGTTGGAGTATGGATTGGTGTTGGTTTGAGTTGAAAAACTTTTGAAACAAGTATAAAATAAAAAGAAAAACCCGGCCTAAAAGACCGGGTTTTCATTCACTTTAACCACTAACAACCATAAAACAAGCTCTTCATGCATACTCTCATATGCAATCCGAAAGATGAAAAACATCAATTTGTTGTAGTCGATACGGGAATCGAACCCGTGTTTTATCCGTGAAAGGGATACGTCCTAACCCCTAGACGAATCGACCATGAAGTCAAAAAGAAAACACTGGATTTTTCCAGTGTTTTGGTAGTCGATACGGGAATCGAACCCGTGTTTTATCCGTGAAAGGGATACGTCCTAACCCCTAGACGAATCGACCATTTTTGTGGGTTTTGACCTCTTTTTTGAAAGGTGTTGCAAATATAGCGGCTTTAAATAAGAATGCAAAACAAGACAAAAAAATATTTGGTTTTGGTAGTCAAAACATTGATAATTAACCTGAAAATTTATTGGCAAGCTTTGCATGCAAATCCTTACTTTCGCCTTTGATTTAAAGTATCATTAAGCTGACATGAAAAAAATAAGAGTGGCCATCAATGGTTTTGGCCGGATTGGAAGGTTGACTTTCAAGCTTTTGCTTGAAAAGCAAAACGTCGAACTCGTTGCGGTCAATGACCTTTCGGACCCCAAAACCCTAGCTCACCTGCTCCAATATGATTCCGTTCATGGCAAATACCCTTTTGCTGTCAAAGCCGTGGATGGCAATATCGAAGTAAAAGGAAAAACCATCCATATATTTGCTGAAAGGAATCCTGAAAATATTCCTTGGGGTGATCTGGACATTGATATCGTATTGGAATCCACAGGTAAATTCACCGAAAAATCCCACGCAGAAAGCCACATCAAAGCCGGCGCAAAAAAAGTAATCATCACTGCCCCCTCACCCTCCAAAGATGTCCCCACGATTGTCCTTGGGGTCAATGAACATATTTTGACCGGACAGGAAAACATCATTTCGAATGCTTCCTGCACCACCAATTGCCTCGCTCCTATGGTGAAAGTTTTGGAAGATAATTTTGGCATTGAAAAGGGATTTGTGTCTACTGTGCATTCCTATACCAATGACCAAAACCTACATGATGCCCCACATCGGGATTTGAGAAGGGCGCGGGCAGCGGCTTATTCCATCATTCCCACCACTACCAATGCGGCAAAGGCTATGGAGCTTGTTTTGCCGGCTTTAAAAGGAAAAATAGATGCCTCTGCAATGCGGGTACCTGTTCCTGATGGGTCACTGACGGATTTGGTGGTTTTGTTACAAAAAGAAACCACAACAGAGGAATTGAATGCAGTCTTCAAAAGAGAATCTGAAGGGTATATGAAAGGAATCATTGAATATGAAGATGCTCCAATCGTGTCCATCGATATTATAGGCAATCCACATTCCTGCATTTTTGATTCCGCATTGACCTCAGCTAAAGGTAATCTTATAAAAATTGTAGGTTGGTATGACAATGAAGCCGGTTATTCCAACAGATTGGTTGATTTGGTTCAAAAAATAGGGTGATATTTCAATCACCCTTCTCCAAATGGGTCCCAACATGGTCAATGGCATTTTGAACAGCATCGAGGAATTGTTCTAAGTGATGTAAAAAGTCTTGATTGAAACCTTTTTCGACAATTATTTCCTTTCCCTCCTGGATGATTCCACCCAAAATGTCAATTTCAAATAAAGTAAGGGCGGGTTTTACTTTGTGCCGAATTTGGGAAATGATCTCCAAATCCTGAGACTCAGCACCCTCGAGGTACTTTACCTTCAATTCTGAAAGAGAATTGTACAATGCATTTATCAGCTCCGCTTTGAATTCAGCATCGCCTTCTGACATTTCTTCGATTTTGTCAAAGTTGACCGGGAGGTGGTTTTCGAGCATTATTATTTTGATTGGTTAGCACTTGATCCAGCTAAATAACCAGTACTCCAAGCGGCCTGAAAATTGAATCCGCCTGTAATCCCGTCTATATTTAGTACTTCTCCTGCGAAAAACAAACCATTTACTAATTTGCTTTCCATTGTTTCCGGGTTGACTTCATCCAACACAACTCCTCCTGCTGTCACAAATTCTTCTTTGAATGTTGTCTTTCCCTCAACAGCAACAATATAACAAAAAAGATTTTGAACCAATTTATTGAACTGCTTTTTTGGCAAATTCTGCCAAAGAATGTCTGCTCCTATTTCGGACCTTTCACAGAGATGCTCCCAAAGCCTAGATGCCAGTCCAAAAAATGGATTGGTGGTGACTTTCTTTTTGGGGTGGCTGTTTTGGAAAGAAGTAAGCTGTTGGATAAGCCATTCCTCCGTCCAATCATTTCCCCATCGGATATGGGCTTTGGCATTGTATCGTTGGTCAAAAAGCCATTTGGCCCCAAATGCAGAAAGTTTAAGCACTGCCGGTCCGCTTAGTCCCCAATGGGTAATCAATAATGGTCCTCTGTAGGCCATTTTCGTACCCTCAAGTCTGACATACGCATCAGGAACAGATATTCCCATCAGCTTGGTGATCGGCTCTTGTGGGGTATTGAAAGTGAACAAAGAAGGAATCGGAGGTTCGATCGTATGTTTGAAATTGGAAAGAAATTTAAATCCATCTTCCTTGGAGCTTCCACCTGTGCAGACTACAATCCGGTCAAATTCCAAAAACCTGTCTCCTGAATATAGTTTAAATCCTGTGTCAGTTTTCGAAATTGTCTTTACAGCAAAATTAAGCAGAACTTTGATATTAGATTGATTGGCAGTAGACTGCAATGTATCCACAATAGATTGAGAGTCATCCGAAACAGGAAACATCCGGCCATCGGCCTCCGTTTTCAATGCCACTCCCCGGGATTCAAACCAATGAATGGTATCTTTGACGGCAAAATGACTGAATACTTTTTTAAGGAATTTTTCTCCTCTAGGGTAATTTTTGGAAAGTGTGGAAATCGCATGGGCAGCATGGGTGACATTGCATCTGCCACCGCCTGATATCTTCACTTTGGCGAGGGGTTTGGATGTCTTTTCGATGATCGTTACCTCTGCACCATTTTGGGCGGCATATATGGCTGCAAAATATCCTGCTGCACCTGCCCCAATAACTCCGATTTTTAACTTACCCACATTATCTCTTTTTACTTCCTGAGAAAGACCCTAATATTCCCCTGGTCAATTCCCTGAAGATACTTCTTCCAATTTGTCTTACCATGGTGTTTTTGCTCAGTTCTTCGATGAAGGAAGTTTCTTGGACAGGCTTTCCTTTTGCTTTGGAACTTGGGATTTGTTGGTTTTTGACAGCTTCGGCAGCAGCCTCTGCCCTACTGATTTTTTGATCCAATAGTTCAAAGGCACTTTCCCTATCAATTTCTATATTGTATTTTCTCACTAGCGAGGAAGCACTAACCAAGCTGTCAATTTCTCCATCAGTCAATATATCCATCCTAGATACCGGTGCCCTTAGAAGTGTGTGTGCCAAAGGCGTAGGAATTCCTTTTTCATTCAACACCGTTACCAAAGCCTCTCCAATCCCCATGGATGTCAATACCTCATCTGTTTTATAAAAGGTGGAAATGGGATAATTTTCAGCCGTTTTTGATATTGCCTTTCTATCTTTCGCAGTGAAAGCCCTCAATGAATGTTGGATCTTTAAACCCAACTGTCCCAATACGTTATCCGGAACATCTGTAGGTGTCTGTGTACAGAAAAATATCCCTACCCCCTTTGACCTGATCAACTTCACGATGGCTTCAATCTTTTCGATCAAGTCCTTGGAAGCGGTAGAAAAAACCAAATGGGCTTCATCTATAAAGAGACACAATTTTGGTTTGTCGGCATCCCCCTGTTCCGGAAATGTCTCATATATCTCCGACAACAAGCTCAGCATAAAGGTCGAAAATAGCTTGGGCTTATTTTGAATATCGGTCAAGCGGATGATCGAAACCACCCCTTTGCCATCTACTGTTCTCACAAAATCCTGCACATCGAAGGATGGTTCTCCAAAGAAGTTTTCTGCTCCCTGCTGCTCCAACTCAATGATTTTCCTCATGATTGTGTTGACAGTGGCAGAGGAAACAGCTCCAAATTCTTTAGCAATCTCTTCTTTGCCCTCGTTGATCACATATTGGAGTACTTTCTTAAGGTCCTTCAGGTCCAATAAAGGCAAATGATGGGTGTCACAATACCTAAAAACCAAGGCGATTACTCCCCTTTGGGTATCATTCAATTCCATAATCTGGGAAATCAGTACAGGTCCAAATTCTGAAACAGTAGCTTTGAGCTTTACCCCTTTTTCGTGGCTGATGGACATCAATTCGACAGGCAGTCCTGCAGCCTGGTATTCCACCCCGATCAGACTACTTCTTTTTTCAATATGGGAATTCAAACTTCCCGCCCTCGCTATCCCGGACAAATCACCTTTGAGATCCATCAAAACTGAAGGAACGCCATGGAGTGAAAGCTGTTCTGCAATCACCTGAAGGGTTTTGGTTTTTCCTGTACCCGTAGCACCGGCTATCAGACCGTGCCTATTTAGGGTTTTTAGAGGAATTTTTACCTGGGCATGGGAAATCGGTTCATGATTTAAAATCCCGGTTCCAAGGACTATTGAATCCCCTTTGAATGTATATCCTTGCTCTAGGTGTTGTTTGAAGTCTTCTGATTTACTCATAGTAAAAACTAAAAGGAGTGAATTTTCAGCTAAAATAAAAAAACCTGAATACAAATGGGTGGATTCAGGTTTTTTGTGAAAAGTTTTGGAATTAATGGGTGACTACTGGTTCCATAAGTTTAGCTTGTCCAATAAAATCCTCAATCTGGGATATGGCCGGAACCGCCCTTGTGAGACTTTTTTCTGCATTGGTTTTGGTCAATGCTTTGTGAAGATTCTCCGCATTTCGGGTTCTCAGTTCTTTGACGGTATCCACTCCAGCGGCTTTGAGCAATTCAGCAAACTGGCTTGCGATGCCATTGATTCTGAAAAGATCGGCCATATTGACCCAATCAAGGATGACGCCTTCTCCGATACCGCTTGTTTCGGCTATTTCTTTGCGGCCTTTTTTGGTAGCTCCTTTTTCCAACAGGCCTTCAACTGTACTGATTCCGGCTGCTGCCAGTTTTTCTTTGTTTGCTGGACCGATTCCTTCGATCATGGTGATGGTTTTTGCCATAAAATTTTAATATTTAAGTAAAAGAAATTATTTGAATAAATTTCCTAGTCCTCCCTTCAAAAATCCACCTGCTTTTCCCAAAAGTGAATCTCCCAGGCCCCCTCCAAGCATTTTGGTAAAGTCAGAGATATCCAAGTTGCCTTCTTTGTAATCGGAAATAGCCTTGATGATGACAGGAAGGACCACCGTGCTGATCTTGCCGGCTATCTCCGGTGAAACGCCCATTTTAGAAATGAGATCCTTGTCCAATCCACCGAGGAGCTTTTGAAATATTGGTGATTGATTGGCAGATGCACCCATATTCACCATATTCAAGATCCCGTCAAGGTTTCCTGAAATGGCTTCTTGGCCAATTGAGGAAACCAAACTGTCCTTTGACAAGTCCAAAGCCTGCTTGGCTTGGTCCGGGTCAAGACCTACTTTTTCCTTCAATCCCGACATAAGTTGGGTGGATACTTGCCCTATTATTTCCTGTAGCATAGTGTAAATGGTTACTTATTATAAAACAAATTAATAAATAAACGGTTTCCGTGGTTTTTTAAAAGAGTTTATTTTTAGATCAGTCTCACACATTTTTACCATTGTTTTGTTGATTAAAGGTATTTACTTTGTTCCAAATAATTTACCAAATTCCCATATTTGAAGATGATTTTGATTAAGCTAGGTAATACAAATTCAATTCTGCGATTCATATTTTTAGGACTGTTCCTCCTTTCACATATTTCACCGGCCATCTCCCAAGTCAAACCAAGTTTGGGTGGATCCAATAGATTGATGAACAGTGCATTGGCAGAAATGGAAAAGGGAGATTTTGAAAGAGCCAATGCTTATTTCAGGCAGATTATTGAAAACAACCTTTCGATTCCTCCTGAAATGCCATATTTCTTTGCTGAAACCCTATTTCAGCTTGGCCAATTTGACAACAGTCTTAATTTTTTGAATAAATACCTCGAAATCAATGGCTACAAAGGGGATAATTATGAGTCTGCAAAGTCTTTGGAGAAAAAGCTTAAGTCCAACATGGCAAGTATCTTCAATTGCAAACTGTGCGACAACAGAGGCTACCGCTACCTGAATTGTCCCACCTGTGAAGGCGAAAGACAAATAGAGCAGGCATGTATGTATTGCAAAGCAAGGGGTATGGTTGGCTGTACCAAATGCAGGGGTTCGGGGTTGGTGACCAAGAAAAATATATTCAATATCCTTGAATACTATGAATGTGATAAATGCTCTGGAGACGGAAAACATACCTGTCCCAAGTGTATGGGAAATTTAAAAGAATTGAGTGATTGTAGGACTTGCAGGGGTCAGGGCAGGTTATTGTCTGAGGAGATTTGTGACCATAAACAGGGCTCCCATCCAAGGCATTTTTCGACTGGATTTGAAAAGTTAAAGGAAATGAGTCATTAAAGAATGGTTAATTGGCTAGGGGTTATTTGGTTAGGGGTTAATTGGTTATTTGTTTTTAGGTCCCTGAGCTTGTCGAAGGGTTGGTTAGGAGTTATTGGGTTAAAAGTTAATTGGTTAGGGGTTAATTGGTTTGGGATAATGGGTTACCTTTAATTTATGTCCCTTTAGGGACAAAATATTGCTAGAAGGAATTTGATTTAAGTGGATTTAAGTGCCTTTAGGTACGAAATATATCTAAGCCAAATCCCAATTAATTCAAGAATCACTAAACAATTCCTTCTTCTTTGTCTGCTTGAATTTTTTGTAATTGCCTCAAAAACAAAAAGCCTGAGATTGACCTCAGGCTTTTTGTTTTTATTTTGGTTCGATAACTCTACTTACAATATTTATCAGAAGCAGCCTGAGCATCTTTATAGTTCAGTTTCAGGGAAATTTTAATGTCTTCACACCCTTGTTTTTTCTTGTCCGTGGCGAACTTTAACATACCCCGGTAATAGTAAGCCTGCCCAAAATCTTTATCCATTTTGATAGCAGTACTGTATTCTATCATGGCTTCCCCTGTGTTTCCGATTTGATGAAGTGCTCTTCCTTTGAGGAAAAAAGCCATTGCAGGTGCCCCAACCACCTGCACAGCATAATCCGCAAACAACAAAGCTGAATTGTGGTTTTTTTGCTTTTGGTAGATATTGGAAAGACTCATCATCACCTGGGTATTTTTATTGTCAATGGCAAAAGCAGCTAGAAAATCCTCTTCTGCTTTTTTAAACTGCCCAAGTTCTTCATAAGCCCTTCCTCTATTATACAAACCCTTCAAATACTTAGGATTGTTTTTCAGAACCTTATTGTATTCATCGATCGCCTCTTGGTATTTTTCTTGACCAAATAAACTATCTCCTTTGTGGGAAATGTTTTCCGAACAAGATGACAATGACAGGATGCCTATAAGGATGGCAAAAACCCAATACTTAACTTTCATTTTAAAACTGTAATATTAAACGGCTACATTATTTTCTCTTAATGCATCGTTGAGGGAGGTTTTCAAGTCAGTTGAAGCTTTTCTTTGACCAATAATCAAAGCGCATGGAACCTGAAAATCACCTGCAGGAAATTTCTTTGTCAAGGTCCCCGGAATTACCACAGATCTTGGCGGAACATATCCTTTGTATTCTTTTGGTTCAGAGCCTGTGACATCAATGATTTTTGAACTTGCGGTAAGGGTTACCCCTGCCCCGATCACTGCTTCTTTCCCGATTCTTACTCCTTCAACGATGATTGCTCTTGAGCCAATAAAAGCGCCATCTTCCACGATAACAGGGGCCGCCTGAACAGGTTCTAAAACCCCTCCTATACCGACACCGCCACTGAGGTGGACATTTTTACCTATTTGGGCACAAGAACCAACAGTTGCCCAAGTATCAACCATCGTGCCACTATCGACATAGGCCCCAATATTCACGTAGGAAGGCATCATAATGACCCCGCTAGCCAAAAAGGCTCCATACCTCGCTACAGCATGTGGAACTACCCTCACACCTTGTTTGGCATAGTTGGTTTTCAAAGCCATTTTATCATGGAATTCAAAAGGACCGACTTCGATAGTATGCATCTTTTGGATGGGGAAATAGAGAATCACTGCTTTTTTTACCCAATCATTTACCTGCCAACTCCCGTCTTCCAAAGGCTCAGCAACCCGGATACCCCCACTGTCAAGTTCGGATATGACAGTTTTGATGGCGATTTCAACCTCCTTTTCTTTTAACAATTCCCTGTTTTCCCAGGCCTTTTCAATGATCGACTTTAATAATTCCATATTTTTGATTTCTGTCTTCAAAATTTTTACCATTCCATGCATCAAATTCCTATTGTAATTGCATCCGTCCTCAAACCACTCAAGGATCCACGGGCATATTATAGGTTCGGCATTTCGATGCGTGAAACAAATAAATACCTTATTAACATCATAGGATTTTCTTTAAAAAAAGAATCCGATGAAAAAAACATAAAATTCCACGCTATTTTTAGTAAAAACAGAAATCACTTTTCTAGATTATTTGCGGGTTGGAGGTTTTTCAAGAGGATCAATAAAATCAAGCCCAAAATGGTCATTATTACCACTTTTGAGCTTTTGCCTGCTGCTCTTCTAGCCAAATGTTTATTGAGATTTACCTTGGTATATGACCTGCAGGAAAACCATGTCCTGAACCTCAGTCAGAACAAAACAATGTCAGGTTGGAAAAAAAAGTTAGCCATTTCCTTCGTTTCTTTTGTTGAATCCTGTTCAAAACCCTTTATTGACCATTATTTTTTTGCCGAGGAAGTATATCAGATAGAGTTCCCAAAGATTAAAAACCATACCCTCCTCCCCAACAAGTACTACGGACCTGCAAGAGATATCAATTCTTTTACTCTTTCTTCAGGACAAAACCTTAGGTTTTTGATATCAGGAACATTGACGGAAGTCTATGGCATATTGGAAGGGATAGAATGGTTTAAATCCATTCATTTCTATTATCCACAAGCCACATTGACAGTTATCGGACACGTCCCGATGCCTGTATTTTATCAAAAACTTAAGGAAGCAACGGCTGACCAAAGTTCAATACGTTTCCAGGGATCAGAAAATCCCATTCTTTACACAGCGGTATTAATGGCTTATGCGGAGTCTGATATTGTACTGCTTCCCTACCATCAAAAACCGAGTATCAGTTCCAAAATCCCGAGCAAGATGTACGAGAGCATTGCTTTGGGAAAACCGTGTCTGTTTCAGATCAATTCAAAATGGGAAAAGATTTGTTCGGTTTATCCCTCAGGACAAGGAATTGATTTTACAGACTTGACCCATTCCGGACAGCAGCTAGAGGCCTTTTTAAACACCCCATTTTTTGTCCAAAAACCAGGTGAAGAAGTGTTGTGGATAAGTGATGAGGACAGCTTTTTAGAGGTAATCGAGAGATTGACAATTCGTCCTTAGTACTTTTTATGAATCATTTTTGAATAGGCTAATTCTGAATGATTTAGACTGAATTCCAACACGTAAATCCCAATCAAAAAAATATTTATTCAGCAAAACTTGTTTTGCTCCCTTCCCAAAAACTTTCATTCAAATTCACTTTTTCGCTTAGTATTTCAAAAAGTTATCCACTTTCCACCCATTTTGGAAACCCAGTATACCATAAAGGAAACTCCTAAATCAAATGGAATCATGCGGTAAAAACCGAATTTATTTAATATCAATCAATTGTTTTTCAATGAGTTATTGCATTTTTATAACTTGTCTAATATTATTTTTAGACAGCCCTAAATCAATTATCACAGTATCCAAAGACTTATCCACAGTCGATTTAGTCTCTCTGAAACTATTTTTAAGGTCAGTCTAAATCTCTATCTTTGCACTTAAACCAACGAATTATGATTACCCTCACCCCTGCTGAAGAGAATTATTTGAAAGCCATCTACCACCTATCGGAAGGCGGCAAAAAAGGCGTATCGACCAATGATGTGTCGGCTGAAATGAAAACCAAGCCCGCCTCTGTTTCGGACATGCTGCGGAAGTTGGGCGAAAAAGAAGTAATCGAATACCGCAAATACTATGGGCTTCACATTACGGAAGAAGGAAAAAAATTGGCGCTCCAAACTATCCGGAAGCACCGCCTTTGGGAAGTGTTTTTGGTCGAGAAATTAAAATTCTCCTGGGATGAAGTTCATGAGGTTGCCGATGAATTGTCCCATGTCAAATCAAGAGTTCTGACCCAAAGGCTAGATGAATATCTGGGTTTCCCAAAATTCGATCCACACGGAGACCCTATCCCCGATGAGTACGGTGACATCCGAGCTAGACCACGGCAATTGCTCAATGAGCTTGACTTAGGTTCAACAGGTCAGATCGTAGCCGTCAAAGACAGCAGTCCGGCATTCCTCCGATACCTTGATAAAGTTGGTGCCTATATCGGTGCTAGGATCAAAGTGATGGACAAGACAGAATTTGACGGTTCTGTCGAAATCTTGGTTGACAATAAAAAGTCAATCTTCATGTCGAAGGATGTAGCAGGGAATATATTGGTGATGGTGTAAAGGAGGGTTGAATGTTGTAGTTGTTGTAATTGTTATAGTTGTTGTAATTGTTGTCTGCTGCGCGTTGTCGGGGTGTCTGCTCCGCGTTGTCAGGTTGTCGAATCCGTCATTCTGAGTGAAGCGAAGAATCTCTCTCAGGATTGGGTTGTAATTGTTGTAGTGGTTGTCTGCTTCGTGTTGTCGGGTT
>NZ_JAMFLG010000058.1 GCF_023502205.1 Aquiflexum sp. TKW24L | reverse complement strand
ACGAAGTACAATGAACCAAGTACAAAGTATCTGAAAGGAAAATGGGTAAGAGGTGAAAGAGACTTATCCTTGTCATATCGACCAGAGGGAGATATCTTTTGGAAGGATGAAGGGTAAGAGGTAGAAGTTGAGAGGTGGGAGCTATATCCAAGAATGTGGGATAAAAATTTCACATAAAAAATCAAATAAAATGGATGCCATGTGAAAGCGGAACAACATAAGCATCACCCAAAATTTCGTTTTTATTTTCCTCAGAAACAGGATTTATTGTTTCATTTTATTTTAAAATCGATAAGAAAAGGTTATTTTTAATTAGGTCTTTCACTTACCGAGCTTATGAAAAATATCCGGCTAATTGGAATAATGCTTTTAATTTTAATGATGGGCAATTCATGCAAAACCTATAAAAGTCTAGAAAGGATAGAACCAAGAACTGATTCTGCTTCCTTGTCTGAGCAACTCCAAAAATTAAAGCCCGGAGATTTAATACAGGTCTTTGAAAAAAGAGGGGGCATTAAGGTTTTGGAATTTGTCATTACCGAAGAGGGAGTTTTGAGGGGCTTTGAGCCAAAAGGACCGAAAGATGATCTGATTTCAATTAAGCTTGAGGATATCGCAAAAGTCGAAGTCAAAAAAATTAATGCGGGAAAGACATTATTGGTAACCGGCGCTGTAGTCGCTTCAATCTACCTTGTTTTCTTTGTTATTATGTTAGCGACATTGGTCGAACCATTGTAGGTCCGGAAGTCAGCTTTAAAAATTTTTAGGTGGTTGAAAATTAAAGTAGGGTGGATTTTTGTGGATTGCAAATTTCGGTCGGCGGGGTGCAAGTAATAAAGTTTTTGGCTGATGTATATAAAGCATTTGTTATAATCATATTTTTTACTAGGTTTATAGTATTCAGAGTAGTCTTGATCACCCCTACAAGCACTCTGGGTCAGTTCCACATGGTATCAAAGGTAAGGCTGAGGTAAGGCAGAGGCGGAGTATCCTCTACTCAGACACGGAGTATGGTCTACTCAGACACGGAGTATGGTTAAGGGAACTATAACGGGACTATAGGGGAACTATAACGGAAAGTATACGCAACTATGGCTAGACAGACAGGAATAATTCGCTTTAAAGGTCAAATGGGTGGCCTCGATTTTTACCAAAGCGAAGGGGTGGATATGGTTAGGAACAAGACCGGGCCGACCACCAAACAATTTAAAAACAGCAAGGCTTTTGAACGTTCGAGGCAAGCATCAAATGATTTTGGGACGGCGGGTAGCTTGGCAGGAAAACTGAAACATGCGATCATATACATGTATGGCAAGACTTTGAACCCTCACATCAACTCCAAGTTGACCGGAATTTTTTCCTCTGTCTTGGCGAAGGACCCTATCCATCAACGGGGTGAGCGGAAACTCTTTTACGGTGATGTCAGCAAACTTGTAGGAGTCAACTTTACTGCCAATACCAACCTGCGTTCTACCTTAGGCAGATTGCCGGTCTTGTCAGAAAAAGAAAAAGGCAAATCATTCCACTTCGATTTTGGAGGGATGCATACTCCCCCATTCTCTGAAGCTGCTGGTCACCGACTGTACCAAGTCATCCTCGCCTTGGTGTCCCTGTCGGAAGATGCGGAACATGTTGTGGTTTGGCAGGAAAGTGAGATTTTGGAAGCGGGACAAAGCCCTGCGGTCTTGGGAGAAATGGAACTGTCCTTTGCTACTACCCAAAGCCAAAAAGTCATTTTGGGAATCGTAGGGATCAAGTTTATCGATATTGTCAATGGCCAAACTTATTCCCTGAAGGAAAGCGGAGCGATTGGGGTGGTGGGGTGTTTCAAGTAAAAATTTGTTCCAATTTGGGATAAAGAATAAAATTTCTCTTTTTTGATACAGCAGCTTATTCTTCTAACATTTCTCTAAATCTCAATGCTATCATTTGACGAGAAAATCCACCTACTGCAAAAATACCTTCTCATTGAGGAAACTTATGCAGATAGTTACAAAGGCGAAATACTTTGTATCATTGGGGATTTTGAAAAGGCAAATCCAATTTTGGCATTTTTAGAAAAGCTACCAGATGAAGAATCTATCAATCAGTTTATCGATCGGTTTACGTCTAGGATTGTAATGAAATATGACCCTGAATTGGAGAGTTTAGGTGATTTTTTTAGGGATTATGTCGAGATTGGGTAAGAGAGAGATAATTTTTCTATTTCTTCAATAAGTATTTCTTTAGTTTTTTGGATCGAATCCTTTTTAAAAGGAATTCCAATCATGCATATTTGATTGGAAAAATTCATCTGGGAGAAGGAATATTCAATTTTTGAGATTTCTACTTTGTTGGAAGGATAACACAAAAAGCCAATTTTATTTTTGGCATCATTAAAAGAGCTGTAAGCAAGAATTTGGTGAAGGTCTTTCCTGTGTTCTTCCTTTAAACTTTCACTTTGATCGTATTTATTGTAAAGATGAGATTTGTATTTAGCATCAATAAAAAAAATCATTTCATTTTTTAGCAGTACTCCATCAGGTTCTAAATTGTTCAAATTCCATTGGAATTTATTTCTAGTATTTGAGTTGATCTTTAAGTTAGGAATAAATTTGCCTCCAATTGATTTGGCCACTTCTTTAAAAATATATTGAACAAACTTTTCAAATACATCCGCAAAATCGACTCGCCAGGCACTCCCTTCAATTAAGTTGAAATTTAAAATTCTATTTGCAATTTGTTTAGTCTCTCTAATTACAAGATTATCAGCATTTCTAACCTGAATTTTAGAGGTGATTTTAGGCTTATGGAAATATAGCCTTTCATCCAAAAATGAAAGCCTTCTTGAGATAGAAATTCTTGTGCTAATTGGAGTGTTTGGACTTAATAGTTCTGTTTTGCATAAATCATAAACAAATCTAATTTCACTAAATTCGGAATGAAATTCGCTTAGGAAATTTTTCCTAACAGGATATTTAAGCCTGTCCTCCACTTTGTAGCTTTGATTCGCATATTTATTCCAGTTTACTTGTCCACTTGGTTGGAAAGATTGAATTTCTTTAACATCAAATTTTCTCCAATTATTCTTAACTAGCTTTTCTAAAGCCGAGATAAATTTCACAGCTTCTAGATAAAGTGGAGGTCTGAATGTACTTCTAGAAGCCAAAGGAAGGCTATCAATTATTTCAGGACTAATATCCCCTTCTAATAGGTCCAAAATTTCCACATATTCTTCGAATCGGTTTTTACCAATAAACCTTGGTGAGACTACAAAGTCACCGATTTGTTTCCCGGTATCAGGAGCTTTAAGCGGTATAGTGCCGATGAATTGTGAGGTTTTAAAATAGATGGAAGCATTTGCATCTGAGCCTTCAATAAATACTTCCACTCCTAAAAACCTAAAGAGATCCGAATTATATTGGATAAATTTCTGTAAATAAAGAACTATGATCCTTTTGTCAGCACCCTTGAATACTTTTTTCTGCAATTCCCTACCACTGATTAATGATGACCTTTCGGTTAAACAGTGTATTTCATGAAATAGGCCCTGATCTTTTGTCATGCGAAAAGAGATTGGTTGATTCTATCAGTAAAATAACTGTTGAACTCCTCAACTGCTGATGTAATCAAACCCTCTTGAAGATACTCCTTGATCAAAGGAAAAATTTCATACATTATTCTATTTTTCATTTCCTCGTCTGAGGTTGCAATAAAGTATCCCGGACCTGGTTGAAGATTCAATTCATTGGAGGTAGCATACCAATCAAATATCTCAGCTATTTTATTGAAGTCATCTTTGTAAAAACTTGAAATTGAAAGCGGTTTAGGCTTAATTGTATACCATGCAAAACGTCTTCTCAAAGCGAAATCAACTACTGCTAAACTTCTATCAGCAGTGTTCATGGTTGCAATCACAAAGAGGTTTGAGGGAAGCTCTTTTATATCTAATTCTGGTGAAATTTTTATTGATACATCAGCAACTTTCATCTTATGTTCAAAGAGATAAAAAACAGGACCTAATACATTGGATAGATTTGCCCTATTTATTTCATCGATGATAAGAACCACCTTTTAACTAGGATTATCTCTTGCAAACAAGACGGCTTCAGCTAAAATACCCAAAGTTCCTTCATAAGAAAGGTCACTACTGTTAAGGTCAGGCCTTATTCCATAAATAAAGTCAGAATATGAAGTCTCTGCATGAAACTGAGTGAAAAAAATTTTTGATGATGACTTTGTTGCAATATCTTTTGCTAGCGTAGTTTTTCCAGTTCCGGGAGGCCCTTGGAGGATAACAAATTTTCTTTCTTTCAATAATTTATAAATAGAATCAGTATCATTCACTGTATCTTCCTTAAGAAATGGCTTTAGTGCATTTGAAATAGCTTTTCTATGTTGTGGGTTTGTGGGCCATTCCCTTATTTTAGCATATGCCGCTAGAAATCCTTTAATGTATTTTTTTCCTTCTTCATTAAGAGGATTATCAATGATTTGACAACAGTTGATTACCTGAGAATATTTTCCAAGGGTTTGTGATAAATGCTGGATTTTTGGATTCCTGCTAAAACTGGTGGGGAGGGAAGAAGTAATATTGGTAAAATCAGTTGAGCAATGGCCATTTTCATCAATTAATTTTGAAAATAACCTTCTTAATCCAGGACGACTTGCCAATTCGTAATCTCGTTTAAAATTACTTGAACCGACACAAAAAGACGCTACCCAAGGTTTTTCATTCTCTGTAGGAAAAATAACAAAAGAATAATCGTGGTATGCTCCGGATGTTTCTTCTTCAGGATGTATTAACCCAAAAAATGCTCCATTATCTTTTAAAGCCTTTTCATCAATTAACTTTCTCTCTATATATGAATTATTAAAGTCATTATCGTTTTTGGCACCAAATTCAGCTGCCCATTCTTTAATTAAATCTCTAACTTCTTGAATCATTATATCCTTTACTTAAAATTAAAACTCAAAAAAATTTATCATTGGAGAATTAAGGGCCTTAGCGATTTTAAAGACTGTTTCAATCGAAACATTTCTTTTTCCATTTTCAATATCAGAGATGTATGTGCGGTCCAACTCAGCTAGTTCAGCAAGCTTTTCTTGAGATACATTCTGATTTTTTCTAATGGCTTTAACTTTTTCGCCGTAAGCAACTTTAATGTCCATCTTGCAATCTGAAAAAATGTGGCCTATTGTACCACCGGCTATAGTCGACAAAAAAAGAATTAAATTTACTTTTGTAAAGTAACTATTCCGTTTATGAACAAAATCCACCCTATCTCTACCGAATACATTTCGCCCTCACGAACCATTGAAATCCTTAACTTGATAAGGTTTGAGGAAAACAAACTAGTTTATATTTACAATTATGAAGGGAAGCATTTCAGGTTTTTCGAAGGCTTAATAAAATTGATCCAATTTTTTGAATTGGGTATAGAACCTATTGAATCATTCGATTCGGAGAAAGACTTAGATGATTTTTTGGAAAATTTTCCGATATGAGAAAAGAGAAAATTTGATTCAAGGAATTAATCTTTTTTAAAGTAGTCAATCTCATTTTCCACCTCAAAATCCCAGAATCGAAGCACTGCCCAACCACCGGATCGGTAGAAATGGCTGATTTCGGCATCGCGCTGTATGTTTCTATCGATTTTGGGAATCCAAAAGTCACGGTTGGATTTTCTTTCTGTTTTCCCAATCGGCCAGAATGCTCTTTCGGAAAATACAACCAGTCTACTGATATGTCATCCTTTCATTTTATTTAAAAAACATTTGTTACAAAATTATTTATGTAATTAATTTTTCTATATTTTTGTAACAACTTTTACCCTTCACTAACCATGGATCCAAACCACATTATCGGAAATAATATCAGGTATTTCAGGGACAAACTAGGCCTCACCCAAGAGGAATTAGCTTCATTTCTATCTATCAACAGGGAAGAAATCAGCTATTTCGAAAATGGCAAAAGGTCCGTTCCGAGTGGTCTGCTTACCAGATTGGCGGAGTTGTTTGGTTTGGATGAAATTGATTTTTATGAGCAAGACAGTAGTCTAATCGCTGCCAATACCGCTTTCGCATTTAGGTCAGGGGAGCTTGCTAAGGGTGACCTCCACTCTTTGGCGGCATTTAGAAAAGTGACCAATAATTATGTCAAAATGAAAAAATTGTTGGCTGATGGGAAGTGAATTGTTATTGGAAAAGGTTGCGAATGCATTCCGCTCGGACAACCGCATCGGAAGTGAAGATCCTATTAGGCTCAAGAGTTTGCTTTCCAGATTAAATGTGATCACGGTTTTTAGACCTCTTGGAAGTGAATTTTCGGGGATGGCGGTCAAAATCACGGATAGTGCGGAAGCTTTCAGGTTTATGCTTGTCAATTCCAATCACAGCCTTGGAAAGCAGCATTTTACAATTTGCCATGAACTTTATCATTTGTTCATCCAAAAAGAGTTTTCTTCCAGAAGGTGTATCACAGGGCTATTTGATGTGAAGGATAAAGTAGAATACCAAGCTGATATTTTTGCAGCCTACCTGTTGCTTCCGGAGAATGGAATATTGGGATTGATTCCGAATGAAGAACTGGCAAAAAATAAAATAAGTCTTAAGACTCTTTTAAAAATAGAGCAGTATTATTCCTGCTCCAGGGGTGCTTTACTATTTAGATTGAAAAGCCTGAAGTTAATAGATGGTATCAAATACAATGAATTCAATACCGGTATCAAAAAATCCGCCCTGACCTATGGATATGGAACTGACCTTTATGAACCTGGAAATGAAAACCAATTTTTGGGGGATTATGGGAGTATTGCCAATGAACTTTTCCAAAAGGAACTGATTTCGGAATCCCATTATATGAGTCTGCTTTTGGATTTAGGTTTGGATGAATTGGATATAGAAAAACTTTTTAATGGTCAGGAATAATCGGATTATCCTCATTGATGCGGATGTGGTTTCACATTTTATCACAGGTGGAGAGATTCTCAACCTAACGCATATTTTTCCCATCCCAATCAAAATTCTTGATAAGGTATATGCAGAACTGGAACGCTTCAAAAAACGCAAAACCGAAGTAGAAAATCTTGTGACCCAAAAACTCATCGAGGTAATCCCTTTTCCTGAAGAAGACGAAGAAATCAAGAAGGAGTATTTCAGTATCAAAAAACTTCAGTTCAAAGGGGACGGTGAAAGTGCCTGTATGGCAGTTGCCAAGTTCCAAAAACATATTCTTGCAAGCAGTAATCTCAAAGATATCCAACATTACTGTCGCCTGCACGGGATCGATTACCTGACCACGATGGATTTTTTGTGTGAAGCGCTGCGAATAGGAATGTTTACTGAAGAAAGATGTGACCGGTTTATTTCAGCTGTTTTGACTGCGAAAAGCAAACTGCCTGTCAAAAAAATGAAAGATTATACCTGCCGGAAGCTTGATTTTATTTAAAGCAATATCCCTTTTCACCTATTTCATCCACCACCCTTTTCACACAGGTTCCCAATTCTTTTTGGATTTCAAAATCCCAAAATCTGAGGACTGTCCAGCCGCTGGAGGAAGGAGGAGGGATGAAGGGGGTGTAAAAGGTAAGAGGTAAAAGGTAAGAGGTGGGAGGTGATGTAGGGAGTAATCAGTGGTCAGTAGTTTGGCTAAAAGGACCCATCAATAAAAACCACCAACCTGTATTTGATCAAGGAGATGTCGGGCTTGCCGGGTAGGTTTCTTTTGTTGCTGCGGTACCTGAGTCCTGTATGCCACAGTGCTTTTTTGAGGAGTTTTTCCGGTTTGGTGTCCTTGCCCTTGACGATTTACGAAGGACGAGTTATGATTTACGATTTGCGAAGGTCGATTGACGAAGGTCGATTTTTGGTAAGGGATAGGGTTTGTTTACAGAAGGTTTGGACTTTTTGGACATTTTAGTTTCTCACCTGAATTTCTTCCCCGCAATTGATCCGTGCTTGGTCCAAGGCCATGCCGATAAACATGGGGTAGCTCCAACTTTTGTACCTGCCCCAAACTTGTCCCGCATATTTGGGATAGATTTCATCTTTGACCAAAGGGATCAGTGGTTTGGCTTTTTCTTCTAGAAGCCTTAAAGCAATGGCTGCATGGAGGACGGTGGTTTCCTCTTCCGCTTGAAGGTAATTCCCCAATGTCTGATAGGCTTTGGGATCTTCTTTGAATTGAATCAGCATTTTGGCACTCTGTATGGCATTGATGGGGGAGGGGTCATCCAATATGTTTTCCAGTTCCTGAAGTAACAAGCTGGAATTCAACCCAGCACTTTCCAAAGCAATCAAGCCCCAATATCGGACAAGGGGATCCTGATCCTGCATCCGTATTAGGATGGATCCGCCATCTATTTGGCCCACTAAGTTCATCGCTTCAAGTGTTTTCTTCGGATTGAATTGGGTATCATCCCTTAAGATTTCATATACTGAACTTCCTTTTGCCCGAAGCATGTATTCAGATTCATTGAGCATGCCGGAATCCCGGTGCTTTACCATCCATTGATCCAGTTCTTTTTGGAATGAACGGATGCGTTCCTGGTGTTCGGGTTTCATCGCTAGGTTATTCAGTTCATAGGGATCTTCTTCCAGGTCATATAACTCCAAAGACATTTTGAAATGAAAGTATTGTCCCATGTGATTAGGCAAGGTTTTCTCATTTCTTGCCCGGTAGATTTCCTCCATGGCCTGTTTGCCTTGGGTGAAGATGATGGCATTTTGAATGTAGGGAAGTTGGGGAAGGTAATGGCGGATATATAAGTATCGCCCATCAGAAACCGACCGCGACATGTCATGACAATCATCTGCACGGCTTCGGAAGCCAAAATTATACTGGTTTTTCACTGCGTTAGGGCCGAGGAAATTATTGCCCTCCATATAGGAAGAAGGGGCTATGCCAGCCAAGCCCAAGACAGTGGGTGCAAAATCAACAAAACCTACTAGGTCATCCACCTGTTGGTTTTTCAGATTGGATACCAAGTGTCGGTATTTTTCCGGTACATGAAGGACGAGGGGAATGTGTAATCCAGAGTTGTTTAGCCAGCGCTTGTGTCGGGGAAGGCCAAAGCCATGGTCGGAAAATACAAAGATGATGGTATTGTCATACAGCCCGTCGTCCTTAAGTTGTTGCACCAAGTCACCTACTCCTTGGTCAAAAATACTGATCAGGTCATAGGCATGGGCCATGATTTCGCGCATTTTTGGGGTATCGGGAAAATAGGGTGGAATGGGTGCTTTTGCGGGGTCATGTCTTTGCTTGAGGTCCTTTTTTACTGATTCGGGGTCGGCGTTGTTGGTGGGGCCTTCGTGGGTGATCATAAAATTGACTACGGAGAAAAATGGTTGACCTTCTTTCCTGTTTCGCCAATGGGCCTCATTGCTGCTATCATCCCAACGGCCTTCGGCACTGAAGTTATAATCTGTTTTGACATTGTTGGAGGTATAATAGCCATGCTCCCGGAGGATTTCGGGCAGGATTTTCAAGTCATTGGGTAAGGGCACATCTGAACGTAGGTGTTGGGTTCCCAAGGAAGTGGCAAACATGCCCGTAATCAGCGTAGAGCGGGCCGGCGCACAGATGGGAGAGTTAGCGCTTGCTCTTGTAAAGATAAAGCCATCTGCTGCCAGCCCGTCGATATTGGGTGTAGTAGCGTATTCATCACCATAGCATCCCCAAGCCGGATCAATGTCCTCAGTGGAGATCCACAGGATGTTGGGCGGAGGGAGATCTTTTTGGCTTTCAGAATTGCAGGAAAAGAAGATCAGCGAAGACAAAAAAAGAATAGGAATAAAGATTTTCATGGCGGTATATCTTTTATGTCTTGATACTTAATTAAAAATCGTCTTTGTTTTGCCTAATAGATTTTACTGTACGCTGTTTCAGCAGGATTGTTCTTTGCCTGTAATCCCCGATCAGATTTAATCCCCTTCTATTTCAATACCTTAACCTCGATGATTTTCAAAGATATTCCTTATTTTCAATGCATCGTTTTACATTTCAAAATTTACTCTTTTATGAAAGCCACAAGAATTCTAGGTATCTCTATCCTTGCGGGGATGTTTTTGTTCGCATGCGAAAGTACAAATAACAGTTACAGTGAAGACAAAGCCATAGCCGGCGTGACTAGGCTAAAGCTCAAGGGCGTATTCAATGTGAACATTTCGCAGGGAGGCAAAGAATCCATGGTCATCTCCGGCAAGGAGGATCTGGTGAAGAAACTACAAATCGTACAGACGGGAGACCTTTTGGAATTGACGTTGGATGAGGAAGAATCAGGTGCATTTTTTATGAGGGATGAACTTAAGATTGACTTGGATCTTGCAGACTTGCGTGAGATCAGATTTGAAGGAGCGGGAAATATCAGGAGTACCGAAACACTGGATTTGGGGGATTTGTTGATCGCAGGAAATGGTGTAGGTAATATTTCTTTGGAATTCGACGCCAAAGCGGTGGATGCCAAGCTGAGCTTCGTGGGAAATATGTCTCTCAAAGGAAGTTCCCATGAACTGAGGCTTTTCAATGATGGCGTAGGGAATATTGATGCATCTGATTTATCTGTCCAAAATGTGAATCTGACGAGTTCAGGGATCGGGGCTGTTTCGGTTCATTGCGAAGGTGAACTGACGCTGAAGGTAGATGGCATCGGCGTGGTCAACTACACCGGGAATCCAACTGTCATCTCTGAGAAAGTATCTGGAATAGGGAAGGTGAATAGGAATTAGTTGTTTAAACCGACTAAAGTCGGATGAGGGCTTGTCAGGATTTGCTGAACCACTATCTAAAGATAGTGGAAATTGATGGCCACAGGGTCGGAAATCGAGATAGCAGACCAAACATTCATACTACCGTGAATAATCAAACAACATTCCACTACCTGGCTGCTTTAGCTGGTGGTTTGGGCAGCCAAAGAATTTGAAAACCCAAACCGACTAAAGTGGATAGGCGCTTTTTTAAATTGGCTTTTCCACTATCTAAAGATAGTGGAAATGACCAGGGTAAGTACTCAATAATGGGAAAGAGAATTAAAAGGCATTGAACTTTGAATATTCAAATAATTCCAAAAATCAAACAGTAAACCAATATCCGGGTCGTTATTAATTTCCACCTGCTTTAGCTGGTGGTTGGAGCAGATTTCGTGAATTTCTAAGGCTTTAGCCAAACATTATAATTATTTCATTTTTGAGAAGCCACATTTCAAAATGAAATTTTCATATTCTTCCCCAAAAGTTTTCTTCCCATGGTGCTCATCCTGATTTTGGATATACGCCCTCACTTTTGGAAGATAGCTTTCAGAAACAGATACCCCGAAATACTCATCCTGCCATTCAAACCGAGTCGAAATCAAATTTTCTTTATTGATCCAAAAGGCCGATTCTCCTTTGATCAACTGCATCAATTTACTGGTTGTTTGTTCTTTGCCCAAAGAAATCAAACAATGGCAATGCTCCTTTTGGACCGCGAGTTGATCTACGTATATTCCTTTGTTTATACAATTTTCAAGAATATGGGATTTAACTTTTTCTCTTAAGGTTTTTCCATTTAGCAGCGGCGAAAAGTTTTTAGTAGTCCAAACGAAATGAATGTAAATTTTGATAAATGGCATAAGCAAACAATTTAGGTTTACTTGAAATTAAGGCAAATGAAAAATATATAGGAGATTATCCGATTAAATATTCGACTAATTTAAAAACCAACCGGACTGATATCGGATTTTTGGATAGGTAGGAGGTAGGAGGTGTAGGAATTCTGAATGCTGAATTAATAATGAAGGGAGTTGGTAAGGGGTCTGGGTGACCGATGACCGATGACGGATGTGAGGGAAGTGGAAGGAATGGGAGAAGGTTAAAGGTGAGAGGTCGTAAAAAGATGGGAGACGGAAGGGAGAATCGGGCTGATTAATTTTTCGTTCGGTGTCTTTTGATTTCGATGATGTCGCCGGGGAGATTGTAGCCCTCTTTTTCTAGCGCTGTCAATACTGCAAGGATGGCGTTTGATTTAATTTTCATATCAGATATTACTGGATCGTAGGTATTTACCCAAAAAACGACCGTGATATTCAAAGTGCTTGGAGAAAGATCAGAAATATTTACGGTGGGTTTTCTTTCCTGCAAGACGCCTTCCACAGTTTTCAAAGTTGATTCAATTAAATTTAAAGCTTTTTGGTAATCGGAGCCATAGTCGAGCCCCACCACAAACTGATAGCTGAGAAAACCGTCGATGGTAAAATTGACCAAAGGGTTTTTGATGATGCTGGCATTGGGCAAGTAAACGTCTTTGCCGTCGGAGGTTTTGATTTGGGTGTCACGTAAATTAAGCGAAATCACCCTTCCCCTTACACCCTGAATGTCAATTAAGTCTCCAATTCTAAAAGGACGCTTGAAAGCCAAAAGTAAACCTGCAAGGAAATTTTCACCAATATCCTTAAGGGCAAAGCCAATGATAAATGCCGTAATACCCGCACTTGCCAGAATACCGCTAACAGCTCCAGATAATCCCAAAAATCGAAACAATAGGGTAATTCCAAAAAGAAAAATAAGGATTCTAAAGGCGTTACCAACGAAATCCGCCAACAATAGATCATTGGTTTTTTTGGAAATCCGGGACACGGCCAATCTTTTTATCCATTTGGAGATGTAGTGGAAAAAAACCAAAATTACAAGTCCAAACAATATTGAAATTGCAACCCGCTCCAGATTTCCTATATCACCAAGTAAGATGTTTTTTAGTCTTTCAAACGATTCCTGAAAGTCCATGCTCAAAATAATTTAACGTAAAAAAAGGGACAGCTTTCGCTGTCCCTTGCACTTTTGCAAAATAGATTAATTTTTGTGCCCAAAGAGGTAGAATACACCTAATTGGAAACCTCTGTTTTTTAAATCGGTATTGTTCAAAGAACTGATGTTGCTCAATCCGTGCTTGTACCTGGCATCTACACCAAATCCTGTAGCTGTGTTGACATAACTCACACCAAGCCCCAAACCAACATCAATACTTTCAAAGTTGTCTTTCACATTGACCGTGGTATTTCCTGTCTTGTTTTTGGCGGCGACCAAGAATCCAAGTTGTGGACCGGCTTGTACCCTGAACCCATTGTCAAACATGTATTGAAGCAATACAGGGACATTGATGTAATCTAGGTTGAGGTTCGTATTGTTTCCGATTTTGGCACCTTGTCCTGAATATAAAATTTCGGGTTGCAAGGCAAATTGGTCAGTAAGGTGAATGTGGCCAAGAAGACCCAAGTTGAGTCCGGCTTTGGAGCTGTATTGGCTGCTCCCTTCGATGTTGTACACATTGAGACCACCTTTGATGCCAAGGTTGGTGTGCTGTGCGAAAACGTTACTTGACATGATGAAAGCCATCATGAATCCGATAAAATAAAATTTCATAAGTTTTTGTTTTTTGTGGGTAATTTCTAGGTCAGCAGTCCTAACCTTACGCAAAGGTGACTAAAACAATAGCCTAAAAGTTACAGATTAAAAATAAGAGTTACATAATTGCTTGGTCAGGGTACAACAGGGTTTATTGGCACCGCCCTGATTTTATTTTAGGAATGATTGCTTTTATGCCAAATCCCATATCAACCCGGAATAAGGAACAATTGAACATATTTAATTTGAGCTATGGGCAAATTTGCGGATATCCTAAATTATGTAGGGTGATTTTTTATTTTACCCCATCAAATTTTTATATTTTCAGTGGTTTTTGAATTAACCCCAAAAAATCAATATGAAAACAGATTCAAGACACTTTATTGTCAGCTTGGTATATGGAAGTTTATTATTGGCATTTTTCCTTTACCTGATTTTGGCTGGACCAGAAAATCTCTCAGGCTATAAGCATCAATTGGTAGCGATTATTTCTTCTTTACTGGTAGGGGTTTTTGGGGTTCTTCTTTCAGGATCTATCAATTTGGGCATTGAATCCCCTTTGCTGGAAAGCAAATTGGGCAAATTGGCAGTGAAAGCTACCGGTGGTATAGCATTATTTATTCTGACAATGCTCTGGTGGAAAAGCGAAAATCCACCAATCAAGGTGGAGGAGTTTCAGGAATTAGTGAAAGAGGATGGAGACAGTACCAGAACAATGATAGATGAAAGGTCAAAAGGCCTCGAAAAAGTGATTCAAGATGATGGTAGCCAAACCAGAGATGTTATTGTTAGTTCTTCATTGTCAGAATTGGAGGTTATGTTTCCTTTTGCGGTAAGGGTAGAAGGAAATACCGATAATACAATCATGCATTTCAATGGCGAAGCGGAGATCCCCGTTACCAGCTATGACAATGGATTTGAATTGATGAAACTGAGGTGGGGGGATTCTTTCAAGTATTATTTTTATAAGCAGGAAAATAGCAGTTCGGCTGATAATCCAAGGTTGTCGCTTCAACTCTCAAACGGCAATACTCTTCCCCTTTCATCTGTAAATGGAGAACATAGCATCCGCATTCCCGGGAGCAACCCAACTCCGATTACAGCAGTTATCCTTAATCCTGACCGCATTTCGGAAGCAAGTATGAAAATTATGATTTATTCTTCTGATCGGGATCTTGGGAGAGAAAAATTCAAACAGGCATTGCTTAACACTTCTCTTTCAGATAAGGTCAGAGAGATCTTTATGCAGATAGCTTCTGATGGAGTACGCCTTCGTTCCGCGCCGGAAAACTCCCCATCAACTATTCTTAGAACTTTAAATCAAGGTGCCATGGTGAAAGTTCTTGAAACTATTGGCGGATACAGTAAAGTCCGCCTTCCTGAAGGCAAAGAAGGATGGGTAGATTCTAAATTTGTTGAAAAAATTCAGTAAGCTACTTTATCTGATTTTTTTATAGCTTTCAAAGAATCGGGCAGCAATAAAGTCTTTTTACCAGATCTAAACATTCGGCTTTTTTATTTCATAAGTGCGGGTCTCCTTCATTGTAATAACTTTTCCTATTTTTGAGCTGTGAAAAAGTTTCCTTTATATATCCCGGTTCTGTTGTTTGCCCTTTTAATTTCCTGCACCTCAGATGGAGAAAGAAGTACAGCCTTGATAAATGTATTTGTGATCGATGCACCCGGAGATTTTGATGAAGTATGGGTTGAGATATTGGGTGTGGAGGTGAAGACTACAGGTACCAGGGGACAGGACAATGCAATTCCGGTTTTTTTGGAGAATATCCAAAGCAATCAGCAGGTGAACCTTGCGAGTTTAATCTTGGATAGGCAGTTTTTGGTAGGAAGGGGAGAATTTTTGGTTGGAGCTGTGACAGAATTGACTTTAAGATTGGGAACGGACAACTTTGTGGTGGTAGATGGCGCAAGGTCTCCTTTGATATTTGACAACAGTGAGGCCCAAAACCCTTCATTGACCGTCAATTATCCTTTGGACCCCGGATTCTCGGTGGATCTATTTATAGATTTTGAAGTATTCAGGTCGATCAAAGCCTCATCTAATCCTACTGCAGGGTATATACTCAATCCCAAACTCCGGTCATTTTCCCGGGCCAATACCGGTGAAATTGCGGGGACAATCACTCCGCTCCAAGAAAATGCCATCGTATATGCCATTCAAGGCAGGGACACAGTTTCCTCCACTGCGGTGGACCTGGCTACAGGGAGATTTAAACTGAGAGGTTTATTGGGAAACCATATAGTGGCTATACTTCCATTTAATACAAGATATCAATCCGATACAGTCCAAAACGTCAGGGTGGAAATGAGGAAAATTACCCAATTGACTCCCATCACCCTTCTTCCAAAACCTTGATTCCATGACGAAGGATGAATTGTACATGTGGAGAGCCATCGAATTGGCGGAATTGGGAAGAGGTCATGTCAGCCCCAATCCCATGGTCGGTTGTGTCATTGTCCATCATGACATCATCATCGGAGAAGGTTACCACCAATTATATGGGGGACCACATGCCGAACCTAATGCCATTAACTCGGTTGAAGATCAAAATGTATTATCCGAAGCTACTGTTTTTGTCTCGCTAGAACCCTGTGCCCATTGGGGCAAAACCCCTCCATGTGCCAATCTTTTGGTAGAAAAAAAAGTTCGAAGAGTAGTCATCGGAGCTGTTGATTCCAATCCTTTGGTGGGAGGAAAAGGAATCCAGATTCTCAAGGATGCAGGGATTGAAGTTGTTACCGGGATTTTGGAAAACAAGGTGAGAGATCAGAATAAGCGTTTTTTTACTTTTATCGAAAAGAAAAGACCCTATGTCATTTTAAAATGGGCTCAGACCCAAGATGGATATGTGGCAAGAGAAAACTTCGATTCCAAATGGATCTCTAATTCCTATTCAAGGCAGCTAGTCCATAAGTGGAGGTCCGAGGAGGATGCGATTTTGGTTGGAACTTCCACTGCCAGCTATGACAATCCACAACTGAATGTCAGGGAATGGGAAGGAAGAAATCCTGTCAGGATTGTTTTGGATAGAAATTTGACTTTGGAGAAAGGTTTATATCTGTTTGACCAATCCCAACCTACGATCTGTTTCAATCAGGTCAAATCCGAAAAATCAGAGAACTTAGAATTTGTACAATTGTCAAGAGGATTTGGTGTTGAGGAAGTTTTGGAAGACCTGTACCAAAGGAAAATCCAGAGTCTGATTGTGGAAGGGGGAGCGCAGGTGCTGAAAAGTTTTATCGAAAAGGAACTTTGGGACGAGGCTCGGGTTTTTACAGGTCAGGTTCAATTTGGAACAGGCATATCGGCACCATTGATCAAAGGTAAATTGATCTCCGAATCGGAAATTATGGGGGATAAGTTGGTGGTGTGGGAAAATCACTGATTTTGTTTCCCTTTTAGAACAGAACAAGGATATTTCAAAAAGAATCATGTCGAAATGCTAGACAGTTGGCAACATCGGTCATCGGTCATCCGTCAAATTAAACTTTCTAAATTCACCAACTATTCAATAGAGCATAACCATAATTTATTTGAAACCATGTCCGAATCACTCTACTTACCTGAAGCAGCCACCAAAGCTGAAAAATACCAAGCCATCCTTCCACAGATTGAGGCTTTGATATCCTCAGAGACGGATAGCTATGCGAATCTTGCCAATATTGCTGCAGTGCTGAGGGAAGCTTTTGGTTTCTTTTGGGTGGGATTCTATATCGTCAAAGGAGAGCAATTGGTCTTGGGACCATTTCAAGGACCATTGGCCTGTACCCGGATTGCCTTTGGTAAGGGGGTTTGTGGAGCAGCTTGGAAGGAATCCAAAACGCAACTGGTGCCTGACGTAGATGCATTTCCGGGACATATTGCCTGTAGTTCGGCTTCTAAGTCTGAGATCGTGGTGCCGGGGTTTAAGGAAGGAAAAGTTTGGATAGTCTTGGATGTTGACAGTGACCAATTGGACGACTTTGACCAAAGTGATGCTTTTTACCTTGAAAAGTTGATGGCTTTGGTGGACAAATACTGTTGAATAACCTTCCGCAACTGATAGCCCCTACTTCACTTCCCACTTTTCGATAAATTCTGGTTCGAATGAGGTCATTTTATCCAATAATTCCACAGGATCGCTGCTGATGATCAACAAGTCCAATTGGGCCTGATGGAGAAATCCTTCTTTTGCCGAATGCTGTAGAAAAGTAATCAACCCATCATAATAGCCATGGACATTGTACAGTGCCAATGGTTTGCTGATATAGGCCAGTTGGTTTAAGGTCATGATCTCGAACAATTCCTCAAAAGTCCCGATTCCTCCCGGCATGGCGATAAATCCGTCCCCTTTTTCTGCCATCAGCCACTTGCGGTCGCGCATGGTCTCGACGACGATCAGTTCGGTCAATCCCCGGTGGGCTACTTCGATGTCCACGAGTTTTTGGGGAATGATTCCATAGACGTCCATCCCTGCTTCAAGCATGGCATCGGCGATGACACCCATCAAGCCCACATTGCCCGCACCATAGACCAAAGCCATATTTCTTTTGACCATTTCATTTGCCAAAGCTTTGGCGCCTTCTTCGTAGATAGGATTTTTGCCTTTGTTGGAACCGCAGTAGATGGTGATTTTTTTCATGATGGTGATTTTTGAATAAAAGTACAAGTTGTCCCGCATAGGCGCAAAGAAAAATTTACCCCGGAGGACGCGGAGTGCACTGAGAAAAATAATATTCATGTGTCCCACAAAGACACAAAAACACAAAGAAAAAGTAAAGGCCTTAAGAAAGATACCTTGCGTTCTTGGCGAAACCATTGCGGTCATTGCGGTAAAAATTGTCCCGCGCGAAGGAGCAAAAGAAAAGATTAACCCCAGAGGACGCGGATGGCACTGAGAAAAATAATATTCATGTGTCCCACAAAGACACAAAAACACAAAGAAAAAGTAAAGGCCTTAAGAAAGACACCTTGCGTTCTTGGCGAAACCATTGCGGTCATTGCGGTAAAAATTGTCCCGCGCGAAGGAGCAAAAGAAAAAATTTACCT
>NZ_JAMFLG010000057.1 GCF_023502205.1 Aquiflexum sp. TKW24L | reverse complement strand
GTTTTTTTCCTTTTGGCTAAAGCCTAGAATCCTCATACTCTTCAAAAAACCACCAGCTAAAGCAGGTGGCAATTCACGGAACTCCATTCATCATTTATCATTCTCAATTATTCATTCATCTGGCTAAGGCTGGAATCGTCTTGTCTTTCTTACCCAAAGTTATGTTCCTTACTCGGGGCTACCCATATTTGATCCCTGCCTCCGGCAGGCACTACGTGGTCGGTCGTCGCCGTTATACTTCGTTGGTTTCATACGGTTTGGAAATATCAGCACTGAAAGTGCGAAATATCCTAGCGATGGGTGAAGCCCATCGGTATCATGAGGAATGGTTTCAACCAAGCCCTGAAAGGGTGAAAGAAATTGATTTAAAAAATATCCTGTTTTTATCGCAAGGACTCAATGGTTTCGCTTTAGTAGCAAAGGATTTTTTACTTCCCTGTTTTTGGCGGAATCCTTAATTCTCAATTTGCATGGGTTCGGCCAAAACCGGAATCGCTGTTCTCGTTTCTTACCCCGAGTTGCGTTCCTTACTCGGGGCTATTATTATTTGATCCCGTTGGGATCAATCGCCGCCAATGTTTGTGTCTCCACAAATATTTTTCATTCTTTTTGGCTAAAGCCCAAATGCCTCTTTCTCATCCATAAACCACCAGCTAAAGCAGGTGGCAATTCAGTACTGAATTTGCACATCATTCCTCATTCCTCCTTCTCAATTCTTCCTTACTCATTCTCAATTCATCCTTCATCCTTCATCCTTCAATCTTCCTCCTTAATTTTTTCTCCTCCTTTTACCGAAAAATTACTTTCCTTCCTTATCTTCCAACACCCAATTAGTTTGAATCCCTTTTGATCTATGCCTCTTTTTCAGAATTCTGTTCTTAAGAAATACCTCGCAGGTCAGGATTATGCCGCTATGCATGCTGCATTTGGGGCTTACCTGACTTACTTCCACGATCCGATGCGCCGGGCAAATATCCGGGCTTCAAAAGAGGAACAGTTTGGAGAAAGATTTCATATCAAGGTGAAGTTGAGTCTGTCAGAAGAAGCAGAATGGATGGCATATTTCCATGAAAAAAAAGCCAAAGCCCAATCCCTCCAATCCGACATCACCCGCCTCGACCGCGAGATCGATGCCTTGGTGTAGGAGTTGTATGGATTGACGGAGGAGGAGATTAGGATCGTGGAAGGAAATGGATAAATCCATTTTATTTAAGACGTTGCAACGACATAGCCCACGGTTTAAACCGTGGGCTATGGATTATGCATCGAGAAACCAAGAACCATTTCAATGGTTTTAAAATCTGAATTAAACATTATCCAAAATCCCCCATCATATGTCCCATTCCTATAACAAACTATGGATCCACGCCATTTGGGCCACAAAAGAAAGGATGCCATTGATCAATTCAATTGCAGAACCTAAGATTCATCAATTCATTACAGAACAGTTTCGTGAATCAGGATGTCCGGTAAGGATTATCAATGGAATGTCAGATCATATACATTGTTTATTTTTATTGAATTCCCAAAAATCAATCACGGAAGTTATCAAACAGGTAAAAGGAAGCAGCTCTCATTATATCAACCAACATGATCTTACAGGGGAAAAGTTTTCATGGCAAACAGGTTATGCTGCATATTCTGTTTCTGAATCCATTGTAGAGAAGGTTTTTACCTATATCAAAAATCAGAAGGCACACCACCAGAAAAAATCATTCAGTCAGGAATACGAAGAGTTTTTGAAATAGAATAAGATGGATGAGAATCAGAATTCCTAGTCCTCCAATCCGACATCACCCGCCTCGACCGCAAGATCGATGCCTTGGTGTAGGAGTTGTATGGATTGACGGAGGAGGAGATTAGGATAGTAGAAGGAAATGGATAAATCCATTTTGAGAAAAATATGGAATCCTTCATAGCCCACGGTTTAAACCGTGGGCTATGGATTATGCATCGAGAAACCAAGAACCATTTCAATGGTTTTAAAATCTGAATTAAACATTATCCAAAATCCTCCTCTCGGTGAAATTTGTAATCCCACCCTTTTATTTTTTGGAATTTGAAATCCCAATTCTGAGGAGTTCAACCCTCTAAAGTTGTGATCACCATTTACTGATCATTTTTGCACCAGGTTTCACCTAGGCTCCACCACGGCGGCAAGGCATTGAGAAGTGATCTCCTTTTATTTGTTGGAGGTATACTGTTCATCTGTCACAGGCTCCATCCATGTTACAATTCCATTTTCAGTCTTTGGCAAAATATACATTTGTGTGAGGGTAGTATTCTCAGTTGCCCCATGCCAGTGCTTTACATTTGCCGGACACTTGACCACATCACCTTTCCTCATAAAATGCCTTGGCTGACCCTCAAGTTGATGGTATCCTTCACCATCAAGAACTATAAGAATCTGTCCGCTTGGATGAATGTGCCAGTTGGACCTTGCGCCTTTTTCAAAAAACACATTACCAACCAATGTATTATAGATGGAATCATCCGCTACTAAACCAAAGTTGTAGACATTTCCAGTGAAGTTTGTTGCAGGACCAAGTTCACCCTTTGGAAAAATCGCTTCTTTGGAAGGATCGAGATCTGATTGCTGAGTCTGTGTTTTGTCAGCATTGCAGCCCATAAGTGATGCTACTAGGAGCAAGGTGGTTACCGAATTGAGAATAGGGTGTTTCATAGTGCGTGTTATTTTATTGATTGAGGAATATATAATTTGTACAAAAACGAATCGCAGGCGAACCGATTCTCCTCATCCTTCTCTCATAATTTCTGCTTGGTACAAAATTATGAAACAATCAGCCAAACAGGTTAAAAGGATTCAATCAGAAAAGTAATGTAATCAAATAATCAAGGGGTGGTTTGATATAGTCCATTTGACTCTGAAAACTTGGCAATAGCTTCCAATTATTAGGTTTTGCTAATGATTCTCCTAATAATCAGTGATTTATATAATATTTCTTTAAAAGTATATAATCCATCCCAAGCTGAGGAAGGGGTCCACAGTCGATAGTCCACAGGACTGCTAATCGTTCTCCACACGTTCACCGATATGGTGAGGCTTTACTTGTTACTTTTCAAGCAGGAATATAAATGTCAAAAGTGGCACCTTGATTCAATTCACTTTTGGCTGTAATGAGACCACCATGGTTTTCTACCACTTTCTTCACAATCGAAAGTCCTATACCGGTTCCTTTGTATTCTGTCCTGCCATGGAGACGTTGAAACACTTCAAATATTTTTTCACAGTATTGAGGTTCAAACCCGATGCCATTATCAGATACAGAGATATGGCAATATTTTTTATGCTTGTGTAGTTTTTCGTTGTCGATCTTGGTCCCATCGGTTATTTCACTGCAAATCTTGATATGGGGAGGTCGGTCGGGGTGGGCAAATTTCAAAGAATTATTGATGAGATTGATTAATAGTTGACGGAATTGAAAAGGAATAATCATTATTTTACAAAGCTGGTTTGTCTCTACGGTGGCGTTTTTTTCTAACAAATCCTCGATTAAATCTTCTCTTATTTCATCAATCATGATGTTAAGGTCGGTGCTTTCAAACTTGAGGTCGGCAGCATTCATTTTGGTGTAAGTAAGTAAGTCCTGAATGAGTGTTTGCATTCTTAGGGCTGCTTCCTGCATTCTTTTAAAATTATCCTTTGCGCTTGGAGATAGGTTTCCGTGCTCCCTATCGATAATACGAGAGCCAAAGATTTGGATTTTGCGTAAGGGTTCCTGCAAATCGTGGCTTGTGATGTAAGCGAAGGTTTGAAGGTCTTTGTTCCTTCTGTTGAGTTCAACATTGAATTTTTCCAATTCCTCTGTTCTTTCCCTTACTTTAGATTCTAAATCTTGGGTGAATAGTTTTTCTGAATGGGTATCGGTAAATGCTCCCACCCATTTTATAACTTTATTTTCTGAATCTAAGATTGGTTCAGCCTTTACGGTAAACCACTTGAATTCCCCTTGGGAGTTTTTAAGTCTGAGCTCATGGGTATACATTTTTCCTGTTGATAGGCTGTGGGCCCAAGTTGCAATCGACTCGTCAAAATCATCAGGATGAACAATTTCTTTCCATAACGCGGGAGTAAGAGGGTTCATTCCCGTGTAATCTTCCCATCGGGTGGAAGTGAATTCTACATTCCCCGTTTCATCCGACACCCAGACCATTTGCGGTAAAGTCTGGACAAGGGAGCGGAATTTTTCCTCGCTTTCTGCTAAGATGGCTTCTGCTAATTTTTGTTCATGGACATCAAAGCCTACTCCGACATAGCCGATAAAAGTACCATCAGGTAAATAGCGTGGGATGGTTTTGTAAGAAAACCAACGGTATTCTCCAGAGTGGTGTCTTGTTCTGACGGCAGGTATTTCATAGGGTTGTTTGTTTTTAAATGCATTGGCATAAATTTCCAGACAAATTGGTACATCTTCCGGATGGATGTATTCGTCCCAAGACCTGCCCAAGGCATCTTTCGCGGATTGTCCGGTGTACTCCAGCCAGGTTTTGTTCCAAAAGCTGACAGAAACGTCAGCATCGGGTTCAACAATAAACACAAAGATGGGACTGTCATCGGCAAGGTTACGAAAACGCTTTTCACTTTCTTGAACTTTTTTATATGATTCGATTTTCTCTGTCACATCGGAGGCAATGTCTAATATGGCATATACATTTCCTGTATCATCAAAAAGCGGCACGTAGTTGATGTTATAATAGGTTTCTTGAGTGACTCCATCCCGAACAAATTTTACGGCATCACCAAATGATTGGTACAATTTTCCGTTGGAAAAAACATTATCTAAGATTTTGAGATAGGGTTGCTCCTGATCTTTCAATTCGGGCATGACGTCTGTAAGCCGTTTGCCAACTATGTCAGGACCTTTTCCTAATGTTTTTATAAAGGCTTCGTTTGGACTCTCGATGACTAAATCCCGACCCACTAAAATACCAATGGCAATGGGGGCAGAATCAATCAGCGATTTGTATTTTGCTTCACTTTGTTCAATTCTTTTCCTTGCCAACACCTGTTCCGTTACGTCCGACACGATGGAAATTATCCCCTCGATATTCCCTTCTGAATCAAACAAAGGCTCATAGACAAAATTGCCATAGGAAATTTCTGTTTTGCCATTCCGGATACGTGTAACCGGAAGTTCATTGGCGATTACTGCCTTTCCTGTCATAAACACACCCTTGAGCAATTCTTCAAAACCTTGGCCGGTGGTATTGGGAAAGCAGGTAAATAAGGGTTGGTTGATTACCTCTTGTTTGTTTTTTTCCCACATTTCAAGCTGCTTTTTATTGGCAACTTCAATTATATAATCTTCACCCCTTAATACACAAATGGCCACAGGGGCCTGTGCGACCATATTTGCAAAACGCTTTTCACTTTCCTTGATCTTGTTGTTTAACAGGGCTTGATGTGTAACGTCAGAGCCGATCAATCCAATCCCATCTATTAAATTGTGGCTATTCCGCTGGGGATAGAGGATGAAATTATAATATTTTAATATTTTTTCTCCATTCTCTAGTAGATATACCGGTGATTCCATGCCGTTAAACGGAATTCCGGTTTTATATACCTGGTCAAATATTTTTTTGTAACCTTGCTCCTCCAATTCCGGAAATTCCGTAAAATATTTCTTTCCGATAATTTCCTCACCCCTTCCCCAGACTTTTATGGCAGGTTCGTTGGCGGTGGTGACGACATAATCTTCACCCTGAAATAATCCTATTGAAGACGGGGAGGAAAATATCAGGTTGTTATACCGATCTTGGCTCTCCTGTAGCTTTTCCTCGGCCAGGATACGGTCATGGATATCAGTATTGGTCCCAATCCATTGGTATATTTTTCCAGTTTCATCTGTAATTGGAACCCCCCTAGTCAAAAACCACCGGTATTGTCCATCAGATTTTCTCAATGGAAAAGTAAGTTCAAAAGGTTCGTTGGTTATCCATAGTCCTTTTGAGATTTCCAGGATACGATCGACATGGTCTGGGTGGTGAACCTTTTGCCAACCCCATCCTTTCATTTCCTCTGTGGTAAGTCCGGTATAGTCGAGCCACCGTTGGTTATACCAAAAAATATTGCCATCCCCATCCGCAATCCACCCGAGATTTTGGATGTTGTTACCAAATGTCCTGAACTGTTCCTCCACTTCTTTATGGTAATTGAGAGAAGTTTTAAGCTCGGTAATATCACGGGTGATTCCTACCACAGCTTCCACATACCCCATATTGTCTATCACCGGCACGAATATATAGTCATAGTCACGCATGCCAAGTGATGCATATGGGAATGAGACTTCCCCTCGGATAGGCATGTGGGTGGCGATGACTTCGTCTATTTCGCGCTCATGCATATCGGCATGTTTTTGAGCATATCCAATATCTCTCAGGCGTTTTTGGAGGGCTTCCTCCCGAGTCTGTCCCCACATTTTTAACAAGGCTACATTGACATAGGTGAACTTGTAATTCAAATCCACAATGAAAATCAAGTCGGGGGTAGTGTTGGTAATGGTGTTGTAGAGCAGTTCGCGTTCTAAGCTCTCCCTTCTCTCCAAGACGTTTTTGGAAACATCCGCAACCATGGCTACGACACCTTTTATATTACCCTCCCCGGTATGCCAAGGCACCAAATTCAAATCATAATGTCCGGTATATTCCTCCCCGTTTTTTTGAAAAGTCAATTCAACTTCCTTGGCTTCATAAGGGGTTCCTGATTCTAAAACTGAATGGAAAATCTTGTTGTGCTTGCTTGTTTCAGGAAACAGGTCGCTTAGGGTTTTGTTCTTTACATCGTCTTCTGTTCTACCCATCAAGTGTAGGGCAGTTTGGTTTACTACCTTGAGCAATAAATTTCCCCCTTCCATGAGTGCCATGGCAACAGGTAGTTGTTTGATGGATAATTCAAACTCTTGTAAACTGTCTTCCATAAGATTCCACCTTCTTTAATCTGAACAATACTATTTGGTTTTTCTTTAACAATCAATTCAGAAGACTATCCGCATCAGTGAGAAGTCGAATTTTCTTACTTAAAAAATCACTTGAAGTTCTGTTTTATACAATATAAAATGTGGCTCATGAGATTATCCGCTTTCTTTCCCCGTATAAAATATTTGTAGAAGATTCTCTGTAAGGAACAAGCTTACCGAGGTGCAAGCAATATTAATTTTTGGTTAGTGGCACAAGCAGATACTCACATAAGCTAATCCATTTTTTTGTATTTCAATAATGCTCCGCTTAATTAAAATTGAATCAAAGATTACTCATTTAGGCTTCAGTGAGGTCAAATTGATCTTTGGAAATCTGTCCGGAATTATTTTGGGAAATGAGGTCGATGGATTTAGAGATTACCTCTTTCAACTTATTGAATTCATTTGGCTTGCGGAAAAAAAAGCTTGCTCCGCGTTCATGAAGGATACTTAAAAATTCCTTATCCCATGAAGTAGAGAGGATGATGACCGGCAGTTGTTTTAATTTTGCATCCTTCTTTATATATATCAAACACTCCACCCCATTCTTTCGGGGCATATTGAGGTCAAGGAAAAGCGCTTGTGGCAAGGTTTGCCCTTCCTTAGATAGCAGGTCTATGAGTTGTACACCATCATTTACAATGGTGAGAGAGGCGTCAATGGGCAATTCATCCAATGCCTCTTGAAACAAAATACAATCATCCGGATCGTCATCAGCAAGTAGTAAACTTATAGAAGGGGTATTCATATTTTTGGCTAGAAATATAAATGTAACAAAAAGCACCATGAAAATATCAGTCAAGAATTGAAAGCTGTTTTTACCTCCTTCTGAGCCGCAACTCGCTGACCCTGATTAGACTCAGGGCATTCAATATCATCAAAGATGTGTAGAAAAAGGAAATGATATTTATTTCCCCGTCATCCTGAGTCCCCAACATTTTAAAATGTTCAGAAAAGGAATGATGGTTGTTGCGGCGTCATTCTGAACCGCAGCTTGCGAATCCCAACAGCTGTACGGGAGAAGAATCTCATTCAACTGAGACACTTCTCCCTTACTGTTGTCGGGATCAGTGTGACAACCCAGATATTCACTTCATTGGTAGTATTTAACATTATCAAAAATGTTTAGAAAGGGTAATGACTGAGGAACAACCGCCCTTTCTGAACATTTGCAAAAAGTTGTGGACTCATGGTTTGTCTTTGGAGGCATACGAATTCAAACCATCATGACAAAATTGTCTTTGTTCAGTCCGGAGTTGCTATACTGGAAATTGGTAGTGATGACCCTTGAAAGGACAGTTTTCAAACTTTCAAAATTATTTGGTTTGTTAATATACACATTGGCACCTCGCACAAAACATTCCTCAATGTCAACTTCAGCTGCAGAGGTGGAATAAATTGCCACAGACAGTTTGTTCAATTGTTTGTCAGTCCGTATTTCAGATAGGCACTCAATTCCATTCTTGGCCGGCATATTTAAATCCAAAAATATCAAATCCGGAAGTGGTGAGTCCTGGTCCTTCAGATATTTCATCAATTCATTTCCATCATTCACCAATTTAATATTCGAGTCTAAGTTTAGCTGAGTAATTGCCTCAACGAAAAATAGGCGATCGTCCTCATCATCATCTGCCAAAACAATACTTATCCTTTTCATATATCCTCTAAAGGGCTAGGTTAATTTTTTAAGCGTAGTTGACTTCATAATTCCGTTTTTCCATAATTCTCACAAAGGCGGAAGATGTAATTCCGGTTATTTTTTTGAATTGCCCTGACAAATGCGCCACACTGCTATAATTCAGCTTGAAGGCGATTTCGGTCAGGTTATGTTCACCACTTAGAATCATGGCTTTTGCACGTTCTATTTTTTTCAAAATAATGTAAAACTCAAGCGTTGTTAAGGTGACCTCTGAAAATAAATTGGATAGATAGCCATAACTCATGTCCATTTTATCCGAGATGTATTGGGATGTTTTGTAGGGATAATTTTCTTCCCTGTTTACCAATTCATCCACCACATCCTTGACCCTTTGTACGAGTTGCTCTTTTGGGTTTTCATGAATATATATACCATAATCCAAAAGATTAAGTTTTAAATCCTCATAAATGGCGTTATTGATTTCTTGTAAAAACTTTATTTGACCTGAACCGGAGTAGGTGTAAGCTATACCAAAATTTTCCAATTCCTTTTCGATGACTTTTTGTACCAAAGTATGCGTGTGATAACCAAAAACAAGTTTCATAGTCAGAGTCTTTAAATTAAAGATGATTAAATACCAGAAATAAGGGATAGTTATATTCCAATACGTAGGCTTTACAGCTACTAAGTAGTCAATCTATTCAAAGATTTTGCCAATTCAGATTTAGAGTCTATTAATTATACCTAAAATAGTAAGCTATGTGCTATTTTACGTGCTTATTATAAAAATAGAAATAATAATTACACGACGGTTTAATTTACGTTTGAAATTTCCTCTGTTTCTGAAATACTTCTCCAATCATAGGTTAAGCGGTATAATTCCAAGGTATTAATGGAAATCTTTTGAACGAAGCAGCTACCTTTTTCCTAAGTATTTAAAAAAGGAAAAGAAGTATTGGCTTTTTTCTAATCCGTATTTACACATCAGATTGGACAAAAGTACAATTTGAATACGCCCGGCATCCCAATTTTGGCAAGAATGAAAACCGGGAATTTTTCCCCAAAGTGTAGATAAATGCTACATGTTGCTCATACTTTTATTAAAAGTAATTCCGCGGTTTCATTCCTCTTGAAAGCATCCTGACAAGCTGTACCTAGGATTTCCCCATGATTAGTTTCCATCAGCATAGATTGGTTCAATACGGAATATTCATCAATCTCAGTTTAGAATACAGCGTTTTCCTATGGATATTCAATATCTGCGCTGCTTTGGTTTTGTTGAAGTGAACTTTGTTCATGACTTCAAGGATCCTCTTATATTCAGCTTTGAGTGCTGTTGACTTCAAGTCGGTGGTTTTCAGTTCTTCAAAAGCCGTTTCCATTAACTCATCGTGTTTGATAGGCATGAGTTTTTCTAAGGGGTTTTCAAAGCAATTGATTATTCTACTCGGGAGTGATTCTTTTTCTATCATGTTTTCCTCTCCTAAAAACAAGCAAACACCCCGTATCACATTCTTCAGCTCGCGAAGATTTCCCGGCCATGAATATGCTTCAAAACAAGATTTAACTTCCGATGAAATTCTGGGTTTTGGAATGTTTAATTCCACACTTGTCTGCTCGAGAAAAAAGTCAATGAAGAGAGAAAGGTCTTCCATTCTATCCCTTAGGGCCGGCACTTCCAGTACATATTCACTTAATCTAAAATACAGGTCTTCCCTAAAAAGAGAGGTTTCTGATTTTTCCAAAAGGTCTTCATTGGTGGCCGTGATGATCCTTACATCGGTAAATATTTCTCTGTTGCCTCCTATTTTTCGGATCACTTTTTCCTGAAGCGCTCTCAGAAGTGCCATTTGGATGTCCAAAGAAAGGTTGGCAATTTCATCCAGAAAAATAGTACCTCCATTTGCCTGCTCAAAAAAACCTGTTTTTTGCGAATGGGCTCCTGTGAAAGATCCTTTTTCATGTCCGAACAGTTCGCTGCTGGCTATTTCTTTTGAAAGGCTTCCGCAATCCACTGCAATAAATGGCTTGTCTCTCCTTGGACTGTAGGAGTGGATCAACCTTGCCAATGATTCTTTACCGGTGCCGGTTTCTCCCTGTATGATCACAGAATAATTGGTAGCGCCCACGGTTTTGACCTGATGCATCATATCCACCGCCTTGGAGCATTTTCCCCAGACTAGTCCAGTATCTGGTGTGGGTTCGTGATTGAGGCAGATAGGTTTGGAAGTTGATTTTTCGGATCTCATATTTATTTTTTCCTGCTGCGCATCTTTGATGGCATCAAGCAATTCATCCGGGTTCAAAGGTTTTGAAATGAAATTCAAAGCCCCGCGCTGGATGATGTTCACGGCATTTTTGAGGGTAACTTGCCCACTCATAAAAATTATTCCCGCTTCAGGGTCTATTTTTTGGATCCGGTCAAACATTTCCATTCCAGAAAAATCAGGCAGGTGGTATTCAACAATCAGCAAATCAAATTTATTCTTTTTAAGTATTTCCAGTCCATGGATGGCATCGGTGGTTGTTTCTACAATGTATTTATGTTTGGTAAGAAATTTGTGTAACAATGTACAAGTAGATACATGATTATCAATGATTAAGATACTTTTCATGGGAGAAGGATGGTTAGTTGTTGTTATTTTTCTGCACAATTCAAATTTATGCATAAGCCCGTGCCAATATGTTACAGGACTTCTGTAGGTCGTTGTAAAATTCTTGGTTATATGAAGAAATTCATCTTTTTTTCAAATGCCATCAAATCCCGAATTGGTAATTTTTTATAGCATTTTTCCTAAAAATCATGTAAAAATCACCTCATATAACTGATAAAAAACGGGAAAAGAACCATGTATTTGTTACTCCCAAAAAAAGTCATCCCTTTTTGTCCATTCAATCTAATGTGTTTACTAGGCTTTTCTTGCAACACCGCCTAATCAAAGTTTTCTTTCCGGGCCATTCAAAACGCTGACATCAATTACCTATTCTGTTACCAAAAATATCCATATTATCCCTGCCTATGGTTTGAATCTGAAATCTGAGGGCTTTTTAGATTTGAGTTGGGCTTTTTTTATGGGAAACGGAAATCCTAAAGAATTTTTCAAACATTGCATAATTGTTGTTCACTAAGATTTTCACACTCTATATGGAGTTGATTGGGAAAAATTAAGTGTCATTTCTTTGATAGAAGACACGAACATAAATTGGAAAGTATGCTTAAGCGGTCAAGAAAGATTCATCTGAGTTCGTTGATTATTGGGTCAGTGATTATTGCTGTGGTTTTAATTTTGGGACTTTTGCAATACCGTTCCACGAAGTCCTGGTCCACAAAAGCCAATGATTCCAATACTTTAAGAAGGGAATTGGCTGAGCTTATGAAAGAATTTCAGAGTTTGGAAAAAACCATCCGATCGCCACATATTGAAGATTATTCTGTTGAGCTGGATAATTTTATCCAATCTAAAAGTAGGATTCAAAAGCAAATGTCTGATTTGATTTTCTATATAGGGAAAACAGATGTGGCAAAATCAGACCTTGACAGTGCACTTGTATTGGGGAACATATATTTTTCGACTTATCAAAATATACTGGTGCAAAAACTCCAGTCACAAGATAGTGAAGATTGGCAAGGTGGTACTTTCGACCTTTCTGATTTGGAATTGACAGCTTTCCTGACAGAAATCCAGCAAAAAGAAAGAGAATCCATTGCCAACCAATTCAATGAATCACAGGAGTGGATAATTTATTTTTACACCTCTACGGGATTAATGGCCTTTCTCTTATTAATAGGCATTGTCTTTCATCGGGTAATCAATAAGGAGTTTAATACCTGTGATGATGCGGTTCTTCGTGATAAAATCTACCAGGAAATCTTTGAGCATACCGAAAAGATTGCAGGACTTGGGCATGGGTTTTTCAATTTCAATGAGAAAAAAATTGTTTTTTCTACCCACCTCTACAAAATTTTAGGCTTGAAGCCGACTACAAAAACCCCAACATTTAGAGATTACCTCAGGCAGGTCCACCCGGATGATAGGATAATTGTAATCGACACTTTGAAATCTCTGTCACTTACCAATGACAGGGTAGAGACCCACTGTAGAATCATTACACCATCGGGCAAGCTGAAATATGTGGAAGTGCTCGCCATTTTTAAAATTGAAAAGCAAGAACGGATGGTGATTTTTGTGAATCGGGACGTCACCATCGAAAGAGCCTCAGAACTCCAAATGCTTGAGTTAAACCAAAACCTGACACTTCAAAACAGGATGTTTAAGCACGTGGAAAAAATAGCCTCTATTGGCTTTTTCTCTTTTGGGCTTGATTCAGGCTCCGTTATCTTTTCTGACAACTTATTTCGGATGTTGGGATTTGAACCCAATTCATTCAAAGTTTCAAAAAAAATGCTGCTTTCCTTTGTCTTGGAGGAGCATGTTTCCCTAGTTTCAAATTGGTTGGATCCTGAGATGCCCAGTGAGGAATTAGTAAACCTTCCTGTAAAGTTTAAAACTTTCTACGGACAGATTATTTTTGTCAGTTTGAGCAGGGAGTTTTTTGGAGAGAAAGAAAAAGTGCTTTTGGTTACCCTCAAGGATGTGACCCAAGAAGGACTAACCAACCAACAACTCGAACTTCAAAATCAGGAACTTAACCGAAGCAATGCCGAATTGGCTTCATTTAACCACATAGCAAGTCACGATCTACAGGAACCACTTCGAAAAATTCAGACTTTTATTTCCTTGCTTCATTCCCTCAATGACTTCAAGCTTACCGACCAAGCAAAGGATTATTTGTTCAGGATCCAAAGGTCTTCCAATAGAATGCAGTTGCTCATCAGAGACCTGCTTCAATTTTCCAGGGTGTCTAAGGTGGATAAGATCTTTAAAGTTGAGGATTTAAATTCCATTTTACTCAATACCCTTGAGGAACTTGTGTTATTGATAGAAGAGAAGAAGGCCGAGATTGAGGTGTCAAATCTTCCCCAAGCTGAGGTCATTCCGCATCAGATCCAACAATTATTCTTAAACTTGATTGAAAATGCCTTGAAATTCAGTCGGGCAGATGTACCTAATCGAATTGTGATCAGCTTGGAAAAGCTGACAAACGAAGAACTGGCTTTATTTCCAGCGTACAAGGAAGACGGCTTAATCAAAATAAGTATCTCAGACCATGGGATTGGATTTGACCCGATCCATGCGGAATCGATATTTGTGATTTTTAAGAGATTGCACAATAAGTTCGATTTTCCGGGATCCGGTGTAGGATTGGCTATTTGCCAAAAAATCATCAACAACCATCATGGGAAAATATTCGCCGGCAGTCAGGGAAAGGGAGCAAAATTCACCTTTATCATTCCCAAATACCAAAGGGTAATGGCAAATAGTGGATAGGCATCTTTTCAAAAGATAAAAAAAGCAGGTAATGCCTCCTCGCGGTTTGAAGATACTTACATCTCATCTTACCGGTCATGGGTGGCAGCACCTGCTTTACTAATCAGATTAAAAAGTAACAACCCCTAAGCTTTTTATTGTTTTCTCTGACCATTAACGTCAAATACCACTGATTCCTCCTTGCCGTTTACAGGATAAAAAGAGACTTCAAATACTGTTTGCCCTGAATCTTCTCTTTTGATTTTTTGTACAATCATCGCATTGAAGAGCAGACTGTCCTTTGCGATAGCATCCAAAATCGGTTTAGGTAGCTGGAGGGTATCCATATCGCCCATTCTGTCATTGATGGGTACACCTTCGCGGTAATTGAGGGCAGCAGAATCACTTTCATGGAAACCATGTTCGTCCATTCCATCATTTGCTGAATTGTCCATACTTTGCTTATCATCTCTCATTTCACCCATATTTTCAGTATTATGACCAGTTTTTTCATTGGTGCATGAAAACGTAAATACCGCAATTATGCATATGCCGAGTAATTGTTTTGCTGTGTTTTTCATTTCGAGTTATTAATACAATGTTTCGATAATAATGAAGCAAATATATTTCCAACAACCGCAGGTGATAATCTTGGATAGCTTTACTTAATTTTTTTATCAGCATTTATCTCATAGCTCTGTATTTCAGTTTGTTTCATCGTTCGGCATTTTTGTCTATCTGGGCCTGATGAAATCATTAATGCGGTCTTCCCAAAAATAGACCGGGAGCAGAATCTGAGGTTATTTACCACTAAAAATACTCCTGACATTTTTTCTTTCTGGCAGCCCGATATTATAAAAATCGATACAATCTGGGTATAAAAAGTAACAATGGAGGACCTAATCTATCCTTTGGCTTTTTAATATTATTTCTTGCAAATGGACATGAATGGGTAAGTCATACACCTGAATTTGGTTTTTTATTAGGGCTTTCTGGGAGAAAATTAATTAAATACAAGCATTGTAACCTGAATGGTTTTTTAGGATTTGTTTGGTTTGGTATATCGAATCGAAAGGAATGGTTTTTGGACTTTAGCCAATATCTTTTAACAACTAAACCAAAGTAATTATGAAAAATTCAATGAGTCATCAAATCATTTTCTCATCCTCCCTCCAAGGTGCAGACGTCAAAACGACCCATGATGAGAGTATTGGAGAGATCAAAGAACTTATGATTGACACTTCCACTGGTGAGGTATCGTACGCTGTGCTTGCTGTGAGTACGGGCTTCCTAAATCTAGAAAGCAAATATTTTGCAGTTCCGCTAGGCGCATTCAATTTTGATCATTTCAATGACGAATACAATGGCCATGAGCTTGTCTTGGATGTGTCCAAAGAAAGACTGGAAAACTCTCCGGGATTTGACAAAGATAACTGGCCAACCCATCCTGATTCAACTTTTGTGGATTCGGTCAATACCTATTATGGGATAAAAGACAGAAGGAGTTCTTCCGTGTATGGTGAGTCCGGATTTGGAGACACCGATCAAGAGTCGAGGCTCAGTGACATCAGTCCAGATTCAAGGCGTAACGATTCTTGGAGAGATAATTCACTTCTTTAATTAAATGGTTAGTATGCACAAGCGGGCAGGAATCTTTCCTGCCTTCTTTTTTTTAGGCCTCTTTTACTCGCTGTTGAAAGTATCAGATGCAGATAGTTTTCCCGATTGAAGCAGAAGCAAATTCACATTCGGGAATTGATTGAAAACCCCCCAGAAAAGCAGGGAATTAAGCAAAAATCTTTGCCAATCATGTAACAACAACGGGGGATAGAATACGGAATTTTACATCATACAATCACACTTTAAAATCCAAAACCATGAAAGCGAACGAAAAAAACGAAAGCAAAGCAAAAGGCACCGCGAAGGATCAAAATGAGACCCGTAGCGCAGCCAAAGACCAAAAGCCACAAGATTCTAAGAAGTCTGCACCAAGTGCACCTGCTGCTAAGAAAAAGTAAAAGCATGTCGGACAATTTCTGCCATATGGTGGAAAGTTCCTCTGCAGGAGTGAATCCTGTTTGATATTATTTCACGGCTTGATTATCAAAACTAAACCACAGTAAATGGAAATTTTTAATGAAAGCCAAACCCGCTGGGATGAAAGGTCCGATGGATCAAAAGTCCTAAGCGGCATGTTCAGAGATCGGGAATGTACCGATAGGGCTTACAATAGTCTTGTTGATAAAGGTTACGGAAATAATGAAATCAATGTGGTGATGACAGCCGAGACCCGTGAAAAGTATTATGGTGATCTATCAAAAGATAGCGAGTTCGGAGCGGAACATACCTTCAATTCAAGTTTCGGTTCCCGGATAGGGAGTACGGCTGGAGTGATTGCCGGCGCGCAAGCCGCCATAGAAGATAGTGTTGTTATCCATGGACTCGGTGTCCTGATTGCAGGTCCATTGGTCTCAGACTTGACTGGAGCGGTTTCAGGTGGAATGATCAGCGTGTTGAAAGATTCAGGAATCCCTGAACCAAGAGCCAAGCTTTATGACTCTGGGATCAAGGAAGGGAATGTTGTCATCTACGTGAGTCCAAAAGACGATGCGGATGCAATTCACCTTTATGAAAATTGGAAGAATTTGCATGCTGAAGCTATTCATTACTGATTATTATTTCATTCAAAGTAGTTTACAATCAAGGGTTTCTCAGGAAGCCCTTGATTTTTTTATGCATAGTTCTAGGTAATTGAATTTAGAATCAGGGATTTTATCTTAAACCGAAATGGAAACAACAGCAGAGCCATCCATATTTGATTGGACACGATTGATGATCGGGGAAGAAATGCCCTATGCATTCTTGTTTGAAGTGGTGTTTCGGTCCTTCGTCATGTTTATAATTGTCTTGTTGGTGTTGAGGCTGATTGGAAAACGCGGGATAAAGCAGCTTTCGGTTTTTGAACTAGCGCTGATTATCAGCTTGGGTTCTGCAGCAGGCGATCCAATGTTCTACTATGAAGTAGGTCTTTTGCCTGCCTTGGTGGTATTTATAGTGATTATTTTCCTTTATAAAGGGATCACCTACCTATCAGAAAAAAGTGAAAGGATAGAAAGATTTGTGGAGGGAGTTCCGGTCCAGTTAATTGAAAACGGTAAAATCAAATTTGAGAATTTCAATAAAGAAGCCATTGCCCATGATGAGTTTTTTGCCCAACTCCGACTCAAAAATGTGGATCATCTGGGCCAGGTTCATAAAGCATTTATAGAAACATCTGGGGAGCTAAGCATTTTTTACTTTGACAAAGATCAAGTCAAATGGGGACTGCCTATACTTCCCGACCGAAATGAATGTCTCACCGATATCAAAAATGTAAATCCACTTTCTGAAAAAATCGCATGCGCAGTTTGCGGAACACTTGCTGACGAAATAGCATTTGCATCCAACCATTGTGGCCACTGCGGCAAATCAAAATGGATCTCAGCCAAAAACCACCCCCGAATCGTCTAGCTTACTTGATTCAAATCCCAAATCATCCCAACTTCCAACTTCCAACTTCCAACCTCGTACCTCCTACACCCCAACATCCCAACTTCCTTACTTCCTTACTTCCTTACTTCCCACTTCCAAACTTCACCTATCCTTCGCCACATCCCTCTCATCACTTGCTTGGTTTTTAGCTTTCTCGCTGATTCCCATTGAATCAACCTCCTCCGCTTCAGTATTTTTGTCTGGAGCTGATCTAGTTGGATCCGGGGTGATAAATTCTTCACCCGGCAGGTTATCTTTTCTATCTGACTTTCCTTTCTTTAAGAGGTCATCCAAAGTACTGTCTTTGGATTCAGTCTGATTTTCGGTATCTGATTTTGAGGTTTTCATCGGATTTTTTGATTTGGTTTTTTGAAGATTTATGAAGCCGGATTTTGCAAAAGCAATAAGTAAATAATCATTCCCCACTTTGCATACACGGGTTTATAGCTAAAATTAATGATAGCATTGCCAAGATTGAATATGAAATCCGGCATGTATTCTCTGTCCTTATCAAGGATAACCTGAAGTCTTTCCATGTTACGTATTGATAAGTTCACCGCCATTGGGATGGAGAAATTGGCCTGTCATATAACTAGACAAATGAGAGGCGAGGAACAGGTAACATGGAGCAACTTCTGAAGGCTCTCCTGGACGCTCCATCGGGACATCTTCCCCAAAATCAGCCACCTTTTTCTTGGAAAAAGAAGCGGGAATAAGTGGTGTCCAAATCGGGCCGGGTGCCACGCCGTTTACCCGTATTCCTTTTTCCGCAAGATTTTCCGAAAGCGAACGGGTAAAACTTACGATGGCACCTTTGGTGGAGGAATAATCGATAAGGTGATGGCTGCCCCGATAGGCGGTAACAGACGAAGTGTTGATGATCGTAGCACCTTTTTTCATGTGAGGCAAAGCCTCTCTTGTGAGATAGAAATAAGCAAAAATGTTGGTGGCAAATGTTTTTTGAAGTTGTTCATCTGAAATTTTCAGAAAATCTTCTTGGGGAAATTGGATGGCTGCGTTATTCACAAGAATATCGATCTTTCCAAATTCCTTCATAGTTTGTTTTACGATAGACTGACAGTGTTTGCTTTCTGAAATATCGCCACTGATAAGAAGTGATTTCCGCCCTCTATTTTCAATTTCAGATTGGGTCAGTTTGGCGTCTTTTTCTTCATTCAGATAAGAAATAACCACATCAGCGCCTTCTTCGGCAAAGAGAATCGCAACAGCCCTGCCGATCCCGCTATCACCACCGGTGATGATGGCTATTTTGTCCTTCAAAAGGTTGTTTCCTTTGTACCCCTCTTTAAAGTATTTGGGAAGTGGATCCATTTTGTGTTCGTCACCGGGTTGTTTCTTTTGCGTCTGCCCAGGCTTTTTCGTTATAGTTGGCATAAGATTAAAAATTAAAGTTGGTTTAGTTTTCTTCTACAGAATCTGGAAATAAGCGTGTTACATGCTCAGATCAATTAGCTTAAAGATAAAACCGAGGGGATGCTAATTCTTTATACAATTCGAAACCATGTTTACAAAAATGATTGGTGGCAAGATCGAAGTATCAATTTTAGTGTTCAACATTTTAAAATGTTTAGAAAAGGAATGACGGTTGTTCCTCCGTCATTCTGAACCGCAGCTTGCGAAGGTGAAGAA
>NZ_JAMFLG010000056.1 GCF_023502205.1 Aquiflexum sp. TKW24L | reverse complement strand
ACAGCTGTACGGGATCATATAATAGAAAAGGGTAGTTACAAACTACTCTTAGCGCCTACGCTATTCTACTCCCAGGTGGGTAAAAATGACGACTTGAGAACCAGACAACGCGAAGCAGAGAACCCGATAACATTTCTATGTTAATTCCCCAAAAAATGCAATCCTGAAAAACTTAAAAAAGACAATTCTATAAAAAATAATACAATCATTTTGCCTAAAAACAGCCATTTTACCCCAGTCTCCCCCCACCTTCCTCCCACCTTCCCCCTACCTTCCGTTATACCCTCCCCCACCATTCGTTAACTTTTGACCAATTTCCTAGAAACCATATAACTATTCCGATATTTTTTACAATTGTACATTTCCAAGATGGAAACTAAGGTGTCTTCTTAGCAGAAGTGGTCCCTAACCACATTACTCATAAAGCTTTTTTTTATTTACCTTACAGAGGTCAATAATCAACTGACCGACTTTGGCGCAGACATCGTGGAAATAACTTTCCCCTTTTTCGGCTGTAGATTTTTTGGGATTGCCAATACCCGTATCCTCGGTGACTTCTGACCATTTCCTTTCGGCCCAAGCCCACTTTTCCCTGATGCCGGGAATGACGGATTTCTTCTCTTTGCCTTCTCCTGCTTCTTCCAATGGCAGCACCAACCGCGGATGAAGGTACATGATGAGACTTGTTTCCATCTCGTCGGCATGGTCTCCCACTTCCTCAAAATACAGACTCTTATCCAATGCCTGATACCAATTGCAGGTGACGAGCAACATATCCGGAAATTGGAGCCCTAGTTCACGCAGCATGGTCTTAAAATCATTGCCCCCGTGGCTGTTTAGGATCAAAAATTTCTTTACTCCTTGCCTGTCCAATACCGTCAAGATATCCTTTAAGATGGCCATTTGTGTACTCGGATTCATGTTGATGTCGAGGTAGATGTCGCTCTGACCGGTATTCACCCCAAAAGGCAAAACAGGCAACACAATTGCTTTGGCACCTTTTTCCCAGGCAAATTTTCCCGCTCCTGCGGCGATGGACTCTGCTTCAAAAATGTCTGTCCCATAAGGCAAATGGTAGTTGTGCGCTTCTGTGGCTCCCCAAGGTAGGATTGCCAATTCAAAACGTTGGTGTTCGAGGTTTTTCCAGTTGTTTTCAGCAAGGATATAAGGTCTCATATTTTTAGTATCAAGTATCAAGATTAAAGTATCAAGTATTGAGAAGCGAGATTCTGGAGTCGTTAGGCTTCTCAGTGATCTGAGGAAAGGCTTAAGTCTAGAATCAGTTAACCAATTAATCAATTAACCGTTTTCACCAACTTTTGAAATAAGAATGATGTCAAGAGTTCCGAGTCGAGAAGCAAGATTTTGGAATTACAGTAGGCAGTCTCAGTAATCAGTGGTTAGGTTTAAGTTCAAGGTGTCCTGTTTCAAGAAGCGAGAAGCAAGAGACGAGAATCTGGAGAGTTTCAGTTGGTAGTTTCAGTGAGCAGTTTTTAGGTTAAAGTACTTATTATCAAGTATCAAGAAGCGAGATTCTGGAGTCGTTAGGCTTCTCAGTAATCAGAGGAAAGGCTTAAGTCTAGAATCAGTTAACCAATTAATCAATTAACCGTTTTCACCAACTTTTGAAATAAGAATGATGTCAAGAGTTAAATCCAAGAACCGTTTCGTTCAACCCGACAACCCGGCAACGGGACAGCCTGACAACGCGAAGCAGACAACCACTAGAACAATTACAACCATTACAACAACTACAACCATTACAACAATTATAACCGCAACAACCCCTTGCACCTCCCAACTTCCCCAAAAAATTCAACGATCCCAAATTTATTTATCCAAATTTTTTTGAATCTTTAATCTTCAATCAATTTAATGTTTTTTGCACAAACAAAACCACTATGTCCAACAGAAGAACCTTTCTCAAAAAATCCCTCGCCACCTCATCCTTACTCATACCGGCTTCGCTAACCACAGCCGCTGATCTTTTTTCTTTACCTAATCAGGTTGAAAAATTCAAACCCCTCGTCCTCTCCACTTGGAATCATGGCATGCCCGCCAATGACAAAGCTTGGGAGGTTTTGATGAAATCCGGCAATCTTGTTGAAGCGGTGGAGGAAGGTGTAAAAGTGACTGAATTGGACATGGACAACCTATCGGTTGGTCTGCAAGGACTTCCCGACCGGGAAGGAATCCCTACATTGGATGCCTCCATCATGAAAGGCGACGGAAGCTGCGGTTCGGTGGCATTTGTGAGACAGGTGAAACACCCGATATCTTTAGCGAGAATGGTTATGGAAGAAACTCCCCATGTGATGTTGGCAGGTGAAGGTGCAAGGCAGTTTGCCATCTTAAAGGGATTTCCGATGGAATCCGAGACCCTCAGTCCCAAAGCCGGGGAAATGTATCAGGAATGGAAAAAGGAATCCAAGTACAAGCCCATCATCAATATCGAAAACCATGACACTATCGGCATGATTGCATTGGGCTCTGATGGGAAGTTGGCCGGTTCTTGCACCACGAGTGGCTTGGCGTTCAAAATGCATGGGAGGGTAGGAGACAGCCCGATCATCGGTGCTGGCTTATATGTGGATGATGAAGTTGGCGCTGCCACAGCCACAGGACTGGGGGAAACCATCATCAGGATCTGCGGAAGTTTTCTGATCGTAGAACTCATGCGACAGGGAAGATCGCCGCAGGAAGCTTGCGAGGAAGCGGTTAGAAGACTGATCGCAAAGAACTCGGCAAATATCAAGGACATTCAGGCAGGATTTATTGCCATTAATAAAGACGGAGAATACGGCGCTTATGCTGTGCATCCCGGATTTAATTTTGCCCGGCACCACAGCGGTGGAGGTGCTTTAATTGATTCAAAAAGTAAATTCTAAACGATGGGAAAGATATTGTTGGAAGCTCCTGTTTTTACAGCGGAGGCGGCATTAAAAGCTGCGGAATTTGGAATAGACAGGTTGGAACTCTGTTCTGATTTTGGAGAAGGTGGCGAAACACCAAGTGCCGGTATGCTCGCTTTTCTCAAAGAAAAAGTGGAGATTCCGATTTTTGTGATGTTGAGACCAAGAGGCGGAGATTTTGTGTACTCCTCTGAGGAATTGTATGTCATGAAAAAGGACATCGCCATCCTGAAAAACCTTGGGGCAGATGGATTTGTTTTTGGGGTTTTGGATCAGAACGGACATGTGGACAGGGAAGCCTGCAAATACCTGATCAATGTCGCCGAAGACCTGCCCTGTACTTTCCACAGGGCATTTGATATTGCTGCAGACAAGAAAACAGCTTTAAAAACGATCATTGACCTTGGTTTCCATAGGATATTGACTTCCGGAGGAGAAAATGATGTAACCCAAGGTTTGGATACCATTTTGGAATTAATAGAATTAGCTGGAGAGGAGATCATCATCATGCCAGGTGGCGGCTCCAAACCTGAACACGTTTCACAATTGAACCGAAATGGGCACCTTCGTGAAATGCACGCTTCCTGTAAAGGCTATAGACCTACCCAAAGCAGTTACTTTCATCCTTCCGTTTCTCTTTCCTCCGACCCGCTAGCATTCAAACAGGTGTTGACCGTGGATCAGAATATGGTCAATTTGTTCAGAAAAGAAATCGAAGCACAATGACCGAGAAGGAAAAACTCTTGGCAGGGGAATTCTATAATTCCCGCGATCCGGAATTGCTCGAAATGTACCATCAGGCCAAGGGATTGATTCAAAAATGGAGCAAAGTCTCATCGCAAAATTCGGAGGAAAAATTCAGCTTACTCAAATTACTTTTTGGATTTATTGGAAAGGGTGTTTGGATTGAAGGACCTTTTCATTGTGACTATGGCAAGCATATTTCCATCGGTGAAAATACCTTTATCAATACCAATGCGGTTTTTTTGGATTGCAACAGAATTGACATCGGGAAAAATGTCCTGATCGGTCCAAATGTGCAGATATATACAGCGACACATCCGATCTCGGCCACCGAAAGGATAGTCCAAAACCCCGAACCCAATCAGGCCCCTTACAAAACCAAAGCACTTCCAGTAAGGATTGGAGACAATTGTTGGATTGGTGGCAACACTATAATTCTTCCCGGCATCACCATTGGAAACAATGTGACAGTGGCAGCAGGTTCTTTGGTCACTAAGGATATTCCTGACAACAAACTGGCAATGGGCAGCCCTGCAAAAATTATTAGGGATTTGGAGTGATACCTAGTAAAAATATAATGTTTTTTTATTCTTGATTTAATACCAATATTATTTTTTAAAACTTTTAATTTTGTAATAATATATTGATTTTAATTTTTTTATATCTATCTAATTTGTTTTCGGTTTATAATTTCCTAAATTATTAAGCTCAAAATAACCAAAACAGCTATGGTAAAAAGTTTTCAAGGCGTGCGGGTGGTCGAACCCAAAAAAGCAGCAGCTCCGATATTGGTCAGTGACCATATGAGCACCAATTTGGTCACCTTTCGTCCTGAGGACTCGATAGATCATGTATTGGATTTGCTGACCAAAAGAAAAATTTCCGGGGCACCGGTTTTGGATGCCAGCGGCAACTTGGTAGGGATCATCTCGGAAGTGGATTGCCTGAAGGAAATCATCAAAGGAAAATATTCTAATACGCCGAAATTCCCCGGAACGGTGGGTGAACATATGACTGTAAATGTCATGACACTTTCGCCAAACCTATCGCTTTTTGATGCTGCCCAAAAATTTCTGGAAAATAAAATCAGGAGGTTTCCTGTCATGAAAGACGGTAAGTTGGTTGGACAGCTTAGTCTCAGTGATGTGATCAGGGCGTTTCCAAAACTTCGTGAAACCACTTGGTAAAACAAAAAAGCCTTGAATTGATTTTCAAGGCTTTTTTTATTGACATACCTTTTTTTCTTTGAACGATGAAAAAGTTTTATTTATTCCTGCTTTTTGCCATGATTTCTGATTTCGCTGTATTTTCCCAAAGTGGCACTGTCAAAAAAGAAATCATCCTGATGACCTATAATATCTACCATGGCGAAAACCCTTACAATCTTGGGACAAGCAATATCAGTGAAATCGCTGATCTGATCAATAAGATCAATCCTGACCTTGTTGCCCTTCAGGAAGTAGACAGCATGACCAATAGAACCAAAAATTTTAACCCTGAAGGCAAAATGGATTTGATGATGGAATTGGGAAGATTGACCGGAATGAAATCATTTTTTGCCAAGGCGATTGATTTTTCGGAAGGCGGATATGGAGAAGGAATTTTGAGTAGACTTCCAGTCACCTTTCATGCTTATTCTTTGCCGACTCCAAATGGAGGGGAGGGAAGAAGTCTCGCTGTTGCTATTGTAGATTTGGGAAATGGAAAGACGGTCAATTTTGCCGCGACCCACTTATGTCACGAATTTGCAGAAAACAGGACTGCACAGGTGGTCGCAATCAAAAACATACTTTCAGAATTAGATGGTTCTACAGTTTTGACAGGGGATTTCAATTTTACTTCGGAGGAAATCGGGTATTCAGTTCTTTCCGAAGATTTTTATGATGCAGCATTGAAACAAGGTAATCCCCAAAACACTTATTCCTCCAAAGACCCCAAAATCCGGATCGATTATTTTTGGCTGGGAAAAGTATCAGACTGGGAAATTATTTCGGTGGAGGTTTTGGATGTGAATTATTCGGACCACAAACCGGTGGTAATGAAATTGGAATTCTAACTTAAATCATTACAAATCCTTCCTTTTTAACCTGAATTCTTCCGTGCTTTTGATTCCCTCATTGGTAATTGCCAACCTGATCATCAATTCATCCCCCTCCCGTTGAAAAGTAATCCCATTGAAGTAGGCCGTTTGGCCTTCGGATTTGATAAACTTAAACACCGTCCAATCCTCTTTTTCTTCCCAAGCAGTGAGGTCTCTGTTGAAGTGCTTAATTTTCAGAGAAAGCATGCCGTCCTCCTCCACCATGTTCATGTATTCTGCGAAAATCAATTCTCCATCCATTATAAACCTGAATGTCCCCACCATGCTATTGTCTTTGGCAGGCAACCAAAGTTCCTCACAGTCTCCGCCCATTCCCGATCCTGTCCAATATCCTGCGATCCAATCAAGGTCTTGAATTGATCCGCTTCCTGCGGGTTGTTCCTGATCGAGATGTAAGACTTCTTGGGCATGCCCCCTGATCGATAAGAGAAAAACCAACAGAAGGAGAAGCACTGATTTATTTGTCATGGTCCACGGATTTTTTGTTCCAATCTATCAAATATTTCCTTATTTTCCAGTTCAGTTTGCACTCCAAAGCTTCAAAAAATATGATCCATCAAAGCCATTCCCTCTTCAAGTCTGCATTGATACTACTTTCATTTTCCCTCTTTGTGGGATGTACCACATCCACTTCAGAGTCTGTAAGTGAGGAAAAAGGAGAATGGATCCAACTTTTCAACGGGAGAGATTTAGAGGATTGGACGATCAAAATAGCCAAACATGACCTCAACGAAAACTTTGCCAATACCTTCCGTGTGGAAGACAGCTTAATGAAAGTCAGGTATGACGGATACGAGGCGTTTGACCAGCAATATGGCCATATCTATTTCAATACCCCTTTTTCCTATTATTTGCTCAATGTGGAATACCGTTTTGTCGGTGAACAAGCCACGGGTGGTGAAGGATGGGCTTTGAGAAATTCCGGAGCTATGTTGCATTGTCAAGACCCAAAGACGATTTTGAAAGACCAAGACTTCCCGATTTCTATTGAAGGACAATTTCTAGGCGGTGATGGTACCAATGAAAGAACCACGAGTAATCTTTGCACACCAGGCACAAATGTGGAATTCGATGGAGAATTGTTTACACCACATTGTGTCAACTCCACTTCCAAGACCTACCATGGCGAGCAATGGGTGAAAGCGCAATTTTTGGTCTTAGGAGATTCTTTAGTATATCACATTTTGGAAGGGGATACCGTGGTAAAATACAGCAAACCTACAATTGGGGGAGGTAATGTCAATCCTTCAGATCCTGCTGTGAAGATTGATGGCACTCCCTTGTCCTCCGGATTCATTGCCCTTCAAAGTGAAAGTCATCCGATTGATTTTCGAAAAGTGGAATTGTTTGACCTTGAAAGCCATAAGGGAAATAAGGAAAAACTGAAAGAAATAATTGCTCACCTAGCAGGGAAAGAGTAGTCTTCAAAGAATAGGGATGTACGCTTCTTTGCTAGTAACTTAATAATCTACTACAATCGGGTAGGAAGACCGAAGTCGGAAGCCCCCCCTGTCTTCGGGCAGGGATGTAACGGATATATTTTAATCCTGCCGTGAATTATTTTGAATTTACAATTCACCGGCATCAAAGCGTGATAAAATAAAAGGATTCTGCAAAAGCAAAAAGTCAGCGCATCCGCTGACTTTTTGCTTGACAGGAAAATTTTGTTTGGTGCAATATTGATAGTAAAATGGTAAATCGAAAGAATTTTAGGCAGGAGACTGAAATGTTCGCTACATCCGACATCCGTCATCGGTCAAAATTTCTCTTCATACCGAAATTTCAATCTCACTTCAGATTTTTCTTAAAAAAGTCAATTGCCCTTCCCCAAGCCAAATCGGCTGCAGCTTTGTCATATCGCGGTGTGGAGTGGTTGTGAAAACCATGGTTTACTGCCGGATACATGTGCATTTCATATTTCTTTTTATTGGCTTTAAGCGCTTCTTCATAAGCAGGCCAACCTTCATTGACCCTTGTGTCCAATTCCGCAAAGTGAATCTGAAGTGGAGCTTTGATCGTAGGCACGTCTGCGGCAGTTGGTTGACCGCCATAGAAAGGAACGGCTGCTTTCAAGTCGGGGATTCTGGAAGCCATCATATTGGAAATCCATCCTCCAAAGCAAAATCCAACTACACCTACTTTGCCTGTACAAAGGTCATGCTCTTTTAAAAATTCATAGCCTGCGATAAAATCTTGCAGCATTTCTTCCCTGTCACGTTTGGCTTGCATGGTCCGACCTTCATCGTCTGTACCCGGATAGCCGCCAAACGGCGTCAAAGCATCCGGAGCAAATGCAATAAAGCCATCCAAAGCAGCCTGATGTGCTGTGTCTTCAATGTATGGATTCAAACCTCTATTTTCATGGACCACAATCACACCCGGAAGTTTTCCTTTTTTGTCAGCAGGTCTGGTGAGCAATCCCTTCATTTTACCGGCACCTTTTGGTGAATCATATTCCACATAGGCAGAGATTAGACGGGGATCATCCTGCATAAATCTTTTCGCCTCAGCATAATTGGGTAATAAAAATCCCAGAATCGCTGATACTGTCAAGCCTCCTACAGCAAATACCGAGAGGCGGTTGACGAATTCCCTTCTGTCGATCTTACCATGTACATAGTAGTCGTACATGTCAAAAATTTCTTGGCTTAAATCTTCTTTTTTGATTGGTTCCATTATGTTGTTTGAGAGTAGGTTGTGTTGAGTTCTAAAATTTTACCTTAAGTTAATTATAAACTTTACCGATACAATTTAGAACCGAATTCAACCAAAAAGTTTAAACCACTCCTGTAATATTTCCCAAGCTTTCAAGGATTAAAACTGCTTAAAAAGAAAAAAATCCCGCAGACTCAACCAATACAGGCAGAATAAATTTTGCCTGATCCGTCAAATATGCGGGGAGATTTATAGGTTTTGGAAGAATTTTATTGATTCACTATGGAGATATTTCCGGAGGTAATGCTGCCCCGGATTTCTGTGTTTGCGCCGTTATCGATATTCAGGTTTCTGCCCCCTTTGGAATTTCCGACCGTGATGTTTCCGGAAGTGGCGTTCAGGTTGAAATTGAATTCCCGGAGATTGGATGGAGTTTGGATTTTGAAATTCCCGGAGGTTCCGCTGAATCGGGTTTCAGTTCCCAATCCTGCATTGGTGGCGGAGACATTTCCTGAAGTCACTTTCAAATCACCCAATTCTGAAACATTTTCTAATTTGGCATTGCCTGAGGAGAGACTGACATTCACGATGCCCTGCACTCCTACCACGCTGATCCCACCACTCCCTGAGGAATAGTTGATGTTGCCATTGATGTCCTGCATATTAGCTGACCCAGAACCTACCTGTCCTTGGACATTTCCTTGGATTCCGGACATTTTGATAGATCCTGAGCCTGCATTGGCAAAGACATCCCCACGAATATCTTTGGCTGATACACTTCCCGAACCTACCGCCAGGTTTAACTTATCTGAAGATACATTCTCCACATAAACGGATCCTGATCCACCTTTCATGTCTAGACTCATGCCTACCGGACCTTTAATTTTGATATGGCCTTTGGTCTTATTGTTCCAATTGTTGTTATTGACCTTGTGAGAGATCTTCAATACATCTCCCACGGTAACGAATACGATATCTTGATCAGCATTGGTGGACTCAAGAAAAGCATTTACAGAAACATCAGAATTCGGACCTCCGATGTATTCTACTTCCAATTGACCTCCTGAAACTTCAATTTTTGAAATGCCTGAAAAGGATTTGGTGACGTCAACGAGGGTTTTGACTTGTGCCAAAGCCGGTGAAATAGCTGCAACAGAAAGGATGAAAAGCAGCAGGGTTGATAATTTAAAGTTTGTTTTCATAGTAGGTTTTTTTAGAGGATGAATCCAAAGCTCAAAGCATTCAGCTTTGGTCCTTTGTTTTCTTGGAAAGTTTCATTGAAATCATAATTGACATAAAGTTTTACATCTGCCACGCAAATCTCGGCTCTCAGGCCATACCTGAAATCGGCGGCAAACATATTTCCCATCTGAAATTCTTTAGCCTTATTTCCTTGTGGATCACGGTAGACAACTTTACCCTTTCCACCCAATCTGTAACCGGCATAAGGTCCCACACCAAAGCTGAAATTTCCATTGGTAGTCTGAACAGTTGGGACAAGGGTTAAGTTGGCATAGGAAGCGGATATTTTGGATTTGGTACCTGCACCGGAGGGATGCTCGACAAAAACCAAACCCTCCTCTCCTCTCAAAGCCTGCAAATTTCGGTCTTCAAACTTGAAATTGTACCAGCTGACGCCAATGGTGGATTTCAGGTTGAAGTTTTTGCTAGGCTTGTAGGTGTAATGGTAGTTGATCGCCGGATTCCAGCTTCCCCAAGGTTTGACTGCAGGAGCAGCGTCATCACCAATCCAGGTATTGATACCGATGTCCAAGGTCAGGCCGTTGCTTGATTTGTTATTTTTGGAATGATATTCTTGGTATTCGTCGTTGTCTTTGGAAATAAATTCCCAGGTCTTGGTGCCATCAGCATTTTTGTAGACGATGACATTGGTATTGAAGAGGGTAAAGTTGGTGGTATTTACCGTACCTTTTTTTACTGAATCTGCCTCCTGAGCGAAGCCCAGGATGGACAGAAACAGCATTGGAATCAATATCAGTGTGGTGGTTTTCATTGGCTTAGTATTCGAAAAAGGGACTTAGAATATGATACCGAAGGCAATTGGATTCAATTCAGGTCCTTTGCCGTCTTGGAATAGTTGGTTGAAATCGTAGGTGGTAAAGAAATTGACCCTGCCGAATCCAACTTCTCCACGGAGACCGTATCGGAAGTTGTTTAAGAAAATCCCGGTATTCAGGTGTTCTTTTCTCCTGTTACCACCGTCTAGAGGTCGGTATACATATTTGCTGGTACCACCCAATCGGTAGCCGGCGTATGGACCCAAGGCTATTCTCATCCCTTTTCTTCCCTGGTCATTCATCCTGCCGAAGTCTAATTTGAAGAGTCCCATCGTGGTGAGGTAGGAGGCAGAGATTTTGCTTTTGAAGCCTGCGACATCATTCCTTTGCAAAAATTCAATGCCTTCGTCTCCTCTGACAGCCTGAAAGTCCCTGTTTTCAAATTTGAAATTGTACCATTGAACACCCATACCGAGGTCAAAGCGGAAGCCTTTGCTGATCCTTTGACTTGCAAAGAAGTTGAGGCCTACATTCCAGCTTCCCCAGCCACGGACTGCATAAGGTTGGGTGGTTTTTGGGAATTGGCCATTGTTGTCGAGGTAATTGTTGAGTCCAAGGTCTACTGCGAAATAGGTCCTAAATGGTGGATCGCTTTTTTTCTTCACCCCAGTTTCAATTTTGACTTTGGTATTGGGACTTGTTTCATCTACCAAGATCCGGATGCCGGCGACAGACACTTCGGTTTTGTTCCAATCTTCCGTTACTTTGACGATTTCACGGGTCCCTTTTTGCCCGGAAATTTCCACTACGACAAGTTCTCCAGTCTTTTCATCGATCTGCAGGTCCAGTTCAGAGATGATTTGATTGATGTTCATTTTTTTGAGCCGCTCAAAATCCTCTTTGTTGTCAATGACAAGAACGATTTTTCCTGAAGTTCCAAACTCCACGATGATGGTGTCTTTTGGAGCCAAAAACTCCCTTTCCGTATTCCCGAATGCAAACTGCACCAGTCCGAGGAAGCAAAATAATAGCAAGTATTTTTTCATGATGGTCTATGTTTTCAATTTTGGTGGGTTACTTTCTTTCTTTTTTGGAGGTGTTGTTACTCACAAATAGGTTGTCTTTTGCATCCTGCAGGTCTGCAAAACCCTGTTCCACTTTGCTGAGCAATCCTCCGATTTTATCTACTTTGTTTTCAATTCCTGCAATGAATCCCTGATTTTCAGGTTTTTCTGTGATTCCGTTGGATTTGATGGTGATCTTGTAGGTCATCACTTCTTCTTCTTGGAGGTTGTTTTGAGCTATCGCCTCGTTGACATCAAGATCTGGAATATTGATTTCCGGGGTTACGAAAGTGGCTTCATCTATTCTTTCCTCAGGTTGTGGTACTTCAGCCAACAATTCCTTTGGCGTTTCTATCTGCATTGATTTTGGAACAATTGCTTTTTTCAGTGGAATTTGCACTGGTTTGGTTTCTTGTTTGGTTTGATCTTCAGGCACCACTGTAGATTGTTCCAAAGATTTTAATGGTTCTGCTTCCGTTTCCTCTGTGATTTCAGAAGTGGAATCTTCCTTATCGGTACTTACCTCTGCCATAATCGGCATGTTGGTTTCTGATTCCTGATTGAATTGCCAAACGACATATCCTACAGCGAGGAAAAGCAACAAGGTGGCAGCGATGCCCATCAAAGGAAACCATATTCCTTTTTCTTTTTTGGGCAACTGCCTTTCAAGCTTTTCCCATGCGAGTTGGGATGGTTTTTCTTCATGCTTGGCCAGCCTCTCCTTGAAGTACTGGTCGAAGTTTTTATCTGCATTAGCCATTGATTCTCCTTTCTTTGATTTGTTGATCGGCTATTTTTTGTTTCAATGTATTTCTTGCCCTATTGAGTTGGGACTTGGAGGTAGATTCTGTGATGCCAAGTAGGTCGGCGATTTCAGCATGGCTGTATCCTTCGATGGCGTATAGGTTAAATACCGTTCTGTATCCCACCGGCAATCCCTGTATCAGATCCATTAGCTCTGCCGTCTCGAGGTGGTTGAGTTCATAGGGGGAGTCAGCCGTTTCCAAGTGACTTTCCATGTTCACTTCCATACTCAGGTTGCGGTTATTGCGAAGGGTTAGCAAAGATTGGGTGACGACGATCCGTTTCATCCAGCCTTCAAAACTGCCCTTGGCTTCATATTGTGGTAGTTTTTCAAAGATCTTCATAAAGCCTTCAATCATGATATCCTCTGCGAGGTCGCGGTCTTTGACATACCGTAAGCAGATCGCAAAAAACTTTTTGGAGTAGGACTCATACAAATGCTGCTGGGCTTTTCGCTCACCCTTGAGGCAACCTTTGATGATGTCCGTCTCTGTGGTAAAAGTTTTTCTAAATAACATTACTGTTGGCTTTCAAATAGGTAGATACAGGTCAGTAAAAATAGGTTGCACGGGAATGTGAAAAAAGGTTAATTTTTTTTCGGTAACCGGCTTCTTTGCCATTTACCCAACATTATTCTACAAGCAGGAGAGAAGACGGAAGTCGGAAGACCGAAATACCGGTCATTTCAGCCTCATGCCAAGAATTACATTGAACTTCCACTTTACAGGCATCATAGTGTACTTACATCTATAATTTTGAGAAAATGTAAATTCTATCCTGTTGGATATTTACTGACAAGTAAATGATCTTGATTATCAATCGGTAAAGGGGCGAAATTTTTTCTTATTTTAAATTTGCTGAATAATTAATGTAGTTTTTATCCCTATTAATTTTAATTTTTTTTTGGCTTGTTACCAAAAATTGGTACTTTTAAGAAAGATTACATTTATGAGAAATAATACTTCTGTTTCACTTGGGGACTATTTTGAGAGTTTTGTAGAGACAAAAATCAATGAAGGTAGGTTTAAAAATGCCAGCGAAGTGATTCGGGCAGGATTGCGTTTACTGGAGGAGGAGGAAAATAAAAGCGTTGCCTTGAAGCAAGCAATTCAAGTAGGAATCGATAGTGGCATTGCCAAAGACTTTGATGCCAAACTTCATCTCGAATCCTTAAAAGCGAGAAAAAAGTAAATGGGCATATATTATTTATCTAACAAAGCTGTTGAGGATTTGTCGGAAATTTGGGAATATACATTTGATGTTTGGTCTGAAGATCAGGCAGATAAATATTACGAATTTTTACTGAGCACCTGCCAAGAACTTGCGCTCATTCCAGAAAAAGGAAAATCATACGATAAAATCCGCAAAAATTTACTCGGGTACTTAGCAAATAGACATGTTATATTCTATGTAGTCAAACCAGAAATGGAAATTGAAATCATAAGAATTCTTCATGAAAAGATGGATATGAAAAATAGGATAAATGATTAACCCATGGGAAAAAAACTAGAACACATTACTCCTGAGCTAGCCGACTTTATCCAACAGCAAAAAATATTTTTTGTCGGGACCGCAGCCGAAGAAGGAAGGGTAAATATTTCTCCCAAAGGAACAGACACCTTCAGGGTGTTGGGAGAAAACAAAATCGTATGGCTCAACCTCACCGGAAGCGGTAATGAAACTGCCGCCCACCTCCTCAAAAACAACAGGATGACTATCATGTTTTGTGCTTTTGAAGGCAAGCCCATGATCCTGAGGCTGTATGGTACAGCTCAGATTTTTCACAACAGAGATGAAAAATTCCAAGAATATTTCCGGCTTTTTCAGGACTTTACCGGCGCAAGACAAATCATCGAAGTGGAGGTTGACCTCGTGCAGACTTCCTGTGGATTTGCGGTTCCTTATATGGACTTCAAAGAGGAAAGAACAATTCTCACTAACTGGGCCGACAAACAAGGAGAAGAAGGCATCAAAAAATATTGGGCAGAAAAAAACGTAAAAAGTATCGATGGCTTTGAAACCAAAATCTTTGATGTGTAGGAATTTTTTCTCTTGATTTGATCATAAGATCTTACGCATGTTCAGTGTATTTTCTTTAGAACGAAGCATTTATCATAGTAATTATGGTGGTGAAGTTTTTTATCCCTGGGAAGATTGCTTTTTGAAAGACTGACATAAGAGGTAATTTTCTTTGAAGAAAATGTTTATCTTCGGATTATGACAGATTTAGATATTTATATAAAACTGGCGGCACTACCGGAAGAAATGAAAATAGAAGTTGACAATTTTGTCGACTATCTTAAATCAAAGTCTGTTGCTAAAGGAAATCCTGAAAAACATAGAAAAGCGGGATTAGCCAAAGGACTTATAAAAATGAAAGAAGATTTTGAAGAGCCTTTGGATGATTTTAAAGAATATATGTAATGAATTGCTCCCCTGGTTCAAGTCTCCAGACTTGGACCCCAGCCTAATTCAAGTCTACGCCTAGTTCAAGTCTTCAGACTTGGACTCTCTCCATATCTGATACTTAATTATGCCTGTAGATAAGATATCCATTTTAATTCTTGTCTGCGGACTGAAATGCCCGGTACATCGGTCTTCGGTCCTGACTGAAGAAGAATTTAGGGTCACTGGCAAAAAAGCCGATAATTGAATACATAATTTCCCCCATTTTTTAAATTTCCATCTCTCTTTTCTTATCTTGATTGCCTCTACTCAAACCTGCCTTTATGGGAATCAATGACATCATCATCTACATCATGTTGTTTTTTATGGTGTTGGGTGCTTTGGATAAAATTTTTGGTAACAAATACGGTCTAGGCGAAAAGTTCGATGAAGGATTTATGGCCATGGGACCGCTCAGCATTGCGATGTTAGGGATCATTTCTATTGCTCCGGTTCTCGCAGATGTTTTGGGCAAAGTGGTCGTTCCCGTTTATTCTTTTTTGGGTGCCGATCCCGCCATGTTTGCCACCACGCTCCTCGCCAACGACATGGGCGGCTATCCGCTAGCGATGGCAATGGCTCAAACCGAGGAAGCCGGATTATTTGCCGGGCTGATATTGGGTGCCATGATGGGGCCGACGATCGTCTTTACCATTCCTGTTGCTTTGGGAATTCTCCAAAAGGAAGACCAACACTATTTCGCTTCAGGCATCATGATAGGAATGGTCACGATTCCATTGGGATGTCTGGTGGGCGGCTTGACAGCAGGCTTTTCATTGAGTATGATTATGGCCAATCTCGTTCCAATAGTTATATTCTCCCTGCTGATTGCCGCAGGAATGTATTTTGCCCCGACCATGATGATCCGTCTTTTTGATTATTTCGGGAAGGGGCTGATGGTATTCATCACGATTTGCACAGTTTTGATCGTAGTAGAGACGTTGGCCGGAATCGTGGTTATCCCCGGGATGACTCCGATCTGGGAAGGAATCAAAATTGTTGGTTCCATAGCCATTGTCCTGATAGGGGCGTTTCCCATGGTGGCTTTTTTGACTAGAGTTTTTGAAAAACCGCTCTTGAAAGTAGGCCAAAGTTTGGGAATGAATACCGCCGGCGCAGCTGGTATGATCGCCACTTTGGCCAATGCCATCCCCATGCTGAATATTCTCAAAGACATGAATCCAAAAGCCAAAATCCTCAATACCGCTTTTGCCGTCAGTGCTGCTTTTGTATTGGGAGACCACTTGGGATTTACCGCAGGGGTGCAACGGGAAATGATATTTCCTGTTATAGTGGGAAAAATGACCGGAGGAATCACGGCCGTAATGCTCGCGTTGGTTTTGAGTAATAGACTGATCAAAAAAAGAATTTGAAATAAGTAACATGATAAACACTTTGATCTTAACCTTATTCTGGTTCCAATAGGGCTTTTGACTTAAATTGAGTTATAAATAATTTACGGCAAGATCCTAATTTGTCCGTTACTTGCGTCTTCCGACTTCGGTCTTCCTACCCGATTGTAGTAATACATGGGTCACTTGCAAAGATGCGTATATCGATAAATTCTGATATCCATTAATATCGGCTATATTATAAATCGGTGTGATTTAAATTTTCAAACATATGGAAAAAGAGTTCAGCAATCCCCACCTCATCACGTTTATGAGACTCAGAAAATCCATTGGTTTTTTGGCAATCTTCTTTCCACTGATTTTAATCATTTATGCTTGGAGTTTTGGTAACTGCCGGACCATCCAAGCTGCAGTTTCGGATTATTACTACACTGCTTCTGGGGATATTTTCATTGGGGTAATTTTTGCCATTTCCTTTTTTTTGATTGCATATAAAGGCTATGACCGGATGGACCAATGGCTGACAAACACTGCAGGGATTTGTTCTGTTTTAATCAGTTTGTTGCCTACCGGACAAAATGAGGATGTCCACTGCACCATGAGATTTGTAACTGAATTTGAATGGAGGACAACTGCACATAATTTATTGGCAATACTGTTTTTCCTGATTTTGGCATACATGTCTTATTTCCAGTTTACAAAGTCGGCCGGGATAATGACCGCTCAAAAAATCGATAGAAATAAAGTTTACCGAATCTGTTCCATCATCATGGTGGCGGCTTTGCTTCTGATTCCTGTTTTTTCGGCATTGCCAATTTTCCCTAAAGTAATTTTCTGGATGGAGTGGGTTGCTTTGGCTGCTTTTGGATTTTCTTGGCTGACCAAGGGAGGGTTTATTTTGGTGGATAAGATGGGTGATAAAAAAGTCCGATGACCGATGTGGCGTTTATTCAAAAATTATCCGATATAAGTCTAAATTTAGTGTTTTTGTTAGCTCCTATGAATAATCGAAAACTTGTCTCAAAATAAATTCTCAACCCTACTTTCTCGCTCCAGAAACATCCGTCATCGGTCATCCGACATCCAATCATCTTACAGAAAACCAACCTTCCTCCCCATGTCAACTCATCCAATCTTATCTCTTTTTGCCCAAGCCAATGCCTTCAAGGAAGGGGATTTGTTGGTCGGGGGAACCCAAGATGAACTCATCCGTCAGATTGCCCGAGGCCGTATATCTGACCTCAGCATCGCCCAGATTGCTAATACCGATTTTGTCGAAGACCGACTTACGGAAGTTCTTGCAAAAAGTCTCAACAGAAAGGCATTGAAAGAAATCTCTCATTTGAGGATATCTGATTTTAAGGCAATTCTCCTGTCAGAGAAAGGTCCTGATTGGGTCAAAATCTACGCAACCGGACTTCCGAGTGAAGCCATTGCCGCAGTGGTCAAGGTCATGTCAGATTCGGAATTGTCACAGGTCGCAACAAGTATTTTTAACCCGATCCCAAATTCTTTTGGAGATTTTGGAGCAGCCATAGGTTCGGCGAGGCACTTTGGCAGCCGAATCCAACCAAACAGCCCCGGAGATGAGGAGGATGAGATTTTGCTTTCCACACTCGAGGGACTTTGCTACGGTTGTGGGGATGTGATCATCGGACTCAACCCCGCAAGCGATGACCTGGAGACAATTGTCCGCACCGAAAAACTCCTCCAAAACATCGTAGAAAGACTCCAACTCCCCACGCGGTTTTGTGTCCTTTCTGATATGGTCAAGCAAAGATCGGCCATGGCCCATACCAAAGTCGATGTGGGATTCCAAAGTCTGGCAGGCACTTCCAAAGGTTTAGAAGGGATGTTGGGCTGTGATGTGGATGAATTGTTGGATTTGTGCAGGTATTTTGAGGGATTATACTTCGAGACAGGACAAGGTTCCGAGGTCACCAATGGTGCCGCCCAAGGTGTTGATATGGTGACATTGGAGGCGAGATGTTATGGCCTTGCTAGATATATCAAACAGGAAACAGGCAAATGGATGATTGTCAATGACGTGGCGGGATTTATCGGACCGGAGGTTTTCAGCACAGGAGCCCAACTCCGTCGCGCTTGCCTAGAGGATACTGTCATGGCCAAACTCCATGGCTTGGTGATGGGATTGGATGTGTGTTCGACTTTCCACATGGGCATCCATCCTGCCGAATTGCAGCAACTCACCACTGAGATTGTGCAACTCGCCGCCCCTGCATACCTGATGGCAGTGGCTGGAAAAGCAGATCCCATGCTCGGCTACCTCACCACTTCTTACCGTGAGCATCCAAGGTTGAGGACGTCTTCAGGGAAAATGGTGGCTTCGGCTATGCAAAAGCGATTGATTGAACTTGGTGCCTTGACCGAAGATGGGCATACCGATCCAAGCGCAGACCGCATTGCAAGGCTTTATTCCCAATACCAAAAAGCTGGTGGTGACAAAAGAGCCAATGAAGACCTGGAACTAGAAGCCAAAAAGAAAATCAAAAACCTGCAGGAAAAAGGATGTGACTTGGGTTACGGCGTAAGCAATCAAAATGAAGATCCTGATTTTGTAACCAAGCGCCTCGACGGACTTTTCTCCCATGCGAGGAAATCGCTTTTTGCAGGTCTTGATGCTGCTGTGATCCGGGATTGCTGCGAATCACCTGTCCATGTCTATACCGAGTCCAAAGACCGGGAGGATTACCTAGCCCATCCGGGAAGTGGGGAAAAGATTAGTAAAGCAAGCACAGCGGAACTGATAAAATTAGCCAAGGGAATGCCTTTTACATCGAAAATTCAATTTGTCATTTCCGATGGATTGAATGCCAATGCAGTTAACGAGCACCTCCGTCAGGTACTTCCTGCGCTGAAGAAATCACTTTATGGAACACAGTTCACCTATAGTCGGCATGACATCATCGTCCGAAATGGCAGGGTAAGGGCCGGCTACCATATCGGTCAAATCCTGCAACCTGACCTGATTGTCCACCTGATCGGCGAGCGTCCCGGTACTGGCCTCAACCAACTTTCGGCCTACATTACCTATGGTAAAAGCCCGGAAGTTTTTTCGATTTTTGATCCGGATATGGACCATAGCCTGACCACCGCCGTCTGCGGCATCCACCCCCAAGGCAAATCCCCACAGTCCGCCGCCCAAGAAATCCTCCGCATCATTGCAAAAGCCATTGAAATGAGAGGAACAGGGGTGAGGTTGGGAAAGGGGGGATAATGGATGAAGGATTAGGT
>NZ_JAMFLG010000055.1 GCF_023502205.1 Aquiflexum sp. TKW24L | reverse complement strand
CCTTTTAACCTTCAAATATTCTTTTAGACCTTGATATAAATCTTTTTCTTATCCATCCAATAGCCTATAAGCCAGATCAGGAGCATGTAAGAAAGAGCGAAGAGGAGTGAAGCATTTTTATCTGAAAGCCAACTGGTGAATACTGATTCATACACAACCGCTTTTAGGCTCCTATCACCGATTTGGATGGCGTAAAATAGTGTGATCAGAACTCCTGAAAGCACATAAAGTATCAAAGGATTTCTGCCGAACACTTCAAAAGGATAAGTCCAATCTCTCTTTTTCCAAACCTCAATCACCCAAATCAAAAACCCGATCAGGAATAAATCAAGGCCAACAGTCAAAAGCACGTATGAACTTGTCCATAATTTCTTATTGATAGGAAACACCATATCCCAGATCAGACAAAGAAGGATCAAGATTAAACCTCCCAAAAATAGTGCTTTGACGGTTTTGAGGTTGTTTCCAATCTGTTGGATCAATTTTCCGGCAAAATATCCGGCGATGACATTGACAGTGGAAGGGATGGTGCTGAGCAAACCCTCGGGTTCGAAAGGAACCCCTTCACCCATATATAGATTTCGCTCACCGATGAGGATTAAGTCTAATATTGACCCGAAATTTCCCAACATTGAGTAAGGATCAGCCGCATCACCAAAGAAATAGAGTACAGCCCAATAGCCAAATAAGGCAATAATGCTGAAAACAATTGCACCTTTTTTTCCAAGATAGTAAAGAATAAGAGAGGCTATCAAGTAGCACAATGCAATCCGCTGCAATACACCCAACAATCTGACCTCAGCCCAGTTGATCATGACGATTTCTCCGGATTCGTTATAATCAAAGAACGGAAAAGCATTCAATCCCCAACCGATCAGAAAAATCAATACTGCTCTTTTAAAAACTTTTTTGAGAAAAATGCCTTGTCCCATCTTTTCCATTTTCTTCATACTGAAGCTCATGGCATTTCCCACTACAAAAAGAAATGTCGGAAACACAAGGTCAGTAATGGTGAACCCATGCCAGTCAGCATGTGCAAATGGAGCATATAAATGGCTCCAGCTTCCCGGCGTATTGACCACTACCATCAAAGCAATGGTGAGTCCGCGTAGGACATCTAGAGCAAGATAACGTTCTTGGAAAGGAACGCCTAAAGATTGGGTTGTCATAGGTTTTGGGTTTTGGTATTTATTCTTCAATCAAAATAAACATAATGGATTTTTTTTGAAAAATATTGATCCTGATGGGGAAATAATTGAGTAATGGTTCCCTAAAAATGTATAGGATAAAATTCAGACAGGTAAATTATGTAAGATAGGTTTTGATTTTTACTGCAAATTTTTGGGTATAAGTACTTGTATTTTATTAGATATTAATTTAACTTCATGACTGTTAAGTTTTTATAAAATATTTTTAAAATTTAAAGTTTTAGCCGTGGGTAAATATTCATTATTAATTCTTTTCGTTATTTTCTCTTGTAATTGGAAAAAGAAAAATCCAAATCCTAAACCGATTGAAGAACCAATAGAAACCTTTCTCTACATGTTTGAGTTGACAGAAAAAATTGGGACCCCTTTGGTTTTATTAGACAATTATTTCGTTCCTGACAAAGGTATTATAGACAAAAAAAGAAAAGAGTTAACAGAAGAAATTCTCACATTTGCAAAAAAGAAGAATCTTGAAATAGTTCATACTTACACAGAACTTGGAGTTGGATTTTCAACATATCTGACTGAAAAACAGGCAGATTCTCTTTCCCGTGATAGTTTATCTGTGAAAATGGTGGTTAAGAGTGCAAAAGTCCAAGGTAGGCCAATCCATCAGGGAAGACCTATTCATCAGAGTGGAGCAATCGATGAAAATGGAAATTATGATACCAATTTAAAGTCCTCATGTGGCATTGTTTTTTCAGGAGGACCAAAACCAAGTGTTCCTTCAAACCAAAGGAAAATTTGGATTTTAGATACAGGAATTGATAAAGTTCCGGAATTAAATTTGGATGTTGCAAACTCTTTTTCATTTATTGATAATACTCAACAGGGAGCCTTTCTAGACGAAAATGGGCATGGTACGCATTGTGCTGGAATTGCCGCTGCTAAGTATATTAATATACCAGCCAACTCCATTTCTGTGAATGGTGTTTCTCCAGGTGCAAAGGTAGTTTCTTTGAAAGTTTTAGATCAAAACGGTGAGGGTGAATGGGCTCATATTAGAGCTGCGCTTGACAGAGTTGCTGTAGGGATCCAAACAATTCCGGATAAAGATGTCGTATTAATGAGTTTTGGAGACTTCGATTATAATTTGCCATGTGATGATTTAAGCAGAAATCTTGTTACCCAATCGATTACCAACCTCGCCAACACTCAAAAAGTATTTATTGTAATGTCTGCGGGCAATAATTTTGATTTAGCAAAAATTAATTTCCCAGGATGTTTAGATCTGACAAATACGTACACTATTGGTTCAATAGATCAAAATTGTACAACTAATGATTTACCAGTATATTCTTCCTATTCTAACTTTAACGAGAGAAATAACACCGGACCCATTGATTTTGTTGCGCCGGGAAGTAATATCCTTTCAACCTTTCCACGAGATTCTGTAGGAACTAGAAGATATGCTTCAATGTGGGGGACCTCAATGTCTGCAGCAATTGTAGCGGGAATATTGCAAAGGAAGGATATACCTAGCCAACATCCTCAACCTAGATATCGACACGTGATGAGAAGTCCAGTAAGATATAAAGTGGCACATACAGGGAATTGATAAATTTAAAAACTAAAAGTTAGGTCAAAAAGTATTAGAATACTACATTCATTTTGATTTAAGCGGAAGGAGAATTAGTATATTCTTATATCATAATGCCCTAACTTTTTGAATCAGTCAGTTGGTTCGAATCTTTGTTGAAAAAATCGAATTATTGGGAGCTTTTTGATTAAGATTTTGTGATTTACCTCTTATTAATTTCATTTTCTCTCATTAGACTTATTTTCTTCTCAATTTCCTGAATGATTTTCTTGAATTGGGTATTATTATGTAAATCATTAAAAATTGGATTTTGGGTGGCTTTCAAGATGTCCACCCAATTTTTTTCTTTTGCAAGATTAAGATAGTGCAAGCTCCTTCCCTTATCACCTTTGATGGCATATAAGGATGAAAGGTTAAAAATAAATTCTGTGTCTTCGGATTTCATATCCTCTACTTCTATTAAGTTAAGGTGAAGTGCACCTTCAAGCATCACCTCGGATTCTATCAGATTCTTGTTTTTAGAAAATAGATAACCAAGGTAAATGGGTGAGTAAGTCCATTTGTCAGTACCATAATCCTGATTGTATTTCAAAGATTTTTTAAAGAAAAACTCCGCTTTGTCTAAATCTTTTGCGAAAAAGGAAATTATACCGGAAGATTCAAATAGTTGCGAAGCTTCAAAAAATTTTAGCTTCGTGGTTTCATTATCTTCATGGCCAGTAGTGTCCATTATTGCCAATAAACTTGGAATTAATTTCTTAGCTTGGTCATGTTGTTTATTTGCGATGTAAGAAAGGGCTAGCTCTTCATAGGTTTGACGGTCATGTCTCTTTTCTATGGATTTATTCAACCAAAGAATGGCATTGGGATAATCTCCAAGTAGACGGTATGTCCAACCTACTAGCTGATAAGGTACATATGAGATTGGATTGACACCCACACCTTTTTTGCCCCAAATCAATGCGTCCGAAAGTTGGCCCTTCTGTAAATATAAGGTCCCTAGGTTTCCCACTGCTTGGACATTTGTCGGGTTTTTTTCCACTGCTTTTTTGAGCATTGTCAACCCCAGATTAAATTCCCCTTTGTAGTTATAATAATTAGCCAAGGCCTTATAGCCTTCTGATAAATTGGAATCCAATTGAATTGACTTTTGGCTCGCAAGCTTGCTTGAGTCCATCCAATTATTACCTAAACCAAATCGGCTAAAATTTTGACTGAATGCGTCTCCTAATCCTGACCAAGCCAATGCATATTTCGGATCTACCCACAAAGCTTTTCGGAATTCGATAATAGCTTCCTGATTCTCTTTAATATTGTAACTGTAGTACAATTGTCTGCCTCTAAGGTAGTACTCATAGGCTTTAAATTGATTTGTAGGTTCTTTCGCCAATTTAAATAGCTCCTCATCTGTTAGATTAGCACTCAAGGATTCAGCGATTTTTTGGGAAATTGTTTTCTGTAGTTTGAAAATATCGCTTTGGTTTTCTTCAAAAGTTTCCGCCCATATTGCTTTATTACTTGAAGCCTCAATTAATTGGACTCTGATTTTTATTTTTAGATCTAATTTCTGGATGGTACCAATAAGGAGATAATTTACGTCAAATGCTTTACCTATTACGCTGTATGCTTCATTGTTACCTTTGAAAGAGCTCGAACTAGGATTAGGAACTACTTTTAGAGATGAAATTTTGGATAATTGGGAGATAATATCCTCGGTCAAACCTTCTACCAAAAAGTCATCATCTTTATTGTTATCTATATTTTCAAATGGCAACACCGCAATAGACTTCTCAGGTTCAGCCATCAGCTTGTTGATTGATGATTGATGATAAATCCCAAAAGCCACCAATGCCAATGTCAAGAAGACCAATCCCGCTAACATAAACTTCTTCAATCTGCTTTCCAGCAATTTGAGTATTTCTCCCCTTTTGGGAATGACCAATCCTTCATTGGCCAAAGCAAATACTTCAAGCGGTTCCTTTACATTTTTTAGATTGAACTTCCCAAGGGAAACGGATTTCAACGGAGAATTTTCCGTTATGTCTTCATGGATTTTTTGCGAGAAAAGCACCGATCCCGGTGATCCCAATGTCTGCAACCTCGAAGCAATATTTACCGCATCACCAAAAACATCATTCCTGTCCAAGATCACTTCTCCAAAATGGATCCCAATCCGTAGGCTTAGTTCCTTGGATTTGAAGTAATGCTGTTGGAGTTTAAAGGCTGCCGCCACGGCATCCTCAGGCTTGGGAAAATAACACAGTACTCCATCTCCAAGCTCTTTGATCAATTTACCATGATGGATTTTGATTACTTCCTGATGAAATTTGGAATTTTTTTTAACCAATTGAAAAGCAAGCTCCTGATCTTCACCCATCAAGGCTGTGTATCCGACAATGTCAGAAAACATAATTGCTGCGCAGGTTCGTTTTGGCTCGTTTTTCATTTCTCAAAAAATCATTAATGCAAACGCTTTTCAATTAGCTTGGTTTTGCAAATATCAGGGTGTTTTCCATTTGGTTTTAATGACTGATAACCCGAAAGAAATATCCTTTTTTGGTTGGGGTTAAAAACCACAAAATTTTTGTTAAACACTAAATATCAATTTGTTCCATTAAATTAATAAATTAAAGTGGTATTCATTGCGAGTTATCAAGTTAATTGGAATTTCCTACCAAAGTCCCACTCTTACCCAATCAGATATGTCATTTTCTTCACCTTATTTACCTGGATTTCTTTTGGTCCTGATGTTTGCATTTTCTTGTCAATCTAAGTCAGTCGATTTCAGTCCATCAGACATAAGTTTGTCTTGGGAACTTGAGCAAAATAAAATCCTTCCTGAGCAAATGCATCAGGCAAAATTCACCCTTTCAAACAACGGCAATTCAGCTTTGAAACCGGAGTGGGAAATCTACTTCAACACCATTTTTCTTTCGGTAAATCCTCAGGAGCTAGATTCTTTGGTTACTGTTGAACACCTCTCCGGAGATTTTTTCAGAATCAAACCGAAAGATGGCTTTCCTGTTTTGGAGAAAGGGGAGACTTATTCATTTTCATATTCTTCTGATAATTTTTTAGTGAAAAACAGCCACACCCCTACGGGGCTTTATATTGTTTTTGGTGATAGTGAAGAAGGCCATCCCATAGTGGATTTTACAGCTTCACGAATCGAGATTCAGGACCAATTGACCGCTATTGCAGGAAGCAATTTGCCGATTCCTGATCCTGCTTTTCTATTTGAAAAAAACCAAAACCTAAGCCTGCTATCCCCAAAAGATTTCAGTCCAATTATTCCCATTCCAAAATCATACATTTGGGGAGTAGGTGAGCTTGTTCTTTCCGAAACAATCTCCATTTATGCAGATGCCGGTTTTGAAAAGGAAGCAGAACTTCTAAAAGAAAGACTTTCATCTTTTTTTAATGGAAAAATTGAAATCACATCCTCACCCGATGCATCTATTTCTATTCAATTAGATTCATCAAAAATCAACGAGGAAGCTTATAGCCTGAAAGTCGCTGATATAATCGAAATCAGCGCCGGTAATCCTAAAGGGGCATTTTATGGAATTCAATCTTTGTTGGCTTTGCTGCCGGTGTCCTCATACAGCTCTCAGGAAGATAAATTGGCTTTACACAAAATAGCGATTGAGGACGAACCTAGGTTTGAATACAGGGGTTTTTTCCTTGACGTAGCCCGCAATTTCCAATCAAAGGAGGCAGTCTTGAAGATTCTTGACCTGATGGCATTTTATAAACTGAACGTTTTCCATTTCAATCTTGCAAATGATGAAGGTTGGCGGATTGAAATTCCGGACTTGCCCGAATTGATCGAGGTCGGCAGCAAGCGTGGACATTCCAAAGACGAGTCCCAATTTCTTTGGCCGTATTATGCATCAGGTCCGGACAAGGATAAATCACCAAATGGAACTGGATTTTATTCTGTGGAAGATTTCAAGCAAATATTACAGTATGCAAAAGAACGACATATTGAAGTTATTCCTGAAATAGGTGCTCCGGGTCATTCCCGTGCAGCAATCATAGCGATGAGGAAAAGGTACCATGACAAAATGAAATCCGGAGATGAAAGCGGGGCTTTGGAATATCTTTTGGAGGATTTCGGTGATAAATCTGAATATCTTTCTGCCCAAAATTTCAGGGGAAATACCATTTGTATTTGTCAGGAATCCGCATTTACTTTTTATGAGAAAGTGATAGATGAAATTCTGACAATGTATAAGGAAGCGGATGTTCCGATTCACACTTTTCACACAGGAGGAGACGAAGTGCCCAAAGGAGCTTGGACGAATTCGCCGGTTTGCGAAAAATTCATTGCCGAAACGGAGGGAATGAAAACAAGAAATGACCTTCAAAATTACTTTTATTCCCGAGTCAGTAAAATGTTTGAAGAAAAAGGAATCCAAACAGCCGGTTGGGAAGAGATCGGTCAAATGGATATCCACGAAAATGGAAATGATGTCATTCGACCCAACCCGGTTTTTGCTGACAAGGGATTCAGGGCTTATGCTTGGAATGCCGTTGCAGGTTGGGGTGGGGAAGATATGGCTTACCAACTCGCCAATGCCGGATATGAAGTCATCATCTGTAATTCGTCAAATTTCTATTTTGATCTGGCTTACAATATGGACCTAGATGAACCCGGACATCAGTGGTCTGGATTTGTGGACATGAAGACAGCTTGGAGAACTGTCCCTTTGAACAATTTTATTTCAAATGAAAAAGACATGTATGGCAATCCGATTGATGCCGAAAGTCTCGCTAAGGGGAAGGCTAAATTGACTGCGGAAGGAAAGGAAAACATAAAAGGTGTTTCCGGTCAGTTGTGGTCTGAAACAGTCAAAGGCCAAGAAATGATGGAATATTACCTTTTGCCAAAAATGCTTGGCTATGTGGAGCGGGCTTGGGCTCAGGATCCAGATTGGACAGCGATTGCCAATATTGATCAAAGAAAAACGGCAATGGAAAAAGAATGGAACAAGTTTGCCAACGCTGTCGGGCAAAAAGAAATCCCAAGGTTAGAATACCTTTTTGGCGGATTTAATGTGCGATTGCCAAAAGCAGGTACACTGGTCAAGGAAGGAAAGCTCTTTGCCAATGTAGATACACCCGGCCTTTCAATTCGCTATACAATAAACGGCAGTGATCCGACGATCCAATCGGAAATTTATTCGGCGCCAATTCCATTTAATGGTAATGTCAAGCTGCAAGTTTTTTCCTCAAGTGGTAAAAGCGGAGGTATTTCTGAAATCAATAAGTGATGTCATTTAGAAATTCTGTCTAGCAGGTTTTCTTGATGGAAGATATTGCTTTCAAATTTAAGTCTGAATCACAATTTCTTACACAGATGGGATTTGATTTTGACAATCACGATTTATATTTAGAATTGAAATAGTACCCAATGAACAACTGAGTTAGCCCAAAATTTTCCCCATGAAAAATATTTATTTATTGACCAAATGCTTCTTGTTTCTTTTAGGAATAGGTTATTTATATTCCTGTGACTCCAAACCTAAAATTAAAGATTTTGATTTGTTGACTGAGGAGGAAAGACACCTTCCCGAAAATGCACTTTCCGGGATAACTTTTGCGGAAGGTATTGAGGCCAATCTTTTTGCATCGGAACCTACCATTACCAATCCTACAAACATTGACATAGATCATCGGGGAAGGGTTTGGGTATGTGAGGCGTACAATTATCGACCTGCCATCACCGGAAATGAGATCCAACCGGAAGGCGATCGGATTGTGATTTTGGAAGACACCGATGGAGATGGAATCCAAGACAAAAGCACGGTATTTTACCAAGGGCCTGAGATCAATGCACCTTTAGGCATTTGGGTGATGGGAAACAAAGCCATTGTATCCCAAAGTCCATATGTTTGGCTGTTTACAGATACAGATGGCGATGACAAGGCTGATACCAAAGAGATTATTTTTCAGGGAATTTCCGGCGATCAGCATGACCACGGGATGCATGCTTTTGTTTTTGGACCTGATGGGAAGTTTTATTTCAACTTTGGAAACGCCGGAGCACAGTTGTTGGATAAAAACGGAAATGTCATCGTGGATAAATCCGGGAAGGAAATCAACACTACCAATTATCAGGAAGGATTGGTATTTAGGAGTAATACCGATTTTACCGATATAGAAGTTCTTGGCCAAAACTTCAGAAACAATTATGAAGTTGCGGTGGATTCCTATGGTACCATATGGCAATCGGACAATGACGATGATGGCAACCAAGGGGTTCGGATTAATTTTGTGATGGAATATGGTAATTATGGTTACAAAGATGAAATGACCCGGGCTAGTTGGTCAGCCAACAGAACCAATAAAGAAAAGGAAATTCCGCTTCAGCATTGGCACCTCAATGACCCCGGTGTTGTGCCAAATCTGTTGCAGACGGGTGCGGGTTCACCTACCGGCATTTTGATTTACGAGGGAAGGTTATTGCCGGAAGTTTTTTGGGATCAGATGATCCACTCCGATGCAGGACCGAATGTTGTCCGGGCATATCCTGTGAAAAACTATGGAGCAGGATATTCAGCCGAAATGGTCAATATCATGCACGGCGATAAAAATCAATGGTTCAGGCCTTCAGATGTTTGCATTGCTCCGGATGGTTCTTTGTTTGTAGCTGATTGGTATGACCCGGGAGTTGGCGGACATCAGGTTGGAGATTTGAACCGCGGCCGGATTTTTAGATTGGCTCCTCCCGATAGCGATTATGAAGTCCCTTCCTATGACCTCACCACTGTTGAAGGCGCATTGGAAGCCCTCCAAAACCCAAACCTTTCATGGCGTTATCAGGCATGGCAGGCTTTACAAAAGCAAGGTTCAAGTGCGGAAGTTGGCCTAAATAAAATGTTTGAATCACATGAGAATCCCAGAATGCGTGCAAGGGCTTTTTGGGTTTTGGCCAAGATGGATGGGAAAGGCCCAACTTATGTTCAAAAAGCAATTAATGATCCCAATCCGGATCTGCAGATAGCAGGTTTGAGGGCAGCCCGACAGTTGGAGATGGATTTTATTCCATTTGGCAAGCAATTGGCAAAAAGTCCAAATGCCCAAGTTAGGAGGGAAGTAGCTATTGCGCTGAGGCATAATCCCTCACCTGAAGCCCCGGAGATTTGGGCTCAATTGGCAAAGCAACATGATGGACAGGACAGGTGGTATTTAGAGGCCTTGGGAATAGGGGCAGAGGGACAATGGGACACTTACTATGCTGCTTGGGAGAATCTAGTGCAGGATCAGGTTTTAGATAATAAATCAAACAAGGACATTGTCTGGAGAGCTAGAACAGGGAAGTCAATTCCCATGTTGGCAACTTTGGCGTCAGATCCAGCCGAATCCATGGACATGCGTTTGAGGTATTTTCGTGCATTTGATTTCAATCCTGATACGGAAGCCAAGTCAAAGGCTCTGATCGAAATGCTTGAAAAACCAACACAAGACCAAAAGGAAATAAACAGATTGGTCATTACACATTTGGAACCAAAGTATATCAAAACATCACCTGTCGCGATGATCGCATTGAACGATGTGTTGAAGGAGTCGGAGGGAAAAATTGAGTTTGTCGAATTGGTCCGAAAATTTGAACTGAAAGACAAAAATCCTCAATTGCTAGAGATGGCACTCGCCAATTACGACAATAATATTGGAAGGTCGGCAGCTACCACGCTGCTTAATCAGGGTGGAGCTCCTTTGGTCCAAAAGGTTTTGAATGGCAAAGACGAAAAGCAGGTTTTTGATATGATATTGGCTTTGCGCGGTATCGGTTCAAACCAATCAATTGGTATTTTGGAAGGGATTGCTTTTGATAGCAAAAGAAATATAAACGTCCGGAGAGAAGCTGCAGCAGCTATCGGGGGAAGTTATTCCGGGGAAGATCGGGTTTTGGCACTGTTGAAAGAAGGCAAATTCCCCAACAATTTAAAGGCATCCGCTGTAAATGGTGTCAGCAAGGCTTGGAGAAAAAGTGTGAGAACAGAAGCTGCCGGTTATTTGGAAAGTAATGATGCTGCTAATCCTTTGCCTCCGATGAATGAATTGCTGGCCATGAAAGGAGTTGTTGATAATGGACTTACTGTATTCAAAAATAACTGCTCTGTATGCCATCAGGTCAATGAAGTAGGGATGGACTTCGGTCCTAAGCTCTCAGAAATTGGTAGTAAGTTGTCAAAAGAAGCACAATACATTGCCATCATCCATCCTGATGCAGGAATCAGTTTTGGATATGAAGGCTACATTCTCAAAACCAAAGATGGAAGTACCTATGGAGGTGTAATCAGCAGCCGAACAGAGACTGACATCGCTTTGAAAATTCCGGGGGGAACGATGGTAAATCTTAAAACTGCGGATGTCGCTTCTATCGAGCAAATGGAAAATTCCATCATGCCATCCGGTTTGGAAAAGGCCATGAGTACCCAAGAGTTGGTGGATTTAGTGGAGTACCTGATGAGTTTGAAGAAAATATAGCATTTGATTCCAAGTATAGTATATGCCTAAGAAAGAACCTTGAGGGCAATTAAAATCTTCCCCAAACTTTAGAATTCAAGCTAAAAATTTTCAATTCCCGAAATAATAAATAGCCTTGATGCTTTAATCATGGCTATTTCTTTGTTGGCTACGTTTATCTTTGAATTGAAATCCACGGTGGTTTTTGAAGCAATATCGATGAATATCCAATATCAATTTATATCATCTTAATCCTGATTCTTTATTTTATCTATATGTCCGCAATGATGCCAGTAAAGTAGTTATCTCTATTAAATCTTGGCTGCAAACTGAAATGTCCGGTAATTCGGTCTTCCGGCTTCGGTCTTCCGTCCCGCTTGGAGAATAAAATAGGGTTACTGGCAATGAAGCGCATATCCATATTTTTTTATCTTTTACATTTCATTTAAACCCTACCTTTGTCAAAAAACATATATCCATGGATTTTTCATCTCTCGGCCTCTCGCTTAGCATTCTTGACGCCATCAAAAAGGCCAAATACGAAAGCCCTTACCCGATTCAGATCGAAGCCATTCCTGCTATTTTGAAAGGAAAAGACATCCTTGGGATTGCCCCGACCGGTTCAGGGAAAACAGCTGCGTATGTGTTACCAATTTTGCAGCAATTGCAGCACACAGAATACATCAAAACCAGAAATATTCCGGTTCTGATACTGGTACCTACTAGGGAATTGGCCACACAGGTGGAGGAAGTGGTCAAAGTTTTCAGCAATTTTTTACCTCGAAAAGTTAAAACGCTTGCGGTTTTTGGAGGCGTTTCTGTCAATCCACAGATGATGAATATCTATGGCACAGAGATCGTCGTGGCCACACCGGGAAGGTTATTGGATTTGGTGGATAAAAACTCTATTTCTCTTTCCAGTCTCAAAGTACTGGTCTTGGATGAAGCAGACAAGATTTTGAATTTGGGTTTCAAAGAAGAAGTGGACGAGATTCTTTCCAAATTGCCGAAAAAGAGGCAAAATATTTTGTTTTCAGCCACCATGGAAGAAACGGTGGAGGACCTGATCAACCGGATTTTGCATAATCCCAAAAAGATTTCAGTGGAAGTAGAGGGGATTGCCCCCGAGCTGATTGCCCAATCCGCCTATCTCGTCCCCATGGAATACAAAGGACCTCTCTTACGTCACTTAATCAAATCAGGGGATTGGAATCAGGTTTTGGTATTCACATCCTCGATCAGAACAGCGGACAATGTCGCCGTAAAGCTCAATAAAAATGGCATCGAGGCCGTGTCTTTTCACGGTGACAAAAGTCAGGGAGCGAGGACAGATGCTTTGACCAAATTCAAAAATGGAAAACTCCGGGTGCTTGTTGCTACGGATTTGGCATCAAGAGGGATCGACATCAAGTTTTTGCCTGTAGTGGTGAATTATGAATTGCCCAGGTCTCCCAAAGATTACATCCACCGGATAGGCAGGACAGGACGTGCAGGTTCAGAAGGCGAAGCCATTTCATTGATTTCGGAAGATGAGGAGCACCATTTTAAAGTAATCCAAAAAAAGATGGGCAGGAGAGTTGAGTTGATTGATGCGAAAAACCTGGATTTTTAGAGTTTGTGGATCACATTATGGATAAACCGCAATTTTTCCTTCACATTCAAATTGATCACAAAAGGGTATAAATCCTGCAAACCCATGCTTCTGTTGATGCTGTTCATCATAAAGGAAAGCGGAAGCCATTGTTCAAAAATCGTATCGAAATTTTTACAGTCATAAGCATTTTCAGTGATTTGGGCAGATTTGACTGAAATGCTTTCATGGACTTTTGGTTCGATGGATAAGCCATAGAAATAGGCAGTTTCCAAGGTATCGACGATATGCATGTAATGCGCCCATGTCTCTGCCCAGCTTTCCCATGGATGCATCGTGGCATATGCACTGATGAAATTTTGGTTCCAATCTGCAGGCGCACCATGTTGGTAGTAATGGTTTAGGGCTTCCTGATAGCTGTAAGTTTCGTCCCCATATAAAGCTCTAAATGATTCTAGATTTTTGGTGTTCCAAATCAGTCTTCCCCAATAATAATGTCCGATTTCATGTCTGAAATGACCCAAAACAGTCCTGTATACCTCGTCCATATTGTTCCTTGCCATTTCCCTTTCGACATCGTCAGCTTCTGCAATGTTCATTGTGATGAGTCCATTCGCATGTCCGGTCATTACCCTGAATCCATCGGGCATCGTAGAATCAGACTCAAAGTTAAATGCAAGGCCTTTTTCATAATCCACTGCTTTGGGTATGATGGGGAAATTCCATCTCAGCAAAGCATAAATCAACCTGTGCTTGGCCAACTCAATTTTTTTCCATCTTTCATAATATTCTTTCCTGGTGATATCAGGAATGATGCGATTGAGTGAACATGCGATGCAGACTTCAGATGGATTCTCATCAGAAATTACCCAATTGCAGACATCGTGGTCATGGTTTTTGCAAAAATGGAATCCATTTCCTGTTGACGTTTCCACATACTGGCCATTCTGGTCTCTTTTTAATGAGATCATTCTGAGGTACCTTGAGTCAAAGCCCAAAAGGTTATGGCATTTTAGACAGGCATTGTTGTCAAAATAAACCGGATGGCTGCAATTGTCGCACTGAAAAATTTGCATGACGTTTGACTTTATTGTTTAAATAATTTGAAAAATCTATAATCAAATATAATTCCATTTGACCTCAAAAGTAAGTGATTCTTGAATTGGATAGTTGACTTAATTTTGGAGGATAATTTAATTACCAATAATTTCACAAACCCTTAATTTTGCCCTTGTATTTTTGGATGAGTGTCTCGTTATGGGCTTCCCCCTCATCGGAATTGGAACTGCTAAAAATTTCTGGGATGATGCCTTTTTGAATTAAGTTGTCAGCTGCTTGCACCATGATACTTTGTAAAATCACAGCACCGGTGGGCGTGGAAGTGGCACCGACTTTAAAATCCAAACCTTCTAATGCCACTGAAGCATCTCCTATTTCTCCGCCATTGTCAATATACAAATCTGCGATTTCAAAAAGTCGTTTCCCTGATGGGTGTCGTGAAGTGACTGATTCGGTATGTTTCAGGTTAGTAATGACGATTACTTTGGAACCTTTCTCCTTTGCAATCATTGCCATTTCTATGCTGACAGTATTTCTTCCGGAGTTGGAAGAAATAAGAAAAACATCCTTTTCTGATAAGGGGAATTCTGCCAAAAGCTTTGCTGCATATCCTTCCTTCCTTTCGACTTCTGTACTGTAAGAAGCATCTTTGTGGAGCATCAGCGCCTCATCCAAAATCGCTACAACCCTCGCAAAACCTCCTGCCCGATAGAAAATTTCCTCGGCAAAAATATGGGAATGGCCTGTGCCGCTGGTAAAGATATATCCTTCATTTGCCAAGCAGTTGGCAACCCACTCTGCCGCTTTTTCAATCTTTTCTCTTTGGGCAAAGACGACACTAAGCTTGGATTGTACCTGCTCAAAATACCGCTGATAGGCTTTCATGTCAATTGATCAGAATTTCATCAACAAATACCCAGCCCTTACCACCCGCTCCCTGATGCCATTTTGGTAAGGGATAAACTGGGGTGAGCTTGGCTTTGATGGCCAAAACATCATTTTGGTTGATTTTGGATTCATACATCTGAAGCATCCTGTCACGGTTTCCTATAGGTTGTTCAGGTTTTTGTGTATCCACTAACTTCCAGTCTGCGTTTTGGGTTTTGATCCAAACCTCTACTTTGGAAGGAGGGAAAATATGAGATGCTTCAGCTGCCAAGGTGCTGAATGCAATGTTTTGAATGCTTTGGGGAGATTTGAAATCCATTTGGATTTCAAAGGGAGTATCCTGAAAGCCCAACCATTTGCCTGTAAAAAAGTCTTCATCTCCTTTATCAAGGTCAAATAAGGTCAAAGCACCTGACCCTTTATATGATTCATTAGGTGGAAAGGTAAGTTTGTAACTGTCCGGCTGAATTTTTGAACTGAAAAATACAGCTTGTTTTTCTGTACTTCCAAGCCATCCATCTGCAAAAGCCCTAGCTCTTAAAGTTGTGTTTTTATCCAAACTTAACGGGCCGGAATACACCTGATGGTTGCTGCTGTCAGGCAAAGTGTTGTCGAGGGTATAAAAAATCTTCACAGAACCGATAGGATGCTTGAGCGTAACTTCTGCTTTGTCTGTGAAAATTGACTTTTTATATTCTATTTGAGGAGCATTCAACTGATACAAAGTGCCTGTATCCTGAAATCCTCCTTCAATATTTGTATCAGGCAATTGGGTTTTTAAGGAAGCAATGGCATCAGTGTTTTTAGAGGTCCATACAAACAGATTCTTCAGCTGACTAAAATCTTCAAGGCTTTCAAATGCGGCCTCAGAAAGTGGATTTCCACTGAGGGAAAGGTTCGTCAGGTTTTGGAGGTTTTTCAATTCTCCCAAAGTATTCCCTTCAATTCCTGTAAAATTGAGGTTGAGGACTTCTAGGTTGGGAAAATTAGAAAGCTGTTTAAGATCCTCATCTTTCAATGGCATATTTTGAAAGCTCAGTTCGACGACTTGTTCTTTGACTTTTTTCAGGTCATCAATGGTACTTGGGTCAAACTGGTTTTTTCCAAAAAAAGTAACCCTTAGACCAGGAGAATCAGGATATTTAGCCATGACTTTTCTGTAATCATTGTTCAGTCCGGCAATAGTTTTGGCACTTGCAGCTTCAAAAGGATAGGATTTGGAGTCCTGACTTGCAAATTTCTCCTTGGCCAAGGCAAAAAACTCACTGTCAGAATTGTAAGCTGTCAGTTTTTTGTCAAAATGGGCCGAATCCAAAATCCAGTTTTGGATCAATGCAAGTTCTGTATCGGTCAATTGTGGTTTCCCTTTTGGAGGCATATGGAACTCCTCCTCCAAAGGAATCAGGATATGGACAAGAATCTGGGAATTTTCAAGGTCTTCCATATCTACAGCCGGACCCATTTCGCCGCCCTTTAGGATATATTGGACTTCATCCATTCTCAATTCACCTTTGACTTTACCTGCCTTATGGCAACTGATACATTTTTGTTGAAGAATCGGTTTTATGACATGGTCATAGGCCAATGCTTCCTCGAAACTTGCCTGAGGAATATCAATTTGGCTTTGCAAAGGTTCAAAAAGAAAGTCTTCTCCGTGTGTCAGGGAAGCGCCAAAATGACCTGTTGCCAATACCAAGGCCAAAACAACTACTGAAAATCCTTTGGCTATAGCCAGTTTGTCTTTCACCCAAAACAAGTACCATAAAGTCCCGATCCAAAACACAAGCAATCCGGTCCATTGGTGGTTTTCAAAATCTTCTTTGACATAGCCGTCCTCCACACTGAGAAATAGACCTGCTAAAACAGTAATTCCTGTGAAAAATAGTGCCGAAAGCAACAGCCATTTCATGGCAACCTTTGAATTGACGCCCAAGGAATCAGGAAACCAAAACAGCAAAGCTGCCAAAAACAACATGACAATAGGGAAGTGGAGCAAAAGTGGATGCATCCTACCCACAACTTCCAAGAAAGCCGGTAATTGGATATTGTCTTGTCCAATGACAAGAATTAGAATCAATCCATGAAGGACTATCAGTGAATTTTCAAGAATCGCAAAGATTTTCTGGTTTTGGGGCATACAATCTTAAAAATTAAACCAAAATATCTTTTACTACTTTTCCATGAACATCCGTCAGTCTGTACCTTCTTCCGAGGTGTTTGTAGGTGAGTCTTTCATGGTCAATCCCCATCAGATGAAGAATGGTTGCTTGGAAGTCATGGACATGAACCGGATTGTCTACAATATTATATCCGAATTCATCTGTTTCGCCATAGACCATTCCTGACTTCACACCACCGCCGGCCATCCAAATAGAAAATGCCCTCGGATGGTGGTCTCGGCCATAGTTGTCAACTTGTATTTTGCCCTGACAGTAGTTTGTTCTTCCAAATTCTCCACCCCAAATCACTAAAGTCTCATCCAATAAGCCTCTTTGCTTCAAATCAGTGATCAAGGCAGCAGAAGCTTGATCCACGTCTTTTGCCTGACCTATAAATTGGTTTGGCAGGTTATCATGCGCGTCCCAACCTTGGTGGTAAAGCTGCACAAAGCGAACACCATTTTCAGAAAGTTTTCTCGCCAAAAGGCAATTGGCGGCATAGGTTCCAGGAATCAAACAATCAGGGCCATACATTTTGATGATGCTATCCGGCTCAGATTTGATATCAGTCACTTCAGGAACAGCAGTTTGCATTCTGAATGCCATTTCATACTGTTGGACTTTGGCCTGAATCTCAGGATCTCCAAAAGTCTCATAATTTATGTTGTTTAATTCTGCCAATTTGTCCAACATCCTTCTCCGATCTTCCCTATTCATTCCTTTGGGATCTTTGAGGTATAAAACAGGATCTTCACTGGCAGAGAACTGCACTCCCTGATGGACCGAATCCAAGAATCCATTTGTCCAAAGCTTGGAATATACTCCTTGGCCGTTTCCTTTTCCCCGGCTCAAAAGCACACAAAAGGAAGGAAGGTTGCTGTTTTCACTTCCCAATCCATAACTCAACCAAGCTCCCATGCTTGGCCTGTTACCCACTTGGGCACCTGTCTGGAAGAAAGTCAAAGCCGGATCGTGGTTAATGGCTTCTGTATGCATGGATTTGATGATGCAAATGTCATCCACAACTTTGGCAGTATGGGGGAACATTTCTGAAATCCAAGCTCTAGATTCGCCGTATTGGTTGAACTTGAAGAAAGATCCTACAAGGGGAAACGAGCTTTGTCCGGCGGTCATGCCTGTGAGCCTTTGTCCAGCACGGATCGAATCAGGAAGTTCCTGACCGATTTGTTGGTTCAACAAAGGTTTGTAATCAAAGGATTCCAACTGAGAAGGGGCACCATTTTGGAAAAGGTATATTACTCTTTTTGCTTTTGGCGCAAAATGTGGCAAAGCTTCCATCAATGCATCTTCACCGCTTTTGCCTTTGAAAAGGTCAGGAATCAAAAGACTACCCAAAGCCAAACTGCCAATTCCCAAGCTGACTTTAGAAAGAAATTTCCGTCTGTTCTCGTTTAATCCATATTCAGATTGCTCTTTTTCCATGTCAGATTTTAGTTATTGCTTCCTCTAGGTTATACATTGCTAAGATAACCTGCATCAAAGCTGCGGTGTTCGGGTTAATTTTTTCTTCTTTGATTGGGTATTCACCTACTCTGAATAAGTCATCAGCGGACGCTTGGTCTTTGCTGAATCGCGATAATTCCTCTTCAAAGTAACCTGAAAGGATATTCAGTTCTTTTGAATTAGGCGCTCTGCAAAGGATCCTTTTGAATGCATCTATAATAGCTGCTTCAGGTTCAGATTCATTTGCAGTCAGCTGACTTGCCAAAACCCGGGATGCCTCCATCACCAATGGATCATTCATCATGACCAATGCCTGAAGTGGCGTATTGGTCCTACCTCTATTCACTTCACATTGATCTCTGTTGGACCCATCAAATATGATCGGCATTGGAGGCGGGGAAGTGAGTTTGATAAAGGTGTAAAGACCTCGTCTGTAAAGTTTTTCTCCTTTGTCCTGTTTGTAGGTTTTGAGTTCACCGCGACCGGAGGTGGCTGCTTCCCAAAGACCGTCAGGTTGGTAAGGCTTCACGCTTGGACCGCCGATTTCGGGTACAAGCAATCCCGAACTTGCCAATACCAAGTCCCTGATATTCTCAGCGGGCAACCTCAATCTTGGTGACCTTGCCAAATAAATATTGTCAGGATCTGTGCTCAAATGTTTTTTGGTGACTTTGGAGGACTGCATGTAGGTAGCCGAAATCATGATTTTCTTGAGCAGGCGCTTTACATCCCAATCGTTTTCCATGAAATCCACTGCCAACCAATCCAAAAGCTCAGGATGGGATGGAAGATCGCCCTGCATCCCAAAATCTCCTGTGGATTTGACAATCCCAACTCCGAAGATTTCCTGCCACATCAGATTGACAAATACCCTCGCAGTGAGCGGATTGTTTTTATCAACTGTCCACTGTGCAAGTCCAAGTCTGTTTTTAGGAAGGTTTTCAGGAAATGAAAAAATATTTTCAGGGGTATTTGGGCTTACCGGAGTAGTACGCGCGTCGTATAAACCCCGGTTTAGAATGTAAGTAGTCCTCAAAGTGTCCAATTCTTCCATCACGGAAACCATCAGTTTGCTCGTGTCCTGATGGTTGATGAATGTGAGGAGTTCGTTGATATCCTCTCTTTCAATCCACATTATGGGAGTTTTGGCAGGTTTGGATTGGGATACATCACCTTCATATCCTTTTTCAGGGGTATTGTTAAAAAAGGCAAACATCTCATAGAAGTTTTTCTGCGAAATCGGATCATACTTGTGGTCATGGCACTGGGCACATTCCATGGTGATTCCCAAGATTCCTTTGCTGAATGTATTGGATTTGTCTAAAACATATTCCACCCTGTATTCTTCAGGAATGACCCCGCCTTCTTCTGTATATTTATGGTTTCTGTTGAAAGCTGTGGCTAAAACCTGTTCCTTGGTTGCATTTGGCAACATGTCTCCGGCTAGCTGCCACGTGATGAATTGGTCGTAGGGTAGGTTTTTATTGAATGCATTAATGACCCAATCCCGGTATGGCCATTGGGTTCGGATGTTGTCATCCTGATAACCGTATGAATCCGAATACCTTGAGATATCCATCCAAAGCACAGCCATCTTCTCCCCAAAAGTGGGCAGATTCATGATTTTGTCTAACGCATTTTCATATGCTTCAGGGCTATCGTCTTTTTCATATGCATTGATCATCTCCGCAGTAGGAGGCAGGCCAGTCAGGTCTAGACTTACTCTTTTGAGCAATTCATGTTTTTCTGCCTGATCGTTTGGATCAAGACCCAGCTCGTTCATTTTGGCCAAAGTGAAATAGTCTATTTCATTTCTAGGCCAATCTTTGTCTTTGATTTTAGGTAATGTTCCTTTTTTGGGACTCACAAAAGCCCAATGTGGTTCATATTGCGCTCCCTGTTCGATCCATCTTTTGATCAGTTCAATCTCACTTTGTGTCAATGAGAGATTTGACTCAGGGGGAGGCATCAGTTCGTTGGGGTCGGTGCTGACTATGCGGTGATAAAGCTCAGAACCGTCGAGGTCGTTGGGAATAATGGCAAACTTCCCCGGACTTTCTTTCAAGGCAGCATAAGCGGTCTCTGGAAGATCCAATCTCAAACCTGCTTCCTGCTTGTTGGCATCAGGTCCATGACAAGCAAAACATTTGTCTGAGAGAATGGGGCGAATGTGAAAGTTGTAACTAAGTTGCTCTCCTTCTCCAAATGAAATGTCAGTCGAAGTATTTGATTTACAAGATACAGACACGTAAATAAGAAGTATGAGAAAGTAATTGAAGTACTTCATGGTTATTTTGGCATTATTGAAATCAAGTTTGTAATTACGTAAAAAAATTAATAAACTTCAATGTCCTTTTATGAATTTTT
>NZ_JAMFLG010000054.1 GCF_023502205.1 Aquiflexum sp. TKW24L | reverse complement strand
ATAGACTCTCATAGTGAACCAAGATTTGGTTAATTGTCATTGAGCAAATGACATAAAAATCAGCTTTTTTTCTCCAAATTATTGAAATGATTTGCTACCATTTTCAAAATCCCATAATCATACTTTGCAGGGAATTCCTGACGCACTAGGACAATGTCACCGTTTTTGGATTTGATCAAGTCTCCGATTTCTTGTATTTCCTTTTCACTCATATGGCTATGGATCGAGATTCTTCCCTCCCCGATCCCCTTTGCCAAATGTCCATGAATAGTCGACTCTGCTAAACCCCGCTCGGAGGCAATTTCAGATGTTGATTTTCCGCTTTGACTCAGCTCGTAGGTAATTTCGTACGTTTCCCCTTTTTCTCTTTTGAGTTTAGCCTCGCCTTTTTCTTTCTTTTTTCTACCTGTTTTGTTTGCAGCAAATTTGGGATTATCCTTTGCTGCTTGTCTTGCCTCCTGTGCCAGAGCAAGCCGAAGGTGGATGAGTTCTTGGGAAACCTTGTCCATTTTGCCGATTTCCTCGCCATTGAAAATGGCAGGAACCAAAAAAGTTACTTTCTTGACCTCCGTCAGTTTCTTGAAAACCATCAGCTCGACCTCAGAAAGTCCTTCCAAGTAGCTTTTGCTTCGGGTAAACCGCTCTACTTCCCCGGAATGAATCAAAATCCCTTTCAAGCTTTCCTGTAGCAATTTGGCATAATATTGACTTCCTTTCTCCAACCGTTCAAGAAGCTTTTCTTCCTCATTGGTTTGAAGAATCTGTAACAACTGCCGCTGAAATTTATATGTGTTTTCACCTTCTTGCAAGAAACCTTCATAGATCAAAGGAATGGCTTTTTGCATCTCGGGATCTTCAAATTCCATGGTACCGCCAAAGTCTTTTGTGAATGAATTCAAGGAATTGATGATCTCCCCAAAGTCAAAAGTGCTTTCCAACAGCCTTGCCATGTACTTTCTTTGGTGAAGGCTAAGAAGTCGTTCCAAAGGTTCTTGGTCTTGGGTGGTTTGCGTAAAATTGACCACATCCCGGTCGCTATTGATGACATGGGATTGGATGCGGGTACGCAAAGTAAGGCCATCCAAACCTCTGAGCCTGCTCAAAGCCACATAGACCTGACCCGGAGCAAATGCTTGCCCGACATCAATGATGGCGCGGTCAAAGGTCAATCCCTGGCTTTTGTGCACAGTGACTGCCCAAGCAAGCTTAATAGGATACTGCTCAAAAGTTCCTATTACATCTTCCTCCAGTTCCTTGGTATCTTCGTTGACTTTGTACTTTTTGTTTTCCCAAATCTCTTTCCTCAACTTGTATTCTATCGAACTGTCTGCCAAACGAACCAATATTTCATCACCATCAATTTTTTTAACAGTTGCCATTTTCCCGTTGAAATACTCCGAAAACCCACTTGTATCATTTTTGATAAACATGATCTGTGCGCCTTCTTTTAGCTCAAGGATCTTCGGTATGGGATAAAGGCTTTCCGGAAAATCCTTATCGATCACAGCCTCAAAAGTATGTGGTTTGCTTTTCAGCGCAGCTAACTCCTTTTGGTTGTGCTCTTCAGCTTTGTAATTGTGCGTGGTGATGATTATGGTGTCCTTGAGGTTTTTGATTTCCTCCTCACTTTTATAAAAGGTGTTCAAAAAAGCAATGTCAGATGCTGTAGCTTCATTGTCTCGGAGATGGTTGAGAATGGTGATGAATTTTTCATCTTTCTGCCTAAAAATTTTATCAAGTTCCAAATAAACCATTCCGGATTGGCGGATTGCTTGGGATTCAAAAAAATGCATGCTTTTGTAAAACTTGTTAAGGACCTGCCACTCGTAGTCCTTGACTATAGGAGGCAATTGAAATAAATCTCCGATCATCAGCATCTGAACACCGCCAAAAGGCTCATCAAAATTCCTCTTTACACTCCGCATCCGGTAATCAATCGCATCGAGAATATCCGCCCTCAACATACTGACCTCATCGATGATGATTAGGTCCACCGCTTTAAGGACTTTTTTCCTCGCCATATTCAAAGGATGTCTCCTACCCAAAGTAAATTGGGTGAAGAAATTTCCATTGCTGCCGAAGTTACCTTCCGGTTCACGGGTAGGGAGAAAAGTCCCAAAGGGAAGCAAAAACTGAGAATGGATAGTCACACCTTTGGCATGCAAAGCCGCAATGCCGGTCGGGGCAAGGATTACGAAGCGCTTGTGGGTAAGGTCAGCAAGCTTTCTCAGGAAAGTGGTTTTTCCAGTACCTGCTTTTCCTGTCAAAAAAATCGGGCTGTTTGTGCTGTTCACAAAGTGTGCTGCCAACTCTAACCTGTCTGTAATTTGTGTTTCCATATGGCTAAAAATAAGGACAAAATCCAAGAGCTCTCGGGATTAAACGTTTAAGTTCGCAAAGTTTTTAAAAAAATGTAACTTTGCTCCCGGTAGGTAGTTGTCATACTAACTATTGAAACACGAAGTAAATTTAATAACACCTTCAAATTACCTTCCTTAAAATAAGAGCATGTCAAAAAGCATATTGGTCACAGGAGGAACAAAAGGAATTGGACGTGCCATCATCGAGCGATTTGGGGCAGAGGGTTTTGATGTTTTTACATGTGCACGTCATATTGGAGATTTGGAAGAATTAAAAGCTGATTTTAAAATCAAATTCCCCAATCAAAATATCCATATCTTTCCTGCCGATCTTTCCAAAAAGGAAGAAGTGCAGTCTTTTTCAGCCTTTGTCAAAGAACATGAGATCCCTGATGTCATCATCAATAACACAGGAGTTTTTTACCCGGGATCGATTCATTCTGAGTCAGAAGGTAATTTTGAAACCATGATGCATACCAATCTTTTCTCTGCATATTACCTCACGAGGGCATTTACAGCAGAAATGATTGCCAAAAAATCAGGACATATTTTCTCGATTGGCTCTATCGCCGGACTTACAGCCTATGCCAATGGCGGGAGCTATGCGATATCCAAATGGGCAATGTTGGGTTTTACCAAATGCTTGAGAGAAGAGTTGAAAAATTATAATATAAAAGTGACCTCAGTTTTACCTGGCGCTACCTTTACCGCAAGTTGGGAAGGAGTAGACATACCTGAGGAAAGATTTATGAAAGCAACTGATGTCGCTGAATCAGTGTGGGGTGCATATAACCTTTCTCCCTATTCTGTTGTTGAAGAAATTGTGATCAGACCCCAATTAGGAGACTTATGACCGGTATGGAAACCAAAACATTATTGGAAAAAATTAAATACTGCAATAGCCTGACGGAATATTCGCGAAGGAAAACCATTCCTGTCAAGGTGGGAAATGTCATCATCGGCTGGGATAATCCAATTGTGATCCAGTCAATGACCACGGTCGATACCATGGATACGATGGGTTCGGTGGAGCAGAGTATCCGCATGATCGAGAGCGGAAGCCAACTGATCCGAATTACCGCGCCTAGCATGAAGGAAGCAGAAAATCTCCAAAACATCAAAAATGAATTGGTGAAAAGAGGATACCATGCACCTTTGGTCGCCGATATCCATTTTACGCCAAACGCTGCTGAAATCGCTGCCAAGATTGTGGAAAAAGTTCGGATCAATCCTGGGAATTATGCTGACAAAAAGAAATTTGAAACGATAGATTATACTGACGAAAGCTATCAGGAAGAACTGGATCGCATCAGGGAAAGATTTCTTCCATTGGTCAAAATCTGTAAAGAAAATGGAACCGCTATGCGGATCGGTACCAACCACGGTTCGCTTTCCGACCGGATCATGAGCCGCTATGGTGACACGCCGCTCGGAATGGTAGAATCAGCTTTGGAGTTTTTAAGGATCTGTGAGGACGAAAATTACCATGAGATTGTCATTTCGATGAAATCTTCGAATACCCAAGTGATGGTGCAGGCCTACCGCCTTTTGGTGCAGAAACTAGATGAAGGTGGATTTAAGCCTTACCCCTTGCATCTCGGAGTAACTGAAGCAGGTGATGGTGAAGATGGAAGGATCAAATCAGCAGTTGGTATCGGAACATTGTTGGAAGATGGACTGGGTGATACGGTGCGCGTCTCATTGACCGAAGATCCAGAGTTTGAAGCACCCGTTGCAAAATCATTGGTTGATCGCTATGCCGAAAGGCCAGGTCATGATCCAATCGAGGAAATCCATCATTTCCCGATCACGCCATTTGAGCATAATAAAAGAGATACAATAGAGGTTTTCAATTTTGGCGGCAGCAACGTGCCAAGAGTGATTGCAGACATTTCAACCCTTTCTAACATCACGGAAAAGGAAATGAAAAACATTGGCCATTTCTATTTGCCTGAATTGGACAAATGGAAAATGAACGATCAAGGCGCAGATTACGTGTTTTCAGGTGATAATCCGATTCCGTTTATGTTGCCTAATGGCATGAAGGAAATCCAATATTTCAGCCATTGGCTCCAATCCGAAGATCAAGTTAATAGGTTTCCTGCTTTCACTTTGCCTGAATTTAAGATGGCATCCACCTTTCATTATGGATTGAATTTTCTGATGCTTTCAGACATGGAAGTATATGAAGCGCTTCCGTTTTTGGAAGGTAGAAAGGACCTCGTTGTGATTTTGCAAAGTGACAATGCGCATAAAATGGCTGCTCTCCGGAGGGCTTTTATTTCCCTAATGGAAAACCATTGCTTGGCTCCGGTGGTTGTTATGATAAATTATCCCGTTCAGGATACGGACAAAACCATGCTGTATGCTGCAACTGATGTAGGTGGTTTGTTGGTGGATGGATTGGGTGAAGGTATCATGCTTGGGATCGGAGCTTATCTAGGGAATGAAAGGGACAGTGTTTTGGCACAGATCAAATTGCATAATTCTGTTGGATTTGGAGTACTTCAGGCAGCCCGAACAAGGATGTCCAAGACGGAATATATTTCCTGTCCTTCCTGTGGTAGAACATTATTCGATCTTCAGGAAACAACTGCCATGATCCGCAAAAGGACAGACCACCTCAAAGGTGTCAAAATCGGTATTATGGGTTGTATTGTCAACGGCCCAGGTGAAATGGCAGACGCGGATTTCGGCTACGTAGGCTCAGGAAAAGGTAAAATCACTTTATACAAAGGAAAAGAAGTAGTCAAAAAATCTGTTCCATCTGAAAGGGCTGTGGACGAACTGATCGAAATCATCCGAAAAGACGGCATGTGGATCGAGCCGGAGGTTTGATTTAGTGGTCAGAAAACAGTGTTCAGTCTCAGTTTTCAGTCCGTAATGCATTGAAATTTTGAGATATGTTTTGAAAAATCAATTTCACGTGGTGGACAGTCGACTGTGGTCTGTTGACTTATTTATAAATAGTTACATCAATACGATTGGATTCACACCATTAACTCAATAACCAATTTCTAATAACCATAAATATGTCAAACAGCAGATTCAAGGAATTTTTTAAACTTGGTGAAGTCGGTCATTATTTCATACGGGTATTTCAAAAACCCGATCCCAACAAACCCTCCAATATCAATCTCAGGATGATGCATGGCATCAACAAAATTACTATTCTCATTTTTTTGGGAGCCATCATCATTTACATTTTTAAACGCTGCACCTAAAAGAGCATGGGCATCCAATTTTACTTTACTACAAAGATTTTCAAAAGTCATCTGTTTATTTTTTAATCAATTAACCAAATAACCAAATAACCATTTTCCCTTTTACTTCTTACCTTTAAACCTTCACTTTTTATCAAATAACCAAAATAACCAAATAACCAATAACCATCCCCCTTCCATGACTATTACCTTTTTCAGGGAATATTGCTTATCCAAATCTGGAACTTCTGAAGAAACTCCTTTTGATGAGAATACCCTTTGCTTCAAAGTGGGCGGAAAGATTTTTGCAATCATTGACATTGAACTTTTTGAAAGCGTCAACCTCAAATGCGATCCGGAAAGGGCTGCTGAACTCAGGGAAAAGTACCTTGGAATTGTCCCCGGATACCATATGAACAAGAAGCATTGGAATACGGTGATGTTTGACGGATCCGTTTCAGACAAGTTGATTTTGGAATTGGTGGACCATTCTTACGATTTGATTTTGAATAGCTTGCCAAAGAAAATCAGGGAAAGTATCCATACACTATGAGTTATCTCAAGATCGATTCCATCCAAAAAAGCTTTCAGGAAGGGCTCCCTGTAATCAAAAATTTTTCTTTAGAAATCCCAAAAGGCCAAATCATATCCTTGGTTGGCGAAAGCGGTTCAGGTAAAAGCACCTTACTTAGGATCATTGCCGGTCTGGAAAGCAGGAATGAAGGAGAGGTATTTCTAAACGCCGTCAGGGTTCAAAATCCAAAAGAGCAACTTGTGCCGGGAATTGATGAAATCCAATTGGTTTATCAGGATTACCATTTATATCCCAAATCCACGGTTGAGGAGAATATATTGAGGCCATTGTTGCTATTTGATAAAAAATACAAGGAAAGTCGTTTGGAGATGCTTTTGGACATGTTGGGATTGAAGGAATACAGGGACAAATTGCCAAGACAGCTTTCCGGTGGTCAGCAACAGAAAGTAGCGATCGGAAGGGCGTTGAGTGTGGAGCCGCAGGTGTTGTTGTTGGATGAACCGTTTTCGAGTTTGGATACGATACAGCGCCGGGAATTGATCATGGAATTGAAGACCATGTTTCAGGATCTTGGAGTCACCGTACTTTTTGTAACGCATGACTTGGATGATGCGCTCCAGATGACCAATGACTTGGTGATCATGCAAAAGGGAAAACTGATCCAAAAAGGCCATCCAGAGGAGATATTTTCCAAACCAAAGAACATTTATGCCGCGAAGCTATTCAGTCACTTGAATCCCATCCCCAACAAGGAAAAAACCTATATCCGACCTTCCGACGTCCAATTATTTAAATCAAGCGGTATTCCTGCCAAAATTGTGGAGAAGCAATATCTCGTACATTATAATCAGTTGATGGTGAAACTTCCAAACGGGATAATCTGGAAAATTGAAGATAAAAAAAGGGTTTTTGCAGAAGGAGAAAAAGTGTTTTTGAAATGGGAGGATGGGAAGGAGATTTCCTTTTCCAAAGTTTAAGACTTTGGAAAAGATAAATTATCTCCTTGTCCAAGGTGAAGAATCATTACCAAATTTGAAAACTTTGGTAATGATTCTTTGGTAATGATCAATATTAGAACTACCTTAATGCTGATGTCCGTGGTCTCCGTGGACGTGACCGTGGTCAAGCTCCTCAGGAGTGGCTTCACGAACCTCAAATACTTCTCCGTCAAAATGAAGATCAAAACCCACCAAAGGATGGTTAAAATCCAATAATATTTCGGCACCCAAATCCTTCAAGACTTTTGCCTGCATGGGGTAGCCATTTTCGTCCTGCAAGGGTAAAAAGTTACCTTCTTCAAGCATCTCCGGCTCAAATCCTGCCGCGGCTGAAAACTGTTCTTTGGGCAATGTCATAATCAGTTCATCATCTGCTTCGCCGTATCCCTCTTGGGCTGAAATGGTGAAATTGAAGCTTTCTCCCTGCTTTTTGCCTGCCAACATCTCTTCAAACTTTTCTGGCAATCCACTGAAGCCATAAATAAAATAAAAGGGATCGTCATTGTCCCGAACTTCCACACAGAAGGGAACCGATTCGATTTCGTCTTCGTCTTTGCTGACTTTGAGTTCGTAGGTAAGGCCTACGACTGCATTTTTTACTATTTCCATGTATAAAATATTGTTTTATATGTTAAAGTTATTTTAATGCCCCGTTGATCATGACGGCCAAAATACTGAGCATGCTGAGAACAAAACACCCGAATACCCATCCCCATTTTTGTCGGTATGTGAAATAGATGGATACAATCAAGATCAAACTGAAAAGCAACCCAAATGACATCAAAACCCTCAGATAGAGTTCTTCCGATGCATGAAAGTAAGGAACCTCTGCTTTCTCCACAGGTTGTAATACCAATTCTTCTCCAAGCAATTTATAACTTATCCATTCTCTCCAATAGGAATAAGCAAATATCCCGGAAGAAGCTATGGCAGCAAATGAGACAAAGAACCGGTTCATTGGGAAATAGTTAATGGTTATTGAGTTATTTGGTTTTTAGATATTGGGAATCCGGTTTGTGGTTTTCTTGGTTATTTTCTTTGATTTCTTTGAAACCTTCCAACCTTCCAATCTTCCAATCTTCCAATTTTTCAATTTTCTCAGATCACAATATTCACAATCTTACCCGGCACCACAATCACCTTTTTTGGGGCGTTGCCTTCGGTCCATTTCAGCACTGTTTCGTCTTTCAAGGCAGCCTCTTCGATTTCTTCTTTGGTCAAGGACAAAGGAAGCATGAGCTTTGCCCGCATTTTTCCATTGATGGAAACAGGATATTCGTGGCTGTTTTCCACCAAAAATTCTTCCTTGAACTCAGGGAAAGAAGTAAATATGATCGATTCGGAATGGCCCAACAGTGTCCAAAGTTCCTCTGCAATATGCGGCGCATAAGGAGAAACGATTACTGCCAAAGGCTCCAAGATTTCTCTTTTGTTGCATTTCAAGGCTGAAAGTTCATTCACGCAGATCATAAATGAAGCAACTGAAGTATTGAAGGAATAATTTTCCAAATCCTCCTGTGTCTTTTTGATGGTTTTGTGAAGGGTTTTGAATTCTTCCTTGCTTGCTTTTTCTTCAGAAACATTGAACTCGCCGTTGGTGTCGTGGTACAGTCTCCAAAGCTTTTTCAGGAATTTGGATACGCCGTCGATGCCATTGGTATTCCAAGGCTTAAATTGCTCCAAAGGCCCAAGGAACATCTCATACAATCTCAGTGTGTCAGCTCCGTATCTTTCTATGATGTCATCGGGACTGACCACGTTGTACTTGGACTTGGACATCTTTTCGACTTCAGCACCGCAGATGTATTTTCCTTCTTCCAACACAAATTCTGCATTCGCAAGGTCAGGCCTCCAAGCCTTGAATTTCTCAATATTTAATTGGTCATTATTGACAATATTCACATCGACATGCATCTCGGAAGTGTCATATTGGTCTTTCAATCCATAGCTGACAAATTTATTCGTGCCCTTAACACGATATACAAAATTAGACCTTCCCTGAATCATCCCCTGATTGATCATCTTTTGGAATGGCTCCTCGATGCTTACAGCACCGATATCATAGAGGAATTTGGTCCAGAATCTTGAGTACAATAAGTGGCCTGTGGCATGTTCTGCACCACCGATATATAAGTCCACAGAACCCCAATAGTGCTCCTTTTCTTTGTAGACAAATTTCTCAGTGTTTTTCGGATCCATGTAGCGGAAGAAATACCAGCTTGATCCAGCCCATCCGGGCATGGTGCTCATTTCCAATGGAAATTCTCCTTCAGCAGTCTTGTATGTCCAATCTTTTGCCCTGCCAAGCGGCGGTTCTCCGTCTTCGGTAGGCAAATATTTATCCACCTCTGGCAACACCAAAGGCAGGTCATTTTCTTCTATCAAATAAGGCAATCCATTCTTGAAATATACCGGCAATGGCTCGCCCCAATAGCGCTGCCGAGTAAAGATGGCATCCCGCATCCTGTATTGGATTTTGCCATTTCCGATTTTCTTTTCTTCGAGAAATTCAATTGCCTTGTTCATCGCTTCTTTCATTTCCATATTGGAGATGAAACCAGAATTAATGATAGTTCCTCCTTTTCCAGGAAAAGAACCATTTTCCATACTTCCGGCGATCACTTGCCTGATCTCCAATCCAAAATGCTTTGCAAAGTTGTAATCCCGTTCGTCATGCGCAGGCACCGCCATGACTGCTCCGGTTCCATATCCTGCCAAAACATAATCGGCAACCCAGATTTGGATTTCTTCTCCATTAAATGGATTGATGGCATAAGAGCCTGTAAATGCCCCGGAGATGGTTTTAACATCTGACATCCGGTCTCTTTCGGATCGGTTTTTGGCAGTCTCGATATAGACCTCAGCAATTTTTCTCTGGCCGTCCGTGATAAGATCACTGACATAATCATGCTCTGGAGCCAATGCCAAATAAGTTACCCCATAAATCGTATCGACTCTGGTGGTAAACACTTTGATCAGTTTATCTTGTCCTTTGACCTGAAAAACCATCTCGGCACCGATGGATTTTCCGATCCAATTCCGCTGCATTTCTTTGATGGGTTCGGACCATTCCACGGTTTCGAGTCCCCGGAGCAATCTGTCGGCATACGCCGTGATACGCATGCTCCACTGCATCATTTTCTTGCGCTCCACAGGATAGCCACCTCTTTCGGAGAATCCGTCTTTGACTTCGTCATTGGAAAGTACCGTACCCAAGGCGGCGCACCAATTGACGCTGGTCTCAGCCAAGAATGTTAATCGGTATTTTAACAGTAATTCCTGTTGTTCTTTTTCGTTGAAATTATTCCAGTCAGAACCTGAAAACTCGGGAGTATCTTCATCACAAACCGCGTGGATATTGGCATTCCCTTCAGTTGTAAACTTTTCTACCAAGGAGGTTATGCTCATGGCTTTGTTTTCATCCTTATCGTAATAGCTGTTGAACAGCTGCATAAAAATCCACTGTGTCCATCGGTAATAGCTCGGGTCGGAAGTTCTTACTTCTTTGTGCCAATCAAAAGCAAAACCGATGTTTTTCAGCTGTTCGGTATATCTCTTAATATTTTGCTCGGTAGTAATGGCAGGATGTTGTCCTGTCTGTATCGCATATTGCTCCGCAGGAAGTCCAAATGAGTCATAACCCATCGGGTGAAGGACATTGTATCCCTGCGATCTTTTGAATCTTGTAATGATATCAGAGGCGATATAGCCAAGTGGATGCCCCACATGTAATCCCGCACCCGAAGGATAGGGGAACATGTCCAAGGAATAAAACTTAGGTTTGGAATGATCTACTTGGGCATTGAAAATCTGGTTTTGTTCCCAGTAGGTTTGCCACTTTTTTTCTATTTCCTGAAAATTATAATCAGCCATTATTGAATAAATGCGTTACTTTTTGACAATTGCTTGCAAAAATAGAAAAAATCACGGGAATAGGCTGTCATTCCCTTATTTGCTTTATGGTATTCATCTAATGAAAACATCCAAACCTTAGTCCCAACCTTTGAAAGTAAGGATTAATCCGATGCCTAAAAAAATATTTACGATTTCTACTTTAAATCTCAAATCTCAAATCTTTTTCCTTACCAGAATCTGAAGCTCTTTTCATTGACCCTGTTTCTAAAAATCCAGTTGTCCCAGATATCAGGCGAAAGGTAAAGTTCCAATCCAATATTGAGGGACATAAAACCATCAAAACGCTCATCAAGACCTGAACCTCTTCTAATTCTTCCTCGGTTATCTAGGATTTTTTGCACATCAGGCTCACCGTTTTCTTTTATAAAATTTGGGTTTCTAATAGCCAATCTCAGTCTGTCAGGTCTCGCACCGTCCCCATTTACGCCATAATCGTTAACCAAATCTTGGTAAAAATCCTTCACATTAAAGGCACTGATGTCGTCCATATAATCCGTGATCGTCCACCTGTAGTTCATTTCTAATGTCAAATCAGTATACACATTCAATTTGTATTTCATTCCGATTCCTGTGGGAAACACAAAAATGTATTTGTCATAAGGGTTGTTTTCCAGTTGAAGAGGACGAAGGTCCACCCAAGTGCCATTCAGCTCGGCCTTGGGATCATTTGTAGATACTCCTACACCTGCAAAGCCGTAAAAATTTATAAAATTTCTAGTGATGTTATACACTTTTACAGGCTTTAGGTGCAATTCACCGATGACGCTAGCCTCCCAATTTCTTGCCCTGAAATGGAGGTTTCTTGGTTCCCTGTTACTCCTTGGATCAGCAGGAGGATCTTGACCTGAGATCTGGTAGTACGTAAATTCTGCCCTCGCTCTTACATAGGTTCCCAAAGTCCGTCTTACCGCAATATTGGCATTCCAATCTGGCTGGATTCCTTCATTGTACTTCCATAATGAATAGAGTTCACCAAAATATTGGGTTGGACCTGCTGCTACTGAAACTGACCAGGGCGCATCAAATCTGTACCTATAAAAACTTTGAGAAGTAGCTTCCAAGGTCAACATTGAAAACAGAAAAAATAAAACTAAATTCCTCATTTGATGAAAATAAAATACCAAAGTGTGGGTTTGAATGCGAGATTCAAGAATTTGGATTGTAAATAAATACAAAAATAATTAAAAATTCAAAGTTTAATTTTTAAGGTTCCTATTGGTTCCGACCTGTTGACCCATTTATCCAAAACCTTAGAAATGAGATAGATTAGCCATGTTTTCAAGTTATTGACAATAAAAATATTTTTGTCACTTTTAAAATGATCTTGGAACGTCAGGGTAGGTTATTTTTGGAGTTGGTTTTTGTCTGGAATCTGGTGTCAAGTAATTTAAAATTAATGAGGTATTTTTGGCTAATTTTGTGGCATGAGTAAGCAAAAAGAAGAATTAGAGCACCGACTGAAGCTTCGGAATATCAAATTGTCAGATTATGATGACATCCGGGAAATCATGGTTACCATATATAAAGACCAAGGCGGGGCATGGACTAGGCAGGAATTAAAAAACCAGATCAAGGCCTTTCCTGAAGGGCAGATTTGCATAGAAGATAACGGAAAAGTAGTCGCTGCGGCCTTAAGTCTCGTGGTAGATTATACCAAATTTGGAGATAATCATACTTACGATCAGATTACCGGGTTCGGCAAATTTGACACCCATGACAATGACGGTGATACCTTATATGGTACCGATGTATTTGTCCATCAGGAATACCGGGGAATGAGATTGGGTAGGAGATTATATGATGCGAGAAAGGAACTTTGCGAAAACCTAAACCTGAGATCTATTATAGCCGGAGGAAGAATCCCAGGATATTCAAAATATGCCGATCAGATGACACCAAGGAAATATATTGACTTGGTAAAGAGCAAAGAAATATTTGATCCTGTACTTTCTTTTCAACTTGCCAACGAATTTCACGTCAGGAAAGTGATCACCAAATACCTTCCGGAAGACACTGATTCCAGAGCTTATGCTACATTGCTCGAATGGATCAATATTTATTATGAGAAGGACGAAAAACTGATCGGTAATAAGAAATCCATTGTCCGGCTTGGATTGGTTCAATGGAAAATGCGTCGCTTCAATAATGTCGATGACCTGATGCAGCAGGTGGAGTTTTTTGTGGATACCATTTCGGGATACAAGTCTGATTTTTGCCTTTTTCCTGAATTTTTCAATGCACCTCTCTTAGCGGAATTCAACGACATGGATGCCTCTGAGGCGATCCGAAATGTCGCTGATTACACAGATGAAATCATCAGCAGGATGCGGGATTTGGCGCTTTCTTATAATGTAAATATCATTGCCGGCAGTATGCCGGAATATGATGGGAAAAAATTGAGAAATGTAAGCTACCTCTGTAGGAGAGATGGTACTACCGACAAACAATACAAACTTCATATCACACCTGATGAGCAATCATATTGGGGTCTTCAGGGAGGAAATGGCATCAAGGTTTTTGATACTGATGCCGGAAAAATCGGAATTTTGATTTGTTATGATGTGGAGTTTCCTGAACTGGGAAGAATATTGGCCGAACAGGAGATGGATATTCTTTTTGTACCATTTTGGACCGATACCAAAAACGCCTATCTCAGGGTAAATACCTGCGCCAAAGCCAGAGCAGTCGAAAACGAATGCTATGTCGCCATTACAGGATCGGTCGGTAACCTGCCAAGGGTAGAAAATATGGATATCCAATATTCCCAAGCGGCGATTTATTCGCCATCGGATTTTTCTTTTCCACATGACGCAACAGTAGCGCAAGCCTCTGAAAATGCTGAAACGACTATTGTTGCTGATGTTGACCTGGATCTATTGACAAAGCAAAGAAAAGCGGGAAGCGTGAGAAACCTTGACCAAAGAAGACTTGATCTCTACTCCATTCAGTGGAAGAAAAAGAAATAAAAATGCAGAAATACCTGTCAGGAATAACCGAGGAAATCAATCTTAAGGCATCAAAAATAAAATTGCTCATCACTGATGTAGATGGCGTTTTGACTGATGGAGGGATCATCTATGATGACAATGGGCTTGAATATAAGCGTTTTAATGTCAAGGATGGCTTTATCGTTGCCCAGCTCCGAAAGCATGGAATACTTGTCGGAGCGATCACAGGAAGGAATTCAAAAGTAGTCGAAAACCGATGTGAAGAACTCAATTTTGATTTTCATTACCATGGAGTCCGTGACAAAGCCCAAAAACTGGAGGAAATCTTAGAGGTTTTGGAAATCCAGATCAATGAAGTGGCGTACATCGGGGATGACCTAATTGATTTGCCATTGATCAGGAAAGCCGGGTTTTCTGCCTGTCCCGCAGATGCATTACCCTATATCAGTACACATGTGGACTATGTTTCGTCACTCAATGGCGGTCAGGGAGTATTCCGGGAAGTGGCTGATTTAATTTTACAATCAAAAGGACTTTTGTCCGACATTATAGACAAATATCTCAACCGATAATATGGAGAAATTTACCCAACCAATGAGGATAACTGAAGACATCATAATGGGAACAGGCACCCCTGTTTTGTTCGCAGGACCATGTGCCGTCGAAAGTTTCGATATCTGCATGGAGATCGGCAGTTCGGTCAAGGAATATGCTGAGAGGCTAGGTTTTTCTTATGTTTTCAAAGCTTCTTTCGACAAGGCAAACAGGACATCTTCCTCTTCATTTCGCAGTATTGGAATGGATAAATCCTTAGAGGTACTCCAAAGAGTTGGAAAAGCGTTGAATGTTCCTTTGGTCACAGACATACATGAAAGCTATCAGGCAACAGAGGTAGCAGAAGTCGTAGATGTACTTCAGATCCCTGCTTTCCTTTGCAGGCAGACTGACTTATTGCTTGCAGCAGGTCAGACAGGTAAAGCTGTAAAAATCAAAAGAGGCCAGTTTATGGCACCCGAAGACATGCAATATGCTGTCACCAAAGTTCGGTCTACGGGCAATGAAAACGTATGTCTGACAGAGCGTGGATTTACGCTTGGTTACCATAATCTTGTGGTAGATATGAGGGCACTTCCTATCATGAGGCGATTTGCACCTGTCGTTTTTGACATTACCCACAGTGTGCAGCAACCGGGAGGAATGGGAGGTAGCAGCGGGGGTCAAAGGGAATTTGCCCCTTTCTTGGCTAGAGCAGCAGCAGCAGCCGGAGTAGACGGATTTTTTATAGAAACCCATCCGGAGCCTGCCAAAGCGCTCAGCGACGGACCAAATCTGATCCCATTAGATAGAATGAAGAATTTCCTGACCATGTTGAAAGAGGCATGGGAACTCGGTCAAAAGTACCAGGATTTTTCAGTCAAATAGCTTATAATTTTTCTTAAACAATAAACCAGAAATAAAATGAAAAGGCTTTTATTGATGTTTTTCATATGCATTTTGCATGCCTCGGTATTTGCGCAGCAAGCCCCGAACGAAAATAACATTGAATCCTTTATTAGGCAGTTTTTGGAAAGCCACAATCCTGAAGAAAAACCAAAAATCGGTGAAAATGAACTGTTCAGTTCTGTTGTGATCCATCGTTTTTATGGCGAAAGGAATTTTGAACCGGCATGGGTCAAAAACAATATCCTTCCGGAAATTGCCTATGAAATGCGTTATGAAATTGGTCAAGCAAAGTTTGACGGTTTAAATCCGGATGATTATCACTTCCAATCTATCAATGCATATTTTGATAGGTTTGAGGAAGCAAAAAAGTCAGGAAAAGTATTAGCTGCCAATGAACTATCTGCAGTTGATGTGCTGCTTACAGATGCCTATATCATGTTATCGTCTCACCTTTTTTTGGGAAAAGTAAACCCCGAAAGCCTCAAAACCACCTGGAATATACAGCGCAATGTACCTGAACTTATGATTGATCGGCAGCTAGGCGCCGCTATCCAATCGGGAAGTTTGAGATCAACCATTGAAGGGTATTATCCGGCATTTTCGATCTACAAGAAAATGAGGGATGGCCTGAGACAACTATTTGATGAGCAAAAAAGATTTGAAAATGAACCCATTGCGGGTTGGAAAAACCTCAAAATCGACAAATCCATCAAACCCGGAGAAACCCATAATCAAATGTCTGAAATCAGAGACAGGCTTTATTTCTGGGGATTTTTGAAACCCTATCAGCCTGTTGATGAAAAATCTTATGATAGTCTTATGATGGATGGGATCAAAATAATCCAGAAGAGATTTGGGATGGAGCCAGATGGTGTTATCGGCAAGGGAACAATTCAGGCACTCAATCAAAAGCCCATTGATATGATCTCCACCGCATCTGTAAACTTGGAGAGGCTGAGATGGATGCCAGATACCATCAAGGATATTGAATTGATCTTGGTCAATACAGCAAATTTCCAACTTGATTTTATCCAAAAACGTGACACTGTATTGTCCTCTAAGGTGATTGTAGGTAAAAGCTATCATTCTACCCCGCAGTTCAGCGCGCTGATGTCCTACATTGTTTTCAGCCCGACCTGGACAGTACCGACTTCGATTACCCGCAATGAGATTGTTCCCAAGATCAAAAAAGACCCCAGATATCTTGCCAAGAACAATATGGTTCTGCTGAATTCCTCCGGAGGAAAAGTTGACCCTTCATCTATAGATTGGGGTAGGGTCAGCGCCAGGTCTTTTCCTTATACTGTGAGACAAGAGCCCGGTGACCACAATTCTTTGGGCTTAGTCAAATTTATGTTTCCCAATAAAAACAGTGTCTATATCCATGATACACCTTCAAGAAATCTTTTTGAAAGAGAAGACCGTGCTTTGAGTCATGGATGTATCCGGATCCAAAAGCCGTTTGAGTTTGCCAAAATTTTGCTTGCTAATCAGCCGAATTGGACTAATGAGAAAATAACCACTGCAATGCACCAATCTAGAGAACAAATAGTGAATCTAGATAGAAAAATACCAGTTGCCCTCATTTACCTTACCTATTGGGCAGATTCAAGAGGAAACCTCTATTTCAGAAATGACATTTACAATAGAGATGCAGAGATTTTCAATGCGCTTAGAGTAGCCAGAATCAAAAAATCAGGCATTTAAGAAAGCTGATTTGCCGAGGTATTCCTTGTCTTTGCCGTAGATAAAAAGTAAAGATTGCTCTTTAATCATGTCAATTATCTCATCGGCGATTTCATTTGGCAAAGCTGGACAACCTAAACTTCTACCTAATCTTCCTGTTTGTTTGATAAAGTTCTCATGTGCATAATCCGCCCCATGGATGACGATAGCACGCTCTCTTGCTTTGTCATTAAATCCTTTTTCGAGGCCGTCAAGTCTTAAGGAATATCCGTGTTTGCCTTGGTATGTTTCACCTGTAAGGTAAAATCCAAGACTGCTCATATAGGAAGAATTGATATTGGAAAATTTTTGAGCCATCAGTTCACCGGAATTTCTTCCGTGGGAGACAAGCCCGTGGTGTAAGATCATTCCATCCTGCATATCAATAATCCACATCCTTTTCGCAGTGGATGGCAATGAAAAATCAATGACAGTAAGTGGTTTGCCCGGCGAAATCTTTCCTTCTTCTTTTAGCATCAGATATCCTTTGATGCCAAATGACAATATTTCCCTTTGCGGTATGGCATTGTCCATATTGGCAGTATTTGAACTGACTAGTTCAATAAAATGATTCTCGAATGAAAGCTCCTTGAGTATGGAAGAAGGAGAACTGTTTACAAAGAAATAAGTGGATATCGAGCTGCCAAGCAGCAAAATGAAAACCAGGGTGAGTTTCCGCATTGTATATAATTGAGTGGTTGGAATTTACAAATGAAATTGTATAACGCCAAAGTTACAAATCCAGTGCCATTAAATTGTATTTTTAGAATTAGAATATTTGAATGGGAATGAAACCAAAGGTCAGGATTGTTTATTGGAACTGTTTTAATATAGATAAATGTTAAATGGCAGCCTTACATAAGGATAGAAAATATTCGTAAAAATTACAGATATTCCAATCTGATAATCAATAGATTAAAATTTTTGTTTAAAGAAATTGAGAAAATATTAAACAAAAATTAGATAACTCCTGTTTGATTCACAATGAAAGTAGCAGTATATAGAAAAGAGCATTTTAACGCAGCGCATAGGCTGAATAATCCTGAATGGTCAGGAGAGGAGAACGAGAGGGTTTTTGGAAAGTGCAATAACCCAAACTTTCATGGTCACAATTATGAATTGATTGTGAAACTTTTGGGTCCGATTGATCCAGGGACAGGTTATGTGTATGATATGAAAATATTGAGTGATTTAATCAAATCACATGTGCTAAATAAATTTGATCACAAAAATTTAAACCTTGATACCGATGAATTTAGAAATCTTAACCCAACAGCGGAAAACATTGCTGTGGTTATTTGGAATATTTTAAGGAAAGAATTAGATACAAAATACGACTTAACGATTCGACTATATGAAACAGAAAGAAACTTTGTTGAATACGATGGGAATTAATTTTTCTCAATCTTATGACGAAATGGGGGATGAACATATCGGAACTTCCCACGATACTCCCTTGAGAGAAGATGCATTTGAAATGGATGATGAGCTAAAAATCGAGCTCATCGAAAAACATTTTAGAGAAATAATGCATGTTTTGGGATTAGACCTGACAGATGACAGCCTCAAAGGAACCCCAAAAAGAGTTGCCAAAATGTACATCAAAGAGATTTTCAGTGGCTTGGATCCAAAAAACAAGCCTGACGTTAAGCTTTTTGAGAACAAATACAAATACAATGAAATGTTGGTCGAGAAGGATATAACCTTTTATTCCAACTGCGAGCATCATTTCGTTCCTATTATAGGAAAAGCACACGTTGCCTACATTTCCAACGGGACCGTCATAGGATTATCTAAGATCAACAGAATCGTACAGTACTTTGCAAAAAGACCTCAAGTCCAGGAAAGACTAACGATGCAAATCGGTAATGAACTGAAGGAAATGCTTGGTACAGATGACGTCGCCATCATTATAGATGCGCACCACATGTGTGTTTCAAGCAGAGGGATTCAGGATGTGAATAGTGCAACAGTCACCTCTTTTTACAGCGGAAAATTTGAAAAAGATGAACATTCAAGAAATGAGTTCATGAAATATATCAGCATGAAATAGAAATATTGAAAACTGAAACATTGAAAACCGGAATCACTTTTCCGGTTTTTTTTATACCTCATGTTTCAAACAAATTTTTGTTGGATTGATTTAATATAAAAACCTATTTATGAAGAATAAAAACATTGTAATCATTGGCGGCAACTCAGGTATTGGAAAGTCAATCATTGAAAAATTGGAAGCTTTAGAAGCCAATATTTTTTCTTATCACCGAACCGGAGAGGGTAAAGGCCATTTAGATGTTACGGAAAAATTTGAAAATATTGAGGGACTTCCAGAAGTCATCGATGGTCTTGTTTATTGCCCGGGCACGATCAGTCTGAAGCCGTTTCATAGGTTTTCGATCGAGGATTTTCAGAAGGACTACGAAGTCAATGTGCTGGGAGCTGTGAAAGTACTACAAGCTTGTCTCAAAGGAATGAAAAAATCAGAAACGGCTTCTGTGGTGCTTTTTAGTACTGTAGCCGTTCAGGTTGGTCTAGGATTTCATGCTTCGATTTCCAGTGCAAAAGGAGCTGTCGAAGGATTGGCAAAGTCACTTGCAGCAGAATGGGCGCCCAATAAAATTAGGGTCAACGTAGTCGCGCCTTCCTTGACAGATACGCCATTGGCATCTGCACTTTTGGGTAATGAGGACAAGAAAGAAGCTTCAAATAAAAGGCATCCTTTGGGAAGATACGGGCAACCAGAGGATATTGCAGGAGCGGCGATTTTTTTGCTTTCCAATCAAACATCGTGGATGACAGGTCAGGTCTTGCACCTTGATGGAGGAATGTCGTCTGTGAAAGGCATGTAAATTTTAAAGATTTCAAACAATCAGGGCTGTTAATTGTATAAGAAATGGGTATTCTCCCTGAGTATAAAGTATTAAATGTTATGAGGACTCCACCAGAATCATTTTTGATTTTCAAGGAAGAACTGGAAAAAGCCAGACTGGAAAAAGAAAGGCTTGAGAAAGAGTATGAAGCCAAATTAGGGGATATGAATAGGGAGCTTTCTAGGTTGAAGGAGCAGATTCAGTCCCAACAAGAGTTGATTAAGACAACTTTGGAATATGCCATACGTCTTGAAGAGAATCTAGGTAGCTTCAAAGAAGAAGTTGCAAATGGCAAAAACATGAAAAACCGGTCGTTTCACTAATTACAATCCCTGACACAATCATGAATATCACAGCCACTGCCATCGAGCTAAACAACTTTGAACTGATGTTTGAAGAAAAATATTCCAAGGTATATGCCAATCACGAGAAAGGAATGATAATCTGTGAGCTTTTGACGGATTATATTCCTATTGACGATTTCAAGTATACATTTTTCCAAATCAGCAAAGTCGTTGAAAAAGGGAAATTTAAAAAATTCATTTTTGATAAAAGATCCCTGCGAGCCTTCCATCAACCTAGCATGGAATGGTATTTTCTAAATTGGAAAAACAAAATGCTTGAGCTCGGAATTGACCAGCACCGCAAAATCCTACCGGAGGAAAAATGGTTTGAAAAAATGGTGATGATCGCCAAGGAGCAGATCATCAAAAACAATCCTGACAATATCATTCATTTGCTCGATATCAAATATTGTAACTCCATTGAAGAAGCCATTTTAATATGATGAAGCATTTCGATAAGGCTTCCATTTTGGAAGCCGAATCGTCTTTTAGAAGAGATTTTATCAATTGCCTCTCAGGTTACAAAAGCCTGAACCTTATCGGCACCAAAAACTTGCTAGGCATTTCAAACCTTGCACCTTTCTCTCAGATTTTTCATATCGGTGCCACTCCACCTTTGGTTGGAATATTGTTTAGACCGCATACTGTAGAAAGGCATACCTTCGAAAACATTCTTCAAACAGGATTTTTCACACTCAACCACGTCACAGAAGATTTTTACAGAGAAGCTCACCAGACTGCAGCGAGGTATTCCGGATCGGAATTTGATGCCACAGGATTGGGAGAAGAATACCTCCAAGACTTCTTTGCCCCTTTTGTAGCCAAAAGTCCAGTAAAAATAGGATGCAGATTTGTTGAAACCCAAACCTTACAAGTCAACGGTACTGAATTTCTCATAGGTGCTATTGAGCATGTTTGGGTAGAGGAAAAAGGTCTGAGAACAGATGGCTCATTGGATTTGAATGCATTGGGTACGGTAACTGTTTCTGGATTGGACGAATACCATGTTGGTAAAAAGCTTGCAAGATTGAGTTACCCAAAGCCGGGAAAGGAAATCGAGGAGATTTGAAAAAAGGTTGAGGGAGGAAGAAGTATGAAGGGAAGAAAAAGGGAGCTAAA
>NZ_JAMFLG010000053.1 GCF_023502205.1 Aquiflexum sp. TKW24L | reverse complement strand
CGTCACACTGAGTGTAGCGAAGTGTCTCATCAAAATACATGAGATCCTTCAGTCGTTCCTCCTTCAGGATGACGCAACACCAACAGAGGTCATCGGTCATCGGTCATTTTTTCAATAAATCACTTCCGCCCACTTTTTCCCTGCAATCAATTCCGCTTTTCGGTTTTCCCATTTTTCCTTTGAACCCATGATATTGATAAAAGCCTTGTTGAGGTTTTCTTTGACTTTTTCATATCCTGCGATATAGATGTAGGTATTGCTGTAGGAGAGCATTTCCAAAACCTCTTCCGCTCTTTCCTCGATCGCTGCATCCAATGAAATCGGATCTTCCCAATGCGGCCTTGGGCTCAAAGCACTGAAGGCTTCGAAAGTAGCTTCGTCGTAATAGCTTGTCAAGTCCCCGTCTTTGTCATTGAGGTAGAGGAGTTCCAAACCGCTTTTTGCGCCGTAGAACAAGCGGATTTTTCCTTTCCAGTCTTTCACATCTGCATAAATATGCTTCACAAATGCCCTGAACGGCGCAATGCCGGTTCCCATTCCGATCAGGATGAGGTTGGAGTTTTTGTCTTCGGGGATTTTGAATGGCAGTTCAAAAGGTCCCGTTAAGTTGATCACATCGCCAACCTCCCGGTCACAGAGGTAGCTAGAACCTACGCCGTGGTAAAGTTCCCCGTTGAACTCATCCACATAAGAGCATCTTTTGACCAACATGGTCAGTAGTGTTTTGCCATTTTCTTTGGAAGGAATATCGGCCACACTGTAAAGCCGGTGGTGGTATTCATTTCCAAAATCGCTGTCATGCTTCACGAGCACGCCAAAGCTTTGGTCTACTTTACACTGGAACCCGGGATCCTCCACTTCAATCATGATTTCCCGGATTTCTTCTGTATTGGCAGGAGTCAGGCGCTTGGTTTTCCTGACTTTTGCTTTGTATTGCAGTTTTGTATTGAGGTCTGATAAATAGGTCATAGTGAAGGTATTTAGAGTTTGATATTTCTTTTATGGTTTAAATTTTATTTCTGTATATTCTTTTTCAATCGGGACGGAAGACCGAAGACCGATGTTGCAGCTGCTTAACATCTAATCATGATTCTTTTTTTTGACTTTTTCATTTTGATACACCTACTGTGATCCGACAACTGCCCTATGAACACTGCCCACCGTGGTTTGTCGACCGTGGACCGTGGACTGTTTACAAAATCCGAAAACTTTCTACTATCGACACATCCGCTGTGGACTGTCGACCGTGGACTGTCGACCTCTAACCACTCACCACTTACCTCTCACCACTGCATTACCGTGAACCATGGACTGTTGACTTTTTCTCACACACCTTCACACAGCCACAATTCCCGCAGCTTCTTCTCTCGGCGAGGACATCCTCATCGGAGATGTTTTCAGAAAAGGTTTTGCGCCAATAGGATTGGACCAAAACCCAAATCAAAATCATGCCCACCAACCCCAATATCCCGATCACAAAACTCCAAACTGTTTCCATTTTTGTTTTTGCTTACTGTCTACTTTTCACTTCTTACTTCTTACTTCCCACTTCCAAACTTCCCACTTCTTACCTTCATCGGTCATCGGTCATCTGACATCGGTCAAACTTCCCACTTCCAAACTTCCCACTTCTTACCTTCATCGGTCATCGGTCATCTGACATCGGTCAAACTTCCCACTTCCTTACTTCCCACTTCTTACCTTCATCCGTCATCCGTCATCGGTCAAACTTCCCACTTCCAAACTTCCCACTTCTTACCTTCATCGGTCATCGGTCATCTGACATCGGTCAAACTTCCCACTTCCAAACTTCCCACTTCTTACCGTCATCCGTCATCCGTCATCGGTCAAACTTCCCACTTCCATACTTCCTACCTTCATCGGTCATCGGTCATCCGACATCGGTCAAACTTCCTACCTTTTACCTTCTACTTCTTACTTTTTACCGACCACTGCTCACTGATTACTGCCCCCTGCCCCCTAAGACCCTAATCCCGAAAATCCCATAAATGTCAATGACAATATCCCCGCGACCAGCAAAGTGATCACGGTACCTTTGACGACTTTTGGCACATCGGCAAAATCAAGTTGCTCCCTGATTCCCGCCATCAGGATCAGCGCAAGCGTAAAGCCAACCCCTGCACCCAAAGCGAAAGCAAGACTACCAAAGAAACTGTATCCTTTTGCTGTCTGAAATAAGGCAACAGCCAAGATCGCGCAGTTGGTGGTGATCAAAGGGAGGAAAATCCCCAAGGAACGGAAGAGCGCCGGACTCATTTTTTTGATGACCATCTCCACCAGCTGAACAGTAGCTGCAATGACGACGATATAGCTGATGAGTTGCAGAAAAGGCGCATTGATGGCCACAAGCAGTGCATGAATGCCAAAAGCACAGACCGAACTGATGATCATGACGAAAGTCACGGCAGCACCCATTTTTGTGGCAGTTTCCATTTTTCCCGAAACACCGAGAAAAGGACAGATTCCCAGAAAATAGGCGAGCACGAAATTGTTGATCAAACTCGCATTGATGAATATGTACCAAAGGGATTCAGATTTCATGCTTTTGCTTTTTTAAGTTTGTAATTGTTGAAGAGGAAAAGCCACAGTGCCAAGGTGAAAAAGCCGCCTGCCGGGAGGATCATGATGATCCATTCCTGAAAGGCTTCAGGGAAGACAATGTATCCGAAGATGCTGCCATTTCCCAATATTTCCCTGACCGCACCGAGGCAAAACAGGGCAAACACAAATCCCAGTCCCATGCCCAAGGCATCCAAGGCGGATTTTCCCATGGTATTTTTGGAAGCAAAAGCTTCAGCACGGCTCAGGATAAGACAGTTGACCACAATCAGGGAGATAAACGCCCCAAGGTTTTTGTGCAAATCCACGCTGATGGCCTGGATCGCATAGTCCACGATTGTGACGAAAGTGGCAATGATCAAGATGTAGGAGGCTATTCGGACTTGCTTCGGGATAAAATTGCGGAGCGAAGAAACCAGTATATTGGACATGATCAGTACAAAAGCCGTTGCCAATCCCATTGCAAGGGCGTTGATGGCGGAATTGGAAACCGCCAAAACTGGACACATCCCCAACACCTGTACAAAGACAGGATTTTCACGCCATAGCCCTTTGATAAACTCATCTGTGGAGCTTGGTCCTGCTTTCAAGTCAGCGATTTTTGTTGGTGTCATTTTGAGTTGTTAAAATTGGCATTTGTTGGTGCGTCATCTTGAATCCGAGGTACAGCCTGTCCCGTTTTTCGGGAAGGATGAAAGATCTCCTATCATTTTTGAGATGCTTCACTACGTTCAGCATGACGAATCCCGTAAAATACGTCATTTGGAGGTTGGGTTTATTGCCGAATTGAATACTTCCTGTTGCTTATAAATCAAGGGGACCATCTTTAGCGAGCTTTCACCGATGATATTGCCGATAGCGCGGGACGAAATGGTGGCACCCGTGATGCCATCGACTTCCCAAGGATTTTTCTTCATACCCTCTTTCACCGGGACTACAGGATTTTGGATTTTACTCAGATCTTCTGTCAGTGCCACGGTCAATGCTTTGAAATTGGCGAGGAAATCATCATCCTTTTCGATTTTGTCTCCCAATCCCGGGGTTTCCTTGCTTTCCAAAACATAAAATCCTACCACAGTTTGCGTCTCCGGGTCATAGCCATACAGGATCCGCAGGATATCTGCATAGCCCTGTCCGCTTGCTTCGATGGCGATACCTTTGAAGACATCCGTATCGTCATATCCTGCATAGACCAAAGTCTTGCTTCTGTCTTTGCCATCTGAAGGCACGAAAGTTCCTTCTGCTGTCAGCTCAAAAATCCTTGTTTTGGAGATGCCGGGGACAACTTTGAATACTGCTTTTTCGAGGGCTTCGGCTTTTAGGATTTCGATCCTTTCTTTGGTGCCTTCATAACTCAATACAATCAGCAAAGCACAGATAACGCCAATGCCTACCATGGCGATCAGCATTTTCTTGCTGCTTGCTGTGCTGTTGGGTTGGGTCGATATGGTTTTGTCTGCGCTCATGATTTGGTCTTTTTGGTACCGTAAACTCTCGACTTGATCAGGTTGTCAATGTGTGGCGTCAGTGCATTTCCCAAAAGAATGGCATACATCACCCCCTCGGGAAGTCCTCCCCAAATCCGGATGACAACGACTATCAATCCGATAAATGCGCCATATACCATCACACCTCTTGGAGTGATCGGCGAACCGACCATGTCCGTGGCCATAAAGACCGCACCCAACATCAATCCACCCGAAAAGAGCATGAATTGAGGTGAAGGATAGACTTGGTTGTCAATGATATATAATATCCAACTTAAGACAAAAACAGTAGTAAGGATGGCGACAGGAATTCTCCAGTTCATCATTTTCCTTACTGCCAAATAGATCCCTCCAAGAATGATCAGCACAGCGGAAGTTTCTCCTGTAGAGCCATTGATCAATCCAAAAGCAAGGTCAGCAGTATCGGTTGTGACTTTGTCAAACTTGAAAGCAGATAGGGGAGTAGCTCCCGAAATCCCATCTACCACAGGTGTTGAAAATGGGAAGGCGGCTACTGATTTTGAAATGCTTAAAAATCTTCCTTCCAAAAAGGAGGGATGCCATGTCGTAATGGCGACAGGGAATGCGGCTTGCAGGAAAGCCCTGCCGACCAAAGCGGGATTGAAGGCATTATACCCCAATCCTCCAAAGACAAATTTGCCGATAGCAATTGATACCACACCTCCAAGGAAAGTCATCCAAAGCGGAAAGATGGGGGGCAAAGTCAGTCCAAGCAAAATGCCTGTGATGACTGCCGACCAATCCGAAACGGTAGAGGATTTTCCTGACCAGCGGCATAGCGCATGTTCTGTCAAGACGCTCGATACCACTGCGGTGATGATCACCAACAGTGCATTTAACCCGAATGAAACTACAGCAAAAATAACAAGCGGCATCATGGCCCAAACCACATGCTGCATGATCATGTCCGTGCTCATTCCTTGTCGGATATGCGGAGAAGTGCTGATATGTAGGGTTTTGCTAAACATTGGCTTTTGCTGTTTTGGCAGTATTGCGTTTTCTGACAATTCCTTTGGACAGTCTGAAATACTGTACAAGCGGAATATTGGACGGGCAGACAAATGAACAGGAACCGCATTCGAAGCAATCCATCAAATGGAAATCCTCCGCCATGGTATCGTAAGCCTCTGATTTTGCCAAAATGCCCAATTTCGATGGATTCAAGGAAATGGGACAGGCATCCACACAGGCACCGCACTTGATACAGGGAAATATTTTTTCTGTTTTGTTGATATTGTCTTCCCCAAAAACAACAATTCCTGATGTTCCTTTGACAATAGAAATATCCAGATTGGAGACAGCCACGCCCATCATGGGACCACCCATATAGACTTCACTGATATTTTCGGCAGCTCCGACATGCTCGAGGACATACCGCAAAGGTGTTCCGACGGGAATCAGGTAATTGCCTTTTTTCTTGACACCGGGACCGGTGATCGTAATCACACGTTCTTGGATTCCCTGACCACGCGGCAGCAGCCTGCCAATCTCTGCGGTGGTGGCCACATTGACCACGACAGCATTCACATCTATCGGCAAGCCTCCGGATGGAACTTCCTTGCCAAGCAAAGAAGTGATCAGCATTTTTTCGGCGCCTTGGGGATATTTGACAGGGACCACTTGGACAGTCACAGGAAGGCCAGCAGGAATGAGTTTGGTCAAATGGTCTGCGGCATCTTGCTTGTTTCCTTCAATGCCGATGATGACTTCCTTGGCACCGGTGGCTTTGATCAGATACCGGATACCGGTGAAAATATCATTTGCCTGCTCGAGCATGACCCGGTGGTCGGTTGTGAGGTAAGGCTCGCATTCGATGCCGTTGATGATCAGATAGTCACAAACCTTTCCTTCAGGGATTTTGAGTTTGACGTGGGTAGGAAATGCCGCACCACCCAAACCCACAATCCCGGCATCTTGGATGCCTTTGAGGATTTGCTCAGGACTTGCGTTTTCCAGGGAAATAGGAATTCCTTCATTGACTTCTTGACCTGAATAATGGAAAGTCTCCATGTATATCCCTTCGGTCATCTGTCCTGAAATGACAGGGACCTTGGCGATTTTTCTTATTTTTCCTGAAACAGGAGCATGAACCGGCACGGACATATAGCCATTGGCTTCTGCCAAAAGTTGCCCTCTCACCACTTCCTGACCTTCCCTCACAATGATGCGTGAAGGAGCGCCTATATGCTGCTGCATGGGAAGGATGATCAGGGGAGAGAAAGGAAACTGCCGGATGGGCAGTTTATTGGTCTCCTCTTTGTTTTCCGGAGGATGAACCCCGTGTCGGAAGGTATGTGAATGAAGGTTCAGCACGGTATCAGTTAAATTTTTCTCCCCTTTTGATCCATTTTTCGGAATCGGCAAAATTCTTGTCAGCAGGTAAACCCGGGTGGATTACGCCTGCGGTGCATTTTTCGGCAGCTTTGACCAAGTCCATGTAGCTTCCGCCATCTGCATTTTTGATAAAGGCTTTCTTATCCTTGTTGTAGGCGAACATGTTGCCATTGAGTTTGGTACATTCATCACAGGAGGTACAAAGTTCAGTCTCGATCCATGGAGCCATAGCGTCAGTGGCGGCAGCTTTGGGTGCGCCATTCCCATTTACTTTTGGGTCTTCCTGTACCAAGTCCATGATTCCTGCGCCATCATCTCCGGCCATTTTCATCAGGCCTCTTGCAATCCTGCTGACTACTTCTGCGCGGACTTTGCTTTCCACATCTTCTTTAGGAAGTTCTTTGGTGCCGGAAACTCCGGCAATGGCCCTGAGCATGATCCAAAAATCACGGCGTTCTTCACAGGATTCTACCATTGGTTTTGCTACCAAAACGCGGCTAAGGAGTTGCTTTTGGTCAACAGCCCAGATATATGGGAATTTGCCTTCTCGGGCACTCTTGTCCATCTCGAGGAATTCGGACAAGACGATCATGTTTTCATTCCAAGTGTCTCTTGGGGCTTTTCGGAAATGCTTCCTGAATCTTGCTTCAGTGATCGCAAAATCTGCAAATGTCATGGCTACGGTCATTGTTTTTGGCCTGCCACCTTCGATATATTTCAACTCATAAGTTGGCCACAATTGATCCATGGCAGGATTTCCATCCAAGTCGAAAGCTTCCTGTGGTGTTTTTCCTTTGTCGGGATTGTACCTGAATATGGGGTAAGCCCTTGATTCCATCGCCAACTTCGCCTGATGTGCACCGAGGTCATCGGCCACGCCATGTTCGGGTTGGCAGGTAGTGTAGAGGTTGAATAGTGCGGGACGCTTGGTCAACAAGCCTTCAATAAATCCTTCGATCATGTGGCTTGTATTGGCCAAAGTTCCCTGCATCACATAGGTATTTCTGTGTGCCATGGCGATGAGTCCGATTTCTTTTCTTGGTTCGGACTTGCCTTTCCAGACTTTGCCATATTGCGCCATGTCAGAAACCTGCCCGATAAATCCTGAGGTACAAGCCTGACCACCGGTGTTTGAGTAAACTTGGGTATCGACGACGATTACTTTGATGGGTTTGCCGGAGGCCATCATCCTGGAAAGGTTCTGGAATCCGATATCATACATCGCACCGTCACCGCCCAAGGCAACTACCGGAGGACATAATTTCCATTCTTCATCTGTGAATTGCTCCCAATTGAAGTAGGTGAAGAACTCTTTTTGTTCTTTGGGATTGTAATTTCCTTTGAGCTCCATTTCAGCTTTTCGGATCAGCTTGAACCCATCTGACATTTTTGCCATATGGCCTTCAAAGATCCCCATCGCCAAAGAGGTACTGTCTTGGAACAAGTGGTTTGCCCAAGGGAATGGATAAGGATTGTAAGGATAAGTACTTCCCCATACCGAGGTACAGCCTGTGGAGTTGGTCATACCCATGCTGGATCGGCCTTTTCCGGTGGTTCCTCCTGTGTATCTCCAAAGAAGGCTTTTTAGTCCCGAAAGGATATTGGTAGTGTTTGTCAACCAATCCGGATCGATAGGGTCTGTTCCCCTTTCAGATTCCATCCTGCTAGCAATGCCTGAAATTGTCAGGTCAGTGCCTTGGGTTTCTGAGACGATTTTGGACATCAGGTCGGTATCCATGAGGTTCATGGATTTCATCAACCTGCTTTGGATATGCTTTTCCAGATTGCCTATCAGGCTTTCTAGGTACGCCACATGTTTTTCTACACGAGGAAGCATGAGAGATTCTACAGTGGCCATAAAAAGGTGGACAACTGATTTCTCCGAGCAACCCAAACAAGCCCCGTCACCGCTCGCAAAACTCTGGTAAGCGTTTTTGTCAAGGAGGATGGTTTCGAGTGGACCGATTTTCTCTTCTAGATCGTCGATTCTATTATATTTTTTTGGTGTATTGGGAAGGTCAGACCATACGCTCCATTCTTCTCTCAATTTTGCTATGGAATCGTCTGTTTGCTTGACCACTTTCAAGGCATCGTCGTTACAGACTTTCACGCATTCCATACAGCCTTTGCAGGTGTTGGGATTGATGGTGATGCTGAACAGACCGCCGCTGTTTGGTTGCTTTTTTTCGTGGAGGTCGTAGTAAGGTCGGGTAAGGGCAAATTGAAAATCTCCCAATTCTTCCCTAAACCACCCAAGCTCCATTCTCAAAAGGGAATCTTTTGCTTCAGTTTCCAATACTTGATCTATTGCTTCATTAATCAGCATATTGACCGTGACACCCTCATGTGGTTCATTGAAAAGCGCTCTGATTTTTGGTTCGATCTGCTTGACTGTTTTGGGAAGAAAATCCAGTTTTTCATGGCTTCTTTTTACCCTTTTCAAAACGGTATCGAGCACATCCGAAAGTTCGCTTACCAATCCGGGAATGGCGGTGTCAGGACAGATGGTGTAGCAATTGCCGCAGGCAGTACAGTTGTCGGCTACCCATTCCGGGTGTTCGAAACGGATGCCTGTCATGTCCCTGAACACAGAAGTGGCTGCCGGGATGACACTGAGACCGATAAATGGATCAGTGATGTTGTCATTTCCTCGGCCACTTTGGTAGAAACTTCCTGTCTGTTCCCAAAACCGGTGGATATCGGTAAGGTTGGATTGGCTTTTTGGAGCGTCCTTGAGCATGGTCGGGATGACGGGAATCAGCTGACCGTTTGATTTTTCGGTCTGCAGTCCAAGGACTTTGTTTTTGATCTCATAGACTTCGTCAAAACCCCGTCTGACGACACGCATGTTGTCATCAACCACGCGTTGACCTTTGCCACCGAATTTGTGTTGCAATTGGTCCTCGATGGCTTTGAGCAAGGCGACATCTGTCAACCCTGATTTTTTCATCAGCGGAGAAGCTGCGAAGAAAGCCCCTTGGAAAGCAATTCCCTGCATCCTGAGCTGGAGCTCGGGATCTGTGGCTTCTTCCCTTGCGATCTTGAATCCATCTACATAAAATACATGGATGTCATTGTCTATGATGGTTTTTTGGTAATGTTTTGGAATGTCTGCCCACACTTCATCTGCGGTCTTTCTTTCACTTTGGATGATAAATGCGCCGCCGTTTTTCAATCCTGCCAAGGCATTGGTATGTTTGAATACATTGGGATCTGGAGAGAGCACCACATCGACAAAGTAGTATTCGCAGTTGATGGTGATCGGCTCCGGAGCTGCCGCCAAGTAGTAAGTAGTCGGTTGACCTTTCTTTTCAGAGCCATACTTTGGATTGGCTTTGATGTCATAGCCAAGCAGGTCAAAAAGCGTCATGGCCAGGTTTTTACCTGTCGTGATCGCACCCCAACCACCGACGGAGTGGAACCTGACGGTGATGGCATCTTTGGGCATGAGGTTTGGATTCTCAGAACCATGGACAGCGAGTTCCTTTACATTTGGATAAGCTTCCTGGATATTTTCCTGATGTTCCCTTTGTTTTGGGGTGAAAGCATTTTCCCTGATAAAGTCAATGGAGAGGTAAAATCTCTTTTTGTGTTTGCCGTCCGGCAACATATTCTCAACAGCGCCGATGATGCCTTCGGGCTGAAGGTCACGGCTGCCCATTCCAAAAGAACCTGTAAACAAAGCAGGCATTTCACTGGCAGTGTAGGAGGGAAGTTCGGGATAGGGAAGGTCTGTTTTGTGGTTTCCGTTTTCGATGCATTTGGTAATGACAGAACGCACCTCGCGCATAATCGGAGAATCCTCAGAAAGCGGTTGATCCAATCTTTCCAAAATCGTCACGCCTTTTTTTCCTTTCAGAATTTTTCCCAAAAGATCTGCCGGGAAAGGCCTGAACATCACCAAGTCAACGACCCCGACTCTCAGTCCGCGGGTTCTTCTCAAGTAATCCACGACCGCTTCGGCACTTGACACGACACTGCCTTGCCCAAGGATCAGGTATTCGGCATCTTCTGCCCTGTAAGTCATCACCCTTTCATACTTTCTGCCGGTGAGGGCATAAAAATCTTCAAAAGCTTGGTCGGTGATGTCTTTGATATGGTCAAAGAAAAAAGGCCGTTGGGCGGCGACACTTTGCATGTAGGAATCCTGATTTTGAACGATGCCCGCCATCATGGGATTATCCACATCCCATACTTCGGGGATTCTACGACGGGTATCGCCATAGATTATCCTTTGTGCCGGAGTGGGAGTGGGGATGATGTCATCCGGACGACCGAGGAATTCTTTGATGAGCTCCCTTTCAGGAAGCATCAGCGACTCGATAAGGTGCGTCGTGAGAAATCCATCTTGGGCAATTACCCCCGGGTTCAGGGCAAGCTCGGCGATTTTGTGTGAAATGATATTGAGGTCAGCAACGTGCTGTGCTTTTTTGGCAAATAGTTGGAAAAAACCTGTATCGTCGATGGCATGGTAATCATCATGGCCTGCATGGACGTTTAGGGTAGATTTGGTCATGGCACGGGCTCCGATATTGAGCACATAGGTGAGTCTTTTGCCGACAGCGGCATAGAGTGACTCGTGCATGTAGGCGATACCCTGTCCTGAGGAAAAATTAGCCGAACGCAAACCCGTCATGGAAAGACCGGCAGTAACGGCAGCTGCGGCATGTTCACCTTCCGGCTCTATAAAAATCAAAGGCCTATCCGATATGTTGAGATGGCCTTTTGCAGCTTCTTCCGCCCAATATTCACCCATTTGAGTGGAGGGTGTGATGGGGTAGGCTCCTGCGGCATCGGAAGATTCCCTTTCACACATGATGGCGACGGTGTTTCCATCCATCGCAACCCTTGTTCCGGGGTATTTGAAGTTGTTTTTTTTATTTTCCATGACATTAGATGATTTTTTCAACAGATTGAAATGCATAAGGATATTGGTTTGAGAGGTTTAAAAAATCAAATTAGGCAGAGACTCCAAGGATGAAAACCATCCTTTTTGGAGTTTCTCCGGTATGTTTTGTGGTCAGCCAAAGCCGATCATGTTTCTTGTTTTGGAAGCAAGGTCTATGAACTCTCTTGCAGTGTGGGTATTCATCCACAAGTCCTCCGGATTGCCTTGGCGCAAAAGCGGATCAAGGTTGAGTTTTTGAAAAGTAGGATTGATGTTGCGGCATTTTTCCAAAAGATCAGAGATGGAACTGGAATAAGTGACAGCCTGTCCTTGGCTGATAAGGTATCCTGCCATGTATTTTGTGATTGCCTTATAGGCATGCTTGCATACCATATAGTGGACGACATCTTCTTCGGGTCTGCAGAGTTCCTCTTTTGCGGTGTGGAGCATTTCGTCAGCTTCTTCGAGGATGGTTTGGGATTTCAGGTTGTTCATGACAGGGAATTTTTGGTTGGTAATGGCTCGTTGTATTGTGTTAAAAGTATCTAGTTAAACTAGATAAAAACCTGACATAAATCAGCTAATACCATGATTTGCATCAAGAGTCATTTTGATTGGTAAAAAGTTGGTTATGATGGATTTACCCCAGAGGTCACGGAGGGCGCAGAGGAAGTGGTGAAGGGGAGGGGTAGGGGGATTAAAAAACGGTTTTCAATCAAAACTTATGGTTCATTCAATTGAAAAAGTTTACATATAGATTTACTCCAACAATTTCGGTATTTGAGATTTCTCTTCTTTAGAAAATTCGTGACCGATCCCGATAGTTATCGGGACGTAATGATCCGATTCTAAACCATGGGCTGCGGTGCATGAGGATTAGAGAAAGTATGAAATGGAGTGTAGCACCTTACCCATGGCTTGTATGTTTCGCCCACTTCGGGGCTGTTGTCGTTTTAGAGTCTTTTTCTTAAGAAAAATCTTCCTATGAAACCACAGCGGGGAGGAAGAATCCGCGACAATTGTCGGGATTACCGGGCCGGCGGGGCACCGTGTGGGGGAGGATTAAAATTTCTTGCCTCCCGATAGCTATCGGGATGGTTACCTTTTGTGGTAAGACAAAAAGTGACTAAGGAATGAAACCTATAGAAATTTGGTAAGAATGTTAAGAGTAGAACAAAGACATGTATCTTAATCATTTCGGTAATGAGAATCCTCCTATTTACAAGATTCGTGACCGATCCCGATAGTTATCGGGACCAAACCCATCCGATTATAAACCAAGGGCTGCGGTGCATGGAGATTGATGGAAGTATAAAAATCATTCAGTCCGCCTCGGGGCCATTTCTTTTAAATTAATGGTCCAAATGAAGGAATTCCAGAATCCCAACAATGAAACATCAAGTTCCTTAAACCTTGGCCGCTACCTGCCTTTCAAAATTTATTAAAATCATGGTTCCGTTACTGACATCCTGTATCAATTTCCCATCAATCTGTCGGGTAAGCAAATCCACCAACTGCGTTCCAAAACCGGTTCCCAATGCTTTTCCAAACAAGGGTTTTCCTACACCATTGTCACTGATTTTTAATTGAAAATTGTCTTTAGCCAAATTTTTCAAACTCAATTCAATCCTCCCTTTTTCTCCTTTGGGAAAAGCATATTTCAAAGAATTTGTCAGAAGTTCATTGACTATTAAACCCAAGGGAACCGCCGTATCTACATCCAATTCAAGCTCATTCATTTCAATATTTACCTTGATCCGGTCGGTTTCATTGTAGGAGTCCAAAATATTCTCACAGAGGTTTTCAAAGTAATTTTTCATTTCAATAAATGCCAAATGCTCACTTTGATAAAGCTTTTGGTGTAGAATACCCATAGATTTTACCCTATTTTGGCTTGACAGCATAACCTCCTGCAAATTGGGATCATCTATTTTTGCAGACTGTAAAGCCAACAAACCTGACACCACCTCCAAGTTATTTTTGACACGGTGATGTATCTCCTTTAGTAACAGGACATTCTCGTCATTTTTTGTGGAAAGCTCCTTTTGAGTTTGGGTCAGATCGCTGATCATGACATTGAGTTGGTGGGTCCGGTCTTGCACTTCAAGCTCCATCGCAAGAAAAAGCCTGCCATATTGATTGGTGATATAAATGTAAATACCCAATGGGTAACTGATATAAAGCAATATCAGGTCAAGATAATAAAGTGAAGTGCTCAGCGAAATGATATCAGCAACAATCATCCTGTTGACCAATAAGAAAAACGAAGTTCCAATGGCACCAAATGCCACATAACGCGCCCCTTTATTTCTTCCTTTGATGGCTATGCGCATGATTATCACCATCAGTATAATGACTGCAAGGATGATGACAGCATCAAAAAGGATAAAATTGAAAACATGGACAAAGTAATTGACGGTTCTAAATAGCGCCAACCATACCAAATGCCTGGTCCATTTGAATTTTTGTATTTTAAACAGTGTGCTTAATGAATATGGCAATAAGCCATATCCCAAACCAAAAGCAGTGGAATTTAAGATACTGCTGAAAATCGGATTGGTGAAGCCGTTTAGATCGACAAACAACAGGATATGAGCGCAAACAGCGGCACATAAAAAGAAAAAGGTGACGAGCGTTATCACCAAGTAAGGTTCCTCTCTCCTGAATTTGACATACAAAAGCACATGCAAAAGCAATAAGATAGAGAGCACCACCACGATTACCGAGAGCGTGGCAAAGCTATTTGCAAAGCGAAAATCTGAATATTGAGCGCGGACTTCTGACGAAAAACCAATGTTAAAGCCTAGGTTTTCAGAAAAGTACCGATAGATCTGATGGTTTCTTTTTGCCTGATGGTTAGAAAACCTGACGGCAAGGGTATGTACGTCCTGTGGTTTGATTTTAAATGGCCTGTCCCCATCATAGTTGGGAGAGTAGGTTTTCTCATTTTGGCTGTCTTGCGAAAAACTTCCATAACTAGCTACAAGCTCTCCATCCAGGTAAATTTCTGCTGCTCCCCAAGAGTAAAAATAAAGCCTTTCTATGGCTTCAATGGTTTTTGGATCCGCTGTAAAGGAAATCCGCCACCAACCATAACCTGACCAAAGGCTATCAGGCATTTGGTAGGCTTTTAGCCCTATTGGGTTTAAGCTGTACCAACTCGTGTCATCAAAATCAGGATTTGCCCATTCGGGATTGTCGCCGGGTTGGTACCGCCAACTTTCTTGGAATTTTAATTCAAGCAAACCTTGCTTAAAAAAGCTGTCGTCTAGATGAGGTTTTTGGGCATAGGAATCTAAAGTGCTGAAATAGAATATTATGAAGATAGATACAAAAAAGTATGTATATTTTGATATTGGAGGATTAAAATGAATTTGGGTAGCATTCAGCATACTCCAAACATAAATTTATTTTTTGAAAAATAGGTGGGAAAGTACATTGTTTGGTGATAAATAATTAAAATAGGTTCCGGTTTGGAATGAAAAATTATTATAAATGTAAAATCGAAATTAGAAATCCATCCCAGCCATTTCGGTATTTTAAATACTGGTATTTCCTCCTCTAAAAGACCATGAAATGGTCCGACAAAAATAACCACGGGTCGCAACCCGTGGATTAATGAACATCAAATTACCTCACCGACCCTGAAGGGTGTCGAACATTTTCGGGATTGTTGTATTTCTCAATTTTGGTAAGTTTTATATTTCCCCGATTTACTTTTCGGCAAGGAACTTATTTACCTCTAACCAATATATAAAAGCATCAAACCACCGGTTACTAGTCCGGTTGGGATTGCCGAGGCCGAAGCCGTGACCACCATTTTGATAAAGATGGAATTCGACAGGAATCCCGGCTTTGTACCAAGACTCAATCACGCCAGTCTGACCTAAGAAAAGAAAATCATCCGTCGCAATTACATTGAACATCGGAGGCGCATTCTTTGGAACTTCCACAGGTCCCATACCGCCATAGATCGGTCCGATAAAGGCAAGGTTCATGGTTTTAGAGTGTAGGGTAGAGTGCATGGTCAGCCCGGCACCTGCCGAGAAACCGATCATTCCAATTCGGTCAGTGTCGACACCCCACTCCTCAGCTCTTGAAATGATCATGGCATAAGCCGCCTCGGCATCCTGGAGTTGGTTGGAAAGGTCGCGCTGTGGCGGTCGGGGTGCAGGGGTACTCGGTGCAGAACCCGCAGAAGGAGCCGGGGCAGGGTTGCGGGGACGGTTCATCCATTCCGTAAAATCCTCCAAAGACTCCGGAGTTGGGTTGAGGCGGTACTTTAGAACAAAGGCAGCGATTCCCTGCTTGGCAAGTGCCTCTGCGACCTCCCAACCTTCATTGCCCATCGACAGCCAACTGAAACCTCCTCCCGGCGCGACAATCACAGCAGCACCATTTGCCTTTCCCGGTTCGGGGAGAAAAGGAGTGAGGGTGGCCGTCGAGATATTTCGGGCCATGGGATCGCCCCACTGACGGAACCAAGTCTCAGGAGCAGGTTGGTTATCGACACCGCCCGTGCCGAGTAAGATGGCCCGCGGTTCTGCCGGTGTCTCGAGTGGGTGGATCGTCCCGTCCTGTGCCATCGCAGCGGAAGCAAAGACAAGAAAACAGAACAAAAAGGCCTGAAGGGTAAAGATTTTGGGTGTGTAGGTCATGGTAGAGGATTATGGTTAATAGGTCATTTGTTATTGGTGAATTGTGGTTAGAAGGCATTAATGCTACTCGGGAGTTTACTGTTCTTAAAGAAAGATACAAAAAACTGTCATTTTTACACTTATTTATTTCTGATTTGCTTTTTACGTACAAGAATGGTTGTAAATCATGTCCGGGTTGCGAAACCAAGCCTTGATTATATTTCAAAATGGCCCCAAGGTTTGCTAAAAATATAATCCCTCGGACCCTATATGTCAGACGGATCGGTAAAAAGACTACCACACTCTGTAAAAAGGTGAACCAGTTCGGTAAAAAGGTGCGTGAGTTCGTCTCCGAGGCGAACCAGTTCACCAAAAAGGTAACCCGGTTCGGCAAAAAGGTGAGTGAGTTCACCAAAAAGGTGACCCTGTTCAGTAAAAAGATGAGTGACTCCACCTAAAAGGCGAACTGGGTAGGCAAAAAGGTGAGTGAGTTCGTCTTTGAAGTGGGAGGGGGTACTTCCGAAGTACCCCCCTTGGGGGCGGATCGGTAAGGTTTGACCACATTGTGGTCATTTGGTGAATCAATGTAACAATTTGTCCGTCTTCACTATTTAATACGCCCTATGGTGCTAAATCCTTTACCTCAAAAAACTATAAGCTATACCCACTGAAGCATAGTGGAATAAAGAAAAATTATAAACCTCATCGTTATCAGCACCACCTTCCAAAATCCTGTAACCAGCCCTCACTTTCAAATGATCAGACAAATTATATGTCACAGCAGCCAACACATCCGCGGCTCTTCCCTGAGGTGCCGCAAGCGCATCGCCATCCAAGAGGAATCCAAACCTATCATCTAATTTCCACAAAAGCCTGAAATTGATAATCGGTACAAAGCCTACATTGGTCTTCTCCGATCCCCGGTTAGCCGATGCAAGCGCAATCTTCGCATCTCTGATTTTTGCCGTGGCTCCCAACCCAAATTCAAACCTCGGATTTTGGACAATGTCATACCGGTATGTCAACCTGTATGAATTGAATTTATAAGTACTGTTCAACTGGGTATTGGCAGGAAATAATTCCCCTTCAAAGGAAATGTCATTGCCTACACTCCCGTGTGATTGTGTTTCAAGAGGAGCGTAAAGCACCGAAATGGTGTGGCGCGATTTGATAATGTAGCTCGCTCTCAGGCGGTAAAATATTTTGGTTTCAGCCTTCAGGTCATCTGTCAGGGAAAAAAGTGTCCCCTGATCTCCCGGAATTCGGACATCATTGTATCCGTTGAATACTGCACCTGTTTCAAGGTCTAGGATAGCCTGCGCATTAGCTTCATTTTGATAAATAAAAGTGAGAGATAAAAGGCAAATTGAGTAAATAAAAGTTCTCATTTTTGGTTAGTTTTCGGTTGGAATGAATGGTGTTGTTTTCAGTTTTGATTACAACGTCCAATATCAAATAATGAATGATTAAATAATAGTTTCCAATTTCTAAGCCAAAGTCCCATATCGGGATAGGATAGTTTATGGACTATCTTCAAAGCGGAAGTAACTTTTATTTGATTCCTTTTAACCATTCCCGAAAAATATTCCCCCTGTTTCGGGAAGAATATGGGCCTGTTGGTACGTGATTCATTGGGTAAAAGCGGATTTGACCAAATTTTTTTTTAGATTGGTGAGGTTACACAAAAAACAATATATGCCTACCATCATACAAACAAACCGCATTTACAATAACCTCGGTTACTGGTTTCTAATTTTTATCTTGTTGGCTTTTATTGGATTCTATAAAACCTATTTTTCAGCCCTCCTCGGTCCTCATCCTTCTGTAGTCCATTTGCATTTTGCATGTATGGCACTCTGGATGGGTTTGGTTATCGTACAACCATTATTGATCAAGTACAAAAAAATCTCAGTCCACAGGACTTTGGGAAAGTTGAGTTACCTTATCATGCCCTTGGTGCTGATCACTTCTGCAATGATGATAAAAGCCAGTTACTTTGCCTACAAATTACGGGTGGAAGCAAAGGTTGCAGAAGGAATGGCCACATTTACCGAAGCAGAAATACTCCATTTGAGCGCTTTTGAAATGGGACTGCCGGTTTTTTATATTATATGGCTTGCTATCTTTTTTTTACTTGCCATTTACCGTAGGAAGGACCGTATTCCGCATTCAAGGTATATCCTGGCTGCTGCGCTGACTTTTATGGGCCCGACCGTGGATAGGATTTTTGTTTTCTGGTTTGAGACATTTCTTTTATGGGGGTTTATACCTATTGAGTATTTCGCCTATACATTGATCAATGTCATTTTGATTTTCTTTCTCTTTCTGGATAAAGGCAATCCTAAAGGTCAAAAGGCATTAGGAATCAGCCTGGCCATTTATCTGATCGGACAGCTTCTTTATGCCACAGTAAGAGAAACAGATCCTTGGGAAAATATGATAACCACCTTAATGAATTTTTGAACCATTTAATTCAAATCCAAAACAAAGATGAAAAGGAGAAACTTTATCAAAACATCAGCCCTCTGCGCCACTGCTGTGAGTGCTTTCGGGTTTATACGCTTTGACGGGACAAGGTATGTGGGAGATTGCGCCACGACTTCTGATATCTTAGGACCATTTTACAGACCCGGCAGTCCCGGACGTAGCAACTTGGTGGTGGCAGGTTCGAATGGCCGCAAGGTACAACTCCTCGGCAAAATCCTCCATCAGGACTGCACCACTCCCTACAAAAACGCCAAGGTCGAGCTTTGGCACTGTGACGAAGAAGGTGTGTATGACAACTCTACATCAGCTTTTCGATACCGTGGCACCGTCCATACCGATGCCAATGGCAATTATTCCTTTGAGACCATCATTCCTGTGCCTTACGATGCGGGAGGAGGATTGATCCGTCCCGCGCATTTTCACATGATGGTGACTGCGGATGGCTATCAGCCTTTGGTGACGCAGCTGTATTTTACGGGGGATAAAAACATCCCCAAAGACCCTTGGGCCAAGGCTGCCAAAGACCGTCAGTTGAAAGTGGAGGACAATCCAAACGGCAGCAGCAAAGTAGTCTTCAATGTGGGCATGGCAAGGACCTTGGCCGTCGAACCTGCTTCCATCGAAAAGCTGACAGGAACCTATGTCCATGAACATGATCCTAAGAAAACACTCACCCTTTTCAATAACCAAAATGGTCTTTGGGTCAAGAATGAAGTATTTGGAGAAGAATATGTCTATGCAGGCAACAACCTCTTTGTCTACCCAAGCAATCCTGAGGGGAGTTTCGACAAGCTTAAGTTTGACATCAGTCCCTCGGGGGCCATCAAGCTGACCCGGTCTTTCCAATATGTAGATACCGGAAAAGCTACCGAAGTTTATGTCAAAAGTGTCTGATTAATTATGCATTTGTCATTATTCCTCTTAAAAGGTTATTCATTAATATTCTTGGCAAGAGGCAATTATGTCCGGTACTTCGGTCTTCCGACTTCCGTCTTCCGTCCTTTTCCTTAAACCCTGATTTTCCCAATGAAAAAATCCCTCTTGCTCCTTACCCTGATATTGACTTTTAGCACCGGACTCTTTGCTCAATCCAAAACCGACATGGTCAAGGTAACTGTGGATTTTTTGGAAACCCTTTCTTCCAACCAAAAGTACAGCGTCCTCTTCTCGATGGATGACAGCCTCCGAACAAAATGGACCAACCTTCCGATTGGTTTAGCGCCAAGAAAAGGGCTGCGGTATGGGGACTTGTCGGAGCAGAGCAAGATCAGTTTCCACAAAATCCTAAGCACGATTTTCAGTTCGCAGGGATACCTGAAGACCTTTGCCATCATGCAGGTGGATGATATCCTGCACGAGATCTTTGAGATCGCCCATCAGCGGGAGAAGATTGATGAGCAGATGATTGGTTTTATCCGCACATTGGATTGGGATTACGGCAATTATTACCTCGCCCTCCTCGGCAATCCCGGTATGGACGCGGCTTGGGGTTTCAAGTTTGAGGGTCACCATCTTTCCATCAACCTGACAGTGACCAAGGATTCGTATACCATGACGCCACTGTTTCTAGGTTCTGACCCGGCTGTAGTGGAAGTCACCCAATATGCTGGTTTAAGGCCGCTAAGCAAAGAGGAAGATTATGGTTTTTGGTTTGTCAATACTTTGGATGATGCCCAAAAAGCCAAGGCAACCTTGAGTCAGGAAGTTCCCAAGGATATCCTCACCAATCCTGACAGGCCGCAGTGGTATGAAGAATTTATGGGAATCAAAGGTTCGGAACTCCGTCCCGAACAAATGAAAGTACTCCATTACCTGATCGAGGAATACATGAACAATATGGAAAAGGAAAAGGCGGAAGAATACCTTGCCATCCTGCATGCAAGGGGAATGGATGAAGTGTATTTTGCATGGATCGGAAGCTACGAACCCATGAAACCACATTATTACATGATCCATAGTCCTGATTTTATTATTGAATATGACAACGTCGGTTTTTTGGACAATGCCAACCATATCCATTCCATCTTCCGCGAAAAGGGAAATGATTTTGGGGAGGATATCTTGAGGAAGCATTTGATGGAACATAAGCATTGAGTAAATTTTCATATTTAATTTTCACCCAAAAAGATATCATGAAAATCAACCGTTTATTAAGTTTACTAATCCTACTTACAGCATTAGGCACTTCCTGTAAAACCTACAAAAATCTTGAAAAGGTAAAGCCCAAAACAGAATCTGCTTCAATGGCAGAACAACTTCAAAAATTAAAGCCCGGAGATAGGATAAAGGTTTATGTCAAAAATGGGGATTTTATGAATTTGGAATTTTCATCTTTTGATGAAAGGGAAATAAAAGGAATCCACATTAAGGAATTTGCCAGAATTCCAATTTCCATTATGATAGAAGACATTTATCAGGTTAAGGTGAAAAAAACTAACTGGCCTGTGACAATCATTTCCATACCTGCGGGGTTGTTTGCCACCTGGTTGATTGTGGGTACTATCGCATTTTCATCGTATTAACTAAATCAGGATTTTAAAAGGAATCACATTCAATCAAAATTTTAATCTTGAGTTTCCACCACAAAATTCCGAGTGAAAAATACCAATCACCTGAGAGGATCTTTAAAGAAGCATTTGATATTGCATAAGTATTGAGTAAATTAATTTTCATAAATTTTCACCCAAAAAAACATGTCATGAAAATTATCCATTTATTAGGTTTATTTATTCTGCTTACAGCATTAGGCACTTCCTGTAAAACCTACAAAAACCTTGAAAAGGTAAAGCCCAAAACAGAATCTGCTTCAATGGCAGAGCAACTTCAAAAATTAAAGCCCGGAGATAGGATAAAGGTTTATGAAAAAAGTGGGAATATTAGGATTTTAGAATTTGTAACAACAGAAGCTGGGGTTTTAAGAGGATTTGGGACTAAGCGACCTAAAGAAAACCTGATTTCCATCAGGGTTGAAGACATCGTACAAGTTCAGGTCAGGAAAACTGATGCAAAGTCAACAGCAATAAATACTAGTTTAGGAATTGCAATAGGAGCACTTGCTTTTATCCTTGGTCTTTTTATTTATATGGGTTCACAGGGTTCCTAACCATGGGGTGAAATCCAACCCCATTCGTGGTTGGTATTTCCGGTAGGTGAAAGTTTTTCGCCAAGCCACCGGATTCTATCCGGGGTAAATACCCCAAAAGGGGATTCAATCCCTTCGGGATTTTCAGTAAGTAGTAAGTTTTGGATTCGTTTTTACCACAGGAATTACAAGGGATTTACAACCTTAGACTGTAGCAAGTCCAGACCATTCCTTTTGGGATAAATAGTTTTGAATTCAACCACTTTTGGGATTGGTATTCCCGATAGGTGTAGGTTTTTCGCCAAGCCACCGGATTCTATCCGGGGTAAATACCCCAAATGGGGATTCAATCCCTTCGGGATTTTCAGTAAGTAGTAAGTTTTGGATTCGTTTGGCCAAAGGAATTACAAGGGATTTACAATCTTAGACCTTTCGTTTTGGGATAAGTTTTGAATTCAAATCCATTCGAGGTTGGTATTTCCAGTAAGTGTAGGATTTTGGCCAAGCCATCGCCCCGATAGCGGGGTTTCGGGGTAAATACCCCAAATGGGGATTCAATCCCTTCGGGATTTTATGCGGTACTGATCTTCCTTTTTACGATTGTCTGTAGGGATTATAAAGAAACCTTCTTCCTCACTAGATACTAATCTATTTCTTTAAACTTATAGTGGAAATTACGTCAACACCCGATAACAATCCCGAATGGGATTGAAAACCGTCAGGTTATTTGCCCCGGATGAACCCCGATGGCTA
>NZ_JAMFLG010000052.1 GCF_023502205.1 Aquiflexum sp. TKW24L | reverse complement strand
ATAATTATCGGGATCGGTCACTAATCTCCCAAGAAAGAGAATTCTCATTACCGAAATGGTTGGAGCATCCTCCTCAAAACAAAAAACCCCCTTCAGGGGGCAGAGCAACAGCCCCGAAGTGGGCTCAATATTAATAACCCCGTGCAAGGTGCTACTTCACTTCTCATATTAAAACAAATTTCCATGCACCGCCGCTCGGGGATAAAATGACGGGTACCAAGGTTCCCGATAATTATCGGGATCGATCACGAATCCCCTAAGAATAAGAATCCTCATTACCGAAACGGTAGGAGAAACCTTCCAATTTTGTCCCCTTCGACCTTCAGCTCCATCGGAGCGAAATCTTGGTAGCCTGGGTAAGGTGCTTCTCTGATTTTCATACTTACACAAATCTCTATGCACCGCAGCCCATGGTAAAAGTTGGAGATAGAGCGTCCCGATAACTATCGGGATCGGTCACGAATTACCTAAGAATGAGAATCCTCATTACCGAAATGGTGAGAAACTCCTCCTGAAAATAAAAAACCCCCTTCAGGGGGCAGGGGGTAGACCAACAGCCCAATCGGGGCGAAATCTCCGTAGCCCCGGTGAAGGTTCTACGCAAAATACTTTACTCAAACAAATTTCCCTGCACCGCCGCCAGGGGATTTGAATAAGTAGGAGTTGGTATTTCGGTCACGATTCCCCTAGATTGAAAATCCCCAATACCGAATTTGTAGAATAAATCACCAATCCTTTTCAAATCAACTTGCCACAACGAGGGAAAAAATTACCAGCCCTGTTGCCAAATAAGTTTTACTGAGACATTTAACCTTTATGTTTGAGTGTATACATAATCTTTTGAGTTACAATCACATCAATGAAATGATTATCATTAGGTTGGTCCCTCCTATGATTTTCGCCATCCACATAAGCATCGTCTGCATTTTTCCGCTTAGGACCTACCCATTTATCTTCTCTGCATCTTGCTTGATATGAAATTAAAATACTTTCTAACGGAGTTGTTGCTTTCTTTGCCATAATTTATCATTTTTTTAATTTAAAATTAAATGGAAATGTGAACCTTAACCCAATTGTACTTCTATCAATTAATTTTAATTCAGAATTATTTCTATTATTAACATCAAATAAATCCACAAATAATTCTGCGTTTACAATATTTGTTGCTTCGCCTTTTTTAGGAATCCCCCACAAAAATCCTAAACCAAGATTAGTGTATGGATTTAATGAAGTACCAAAACTGTATTTTGGAAAAATGTGTAAAGCAGCTTGGTTATCTTTGAAGAGAAAATAAAAAAAATCACTAGTTAATGACCACCTATTTAAGTTTGATATGTATTCTCCCTGATAGGCCACATACTTGTTTACTATTTCCCGATCACCAGGGTTTGGACCAATATTTTTGGTTTCTTCAACATCTGTTTTTTTCAAAGAATTGAAATTATCATCTATTGAATAATTTATTCCACCAGATATAAATATTGAATTATTTTTAAATGGTGATAACTTAAAATAATTTATTTGAATGTTTACCTCATTCTTTAAAAAGTTTGTCTTCACGATTTGATTTTCGAATAATTCAGATGGTTGGATTATTCTAAATGAATTATTTGAAATTCCATATCCTAAAGAAATCCAAAAAATTGAAAACCCTTCAATTCTAAGCTCTTTTAATGCTTCTTTCTTTTTTTCCGTTGCATCATTTCCAACAATACTTGTTTGAGCAGCTTTACTCGGAATTTTTTCAATTTCAGATAATGTTTGTTTATTCTTATTCTCTAAAATCAATATTTCTAATAATAATTTTTCTTTCTTTAAAATTAATTCTTCTTTTTCAGTTGGACTTATTGATACTTTATAGAGACTATCAATTTTATCAATTAATTTTTTTTTATCTTTTATTTCCTCGTTTCTTTTAATAATTTCTTGATTCAAATTAATTTTTTCACCATCTGCATTAATTTCCAAATTCTTATTTTCCAATTCATAATTGATAGTCCTTATTTTTTTTCTAAAATTCAAAAAACTTTGGTGAGTATATGATATTGATTGCCATTTTCTTAAAGTAAACAGGTTATATTGAACATTTATTCCAACCTTAGAATTAAAATCGGAGTTAGAAAAAATTGGAAGGATTCCATTTGTACTTTTTCCAGAGGCTTTAATTCCCAATATAGAACCGTTATCAAAAATAACGTTTCCTGCCAAATTAACCTCTCCAAGAGCTAAATCAATTGTAGAAAAATTACCAATTATATTATTTGTTTGAGGTCCAATTAGGTTAGAAAATATATTATTCATTAAAGGCTTAATATCATTTTTAGACAATTTTTCATCTTTATTGTCTTTGTTAAGTATAGTTAACTCTTCATTCTGTCCAAACACATGGGTGCTTATGAAAAATATCAAAGCAAACATTTTTTTTGTCATTGCCATGGATTATTAATTTTAGAAATACTTGATTTATTCGAATCAGATTAAAAACTATTAAACGTAGAAATTCCTTTTCAAACAAAAAATACCCTGAATAGGGTATTTTAATTTCTTTTTTACTTATCTCCTTACAATGGCTCTTTAAAATGAATTTAATTTTTTCAATTTCTATCCAAGGATAAGTATTATTGTTAAATTTTATTTCGATTAATTTTTCTGTTATAAAAATCATTAAAAAAAATTGATGGATTTTGAACAATAATCAGTAACTTTTTTTGATGAAAATTAAAAAAATTATATATGAGATGGTCCATTAAAACTAATCAAAACCCTGACTATTCTAAAGGGCCTTCAATGAGAATGATGAATTGGTTATCAGGGATAATCCTATTTTTTGGTATTATAATTGTTTTATTTTTTGGAGTAAATTCCACAGGAAAAGCTATAATTTTTATTTGGATGCTAGCTTGTCTTCTATTTGGTGCTGCAATCGGTTTTTTATTTGGGATACCCAAAATTCTTCAAAATAACCAAACTCCTTTACCAAATGGATCAAATTCTACACCTGCTTACCAACAACAAGTTAATACTAATTTAACTGAAATTTCTGATTGGTTAACCAAAATTATAGTAGGTTTAGGGTTGGTCAACTTAATAAATCTTCCCCCATATTTATCTAAAGTAGCAAATGTTTTTGCTAAAGGTTTGTCTATGCCTTCTGGACCAACAATGGATTTTTCTTTGGCGTTTGCGTACGGCACAATAATTAGCTATACAATTCTTGGGTTTTTATTTGGATACATAACCACGCGTCTTTATCTCGCAGGAGCCTTCTCTGAGGCAGATCAAAGAGCACTTCGTATTATTGCACAAAAAACAGAAGATGCAGCAGGAGCTGCTAAAAGTGCTCTACAGAAAGCAGAATTTGCAATGTTAAAGCCATCAACCTTATCACATGAATCGAACGAAATTCCTGAAGAACAAATGAATGAATTGAGTATTTCATATGATAACATTAGAAGTTCTTGGGAACCTGGAAAAATGCGAACTACAAAAATGGCAGAGATAGTTAAAGAAATGATGGCATTAAGTAATTCTCTTCCGACCTTCGATGTATCTAAAGCATTAAAAGAAACAGATAATGGGAAAAGGTTAGCAGGGTATGCTTATTTATATGTGAAACCTGAATACAAATACATTGAAGAATTGGTAAATGCCTTTACTTTGGATCCTACACCTTTTGGCCAATATTGGGGTATACAAGCATTAGAAAAAGTATTAGACTTAATGCCTACACAGAAATTATCTCCTACAATTTTTAATAAATTAAAAACTTATTATGATAAATTAGCAAAAGGAAATGATAGAGAATATGAATTAAGAAGATTATTCCCTGAAATAAAGAAATAAAAAATTTAAACAATGATTAAAGGAATAGGAAACTAAAAAAGAGGCGTCCCACCCGGGTCTAGTCAAATGTTTGATGCTAGGACTGGGTAGAATTTGTAAATCCATCCTTTTATCATTTCCAAAATTCATTGGAGACCACTGTATAAATTGTAATTGAATTATAAAAATTCATATAATGATAACAGTCAAATCATGGAAAAAACAGATCCCTCTACTATTCAAATATTAAATCCCCGACTTTCAGAGGATGAAAAATTGGTCCAGATCAATATGGAATGGCAAAGGCTATTTGATCACTTTAGGAATAAGGCATCGAAAAGTAAAAGACAATTTTACTTTTATAAATATGAGAGTATCCTGCTGGCAGCAGTGACTACAATTGTTTTGTCTTTACAATCAATATATGATTCTAAATTCCCTGAATGGATCTTACCCGTGGTCAGTGCCGGAGCCACAGTTGCGGTAGCCTTTTTGGGTGCTTCAAGTTCTCAGAAGATTTGGATCAATTCCAGAACTACCGGACAACAACTGCAAACAGAAAAATTCTTATTTAACCAGCAAGCCGGTATTTATAAGGATTCCCAGACTAAAGAAAGTATCAGGCTGTTTTCCGAAAGACTGATTAAAATATGGAATGAAGGCCATGGAAAATGGGAGCAAACAGTAGGGAATGATTAGGGACAAGTTATGGAAACCAGGTGTGCCATATTTTTTTTTTGAGCAATCCTAACTTAATCCTTAGACTAACAACATGGAAGTGTGCTGTAAATGATTAGCCACAGGTTTCAGGATTATAGATTAAAACTATCATTTGTTTTTCGCTTCTTTCTTATGTTGTATAGCAGGAGCTCCGAATTTTTTCCAGTTACCCATTCTTCAAACTCCTTTCTACCGATTTCTATAGTAATACAAGACACAGAAAGATTTTCAATTATGTACTCATTTAACTTTTTCTCGATTTCAGGAATAAAAGAACTTCTTGAAGTTGCTTTTAGATAACCGTCTTCACTTGAAAAAAATTTTTCTCCCAATGCACGCCTTAAATTGTGGTTTTTTGTATTTAACAAATCCACCATTCTTCCATATAAACTTCCTGTTTCACCAACATATTTTAAATCATCATTCTCAAAAATGAAATAAACACCTGAAGAATATTTTTCAAATTGCTTTGCCCAAGCTCTTGTCAGATTTAAACTTCTCCGATTTTCCTTTTTAATAAGTTCCTCATATAGGGCTTTGAAGTAAGATTCTCTAGAGTTGAATTCAAATATATTTATCATTTCCATTTGATTATTTTTGATTCAATGCCGCTAAAATAGTCCTAAAACTCTCCAATCCCGCCTCAAGATTTTCAATGATGTCATTTGCCAAAACATCAGGATCGGGAAGGTTGTCAAGGTCTGCCAATGATTTGTCTTTGAGCCATGTAATATCCAGACTTGTTTTATCCCTTGCGATGATCTCCTCATAAGTAAATTTCCTCCATCGCCCTTCAGGATTGAATGCTACATCAAATGTCTCTTTTCTCTTGTTTCTGTTTTCTGGCCTGTAGCATTCAATAAAATCCCTCAAAACCTCAATGTTCAATGGATTTTTCTTTAAAGTATGGTGGATATTGGTCCTGTAATCATATACCCATATCTCCCTAGTCCATGGATCTTTACTCGCAGGTTTATTATCAAAAAATACCACATTTGCCTTAACGCCCTGTGCATAAAATATTCCCGTCGGCAACCTGAGAATGGTATGCAAATCAGTAGTCTCCAACAGTTTTTTGCGGACTGTCTCACCGGCACCACCTTCAAACAACACATTATCAGGAAGAACAACCGCCGCCAGTCCGGTCGTTTTGAGCATCGAACGGATATGTTGAACAAAATTCAGCTGCTTATTGCTTGTGGTCGCCCAAAAGTCCTGACGGTTATAGGTCAGATCGTCCTTCTCCTGTTCTCCCGCATCATTGGTGAAAGTCTGTGAACTCTTTTTGCCAAAAGGAGGATTAGCCAAGACATAATCATAAGTCATCGGTGATGCCGCAATCAATGCATCGGCGGGAGAAATAAAATTATCGCTTTCGATATCCCCGATATTATGTAAAAACAAATTCATCAGAGCCAACCTCCTCGTGCCGGCTACTATTTCATTCCCATAAAAAGTCTGCAACTTCAGAAACTTGTTTTGCTCTTTGTCAAGTTGGTTATGCTCGACAATATAATCATAGGCTGCCAAGAAGAACCCCCCAGTACCGCAACTTGGGTCAGCGATGGTTTTCATCGGCTTGGGCTGTACACATTCTACCATTGCCCGGATAAGAGGCCGAGGGGTAAAGTATTGCCCGGCACCGCTTTTTACATCTTGCGCATTTTGTTCCAGGAGTTTTTCATAAATATCTCCCTTGACATCAGCACCCATGACAAGCCATTGTTCACTGTCAATCATATCAATGATTTTGGCCAACATGGCAGGGTCTTGGATTTTGTTTTGGCTTTTGGTGAATATCTGCCCCAAAATCCCTTTGGCAGTACTTAACTCGCGGAGCAGCGTGGAATAATGGACTTCAAGTTCTGCCCCTTTTTTATTGGTCAGACTTTCCCAATTGTATTCAGATGGGATAGGCAATACCCTGTTATGGGGAGGTTTGGCATATTCATCTGCCATTTTCAAAAAAAGCAAATAGGTAAGCTGCTCCAAATAGTCTCCATATCCTACACCCACATCTCGAAGTGGATTACAAAAAGACCAAACTTTGGAAACTATAGAAGAGGTGTTATTGCTCATATTTTATTTTCAATTCGGCATTATCCGGCAATTGCCAATTATTGATTTTGTTGATTTTTATTTACTTAAGACTTATTTCTTATGCTATCCGGCAATTTCCGGCAATCAATTTTTAATAGAATAAAGTTTATTCGGCAATATCCGGCAATTATTCAAGACTCACTTTGAACTAGAATCCATGGGAATTTAGACCCAAACACTGATATTCATTATCTTATCCGGTATTATCCGGCAATTTTTTATTGGTTTTAGTGTACCTTGTTTGTGGACCATCACCGACTTTTTTAAGCCAACCTCCTTCAGTCAGTTTTTGAAGATCCATTCTAGCAGTGCGGTCTTTGATTTCTCCAAGAAAGAACTCTAAATAATCTTCACTAGAGTATGAATTATCCAGATTCATTCCAGAAAGAAAATGAATCATTCGTTCATTTACTTTAATTCCTTCTCGATTACTAAATAATGTGAGTGTTGTGTAGCCGCTTTGAAATGTCCATTCAGGTAATTTTAAGCCAGATTCATCAAATAATTTCTTTATTAATGACAAGCCCCTACCTAATTTTTCCATTTCACCACGTAGAAAAAACATGTGTGCAATTGTAGGATTTCTCAATACTGAATGATGCGATTCTATTCTATTTTTCTTGGAAATAATGTCAGAAGGAATTTCTCCCGAATTTATGATTTCGATTTTTTCCTTATGGATATTGATTGTTATTTCTCCTGACATATCTCCATAATCTCGATGAACCATTGCATTTACTATTGCTTCTCTCAATGCAAAAAACGGATATTTTTCACGATCAATTCTAGTAGTTCTATCTTGATGAAATTCACTTATGATAGGATTATTTTTCTTTAAGTAGTTAATCACTTTATTATAAGAAACAAACAGATTGTCCTCAATTATATCAGTATCATTAAATTGATCACCTGTAACACCTTCAGGCATATTGGTAATTCTGATTCTACATTGTGTAAAAAACTTAGTTGGTTCATTACCATATAAAATTACTGCTCCATTCTTAACAGCTGTATAGTCTATTAACTGAAAATAACTCAAAAAATCCTTTGGGTTTTCCGGCAATGATTTCGTTTTTCCCAGAATATTCGCTCTTTCTAAAGTGGAAATAATTTCACTTTCACTCAAATCCTCAAAAGTGGCATCAATGGTAGTAAGTTTTTCCCAACTTGAGGTAAACTGATTCGATGACCTTAAAATCAAACTTATATCATCAGGGTTAGCTTCTACGGTTTTACTTCTTTTTCGTGTATAGTACTTTTTATTGTAAGAATAAGGTTGTCTAGAGCCTTTTATTACATTAAACATCACAACAGATTTACCGCCTATTGGTTCCAATTGGGCATAAATTAGTGGTTGAGGAAAAATTCTTTCCAATGCATTCTTTTTTAATTCTTCAACGCTTTGATTTGTAATTTCAGGTAAGCCAATTACTTCATTTTTATTATGACCGACTATAATCCAACCACCTTCACTGTTTAAAAAGGCACAAATGGTTTTCAATATATCTTCCTCATCCCAAATTGCATCAAACACAAGTGAACTATTATCTTGTTGGTCAATGAGTTCTTTTATAAATGATTTTGCGCTCATATTCCTTTAGATTTATCAATTAGTTTTTGGATGCGTTCTGGGAATTTAAATTGACTTTCAAGATGCATTTTAATATCACCATATTGTATATATTCCTGCACCCAATTCCCGGTTCTTTTTGAAGCCGGTCTCTCTTTGTCCTTTATAGCTTCATTATACATTCTTATGCATCGGGTATCCATAACTCCACTTTTTTCAAACGATATTTGATCAAATTCTATTTTCTTGGCTGAAGAATCTTCAATGACAAATGATTCTTTGAATAAAGCCCTAGTAAATGCAACCCTATAATCAGCCAAAACAAATCTTGGAATTCCTCTTTTAAAGGCTGTTTCAAACTCATAATGTGTTATTGATTTACCTCCCTTATCCAAAACCCCAGATCCATAATCAGGTCTAATAAAACCCACGAAAACATCACAGGTATTAACCGCATCAATACAGTTGTCTAGATTGGATTGTGAACTGTCTAATAGAATTGTACCCATGTGTGACATGCATACTTCATATCCATAAGAGTCAAGTAATTCATATACTTGTTTAAGAATATACTCAAAATTGTAAACCGTTGAGGCCACAAATACTTTAATATGGTTACGTTGTGCTGCCATTTTAATCTATTTCTTCTATTTCAAATTCTACCAATTTCCCCTCAAACGCCTTCTTCAAGATACTCTGCCTTAACTTTAGAGTTAGAACCAAACTTGGCCATTGGTTTCCTTACTTCATGTGTTCTGGCTCTGTTTAAATTGGCTTTTCTCTATTTATCAAATCGTTTGGTTATAAATTCTGTTATCTCATGAAGGGAAACTTCTTGAGAAGAATTCCCACTTCTAACATAGAATTTCTGTGTTTTGTTACCATGGATATCAGTTAGCGAAGTGAACAAAGGCTTTAGACCCGGTTTAATTTCAACCATACAAATTTCTTTCTCTTCAATTTCATAAAATGATATTTTCAGGTTGTTGGTAGCAAAGTCAAGGCTATATTCCTTAATCACCAAATTCCGCAGATGTAGTTCAAATTTGTCTTTATCTCCATTGGTTAAGGTAGCAAAATCATGGTGCAAACCTTCGATACGACCTTCATCGTTTACGCCAATAATTAGAGTACCACCTTCTCCATTGCTAAAAGCTGCAATGGTTTTTAGGACAACTTCTTCTAACTTTTTATTTATTTGATTCAGTTTTAAATCCCAACGCAGTGTGGTTTTTAGCTCTAAGCTTGAATTTTCCCCCTGTTCTATCAATTCTTCCACACTCATTGTTAAGGCTTCGTCTGAGGTAGCTGAAATGCTCATAAGAAACTTATTTAATTGTGTTGCTAAAAGTTTTCGTCGGGTTTGTAAAAATTGCTCATAGTTATCTAATTCCCATAATCGAGTATCTGTGGGAATGGATTGCAATACCAGTGCCTTAGGAAAATTAAGTTGCACTTCGTTTAGATAGTCTTTAGCCTCTTTGTTCGACTTGGTTCTGTTAGCTGTTTTGGTCAATATTGCTCTATTGGTAATTTCTTGTGCTAAAGAATATTTATATCTGTTTTCCCATCCGTATCCATTCTTTTTTAGAATTGAAAAGGGGAAAATATGATCCCACTCTAAGGAGTATTTTTTACCCATATTCTTACGAAGACTCACTCCGGTCGTTAAGCACTTCGCATCGCGACTTTTTAAATACCAATTCATTAGAGCCCATAATGGATGCATTACACCGACACCAATAAATTCATCGGGAGTAATTTCTAATTTCCTCTCTGCTTCAATGATATTCAACAATTTATCGAAAGGATTATTTTCATTGGAAACAATGCCAATATCCTTATCTAGTTTTTGAGGTAATTGACTTATGTATCTATAACGGACCTGGGAATAGTAAAACCATTTAATTACTTTCTTAATTTCAGCATCGGTCATTTTTGTTTTTTTTTTTCTAAAGGCATAAACAATTATTGGGACTAAGGCATACACCGAATTGATTTCTTTGGTGTGGTCAATATAGGCCTGACTGCGTAAAATATTAAACACATAATCAAGGGTGTTACTTTCCAATTCGAGCCACGTTTCTTTTAATGGTTTGAGGTTTTCTTGCCCATGCAATTTCTCCATTTTAGAACCTACCTGATGCAAGCACCCGAGTAACACATACATGAAAAAATCAAGTTTAAAAACCCAACCTTCTTTCTCCAATTCAAATAGTTTCTCTTTAATCCGTTCTCTTGCATCCGGCCAATAGCCTGATATTTGAGCCAAAGCTAATTCTGCATCGGTAAGGTTGACACCACTCGCATTAACGATGTAAAAAATATCAATTGCTTCACGAATGTTGGCTTTAACGGGAATGGTTTGTTCTAAAAATTCTTTGTTCTGTATTTGCTGGATTTTGCTGATGTTGTCTAATATCAAAAATTGTGTTTCATCATCAATTTCCTGCTGCTCTTTTATGGCTTTTATTATTTGCAGGGCATTGGTTTCGTTTTTAAAAATCTTGGTAATGTCTATCCAAAAAGGATTGCCACTCATGATTGTTTTTTTGTAATACTCCAACTCTAGCGTTTTTATATTCACATACAATCCACGAACATCATTTATAATTTCATGTTCGGTATAGTAGGGTGGTATTTCGCCTTTGATTAGCAAATACAAGGTGGTAATACGCTGCTGACCATCTAAGATTAGTTTTACGGAACCTTTATTGTGATCGTACGTGTATTCGCCTTTAAGTTCGGGCGGACTGTTTGTTTCCCAAGTAAGCATAGTGCCTGTGGGATAATCACGAAGCATGGAACTGATTAGCTTTTTTGCATCGTCACGTTTCCAAACAAACTCTCTTTGAAAAGCAGGCACAAACAACTGATAGCCATCTATCTTATCTAAAATTTGATTGATTTTCATTAAATTCTTTGGTTAATTGTTTATTAATCTCCCCTCAAACGCTTTCTTCAATATACTCTGTCTCAACGTCTCTGCTTGAAGCAGACTTTGACTGATCGTTTCTTCTATTTTATCGCAAACAGTAATTTTGCTTTCTAATTCAGCAACGATAAGATTTTGTTCTTCAAGAGTGGTGAGAGGAATTTTTATATTCCTGAATCTTTGAAGGCTAATCTTTTTTTGGGCAACCCCTTTTGTAATTAATTCTAATTGTCTTTTTACCATTTGAGTTTGCAACACATAGAAAATATATTTTCGATTTGCTACTTTTTCATTTACAGTAAGTTTTAAGCAATCGGATGTAATTACAGCTTCAGCACTTGATTCTGGATAAATTGCACAGTCACCTGGTGGATCCCCCATTTTTGTAATTAGAATATCAAGGGGCTTAACAGAGTGAGGCATTAATTCTTTAAATTTTTCGGTAGAAATAAATTTCTGAACAAGACTAAAGTTCCTTCTGGTGATATTTTTCACAAAAATCAAGGGTACTCCAGTTGGTTTGTAATCAGAAACTTTCAGATTACTGCCAAAAGGTCCTATTCCGATACTGTATTTTTCCGGAGAAGCAATATCTGTAGGATTTACCCATTTCCACCCTTTGGGCAATTCCCCTTCTTCTACATCCTTATTAGTCAGTTTGCCCTCAAAAGCCCATTTCAACAAACTTTGCCTGTATACTTTTAATTGCTGTTGGGCGGTTTGTAGTTGTTGTTTTCCATTGTCTAATTCGCTAAGCAGTTCTTCTATTTTGGCTACTATGACTTGTTGTTCGGGGAGTGGGGGAAACGGGATTTCAGTTGCTTCAAATTTCCCCTTAGTAACGTGTACCATTCCTGAACCGTGGGCCTTTGAATATATTTCTGAGGTTATTTTCTCTAGGAAATAAAACAAGAATTTTTTATCTGATGTATCCCTTGGTATTACTTTAAAAATATGCTGGTTTAGCCATGCAGTATTTCCATTCCAAATAAAAACTCCAAGAGAAGCCGACCATGCATAAAGCAAATCACCTTTTTCTACTTTATACTTATCTTCAAATTGGTGATTAGTATAATTATAAGTTGCAGAATCCTTATTTAAATTTTGAATTCGAATTATTGGTTTTCCGGTTTTTTCCCATTCTGAAGGCTTAAATGCACGCCCATTTAGATAAACAGCTACTTCCCCCAATTTTTTTAACTTCCAATGACTTGGTATGACTTCTTCTTTTCTCATTTATAAGGTTTCAATTATTTCAGGCATTTCATCCCAAGTTCTACCATCTAATTCTCTTCCTGTTTTTTTCTTGTTTGTACCGCCCCATTGTTTGAAGAAGAAAGGAACATCAGCTTCATGGCATTGGTTTCTAATATCTGTTACCCACTCTTCTTTCATTGGCCTCGGTTTTCTTCCGCTTTCTCCTCCAACTATCACCCAATCAATTCCCTTCAAATTCATTCTAGGTATTGCACCAATTAAAGGTTCACAGGACAGGAATTTAACCCGCGCCTTGGTTTCCCTCAAAAAATCAATTCTGTTTGTAAAACGGCTGTTTTCAACAGAAACACCCATCCAGATATTATGGCTCCAATCCAACCAACCCTCGCTGTCATAATACCTAAGGATATCCGCACGCTTGGTAAGTACCTGAAAAACATGCTGCGGATTTTCTTTCATCACTTTAAAAACCTTCTGGATAAATTCAATCGGTACATCTTTATGGAATAAGTCACTCATAGAGTTGACAAACACCACTTTGGGTTTTTTCCAGGTATAGGGGGTGTTTAATTCATTTTCGTGGATGGATATTTCAAAATTATTTTTGTACTTCTCTACTCCCATGGCCTGAAGTCTACGGGACATAATTTCTGCATAACAAAACTTACAACCTTTTGAAATCTTGTCACACCCAGTGGTTGGATTCCAGGTCATCTCAGTCCATTCAATTGATGATTGTGCCATATCAAATTGGTTTAATAATATCTTTTGCGATTCTCACTGCACTTGGATTATTTGATGCAAATACGAAATGGAAAATTGTCGCCCCTGTAGAATTTTTTAGCTTTAATGGCTCCTCAGTGACATATTTCCAAATTTCATTTAATCTTTGGGAATATAGGGCAGCTATTTTTTCAATGGGTTTATAAACCTTTGAAATGGATTCTTCTTCATCGCCAAAGAGAGTTTGTTTGATCTCCTTTCTATAAAAATGCTCTTTTATCTTTGACTCAGGAAGTCCAAAAAAGCTTTCCAATTTTTGAATATTTTTTAATTCCCCTTTTCGATCCAATAACCTGTTGACAATAACTCCTGTTGGTATCAAAATCCATACATCAGAACGGGTATTTCTTAATTCTTCTATTGAAGACCAATCTATCTGCATTCCAAAAGGATCTAATAATACTAAAGCAGCGAACTTATCTGTATGAAGTGCTCTAGCCATTTCTTTAATCCATTTATTTGCGTCGCCCGGTCTATAACTTATACTTTTTCCTTCCGTCAGATTTAACCCTTCCAATTTTTCCTTTAGCTTCGAAAGCGAGCTTTGGTTTTTATCTATGAAATAATAGTAGTCAAAGCTAAGTCCATCCTTCAAATTCAGAATTCTTTCTGCAGCACCCTTATAAGTTCTTTCCTCATCTTCAGAAATTTTAAGCTGCTGATACAAATCTGTTTTTTCATCGCTTTCTTTAGATCCACTTCCTGCAAATCCATCAAAATAAATAGTTTTCCATTGTGGATATTTCTTCAAAATAGTTAAATATGACCAAACATACTTTGAAAAAGCATTAAGTTTTTTTTCAGTCCATGGACCTCCCCAACCTTCACTTGAGGGTTCGTTTACTATGTTCTTGTTCCAAGTCATCAGGCTGCCAAAGCTTCGTTTAATTCCTCGATAATTTTTTCATAATCTTCTTTGAACAGTTGGTAGAATTTGCCCAACCCACCGTTTCTATTGAATGGGTCAAGGTCAAAATCTTCTTTATCTATATGGAAGCTGCTGCTTACATAATCCTTGATCATCCGTAACCATTGCATCTGTTCCTCACTGAAGGCATTGTGCTGACCGGCATTTTTCTTAAAGATCCACTCCTGAAAGTTCCGATCCACAGTCTTGTCGTAAACGGTCAAAGTGGAATCCACTCCACTGACTTTTCGGATAAGGGAAACGATCGCAGTCAGTTCATTTCTTGGAGATCCGTTAGCCTGTTTCAAGACCTCATAAGCTTTCCAGACTACAAAAGGGGCTAGGGTAGGTTTATTAGTTTGGAGTTTTTCCAAAACTTCCTTTATCATGCTATAAGTCAGATCCCGTCTGCGGTAAGGTTGGTTGTAAAAAATCTGCAAAACCATCAATTCATCTTTGTTCGCAAGCATCCATTCCAAAAAGTTGGCAATGATTTCATTTGCTTTTTTGAGGTTGTCTTTGTCCCATCCTACACCTATCACTTCATCAGGATTTGCCAAATCAATTTTTTGTTCGTGGGCTTTTCGCACATTTTCAATATACTCGTTCAGTTCCCCTGTAAAAACCTTTGCAGCTTCATTTTGAATTTTTTCCAATTCGGTTTTGATAGCCTCTTCAATTTCCATGGGTGCTTCCCCCAACTTTTCATTTTTAATTCTAGCTTCTACGCTTTCTATCACATCAGGATTAAAAGCATTCAGCAGTTCCTTTACCACTTGAGAAACACTTTTACCATCGGCTTTTTCGGCAAATCCCTTTTTCTCTTTTTCGGTTATCTGTTTGTCCAATCTGGTCAGGCGATTTGCTAAAGAGGTGAACAATTCTTCATCTCTTGCACCAACCCCAACTGCTTGAAGCAAATCTTTGAGAGGAATCCCAGGCTTTTTTTCCAACGGCCTGCTTTCTGTCTTCAGACCTTTAGTCACTCCGATGGCATCTACGATTACAAAATGGTCCTTTGCAAACCTTGCTGTAGGGGTTACCATTTTCAGTTTCTCGATATCAATGGTTCGGGTGCCACGGCCTTTCATCTGCTCAAAGTAGTTTTTACTTTTTACATCCCGCATAAAGAGCAGGCATTCCAAGGGTTTGATATCCGTGCCGGTAGCCACCATATCCACGGTCACAGCAATGCGGGGGTGGTAATCATTTCGGAACTGTGATAATACCGTTTTTGGGTCCTCGCTTGCTTTGTAGGTGATCTTTTTGCAGAATTTATTTTCTTCGGCAAATTCGGCCCTGACAATGTCTATGATATCATTGGCATGGCTATCAGTCTTTGCAAAAATCAAGGTCTTGGGAACTTCAAAAGCTCCTTTGGCATCATACCTGTCTTTAAAGATATGGGGCAGGTTTTCTTTGAACGATCTGATGATGGTGCGGATTTGATTGGGATTGACCACATCTTTATCCAATTGCTGTTTGGAATAGACCTCATCCTCATCCTGCAGTTCCATCCGCTTCTTTCGGCTTAAGCGCTCCCTGTGCTCCACATATTCACCTTTCCATATGGTCCCGCCTTGCTGCGTTATCTTGGTGTCAATGATAAACACTTCATATCCCACATTCACCCCATCAGCCACGGCCATTTCATGGGAATATTCACTGACCAAGTTCTGGTCAAAATAGCCAATGGTCCTTTTGTCGGGAGTTGCTGTCAGGCCAATTTCGAAGGCATCATAATATTCCAAAACCTGTTTCCACAGGTTGTAGATACTCCGGTGGCATTCGTCAATGACGATAAAATCAAAAAACTCAATCGGCATTTTGGGATCATACTCGATAGGAGGGATCACTTTTGGAAGCCATTTGGATTCATGGGGGTTTTCTTCCTCTTCAGTTTCGTCCAGTTCCGTGCCTTTCAATATCGAATACAATCGCTGAATGGTACTGATGCAGACCTGACTGTCTGAAGCGATATAACTTGATTTAAGACGCTGTACACTGTACAATTCAGTAAATTTCCTGTTATCATCGTTGGGAACAAAAGACATAAATTCCTGCTCGGCCTGCTCACCAAGGTTTTTGGTATCTACCAGAAACAGCACCCGCTTGGCTTTGACATATTTCAACAAACGGTAAATGGCAGTAATTGCAGTAAAGGTTTTGCCTGACCCGGTTGCCATCTGAATCAAAGCCCGTGGACGGTTTTCTTTGAATGAGGCTTCTAATTTGGAAATCGCATTGATTTGACAATCTCTCAGACCATCGGTCTGCAAATCCGGTAAATCGAAAAACCTCGACCTCAGTGATTGGGGACTTTTCAACCACTCCTTTAATGTTGCAGGTCTGTGGAAGCTGAATATCTCTCTGGCCCTAGGCTTTGGGTCCGAAAAATCAGTGAACCTGGTAATTTCACCTGTACTGATATAGACAAAAGGTAAAGGTTCATTGTTCAGGTGCTTTAATTTGGCTTTGGCATATCCTTCAGATTGTTCCTCGTGGACTTGCATCCTATGAGCTTCTTCCTCTCTTTTTGCTTCAATGATGCCGCAAGGTTTCCCTTCTACAAACAATACATAGTCAGCCGGCCCCACATCAGTCAAATACTCCTTTAATGCAATTCCGAAGCCAGCTCTCAGGTTCATTTCTTTGATACCCTGAACAATCCAACCGCAAGCTTTCAATTGCCTGTCAATATTGTCTCGGGAGATTTGCTCTGGGTTTTGGTTGGTCATTTCAATAATAGGGCTTCATAAAAAAGGATTCTGCTAATTTAGTTGATTAATCCCATTTATTACTATCCCGTGATCAGGGTATTTTTGCTAAAATAAAATGGTTAACAAGGATCTTAAAAATTTGAGTAGTGAATCACCTGTTCCTTCTAACTCATTTAAATTAATCTTTCCACACCTCCAAAATCCTAATCGCACCGCCACCTTTAAGCAAATAATTCAGCCCATTGCTTTTTGGAAAAAATAGATACCTACCATCAGGGACACTGCCAATACCTTATTAATAATTTACATTTTAATTATGTCAATGTATTTTTCAATTTCCCTAAGTAATCGTTTATCAGAATCATAAATTGTTATAATTAGATTTCCGCCATCTTGTAATTTCTTAAATTCATGGTTTTCAAACCAATCAATTTTTTTGACCATTTCATTTATATATGGTTCTGAATTGGTCATTCCAAAATGTTCCCATATGTAGGTTTTTCTGGTCATTTCATTTTTGATAAAGAAATCTACATATTTGGTTTCATCCCATTTAGTTACAGGATGATCATAAAAAATAGTTAAGAAATCACATTGTAATAACCTTTCATAGATGATTTTTTCTTGTTTCGATCTAACCTTTTCACCGGAAGAGGTCGTAATATTTTTAGATTTTGAGTAGTAATTGTATTTGCTTTCGATATTTTGACTCTGTAATCCTTTGTTAGCTTCCTGATCTCGAAATGCTTTCCGAAAATGCCATTGATAAGAGCTTTTATCTGTTGTATCAACAGAGCAATTTGGAATAATTTGTTGCAAGACACCATCATCATGCTGCTTTCTTAAGAACCTGCCAAAATCTCTTCGATATTCAAATACCTGGGCCAGTTCCTGATCTTTTATAATAAGGTCATGTAAATCTGTAGACCGGATTTCCATAGGGGAGTGGGGATCTGCAAGATAGATGTCCAATAATTGTTTGATTTTCTTGAGGTATCTGAGATAATCTGGAATTTTGTTCATGATTTTGTCATCATTGAATCAAAATGTAGTTATCATTTTAATGAAATCAAAAATTCTTCATTTCGCTGATAGTTTTGTCTTAGGAAGTAAAACCTAAATAACATTGTAATAATGTTTTTTTTTAGATGAATATTAGGGGGTAAGACTTACCTTCTTGAAGTTAAAAATTCCCTCATTCAAACTTCAAAATCAATTTTCTCCCTTTCCCTCAATTTCTTCAAGACTATTTCCCGCAACTCGGTATTTGAAATTCTAAAAGGATGAAGAATCAGGGCTGCTTTTCGGATACATGCCTCGAATTCTTTCTTGGCTTTTGGGATTTTGGTAGCCACATTGTTAAACTGAAGTTCGTCAAGGGTATATCCTTGGTATTCCAGTTTCCAATAATCAATGGACTCAGGATTGGCCGGAAGCGGGATACTCCTCAGAATCCTGTCTGTTTCAAAAAAAGTGGTCTGCACCGGAACTGTCACCGTCCTTACCATCGCTTCTCCATCCGTGACCACGACTTTGAAGATTTTGTCTTGGGTCATGTCTACCAAGTCAAACCAATAAAGTGCCCTGACCACCAGCTTGCAGGATCCGGTAGTCAAAGCAGGCATTTCTTTGACAAATCCTTGCCCTACAAGTTGGATCTTTCCATCCAGGACAGTGATTTCTATAGAAGAGGTCAATTTCCATGTTTTGGAAACCTTCATAAGCTTTTGAATTTCCTCAAAAACCTTCTTGGCCTGTCTCGTATCGATTTCAAAAATTACCATATCCTCAATTTTTCATCAAATTAGGAAATTCTAATAAAGGAGTTAATTCCTTTGAACCCTTCCGACGCATATTGTCTCACAATCCGAATTTCTATCAAAGAAAAGATGAGGGCTAGCAAAAAATACCCGATTCACGGTATTTTTTTATCCCTGTTCTTTTCCTTCCTTGTGGAACAAAGTTCATAAACACCTTTCAACCTATCAACTTTAAAAAACCTTTGAGTACCGAACAAAATCAAGAAAATATTTTTTCCCCTCGATTTGACTGGAACTTCAGGATTGGAAATCAATTGATTCATTTAAGGGAATCTCTGGATAAAATAAACAATGATATTGAGGCACTAGATTTTGGGGAAATGAAATTCATGCCCCCTTTATTGGCAGTTCATTATGCCTCCCTTATTTTGGAGTCCAAAACCATAACCAATATTTCTGGCAGAAACTCTTACCTTGAGAGAATAAAATTTCCCCAATGTCTTTCCTCTGAAAATAATAATGAATGGGGACAAATTCTTGGAACTTATTCCTCAAAGACTTATCTCCCAATCATTAAATTTAGCACTAGTTCTTTGGAGGAAGGCTCATCAATTAGAGAGGCATTGCTCAATCATGTATTTGGTTCCATTCGTTCCATAGCATCATTACCGACAAATTATTATTCAGCAATTGCCTACCTTTTATCTGAATTAACCAACAATATTGTAGAACATTCTCGTCATGATTTTGGGTATCTTTCGTTTCAGTATTATCGAGACAATCAATTCATGGATATTTGTCTAGCTGATCGGGGAATTGGAGTATTGGGCTCATATCAAAATTATGTGGGCAGCAGGGATTTTAGTCATGTTACAGATCATCTTACTGCAGTTGACTCCGCCGTCAAAGGTCAATCTACTAAGCAAATTTCTGAGTCTCGGGGATATGGGATAGCCACCTCAAGAACGATTCTTACAAAAGGTATTGGAGGTACATTTGTATATTTAACAGGTAATGCCTTGCTAATCAATGAGGATTTGTCCAATTTTGGAACTGAGTTTAAAGGATCGATTGTTTTAATTAGAATTCCCATAGCAAATTTTAACCCTCAACTTAATTGGATAGACTTCGTGGAATAATTGTAAATGAATGAATATGAAAGATATTTTGAAAATTGATTTTAAGGGTCTCAATTCCATAAAATCTAGAGACATTGTGAAAGTAAATTTTAGCAAAATAGGTAGTCAAACTGCAATCCAGGTAGATTTCAAGAATATTGAATTTCTTTCAAGGGCAGCTGCCGACGAGTTGCTGTTTAATCAAAACCAAGTGGCATCAAAAGGTATCCCTGTTTCTTTCATCAACGTTAATTTGGAAGTCAACAAAATGCTTGAATTGGTAAGAACGTCTTACAGCAAAGAAAAACAAGCCAATTTCAGATTCGTCAAATGGTTGACGTTTGAAAATGAACAACAGTATGAAAAATATTTACTCCAATTTTAAATGTAAATAGGAAGTTAAAACCTCGGTTAATTCCGAGGTTTTTTTTTGTCAATTCTATTATTGGAAACTATTCTCCTCAATTTAATTTTTTAATTTATAATTAAATTTTATTGAATAGGGCAGGGGATTTACAAAAGATATACCGATCGTGTTGTTTTGACTAGATACCTTGCTTGTTTAGATTTCAAAATCAACTTTTTCTCTTTCTCTCAATTTTTGCAGCACTATTTCCCTCAACTCGGTATTTGAAATTCTAAAAGGATGAAGAATCAGGGCGGCTTTTCGAATACATGCCTCGAATTCTTTCTTGGCCTTGGGGATTTTGGTAGCCACATTGTTAAATTGGAGTTCGTCCACCGTGTACCCTTGGTATTCCAGTTTCCAATAGTCAATGGACTCAGGATTGGCAGGAAGAGGGATACTTCTCAGAATCTTGTCTGTTTCAAAAAAAGCGGTTTGCACGGGAACAGTCACCGTCCTCACCATGGCTTCTCCATCAGTGACGACCACTTTGAAGATTTTGTCTTGGGTCATATCTACCAAGTCAAACCAATAAAGCGCCCTGACCACCATCTTGCAGGTACCGGTAGTCAATGCATCCAATTCCTTGACAAATCCTTGCCCCACCAATTGGATCTTTCCATCCAGGACAGTGATTTCAATCGAAGAAGTCAATTTCCATGTTTTGGAGACACGCATCAGATTTTTAATTTCCAAAAAAACCTTCTTGGCCTCTTTGGTATCGATTTCAAAAATTACCATATCCTCAATTTTTCATCAAATTAGGAAATTCTAATGAAGGAGTTAATTTTTAAGGACTCCTCCGACGCATATTGTCTTAGAATCCGAATTAATTTGGGATCGGGGAGGACGGTGAAGAAAAGAGCCTCTCTAATTTGCTGGCCTTCTAATAATTGGAGGGTGTTTTGGTTTTAAACTGCTCACATAGCAAAAAGAAAACATACCCAGTATTGGTGAATTTTGTCATTTTGCCTTAAATATTTACTGCCAAATGGCAGAATTTCAGGTATTAATGTAAAAAATAGGTAAATAAATTTGCTGGTTTCATAAAGATCTGCTTACCTTAACTATCATGATAAGAGTAACGTCTCCATGAAAATGGAATTGGGTATGGAAATCTTCATCCACAAGCTGAACCTGGATTTCCATAGCGTACATGGTCGTTTGAAATTCAGACGAACCTGAGCAAGTTGAGTTTGAGTATTTTTTAAAAACAACTTTATGGAATCAAAGAAAATAGAGAAAGGGACCATTATCTCGCAGGTACCCATTCCATTCGAAGAATACAGTGACTTATTGCCCTATTTCAATATTAAGGCATACCCTAAAAATGAAATACTCAAGGGCTTTCATGAAGTCGAAGTACTAAGAAGATACCTCATTTCAGGTACTTTGGCCTTATTTGAAAGCCAGGGAAAGAAATCCAAATGCAGACGGATTTTCAGTAAATCGACCCTAGTCTGTGATTTTGAATCCTACACCCAGGAGCGCCTGACCAACTATGCCATCCACGCATACACTGACTGCTTGGTCTGCGAAATCCCCAAAGAGATAGAGCTAAAGATTTTGGATTGCCCTCAATCCTTGATCAAATTGGTCTTAAGGCTGAGCCATCAGGTGGTATTACAAAATCTCGAATGGAGCAGCATCTTTTGGCTGCCGCCCGAGGAACGGTACCGACGCTTACCGCAGATCTGCCCTGACTTTGCTTTGATCAAAATCAAAGACATCTGCGGCATCCTCAACCTACCCGAAAGAACCCTCCACCGGCTCCGCGAAAAAAGCTAAACACCCCACCTTTCTTCATTCCAACCCTGTTTTCCCTTTCCATCTCCAGATGGCCCGATACCCCCATGCCTTTTTAAAAAATTCCCACTATCCACTAACCAAATAACTACTAACCTTTTACCTCTAACCACTAACCAAATACTTGTACTGAGCGCAGTCGAAGTAACCACTAACCTTTTACCTCTAACCTTTTACCTCTAACCACTAACCAAATAACCACTAACCAAATACTTGTACTGAGCGCAGTCGAAGTAACCACTAACCTTTTACCTCTAACCTTTTACCTCTAACCACTAACCACTAACCAAATACTTGTACTGAGCGCAGTCGAAGTAACCACTAACCTTTTACCTCTAACCTTTTACCTCTAACCATTAACCAAAAAACCCAAATCCACCGATGCTCAAAAAGCGATGTGTCATATACCCGAAAGACGTCCAACTCATCACCGGCAAGAGTGAGAGGTATGGGCAAGACCTGTTGACCAAAATCCGGGAGGTGAACAACAAACAGCCACACCAGTTCATCACTGTCCAGGAGTTCTGCACCTTTTCCGGAATCCCGCTACATGAGGTTGAACCATTTCTTTGAATTTTTTAGAAACACGATGCAAGAGCCAAGAATCAAGTACCAAGTACCAAGAAGGCGCAGCAGATAGCCTGATAACAATTACAACAACTAGAACAATTACAACAAAATACACCCCTATGTTCTCTATGACTCTATGTGGTAAAAAAAAATCCCATCTGTGACCATCCTTTAAATCTGTGGTAAAAAATTCCCTTCCCTGTTTTGGAGCAAAAAGACATAAGATGCAATACACAAGATCCAAGACTTGATTTCTCGACAACTTTGAGAACTTGATAACAAGATAACCATTACAACAATTACAACAACTAGAACAATTACAACCCTTTCAACAAGAAAACCCGACATCGCGAAGCAGACAACCAAAAAAGACACAAGATTCAAGACACAAGATCCAAGACTTGATTTCTCGATAACTTTCCCAACCTGACAACGCGAAGCAGACAACCGAAAAAGACACAAGATGCAAGACACAAGATCCAAGACTTGATTTCTCGACAACTTTGAGAACTTGATAACAAGATAACCATTACAACCACTACAACAATTACAACATTTTCCCCCTATGTTCTCTATGACCCTATGTGGTAAAAAATTCATATTGTTCCATCTGTGAAAATCCTTTAAATCTGTGGTAAAAAATTCCCTTCCCTGTTTTGACGCAAA
>NZ_JAMFLG010000051.1 GCF_023502205.1 Aquiflexum sp. TKW24L | reverse complement strand
ACACAAATAAACCCTACCTACTACAGGACCTGAAACAATATCCATTAATATCCTAGTATCAATAAATATCTGATTGAAAGTAAAATTTGATAAGGAAAAAAATTATCCAAACATCCAAACAATATTTATGAATAGCATAGGGGTAAACAGCTTTTCAGGTTTCTTTTTATATAAGGGCCCAAAATCTTAACTTGCACGAAAGCATTGGATTTTTCATGCAGGCGACAGACCAACAGGTTTTTTCTAACATTCAATCCGGAGATACTGCCTCATTTGAGATGCTGTTCAAAACCCATTATAACCCGCTTTGCCGATTTGCACTTTCATTCCTCAAGGATCCGGACGATGCTGAAGAAACCGTGCAGGCTGTTTTTATTGGCTTTTGGGAAAAGAAAGCAACCATACAAGTGGACACTTCACTCAAAGCATATCTGTATAGAAGTGTACGCAATGCCTGTCTCAATGAAATCAAGCGTCAGAAAGTAAGACAAATTCATGCCGTCACTGTTCAGGCTGAAGGTGAACCGCAAAGTCAGCCTTCTGACCACTTGGCAATTCGGAAAGAGCTTGAATCAAAAATCCAGGAAGCTTTGGAAAGCCTCCCTGAACAATGCAGGTTGATCTTCAAAATGAGCAGGTTTGAAGAACTCAAATACCATGAAATCGCCGCCCAATTACAACTGTCAGTCAAAACAGTTGAAAACCAAATGGGCAAAGCCTTGAAGCTGATGCGCATACAATTGAAAGACTATATTCCATTGATCACCATCTTGATAGGAAGGCTGTTGGAACCATGAACGAGAATATGGAACATATCGAAGACCTGATCGGGAAGTTCATTGTAGGTGAAGCTTCGGAGACTGAAATCCGGGAGCTTGGGGAATGGTGTGCGCTTTCGGCTAAGAACCAAAAATACCTCGATGATGCCAAGCTGATTTATGAAAAAGCGCAGTTGCCGGGTAAGGAGGGATTTGATGCAGATGCTGCTTGGGAAAAGGTTCAAAATCAGATTCATGGGAAAGATAAGAAACCATGGTTCATTTTTCCGACATGGGGAATTGCCGCCGGGTTGATTCTGATATTTGCTTTGACTTTCATTTTTTATTCTATCCGACAATCTGCCCAAACTCAGGAATTCCAGTTCACCGCTGACTTGACGGTAGTCACCCAAAAGATGCCTGACCTGACGGAAATTTCGCTGAACAAAAACTCGGATGTCAGGGTCGATTACAACGAAAGAAAAAAAACCGGAACCATCCATTTGACAGGTGAAGCCTTAATCAGCATCCCGGATTCCAAAAAAGTAAATTGGACCGTGCAAACAGGCGAACTGCAGATTGAGGATATAGGGACGGTTTTTCATGTCAAAGCTTTTCCCGATAGTGCCCTTGTTGAAGTTACAGTGCAGGAAGGAATGGTCAGGTTTTACAAGGATGATATGGATGGCATTATGCTCTCAGCGGGAGAAAAAGGGACTTATGACAAAAATCTGAATACTTTTTCCAAGTTGGAAGCTGATCGCAATGTTGCGGCATTTGTCACAAGGTCTTTTACTTTTCAGGAAGAGGAACTCGGTAAGGTGCTTCACAGTCTTTCCGAAGTCTATGGCAAAAATATCGTGATGGAGGGTGATATTTCCGGTTGCAGGTTGACGGTAGCTTTTGAGAATGAAGACCTCAATACGATCCTTGAAATAATCGCCGAAACCCTTGGTCTAGAAGTAATTGATGAAGGTTCCCAAATCAAAATATCTGGGGATGGCTGCTTTTAAGTATTCTATTTTCACCATAAGAAAGGACCTCCGTTTCGTACTTTTCTTACTAATCCTTCTTTTATTTTCATCCAAATCTTTCGGACAACAGATTCCGGTTTTGGAGAAAAAAGTTTCCATTTCAGCTAAAAATGAGCCTCTGGAAACTTTCCTCCGTCGCTTGTCCCAAGAGACAGGGACTGTTTTTTCCTACAGTTCTTCCGCTATCAATGTCGATAGTAATGTGACTGCTGATTTTTCTAACAAACCTTTGAGAGAGGTTTTGGAAACAGTTTTGGAAGGGAAAGTGGATATCAAACAAAAAGGGGTTTATGTCATCCTCACTCCAAAACCGGATTCCTCCAAGGACTTGGTCATTAGCGGTTATGTCGTCGATGAAGGCACTGGAAAGCCTGTTCGCGATGCCACTGTCTATGACCCGATCACGCTGAAATCTTCCTTGACCGATGAATTTGGCTATTTTCAGCTTTCGGTGAAAAATCCCGCTGAGGACCTCAAATTGGTCATCAACAGTCAGTCTTATACCGACACCCTATTGATAGACGAAAAACAATCCACTTTCCAAAAGATCTTGCTCAAAACCAAAGAAGTTGATTTCGAAGAAGTGGGCAAAAGCATCGCTGAACCCATAAAGGACTTTTGGGTTTGGACCAAAAAATCTGTGGCCTTTACCAACATGGACAATATGAGCGATACCCTACATCGGGGATTTCAGGTTTCGTTGATTCCCTTTTTTGGAACAAATAAAAAGCTATCGGGAAGTGTGGTCAATGATTTTTCATTCAATATCCTTGGTGGTTTTTCGGGAGGAACAGACAAACTGGAATTGGGGGGTATGTTTAACCTCAACCGGGGAAATGTCAAGTCGGTACAGGCTGCAGGTATATTAAATCAGGTCAGCGGAACCGTCCAAGGTCTGCAAATGGCAGGGATGTTCAATGTAGTTTTGGATTCGGTAAATGCTGCCCAAGTAGCTGGTTTGGTCAATTTCAATACTGGAAATGTCAAGGGCTTTCAAATGGCAGGTTTGATGAACGTGGGGACGTCTAACTTTCAGGGATTTCAATTGGCGGGGCTAGCCAATTATATCAACAGGGATGTTGATGGCGTGCAGATTGCCGGGTTGCTGAATATTGGACGCAATGTCAAAGGAACCCAGATCGGACTTTTCAATTATGCGGACAGCATTCAAGGAGTACAGTTAGGTTTTTTTAATTTTGTAAGGAAAGGATACCATCAGGTTGAGATCGGGGCCGATGAAATGCTGCCTTTAAATGTTTCTCTCCGCTCAGGAACAAGGGCATTTTATACCATGCTTTTTGCAGGAATCAGGACGGACAATGCGGACTCTACAACTTGGGCATTTGGCTATGGGATTGGCACCTCCCCTTCTTTGGGCAAAAAAACCCATCTGAATATCGAACTCAGTACCCAACAAATGAACAAAGGATATGTCTCGGCATTGAACCTTGTCAACAGACTTTATATTGGAATGGAATTCCGCTTGGCAAATAAAATCCACTTCTACGCCGGACCAAGTTTGAACCTAAGGGTGTTTGACAGTTCTTACGATGACCATCCTCCATTGTTTACTTATACCAATCCAAATATTATTTCCGAAAGCTCCTATCCATCCGAAAACATTGCCACCCAATTATGGTTTGGCGGCAGGGCAGGATTTAGGTTTTTTTGAGGGATAAAAAGCCATGAAAGGGCGGGATCATTTCTTTAATTCAATTTATTTCGCCCTTTCAGGGCTTGGAACAAACCACTCCAACGATAACGATGGGCTTCACCCATCGCTGGGATATTTCGCACTTTCGGTGCTAAAATTTCAAAATCGATTTTTATCGATCCTAAATTTAGGCCGATGGCTTGTCTCCACTATCAAAAAATTTCAAAAAGTCAGTGAAGAATCTGACAGGGCTCTATGTTTTTCAAAATCTAATTTCATTTTTCCAAATGAGCCCTGAAAGGGCGGGATAACAAAGGGATGGGTGAAGCCCATCCATATTTCGTTTGATAATTTCCCAAAGCCCTGAAAGGGCGGGATCATTTTCTTTAATTCAATTTATTTCGCCCTTTCAGGGCTTGTGCCAAAGGATTCCGGTAATTGCGATGGGCTGCACCCATCGCTAGGATATTTCGCACTTTCATTGCTTATATTTCTAAATCGATAAATATCGGTCCCAAATTCAAGCCATTGGCAGTGTCTTCACTGCCAATAAATTCAAGGATGTCAGTGAAGACACTGACACCGGCAAATCTGATATTTCAAAAAACTTAAAAAAATTTCTCATCCCCCAATAGGGGTGTCTTTGGTTTCGCTTGTCATAGGATTGAAACTAATCCAGACAAATGAATTCCTTAAGCAAAATCTTAGCAACAGCGGCTTTCTTTTCCCTTTCTCCCGTGGAAACCAAAGCGCTTTCCGACCACAAAGAAACCCCGACCGATAGCCTCGAAAAGGTGGAATCGAAGGTTTCAATTCACCGCTTCGGTGAAAAAATCGGCACTATAAAATTCCAACCCTTTAGCGTCAATCCTGAAGATACCACCGTTGTATCGGTACAGTTTGCATTTGTTCCTTTTGTGGGAACCAATGGCACCCAATCCGGAAACATCATCAATGACGTTTCCTTCAACTTACTCGGGGGATACTCCGCAGGAACCCGGAAATTTGAAATGGCGGGGCTTTTCAATATCAATCGTGGCGACATGACCGGCGTTCAATTGGCAGGCTGGTTCAATCAAGTCGGAGGAATAGTCGATGGAGTGCAGGTGGCCGGTCTTTTCAACTCCAATCTCCAATCTGTCAAAGGTGTTCAATTGGCAGGGCTGACCAATTTCACTACAGGTGAAGTAGAAGGTGTTCAGATCGCAGGATTGGCTAATTTCTCTCCCAAATCAGTAAAAGGAGTTCAAATCGCAGGCCTTACCAACTTCTCAGGGAAAATCACCGAAGGCTCCCAAATCGCCGGCTTGGCCAATTTTACTCCCCACGAAATCAAAGGCTCGCAGGTCGGGGCATTTAATTATGGTGGAAAAGTCAAAGGCTTTCAGCTTGGCTTGATCAACTATGCCGACAGCATGAGCGGGGTTCCGGTTGGTCTGATCAGCTTTGTCCGCTCAGGATACCATACGGTAGAGTTCGGCGTCAATGAGGTCCTCCCACTCAACATTGCGCTTCGAACCGGAAAACGGGAATTCTACAACATCCTATTTGCAGGCATCAGGCCGGAAATCAGCGAAGATGTCACTTGGGCATTTGGATACGGACTGGGAACCTCCCCCCGATTGGGTAAAAAGACTTTCCTGAATGTTGAAGTCAGTTCCGAACAATTGAATAAAGGTGAAGTCCAAGCATTGAACCTGATCAACAAACTGTATGTCGGTGCAGACTATCAAATTGCTAAAAAGATGGCCCTATTCGCCGGACCAACGATTAATTTCAGGGTATTTGACGATTCCTTTGACGGGCACCCTGAGCTTTTCACCTACACCAAAACTCAGATCCGAAATGAAAATTCCTATCCTGAAAACATCTCCAGCCAATGGTGGTGGGGATTCAGAGCCGGATTCCGGTTTTTCTAAATGGGTTTTCAATTTTTTTTAAAAAATACAAAAATCAAATAGGGGTAAAATTCCTTTGAATTGTCATTACATCAGAAGCTAAACCAACAGCAGAACCTGCCCGGCTCATCTTGAGTTTGGGCAGGCCAAAGCCTCCAAAAAACAAAAACATTAAAATAAAATGAAAAAGTTATTCACCATTATTATCGTATTGCTTGCCTTTCAAACATCCTATTGTCAAGAAGCAGACAGATTTAGATTTCAGATGGACCTGGGTGCTGCCGCACCAAAAGGAGGTGGTTTTGGTGCTTTGGTTAATTTGGAACCACAAATCCTAGTCAGAAGAAATCTTGCTTTGGGATTGAGAATGGGAGTGGCTGCACTTGCCAAAGATGTAGTCTATTATGAAATCCCGGATGATTACACGGGAGAATTAGGCGCAAATGCATCCATATCCGGCACAGCAAATTATTATTTCAACTATGGAAAAGGCAAAGTAGCTCCTTATATCGGAGGCGGGTTTGGGTACTATACCATGAGCAATATCAACATTGAGAGCACCGACATTGATGGGGATGATTTGGGAGACCTAAAAGCAAACTTTGCCTGGGCACCAATGATAAGAGCCGGCGTGGAGCTAGGAAAATTCCGACTCGGAGCTGAATACAATTTTGTTCCAAAAAACGACCTCCAAAACATTAACGGAGAAGTAATCGGCCAAGCCACAAATGAATATTTCGGTTTTACGATTGGCTATTTTGTCGGTGGTGGCAAATGGGGAAGATAATCTGGATCAGTGTATTTTATCCTACTTCGGGAGAAGCAGGACAGCAGCCCCAGTTCACCTGCTTCTCCGGAAGCAGGGTTATAATTAATCCTTCTTTCCTAATTTTGGAGATGCAGAAAAGCTCGGAATTGCCTAAAGAGTTTAGCCTACCAGACACCCCTGATTCCGTTATTGAGTTATAGGGTGGAGTTTTGAGAAGTAGGGATCCATCCGCTTCAATTATTTGAACTCAATGAACATTCTTGAATTACCTTAATCCTTACCATTTAAAAACTGGTCTCCAAGTTTAACTCAAGGCAGGCTTTTACTCCAATATTTTTGGATTGCTTAAGGTGAAATTTACCATCTCCTACCAAAAGCTTTTCAGGAATTGAAGTTCAAAATTTTATACTTTTTATTTATATTGAACTTGTAATTTGAATTTGTTCACATCAAAATTTCGGTATAAAGTTTCATCCCAATCCTTTATACCATCCTTTTTCTGGAATTTGAAAAGTTTGTTGAGGAAGTTTAATCCGTTTGCCCTGTTCAAAGAATACCAAAAATGATCGGAAATCATCCCAAAAACCGATCAGAGCTTAGATCTCTTTACTATCAAATTTGAAAATCCATGAATCCAAGGACCTATTTAGCTGCCTTTTTGATCACCTTATTTTCTATCAATGGACTAGCCCAATCCAAAGAAAGGATTTTTTATTCCTCTTTCAGCCCACAGGATTGGGATATTTATCTTTCCAAAGATTCAGGAAAAAGCTTTGAAAAGTTTACAGATCATCCTTCGCTTGACTATGATGCAGTCATAAGCCCCGACGGAAAATGGATTGTATTTACTTCCGAGCGGTCCGGTATTCCGCAACTTTATATCAAATCTGTTGATGGAGATATTCCTCCCCGGCTTTTGGTAAAAAGCAACTCTTTTCAGGATCAGGCTGCATTTTCTCCCGACGGGACACAAATGGCTTTTGTCGGTTCGCATGAAGGAAATTCTGAAATTTACATTATCCCGTTTATACCGGACTCCCTGCAGGATGCTTCCAATGCAAAGAATTTGACCAAACATCCCGGAGGTGATTTCAGGCCTACTTTCTCTCCCGATGGAAAACAACTTGCCTTCAGCAGTGACCGTGGTCATAAAATCGTGCCTCATCCCCAATTCCCTTTTGCACGTCAGCGAATAGGGGATATTTATTCGATGAATATCATGGGAGAGCAAGTGAAAAGGTTGACGGACTCAGATTCGTGGGACGGAAGTCCGGTCTGGACAGGTGATGGTTCAAAAATTATCTTTTACAGCGCACGAAACGGAGAACCGGCGATATTTGAAATGAACGCTGATGGATCTGACCAACACCAGATTATCGAATTTGATGGACCCGCGGTTTCTCCAAAACTTCTTGATAATGGAAATGTGGTTTTTACAACATGGAAAGGGGAGAGTGATTTTAAAATCATGCATGCGAATTTGGGGTCCAAGGAAGTCACTCCCCTATTTTCAAGCGCGCAGGATTTGATGTTCAACGTGGATGTACATGGAGGCGGATTGATGGTGTTTCATGGAGGCAAATATCCAACGAACCAAGTTGCAAAAGGAACATTTGGATTTGATGGCGATGTCTTAACAAAAGGACCTGACACAATATCAATTGCCGGCAAGCCAATCAATTTCTTCGGGGTCCGAAGGGCATTTGTTGCACCGCCTCAAGTGGGAAATACTTTGCTTTTTTATGACGCCTCAGATTTTCAGGGATTTTTTGATAACCTCAAACCAATAGGTTACAGTGTTTTTTGGCTTCCTCTACTTGTGATTCTTCTGTTTCTGGCAGGAATTATAATGGGTATTAAAAACAGAAAAACCATCGCCTTTTGGAAATATTTGCTGTTCTGTCTAATAGTAATCCTTTCAGGAATTACAGTAGCAGGAATTTTCCTTTTTGTGGATGCCATCAACCCAATGTCCATGAATGTGATCAGGTTAGTCATGGCATTATTGACTTTGGCCTTAGTCACTTTGAGTTGGTGGTTTTATAAAAGAAAAACCCGACAACAATCAAAATCAAAACTGATCTACCGGCTATCAAGCCTGTACAGTATCCTGTTTTTTGGCCTGGCCCTATTTTCATTACTCTGCGCAGTCTTTATCAATCATTTAGTCCATACCGCAATTCATTTTTATCAGATTGATTATGTTTCAGGAGAGAAAAAGCCACTTTTTGTTTTTGACAAAGAGGCAAATACCAACTCTGCCAATTTTCGGGTTATCGACAGTAAGGTAACCCATGATGGCAAAGCTTTGCTGTTTACGACAGGAAGTTTCAGGGGAAGACCACATACACAAGGGGATATCTGGAGTTATGATTTTCAGACTGAAAATGTAACCAAACTGTCAGATTCCCCCTATAATGATGGCTTTGCAGACTTGAGTGATGATGGTAAATTGGTATTTCGAAGTGGAAGAAGCGGCCATTTTGATATTTATCTAAAAGCAAATGGGGAATTGACAAACCTGACCAATGATGCCCATCGGGATAATTTTCCTGCTATTTCCAAACAAGGGGATAAAATAGTATTTGCCTCAGACCGTCTGAGAAAGGAAAATGAATACAAGACCATGGACATTTTTATGATGAGTTTACAGTCGGACAATAGCTGGAGTGAGCTGGAAAAAATTTCAGGCGGAGAAGGACAGAACGCCCACGCTCATTTTTCTCCTGATGGGGAATGGGTGATTTACACAACAGAAGGTTTTGGAATCAACGATGAACAGGCACTTATCCAACCTATCATTTTTTCGCCCCAGATGTATGGTGAGATTGTGGCTTACAATATTATTACCAAAGAAAGAATCAGATTGACCCATAATAAATGGGAAGATGGAACACCTCTTTGGTTGAAATAAATACAAAAACATTCTCCAAATTCGGATTAAAATACTATCAGGATTTCATGACAGAGCAAAAATCCAAATTCACACAATTCTTATTTTTGTCAATTCTTCCGGCCCTCCTTTTCGGAACCTACACCATGGCTTATTTTGATATCCCGAGAAGTCTTTGGATGATGAATCTTGGTTTCGGTTTGACTGGCATCGCTTTGGGTTTCTTCAGGTTTAGACCGGTTTTCAAAAAGGTGAACCCCTACCCCATTATCTTGGTATCGATGTTATTATTGCTGCTGACTTTTTTGGATGAGGGTTATCGGGATGTCCACAGATGGGTCAGTATTGGAAAATTCAATCTTAATATTGGTTTGATGGTAAGTCCCTTAATTCTGATCCAGATTCACAAAATGGAAAATCAAATCATGGGAATTTTGGTTTCCTTACTTACAATTATCATTTTCCTTTTTCAGCCGGATGCTTCATTGGTAACCGCTTTTTCGGTTGCCGCTGCTATGCTTCTCTTTAAGAAAAACATCTCCAATACCACAAAAGGCTTGATTTTGATTTCCACAATCGGTGCTTCAGTTTTGGCTTGGTTCAGATTGGAAAGTTTGCCTGCTGTCAGTTACGTGGAAGGCATCCTGTCACTTGCTTGGGAAATCGGCGGTTTTTTTGGCCTCTGTTCAGTGCTTTCTTTAATGTTGTTGCCCCTTCCATTTTTCATATTTGCTAGCAAAGAGAATAAGACAATGGCTTACAGTTTGGGCCTGTATTTCTCCCTGATTTTGTTGGCAACGGTTTTTGGAAACTTCCCTGTGATGGTGATGGGTTATGGGATTTCCCCGATTATAGGGTACTTTATTGGATTGATTTGGTTGGGTGAGGGTTTTCCAAGATTTAAGGAAGAAAATACATATAAAAGCAAATCTCAAAATCACATTATATTGTGATATTGACGGTAATCATCTATCTGCTTCTTAGTTTCTTACAAAAAATCAAATTATACTATGATTTTTTCAAACAGAAGTCTCATTCCTTTTTGTTGTAATATCTCATGTTCAAATTTAAACAACCTGCAAAAGACCAATACTTCAGCCTTTATGCGGATCGGTTGAGAATGTTGAATAATTCGGATTTGGTTTGAGAAATAGTCCTTAGATGGGTAACGAGTTTAATTCAACTTCTAAAAGAAAAAATACCCATTTCTAGGTATTTTTTGTTTTTAGGGAAATGGGTATTTTTCAAATCTTTTAGTTTTCCATTTGAACCTTACAAGTAAATAAGACTCCTGTTTAAAACAATTTACAAAGAAAAAGAAAAATTGTTTCCCAATTGGGAAATTTGTAATTTTAAGAAATTCTAGATGAAACCAAATTTTGAGATCGAATTACTTCATGAAGCAGTTGAGTTTCTGGAAAACCTTGATGACAAAGCAAGAGAAAAAATTTACTACAATATGAAAAAGTCACAACTTGCCTTTGACGATGAATTATTTAAGAAATTGAATGATTTCATCTGGGAGTTTCGGACTTTTTATAATGGCAAATCATATAGACTCTTTTCGTTTTGGGATAAATCGGGTAAGAATGGAACTTTGGTAGTTGCATCCCATGGTATCTTAAAAAAGACCCAAAAAACACCTTTGAAAGAAATAAAAAAAGCAGAAGAAATTAGAAAACAGGTAATCATGGCAGATAAATTTAAAACGGTTTCACTTGATCAAATGATTGACAGACACATAGGTAACCTTGGCACGGAGAGAAGGGATGCTTTTGAAAATGAATTGCGGATCGATGTGATCGGACAAGCGATAAAACAGGCAAGACAGGAACGTAAATTGACCCAAGAACAGTTGGGTAAATTAGTAGGTGTTCAAAAATCCCAAATTTCAAAGCTCGAAAACAGTGTTAAAAATGCAAGATTTGAAACCATTTTGAAAGTTTTTGAAGCCTTGGGAGCAAAAGTGAACTTCAATGTAGTATTGGATAAACAAACCATAGTATAATTGAGAAAATTCTGAAACTGGAGAATTCTCCCCCACTTTTTAATTTCCCACCAATTTCCCCTCCCCCTTAGTCCCTTTGTGGGAAATACCTATCTTTGCACCTCGAAATAATTTAGCCAAAAATGATTACTGTAGATAACCTCTCCCTCAAGTTCGGCAAGAGAACCTTATTTGATGAAGTAAGCCTTAAATTCACACCCGGCAACTGCTACGGTGTCATCGGTGCCAACGGTGCCGGAAAATCCACTTTTTTGAAAATCCTATCCGGAGATCAGGACAGCACCTCCGGTTCGGTGCACATCACTCCAGGCCAAAGAATGGCCGTGCTCAAGCAAAACAACTTTGAATTTGATGAGGTAGAAGTGCTGAAAGCGGTCATTATGGGCCACAAAAAACTCTATGCCATCATGGAGGAAAAGGACGCCATCTATATGAAGGAGGATTTTACCGAGGCAGATGGTCTCAAAGCCTCCGAACTCGAGTCAGAGTTTGCAGAAATGGACGGTTGGAATTCCGAATCCGATGCCGCTTCCCTCCTTTCGGGTCTTGGCATCAGCGAGGACTTGCATTACCTCAAGATGAAAGAACTTGCCGGTAACCAAAAGGTAAGGGTACTTTTGGCACAGGCTCTTTTTGGCAATCCTGATATCCTCATTCTCGATGAACCTACCAACGACCTTGATGCACAGACGATCAATTGGTTGGAGGATTTCTTGGTGAATTTCAAAAACTTGGTAATCGTCGTTTCCCACGACCGTCACTTTCTCGATGCTGTTTCTACCCATATCGTGGACATTGACTTCAGCAAAATCAGGATTTACTCCGGTAACTATACCTTCTGGTACGAATCATCCCAATTGGCAGCGAAGCAGAAGTCGGATCAAAACAAGAAGGTCGAAGAAAAGAGAAAAGAATTGCAGGAGTTTATCCTGCGATTCTCAGCCAACGTCTCCAAATCCAAGCAGGCAACTTCCAGGAAGAAAATGCTCGAAAAACTCAATGTGGACGACATTCAGCCTTCTACGAGAAAATATCCGGGCATCATCTTCAAACCTGAAAGAGAAGCCGGAGATCAGATCTTTATGACCGAAAGTCTGGAATTGAAAGATGCCAACGCAATCTATTTCACGGATGTGAACCTGATGATTGACAAAGGGGACAAAATTGCTTTTATCTCCAAGACCAAGCAGGCCGTCACCAAGTTTTTCCAGACCATCATGGAAGAAATTCCTACCCAAAAGGGAAGCTTTAAATGGGGTGTGACGATCAACAAAGCTTATTTACCGAATGACAACTCGAAGTTTTTTCAAACAGACCTGAATCTGATCGATTGGCTAAAGCAATATTCGACCAATCAAGAGGAAGCTTATGTAAGGACTTTCTTGGGTAGAATGCTGTTTACCGGGGAAGAATCCCTGAAAAAATGTGCGGTGATTTCGGGAGGGGAAAAAGTGCGCTGCATGACCTCTAGGATGATGCTCCAAAACCCGAACCTCCTTGTCATGGATGAACCTACCAACCACTTGGACTTGGAATCCATCACAGCATTCAACAACGCCATCATCGATTTCAACGGAACGGTGTTGATGACCTCTTATGACCATGCCTTTGTGCAGTCGACTGCCAACAGGATCATCGAATTTACCCCAAAAGGAACCATCGACAGAAGAATGCCTTATGATGATTACCTTGAATCAGAGGAGATTAAAGGAATTCAAACAAAGATGTACTCGTGAAATGAAATATGCTTGAAGCGAAATAAAGTTGAGATATGCTTCGCGAAATACAATTGAAATAATTTTCAGGTCAGACTGTATTTCCATTCTATTTCAACCATATTTCCATTGTATTTCTACCTTATTTCTATTGTATTTCTACCTTATTTCTATTGTATTTCTACTTTATTTCTATTGTATTTCAACCTTATTTCCATTGTATTTCCACCATATATCAATTTAATTCAGACCTATTTCCCTAGAAGAAATTGTTAATTACCTCCATAATCATCTACCTCTTAATTACCGTAGCGATAGGTGCATGGTCATCGAAGCTGGTCAAAAACTCCAATGACTTTGTGTTGGCGGGGAGGCAGTTGCCGCTTTTTTTGTCTGCTTCGGCATTATTTGCAACTTGGTTTGGATCTGAGACGATCTTTGGAGCCTCTTCGGAATATCTTGAACACGGACTGCAAGGTGTGATGGAAGATCCATTTGGAGGGGCACTGTGTCTGGTATTGTTCGGGATGTTTTACCTGAGACCAATGTACAAGATGAATGTCCTGACGATCGGCGATGTGTACAAGCGGATCTTTGGAAAGCGGGTTGAGTTCATTGCTTCTGTCTTCATGATACCCCCCTATTTTGGCTATGTGGCTGCACAATTGGTTGCCTTATCTTTGATATTTACTACGGTTTCAGATATCAGTATTTCGCAGGGAATAGTCATCAGTGCATGCATTGTCGTCTTCTATACATTTTTGGGTGGTATGTGGGCTATTTCGATCACCGATTTCATTCAGACAACTTTGATTGTGGTGGGCTTGGTCTGGGTTGCGGTATTGGTGACCGAAAAAGCAGGTGGCGTGATGCCCATCTTGGATTCAGCGCCTGAGGGCAGTTTTCAGTTTTTCCCCGATGCCAACCCGATTTCATGGATGAATTATCTAGGGGCTTGGATGATTATCGGTTTGGGAAGTATACCTAGTCAGGATATTTACCAAAGGGTCATGTCCGCCAAGTCAGAAAAGGTCGCCATCCGTTCAGCTTACTTGGCAGGAGGTTTTTATGTGACCATTGGCCTATTGCCTTTGTTTATTGCCCTCGGAGCAAAATTTTTGTATCCGGAAATTTACCTCGAAAACAAACAATTGCTTCTCCCAGAAATGGTCCTTAGACATAGCGGAATGCATATTCAGATTTTGTTTTTCGGAGCATTGATTTCCGCGATTATGAGTACAACGAGTTCGGGATTATTGGCACCATCTGCTGTCATCTCGGAAAACTTGATCCGTCCTTATTTTGGAAATAAACTTCAGGAGAAGCATTTTTTGTGGATTTTGAGGATAAATATTATAGCCGTTGCTATTGTGGCAGTTTTGATGGCACAATGGAAAACCAATATATATGAACTCGTGGCAGGGGCATCTATCCTGATGTTGGTTTCCTTATTTGTGCCACTTACTGCCGGATTGTATTGGAAAAAAGCCTCCGAAATGGGCGCTTTGATGTCGATCGTCTTTGGGATGATTGCTTACCTTGTGTTGGAAACGTTTGAATTACCGATTTATGCCCACATTCCTGCTTTGGGCGTCAGCGCTGTCGCTATGATTGTGGGCACATTAATTTTCCCTAAAAACAAATACCATGCTCCCCTATCCCATCATCAAACTCCTTAAAGGAAAAGAGATTTCAAGTCTCAGGAAACACCATTGGATTTTTTCGGGGGCGATTGCTGCCAAAGATGAAGCCCTCAAAAACGGGGAATTGGTGCAGGTTCATAGCCACAAAGACCAACTTCTCGGAGTGGGCCATTTCCAATATGGCTCGATCATGGTCAGGATGGTGACTTTTGAGGAAGAATTGATTAACCTTGATTTTTGGAAAAAGAGACTTGCCCAATCCTATCGTTTGCGGGAAGCGATCGGGCTGACAGATAATCCTGAGACCAATGTGTACCGTTTGGTTCATGGGGAAAGTGACGGGCTGCCGGGATTGATTGTAGATTTTTACAACGGCACTGCGGTCATCCAAACTCATCATATCGGAATGTATAGGCACGTGAAAGAAATCAGTCAGGCACTTCAGTTTGTATTGGGTTCAAAACTGCAATGTGTCTATGACAAAAGCTCGGAGACATTACCAAGGGATTTGGGGGTTGAAAATAGGGTGGTTTTTGGTCAACCGGATACCAATATGGTGGTGGAATATGGCTGTCAATATGAGATAGATTGGGAAAAGGGTCAGAAAACAGGCTTTTTTGTCGACCAAAGGGAAAACAGGTTTTTGCTAGGCAAATACAGCAAAGGGAAGAAGGTACTCAACACCTTTTGCTATTCGGGTGGGTTTTCGGTTTCGGCACTGAAAGCCGGAGCGTCTGAAGTTCATTCGGTGGACATATCGGTCAAAGCCATAGAACTGACAGACAGGAACGTCGCATTGAATTCAGGATTTGAAGGAAAGCACCAATCCATCATCGCTGATGTGGTGAAGTACATCCGCGAAATCGAAACCGATTATGACATCATCGTCCTCGATCCACCTGCTTTTGCAAAAAACCTGAAAGCCAAACACAATGCCGTACAGGCTTACAAAAGGCTGAATCTAGAAGCTTTGAAGCATATCAAAAAGGGAGGAATTCTATTTACGTTTTCCTGTTCGCAGGTCGTGGACAAACAGCTTTTTGCAAATACCATCACTGCTGCAGCCATGGAAGCCGGTAGGAATGTCAAAATCCTCCATTACCTTTCCCAACCCGCCGACCACCCGATCAATATTTTCCATATGGAAACGGAGTATTTGAAGGGGTTGGTGGTTTATGTGGATTGAGGGGGAAATATAAAGTACGAAGTACGAAGTAAAAAAAGTCCGATGACGGATGACGGATGTTTGGTATTGAGGAAGTAGACGGTTGTGATAAGGGTGAAAGGTAAGAGGTGGAAGGGAAAAGTATAATGTCCGATGACGGAAGTAGGAGAATTCTGAATGCTGAATTAATAATGAAGAATTAAAAAAGACGGAAGACGGAAGTTATAGATAAAAAGACATGCCGATTGTGATAGCATCAGGCATATATAAAAACCTATCCTTGTCACTTCGACCAGGGGGAGAAGTCTTTTGGAAGTGGGAAGTTAGGAAGTGGGAAGTAGGAAGTTTGGAATTTATGATGTCCGATGACGGATGACGGATGTTTGGTGTAGTGGAAGGTAGACAGCTTGTTGTGAAAAGGGTGAAAGGTGAGAGGTGGAAGTAACTTGGAGAGATCCTTCGCTTCACTAAGGTGACGCCCCATAAGATAATCTACCCTTATTTCTCTTGGACTTTGCAGGATTATAGGAATTAGGCTTAATTTGAAACAAAAATAAAAAACGCAATATGTACACAGGTTTACAACATCTTCATTCCGGCTTGGCTTATCTGGCCTTGGCTGCTTTGGTCATCGTGATGATTTACGCCTTGATCGGCTCATTGAGTGGCAGGGAATTTACTGAAAAGGATAGAAAATTTGCCATGATCGGCTTCATCTTGGCCCATATCCAATTATTGGTTGGCTTGATCCTCTACTTTGTAAGTCCTCTTGGATTTTCATTGTTGACAAGTGGTAATGCCATGGCCGATAAAGTTGCAAGATTGACCGCCTTGGAACATCCGGTGATCAATATCCTTGCGATCATCATCATTTCCGTAGGTTATATCCGCGCCAAAAAAATGACTGAAAGCCGCGCGCGCTTCCGTTCCATTTACATGATGTATGCGATTGGTCTGGTTTTGATACTATCAAGAATCCCTTGGTCTAGCTGGTTGGGGTGAACAGTTATCAGTCTCAGTTTTCAGTGGGCAGTTTTCAGTAAACAGTGTTCAGTGGGCAGTTTTCAGTAACCAGTATTCAGTGGTCAGGTGGCACTCGACTGACCACTGTAAACTGTACACTGCCAACTATTTATAAACATACATTTCCACCAATTTTTCAGCACATCGCTCACCATCCATAGCCGCGGAGACGATTCCTCCGGCATATCCTGCACCTTCCCCGCATGGAAACAAACCTTTGATGACGGGATGCTCAAAACTCTCTTTGTCCCTTGGAATTCGAACCGGAGATGAAGTTCGACTTTCCACCCCAATAATCTGTGCGTCGTTGGTCAGGTAACCTTTCATTTTTTTACCAAAATCAATAAATCCCTGTCTCAACCTCTCAGCTATAAAATCCGGTAAAACCTCATACATATCCACCGATTCCAAACCGGGCTGATAGGAAGTGTCCAACAAACTTTTGCTTACCCGTTTCTCTGTAAAATCAACCAACCGCTGTGCAGGTGCTGTCTGGGTTTCTCCTCCTGCCTTCCAGGCTTTTTGCTCCACTTCTGCCTGAAACATCATCGCAGCCAAGGGTCCATATTTTTGATATTGGGGCAAATCCTCCAATTCGACGGCTACGACGATACCCGAGTTGGCAAACTTACTGTCCCTCCTACTCGGACTCATGCCGTTGACGACGATTTCCCCGGGGGAAGTGGCTGCAGGCACGATAAACCCTCCCGGACACATGCAAAAAGAAAAAACGCCCCGTTGTTTTCCTTTGAACATGGCCTGATTGACCAAAGCATAAGAAGATGCAGGCAGGTATGGACCCCGGTCAATCTCACAATGGTATTGAATGCGGTCGATCAGATTTTGGCTGTGCTCGACCCTCACTCCCAATGCAAAAGGCTTGGCTTCGATCAATATCTTTTTGGAATGGAGTAGATGAAAAATATCCCTAGCAGAATGTCCTGTGGCAAGGATTACCCCTTTTCCTAAAATCTTCTCTCCCGTATGGGTTGTGATTCCCTTGATTTCGTTGCGGTCCAAAATCAGGTCAGTCACCTTCGTTTCGAACAGAATCTCCCCGCCTGAGTCAAGGATGCTCTTTCGAAGTTCCGCCACCAAAATGGGTAATTTGTTGGTTCCAATATGAGGATGGGCATCCACCAAGATATCTTCCGTGGCACCGTGGGCAACCAAAATTTCCATGATCCTTCGAATGTCACCGCGCTTTTTGGAACGGGTATAAAGCTTGCCGTCCGAATAAGTACCTGCCCCACCCTCTCCAAAACAATAATTGGATTCTGGGTTGACAATATGGTCTTTGTTGATGGCGGCGATATCCCTTCTCCGAGCCCTGACGTCTTTGCCTCGTTCGATGAGGATGGGTTTGACTCCCAATTCAATCGCTCTCAAGGCCGCAAAAAGTCCCGCCGGTCCAGCCCCGACAATAATGATAGGGTCTGCATTGCTTACATTTTGGTAGGCTTTTGGAGTAGTCAAAAGCGGGGTTGGCGCTTCATTGACAAAAACCTCGGCTGTCACATTCACCCTAACCTGCCTTCCCCGGGCATCTATGGACCTCTTTACCTGACGGGCATAAGCATTAGGCTGCTCGGCAGAAATGCCAGCTCTTTTCAGCGCCGTTTCCCTAAAAACCTCCTCATCATATGCTTCCTGAGGGGACAATTGTAATAGTAATTCTTTTTTCATGTGTAAGGTATTTATCCTTAAATAAGACATTAGATGCAAGACACAAGATGCAAGACTAAATTCACCACTATCGTCATTCTGAGTTTTTGACTATTTGCAAATGTTCAGAAAAGGAATCACGGTTGTTCCTCCGTCATTCTGAACCGTAGCCTGCGAAGGTGAAGAATCCCACTATAAAATTGAGACCCTTCGCTACACTCAGGGTGACGACCCCGAAAATTTCGTCATTCTGAACTGTAGCCTGCGGAGGTGAAGAATCTTCCTTAGCGGAGACACTTAACTACGTTCAGTGTGACGACCCTGGTATTCACGTCATTGGTCGTGTAGCGAAAGAATCTCTTTTAGAAACAAGAGACGAGCCCTACGACTTCGCTCAGGGACCAAGGGAAGAAAGAATCAAGACCTTAACTGAACGATAGATTTCTCCTCCGATAGTATTCGGGATCGAAATGACAAGGATACCCTTTTATCACTTTCAATTTCAACCTGACAACAATCTCCAAAACGCCATGAAAGGAGTTTCAACTTTCACCAAAACCTCAACCTTACAACTGATCCAATCTTGAATCTTGCGTCTTATATCTTGTGTCTATTTTCATTCTTCTCCAAAAACCTCCTTCACCACCCAACCTTTGCCCCATTCTTCTTTTTCTTTTTCGGTCCAAAGCTCGGGGTAGAAAATAACTTTTTGGAAACGGGGAGGTAAGTATTTCTGCCAATTGGTTCCGCCGGTAGCAGCGATATCGACGGGGTCACGCTGTAGGTATCTCACGGCTGACTTGTAATGTGCCAATGGCCAAAAGACATTTGCCTTCAGGTCAAAGTCCTTCATCAGCCTGGTCAACTCTTCGTCTTTTTCGGTACAGTCAAGGTATTTTCTCCAGATATTAATCGTCTTGTAATTGGTAATAAATTCTTTGAGCCTTTTTCCGTATTTGGCTTCGAAAGTTTTTAGGGTCAAGGTTTTTTCTCCTGTAGCCAATTCTACAGCCCCATGTTGCCAATAGAGGTTTTCAAACAGAACATCGACATCTTGCTCGCTTTGCATCTTTTCTCTGATGCCCACAAAAAGCAATTGTTGCGCATCGCAGGCCAAGATCTCAATCACGCGATATTGGGCACTTTGAAAACCGCTCGAGGGTAACAAAGACATCCTGAACTTCAGAAATTGCTCCCTTTCCATCCCTTTCCACATCACCGCAAAGGAAGAAATCAATTGGTCAAAATACATGTTGACCCGCTCCAATCTCTCTTTGAAAAACTTCCCATCAAAAGGTTCCTTTTCAGCGATCTGCTCGAGTTCCCAAATGATCAGCTTGAAATAAAGCTCCGTGATCTGATGGTACATGATGAAGATTTTCTCATCCTTGAAGGATGTTCTGGGTTGCTGCAGGGACAACAAAATATCCAAATTGATATAATCCCAATAAGTCATGTAATCGGCATAAAGCAAACCTTCAAGGTAGGAAGATAGGTCCTGACCGGAAGCTTTGAATTTTTGCTGAAGTAGCTCTATTTTATCTAAAATGTCTTTTTGTGCCTGTATCGGATCCATGTGCTAATTTTTTGTTCAATAAGGTAGTTTTTTACCACCCTTCTTGTTTATTTCAGGCAGAAATCAAACAATCCGCTGCAAAAATCCATTTTAATAAGCAATAAACCAAAAGAGTTATGGAGCATACTGCCACCGCACACAAATCTTTGAAACAAGACCTTTATGAAGGAGCTGATTTTTATCAGGTTGATGATTTATTGACCGAAGAGCACTTGCTGATCCGCTCTTCGATCCGGGATTTTGTCAAAAAAGAAATCAGTCCATACATAGAAGACTGGGCACAAAGAGCACATTTTCCTTATGAGATCGTCAGGAAATTTGGCGACGTAGGTGCTTTTGGGCCGCAGATTCCTGAGGCTTACGGCGGCGGCGGGCTCGATTATATCTCTTACGGCATAATCATGCAGGAGATCGAGAGAGGCGACTCAGGCATGCGCTCGACGGCTTCCGTACAAGGTTCTTTGGTGATGTATCCAATCTATAAATTCGGTTCAGAAGCCCAAAGAATGAAATACCTGCCCAAACTTGCTTCTGGCGAGATGCTTGGCTGCTTTGGACTGACAGAGCCCGATCACGGTTCCAACCCGAGCGGGATGAAGACCAACTTCAAAGATATGGGCGACCATTACCTCCTCAATGGCGCAAAGATGTGGATTTCAAACTCTCCCAAAGCAGACATCGCGGTTGTTTGGGCAAAAGATGAAACCGGAAGAATCCACGGCCTGATTGTAGAACGAGGCATGGAAGGATTTACTACTCCTGAGACGCATAACAAATGGTCATTGCGGGCCTCCTGCACGGGAGAATTGGTTTTTGACAATGTTAAAGTTCCAAAAGAAAATATCCTGCCAAACAAATCCGGATTGGGTGCGCCCTTGATGTGCCTGGATTCGGCAAGGTATGGCATCGCTTGGGGAACATTGGGCGCCGCGATGGATTGCTACGATTCGGCTAGAAGGTATGCGATGGAAAGGATACAGTTTGACAAGCCAATAGCTTCTTTTCAATTGATCCAAAAGAAATTGGCAGAGATGCTGACCGAAATCACCAAGGCGCAGTTATTGGTCTGGAAACTTGGCAAAATGATGAATGAAGGCAAAGCCACTACCGCCCATATTTCATTGGCAAAAAGGAATAATGTTGCCATGGCATTGGAGATCGCCCGCGAAGCCCGTCAGATCCACGGCGGCATGGGCATCACCGGAGAATACCCGATTATGCGCCACATGATGAATCTTGAGTCAGTGGTGACCTATGAGGGCACGCATGATATCCATTTGCTGATCTTGGGAAATGAGATTACGGGGATAGCGGCGTTTAAGTAGAGTTCACGCGAAGGCGCTAAGACGCAAAGAAAAGGGTTTCTAAAATTGCTTCCCACGAAGACGCAGAGGCACAAAGGAAAAGGCTTTCAAGAGTAGTGAAATTTTTTCCCGCAAAGGCGCTAAAACGCAAAGGAAAGAGTTTGTAAGATGGGGGAAAATTGGTTCACGCAAAAGCGGAAAGAAGCAAAGAAAAGGATTCCTGAAATTGCTTCCCACGAAGACGCAGAGGCACAAAGGAAAAGGTATTCAAGAATAGTGAAATTTTTTCCCGCAAAGGCGCTAAAACGCAAAGGAAAGAGTTTGTAAGATGGGGGAAAATTGGTTCACGCAAAGGCGCAAAGGCACAAAGAAAATAAGCCACTGGGGAATGTAATTCTCTGGTGGTTTTTTATTCGATTGACTGTCATCCTGATTTTTTAACAATTTGCAAATGTTCAGAATGCGGAATGACATGTTGGAATATTAAGGTTCAATAGGAATGTGGCTTTAGCCCATTCAAAAATAAATGCCAAGAAAAATTCGGCTTTAGCCAAAACAATGAGATTGGATTTATGAAGGTGGATAGGATTTGGCTAAAGCCGGGGAGATCTGTGCTTTTATTTCCCCTTCAGCTAAAGCAGGAGGAAATTTAATCGAATAAATAAGTTTTATTGAAATCAGAATCAAGCTCCGGTGATGTCATTGGTAATCTGAGGTACGAAGATGAAAGATCTCATTTTCAGAGACCCTTCGCTTTCACTCAGGGTGACGCCCCAGAAATTCACGTCATTCTGAACCGCAGCTTGCGAAGGTGAAGAATCTCAATTACCAGAGACTCTTCACTGCGTTCAAAGTGACGGCCTGATTGATCACCTCCTTGGGTATGATTAAACTGAAAAGCCACCGAAGAATAAATCCTCCGGTGGCTTTTTTAATTCCCCTTTTGGCTCGCACCAAAAGGGGAAGGATTTTTAAATGAAATTACTCTATTGCTTTACCAAGCGTTTGGTCATCACTTGGTTACCCACCTGCACCACTACATGGTACAGACCGTTACTTAGACCTTTCAGATCAAGTGGCCTTACAAAACTTCTTTCCTGATAGCTCTGCTCTTCCATCACCACTCGTCCTGCGGCATCAAATACCCTGAGGGTCACGTCTGAAGCTTCATATAAGTTAACTTGGATATTCGAAACTTCAGATGCCGGGTTTGGATAAACCAAGATCGTATTTGGTGCAAGGTCTCTCATTAGTGTGATTTCTCTGCTGATGGTCTGACCTGCCCTGTCGGTGCTGTGGATTGTAAACCTCATCTGCTCGGAGCTGATTGAACTACCTTTCCAGATCAATTGGTTGTCTTGAACTTGAAGGTTTGGATGCTCATCCATGCTGTAGGTATGGATATTATCCGCAGGATCAATGGTACTAACCAAACTGATCACCTGACCTTCTTGAGCATTATTAGGAAGAACATTGGATTCGAGGACGATCTCCCGTGCCATTGGTTTGTTGAGAACCATAACAGGAACTGAGATAGCTTCATCCATTTCACCCAAATCAACAACATCCTGCACATAACCATCTACCTGATAGAATCCTGCTGCCAGTTTATCATAAGCTTTGGAATCCCACTTGATAGCGATCGCTTTACCATCAAACCAGCCTTTGCTTAACTGATTCAATTGTTTTTCAAGGGTCTCTATCGGTGTGTTCCAAGGTACTTCTTGCATGGCCACGTCAATTCGTTTTTTACCACCAGTTTTGACTTCGTGAATCACGATCGACCCGCCACCAGTTCCATTGTTTCCGAGGATTGTCGCATTTTCCGTGTTTTCATCACTTCCCATTTGGTTATCATAGATGATGAGGTCAGATGTTGTGGATATTTTGATTCTGAACGCATCCGGGTTGGATTGTCCATTCCAGTTACCATCTATTGCAACGACCACAAACTTGAATCCTGACTGTCCGTTGATCGTACCTGTACCACGGTAAGTGGCCCTTCTTCCGGAAATCACCAAGGAACCTGATTCATGCATGGTGGATTTAAAGTTAAGGTCACCTGCATGGAACTGGAATTCAGTATTTCCATCTACCTGACTTGATCCTTTCTTGTACCTGGACACAAATCCGAAGTTGGCTTTACCTACCAACGATTCATCTGCTGCATAAGCACCTGCCGGAGAATTGATCCAACCACCACCTGTGACGAAGCTTCCGCTTGCATCATAAACCGGGATATAAGCTGTAGAAGAAGCACATCCTGTACCCACAGTTGCTGTAACCTTATACACTCCTACAGTTTGTAAATTTCCTGTAGTTGCGGTTGCAAAGCCGGAACCATTGGTTAACACCGTATTAGTGTAGACTACCATATTTGCTTCGTTGGTCACCACAAAAGTTACGCTTACTAGGTCCACTCCTTGATTATTCTGAGTTACAGTTGCTTTTAAGGTAGCTGCCTGATTCATAGCTACCGGAGTACTGCTGGCTAAAGCGTCGATGGAAACACCTAGGATTGTCAAAGTTCCTTTAACCAAAGTGATGTTATAGTTACCTGAGGTCAATCCTGAAGGAGTAACGTCATATGGTCCGGCACAACTGTTTACGACTGCGTCAGTAGAGAATATCAATGTGCCTCCCAACACTGAAGCATTTTCACTTCCAACAAATCCGTCATAAGTAACAGTAAATGGTGGATTCGCTTGGCCTTCATATTTGGAGGCGTTGTTTGTGGTTACTGTCAGGGCTGCTTTACCAATGGTAAAGTCCTTGCTGTCGTTGCTCGGCAGATAGTTTGCATCTCCAGGGAAGCTGTAGCTCGCTGTTGCGGTTCCCGCATTCACATTGTTTGCATAATCAGCTGTCGGGGTCAGG
>NZ_JAMFLG010000050.1 GCF_023502205.1 Aquiflexum sp. TKW24L | reverse complement strand
TTACTTCCCGACTTCCTACTTCTGACTTCCTACAAATTCCCCCTCAATTCCTGTTCTCGTTCAATCGCTTCGAACAAAGCCTTGAAATTTCCTTTTCCGAATGATTTGGCACCTTTCCTTTGGATAATTTCATAGAATAAGGTAGGACGGTCCTGCACAGGCTTGGTAAAAATCTGTAAGAGATAACCTTCTTCGTCCCGGTCCACCAAGATATTCAGATCTTTTAAAGGCTGCAGGTCTTCATCTATCTGCCCAACTCTATCCAGTAAGTCTTCATAGTAGGAAGCCGGAACTTCAAGGAATTCAACGCCTCGTTTTCTTAATTCCGATACCGTGTGGATAATGTCCTCTGTAGCAATGGCCATATGCTGCACGCCAGGTCCGTTATAAAAATCAAGGTATTCCTCAATCTGCGATTTCTTTTTCCCTTCAGCAGGCTCGTTGATCGGAAATTTGATAAATCCATTGCCATTAGCGACTACCTTAGACATCAATGCCGAATATTCCGTGGAAATGTCCTTGTCATCGAAGGTGATCAGAAGTTCAAAACCCATCACTTTTTCATAAAAATCCACCCACTTATTCATTTCACCCCATCCTACATTACCGACACAGTGGTCAATGTATTTTAGACCTATCGGGGTAGGATTGTATTCGCTTTTTCTAGGTTTATAGCCAGGAAGAAAAACCCCTTTGTAATTTTTTCTCTCGACAAAAGTATGGATTGTTTCGCCATAAGTGCGGATAGAAGCCGTTACGACTTCTCCAAATTCATCTCTGTGGACTTTCGGTTCTTCGTATGCAACAGCTCCGCGGGTGACGGTTTCGTTGAAAGATTGTGCAGCGTCATCTACCCATAGCGCCAATACTTTGACACCATCACCGTGTTTTTTAATATGGTCAGCGATTGGGTGCTTTTCTTTCAAAGGGGTGGTCAACACGAGCCTGATTTTATCCTGTTTCAATACATAAGAAGCTCGGTCTCTGACACCTGTCTCGGGCCCTGCGTAGGCGATCAGCTCATATCCAAAAGCATATTGGTAAAAAAGGGAAGATTGCTTGGCATTGCCTACATATAATTCGACATAGTCTGTCCCGTTGATGGGAAGAAAATCCTGTTTCATAATCTAATGTGTTTTGGGTTTATATTTTAATGAGTCAAATATAGGGAAAATGAAAAGGTTTGGGGCAGTTTTCCAGTCGCAGTTTTCAGTTGGCAGTTTTCGGGTGCAGTGGTCAGTCGCAGTGTTCAGTGGTCAGTTGCAGTTAGCAGTCTCAGTGGTCAGTCTCAGTTTACAGAGGTGATTTGTCTTTCAGGCACCTTGACTGTTATAATTGGACCAACAACTTCTAACTTTCAAAACTTTCCAACTTTTTAACTTCCAAACTTCCAAACTTCCTGCCTTCTCAACTTCCAACCTCCCTACTCCTGCCCGTTCCTATTTGCCAATAGGTATATGAGGCCTAAAAATGCCCAAGAGAACGACCATTCCACAAGATCTAATTTGGGTAATCCAAAAACCAAAAATCCATACCAAACAGGAATCATAACTAGTCCGATCACAAATTTGAAAGTGGCATAAAATACTTTGTCTTTGATTTTTGGCTGAATCCATAGCCAGATCCAATACAATGGAAAATGCAGCACTTTCATGACTTTATTTGAAAAATAGGGTCTGGAATATGGTTTTTCGAGGGGATCGGAATTTTCTTTGAATAAAAATTCCCTGACCTTTTTGGGTTCGGTAAGGTCAATTCGGTTTTGAATGAGATCCTCTAAATCTCTTTCATAATTTTCATCGGGAATTGTAGTGACCAAAGGTTCCAATGCCTTGTAGGCAGATGTCATCAATGTCTCAAAAAGCGGGAAGTAATCACTTGGTTTGATTGGTTTTCCAAATACAAGACTGACCTTGCTTCCGGAATACCGGTGGTTACTGTAATTGATGCCAACCGGTAATACAACCAAATCAAGTTCGGGGTACTTTTCCAGAGTTTGGTACGCTATACGTGCAAATCCTTTTTTCAAAGGCCTTAGGTTTCTTACGTTGCTGTGATTTCCTTCTGCGAAGATGACAATGCTGCCTTTTTCCAATAAAATACTGACACTTTTGTCAAAAGTCTCATTGTTTTTTTCCATGTTATTGATCCCATCCCTGACCCGATATATTGGGATCATCCTGATAAAATCCAGCAAGGTGGCAATAAAGGATTTTTTGAAAACTGACGCCCTGGTCAAAAAATGGGGTTTCAAATCGGTATGTGTGGCGATAAGAATAGGGTCAATCAGTGCATTTTGATGGTTGGATACAATCAGGACAGCTTTGCCTTTCGGTATATTTTCCTTTCCATAAACTTTGATTTTGGTAAAATATCCATGAAGGGCAATTTTGACAACAAGCCTTAGAATAGCATTGAAAAGGTTTTTCATGAATCGGATTTTTAATTACCTGTCTAACCTTTTTGGGTAGCCAATCTCGGGTTTGTTTCTGTGATTCTTTTCCAGTAAGTCGCCAGGCTCATTCCCGAAATGATGTGCCAAATGCCCCACCATGCTGCAATGATAGCCATGCCACCCAATCCATCGAAATAAGTAAAAATAAGGACCAATGCCAAACCGGAATTTTGGATTCCTGTTTCAATAGTAAGTGTTTTGGTATCAGCCAAACTCAGTTTTCCAAGTTTTGAAAGAAAGAATCCTGAAAAAAGGGCGACAAAATTATGTCCAAGTACCCACAGGAATATCAAGCCGATAAACTTCAAAAACAAGTTGTAATTTCCAATGAAGGCGATGACGACAAAGGAGGCAAAGATAAGGATGCTCACCGGCTTCAGGATTTTAGTGGCTTTTGCGGCCCAGTTAGGAAAGCGGCTATTGACCATCATACCCAGGACCAAGGGAATCCCTAAAATCAGCGCCACTGTCTGAAACACATCAGCATAGGATAAGGAAATCTCCTTTAATAAATCGGCTGTAGGTCCATAAAATCCAGACCACAGCGCAAAGTTGAATGGGGTAATAAAGATTGAAAATCCTGTAGAAAACGCGGTCAATGATACTGACAATGCGGTATTTCCTTTGGCCAAATGAGTCATGAAATTCGAAACATTTCCTCCCGGACAAGCTGCAACGAGAAACATGCCCAAAGCTACAGATGGTGGAGGATTGATTAGATAGACCAATACCAAAGTCAGAAGAGGAAGAAAAAAAAATTGTGAAGCAATACCTAACCCAAATGATTTCGGATTTTTTGCTATGTATTTGAAATCAGCCATTTTCAGATCCAAGGCAACACCAAACATGATGATGGCCAAGGAAACATTAAGGAGTAAAAGGGAGTCCTGACTGAAATTTAAGCTACTGCTGTCAAGTTCTTCTTGCATTTTTAGGAGTATGATTTAAAGGGGAAACAATCATTTTGACGCTGAGGCAATCTTCGATATCATCTTTCCCGCATAGCCTACCTCTTTGAGATTGATGGTTTCTTTAGGGTTTTTCATCATGTCCTCATAGGTAAGCTTGTCAATTTCAGCAAATAGCTTTTCATCGATTTTGAAATTCCTTTCTTTGAATCCGGATTTGGGCATTACAAATCCCAGTCCGTAATCTGTATTGATGACCCCAGTTTCTAATAGGTCAGGATACTTTTGAATCAGGTATGCTACAGACTTCCAGACATCTCCACACCATTCACCTGTCCATCCTTTTAGATTTTTTATTTCCTCATCTGTAGGAAAAAATTCTGCAGGAAATGCAGCAGCCGCATTTGGCGGATAGCAGTCATGCATGAGGATCAGTCCTTTTGGATTTAAGTATTCCAGAGAATTGAGTACATCGTTGAGTGATGTTCTGAAATTGTGCAATCCGTCAACAAGCACAACGTCCAAGTGTCCAAGTTGCTTGAGATAGTCTTTATGATTGGCAAAAAAAGCATCACTCTCTTCTGTGAAATACCTGTTATGCTTATTACTTGGCCATTTAATGAGATTTTTCAATTTCCGCCCGATAGGGATTTTGAAAACAGGATCAACTGCAGTTTTGTTTTTTGCCCTTATTGGAAGGAAGGATTTGCCAGTTTGACAGCCTATTTCAAGGTAGTTTGTAAAACCAGTTTTGCTAAAAATCTCTTGTATGATTTGGATCCGATCCATGTTTATTTTTTTTTAATTGTGTAGTAAAATTCTTTATGCCCTAAATTCAAACTTAATAAAATAAAGTCAATTTATTGGGATCAGAATTTCATGGGAAATTCTGATCCCAATCCAATTCCGGATTAATAATGATTATAATCAGCAAATTAATATCAACCTGAGATGTGACTTTTCTCATGTTTTTCAGGCTTGATTTTCCTTAGCTTCACAAATAATAGAGGAGAAACAATGGGTTCAAAAAATGTTCAGAAACTAAGAGGAAAAAAACAAAGAGCCATCTACCTTCATCATTTGGTTAGGGATCTAGAAGCACTTGAGTTGCTGATTGAGAATGACATGTTTGAAAAATCACCGATCCGGATCGGGGCTGAACAGGAGTTTTGGATTGTTGACAAAGAGTTTTTGCCAAACAATAATTCCCTTCAAGTCTTGAAGGAAATCAACGATGGGCATTTCACTACCGAAATCGGAAATTATAACCTAGAAATCAACACCGACCCAATTGTCTTAGGAGGCGATTGTTTTTCTTTTCTCCATCGAGACCTTGATGCCTTACTGGACAAAGCCAAAAACGCCGCTCAGAAATCTGATTCGAGGATTTTACTCACCGGAATTTTGCCTACCATCGCGCCAAAGCACACTACCTTAGATAGCATGACGGCAGTAGATCGCTATTTCATCTTGAATGAAGCAGCCAAAGAATCCCGTGGACAGGACTTCAGTATTCATATCAAAGGAGTGGATGAGGTGACGATGCTGCATGATTCGGTCATGCTGGAGGGATGTAACACAAGTTTTCAGATGCATCTTCAGGTCGATCCGGATGAGTTTGTTGACTTGTTCAATTGGTCTCAGGCGATCACCGGACCAGTTTTGGCGGCATGCTGCAATTCTCCTTTACTTTTTGGGAAAGAGCTTTGGAGTGAAACAAGGATTGCACTCTTTACACAAAGTGTTGATATCAGGACCAATTCATTGCTCCTGAATGAAAATCAGCCTAGGGTAAGTTTTGAAAGCAAATGGCAAACAGGTTCCATCTCAGATGTCTTCAAGGATAACATTGCACGGTTTCGAAGCATTCTTACCGCGGATTTTGATGACGACAGTGTTGATTTAATAAATAAAGGTGAAATACCGTTGCTGAAAGCCCTCTGCCTTCACAATGGAACTGTCTATCGGTGGAACCGCGCCTGTTATGGCGTAGGTGGTGGCAAGCCTCATTTGCGCATTGAATGCAGGTACATTCCTTCGGGTCCGACGGTCACCGATCAGATTGCCAACCTGGCTTTTTGGGTAGGATTAATGAAAGGCATACCTAACAAATATAAAGAGATCCACACCATGATGGATTTCAAAGATGTGAAATTCAATTTTTTGGCTGCTGCAAGGTACGGCATGGCTGCGCAGTTTCATTGGGATGGAAAATTGTATACAAGTCAGGACCTACTGTCAGAGGTATTCTTGCCCATGGCAAAAGAAGGTTTGACAAAAGTTGGCATTTCGGAAAATGACATTGAAAAGTACCTTTCAGTCATCACAAAACGCATCAAATCACATAATGGATCGCAATGGATTACCAAAAGCTATCGAAATCTGCTCCGCACCAAGAAGCCGGATGCTGCCTTACAGGTTTTGACTGCAAACATATTTCTGCATCAAGAGACACAAAAACCCGTTTCTGAATGGGAGGTACTACTCCCGGAGGCCATGTCCAATTTCAATATCACCAAAAAAGTCCACCATGTCATGAGTACCGATATTTTTTCTGTGGAAGAAAAAGATTCCATAGAATTGGTTGCCCACATGATGAAATGGAAAAATATCCACCACATGCCTGTCATCAAGGCAGACAAAGAACTATTGGGGATTTTATCTTGGGTTGATGTCGAGGTGCTTTTTGAAAACGGGGATTCAACAAGTGCCACGGTCAAGTCGCTGATGAAAACAGAATTGATCACTATCGATCAGGATAGCACAGTAGACGATGCCAAGGCATTGATGGAAAAGCATAAAATCCGTTCCTTGCCGGTGGTAAGGGATAACAAACTTGTCGGAATATTGACTTCAAATGACTTGTAATGGACACTCAAATTTTGACTCCGAAAAAAAACCTCCCCGCTAGCCGGGTTATTCAAAAAATCAAAGGTAATAAACCCGGGCCCACGGTCTTGTTTTTTGCAGGCATCCATGGCAATGAACCTGCAGGAGTCAATGCCCTCGCGAGGGTATTTGAAGATATTTCTGCCAAAGAGAACAATTTGAATGGAACTATCTATGGTATTTTAGGTAATCTCAAAGCGCTGGCAGAAGGCAAAAGATTTGTCGATGTAGACCTCAACAGGCTTTGGACCAAGGCAAACATCAAGATGGTTTCAAACAAAAAAGCTCTTTTGGAAGAAGAAAAAGAACTTCTCGACCTTTTGGATTTACTCAAAGAAATCACCAAATCTGAAAATGGCCCTTTTTATTTTATTGATTACCATACGACTTCGAGCAAAACGCTTCCTTTCATTACTATCAATGACTCGATGATCAACAGGAAATTTGCAATTCAATTTCCTGTACCCATTGTACTTGGAATAGAAGAGCACCTTGACGGGCCTTTGCTGAGCTTTATCAACCAATTGGGATATGTGGCCATCGGATTTGAATCCGGGCAACATCAGGATCCTGAGGCTGTCAGCAATAGTGTGGCTTTTACATATTTGACATTGGTAGCTGCAGGGGTCATTGGAAAATCTGATTTAGAGGATTATGATAAGTATAAAATGCAATTGAAAAATGCTTCCAATTCTGTCAATGATATCTTTGAGGTGGTATACCTTCACAAAATCACTGGTATGGATGTATTCAAAATGTTGCCCGGGTATGAAAGCTTCCAAAAAATCAATATAGGAACCCATTTGGCAACCAATAATTCTGAGCCTGTTTATGCTTCTTTTGACGGAATGTTGTTTATGCCACTCTACCAAAATCAGGGAAGCGATGGATTTTTTATCATCAGAAAGATCCCTGCATTTGCATTGACACTTTCGGCTTTTTTAAGGAAAATCAAATTTGACAATCTCTTCACCTTACTTCCGGGAGTAAAATGGGAACATCGGGATAAGGAAATCCTGCGGGTTGATCTAAAGGTTGCTAAATATATGGCCAAGCCATTTTTTCATTTACTTGGTTACCGTGTCAGGTATTTGGATGGACAGTACCTCCGAATGTACAACCGTGAAAAGGCCTCTAAAAAGAAAATGTATAGTAATGAGGAGTGGTGGTAGGGTTTTTACTTTAATTTGATAGAGTTGAAGGAATGTTAGGGGAAGGTCGGGGGAGGAAGGATGAATTTGGTAAGAGGTAAAAAGTTAGAGGTTCAGATGAAATAGGGTGCGGAAAGAAAAGGAATGATGAATTCAAAATTAATAATGAGGAATGAATTTCTATAGATATTAAGAGATCCCAATATAGCAAAGATGCTATAGGGAATAGACAAAAGGTACCTAAAGGGTAACGCAGAGGCGGAGTATGGTTAGGGAGGACACGGAGTATGGGTAGGAGGGACACGGAGTATCCTTATGGGAAGGTGGGGGAGACTATAGCGGAACTACAGGTATGGGGTAGGAGATCCTTAGGTTTTGGGTAGGATGAAACCATTTATTCTAAATAACCTTTAGGAAGTATTTAACTCAGCCTGATAAAGTTTTTGAGATTATGATGTTGGCCGCAAATATTGTTTAATTTGTTTCTGTTTTGGGTAGGATGAAACCATTCTAATAACCTGTAGGAAGTATTTAACTCAGCCTGATAAAGTTTTTGAGATTATGATGTTGGCCGCAAATATTGTTTAATTTGTTTCTGTAATAACCTTTAAACCAATAACAAATAACCAATTTTTCCCCAAGTAGGAACAATTCAATAAATTCATGTTGTTCCATCCTTAAACCGAACTCAGATGTTTGAATACAATCCAGAAAAGCATTATCCAAAGGAAACCGAAAGCCGCGTCGTCATCAGGTTTCAGGATTGTGACCCCCTGCAGCACCTCAACAATGCCAAGTACTTCGACTACTTTTTCAATGCCCGTGAAGATCAGGTTCCGAAGCTCTATGGCGTAGAGGTCATCGATTTTATCCGCAAATACAAATCAGCTTGGGTGGTCTATAACCACAACATCTCCTATGTCCGTCCCGCCAAAGTAGGGGAGTGGGTCCGCATCATGAGTCGCCTGCTGTGGTATAACCACAACACCATCGTCGTCGAATACTACATGACTGATGATACAGAAAAGGAACTAAAAACCGTCCTTTGGACCACCATGCGCTATGTCACTGTCAAGGAAGGAGCTTCGACCAATCACGAAGGAGCAGTTTTGGAATTCCTCAAAGCAACTTCCGAAAACCTCGATATCAGTAACATGACGATTTCTGAAAGGGTCAAAATCATCAAATCAGAATTATAAAAGCCATTTGTCCGCTTTTCTTGACCGATGTAGAACGGAACCTGTACATAACCGTACAGGTTTTTTGATTTGATTATTGTCAAAAATTTTTTGAGAATATTTTTCAAAATTAATTTTGGTTAATTTTCTCTAGACCATGCAACCTTTGGCAAAGTAGCAACTTTAGTTTTTTGCCAAAACCTGTCCTGAAACAGGACACTTTGATGTCCAATTGTATCAGGACAATACAGGTTTTGGGTTTCCATTACTTTTCCGCAAACAATGGAATGTGAATCAAGTGACGTTTGTGTTAAATTTTTTTAATATGGGAATTTCTTGTCCCGATGCCTAAAAATTTTTGGAACAGAAGATGGATAAGGGATCATACCAACTTATAAACAACCACACAAAATGAAAAAATTACTCACACTCGCATTAGCCGCCACACTAGGTGTAGCCAGCTTCGCAAACGCATCAAATGAAGGAATCGAAGAAATGTCTTCCGTACGTTCCAAAGACAAAAAAGTATCCATCTCCTTGAAAGAAGGTTTGGGCAAAGTCAAACTTGCTGTCCTTGACAGTGATGGCAAGAAGCTTCATCAGCAATACGTAAAAGTAAAAGGAGACATGCAGATTCCTTATGACTTTTCATTGCTTCCTGCCGGAGAGTATCAAATCTCTATCGAAAGCAATATCAAAGAGCCAAATGCTGAAAAAATGATCTACACCGTCGAAACCAAAGAGGCACCTGCACCACTACCATTGATGGCCTACGGTAAAAGTATAGACGAAAACTCTTTCAGATTGGCAGTGATTGGATTGGAAGAACCGGGTACTAAAGTTGAAATTTTAGACCAAAAGGGAAATGCTATTTTTTCTGAAAAAATCGATCAACCTGAAGGATTTGCCAAAGTCTATCACTTGAAAAATTTAACAACAAAGGATGTGTCATTGAAAGTAACTGACGCCACCGGAAGAACAAAAACTCTTTACCTGTAAACTTAACCACTATTGTAGACCAAAGCCCTGGAGTTGATTCTTCAGGGCTTTTATCTGCTGGTACTTGAAGGTTGTTTCTTGGGAGGTTCTTGAATTGTGCATTTGCAGAAAGCACAATTTTTATTATAAGATTTTCATTGTTTTGAGATTCGTCCGTTGATAATTGACGAATTTGGTGGTTGGCAAAACCCAATTGGCTAATTGTGCAGACACCGTCCGCACAATTTGCGGATACGATTGATAAAACTGACGAAATGATTTAAGATTTCTTGATTCAAGACCTTTAATATTAATTGAGTCAGCTAATTGATCAAGTAATTTTTCACCATAATTAGCACGGTCCTTTCCATTTTGCTCAAATTCAACGATGTAAAAACCTATTAATCAATTTCGGATTGTAAGGCTTTTGTTGACAGCTGTCAGCGCACTTTGGTGGAGTGTGACATGAGTTTGCTGGATGGTATTTACCAATAAATCAAAGTTCATAGAGCTGGCGAAGAATAACCTAAAATATATAAATCGTAGAATAAATAGAGGTAAGTCAATCTCAAGCTGTTTAAAAATTGATTTGTAGGAATAAATTGATGACCCAAAATTTACAATCCCATCAACCAATTACCCATTAAACAATTAAACAAATAACCAAATAACCAATTAACCACTTACTTATACCTCCTCAATAAATTCTCACTCATATTCTCCGCTAATTCCACCAAGTCAATGTCGAGTTCTTTTTTGTTGACTTCGAGAGCTTGGTTTTTCATCTGCTCGGGGAGGCGGTCGAAACCATAATATGCTCCTAATATCCCACCGGCGATGGCTGCCGTGGTGTCGTTGTCTCTGCCATAGTTGACTAGGAAGATGAGGGTTTTCTCAAAATCAAAATCCGCAAAAATCATGGCTGTCAGGACCTGAAGGTGGATTTCACCGGCGTGGAAGGGCATGTCTTGCAGGTGTTGGTCGAGTTGCTCGAAGACAGGCTGCAAGTATTCGGGTGTCCAAGTTTGGGCTTTGGCGAATCTTTCCTCCTCGGTGGTGAACGTTGCTTCATTGATCGTTTTGGCTTCCTGCACGATCTGAAGGGCTGTCTGCAGGATCCTGTAGGAACTTCTTCCCACCAACCTTGCTCCATAGTATTGCTCTGGATCGACCGACCTCAGCACGTCAAGTACTTCGGCTTGGGTGGCGTCTTTTTTCATGGCTGCAGAGGTCATCGCTGCGGAAAGTGCCGTGATGTCTTTCGCATAACCGATGTCAAACAAGGCCAATTTGAAAGCTTCGGAATAGGCTTTTTCAGGGTTCTCAGGAAAAAACGCCCCGATCGCAGGGGCATAAAGCAATCCTGCGCAGACCATTTCCCCGCCATAGAAAGTACTAAGCCCGATCTGATAACCGTTGAGGTCATTTTTGACATACGGCCGTGCTGCTTTTGCCCATTCCTGTAGCCACCCGACTTTGAGAGAATTTGCTTCAAATGGTTGGGCGGTTTCGCTTTCGATGGTTTTGTACTCAGCAAGGTACCCATCAAATTGCGCCAAGATATGGGAGGCAAACTGTTTAGGTTCGAGTGATTTTGGGTTTTCTCCTGCAAGGTATTCGAAGACGAGTTTTTTCCACCTTGTGTCGTCGGTGGTTCCGCCGGCAGGTAGATTTGCTTTCCAGATTCCTTCAGGAGACACTTCCCTGACCATGGAGTCCAAATCCTGCACAAAACCATATTCGGCGCTGATCATTTCGCGGGACCACATTTCAGTGGGCGCGCCCATGGCATCACCTATCGCCGAACCAACAAGCATTCCCAACACTTTGTCCCGCAGTTCTTCGTCCGAAAGTGTCAAAGCTTTGATATCCTCTTCAGGGATTTCGGTGTTGTTTTCGGGGCTTTTGCAGGACATAATAAGACCCAATAAAGCGATCATGATGCTTGTACTTATACTTTTTTTCATGGTTTTTGGATCAATGTTGCTGCTTCATCAGCCAAGGAGGATTTCTCTTCCAAGGTCAATGCCAAGGGGAGTTGCGCCAATCCGATAAGCCTTCGGAGGATTTCTGTTCCTATATATTGGTGGAGCAATTTTTCATCAAGCGCTGATTGGGAGGTATATCGGGCAAGGATGTTTTGAATAGTTTCCGGGTTTGTTTTGGCCATTTTGAGATGGGCGATCAAGACACCAAGGTCAAATTCCGCATCTCCCATAAAGGCAAACTCCGGATCGATGACCTTCAAGCCCGAGTCTACCCTGATCCAACTTCCCGGATAAAAATCACCGTGGAGTAGGTGATTTCCTTTTTGCAGGTACCTTTTGCCTAATGTTTTGACGGCATTTTTCAGGGCAAGATCAGTTTTATATTTCATAGACAGGGCCTGCAATCCCGGCTGTATGTTATCGAGGTCAAATCCATTGAACTCCATTAAGGGATAGAAGAAAATGTGCTCATGGTTGAGCTTTTTCATCTCCATATTGTCAGGAAAATTGCGGATTTCAAGTTGGTGGAGGGAAAGGAGGTAATCTGGGAGGGTAGCGATTTCGTCAGGGGAAAGGTCCATTCTCTTACTGTAAATGCCCATAAAGTCCGCGCCGATACCTAGGTCATCCATAGCTACTAGGTGGTTTTTTTTGTCCCGAAAAATGATTTTGGGAGAAAAACCGGAGAGGAAAACATGGGAATTGACGATCCGATAGTAATCATCCTCAATAAATATCCTACCCAAAGGAGCGGGAATTGTAGGGTATTTGTTGACAAAAGGACGGGATTGCTTTAGGATGAGGCTGCTGGTTTGGGTTATCAGTCTCACGACCACATTCATATTTCCTTCGCCGGCTTTGCTGTATTCCAGAATTTTTTCATCGGGCAGGAGTAGACCCGCATTTCGGAGATATTTTTCTTGGGATGGATCAAGGGGTAATTGTAAAATCATGAAAATGAGTTTGGGACGAATTGAGATATTACATTGATTGCAGCGACCATTTTGAATTTTTTACATTTTTGGATGATCAATTAAAGGAAGAATTTCTTCAATCAATTAATCAAAAATATTGGCAATTAGTTTATTGAACTCTATCATTTATTCCCAAAAGTAATCCTATGCCTTTGTGGAAAAAAATCAGTCTTGGGTCATCAAACTTCTTTCTATTCAAAAAAAAATTGAACTAACTTTTACAAATAATTTTTAAATTCTCTTTTTAAATTAAGTATTACTTTTTACTTTTCACTATCCCAAACATAAACTATTTACTCTATGAAAAATATCCAGCTTTTTTTTATTGGATGCATTCTGATTTTATTTTCAGCTTGTCAGGAAAAGGAGGATATTTTTTCTCCCGAATTGATTGGGACTTGGGAAAAAACAGGCATTGACCCTACCTATGGATTTGAAGGGGTCTTAAGTTATAACTTTAAAACAGATGGAACCTACACCTGGAGTATTAGCTATAGAGAACCTGGTGCTACCGAGAATATAGGCTACCAATTAATTTGGAAAGGAAATTTTCGATCTACAGATAATCAGTTAACACTGATGCCTCAAGAAACTTTTTATCCTGCAGAAAATTTTAGAAACCCACCCGGTGCCAAAATGGAAGATATGGTAAAACAAGAATTTTATCCGGGTCAGGTAGATATTTATCAAATTAACCTTTCAAACGACGGAACGGAATTTCTACTTTTTGCCCAACCTGTTGCCGGTAATGGACCTCCATCTGACGATATTCTTTTTGTCAAAGTTAAGTAAGGAAGTAATTTAGCTTATGAGGTAAATGATTGCAAAAAATCCAAGATAATATTGGCAGAGAAAAATGTGTGACCTTTTTGTTCCCCATTTATCCTGTTTTTTTAAGTGCATAATCTGTTTGAAAGTCTTACGGCCTATCTGTGAGCTGAATTTGACTCCATTGTCTTGGCCAAAACCTCCAAAGAACTTTTGTCTTTTGGAAAATTGATTCTTTGATAAATCTATAAATTACATTGATGGCACGTACCATTTTGGATTTTTTTACATTTTTGGATTCTCGATCAAACAAACAATCGATACATCGGTCATCGGTTATCGGTCAATAAAACTAGATTTAAAAATTCAATCAATACTTTATGAACCAATCCATCAAATTATCCCTTTTATCCCTCGCTTTTTTACTGTTCATTGGTCAGGCATGGGCACAAGAGCAAGTTGACCTTGAGATGATGCACCGCATCAAAACCGAAGGCATCAACAAATCCCAAATCCAAGACATTTCCTTCCACCTGACGGATTACCTAGGACCAAGGCTTTCAGGTTCCACCAACTTACGAAATGCAAGGGCTTGGACTTCAGAGAAATTCCAAGAGTGGGGACTTTCCAATGTCAAAATTGATTCTTATGGGGAATTTGGCAGGGGATGGAATGTAAAAAAATCGTATGTCGCGATGAAATTGCCCTACTATGCCCAAGTCATTGGCTATCCAAAAGCATGGACAGATGGGACCAATGGATTGGTAGAATCTGAGGTGACTTTGTTGGAAATTAATTCTGATGCCGATTTTGAAAAATACAAAGGCAAGCTCAAAGGCAAAGTCGTCATGGCACCGGCGACGCTGACGTTGAATCCGGCTTTCGAAGCGGAAGCAAAAAGATGGACTGACCAGGAATTGGAAGACAGAAAGACCATCAATATCGGTGGCAACAATGCCCGCTACACTCCGGAAGTGTTGGCGCAGATGCGTGCGCAACGTGATTTGGACCAAAAGCTCACAACTTTCCTTTTGGAAGAGGAAGTCGGGTTGAGGCTTACGGGGACAAGGGGAAGTTTCGGGACGGTATTTCATACAAGAGCCGGTTCATACAGTACCGACAAGAAACCGACAGTTCCTGAAATGGAAATTGCCGCGGAGCATTATGGCAGGATATATAGGTTGTTGAAAAACGGAAAATCGGTCAGCATCGAAGCCGAAATCGAAGTAGAATGGTTGGACGATGATTACAAAGGCTACAATGTCTTGGCAGAAATCCCTGGAACAGACAAGAACCTCAAAGCCGAAATTGTGATGCTTGGAGCGCATATTGACAGTTGGCATGCAGGAACAGGCGCCAATGACAATGCTGCAGGAGTGGCTGTGATGATGGAGGCGATCAGGATTTTGAAAGCTTTGAATGTACAACCGAAGCGGACTATCAGGATTGCCATTTGGGGAGAAGAGGAGCAGGGATTATTCGGGTCTAGAGGATATGTCCAAAAGTATGTAGCCGACAGAACATCCAAAGAGAAAAAGGGCGAATGGGACAAAATCTCCGCTTACTACAATTTAGATAATGGATCAGGGAAAATCCGTGGAATCTATGTGGAGGGAAATGACATGGTTGTTCCGATTTTCGAGAAGTGGTTTGAGCCTTTTCATGAACTTGGTGCCAATACGATCACAAGGAGAAACACCGGTTCGACGGACCATGTGGCTTTTGAAGCTGTGGGCGTACCGGGATTTCAGTTTATACAGGATCCTATTGATTACGGCAAAGGATACCATACCAATATGGATTTGTATGAAAGGATGCAGTTTGCGGATATGACTCAGGCGGCGGTCATCATTGCCGCAATGGTCTATAACACTGCTCAGCGAGACGAAAAACTACCAAGAAAACCTTGGGATTGATTCTTTTTTACCACAGAGGGCGCAATGGTTTCGCGAAGGGCACAAGGGAGTTTAAGCAATCTTCACAGATGGCGCAGAGATCACTGAGATAAAAATATATTTGTTTTTCTTGGTTTAAGCCCTGAAAGGGCGGGATAACAAAAGGATGGGTGCAGCCCATCCTCACAAAGGTGAATTGAATTTGGTTAGCCCTGAAGGGGTGGAATAATCTTCTAGCATGTTCCGCCCTTTCAGGGCTGATTGGCTGCAATAAACAATAGAGAGATTCAGTAGGACACAGAGAAAAAAACATGAATATTCTATCTGTGGACGCTGGGCACTCGGAGGTAGAATCTATACCATAAAGGACGAAATGGTTTCACTAGGGTTTACCACATAGACAAATAGACCACATAGGGAAAAGAATGTAAATCATTTTTCTTTTTTTCTTTGGGTCTCTGCGTGAAATTTGAATCGCTAAGGACGCAATGGTTTCGCTAGGGTTTACCACATAGACAAATAGACCACATAGGGAAAAGAATGTAAATCATTTTTCTTTTTTTCTTTGGGTCTCTGCGTGGAATTTTTACCGCAATGGATGCAGGGGTTTCGCTAAGGGTCGCAAGGGAGGCCTTTTCATTAATTTGAGTGTCTTTTGCGGTTATGTTTTTTCAACACATAGACAGATAGATCACATAGTTCAAATAAATGAAAGTGATTTGGTAATAACCTTTTTTTTTCTCTGGGTCTCTGCGTGAAATAAATCTTTCGATAAGCAGTTCCCAAAAATCCCCTTGGTAAGGTTTATTTTTGATTAATTTTAAACTTTATAATATCCTTCTTATTTAATTCACTGGATATAATCCTGCAATCGTATAAACCCAAATTCTTATGTATTCAGTACCCCGAACGATTTTTACCGAAGAGCATGACATGTTCCGTCAGTCTCTCCGAGATTTTATTGCCAAAGAAATTACACCCAACAATGCCCAATGGGAAAAAGACAAGCAAGTCAGCCGTGAGTCTTGGAAGAAGCTTGGAGAAAACGGTTTTCTCTGTCTCCAAGCTCTCGAGCAATATGGTGGCTTGGAACTTCAGGATTTTAGATTCAATGCTGTTTTCATTGAAGAATTGGGACTTTCGGGTTGCTCCGGTCCTGCGATCGGATATCCGCTCCACAGCGACATCGTGTTTCCTTACATCCACCATTACGGTACCGAAGCGGCCAAAGCCAAATACATCCCGGGCATGATCAGTGGGGATTTGATATCCGCCATTGCGATGACCGAACCTGGCGCAGGCTCTGACCTGCAAGCGATCCGAGCCACGGCAGAGGATAAGGGAGACTATTACCTGATCAATGGGTCTAAGACTTTCATCACCAATGGTTTTCTCTGTGATGTAGTGGTCGTTGCAGCCAAAACAGACCCAAGCAAAGGAGCAAAAGGAATCAGTCTTTTCATCGTGGACAGGGACATGGCCGGATTTTCCAAAGGGGTTCCTTTTGATAAGGTGGGGTTGCATGCGCAGGATACCTGTGAACTGTTTTTTGAAGATGTGAAAGTCCCCAAGGAAAATCTTCTCGGAAAAGTCGGAGAGGGATTCAAATACCTAATGACGGAGTTGGCGCAAGAGAGATTGATTGTGGGATTGGCGGCGATTGCCTTGGCCGAATCTATTTTTAAAATCACGGTGGACTATGTCAAAAACAGACCTGCCTTTGGCAAGATGGTTTCTGATTTTCAGAATACACGGTTCAAACTTGCCGAAATGGGAGCCAAACTTGAGCAGGGAAGGATCTATGCAGATCAGTTGGTAATGCTCCACAACCAGAAGAAAGTCGATGGGGCGATGGCATCCTCTGCCAAGTACCTATTGACCGAGTTGCAGTGTACGGTCTCCGATGAATGCGTGCAGTTGCATGGGGGATATGGGTACATGTGGGATTATTCCGTGGCAAGGGCTTTTGCTGATGCCCGGGTTCAACGTATTTATGCAGGTACCAATGAGATCATGAAAGAGCTGATTGCAAGGAAAATCTTGCAGTGAAATCGATAAAAAATAGAGTTGGAGCCAATTTCAGTCAAAGGAAATTGGCTTTATTTTTTTCCAAATATTAATCTTTTATATTTAGTATTGATAAATTCCCCAAATCAATTCAACCCAAAAATAATAAACCCTATGCATAATTTCCCTTGGTATAAGTTTTACCCCACGAATGTCAAAACAGACATCGATGTCCACGCATATAGTTCAGTCGTCAACCTTTTTGAAGAAAGCGTAAAAAATTACGGTTCTTCCGTGGCCTACGAATGTATGGGCAAGACCATCACTTTCAATGAGGTAGACAAGCTATCCAAAGACTTTGCTTCTTACCTGCAAAATCACCTGAAGCTGAAAAAAGGAGACCGAGTCGCGATCCAAATGCCTAATTGTCTCCAATATCCCGTGGCAATGTTTGGGATTTTGAGGGCAGGAATGGTGGTGGTGAACACCAATCCTTTGTATACGCCAACAGAAATGAAACATCAGTTCAGTGACTCAGGTGCTTCTGCCATCGTAATTTTGGCAAATTTTGCCTGCAGCCTGGAGAAAATCTATGATGAACTCGAAGCCAAACATGTTATCGTCACCGAACTTGGCGACATGCTGGGCGGATTGAAAGGGACGATTGTCAACCTTGTGGTCAAATATGTCAAGAAAATGGTACCTGCCTACAGCCTTCCAAAAGCCATAAGCTGGAAAAAGGTGATGTCTTTGGGCGCTTCGGCTAGCTACAAAAGGGAAGAAATGACCTTAGAAGACGCGGCCTACCTCCAATACACGGGCGGAACCACAGGCGTGTCCAAAGGGGCTGAACTTACCCATGGAAACATCTGCGCCAATATGCAGCAGATCTCCGAGTGGATGAAACCAAAACTCAAAGAAAGAGAGGAAATCGTCATCACTGCCCTTCCCCTTTACCATATTTTTGCGCTGACGGTCAATTGTCTTGCGATGATGAAAATCGGTGCGCACAATGTTCTCATCACCAATCCACGGGATATGCCGGGATTTATGAAGGAACTCAGCAAAGTAAAATTCACAGTAATCACCGGCGTCAACACCTTGTTTAATGGGATGATGAATACTGAGGGTTTTGCAAATCTAGATTTTTCAACTCTCAAAGTCACTGTCGGAGGCGGCATGGCAGTACAGGAAGCCACAGCCAAAAAGTGGCAAAAAATTACCGGAGTTCCTTTGGCGGAAGGCTATGGTTTGACAGAAACTTCGCCTGTTGCTACCTGTAATCCAATAGACGGAACAGAAAGAATCGGTACTATCGGGATTCCGTTGCCCAATACGGATGTCAAAATTATCGACGATGAAGGACAAAATCTAGGAATCGGCCACCGTGGTGAAATCTGTATCAAAGGTCCCCAAGTCATGAAAGGCTATTGGAACCGGCCTGAAGAAACTGCCAAAGTCATGGACGGAGAGTGGTTCAAAACCGGTGACATCGGTATTTTGGATGAAGATGGATATGTAAAGATCGTAGATAGGAAAAAAGAAATGATCCTCGTATCAGGATTCAATGTCTATCCAAATGAAGTGGAAAATGCCATCGCCCTCCATCCAAAAGTGATTGAAGTAGGAGTCATCGGTATGCCTGATCCCAAGTCCAATGAAAAAGTAGTGGCTTATGTAGTGGCAAAAGATAAATCCGTGACTGCGGACGAAATCATTGCCCTTTCCAAAGAAAGCCTGACCAATTATAAAGTTCCGAGGGAAGTGTACTTTGCGGATGAACTCCCAAAATCCAACGTCGGCAAAATCTTACGCAGGAAGATCAAAGAGATGCATGAAAAGACAATTTCAGCCTGATTTGTAAATCAGAAAAACAAAATGGATGCGGTACTTTGAGGAGTTCGCATCCTTTTTTATTTTGATCCAATAAACCCAAAAAGTAACTCAAATGCTATTCGACTATATCATTATCGGCGCAGGTTCGGCAGGATGTGTTTTGGCCAACAGGCTTTCTGAAAATCCCAAAAATACTGTTTTGCTGGTTGAGGCAGGGAATAAGGACACCAAACAAGAAATCCATATTCCCGGTGGCTATACCAAATTGCACAGGTCTGAAGTGGATTGGGCATTTTGGACAGAACCTCAGGATCATGTAGATGGAAAAAGGCTTTTTGTGCCAAGGGGCAAAGTTCTTGGAGGAAGCAGCAGTACCAATGCGATGGCTTATGTCAGGGGAAACAAACTTGATTTCGATGAATGGGAAGCTTTGGGGAATACGGGTTGGGCTTACAAAGACATATTGCCCTACTTCAAAAAATCAGAACATAATGAAGATTTTACAGGGGAATATTATGGCAAAAATGGACCCTTGAATATTGGCTATTCCCGTCAGCCACATCAATTGGGTCATGTTTTTATAGAATCTTGTCAAAAAATAGGTATTCCTCATAATGAAGAATACAATGGTGCCGAGCAGTTTGGGGCCTCTATGCTTCAGTTCAATATCAAAAACAACCAAAGACAAAGCACGGCAACTGTCTTCCTCAAACCAGTTTTGCATAGAAAAAACCTGAAAGTAAAAACAGGTTGCACTGTCACAAAAATAATGATTGACAACGAAAAGGCCACAGGCGTGGAGGTCATCAATGCAAAAGGCGAGAAAGAACAAATTTCAGCTGCCAAAGAAGTTATCCTAAGCGCCGGCGCCATAAAGTCACCACAGATTTTGATGCTATCGGGGATAGGGGACAAGGAGTATCTTGCCCGATTTGGCATCACTTCTACACATCATCTTCCCGGAGTGGGACAAAACCTGATTGACCATGTTTGGTCGGGCCTGAGTTCATTTTCCATAGTTCCTACCGACAACCACACCTTGAAGCCACTCCAAATGGGGAAATCACTTTTGAAATACCTGCTTTTCAAGAAAGGACCATTGTGCAACGGGCCTTTGACAGCCAATGCTTTTTTGGCCTCAAAAGAAGGTTTGGATAGACCTGACCTCCAATTTCATCTCGCTGCTTCAGCGATTGCTGAAGATTACAGTACGGACATTTACGATTATAAGACCTTCCCCTACAAAAGCGGCTTTAGTATCATGGTAATCCTAATCCGGCCCGAAAGCCGTGGATTTATAGGTTTGAAATCTGCCGACCCATTGGAAGCGCCCTTGATTCAACCTAATTTTCTTTCGGATAAAAGAGATTTGGAAGTGTTGCTCAAAGGTATAATGAATGCCAAGGCTGTAATGGAAACTTCACCCTTGAAGGATTTCAGCGAGTCAGGGATTTATTTACCCAACAAATTTGATGAAAAGGGCCTGACTGAACATGTCAAAAAAAGTCTGGAAACGCTCTACCATCCTGTCGGAACCTGCAAGATGGGTCAGGACAACATGGCGGTCGTGGACGAAAACCTGAAGGTCAGGGGGATTTCCGGACTCAGGATTGCCGATGCTTCCATCATGCCCACCATCATTTCAGGCAATACAAACGCTGCCTGCATCATGATCGGGGAGAAGGCCTCGGATATGATTTTGGACAAAGGCTAAGTTGTAATCATGGATAAACCCTTCTTTGCCAGTAACCCTATATTCCTCTTCAGTGGGGACGGAAGACCGAAGTCGGAAGACCGATGTACCTGGCATTTCAGTCCGCAGACAAGAATTTAATTGGATATCCAATCTACTGGCATAATTGCGTAAATACAATGTTGTAATTTTTACAATCGCTGGAAAAAATAGTCGTATCTCCCAAACCGGATTTCATATTTTTTACCAGAAGCGTTTTGAGCAGTGAACCCAAAAGTTCCTGCCATTGCTTTTGAGCCGGGGATATGCTTGACAGTAATCTGACCGGATTCGGCTAGAGTTTCTATTTCCCCATCATTGGAATAAGTAATGATTTTGCCTTTTATACTCGGATTTTCAAAGCTGAATTTTTTTCCAAAATCCTTCTCCATGTCCTTCCAATCCCCGGGAGTCAGTTTTTCTATAGAAAAGTGTAGAGACTTTACGTCATTTAAGTTGTTTTGATCTGACAAACGAAATTCCAAAATGAGAGTAGTATCAGTTTGATTTAGAATGTATCCATTACTTGGACTTCCAAAAACGGTAACCCTCGGATGGTCTTTAAATGGTAAATTGTTGATCATTGCACCGGATTGATTTTTTCCTGATTCTGAGTAAACGGGTAATCTTGGATCGATTGGATCAGGGACAAACCCATCACAGGAAGAAAGAAAAATACCCAAGGCAAAGAATAACCCCGTATTAAAACCTGATTTTTTCATGGTGGATGTTTAATTGGATGCCAAGCATAATAGTGGTGGTGTATAGGTCCGAGATCCTGCCTTGAATCCCCTCTATCGGGTCAATGTCATAATAATCAAGAACTGGGGTGAGTCCAAAAGATGCTCTTGTATAGAAAGAAAGTCTTTTTGAATTGAACAGGTCAAACCCGAAGAATAGTGCTTTTTCGTTTTTTCGAAAAGTAACATCCTCGCCTACATTTGAACCCATAAACCTGTTGAATTCAACGCCGGAATGGATTGAGAAATCTTCCATGACGGCATATTTGACCATCGGTGCAAAACTTCCGTACTCAAGATTGACGCGATATCTGCTTCCATCAAGTCTTAGGGTATAGCCTTTTTGAATTAACAGCAAATCTGTCTTGATACTTAAATTGGGAATATTTCTAAGCGGTACAACCTCGATATTGACACCAAGATGAAGGCTCATTTGTCCTTGGGTTTTCTCAAGGCGGCCATCATGGCGGATATTGGAATAATTGGTACCCGCCATCATCCTTACCTGGGCAAAACCTTCCGGTATCTGAATGAAAAAAACGAAAAAAGTAACCACTATAAACTTGTATCTCATCAAGGAAAACAATTTAGGGTTTGACAAAGAGGATAGCTGTTCAGCTGTCCTTTTGTCCTGACGGGAAATACCAAAAAGATGTCCTGACTTGAACTGGTTTTCTTTCACTTAATACATTTAGTTTTTGTTCAAATTCGAGAATGTTTAAATCCTATGAAAGTGTTTTCCCAAAAAGATTTTATGCTATTTTTAAGATCGCCTAAAACAACCAACCCATGAAACTGAAAATCAGCCTCTTTTTTCTTTCCCTTCTTTTCTGTGCTTCCTGCCAAAAATCGGAAAAATCGGAAGTCGCCGAAAATAAATATAAACTCCTTGCCAAAGAAATGGAAAAATCGCTCAGGGAAAACCTTTTGGAAACCTGGTATCCTAAGGCCATTGACCAAGATTCCGGGGGCTATTTCAGTAATTTTACGTACGACTTTCAACTCAAAGACAACAGTCAGGAAAAGATGATTGTGACGCAGACGAGGCACCTTTGGTCCAATTCCAAAGCGGTGAAAAGCTATCCCCACCAAAGCCATTATGCAGAAGGTGCCAAGCACGGCTTTGAATTTCTTAGGGATAAAATGTGGGATCAGGAAAAGGGAGGTTTTTACCAACTGGTCAACAGGTCAGGCAAGCCGCTTTTGGACAAGTCCCCACACAAAACGGCCTATGGCAATAGCTTTGGTATCTATGCCTTGGCTGCCTATTTCGGAGCTACAGGAGATTCGGCAGGCTTGGACATGGCGATCAAGGCCTTCCGTTGGCTAGAAGCGCATAGTCATGATCCGGTTCATAAGGGTTATTTCCAACATTTGGCCCAGGATGGCACTCCCATAGTGCGTGGAGCTGATACTCCATCCACTTCAGATTTAGGATATAAGGACCAAAACAGTTCAATCCATTTATTGGAAGCTTTAACGGAATTGTATATGGTCTGGAAGGATCCTGTTTTGAAAGAAAGACTGGAAGAAATGCTCTTACTTGTCAGGGATACCATCACCAATGACAAAGGATCATTGGTCTTGTTTTTTCAACCCGATTGGACTCCGGTTTCTTTCCAAGATCAATCTGAAGAAGTCATCATGAAGCATAAAAGCCTGGACCATGTATCCTATGGGCACGATGTCGAAACGGCTTATTTACTGTTGGAAAGTTCGCACGTGCTTGGTTGGGAAAATGATCAGGTGACTTTGACAAAATCCAAAAAAATGGTGGACCATGCGCTGACATACGGCTGGGATAATAGTCTAGCAGGATTTTTTGATGAGGGGTATTATTTTCTTGGTGAGGAAAAACCAAGAGTGATCAAAGATTCCAAAAACTGGTGGGCGCAATCAGAGGGGATGAATACCCTCCTTTTGATGTCGGAATATTTCCCCAATGATAAATGGGATTACTTTGGGAAGTTTGAGCAACTGTGGCAATACAATCAGAATTACTTGATAGACCACGAGTACGGAGATTGGTATTCAGGTGGATTAGACAAGCAACCTGAACTCAAAACTGCCGACAAGGGACATATCTGGAAAGCCAACTACCACCAATTCAGAGCGATGCAGGGATGTATTGAGAGATTGGAAAAATTGAAAAATTGAAAAATTGAAAAATTTGAGGATTGAGGAGAAAAGGTTAAAAGGTTTCAAGGTTTGGAAAGTTGGAAGGTTAAATGGGTCCACAGTCGACAGTCGACCGTGGACATTTTTTCACTGAATAAAATACACCTCGGCAATCTTTCCATCTTTGATTTTGTAGATGGCGATGGCGTTCATAGGCGGATCATTTTTGGAAATGGTAACTTCTTCCTGATCGATCACGGTATTGCCCATGACGATGCGGTTGACCAATCGGCAATGCAGGTCCGGCGTCCTGGCAAACATCCTTCCATAGATGTCATACATTTCTGTTTTGCCTTCATACATAAATTCATCCGGGAACTTGTAAACCCTCACCTTGTCAGCATAGGGAGCTACAAAAGCATCAATATCCCTTTTGTTGTAGGCATCAAGTTGCTCTTGAGCCAATTTCTCTGCTTCCTTTTCCACGGTTACTTGGGCGAATATTGTTCCTGTCACAAATAAAAGAAACAAAGTTAATTTCAATTTATACACGTCTATTGTCCTCCTGCCAATTGTTGATTGCCAATTTGATTTCTTTTGCTTTCATGTCTTCTTTGATTGCTTTCTCTATTAGCGGAAGCAATTCATCATCTCCTGCAAATCTAAGGGAGATAATCTGAGAAAGCTTTAACTTACTTTCTTTTTCCTTGAATGATTTGCCTGTCAATTCAAAATAACGGAATCTCATCTCCAGGCGGATGATTCTATCCTGATTTTTTAGGCCATAATATCTCGCTACCAGAGGCAATAACAGCAATAATGTAGCCGCAATCATGTGGTATAAATGACCAGAAAAGTCTGTGCTATCGATAATCCCATTGACCAAATTGACAACGGTCCAAATGAAAAAAGCAAGTGCCAAGGGAATCAAAACATAATTATGGACTGCGAAATTGCGGGCATGGTTTTTATAGTTTTGCATAAAAATGGGTTTGGATTTTTTTGAAATTTAACCCCATTCTGACCAATTATCAAAAAGATGGGTTGATAGAAAAGTTATTTTTTAATTTTAGAAGCTATGAATCTCAAAAACAAATCCTTAAGCCCAAGATTACTTTCATTGATCATTTTGGTATTCCAAATCCAGTCAGTATTCGGTCAGGCAGAAGCCTTCAAAACCGAAATCCTGAAATGGCCTGATGGTAAAAAAGCAGCCATTTCTATGACTTACGACGACGGAACTTATAACCAATTCCATGTTGCCTTGCCTATTATGGAAGAGCTCGGAATGAAAGGGACTTTCTATATCAACACGGGAGAAATCCCCTCCTCAAAAACCCATGCGCAGTTTTTTGGCAGAGACCCGAAAGTGATAATCGCAGAAACCGCTTCTATTCCAACCAATGCGAAAAATATTTTTGAGCGTGCTTCTTTGATCAGGTTTTTGGATATGCCGGGTGCTGTATCTTACCACGACCGATCTGGAGCAACTTATGAGCAGGGTCGGTTGGAGCAAGCTTTTAAAATCCTCGATGAAGGATTTGCCAAGGCTAGGGAATTGAAAGTCACCGAACTTGTCTATCCCAAAATCATTGATGGTCCGATGATCGATTGGGAAGAGATTCGAAAGTATGCCCAAAATGGCCATGAGTTTGGGGTTCATACAATTTCCCATCCAAGGTTGGCGGTATTGGATGAAAAGAATTTGTTGTTTGAATTGGAAGCTTGTCGGGATGAGATTGAAAAAGAACTTGGAAAAGAGCAGCTTTTTTCTGCAGAATGCCCCTTTGGAACTGAAGATGAAAGGGTGATGGAATATGCTTTGGAGATGTTTCCGGCCCTAAGAAATAGGATGCCTGAAGCTTACTTGGAGGAAATCAACAGATCTGGTAAGATTGACGCGGCACAGGATTATGGCAAAGAATACATCCAATGGCAGCGTGGCCCTTTGTCCAAAACAACCCCTGAACACATGAATTCTTGGGTAGATGAGATCCTGACAAGAGAAGATACTTGGTTGGTTTTGGTATTTCACGGGATTGAAGGAATCGGTTGGGAAGCCATACCGGAAGACCGAATCAGGGCTTATTTTGAATACATCGCCAGCAAATCCAAAGAAGTGTGGGTGGCGCCATTCCGGGATGTGACCCAATATATGAGACAAAGAATGAATACCAACATGACCAAGACGGTCAGTAAGGATATGATAACCCTTACGCTAGGTTCGGTTTTGGATCCCTATTGGTACCGACAAAAATTAACGCTCAAAACGTACATTCCTGCCGGTTGGAAATCAGTCAATTTTCTTCAGGGTGGAAAAACGGAAACACTTGAAGTCCAAAAGGATGCGGAAGGATCCTTTGTCCAATACAATGCTGATCCCCATGGGGGCGAATTAACTTTGAAAAATGTTGGCCAATAAGATTTTTGAAAACCTTATCTTAATTTTTACCTTCGTGCTTTTAAAAATAAAAACGCCATGGATTTCAAAAAATTGGATCAGGATCTTTCAGTCCTTGTAGAGAAAAAAATCGCTTTGAGTAAAATCTCCTATGCTGATGCGGCATACGACGACATCGAAGAAGAGCTTCATGACTTGGAAGATGACTTCAATGAGGAGTTTGGTGATGAGCTCGAGGCTATTTTAGAGAAAATCTACAACCAATTGAAATCGGACAATGATGTATTGTTGCCTTCTGCCTACCTGGCAAATAACTATTCACCATTAGCGCCCGATGCTTATGGGAAAGTGACTTACGAAGTCAAAGGAAAAGAAGGTGTCCCCGTTGAATCAGAGCAGTTTGACAAAATGGATGTCAGGGTTGTCTTGGTCCCAAATCCCGCAAGGTTTATCCTTCAGATCAACGGTAAGTCGATGAAGGATCTTTGGGTGGGACGGTGAGTTGGAATTACGAATTACGAATGACGAGTTACGATTTGCGAATTTTGAAGCAGAATTAATCAGTATTTCAGTCTCAGTATGTCAATGTTCGGTCACTGATATTAGAATCAGGTTTCAGTTACCAAATTATAATTCAGCAGCCAAACAAACCAATTCAACTTGGTGGACTGTCGATCGTGGACAATTAATCAGTCAACCAAATAACCAAATAACTCTATAACCAATTAACCAAATAA
>NZ_JAMFLG010000005.1 GCF_023502205.1 Aquiflexum sp. TKW24L | reverse complement strand
CGACCCTTAATAATGGAAATTGTGATACTGGCATGATTCCACATAACCATACTTCCCTACCTCATCAACCCCCCAAAATCCTTGATCCCTTTTGTTTCAGCTATTTTGAGCAGTTTCATTAGCAACTGTGCTGTCACAAATGCATCTCCCGCAGCAGTATGCCGGTCCGTTAATTCAATCCCATATCTTTCACAGACCGCATCCAAAGAATATTCTTCCGCTTTTGCAGTGTCTGTATCATAATGCGGACCTTTCTCAAGACGCATAGCAAGGTATTTGGTATCAATTACAGGATTCAAAAATTCCTTAAAACCAAAAGGACGTAAGGTCTTTTCCAACATGGTCAGGTCAAATCCGATATGGTGCCCAACGATGATGTCAGCTCCAACATAAGTCAAAAAGTCTCTGCCAAAATCTTTCAATGGAGAAGTTTCGATGGAATACAAAATTTCATGCACTTTTACAGATTCTCTGTTTTGGATAGGTGCATCGAGGTACCTTTCCATACTTGTATCTACTTTCAGACTGTATCCTTTGAGTTTGATGGCGCCAAAAGATAAGATATGGTCAATTTTTGGATTGAAGCCTGTAGTTTCGGTGTCAAGGACCACAAATGAAAGTTGGGGTATCGTGCGGAGAGAAGGAATCTTTTTTTCAAAACCGAATTCATAATCCACAACGAAGGTTGATTTTGGTATTTTTTTGCCCAATAAAAAGTCAACCCATCCCATATCAGTTTGTAAAAAAGTCCAACTGAAACCGGATTCGCATGATCTTCTGCAGTTCATCAATGGGCGCAAAGGTGTTTTTCAACATCTGACGCTGAAGTTTTCCTAAGTCCTCAGGTTGGATATACCTGCCAGAGTTCCCTGATTTCAAACCTTCAATTGCCCGCATCCGCATCAGGATTTCATAGGCTTTTCCGGCTTCGATCAGCAGTTCGGTATAGTTTGGTTCTAGCTCAGCTAGTTTTTCAAACCGTTTGAAAGTATTGTTGATTCCCACGACACGGTGGCTGAGAACCAAGAGCCTTGCCATATCAGCCAAAGGCATCATCGCACGGAGTTTGATGTCGAATTTATCTTTCTGTTCCCCGGATTTTTCAACCAAAAAATTCCTGAAAAAACCCAAAGGTGGTGGATTGAGCAGTGCGTTTTTTGCAAGAAAATTCAGGAAAATAGACCGGTCTTTCACTTCCTGATAAATGTGGTCTGTAAGTTCTTCGGCTAATTTCTTATGACCATAAATGGGTCTGTAGTCAAAGAAAATGCTAGCATTTAATAAAGCCTGCTGATTTGGACTGAGGATCCAGTCTGAAAAGTAGGTTTTCCAAACCGAAATTGGCTGACACCATTTGGGATTGTTGGCCATCATATCAGCAGGGCATTGCTGAAATCCACAGGTTATCAATGCTTCAATCACTTCTTGGGCGATCAACAGCATGTAAGTCTGTGTCTCTTCCAGTTTTTCTTTTGGCACATTCTCAAACACGATGGCATTGTCAAGGTCTGTTCTGAGAAGTTGCTCTTCTCTACCTTCACTTCCCAAAGACAGAAAGCAAAATTTTACCTTTGAGGCTTCAGGATAGGAAGGGCTATGCTTTTTGACTGCCAATTGGACAGCCCGTTGGATAATGATGTCGTTGATTTCGGAAATGATATTTGCCACAAAATCCATGGAAACCTCATTTTCCAGGTAATACTTCAAAAGTCTTTCTGCGCGGTTGCGGATTTTGGCCATTTCAGCCACCTCCCATGTATTCATCAAGGCATTGATCAAGACTGCCGGACTGTTTCCTTGGGAAAGCAAAATGTCATGGTCTGAAAGGATTCCGGTCACTTTGCTTTGAAGGGTGCCATCCTCTGTAAAAATCAGGTGATGCAGCCTGTTTTTGATCATGGTAAGGTACAATTCAGCAAAACCTGCATCCTTTCTTTTGGTCAGTACAGGAGATGACATCAATTCTTCGACAGGAGTTTGGTAGCTTTTTTGTTGTGCTACAAGCTTGTTTCTGATATCCTTATCAGTAATTATCCCAATGGGAAATTGGTTTTGGTCCACGACCACGATAGATCCGACACCTTTTTCAGCCATTTTTTCGACAGCTTTTAGGATAGTGGTTCCTTTCAGACAAGTCAGGACATGGGGAGAAAAATTCAGGTCAGATTGCCCGGTAAAAATCATGAGTCCGTTATCCTTGGACAATTCGTTGAAATCCCTTCGCGCCTTTTGGGATTGGGAAAGATCAGTTCGGACGACCACCTGTCCCGAAGCAAATCCTGCTGCAAAGTAGAGGCTAACCCTGCTATTTTCATTCAGGATTTTCTCGAAAATAGCCACAGGAATAGCATAGAGCAAACTGTCTTCTTTGGCTTGGGCATTGAGGATATAAGGCCTTTTTCCAAGCAATGCCATTACCCCAAAGACATCCCCCTCATCACATACTTCAACGACACGGCTCTGACCCTCTTTATTTTCCGTAAGTTGCACAGAGCCCTCTTTCAGGACAAAAAAACAATCCTGTGCAGGATCACCCTGATTGAACAAATATTCCCCTTGGGCAAAGTACTTCACCTCCACTCCCTTTGCCACCAATCCCAATGATGTTTCATTGAGAAAAGTGAAGGGAGGAAACCTTTTTAGGAATTCCTTGACGCGGTTGACGATGACGTTGGCCATTGATTAGATACAAGATTTGAGACACAAGACGTGAGACTAAACCTGTTGAAATTTGCGAATCCTTGTTTTTAGGAGAAAAATCTATTCTCCCCAGGATCAAATCTCACATCTTAAGTCTCACATCTCAAGTCTATTTTCATACTTCGGATTATTTTCTCCCCAAGATAATTGCCGTCACCACCTCCGGATCGAGAAGGGTCGAGGTATCTCCCATATTGTCGGTGCTTCCTTCGGCCACTTTTCTGAGGATTCTTCTCATGATTTTTCCGGAACGTGTTTTTGGTAATCCCAATACAATCTGGATTTTATCGGGTTTGGCGATAGGCCCTATAATTTTGCTGACAGTCTCTTTGATTTCATTGATCAGGTTTTCCTCTGTCCTGTGGGTCATGTCGCAGATGACGTAGGCATAGATTCCCTGTCCTTTGACTTCATGAGGATATCCGACAACAGCTGACTCTATGACCAAAGGATGTTCGTTGATGGCATTTTCGACTTCGGCTGTTCCAAATCTGTGACCGGAGACATTGATCACATCATCTACTCTGCCGAGGATTCTGTAATACCCGTCGTGGTCTCTTTTGACGCCATCACCTGTAAAGTACATGCCTTTGTAAGTGGAGAAATAGGTTTGCTTGCAGCGCTCATGGTCTCCCCAAAGGGTGCGGATCATTGCCGGCCAAGGGTATTTGACACAAAGATTTCCCTCTACAGAATTCCCCGTCAACTCATTTCCCTCTGGATCTACGATTGCCAATTGGATTCCCGGTAAGGGCAAAGTTGCAAAAGCTGGTTTGGTCGGCGTGATACCTGCAATGGGAGAAACCAAGATTCCACCTGTCTCCGTTTGCCACCAAGTATCTACAATCGGGCATCTTGATTGGCCTATATGGTTATAATACCACCTCCAAGCTTCTTCATTTATAGGTTCGCCAACGGAGCCTAAAACTTTGAGCGAATCGAGATTATAAGGGGCAATTGGGTCTGTGCCATACGCTTGCAAAGCCCTGATGGCTGTAGGAGCGGTATAGAATTGGTTGACTTTGTGTTTTTCGATGACCGCCCAAAATCTTCCCGGATCGGGATAAGTCGGCACCCCTTCAAACATAAGTGTGGTCGCACCGGCCAACAAAGGACCGTAGACTATGTAAGAATGTCCTGTAACCCAACCAATGTCCGCCGTACACCAATAGACATCTCCAGGGGAATATTGGAACACGTTATCAAAAGTGTATTTGGTATAAACCATATAGCCTGCGGTGCTGTGAACCACCCCCTTTGGCTTTCCGGTAGATCCAGAAGTGTACAAGATAAACAATGGATCTTCGCTGTCCATTTCCTCAGCCACGTTACTGTCTTTCTCACCTACAATGACTTCATGCCACCAATAATCCCTCCCTGCCTTCATGGGTACTTCCTGACCGGTACGCTGACAGACAATCACCGTTTCTACAGAAGCCTTTTCTAACGCTTCATCTACGATGGCTTTGATGCCGATCTTTTTGTTGCCACGATAGTTTCCGTCGGAGGTCAAAATTGCTTTTGCACCACTGTCGTGAATCCTGTCAGTTAGCGCATTGGCACTGAATCCGGCAAAAACCACAGAATGGATCGCCCCTATTCTCGCACAGGCGAGCATCGCAATGGCGGCCTCCGGGATCATCGGCATATAAATGATCACCCGATCACCTTTTTGGATGCCTTTGGATTTCAATGCATTTGAAAATTGGCATACCTGATGATAAAGCTCCTTGTAAGAGATCTTTCTGACCTCTTCAGTAGGTTCACTTGGTTCCCAGATGATAGCTGTTCTGTCTCCGTAGGCAAAGAGATTTTTTTCGAAAATATTTTCAGTAAGGTTCAACTTACCATTTACAAACCATTGGATGTTTGGCCCTTCGAAGTCCCATTTCAACACTTTGTCCCACCTTTTTTTCCAATGAAATGAATCGGCGATTCTTGCCCAGAAACTTTCAGGTTCGGCTACTGACTTTTGGTATTCGTAGAAGTACCCGCTTAGGGTATGGATTCTATCGCTCATGCTATAATTATTTTAGGTTATCGAAATTGATTTTAATTCATAATTGACTTCACTTTGGAAACCAAGTCTTTATTTGAAAAGGGCTTGGTAAGGTAAAGATCTGCTCCTAGATCCATTCCTTTTTGAACATCCTGACGTTTACTTTTTGCGGTCAAAAAAACCACTTTGACTTCATTATTATTTTCTTTGATGTGCTTGCATACTTCATACCCGTCCACTTTTGGCATCATGATATCTAGAATCACCAAGTCAGGATGGTTTTCCTCTATAATCCCCATTGCCTCTTCTCCATCTCTGGCAATAAACACCAGGAAGCCTTCTTTCTTGAAAAGAAACTCCAATGATAGTAGGATATTCGGTTCATCATCTACAATCAGTATCTTGTTCATCATCGGTTTTTGATTGTAAAATTAAATTATGCTCAAACTGTAGAGGAAGAGTGAACTCAAAACATGTCATTCCGGACTCTTTGAATACCCTTATCTTGCCACCGTGATACTCAATGATTTTTTTTGAAATAGCCAAACCAAGACCACTTCCTATTGGCTTTTTACTTGTTTGGTTTTTGGCCTGAAAAAACTTTTCGAATATGTAAGGGGCTTCTTCCTCAGGGACTCCTTTTCCATCATCCAAAACCTGAAGATAAAGATCACGATCTTTCAGGAAAGTTTTGAGGACTATTTTATGTTTGGCAAACTTGGAGGCATTTGACAGCAAGTTTAGAATGACCTGCTTTATCCTGTCCTCATCTACCAACAATTGAAGGTCATCATATCCGATTTCAATGTTGAAATCAATGTTTTTTTCCTTGAAAACCTGCAACATGCTTTCAGTAGCTTGAAGAATGAGTATCCTGATATCAGATTTTTCAAGATTCAGTTCTTGCCTTCCTGAGTCAAATCTTTCCAAGTCCAAAACCTGATCAATCAATCGGGTCATTCTATTCGTTTCTTGGATGATTATATCCAAAAATCTTTTTTTGTCCTCTTCAGGAAGATCTTCGTCCAAAAGAATCTCTGAAAATGCCCTAATCGATGTGATCGGGGTTTTCATTTCGTGGGTCACTGTTGAGATAAATTCATCCTTGAGCATATCATTGAGTCTTAGCGTCTCATTCAATTTCTGGAGTTTTTCGGAAGCCTTTTTTAACTCCTTACTTTTTTGTTTCAATGCCATATTCAAACTTTTTAGCTCTTGGGTTTCTCTCAAAATCCCCAACACTTCTGCCATGCTGATCTCTTCTTCATGGACCACTGATGCGACCATGATCCTTGCTGATGCAGATCCAATGATTCCAGTCAGTAAGCGTTCGGAATAATTGACCAATTCAGGATCAGCGAAATTTTGAGTGCCAATCGTTCGACCCGTCCGGATTGAAAAATCCATTAACACCTCTTGGGTCTTTTCTTCACCTAAAAAATTATGAAGCAAAGCTTTCAAATCTGGTAAGTAGGCCTGTCCTTTCCATATAATTGAACTGTCCAGAGAAGTGCTGTATTTGAAAATATCCACAAATACCACTGCCTGATTGTGTTCTTTGGAAGTCTGGGTAGAAAATAAGGAAATGACTACATACAAAATAACATTGACCGAAAGGCTAAAAAATAGACCGTGGGTCACATAACTCATTTCCTGAAATCCAAACAATGATGTTGGTTTTAATCCACTGATACCAAAAAGCCCGTTTTGCAATATCCCTGGAGCGACGTATCCTGCTGTCACCATTGTAGGTATTACCAAGGTATAAAACCATAAAAGAAAACCTCCAATGATTCCAAACAATGCTCCCAAACGCGCGCCTTTCTTCCAAAATATACCTCCTATTATTGCCGGGGTAAACTGGGCAATGGCCACAAAAGAGATCAATCCAATGGATACCAATGAAAACTGTGTCGAGATCTCTTTATAATAAACATAAGCCAAAATAATAATTACAAAAATCGAAACCCTTCGGATCCGGAGTACAATTTTGCTTAGCTTATGTTGATACTTGACTTTCAGGTTATCATTGACCAGTAGGATGGGCATGATCAGGTTATTGCTGACCATATTGCTCAAGGCAATAGTTGATACTATAATCATACTGGTCGCAGCAGAAAATCCTCCCAAATAAACAATCATGGCCAACCAACCCTGGTTATAAGCTATGGGCAATGCCAATACAAAAGTATCTGCATCGACAGTACCCAAAGGGAATTGGACAAGGCCTCCCAAGGCAATAGGTAAAACAAAAACATTGATCAAAAGCAGATAAGCAGGAAAAAGCCACATGGCTTTGTCCAGATGCTTTTCGTCATTGTTTTCTATTACGCCCATCTGAAATTGTCTTGGCAAAAACAGAACAGCCATCATGGATAGAATACTCATCCAAAACCATTCTGAAATGCCATTTTCGCCCTGTAGTACAAACAAATGGTCTAATCCCCGTAATGATGCCTGCGAAATAATGTCTGCAAATCCATCAAAAACGAAATAAGTGACAAAAACACCCACGGTAATAAATGCAATCAATTTAAAAATAGATTCAAACGCCACTGCCATCACCATGCCCTCATGCTGGGCAGTAGCTTCAATGTCCCTAGTCCCAAAAAGCACGGTAAATAAAGCCAGGCCCATTGCCAAATAAAACGCAGTATCCTGATAAAAAGGATAAGAAATGAGGTTTTGACTCAACTCAGAATATTGGAGAATATCAAATGAATTGGCTACTGCCTTAATCTGTATGGAAGTATAAGGTAATATCCCCAACAGACAAAAAACCGTCACCACGCCTCCAAGAGTGATATTTTTGCCATAACGACTGGAAATGAAATCCGCTATGGAAGAAATATGTTGCACTTTGCTGATTCGTATAATTTTACGCATAACGACCCACCAAAGAGGGGCAACCAGACTCGGTCCGATATAAATCGCCAAAAACTCTATCCCATTGGTAGCCGCTCTACCAACCGAACCATAATAGGTCCATGCCGTGCAGTATACTGCCAGGGAGAGTGCGTAGATATATGGATTGGAAGATAATTTTTTGCCCCGCGACGCTGACCGCTCTGAATACCAAGCAATGGCAAATAACAATGCCAGATAGCCAAAAGTAAACGATATGATCAGCCCATTGCTAAGCATTGTTTTTTCTGTTTGTTTTTCTGATTACCAAATATGTTATCAAAATAAGTAAAACCCAGAAACCAAAAACCATCAAATACAATAACGGTATTCCCAAAATGATTGTAGGAATATTGTATATAGACAATACAGGATAGTTCATTAGAAACAGTCCTAGAAAAAATACTGCCCATAAGTATTGGCTTTTGAGTGTGTCTTTCATAATTCGTATTTGAATGAATTTTAAGTACCCAAAAAGGGGAACTCCAACAATCCAATGCCGGAGTCCCTTTTATTTTTTCAGTATAATTATCAATGCTCTTGCGCTTTGCCAGCTCCCCTTGGGATCCTGATTTCCTGGATCATATCCTGGACGTGCTGCGGTGGAGCTGGAGTAACTTTAGACACCACAAAACACACTACAAAGTTGATCAGCATACCCAAAGAACCAATGCCTTCGGGAGAGATGCCAAACCACCAATGTTCGACATTATTCAATTCTGGACTGACAAATTTGAAATAACTGATATAAAGAATTGTAAAAATGAGCCCTGATACCATTCCGGCTATTGCCCCTTCCTTGTTCATTCTGCTGGAGAATATCCCCATGATGATCACCGGGAAGAAGGAAGCGGCCGCCAATCCAAAGGCAAAAGCAACCACCTCAGCCACAAATCCGGGAGGGTTCACTCCAAAGTATCCTGCCAAAACCACGGCTCCACCCGCAGCGATACGGGCAATTCTCAATTCTTTTTTCTCGGACATATTGGGACTGAATGTCCTAAACAAATCCCTTGAAACGGATGTGGAAATGACGAGTAACAATCCTGCAGCTGTAGATAAAGCCGCAGCCATGGCTCCGGCCGCTACTAGACCGATAACCCAGCTTGGAAGCTGTGCGATCTCGGGATTAGCCAATACCATGATGTCCTTGTCGATGGTCAGTTCATTTTTTTCTTTGTCCGCAACATACTGCACAATACCGTCCCCGTTTTTGTCATTTACGACAATGAGGTTGGTTTTCTGCCAATTTGCTACCCATACCGGAAGGTCATTGACTGGTTTTTCGGCAACTGTATCGATGGCATTGTAGATCCCAAAAGCGGCAATCGCAGGAGCGGTAGTGTAAAGTATCGCAATAAATACAAGTGCATATCCTGCGGACAGCCTTGCGTCTTTGACCCTAGGAACAGTGAAAAACCGGACAATGACATGGGGAAGACCTGCAGTACCCACCATCAAGGCAAGCGTAATGGCAAACATGTCAATCATTCCTTTTCTTCCTGAAGTGTATGCCGCAAATCCCAATTCCGTCAATACGCCATCCAGTTTATCCAAAAGGTGAGTCCCATCAGCCAAAGTACTTCCAAGTCCAAGTTGTGGAATGGGATTACCTGTCAACTGCATGGAAACGAAAATGGCGGGAACCATATAAGCAAATATCAGCACGCAATATTGCGCCACCTGGGTATAAGTGATTCCTTTCATTCCCCCCAAAACGGCATAGAAGAAAACGATACACATACCGATGATTACCCCGGTATTAATATCCACCTCAAGGTACCTCGAGAAAACTATCCCCACGCCACGCATCTGACCAGCGACATAAGTAAAAGAAATGAATAGTGCGCAGATTACTGCCACGACCCTTGCTTTGTTAGAATAATACCTATCTCCTACAAAATCAGGCACAGTGAATTTTCCGAATTTTCGAAGGTATGGAGCTAATAGCAGCGCAAGTAATACATATCCTCCGGTCCAGCCCATCAGGTAAACCGATCCATCATAGCCCGAAAAGGAAATGATTCCCGCCATGGAAATGAAAGAAGCCGCGGACATCCAGTCAGCTGCTGTTGCCATACCGTTGGCAAGGGGAGAAACTCCACCTCCGGCAGTATAAAATTCTTTGGTTGACCCTGCACGGGTGTATATCGCTATCCCGATATAAAGGGCAAATGAAGCACCGACAAGTATATATGTCCAAGTTAAGATATCCATGTTATTTTGATTTTTTAGGGGTTATTCTTCGTTGACGTCAAATTCTTTGTCCAGCTGATTCATTCTGTAGACATATACAAAAATCAGCACTACGAAAGCGTAGATAGACCCCTGCTGGGCAAACCAGAATCCGAGCTTAAAACCACCAATTTTGATTTGGTTGAGTTGTTCCACCAGTAGGATACCGAATCCAAAAGAAACAATAAACCAGATGACTAATAGGATAAGCAGGGTTCTGAGGTTCTTTTTCCAGTAAGCCTGCATTTTGAGTTTGTTTTCTGACATAATACTTTGGGTTTTTATAGGAATAAATGCGTTTGAAGTATGAATTCACTTGCCGAACTGCTTTTGATAAAATTCTCAAAAACGGGACGGGTACTGTATTGAAGTGTGATTTTTGCCTGATGTCCATTTAGGTAATAATTGATGCCCAGGTCATATTGGAAAGTACTTTCGTCAAAGTAATCAAAATCTTTATAAGTAAAAGCTCCGAAAGGCTGAAGTCTCCCATGGTCTCCCAAAATACTCTTGGGCAGTAGAAACCCTGTTTGGGAATAAAAAATATTTCCAGTCCCAATGGTTGGCTGGGCATTCCCCGGTCCATTTTGGCTTGTCCCCGCTCCGAAACCTATATTCATAATTCCAATATTTCTAAGGTAATTGGGCCCAAAATTATAATTATAAAAAACCGCATAGGAAGTCAAAGCTGTACCCGAAGCCGGATTGATCGGAATATCCAAAAATGCATCCAGACCAAATAGTGTGATATCATGGTAGTTTACTGTACCATCACTACCTCTAGATGAAGTAGCGTCTGCATGATGATGCCAACCTCCTCCAATGTTAAAAATTTTCTTGGTCCCAAGGTACGATCCCACAAAAAAGGGCAGTTTGTTGTTTTCTTTCTCCAAAAACTGATAAGCAATATACCCTTGGGTAGCCCAGTTTTCATTGACCACATTTGCTGCGATAGGTCTTTCCCTATTGTTATCGAAGCTTCCCCCCATACCCACAGAAAATGGCTTATTGAGTGCAATCCTATAATCCCATTTTGCAATCTGACCTTTGGCATAAATTCCAAACTGACGTGCAAACTGATCTGTCAACTCTATCAACGGCCAGTTGAATATCGGCGCATCGACCGCCATAAAAGACAAGGTGCTGTGACTGGACAATCTCGAAATTCCATTCCAATAATGAAGTCCACTCCCGATGTACAACTCCTCGGTTACTTTAAATTCGGTCCATATATCATGAAAAAACAATTGGGATTTTTTGGCTGACATTCCGTTTGCTGTTCCGGTTCCTGTTTCAGGATTAACAGTCACAGGAATATTTCCAGGATTTCCAGTTGCGCCTCCACCAGGCACCCCGCCGCCCGTAAAGGTCTGATTGTTTATCCCAAAATGAGTCAATATCAAAAACCGGGGAGATACTTGGGCATAAGCCAAAAATCTAGCTCTGCGGATTCCAATATCAGTGGAGCTGTTTTTCGGATTGCCATTCACTCCGAGGGTTCCTGGATTATTTTCTGTTGACCTCATCCACATTTGATTCCAGATCAGGAACCTGACATATTTAGATCCATCATCACTGAGTTTGAGTAAGAGAGGCTTATAGGTGTGGTCAAATAACATCTCATCTTTCTGGGTCATAAAAGATGCAAGAGAGTCTTGGCCATATCCTGGCAACACTACCAACCAAAAAAAGAAAAGGCACAAATAATAAGAGCGGGAAAACATAATCATTTGGGTTTGTTGCAATTGAATCTTATAGCGTTGTCACCGCCATAAGATGCACACAAGTTGAAAAGTTGAATTTCAAATAAAAAAAGAGAGATATATTTTTGTTAATTAGATATAGTAAACAACATTATCTTCTGATCATCTATTTTTAAACCGCTCCCATTTAATAATCATAAACTTATCGCCAAGTTCAGTTATCAACATACCCGTATCTGTAAGGTTTTCCTTTAAGGCCATAAATTTGACCAATTCAGCATGATTCAATACTTTATAGGTTGGTCTGTAATCGTAGTTCTCCGGTGCTTTGATTTTATAAAGCTTGACCCAATTCATAACCGAAACATGGCTTACCCCAAGTATTCTTTCGATCTCTCTATAAGAGATTCCTTCAATATAAAGTTGTAAAGCCTTTACCACATAATATTTATCGATTGATTTACCCAGCTTATTGACCGTAAAGTGATAGCCGCAAACTTTACACTTAAACCTTTGTCTTCCGCCTATTACACCACTTTTGGCTACCTTAGTATGGTCACATTTGGGACATATTGCCTTTTCCATATATGCTAATTTGGGTTTGGTATATCATTTTAGCGAAAGTATACCATATTAGCAACATATAATATTTTAGAAAGAAAAAAATAATTATTCAGAATAAAATATTGCCTTTCATGTTATCGGCAGTATTTAACCTATTAAAGAAGCATTTCCAACAAAACAGCCAATCCGAAAGCCAGGATACTGATCAGAACTTTGTTAAAGTAAAAACGGTGATCAGGACTGCTTTCAAAAAATATGGTCGTGGAGATGTGAAGAAATCCTCCCGCTACCATGCCATAAAATACATTCAATCCTTCCCTCCCTAGGATATTGCTTTCATACATATAGTTACTCAGGACCATGCCCATCGGGGATGCAAAAGCAAAAACCACCAAAAGCGCAAAGACCCATCTCTTTTTAATACTTACCATCAATACCGCCACCAAAGCAAATGCTTCAGGACCTTTGTGTAACAGAATTCCAAAAAGCAGGTTGTTGCTTCCATGATGGTGGTGACTATGACCTGCGTGCTCATCATGTTCATGTAAATGGCCTGCCAATGATCCATCTTCTGTCAATAATGTTCCTTCCAAAAAAGCATGTAAAAACAATCCGATCATAATTGTCCAGACTCCAACCTGCATCCCATGATGCTGATGGTCAGGATGATGAATATGGCCATGCTCAACCCCAGTGGACAAAAGCGCCAGAATCTGCTGCAATAAAAAGCCCAACAGAATGTAAAAGCCCATCTTGGTGGGGTCAGAGGATTCTACAAATAGTTCAGGAAGGATGTGAAGTACAGTAATGGCGAACAAGTAAGAGCCCGCAAAGACTAACACCAACTTGAAGTAGCGCTCATCCCATCTTGGGATAAAATATGCCAAGCAGCCTGCCAACAAAGCAGTGAAGAACAAAATCAGGAAATTAAATGTCATATTAAAGTAGGCTCTCCTTCATGTTGTACAAGATTATTGAAGGAAGTTTAATTTGATTTTTCGAGGATGAGTTCTGCTTTTAATCCTGTGGAAAGGACAAAAATGGCTTTATGCCCTCGCTTGCATAAGATTTCAACTGTCCGGTAGAATCACTATAAATAAGAAATATTTCAAACAGGCCTTGGTTCTTTTGAAGTTCTATCGCCTTATCAGTTCCCATTACCATCAGCGCGGTTGCATAAGCATCAGCTGTCATACAGTCATTCGCCAAAACTGTAGCGCTCAAAAGGTTGTGATTGACTGGTCTGCCGGTGGCGGGATTGATGGTATGGGAAATTTTAATTCCTCCTGATTCATAATAATTTCTGTAATTGCCCGAAGTGGCCATTCCCTGATCCTTCAAAGCCACAATGCTGTACAAAGCGTCAGCCCTTCCGAGTTCTTCGGGACGGTTGATCCCAACTTTCCACAACTCCCCTTTCTCATTCACTCCTCGGGCAACGAGTTCGCCTCCTATTTCTACAAGCAGATTCTCAATTCCTTTATCCATCAAAAAATCGGCAACCACATCTACGCCATAACCTTTTGCAATAGCGCTGAAGTCTAGATACATCCCCGGTTTTATCTTTCGTACACTTGCAGAATCAAATACGATTTTATCAAAACCAACCAATTCCAAGATTGTGTTGATGTTTACACTGTCTTTCAACTGAGGACCTTCCGGCCCAAATCCCCAAAGGTTCACCAAAGGTCCGACCGTTGGGTCAAATGCACCTTCTGTGATTTCGTATATGACTTTGCTGCTTTGGAGAATTGGAAGGAAATATGGCAATCCAAAAAACAAAGTATCGCCTTTGTTAAATTGGCTGAGTTCTGAATCTGGGATGTAAGTCGAAAGCGACTGGTTGAACACAAGCAATAAAGAATCTATACTTGACGTGAAATCCCTTTCTTCTGTGTCTAAATAATTTATATTGTAAGTTGTGCCCATCGTATTCCCTGCAAGTGTCACTTTGCCGGATGTTTTTTCTACCATTTCCTCAACAGGTTTTTGCTGGTTTTGACGGTAGAGGTAAACTATGGCCACCAAAAGCAAAAGAATGATGGAATAGATAATGTTCTTATTGGCGTTGCTTCGCATATAAAAGAGCAATTTTTCGAAAGTTAAGGGTAATTTTCCAAATTAAGTTCTAAAAATACAATTATTTGCAATTTTGTTGCAAATACTGTTTGGGTCTTAATTTACCTTTTTGCCTTGGGCTTATTTTCTATATTTGTAATCGTTGATTGCTGAGCTATGAGAGAAGATTACCTGAGTGGGGACAAAGAAAAATTGAATTCATCTGACAAGGAAATTGAGAAGGCTTTGAGGCCTTTGAGTTTTGATGACTTTACCGGTCAATTCAAAATAGTCGAAAATCTGAAGGTTTTTGTTTTGGCAGCAAAACGAAGAAATGAACCTTTGGACCATGTACTTCTTCATGGCCCTCCAGGCTTAGGCAAGACTACGCTTAGCTACATCATTGCCAACGAATTGGAAGCTGGCATCAAAATAACTTCAGGTCCGGTGTTGGACAAACCATCAGATTTGGCTGGTCTGTTGACCAACCTTGACGAAGGAGACGTACTTTTTATAGATGAGATCCATAGGCTCAATCCCATCGTGGAGGAATACCTCTATTCGGCCATGGAGGATTTCAGGATTGACATCATGCTGGATTCCGGGCCAAATGCCCGTTCAGTGCAGATTTCCCTCAATCCCTTTACCCTGATCGGTGCAACAACAAGATCGGGATTATTGACTTCACCGCTTCGCGCAAGATTTGGGATCAATTCAAGGTTGGAATATTATGATGCAAAGCTATTAACAGATATCGTCGAAAGATCTGCGGGTATCCTCCAGACTCCCATTGACGCAGTCGCAGCTTATGAAATCGCGAGAAGAAGCCGCGGAACACCAAGGATTGCCAACATGCTGTTGCGCAGGACTAGGGACTTTGCCGAGATCAAAGGAAACGGAACTATTACCATGGAAATCGCCAAAATTGCCCTAAAGGCATTGGATGTGGATGAAAATGGCTTGGATGAAATGGACAACAGAATCCTGATGACCATCATCGAGAAATTCAAAGGAGGTCCGGTAGGGCTTTCTACTATTGCCACCGCATGCAGTGAAGAGGCAGAAACAATTGAGGAAGTATATGAGCCGTTTTTGATCCAAGAAGGCTACCTTAAAAGAACTGCGAGAGGAAGAATGGCAACCGAACTAGCCTACAAGCACCTGAACCTTAAACCGAATTTTGGGGCAAGCAGCGGCAGTTTATTTGAATAAGGACTTTTATCTTATTCCTTCTGATGTGAAATTGTGGACCAGCTCCAAGAAAAATACAGCCAAATCATAAAGACCCAGGCCAAAAACCTGGGCTTTGATTTTTGTGGCATCGCCAAAGCTGAATTTTTGGAAGAAGAAGCACCTAAACTCGAAGCTTGGCTCAACCAAAACTATCAAGGTGAGATGGCTTACATGACCAACCATTTTGACAAAAGACTGGATCCGACCAAACTAGTCGAAGGTGCCAAAACTGTGGTCAGTTTGGTCTACAATTACTTTCCAAAAAAGGAATTGTTCCAAGAAAAAGAAGACTTCAAAATCGCCAAATACGCCTATGGGCAGGATTACCACCATGTCATCAAAGACAAGCTGAAAGTACTGCTCGAAAACCTGCGCCAAGAAATCGGCGAAATTGGCGGAAGGGCCTTTGTGGATTCCGCACCTGTGATGGAGCGTCAGTGGGCCCAAAAATCAGGTTTAGGTTGGTTGGGAAAAAACAGTCTTTTGCTCAATAAGGAAATGGGTAGTTTCTTTTTTTTGGCTGAATTGGTCATCGACCTCGAGGTAACTCCGGACCCGCCGATATTGAAAGATTATTGCGGTACCTGTACCAAATGTATCGATGCCTGCCCGACGGAGGCCATTGTCCAACCCGGTGTCGTGGATGGATCCAAGTGCATTTCGTATCTGACGATCGAGCTCAAAGAAAATATCCCTGCTGCTTTCAAAGGCAAAATGGAAAACTGGATTTTCGGTTGCGACATCTGCCAAAATGTATGTCCATGGAACAGATTCTCAAAACCTCACCAAGAACCACTTTTTGAGCCCAAACCGGAATTGGGAGAAATGACCAAACAGGATTGGAAAGAAATTACGGAAGAAACTTTCAATAAGGTTTTTGCAAAATCTGCGGTAAAACGGTCTAAGCATTATGGATTTATAAGGAATATAGTCTTCCAAAAGTGATCCTAGATTTTTTAATCCATGTACCTTTGATTAAACAATCTGTCATCATGAAGATTTTTGAAGTTACCTCCGGAAAACTGGAAAAGGATTTTCTGGAAGTTCACGTTCTCCTCAACAAGCCCTATCCCAATTGGATCAGGCCATTGGATGTGGATGTGATGTCAGTTTTTGATCCAAAAAAAAACAAACTTCTATCAAAATGCGAGGCCATACGATGGGTATTGAAAGATGATCAGGGTAAGCTCATTGGTAGGATTGCCGCTTTTGTCAATAAAAGATACACCAACAAAGGAGATGATGTCCCTGTTGGCGGATTCGGATTCTTTGATTGCATAGATGACCAAAAGGCTGCGGACTTACTTTTTGATACTGCCAAAAACTGGCTAGAGGCAAGGGGAATGCAGGCCATGGACGGGCCGATCAACCTCGGCGACCGGGACAAATGGTGGGGATTATTGGTAGATGGCTTTCATCCGCCGATCTACAACATGAATTACAATCCACCTTATTACCAAAAATTTTTTGAATCCTATGGCTTTCAAAATTTCTATGATCAGATATGTTGGAGTCTTTCCGTGGCGCAAGAAGCACACCAATTGGATCCAAGGTTTTATGAAGCCCATCAGAAATTTTTTGGAAATCCTGATTTTAAGGCGGAGTACCTCAAAAAAGACAACTTGGAAAAGTATGCCAAAGACCTGTCTACAGTTTACAATAAGGCTTGGGCAAACCATCAGGGCAACAAGGATATCTCACCGGAACAGGCCTTGAAGTTGTTAAAAACCATCAAACCGGTCTTGGATGAAAAACTGATTTGGTTTGTCTACCACAAAGAAGAACCTGTCGTGATGTGGATCAACCTCCCGGACATCAATCAGATCATCAAGCACCTTGATGGGAAGTTTGGCTGGTATTCTAAACTGAAATTTTTCATGATCAAAACCTTTGGGAAAAATGAGAATTTCGTGGGTTTGGTATTCGGTGTGGTACCGGAGTTCCAAGGCACCGGTCTCGACTATTACATGATCGTGGAGGCCGAAAAAGTCATCAAATCCACTACTTCCTACAAAAAGCTGGAGCTGTATTGGCAGGGTGACTTCAATCCCAAAATGCTGAATATCTCAAAAAACCTCGGGGGAAAACACTTTAGGACCTTGGTCACTTACCGGTATTTGTTTGATAGAAATAAGCCATTCGAAAAGCATCCTGTGTTGTTGTAATACTCCCTATTTTATATTTTTGAATATCTTTGTACTTTCTTAATAAAACCGACTTAATTATGAACCTGCAATATATTTCAGACAACAGAGGTAAATATTTAATCCCATTCAGCAATGGGAATTGCTAAAATCAAAATTCAAAGGATTGGAAGAAGTAGTACTTGGTGAGCAATCGAAAGATGAGATACTACAAGGCTTGCAGCAAGCGGTTGAAGAAATGAATCTGATCAAAAAAGGAAAATTAATGGCCCGTGAGGCAAAAGACTTGTTGAATGAGTTATAGAATTAAGCTGATAAAAAATTGATAGAATAAAGAAAGCCCCTAGCATCAGACGTTTAACTACACCCAATTGGGGGACAATTTACTTATTGAAATTCCTTGATTGGACTTATTTCCAAAACTGATTTGTCAGCAATGTCCAATGAAAAAATGTTTCCTTTCTGATCAAATTTGAATGGTATTTTATTGCTATCGAATTTGGAATACTTTTTATTTTTTACATTATATGCCATAAGCTTAAAATCAAAACTCAGTTTGTCAAGCTTGACTTCATCATAGATTTTATTGATCGTAAACAAATTGTCCTGATAGAAATAAAAATCCTTCACCTCGTTTTTCAGCATTGACAATTTTGTCTGAACAGGCATGCTCATGAACTCTTGAGGACTTAATCCGTCAGCTAAATCTTTGAAAGTAAGATCAAAATGCGGGTTTTTTGGTAAGGAAAAGGTTTCCAATAACTTCCCTCCTGTACTTACCACCTGAAAAATTTTCTCGTAGGGAAAAAGTACATAGAAGTCTCCATCAAAAATTCTTACTAGTGTAGAATGAGGACCTATCACCACCGAACTCAGATAAAAGTTATTAAGCGTTTTATTGTCAAGATTGTATCTGTAGAAATATACCCTCTTTTTATCATCGGAAGAAATCAAAATCAGCGAATCATCGCTTTCGATAATGAAGCCAACAAAATAATGATAGTCAGGTATTCTAAGCCTTTCGGGAGCACCCAAGCTACTTTTACTATAATTTATTTTTCTGATTTGGTAAGGGTTTGTCTGAAGAAGGTAAAGACTATCACCTAGTGAGAAAAACCCTACCGGCAGTTCTCCTGACAATTTAAATCCAAATTCGGTTTTGATAAGGTCTTGCGAGATGATCTCACTGATTTTTTGATTGTTTTGATAGATTTTTATTTTTGTTTTCCAATCACTAAGAACCAAAAAAGTATCCTCTTTGTAGGACACATCCCATTGGTCATAATTTTTATAATCTTCAAGATATGTGCTGTCCCGCAGTTGATATTCCTGAGGATCCTTTTGATTGCAGGAAAAACAAATTATCAATAGAAATTGTATAGCGGTTATAAATTTAGAAATCTTCATATTTTTATATTAGATTACTCCTACACTTTCGTATTCGCCATGTTGATTTTTTGAAAACAACAAAACCGAATGTGAACCCTTAAAATAGCTTTTAAAAATCCCTTGTTTATCATGATAAAAATTTGGTCTGATCCCGTCCAATAGAATTTTTCCCTTTTTTTCTGAGTTTGATAGAATAATGACAAAGCTCTCAGGTTGATTTTTTATTAAATCACGGACTTTAGATTTTTGGATTTGAAAACATGTCGAGCATTTATCCAGATCTGCGATTATTATTTTTTCGAAGTTTAATGAAGAGATTTCGACTTGTTCCAGTAAATTTTTAAATCTATCCGATTCTAACATGTCGGAATTCATGGATGGGTTACAGCCTACAAAGAACAAAAGAAACAAGAAAGGAGTCAGATTATTTAATAATTTGAAAGACATCATATTCAATAAAATCTTCAGTTAAATTTTCGAAATTAGGATTGATTTTTGGAATATATATACCGTCAGGACCAAAAAATAATACTCTCGGATCATATTTTTTCCCTTTAAAAACCGTCTTTCCAAGTAAATTCCCATTTTTATCCCCACTGATTATTTCAAAATCTCTAATTAAAAACAAGTTTCCTGTAAGAACTTCATCTACAGGGAGGAACTTGATTCTATGAATATGACCGGAGTGATTATCAAAAACTACTTTGCCATATTGAATAGAATTGGCTTTAGATTTTTGAGTTTCTTCATTGGACATTTCTAATCCAGGCTTTACTTTAATCAAATCCCCATCCCCCCAAAAAAATGATAGAGTTGATATCAAATTGTCTTCATCCTCAAAAACGTATGAAATAGAATCTGAGAATTTCCATGAATAAATTGTTTCATTTTCGCTCAATTTAATTCTATTGACGCCATAAGTGTAAGCGGGAGTGTTTTGGAGGGTTTTTGGTTTTACTATAGTTGAATCTGGATAAATTTCACCACTGTAAATATCAAAAATGAATTCGTGTATAAAATTGTCTTGTATCATTTCTTCGTCAAACCCGGGTAGGATTTGAAAAAAAAGCTTTTTACCAAAAAAGTAGGTGGGCATAGAAGGAATGCTTGCGTGATTGATAATCCCATACATTCCTGCAAATGAATTATTCACAGTTAATGTTGACCTATAGTTTCCTTCAAAATTGAAAATTTTTACATTATTAATTCTAAACTGGGAAAAAGTGAAAATGGTATCATTATTATAAAAATGGAATCCATACAATTTTTGAATCCCGGTTTCACCTTCGGCAGGTATATATATTCTATGGAATAGATTTTCAGTTGTCAGATTATAAAAATCCAACGAGTTATTCGGTTGATTTAATACGATTAGGGTGTCATTTCTAACCTGAAAGTTGTAGAATTCATAAGTTGATTTTTCATCTAAAGGTATCTTAACTGTTTTTGAAAATTCTAATAGATTTATAGTCTTGATTTTATTTTCGCTTTGGTTATTACAAGACATAACCACTACTACAAAAACAAATAATTTAAAAGGTAAAGAAAGATTGATTTTTATTTTCATAGAAAAATCAACCCAAACTTAATTTGGGTTAATTGGTAAAAGTTTAACAAATAATATGGATTTCATGACAACCCGATCCAGAGCCTTTTTTTGGTGCGTTTTGAACTTATGTTGATTTAAAAGTCAATAATCTAAAATTTTAATGCTCTTTGATTGTCGGCTGCATTTAGTCTTAGAAGCATTTTTTTCATGAAATCAACTTCAAAAAACTCCAAGGATATTAAGTATTTAAAATAAAAAAGCCCCAAACTCGGGGCTTTTTGCTTTAACCGGCAAGGCTAATGAAATATTTATCAAGGACGGGTTCGTATTTTGTTGAAAACTTCCTATAACACCAATCCCTAAATTCGTGTATCTCTGTCGGCATCAGAAGGTTCAGTGCTTTGCGCAACTCCTTCTCAAACAATCTTCTGTCAAAACTGACTTTCATTAAGATGATTTTCACGTATTCCAGCATATTTCAAAGAATTTATAATAAATGATTAAACAGCGTGTTTGTTAATACGACATGTAATTTGGTTTGTTGCGTTTAAAATATAAAGCTAATTTGCAACCCATTAGTAGTCATACCAACATGAGTAAAACGATAGTAAGCGCTATTCTTGTATGTTTATTTCTTTTTATTTCTTTGGGCGCTTTTGCCCAAGAAGTGGCCATCGAATTAGGACCGGATGAAATAGCACTCAACGAGACTTTCAGCATCAAGGTGACCATTGCCAATGACAAGATCAAATCCTATGATGAGTTCCCTGAAATCGCCGGATTTCAGAAGCAAGGCCTTTCCCAATCATCTTCCATGAATGTAATCAATGGACAAGTCAGCAGTACGAGCAGCATCATTCAATATTATAAGCCGACCAAAAAAGGAGTCATTGCCATTGGAAGGTTCAGCATCAAAATCAATGGCAATGACTATGCCTCCCCCGGAAAATCAGTCACTGTAGTCGACGCACGGGCAGCACAGCGACAGCCAAACCAATCAGATCCATTCAGCGATATTTTTGGGGGGACGAGAGAAGAACCCGAATTTATCGAAATTGAAGACGATGCATTTTTTGCTTCATCTGTAGACAAAGAGGAGATATATGTTGGGCAGGGATTCAATGTAAGTCTTGCATTTTATATGTCAGAGACCAATCAGGCGCCGTTTCAATTTTATGAACCGGGCAAGCAGTTGGATGCCATCCTAAAAAAAATGAAACCCTCCAATGCTTGGGAAGAAAACTTCAACATCACCAATATCCAGCCTGAAAGGGTGACTTTCAATGGCAAAAGTTGGATCAAATACAAAGTATATGAAGCGACTTTCTTTCCCTTTTCAGAAGGTGAAATTACGATCCCCCCTATTTCTTGGGAAATGATTAAGTACAAGGTGGCCAAAAATCCAACCTTCTTCGGGAGCAATCGGTTGGAGGATTTCAAAACCTTTACTTCATCCTCCAAAAAAGTAAAGATCAAACCTTTGCCTCCACATCCATTGAGAAATGAAGTCAGTGTGGGTAATTTCCAATTGAAAGAAAATATCACGGAATTTCAGGCCCAAACGGGCCAAGGGATCACCTATAATTTTGGAATCACCGGTGAAGGAAATATCAATTCTATTTCCCCTCCAAAAACCAAACAGATTCACCTGTTAAATACTTTCGACCCCAATGTCCGTCAGCAAGTCAACAGGGGAAATGGAAAAATTACAGGACTGAAGGAATATAGCTATTACCTGACGATCAATGAACCGGGAGAGGTGAAGCTTAAAGATTACTTTGAATGGATTTATTTCAATCCAAATCTGGAAAAGTATGACACACTCCGACCAAAAGCCATCCTAAATGTCACAGGGGAATCCAAAGTCAATCAGGCCATTTCCAACCAAAGATTGGGAGGAATCTATGATTTGATTGATGTGGAAAACAATGAGCTTTCAAACCAGAGATATAAGTACTATTTTTCAGTTTTTATCAATTTATTGTTGGTCGGTGCGGTGATACTGCTTGCCGTCCTGATTACTAGAAAAGGAAATGGGTAATTCATTTGGAAGGATATTTAGGATAAGCACATTCGGTGAATCTCATGGATTGGGTTTGGGTGTGGTGATTGAAGGCTGTCCGGCGGGTTTGCCGATCGATGAGGAATTTATCCGAAATGAAATGCAGCGAAGGAAACCAGGTCAATCCAAAATCACCACCCAAAGGAAAGAGGAGGACGAGTTTCAGATTTTGTCCGGAGTTTTTGAAGGAAAATCAACGGGTACGCCGATCGGATTGGTCATCATGAATACCGACCAAAAAAGTAAAGATTATAGCCATATCGCTGACAAATTTAGACCTTCCCACGCGGACTATACCTATTTTGAAAAGTACGGCATCCGTGATTATCGGGGTGGAGGCAGAAGTAGCGCAAGAGAAACTGCTGCTAGGGTAGCCGGAGGCGCGATAGCCAAAATGCTTTTGAGGCATTATGGTATCAGCATCCAAGCCTATGTCAGTCAAGTTGGCGACATGAAGCTGGAGAAAAGCTACCAGGATCTAGACCTGACACAAGCCGAGGAAAATATCGTGAGATGTCCAGATCCTGAAATGGCTGAAAAGATGATTGATTTCATCGATGAGGTCAGGAAAAGCAGGGACACCGTAGGTGGCATCGTGTCCTGTGTAGCGAAGGGAGTTCCTACAGGATTGGGTGAACCTGTTTTTGACAGGCTTCATGCCGAGTTGGGCAAAGCCATGCTGAGCATCAATGCCGTGAAAGGTTTTGAATATGGAAGTGGATTTGAAGGGGTGAAGATGCGCGGATCGGACCACAACGACGCTTATTATCAGGACGGAGATCGCGTCAGGACTAGGACAAATAATTCCGGTGGCATCCAAGGCGGAATCTCCAATGGAGAAGATATATATTTCAATGTGGCTTTCAAGCCTGTTGCCACCATTATGCAAGACCAAGAGTCGGTCAATGAATCAGGAGATTCCGTGACCGTGTCGGGCAAAGGCAGACATGACCCCTGTGTAGTTCCGAGGGCTGTTCCAATAGTAGAGGCGATGGCTGCTTTGGTATTGGCAGACTATTTATTGATCAGCCGCACAAACAAATTATAATTTAACCCTAACTGATATGTTGAAAAAGATACCCTTGCATACCCAGATTATCATCGGATTGGTTTTGGGATTGGTGGTCGGATTGGTCATGATCAAATTTGGCATGGACCCTTATATTATTATCAATTTCGTCAAACCGGTAGGGACAATTTTTATCAATTCCCTAAAAATGATCGCGGTTCCCTTGGTGTTTGCCTCTTTGGTAGTTGGGGTCGCAAATTTGGGAGATGTTTCCAAACTCTCCCGAATCGGGGGAAAAACACTTTTTGCGTATTTAATTACCACCATTTTTGCAATAACCATAGGACTTTTGCTGGTCAACGTCTTCAAACCGGGGGAAAGTTTACCGCAAGGGACAAGGGACAGTTTGATGGCATTGTATGATGATGCTGCAGGTTCCAAAGCGGATCAGGCAGCAGAGGTTTCAAGTCAGGGGCCATTGCAGCCATTGGTAGAAATCGTTCCGGAGAATATTGTCCGGGCTGCTGCAGACAACAGCAGCATGCTTCAGGTTGTCTTTTTTGCCATAATTGTCGGCATTGCATTGCTTCAAATACCGAAGGAAAAAGCGAAGAATTTCACGAGTTTCTTTGATGCATTCAATGATGTGATCATCAAAATCGTGGAATATATCATGCTGATCGCACCTTATGGGGTTTTTGCATTGATGGCCTCATTGATTGTCGAAATCGCCGGAGATGATCCGGATTCTGCTGTTCAATTACTCCTTGCGCTCCTCAAATATACCTTGGTGGTCTTGGGAGGATTGCTTTTGGTGATTTTTGGAGTTTACTATTTGATCATTAAATCTTTTACCAAAATTCCTTTCGGTACTTTTCTGAAGGCTTTCAGACCTGCCATGTTGCTGGGATTTTCGACTTCCTCAAGTTCAGCCACCCTCCCGGTGACGATGAAGATCGTGGAGGATGAAATCGGGGTTTCTGAAGAGATTTCGAGCTTTGTTTTGCCACTTGGTGCAACTGTAAATATGAACGGGACAAGCCTTTACCAAGCTGTTGCAGCGGTGTTTATCGCTCAGGCTTTAGGAATGGATCTGACGATTTCCCAACAGTTAACCATTGTCTTGACCGCAACATTGGCAGCAATCGGCTCAGCAGGTGTACCGGGTGCGGGATTGATCATGTTGATCATTGTATTGGAAGCGATAGGTGTTCCTGGAGCAGGAATTGCCTTGATTATCGCTCCCGATAGGATTTTGGATATGTTTAGGACAGTAGTCAATATCACAGGTGATGCTACTGTCTGTGTGGCAGTGGCTTCTACCGAAGGGGAATTACCTGCCGGAATGATCCGCCAATCCAATCCTTTTACCCAAAATGAAGAAGTTGTGGAGGGATAAAAGGCCATTGTCCACTGTCGACAGTCCATAGTCGACAGATTGTACAGTGTATTTTCAACCTGAGATTTATATGTTTTGTGGCATGAAAACATACCTACATAAAATGTAGTTTTTAAAATAAAAAACCCTCTAAGATCAAGATCTTGGAGGGTTTTTTATTTTATGCCCTTATTTCTTCCTTTATATTTCCTAAAGTAATACCCTGGCAAAATCAAGGCTTTTAGTTTCCAATCATTTCTTTCCTTCAGGCTCAATGATTGATCAGCATGCACGGTTCTGTACATTTTAGAAGCCATCAGTGTATGCGCTATCAAGGAGAGGAATAAAAAAGCATAAATAATTAACTCGGTCATTTTTTCTCAAAAATTAATGCTGCCCAATTGTCTTTCGTTTTTTGGGTTAAAAGTAAAAGTCCAAATGCTGAAGCTTTGTTTTCAATATCTGCGATATCGTGTTCATAAAATCCACTCAATAGAAGTTTCCCTCCATTTATGACAAGTTCAGAATAAACTTTCATTTCATCCAAAAGGACATTTTTATTGATGTTCGCCAATACGATTTCAAATTGTCCCTGGGGTTTGACTTCACGAACAGTTCCTATTCCCATCCTGACTTTTGACATGTCGTTGAGGTCAAAGTTTTCATTCCCATTATCGACACACCATTCGTCAATGTCAAAAGCCTCGATCTCAGCTGCTCCAAGCTTGTGCGCCATGATCGCCAAAATGCCCGTTCCTGCTCCGATATCCAGAACTCTTTTGCCAGAATGCTCAATAGTAAGCTGATGGGAAAGCATCAAAAAGGTAGTGGCATGATGACCCGTGCCAAAAGACATTTTGGGATTGATGTGGATTTCATATTTGAATTCCGGTCTTGGGTCGTGAAAGGATGCCCTGACATACACCTGATCGCCGACAAAGATCGGATCGTAATGCTTTTCCCACTCTTCATTCCAATTGACTTTGGGCATTTTGCCTTCCTGCACTTCAATCTTACCGGCCTCTTTGTACCTGTCGATGATTTCCTGATAAGCTTCCCTGTCAATCAAATCCTCTTGGATATATGCGTCGATTCCTTCGTCAGTCTCCAAAAATGAATCGAAACCCACTTCAGAAAGTTCGGCGATCAGAATTTCACGGAATGGTTCTGTGCAGGAAATCTTGAATTCTAAATATTCCATTTGTTTGTTTTGCGCTATGCATAAGCGGCAGTGGAGACACTGCCGCTTTGATTGTCACTGTGAGTTGTTTTAATTGGCATTTACAGAAAAGCTAATGACGTTTGGTGTTTCGTCATCCTGAAGGAGGCACGACTGAAGGATCTCATTTTCTTCCGGTGAGACTCTTCGCTCACTACCAATGACGTGAATATCCGGGTCGTCGCACTGAACGTAGTGAAGTGTCTCATTTAAGAGATGCTTCACCTCCGCAAGCTCCGGTTCAGCATGACGTAACACCAACCGTTATTCCATTTCTGAACATTTCCCAAATGTTAAAGGCTCCGAGTGCTGGCCACGACAAAGCTTAAATTGGTAGGGACGCTATCCTTCATCCTTCCTTACTTCCCATCATCCTTACTTCCATGCTTCCCAACTTCCTGCCTCAAAAAGACTTCACAATCTCCACAAAATCTCTAGACTTTAGCGATGCGCCACCGATCAGTCCTCCGTCAACGTCTGGTTTGGAGAAAAGTTCTTTGGCATTGCCTGGATTGGCAGAACCGCCATACAGGATAGAGATGTTGTCGGCTAATTCTTGTCCAAACTTGCTTGCCAAGTGTGTTCTTAATGCTGCATGCATTTCCTGTGCCTGATCCGAGGATGCAGTCCTCCCTGTACCGATGGCCCAGATTGGTTCGTAAGCGATGACAATTTTGGACATTTCTTCAGGAGAAAAATCAAATAAGCTTTCAGTCAATTGCTGTTTTACATACGCCTCGTGCGATTCTGCTTCACGGATATTCAATGGTTCGCCGCAGCAGAAAATCGGAGTCAGTCCGTTAGTCAGAGCCTGTTTGGTTTTTTCTGTCAACAATTGGTTGGATTCCTTGAAGTATTCTCTTCTTTCGCTGTGTCCGATGATGACATAGGTCGCACCGAAGGAAGCCAACATGCCGGCGGAAGTTTCCCCCGTAAAAGCACCCGAAGCTTTGTCGGAACAGTTTTGCGAGCCTAGAAAAAGGTTTGGCGTATCACCGATCAGTTTTTTGACAGGATAAAGGTGGACAAAAGGTGGGTTGAGGACGGCGATGACATCCTTGATGTTTTCATCCTTCAGCATATTGACGATCTCGGAAGTCAGTTTTTGGCCTTCTTCAAGGTTGAGGTTCATTTTCCAGTTTCCGGCTACAATTTTTTTGCGCATGGTTTCTTCGGTTTGATGGTTAGATTTGAAAAAAATAACTTCAAAAGTTACTTTGGGCCAAAATTACATAAAATGTCCTACCCACGAAAAGAATATAATCCGGATCAGCCGAGAAAGTATTGGTCATTACAGGAAGCGAAGGTAAAAATCGCCGCTTATTGTGCTTACCAAGAGCGCTGTCAGGAGGAGGTAAGGACCAAATTGGCAGAAAAAGGACAGTATGGAGATCAGGCTGAGGAATTGATCTCACACCTGATCGAAGAAGGTTTTTTGAATGAAGAGCGCTTTGCACAGGCTTTTGTCCGTGGAAAATTTAACCTGAAAAAATGGGGGAGAAATAAAATCACCCAAGAACTCAAACTCCGAAAAGTAAGTCCCAATTGCATCAAATCCGGCCTGAAAGAACTCGATCCGGAAGATTATTGGCAGATGCTCCTTGGATTGGTGGAGAAAAAATCTGAGTTCGTCAAAGAATCGGATCAGTTTAAGAAGAAATACAAAATCCAACAGTACCTGATCAGTCGTGGATTTGAAAGTGATTTGGTACAAAGTGCCGTGGAGACCGTTTTTTCAGGACAAAACCTTTAATTTCTGAAAGCAAAAGCCTAATTTGCGAAAGATTTGATAGCCAAATGATTCAGAAATTATTTCCCCTTGACAAAAATTACATTTTAAGACAGGCCCAATCCATATTGGAGGAGCAAATGCTGGAAGTGATGGTTTTTCAACTCAAAAAATCCTATACCCAACTTTACAATCCATTGATGCTGATGGATGAAACCTTTGCCAAAATCCTCGATACTTACGAGTACCCCAAGGACAGGCTGAGGATGATCTACCGTCAGCTATGCGGGATTTACAGGTTTAAGAATAGGGACAACCAATTGGAATTACTTTTTGATGGAAGAACACATCTGGAAAAATTTCAGGAAGATTGGTCCTTACAGTTGTTGGAATGGGTTCACGAACTTGGTTATCATGAGCAATATGTGAAAACATTGCTGCGAATGACCATCCTTTTTGATACTGATTCCCGTGCAGAATGGTCAGAAAACCACTGTAAGTTTTTTATCAACCAACATTTCGAGCTCAAAATCATCAAACGCAAAGGCGAATTGAAGCTTAAAATAGCGTAATGAATTTAACCACCGAAAGGGTGGTTTAAGTTGTTTTTGAACAAAAAAATTGATTTAAACTATTTCCTTAACAAATCTTCAAGCATTTTTTCTGCAGATTCAGAGGTATGAATATTCCCATCTATGACATCTTGAAGTCCTTCCTGGATAGCAATTCGCTCCTCATCTGTGAGCTTATAGATGTTAGCTAAATCCGACTCTTGATTGAGAAGTCTGACTATATCTTCAAGGACTTGCTCATCGGAAATAGCTGTTACTTTATTGATTATCTCTAATTTAAGTTCAGAAACTGACATGGCGTTAAGGTTTTAATATCATAAAATAGCAATAATTATCGGTTTGGTAATTTTTGAAAGCAATTTGAAGATTCCCTCTCTACTTCCCAAACCTTATCGCCATCGAACTTGCGATGATAAAGTTTTGGTTTGTTGGACCTGTACTTTTTTCAAATACCCTGTCTTTTGCATTCATCCATCTTCCCTCAATTCTGCACATGATTGATTCATTGGGAGCATAGTCAAGATTTAAAGAATATCCTGTAGTCTGAAATCCGTTTTGGGTTGCTGTCGGGATCATGATCCCGGTTTTGTCCTGATAGTATTCAACCCGGACGGCGGTTTTCAATACCCTGCTGATCTGCAACTGTCCAATCAAAACAGGGCTCATCCAAAAGTCATATTCTGAACTTCCTTTGACCCTTTGCTGCGTTCCTAGATCAAATCCGGCAATCAATCCAAACTGCTCAGTAAGCTGAAATTGACCATAAAGGTTATTGAAATAACGCATTCTCCGTGTGCTGTCAGGGTCGTCAGTCCCTAGAAATGTACTCCAGTTGAAAGTTGTCCTTTCATTTGGGCTGAATTTCAACTGTGTTCCAAATGAAGGCAATGAATTTCCTTCCAACCTTTGGATTCTTTGCCAACCATTCACCATCAATCCGGCAATCTCCCATTCGTCGTTGGGATTAAAGGTCAATTTGGCTCCGGTAAGAAAATAGGGCGAATTCTCCGCCAACAGCGACCTTGTCAAAGTCCAGTTGTCGATAGAAACAGCACTTTCAAATCCGATATGGGAAGGCATAACTCCGGCATCGAGCCACAGGTTGTTTTCCTTATTCAATGAAATCCCGATGTTCGCCTCAAATATGGTTTTCAGCAAATCCGGTTCTGCCGCATAGTTATCCGTGGCGTAGGTGCCGGTCTGTAAAGCCAAATTTGCCCGGTATTTGGTATGATCCAGGCCGACTTTTACAAATCCCAAATTGATGTTGAATTCGTTGTGTCGGTTATGGTTGAAGAGAAAGGGCTGCCGATAGGTGCCTTCAGGTCGGTTGAAGTCATACACATAGAACACATCCAAAAATCCGGAAAGGGAAATCATGGGTTTTTCATGCATGATGCTGTCTTGCTGTGCAGTAAGGTCGAAGCCTGAGAACAGCAACAATACCAAAAATTTAAAGCGCAAGATCTGCCTCATCTGATTTTATTTTTATTGCAGTTATCCATAAAAAAACCACCCATCTCGGTGGTTTCATCTTCTGCTATGTATTCATGTAATCATTCCAGTAGAATGGTTTTCAACATTAATTCTTGTCTGCGGACTGAAATACCTGGAACTCCCCTGCCCTCCGACAGGCAGCGATCTTCCTACTTCCGACTTCCCTGCCTACAGGCAGGCGTCCCGTTTGAATAATAACATAGGGTTACTGACAAAGAAGCGGATAATAATAATAATTAATGAATGGATTCAATCTTCTTCATCCTCTTCTTCGGCTACAATATCCATCGTCTCTTCTGCCCAAGCGACGATCTTGGCACGCTGCGCATCGTCTAGCTTGGCGGAAGAATGCATCAACGTATAGATTTCCATTGGCATCCGGCCTTCTTTGACCTCAATCGCAATGTCATCCAAAATTTTGAGCTTGTCCATCATGTCGTAATCCATCCAATCAGAGAAGTTGACTTCCTCCCGGGCTTCCCGCACATCTTTGTCGACCAGCCAAGAGGAGGGCGCCACATACGAATACCATGGATACACCGTCTCATTGCTGTGGCAACTGTAGCAGGAAGTTTTCAACATGGTGGAAATCTCCTCACTCACCAAACCATTCAGGACAAGATCTCCGGGATTGTTGGTGTTGACGGCCGGCAGTTCATTGGGGACAAACTGGATTCCAATAAATACCACAGCCAAACCGAGCAAAATGTATTGCCACAACTTCATTACTTATCTTTCTTTTTGCCGGCACTCCATTCCATCAAAGTCGCAAGGTCAGACTCAGAGAGTTTACCCTCAGGTTTATTTTCGAGGAATTTGGCAGGAGGCATGTCTCCTTTTCCCAATGTCTCGTTGATCTTGGCCATGGTAGCCATCTGCTTTGACTTCTTGGTCGCCTCAAAAGCATCCCAGTCAAGCTTGGCTTTTCCCTTTTCGTTTTTGGATTCGGCATTGTGGCAGCCGTAGCACTTTTGTTCCACGACAGCCTTTACATTGGCAGGCATGTCAGGTGCCAAAGCATGGAGTTCGGTCTCAGTCACGGATACATTTTTGGTGGTACCCTGAATAAAGAGGAGGCCAAGAATGGTCAAGGATGGGATTAAAAATGATTTTTTCATAGAGCGCTTATTATGGTTGTATCAGGAATTTCAAAATTTTTTTCCAGTCCTGCAAATGAGAAGGTTGGATTGATCCTATTTTTTTAAAAATGGATGCTTTTAGACGATAACTGGCTTAATTTCAATGGGTTTTTAGCGTTTGGTAGCGCTTCAGAAGGAGGAATTAGGCCCAAGGAAAACCTGCACGAGTAAGGTACTTTCCGAAGCAACCCTAACTCTTCCCATTTCTTCACAGGAAGTCTTTTTTACTTCTTGGGTTTTCAATTTTGATGGACATGAATTCTATTTGAATATCGGAGAAAAGTCTTCTATTCAACTAGTGATCCAACGGCAGGAAAATAATAGCACGGCAGATAATAAGTGGCTCTAGAGACCTGATTAAGTTTTCAAACAACAATGCCCCGATAACAAAAATGTGTGATATACATAACATGTTGTTTAATATCCGCAATGCTTACTGCTTCAATGATGGCCACCTTTAAAGTTGTAAAAATACTTTCATCATGTAAACCACAACAAAATGGAAAACTTAAGAAGTTGTATTGACGCTTGTTTGGCCTGTATGGTGACATGCGAAATCTGTGTCACTGATTGTATCAAAGAAGGTAATTGGGAATGTATTTCAATTTGCCGTGACTGTGCAGACATCTGCACATTGTGTGCAAGGTTTGATTCAAGAGGCTCTACATACGGAAGTGGACTTCACGCTTTGTGTGCAGAGATTTGTAATGCCTGCGCTGTAGAATGTGCCAAGCATGCAGCTCACCACGCCAGCTGTAAAGAGTGTGCAGCAGCATGTAAGAAATGCGCAGAGATCTGCGGACAACTTGCTTAATTGAAAGCATAAATTCAATCAAGCCGGAAAAGGGAGCTAATTTATTCTTCCTTTTTTGCCTTGGCTATTTTTTAATTTGGGTACTATCCATTTCTCACATGACATTTTTTGATCAAAACAAGCTACGATTTCCTATCATCGGATTTCACAACATGCTAGGATGAAACACAGGTTTAAAACCGTTTGCTTTTAGTTATTCGACGATTATGGTTCCTCTATTTCAAGTCATGAAATGGAAGTTCGCTTTTAAAAATCTTTCAAAACAGGAAAGAATATTTTCTATTCAATAAAAAAAAAATTAAACATGTCCATTCAAACAACCAATCCTTATACAAACAAGACAGTAAAGTCATTCGAAGAAATGACAGAAACGGCAGTGGAAGGTAAAGTTGCCAAGGCCCAAGAAGCTTTTACCAACTGGAAAGAAACCGATTACCAGCACCGCGCGGATTTGCTGCATAAAGTCGCAACACTGATGCGGGTCCAAAAATCTGAGCTTGCCAAAACCATCACCTTAGAAATGGGCAAACTCCTGGCGCAGGCCGAAGGTGAAATCGACCTGAGTGCAGATATTTTTGATTATTATGCTGATCATGGAGAAGCTTTTTTGGAAGATAAAGTTCTCGATCCTGAATTTGGATCGGCCATCGTACGCAGCAGTCCCATTGGTGTATTGTTAGGCGTGATGCCCTGGAATTTCCCCTTCTATCAGGTAGCGCGCTTTGTCGCTCCCAATATTATGGTGGGCAATACCATTCTGCTCAAGCACGCCTCCATCGTGCCACAATGTGCCGCCGCTCTTGAAGAACTTTTTGCAGAAGCAGAAGCGCCCGAAGGCTTATACACCAATCTCTTTATCTCAGGTAAACGCGCATCTGCACTTGTTTCCGACAAAAGAATCAAGGGAGTTTCCTTGACGGGAAGTGAAGAAGCCGGAGCAAGCATTGCCATGGAAGCCGGGAAATATCTGAAAAAGGTGGTCTTGGAGCTTGGCGGAAACGATGTCTTTATTATCCTGGAAGACGCCGATATGGCTAAAACCGTAGAATGGGCAGTTGTCGGCCGGATGAATAACAACGGTCAATGCTGTGTCGCCTCCAAGCGGTTTATCGCCGTGGAAGCAATTGCAGACACATTTATCCAAAAATTTAAAGACGCGCTCTCAAAAATGAAGGTAGGTGACCCGATGGATCCCGATACAGAATTGGGCCCTTTGAGCAGTGAAGAAGGAGCGGTTCAAGTAGCTGATCAGGTAAAACGCTCCGTTGACCAAGGCGCTACAATCTTATTGGGAGGAAAACGTCCAGACCGCGATGGTGCTTTTATGGAACCGACGATACTCACCGACCTGAAACCCGGTATCGCTGCTTATCAAGAAGAAATATTTGGTCCGGTGGCCTCCTTCTATGTGGTGAAAGACGAACAGGCGGCCATCGACCTGGCCAATGACTCTGATTTTGGTTTGGCGGCATCTGTTTTTACCCAAGACATCGAGCGAGGTAAAAGGATTGCCGATCAGATTGATGTCGGAATGGTATTTATCAACCATCCTACCTGGACGCAGGCTGACCTTCCTTTTGGCGGAACCAAGCGTTCGGGATTTGGCCGTGAACTTTCAGAATTGGGAATCCAGGAGTTTGTGAATAAAAAACTCATTCGGGTAAGTGAGCTCAATGATCCATTTTAACATGCAGTTGCATCAAAACATAATCTCATTGAATTTCTAAGAAATAAACAGCATGTATAATCTAAAAATATATTAAAACTAAAAAATATGAAAGCCTTACAAATAGTAAGAAAAAATGTATTAGTGGCAGGTGCCAACGGAACCACAGGCAGAATCATCATCGATTTATTAAAAAGATCAGAAGTCTATCAACCTATAGCGATGGTCAGAAAACAGGATCAAAAAGATTATTTTGAAAAGCAAGGTGTATCTACAGTACTTGCCGATTTGGAGGAAGATGTAAACCACCTAATGAAAAATGCGGATAAAGTAATTTTTGCGGCTGGATCAAAAGGTAAAAATATAATAGGTGTGGATCAGGAGGGCGCAAAAAGACTAATAGATGCTGCTAAGGAGGCAGGACTTGAGAAGTTTGTCATGTTGAGCTCCATGGGAGCAGATAATCCATCTGTGAGTGACGAACTTGAAGATTATTTGAGAGCAAAGCAAAATGCAGATGATCATCTGCGTTCGAGTGGTATGAATTATAGTATTGTAAGACCCGGTCATTTGACAGACGAGGAAGGTACAGGCAAAATTCAACTCAATGAGAAACTGAAAATTCAGGGGAGTATTTCAAGAGCGGATGTGGCTAAAACATTAGTGGAAGCCTTGGAAGATGGCGTTAAACAGAACCAAGTTTTCGAAATTCTAAGTGGAGAAGTTCCAATAGAGAAAGCCGTCCAACAAAATTAAAAATTATGAACAAAATTATCCTTTTGAAAAATCGTCCGCATGGAAAACCAACGCTTGATGATTTTAAAATCATTACCGAGGAAATGCCAGCACCAAAAGACAATGAGGTCTTATTAAAAACAGTTTATGTCTCGGTCGATCCATATTTGCGAGGCAGAATGAACGCTGTTAAATCATATATCCCTGCATTTGAATTAAATAAACCCATTCAATCGGGAATTATCGCCGAGGTAATAGAAAGTAAACATGCCGATTTCAAAAAGGGTGATTTTGTTTCGAATAACTTGGCTTGGAAGGAATATCAAATTTCTGATGGTAAAAACTTAATTAAGGTGAATAAAGCTGACGCTAAATTATCAAGCTATTTGGGAATATTAGGAATGACAGGGCTTACGGCTTATTTAGGCTTAATGGAAATAGGGTTACCTAAGAATGGCGAAACCCTTGTGGTTTCCGGAGCAGGAGGGGCTGTCGGGACAGTAGTGGGTCAAATTGGCAAATTGCACGGTTGCCGGGTAGTTGGCCTTACCGGTTCAGATGAAAAAGTATCTCTACTTACATCAAAGTTTAATTTCGATCATGCCATCAATTATAAAACAGCAAAAAATTTAAAAGATGCTATCAAAACTGCCTGCCCGAATGGGGTAGATATCTACTTTGATAATGTCGGTGGAGAGATTTCCGACGCTGTTTTAGCAAACATAAATAAGTACGCCCGATTGCCTGTTTGTGGTGCTATATCGCTCTACAATGAAACTGAGATTCAGCTGGGCCCGCGATTGCAACCCATCATCCTCACCAAAAGTGCTACCATGAGGGGATTTATTATTGGTGATTTAAAGGAAAAATTTCCGGCTGCCATCAAACAATTATCAGCATGGCTAAAAGACGACAAAATCACCTTCAGCGAGACCCTTGTGAAAGGCTTCGATAATATTCCTCAGGCATTTATTGATTTGTTTGATGGAAAAAACAAAGGGAAAATGATTGTGGAAATATAAAAAAGCTGGAACGACACAGGTAATTGATGGCGGTATCAATGTTCAGTAGAAATTAATAGCTTTTTCCCCCTTTTTGATTCAAAGGCTATTTTTTATATCCCCGAATACTCAGGGAAGTATGATGGCTACTTTCCGAAGTTTGACGCAGACCTTCGGAAGGTACTCAGGTACACTCCGATGCTAGTCGGGGATTCTCATTTACTACATTTTGAATCTTTTTTACTTCACAGGTATTCTATATTAATACACGTGAAGTCATTTTCATTATCCGTCTATTGATTTTGAATACACCTCGAGTCTTTTTTAATACAGGTGAATACTATTTTAATACACGTGAATTCTTTTTTACTACACAGGTATTGAATTTTAATACACAGAAAGTCTTTTTGATTCAATGGGTATTCTTTGGGAATACCTGAGTATTCTAAATCATTAGGCAGGTATTCTTATTTGTTACCTGTGTATTCTTTGGAAATACATGAGTACTCTCGGAAGTATGACGAGTACCTTCCGAGGGTACTGAAGTAGGTTTTTTTTATACTGCGGTATGTAATGAAGAACCCTCTATCCTTTATGAATTTGATCCTAAACCCCTAAAATCAATAATTGGTCTTATGGTAGGAATGAAAATTAAAAGCAATATTTTTGATAATTGACCGAATTATGGGATGTAAACAAGGGTATTTGATACTAAGAGTAAAAACAAAAGACTTATTAAAAGATAAAAAATGACAAGCATCGAACAAAAAATAGAATTGCGTAATAAAATATGGAAAATAGCCAACGAAGTGCGTGGCTCTGTAGATGGTTGGGATTTCAAGCAGTTTGTTTTAGGTGCACTTTTCTATCGCTTCATTAGTGAAAACTTTACCAATTATATCGAAGGTGGTGATGAAAGCGTTGACTATACATTATTATTAGATGATGTAATAACTCCCGAAATAAAAGATGATGCAATTAAAACAAAAGGGTATTTTATCTATCCAAGTCAACTTTTTGTAAATGTTGCCAAAACAGCCAATACTAATCCAAATCTTAACACAGACTTAAAAGCCATTTTTGACGCTATTGAAAGTTCTGCAAATGGTTATCCATCTGAACCTGATATAAAAGGATTGTTTGCCGACTTTGACACAACAAGTACACGATTAGGTAATACTGTTGAAAGCAAAAATGACAGATTGGCTAAAGTTTTGAAAGGTGTTGAAGAACTGAATTTTGGAAAATTTGAAGATAAGAAAATTGACCTCTTTGGCGATGCCTATGAATTTTTAATTTCTAATTATGCCCAAAACGCAGGTAAATCAGGGGGTGAATTTTTTACACCAACGCATGTATCGAAACTCATTGCTCAATTGGCAATGCATGGGCAAACAACCGTTAATAAAATATATGACCCAGCAGTTGGTTCAGGATCACTCCTTTTACAAGCTAAAGACCATTTCGAGAAGCATATTATTGAAGAAGGCTTCTATGGGCAGGAAGTAAACCACACAACTTACAACCTTGCTCGTATGAACATGTTTTTGCACAACATCAACTACGATAAGTTTAATATTGCCCTTGGCAATACACTAACCGACCCACGTTATGGTGATGAAAAACCATTTGATGCAATTGTTTCTAATCCGCCTTACTCCATAAAATGGAAAGGTGACGATGACCCAACGCTGATTAATGATGACCGTTTTGCACCTGCCGGAGTATTGGCTCCGAAATCTAAAGCAGATTTTGCCTTTGTTTTACATGCTCTAAGTTATCTATCCAGTAAAGGAAGAGCAGCTATTGTTTGTTTCCCAGGTATCTTTTACCGAGGTGGTGCAGAACAGAAAATCAGAAAATATTTAGTTGAAAATAATTTTGTTGAGACCATTATCTCCCTCGCACCAAACTTATTCTATGGAACTCCCATTGCAGTAACAATTCTTGTTCTTTCAAAGCATAAAACAGAAAATAAAACGCAGTTTATAGATGCTAATGGCGAAGATTTCTTTAAAAAAGTAACTAATAACAATGTGTTGGAAGACAAACACATTGAGAAGATTATGGGAATTTTCGACAGTAAAAAAAATGTTGAGTTCGTGGCTAAGACTATCGACAATTCTATCATTGCCGAAAACGATTACAATTTATCCGTTAGCTCATATGTCGCACCTAAAAATCAAATTGAAAAGGTTGATATAGATAAATTAAATGAAGAGATTTTAAAGACTGTGCAGAGGGTAGAATCTCTTCGTGCAGGTATTGATACAGTTATAAATGAGCTTGAGTTAAGTAAGGAACAGTTTAGTCGCTATCACAATCAGTTCTTGAATATTAAGAGAAATGCAGTTGAGTGGAAATCATTAAGTGAAATTGGAGAATTCCAAAGAGGGAAACGATTTGTTAAAACAGATATGATTTCAGAAGGTATCCCATGCATTCATTATGGTGAGATGTACACTCATTATGGTATTTGGGCAAATAAATCCAAATCTTTTTTAAGTCAAGAACTTGTTGAAAAGAGGAACTTAAGAGTTGCAGAAAAGGGTGATGTTATTATTGTGGCTGCCGGGGAGACAATTGAGGATATTGGAATGGGTACTGCTTGGTTAGGAGATGAAGGTGTCGTTATACATGATGCTTGTTTTTCTTTCAGAAGTCATTTAAATCCTAAATATGTAGCTTACTTTACTCGTACTAAACAATTCCATGACCAAATACGGAGTCATATATCTTCGGGAAAAATTTCCGCAATTAACGCGAGGGGAGTGGGCAAGGCAATAATTCCAGTTCTGCCAAGAGAGGAACAGGAACGAATTGTTTCATTCTTAGATAAATTTGATGCACTAACTTCTTCACTAAGTGAAGGACTTCCCAAAGAAATTAAACTAAGACAAAAGCAATACGAATACTACCGTGATATGTTAATAGCATTTCCTAAGAATAATAATGAATCATAATATGGGACAATCCTTAATTGAAATAGCTCATATACTAAAAGATGCTGATAAAAAATTACAGCTAATTTATGCATTTAACGGCTCAGGAAAAACTCGGTTATCACGTCAATTTAAAGAGTTAATAGCCCCAAAAGAACTTGACGTAGACCAGCAAGAAGAATCAGGGATTAAAATTCTTTACTATAATGCCTTTACAGAAGATTTGTTTTATTGGGATAATGATTTGGAGTCTGACTCTGATAGAAAGTTGAAGATACAGCCGAACAGTTTTACTGATTGGGTACTTAGAGAACAAGGTCAAGACAGAAATATTATTGAGAATTTCCAGCAATTAACAAATGACAGATTAACTCCGCAATTCAATGAGGATTTTACTGAGGTAAGGTTTTCATTTGAGAGAGGTAATGAAGGTGATACTGAATATGTAAAAATCTCTAAAGGAGAAGAAAGCTGTTTTATTTGGAGTGTTTTTTTCAGTTTAATGGAGCAAGTTGTAAGTGTTTTAAACATTGTTGACCAAGAAAGCCGGGAAACCCCCCAATACAACAATCTTAAATATATTTTTATTGATGACCCAGTTAGCTCTTTAGATGATACACATCTAATTGAATTGGCTGTGAATATCTCAGAATTAATAAAGTCAAGCACTTCTGATTTGAAATTCATAATCACTACACATAATCCATTATTCTACAATGTACTTTTCAATGAATTTAATAGGGTTAGGAGGAATAAGAAATGGCTTTTAGAAAAGCTTAATGACGGCACTTTTTCAATGAAAGAATTAGAAAGTGATTCACCATTCTCATATCACCTGTTTCTATTGTCGGAATTGGAAAAAGCAATACAGCCTACAGGTGAGATAAAGAAGTTTCATTTCAATTTTCTTCGGAACCTATTAGAAAAGACTTCCACTTTTTTGGGATATAATAAATGGGAAGACCTTTTGCCCCAAGAATCACGTGAAGCATACTACAGAAGAATAATAAACCTTTCAAGTCATTCAAGACACAATGGTGAAGAGATTTCAATTGTAGAAGAAAATGACAAGAGAGTATTGGGCTTTCTAGTAAATGAAATCAAAAGAATGTACGGTTTCAAACCAACTATAAACACAAGCACACCTGAAGGAAATGTCGCAATATAAAACCATAGCAGAATCAAATAGCTTCATTGTACTGGATAAATTCACCAAGTACTCAATGGTGAATGAACCTTCTGCTGTTTATCAGACGGAGTTTGCCTTAGAGCGCGAATTTATCCAAGACTTAATAAATCAAGGTTATGAAAATCCATCTAACCTTATTTCTGTCCGAGAAATGCTTGTAAACGCAAGAATACAGCTTCAAGCACTTAATCAAATGGAGTTTTCTGATAGTGAATGGGCTCGTTATGTGGAGGAGTATTTAGATAAACCAAGTGACAATCTTGTTGAGAAAACAAGGAAAATACATGACAATTATATCTACGATTTCGTTTTTGACGATGGGCATATCCAAAACATCTACTTAGTAGATAAGAAGAATATTGCACGTAATAAAGTGCAAGTAATTTCTCAATTTGAACAAAGAGGAACGCATGGAAATCGTTATGACGTAACCATCTTGGTCAATGGCTTACCTTTGGTACAAGTAGAGCTGAAAAAACGTGGAGTTGCTATTCGGGAAGCGTTTAATCAAATACATCGCTACACCAAAGAGAGTTTAAATACCGGTAATTCACTCTTTAAATACGTACAGATTTTTGTCATATCAAATGGCACTGACAGCCGTTACTTTGCCAACACAGTTGAGCGAAATAAAAACAGCTTTGATTTTACCATGAATTGGGCTAAGGCTGACAATACTATAATTAAAGACCTGAAGGATTTTACTGCCACATTTTTTCAGAAGCAAACACTTTTAAAAGTATTACTCACATATTCTGTTTTTGATACAAGTGACACGCTGCTTATCATGAGACCTTATCAAATTGCTGCTACTGAAAGGATCTTATGGAAAATTGAAAGCTCGTATCAATCAAAAAAATGGTCTTGCACAGAGGGAGGAGGTTATATTTGGCACACCACAGGTTCAGGTAAGACCCTTACCAGTTTTAAAGCTGCGAGATTGGCTACACAACTTGATTTCATAGATAAAGTACTCTTTGTAGTAGATCGCAAAGACCTTGATTTTCAAACTATGAAAGAATATCAACGGTTCTCTCCGGATAGTGTTAATGGTTCAGATAATACAGCAGGCTTAAAAAGAAACATAGAAAAAGACGATAATAAGATTATTGTCACGACTATTCAGAAACTGAATAACCTCATGAAAAGTGAGAATGACCTAGCAATCTATCAAAAACAAGTAATATTCATTTTTGATGAAGCGCATCGCTCCCAATTTGGTGAAGCTCAAAAAAGCCTCAGGAAAAAATTTAAAAAATACTATCAATTTGGGTTTACCGGTACTCCTATCTTTCCCCAAAACGCTTTAGGTTCCGAAACCACTGCAAGCGTATTTGGTAGGGAATTGCACTCCTATGTAATAACTGATGCTATTAGGGATGAAAAAGTCCTGAAGTTCAAAGTAGACTATAATAATGTTCGCCCTAAGTTTAAGGGAATTGAAACAGAACAAGATGTGAAAAAGTTAAGTGGAGCAGAAAACAAAACAGCTTTACTTCATCCTGCCCGTATAAAAGAAATTTCTCAATACATCTTACAGAATTTCAGAGTAAAAACCCATAGAAATCAAGGGAGTACCAAAGGCTTTAACGCCATGTTTGCAGTAAGTAGTGTCGATGCTGCCAAATGTTATTATGAGGAATTAAACCGTTTACAAAGTGAGAGCGATAAGCCTCTAAAAATTGCAACAATCTTCTCCTTTGCAGCCAACGAAGAACAAAATGCCATAGGGGAAATAATTGATGAAACCTTTGAACTCTCTGCTATGGACAGCAGTTCAAAAGAGTTTTTAACCAAAGCAATCAATGACTATAACACCATGTTCAAAACAAGTTATGGTGTTGAAAGTAAAGAGTTTCAGAATTACTATCGTGACCTTGCCAAACGAGTAAAGAATAAAGAAATTGACCTAATTATCGTTGTTGGTATGTTCTTAACAGGTTTTGATGCACCCACTCTTAACACGCTGTTTGTTGATAAGAATCTACGTTATCACGGTTTAATTCAAGCTTTTTCACGTACCAATAGAATTTATGATGCCACAAAAACCTTTGGTAACATCATTACTTTTAGGGATTTAGAAAAAGCTACTATTGATGCCATTACTATATTTGGAGATAGTAACACTAAAAATGTGGTATTAGAAAAGAGTTACAAAGAATATTTAGAAGGGTTTACGGACATTGCCACAGGAGAAGCCCGCAGAGGTTATATTGAAGTTGTAAAAGAGTTGAATCAAAAATTCCCAAATCCAGATGAAATCGTAAAGGAAAAAGATAAAAAAGAGTTCACAAAGCTGTTTGGGGAATACCTGCGTGTTGAAAATATACTTCAGAATTACGATGAATTTACCCATCTCAAAGCACTTGAAGCAATCGACTTAAATGACCCTGAAGCTGTAGAAGCATTTAAAGAGGATCATTTTGTGACAGATGAAGATATAAAAGCAATGCAAAAGATAGAGTTGCTACCAGAACGGATCATTCAGGATTATAGATCAACTTATAATGATATTCGTGATTGGTTTAGACGTGAGAAAATTGGTAAAGAATCAGAAGAATCAAAAGTTGATTGGGATGATGTAGTATTTGAAATAGACCTACTTAAATCACAAGAAATAAACCTTGATTATATTCTTGAACTGATATTTGAGCAAAATAAAAAGACAAAGGATAAAGTTTCATTAGTAGACGAAGTTCGTCGAATTATTAAGGCCAGTATTGGCAATAGAGCAAAAGAAAGTTTGATAGTTGACTTTATTAATGAAACAGACCTTGATAACATTCAAGATAAAGCGACTATTATAGATTCATTTTTCGGATATGCCCAAGGCAAACAGAAAGCTGAAGCTTCAGAATTAATATCCAATGAGAATTTAAATGAGGCAGAAGCAAAGCGATATATTGCGGCTTCTTTAAAGCGTGAATTTGCAAGTGAAAACGGAACAGAGCTCAATACAATTTTACCCAAAATGAGCCCTTTAAATCCTCAGTATTTGACAAAAAAACAAAGTGTTTTTCAAAAGATTGCCGCTTTTGTCGAGAAGTTTAAAGGTGTAGGTGGCCAACTTTGAAAATGGCAATGGATGACGGTACTCAATTACACTCCAAACCCTTACAATTTCAATATAGATCAAAAGATATTCTCCTGACAGCGATTTTCACTCTCCCTACTTACTCTGATCTTCATCCGTCCTTAAGGCAAAATAAACCTTCTTGCCTTTGTCTTTGAGGACTACTCCGGCACAGAATGAATTGAAAATTACCTTCATATAAAATCAGGGTGACGTCTATATTGGATTTAGAACTAATAGAAGTAAGTCTAAGTGTTCGGGAAATCGAGGGAATTTAATTGAGACAAGCGAGATTTGAGTAGATTAAATCAAATGTAATTAAGATATTGCTCTTAGCTTTAAATTATCCCCTAAACTTAAATTTTCTTATGATATATATATCAAAGAAAAAAATTTTTTCTGTTTTAAGAAATATTGATGGGAAAGTTATTGGTGATCCAGTTAAAAAACATTTTAGACAGAAGTATTTTTTTATGAGTGAAAGAAACATTGAAAATATAACAGCTTTCTTTCTCTTCTCTAAGGATCCACAAAAGTTTATTGCGAATAACTATGTTGTTTGGAAAGACTCAAAGTCTTATATATACGAGTCTAATCCAGCTTTTCATAAAACACCTGATTGTAAACACCTATTATCAAAATTTGATAACATTTATATTCCATGGAAAATAAAAGAAAATAAACTCACAGAGGCTTTAAGAAGTTGGGCATTTGATAATAAAAATTTATTCCACAATGACAGAAATATCTTTATTGAAGAATGCATCAAAAATTTTAACGCAAAATATAAATTTTTGAATCTAGACCTTTCTGATTTTGAGCAAATAAGTTTAAGCAACTCTGGGATTGAAGAATTTGAAAATTCTACACTAAATGAACTAAAAGAAAATATAGAAACAATATTAAAGGACGCAAAAGATTACTTTGAAGATGAAAAAAAGAATAGGGTAATTAAATATTTCAAGAATAAATTTTTTTTAATTCATACAAAAGATCCAATACAATATAATCCTACTAATGTTGATGATTATGAAGTAAAAAAAATATTAAGGGAAATTGACGAGAAGTATATAAAGCCAATTAATGAAGTAATTATTCAAATCTGCATTAAAGAATTTTTAGATAAAAAAGATTTTGATATGAGTTTCCTCGAGATTCTCAATTTCAGAAATTGTAAAAGCTGTTTTCCTGATTACAAAAAAGAAAATGATTTAAAGGTCAATTTTATTGAAAAAGTGATTAAAAAAAGTACAATTGTTAGCAATTCATAGACTCAAAACCTCACGTAAAAGACATTGCCTCACCTCAAGAAACGCAAAAAACAAACAACAATAAAGCCCTGAGCATAACAGTTTTTCTCCTATAGAAAGCTTTCTCCACTCTCCTCATCCTGACCCCCCTCCGACCTCACCGCCAAAAACACCTTCTCGGCTTTGTCTTTGCCGACGAATCGGCAAGGTCTTCGATGTTTTTTGTATGATCAGTGGATGGAATATTTTGACATAATTGGGTATTTTTAGGTATTTGAAAAAAGAAAACAAGTATTGTTGGTCTACAATCCTTGGGGAGCATTTATAGAAAATGAAACCAATTCTAATAAATGGAGCAACAGGAAGCATTGCTGACATTCCTAAAAAAACAAGTCAAAAAAATTACTTCAATCATGAATCAATCTATAAAGATTAGCACAGCAGCCATTATCGTACTATGTACTTTTTTTATCTATTCGTGTAATTCAGAGAGGAAAAACGAAAATCAAAAATCCGATAATTTGAAAATTATCAGCTACAATGTCTGGTATGGATTTACTGAAGTACCGGAAAGAAAAAAGGCATGGACTGCATGGATGAAAGGGCAACAACCTGATATTGTATCACTTCAGGAACTTAATGAATATACCCATCAAAAGTTAGCTGAAGATGCCAAAAGTTATGGGCATGCCTACTCGGTCTTGTTGAAAGAGGATGGATTTCCAACCGGTATTACTTCCCGATATCCCATAGAAGATATATACAGAATCAAGGAAGCCTTCCATCATGGCTTACTGCGGGTGAAGATACAGGACATATATTATTATGTTATTCATTTGCACCCCAGCAACTGGGAAATCAGAAAAAACGAAATAGATCAAATCCTTAAGGATGTTGAAGGACTTCCTTCAAATGCCGGAGTAATCCTTGCCGGCGATTTCAATAACCTCTCTCCACTTGATTCGGAATTTTATGCACATGGAAGGCTGGAACCTTTTTTCGATGAAATGGACAAAAAGAACAAAGATGTAAACCTAAATCAGGGTAATCTGGATTATTCAGTGATCCAGGAAGTTATGGATTTTGGATTCACTGATCTTGATGCCAAGATGCGTGGCTCTTCCTATGCTTTTACAGGAAGCTTTCCAACATTGATTGAAAAAGAAGGCGAACATGGGGATCAAAGACGACTGGATTATATTTTTGCATCAAAAAATTTGGTTGATAAAGTAACTAAAGCAAATGTCATTAGCACTGACACTACCCAAATCTTATCAGATCATTTGCCGGTAGTGGTTGAATTGCGTTTGGATTATTGAGTTTCCACGATACCTGGGGACCTGACGGCGGGAGGTGTTTGAAAAGAAGTCTTAGGTCGCCGGTGTTTATTTTGTCATCACAAAAAATTGTACATTTTATGCCTAAATTTGCCTCATGGGAATTGTTGACCGAAATATAGAAGACTTAAAAAAACTTTGTTCCATGTACAATGTGGAAAAGATGTACTTATTTGGTTCAGCACTAAATTCTAGCTTCAATAAAGAAAGTGATATTGATTTTCTTGTAAAATTTAAACCCATTGAATTATCAAAGTATTTTGACAACTATATGGATTTCAAGGAAAGATTGGAGAAATTATTTGGACGTGAAGTTGACTTAGTAGAAGAGCAAACTCTAAAAAACCCAATCTTAATCAACTCCATTAATAAATCTAAAGCCCTTATTTATGGATGAGAGAATTCTTAAATGGCTTTATGATATTAAACTCTGTATCGACGAAATTGATAGCTTTTTTCCAGAAGAAGAAAAAGATTTTTTCAAGTACAGGGATAATGTAATGCTCAAAAGAGCTGTCGAAAGAAATCTTGAGATTATTGGCGAAGCTGTTAACAGAATAATTACTCGAAACAATTCTTTTACTGAGAAAATCAGTAATGCAAAAGCAATTATTGGATTAAGAAATCAGGTTATTCATGCTTATGACAATGTTTCCGATGAGAATATTTGGTCAATTCTAACAAATCATCTTCCTTAATTAAAAGTCGAAGTTGATGCGTTAATCGAAGAAAACTAAATAACTACTGGTCACCTGTGGAGCTTGACTCCCTCTCATCAATTTGATCCCCCTCCGGCCTCACCGCCAAATAAACCTTCTCGGCTTTGTCTTTGCCTACCACTTCGGCAAGGGCGTCGATATTGGCTTCCTGGATTTTTTTGAAGGAACGGAAGTGCTTCAATAGTTTGTTGGCGGTGTTCTCGCCGATGCCTTCGATGTCGGTCAGCTTGGTGTTGAAGGCGTTTTTGCTGCGGACCTGACGGTGGAAGGTGATCGCAAAGCGGTGTGCCTCGTCCCGGATCTTTTGGATCAGACGCAGGGATTCGGATTTTTTGTCGATATGCAGCGGGTAGTTGTCATCCGGAAAGTAGATTTCTTCAAGCCTTTTGGCGATGCCGATGATCGGTACCTGACCATAGATGCCGATTTCCTTGAGGGCTTCCACAGCGGAAGACAGCTGTCCCTTGCCGCCATCGACGACGATCAGGTTGGGAAGGGGCTTTGCCTCTTCGAGGATGCGCTCATACCGTCTGCCCACGATTTCTTTCATACTCGCAAAGTCGTTTGCACCGGTGACGGTCTTGATATGGAAGTGCCTGTATTCTTTGTTCGCCGGCTTACCGTTGATAAAGCAGACCATGCTTGCCACGGGATTGGTGCCTTGGATATTGGAGTTGTCAAAGCACTCGATGTGGATGGGCAGTTCCTTGAGAGAAAGGTCCGATTGCAGCTGCCGGAGTACGCGGTTTTTCTTGTCCTGCACTTCACCCGAGGCAAGCAGCTTTTCCTTTTTGTAGTACTTGGCGTTTTTGAGGGAGAGTTCGACGAGTTTCTTTTTGTCCCCGATTTTTGGGACGGCAAAGTTCAGTCCTTCAAACTCCTCTTCGAGGGGAATATTGGCGATGATTTCCAGTGACTCGGAGTTGAATTGATCCCGTAGGCGGATGATGGCCGTCAGAAGAAGTTCCCCCTCCGTTTCATCAAGTTTCTTTTTGAGTTCGACGGTTTTGGTGAGGATGACAGCGCCGTTTTTGATTTTGAGGAAGTTGACATAGGCAGATTTCTCATCCGACTCTATCCCAAAGACATCGAGGTCATGGATGGCCGGATTGGCGACCATGGATTTGGCTTGGTATTTTTCGAGAAGTTCGAGTTTGTTTTTAAAATAGTGCGCCCGCTCAAAAGCCAGGCTTTCGGCAGCTTCCTGCATTTTCTTTTTGAAGTGGATCTTGGGCACACCCAGATTTCCTTTGAGGATATGCTTGGCCTGTTCGATCTCTTTGTAATAATCCTGCTCGTTCTGCAAGCCTTCGCAGGGACCAAGGCAATTGCCAATATGGTATTCAAGGCAGACTTTGTACTTCTTCTCTTTGATCTTGGGCGGACTCAGGTCGAGGCGGCAGGTACGGATGGTAAAGATGCTGCGGATCAGTTCGAGGACATTGTTCATCCCCTTGACACTGGCAAAAGGTCCGAAGTACGTTCCCCTTCCGGTGATCATCCTACGTGTGGGAAATAAGCGGGGAAAAGGTTCATTGGTCAGCAGGAGGTAAGGATACGTCTTGTCATCCTTGAGCATGATGTTGTACTTGGGCTGGATCTTTTTGATCAGGTTATTTTCCAGCAGCAAAGCATCAAACTCGGTGTCTACGATGGTGATTTCGATCTTGCGGATTTCCTTCACCATCCTTTTGGTTTTGTAATTGATGCCGAGGGTTTTGACAAAATAGCTAGCCACTCTTTTCTTCAGGCTCTTTGCCTTGCCTACATAGATGAGTTCATTTTCGGCATTGAAATACTTGTACACTCCCGGCAGATCCGGAAGGGAATGGTGGTCTTCAACGAGGTAGGAGGATGCCTGCATGGGTGCAAATATAAAAAAAACAGCCCCGTTACAGGCTGTTTTCAATTTCTTGGGGGTTTTTCTTTAAGGATTAAAGTCGATAGACCACAGTCCATAGTCCACAGCCACTGCAATTGAACTTCAATCCGAGTTATATGTTGTTCGAGGCAAGAAAGAGTACATGCCTACTGAATAATCTTTGTTTTCAATTTACAAAGGACTATGCCATTAAATTTGGTTTAATGATTCAACCCCTACTGGGTTGTTTGTTTATAAATCATCCGTTTGTCTATAAATATGCGACTCCTTTGGAGTCGGACATTTTTAAACCAACCAATTTAAATCAACATGCACAACCACATCACCAATGAATATCTGGCTTGAAGTTCAGATTACTGAAAACTGATCACTGAAAACTGCCAACTGATATCTGACCACTGAATACTGATCACTGAAAACTGCCCACTGTGGACTGTCGACCGTGGACTATGGACTAAAAATCATTCTTCTTTTGATCGTAATCGAAGTCTGTAAATCGGCTATTTTCCAATTCGTATTTGTCACAATCGATCTCTATGCTAAGAGGTCTGTCAGGTCTTGGGAATGGTCCTTTGGTATAGCCCAATGATTGGTCGGCGTATACTTTGGCCATGTACTTGACCCAAATTGGCCTTGCTGTCTGAGCACCCTGACCGCTGATCCAACTTCTGAAGTGGATTGCCCTGTCATCTCCTCCTACCCATGAACCGGACACGAGGTCTTTGCTCATCCCGATGTACCAACCGTCAGAGGCATTTTGGGTTGTACCGGTTTTTCCTGCCAACTGATTGCCCTCATCCCTCAGTGTCCAAGATACACCCTGAGAGGTTCCTCTTGATTCTTCAAAACCGCCACGAAGCATGTACACCATCAGGTAAGCGTGCTCTTCGCTCATGGCAGGTTTTTTCTTCGGGGTAAATTGCTGCAACAGGTTACCATTTTTATCTTCGATTCTGTCGATGTAGAAAGGAACGATATGCTCCCCTTTGTTGACAAAAGTGCCCATGGCACCTACCATTTCATAGACCGACACATCGGAAGTACCCAAGGAAAGTGCGGGGACTTCTTCCAAATCAGAAGTGATACCCAGTCGGTGGGCAGTTTCAACGACCACTTTTGGTCCCAGCTTCTTCATCATAAACGCCGTGATGGAGTTGATAGACTGTGCCATGGCAAGACGTATCGTCATTTTGTCATAGGTGAATTTCCCGTCTGCATTTTTAGGACTCCAGGCGGGTTGGCCGGGGGTATTTATTTCGACAGGTTGGTCAATGACTGAATAACAAGGGCTATATCCGTTTTCAATGGCAGCGGCATAGACAAAGGCCTTGAAAGTAGATCCGGGCTGTCTTTTGCTCTGCTTCACGTGGTCAAATTTGAAGTGCTTGTGGTTGATGCCGCCTACCCATGCCTTGATATGGCCTGTGTGCGGATCCATGGATACAAAACCTGTCTGCAGGTGCTTTTTGTAGTGCCTCAAGGAGTCCATCGTACTCATTAGGGTATCCAATTCCCCCATATCCCACGAGAAAACCCTCATTCTTTTCTTCTCATTCAATTTGATCACCACCGAATCAGCGCCGTTTCCATATCGCTTGACCAGATTCCTGTACGCATCGGTACGCTTGACAGCAGTCTCTAGGAAATCAGGAATGACCTGTCCATTGCTATCGATCCATGGGGCACGGGTACCTATTTCTTTTTCAAATTTCTTCTGAAGCTCACGCATGTGTTCATCGACAGACTCTTCGGCATACCTTTGCATACGGCTATCAAGGGTGGTATAGATCCTCAATCCATCACCAAATAAATCATAAGGTGTACCGTCTGATTTGAGATTTTCTTTGGACCATTTGATCAGGTCGGCCTTGATCACTTCCCTGAAATATGTCGCCAATCCTTGATTTTGATTACCGACTCTATAATCAAGCTCGATCGGGATTTGGGAGATGGAATCAAATTCGGCCTCAGTGAGGAAATCATATTTTTCCATCTGTCCCAACACTGTATTCCTTCTTCTCAAAGAATTGTCCGGATTAAAGACCGGACTGTAGTAAGAAGGTGCTTTGAACAGGCCCACCAAAGTGGCCGATTCCTGGATATCAAGGTCTATAGGTTCTTTGTTGAAAAATGTCTTCGCGGCGGTTTTTATGCCATAGGCATTGCTCCCAAACTCCGAGGTATTGAGGTACAAAGTCAGGATTTCTTCTTTGGTGTAGGATTTCTCCAACTTGGCGGCGACGATCCATTCTTTGGTTTTGATGATGAGCATCCTCAGTCCGGGGATGCTGCTCAATATTCCCTGGGATTCAAGATTACGGGTTTTAAATAGATTTTTGGCAGTCTGCTGACTGAGTGTACTTCCTCCGCCTGTTCCCTGTTGCAGGATAATAGACTTGAAAAGTACCCTTGCCATACTTTGGAAATCGATTCCAGAATGGTCTTCAAACCTCACATCTTCCGTGGCAATGAGCGCATTGACAAGGTTGGCAGATAGGTCCTTGTAGGTGACAGGGCTTCTGTTTTCTCTGAAATAATTACCTAGCAAAACACCATCTGCAGAATACAATTCCGAAGCCAATTCACTTTGGGGGTTTTCCAGTTCTTTGAAATCAGGCAATTCGCCGAAAAGTCCAAGGAAATTTCCGCTTACAGCCCAGACAAACAAAACGAAACCCAAGAGTCCCGCTGCAAAAACCATCCAGATATATTTAATTATTTTTTGGGTCATCTATGTTCAGGTATTTGAAACTGTGATTGTTTATTGTGGATATATGCTTCTTTGTCGGTAATCCTTTGTTATTCTTTATACGGGACGCCTGCCTGCGGTAGGCAGGGAAGACCGAAGACGGATGAACCGGACATACTGGTTTCCAGCCATACTCTATATTTGGTAATTAAATTACCGGAATCATTGTGGATATACATAATCAATAATAGGTCTTGGTGTAGAAATCCCGGTATTCGTCCAGATTTTTCCTTTTGTTGAGCTCTTGGAAATTTTCGATCGAAATCAGAAAGCAGTTTGCTTTGTCTTCGTCAGTCAATGATTCGTTTTTGAAATTTTCTTTGAATATTTCCCGGTACTCGATACCCTTTTGTGCAGAGATAAATGGACTGACAATGAAAATCGTATTTTCCCTACTTAAGTTCATGTTTCCGGTTCGGAGTCTTGATCCTTTGAAATTCTCATTGTGGAATCCTTCCAAGTTTGCGAGAAGGTTTTTGGATTCGCTTGATTTATCTGCTCCGAGAACGATGACAAATATATGTGTTTGGTTAGGATTATTTTTATAGGGTGATTCTGTTTCAGATTTCATTTCTTCGTCTTCACCTTCTATTGTAACGGATTCTTCCTGCACTTCGTCTTCAGTATCTTCAGAGATTTCTGATTTTGTCTGTTCCTCATCCACCTTAAATGCACCAAGCATTTTTCTTGCCATTTCTACGAGACCTGCATCTTCTGTCGTCTGAATGTAGTTTTCAAGCCTTTCCTGAAACCTCGATATATCTTCTGTCTTTCCGGTGACCATGATGTCCAAGAGCAGTAACCTGTCGGTATTGGCTGTCAGCGGATGGGCCTCCAAAGTTGATCTGATCATTGATTTGGCTTCTGCATATTGACCATTGTAGTACAACTCATACGCCTTTTTGTAATTTCTGGAGGATTCCAGAAAAGCCACATTTCCTGAAGCTTGGTCCGGATTATTGACTGACATGGTAAAGGGTGAATCCGGAAATTCCCTGTTGAGCCGCTGTGCAAAAATATCCGTATTTCCTCCTGTTTCTTTATTTGCAAGGTAAAGGATATAATACGCCTCCGGTTTTTTGATGGTATTCGGATATTTGGTAATCAGGCTTTCGAGGTTGTCGATGCTGATCGGAGGATTTTTCAGGTCAAAAAACAAAATTTTTCCTAACTCAAAATAAGATCGTTCCAATTCCAACTTCATTTCCTTGATCTGATCGGGATTGCTTGGGATTTTGGACAAAAGCTCCTCGGCAGTTGGGATTTGGGATAATATGGAATTCTCTTCCATTGATGTCGAGTCGGTTTCAGTAGCAGCCGGCAAGTTAGTATTGGTTCGGGTGGAGGAAGTTTGGAAATTTTGGCTTGTTCTCCTCCAATTATCCTGAAGGGGTCTGTTGCCCCAATTCCTGTTGAAATCAATGGAACCCTGCTGGACCGCGAGTGAATTGTCGAAATAAAATGATTCTCCGCTACCGCCCCTACCTCCAAAAGCCAGAAGGTTGTCAAATATTCCGGAAGGTTTTTTATTGTCTTTTGCAGCAGCTTCACTCAGAAGGCGCTCTTCCTCCTGTTTGATGAAATTTTCAGCAATCAAAGTTTGGGCCTCGATACTCAGTTCGGTGAGAAGAAGAAGGCTGTCATTTTTGGTGACAATATCATAGTGGAATACATAATTGTCCAGAATTTCTTTTCTATCAGTAATATCTTGAAAGAGTGGATCCGTCGGTCTGAAGCTCACCAAAGCACTGTCTAGGTAAAACTTGGCTGCCCTGAAATCATTTTTTTTGTCAAAATTGATCATGGCGAGTTTTTCGTAGATATAGCCTTTTTGGATAGGATTTTGGCTTTCTTCTTTTGCTGCCCGGATCAAAAGCTGCTCGGCAGCTTCAATTTCGTCTTGCTTCAATTCAAATTTTGCCTTTTCGAAGAGAATGACATCTTTCAGGTCTTTGTTTTTGCTGTCTTTATACAAGCCGTCAAAGTAACTTCTGACTTTTTCGATGTCTTTGGTCTTATTGAGTTCCGCTACCTGCTGTGCATACAGCTGCGCAAAGAAACTCCGCTCATAGGGAGGATTCCCCCTTAGGGCTTTGTTATAGTAATCATAGGCCAAGGCGTCGATGCCTTCTTTTTGGTAAAGCTGGCCAAGGATGAAATTGATTCTGGATTTTTCTTTTTTGTCTTTGGTATGGCTTAGGGATTTGTCCAAAGCTCCGATTTTGCCATTCAGCTCTCCCCTTTTATGGTAATAGTAGGCGAGCGTTTTGTAGAGAAGGAATTTGTTTTCAGAACTGATCCCTGATTCCTTTGAAAGGAAATCGATCACATAAGTTGCATCATCAAAATTATCCAAGTCTGTAAAAAGACGCATCAGTTGGATCAGACTCCGGTGACGGATGTCTTTTTTCTTCCCATTTACATTGAGGTATTTGAAAGTATTGGAGGCATCGTCAAAATTGGCTTCGTAATAATCCGCCATCCCGATAAGGAAATAACTTGGACCGACCCATTTGGAGATCCTATGCCAATCCACCGCTTTGGAGGCAAAAGACCTTACTTCCTCCAACAGCTCCTCATTGGTTTCTATAAATGCGCTGTCGATTGTATAAAAAACCGGAAGGACCTGACTGAAATCCTCCCGGTGGTTGTTGGCAATGCCTGTCTCCAATTCCCGGATTTTTTCATCGGCATAATAATATGCGTTGTATTTTGCAGTTGTATTGTGGAACAGCCTATTGGTAAAGGTATTCTTCTCCGAGGAGCAGGCCATCACTGCTAGCGCAAAAAGAAACAGAAGAAGGTAATTGATTTTATTCATGTGGAGCCAAAGGCTTTGAACGCCCAAATTACTTGAAATGATGTAAATTAATAAACGCTTACGAATAATATTATATTTTTACGACATCAACCCAAATCGCGCAAGTTTGAGTATCAGGATAAAAATTAGGAACTGGCTGACTGAGAAATACCTCATTGTCATCCGAAAAAAACAGGATTTTTCTGTCGTAGGATCATTCAATGTCTCTTTTTCGAGGGCGATAATCTTAGGCGTATTGTCTCTTTCTGTGATATTTTTTATCTCTCTTGTATTGACAAGGACCATCTTAAGACAGTGGTTTGATCCTGTATATATGGAAACAGAAAATACGGCCAATATCCTGATGCTCTCAGATATTGTGGATTCCCTGTCGATAGCCGTCAGTCAGAAAGATGCTTATCTGGCAAATATCCAAGGCATCATCAGCGGAAACGAAGCGCTTGATTCTATTGGATTGGAAGAATCGGTTCCTAATGCTGCTCAATCTGCATCTCCCGGTTCTGCTAATTTCTCACCTAGCGAAGCTACCCTAAGTATCTTGGATGAATTCAAAAGTGCGACTATTGAAAATTCAAATCCTATCGGAATTTCCAGCACTTCCTTTGCCGAAACATTTTTCTTCACTCCTGTAAAGGGGGTCTTAACAGCCGTCTTTGCGCCACAGGAAGATCACTTTGGAGTGGATATCGTGGCAAAAGAAAATGAGCCGGTCATGGCGATAGCCGATGGGACAGTTATATTGGCCTCTTGGACACTGGATACGGGATACATTCTCAGTGTCCAACATTCCAATGAATTGATTTCAATTTATAAACATAATTCGGTAATATTGAAAAAAGTAGGAGACCTCGTCCGTGCAGGAGAGATCATCTCCATTATTGGAAATACCGGAGAACTCACCACCGGTCAGCATCTTCATTTCGAATTGTGGTACAAAGGTACACCTCTTAATCCTCAGGAATTCATCACTTTTGATTAGCTATGTTCAATAACAAGACAGAAGAAAAAAAATCGGTAGCAGACATGGTCAGTTCTACCAATGTCATTTCCAGAGAAACCAAAATCACCGGGGACATCTCAGCGGCTGGAAATATCAGGATTGAAGGTCAACTAGAGGGTTTGGTTGAGTCCAAGACCAAAATCGTTGTAGGTGACTCTGCTTTGATCAAAGGTAACATCACTGCTCCTGAAGCAGAAATCTCCGGGAAAATTGATGGTGAAGTTTTTTGCTCAGGCACTTTGTATTTAACCAAAACCGCCATCATCAATGGAAACATCACCACCCAGAAGCTGATTGTGGAAAACGGTGCGGTATTCAATGGCAAATGTCAGATGGTATCCAAAGGGATGGTAGTTTCCAAAAACACTGATGCTGAAGAAAAACCCCAAAAACAATTACAATCCGTCTGATCCGCCCACGTATCTAAAATATATAGGCCTTTCATTCCAGCTCTTTGTCATCATCGGGGCCGGGACGTGGTTTGGTTGGTACCTGCAACAAAAAAGCGAGATGAAATTCCCTGTCTGGATTTTGCTTTTTTGCCTGCTATCGGTTTTGATTTCTTTTTACAACCTGTATGTTAATCTCAAAAACGATGATAAATCCGAGAGAAATCGCAAAAACAATTAGCTTTGCGGGCTCAAATCGGTTCCAATGAAGGCCATTAAGATTCTTACCATCAAACTGTTGCTTTTTTCCCTCCTGATTGGAGGAATATTTTATCTTCTTCAGGAATACATAAAACCAGAATGGGTCCATGAAAGCCTCTGGACAATTCTTTCGTTTTTCATATTATTAACTTGGCTTACCGGAATGTTTACACATTACTTGTTGCAGTTAAGCAAAGATAATTCTGTCAATATCCTATTGGGCTCTATTGGTATTAGGTTGCTGGCAAGTATAGGCTTTATAGCCATCATGCTGATCCTAGGAGTTGAAAATAAAATTCTGTTTGTGGTCAATTTCTTTATCATTTATTTCTTTTACTTATTGTTTGATATCTACACGCTTCTAGCTAAATTGCGCCCAAATCCGAATTAGGTACTAAAAAATCATTTGATGGCCCGTAAATTTCTTTGCCTAAGTATTTTATTGTCAATATTTTGGCTAGGTTTTTCAAATCCAGTCCACGCAGCCGGAGACGGTGAAAGCAAGACGGGGTTTATCCTTCCACACGTTATGGACAATTATGAGTGGCATTTTGCTACCATCGGTCATACACATGTTACCCTCCCTTTACCGGTCATCATTTATTCTCCAGATCAGGGTTTGGAATTTTTCTTATCATCAAATTTTCAGAACCACGAAACCCATAAATTCGGAAAAGATTATGGTGTTGGCGGCTATTATATTGATGAGAATTACAAACTATCGGCAGCTGATCCTTCAAGGACATTCTATGATTTTTCGATCACCAAGAATGTAGCGATGATGTTTATTGTTATTGCTGTTTTGCTTTTTCTCATGCTCAAATCAGCAAATTTTTATAAAAGAAATCCTGGAGCTGCGCCAAAAGGAATTGCTTCATTCATCGAACCTATTGTGATTTTTGTTAGGGACGAAATCGCCCTTCCGAATATTGGTCACAAAAAATACCGGAAATTTACTCCTTACCTGTTGACCCTGTTTTTCTTTATTTGGGTAGGTAACATCCTTGGCCTCTTTCCTGAAGCAGCCAATTTTACAGGAAACATTGCTTTGACATTTACCCTTGCCATTTTCACCTTTATCATTACCAATGTCAATGGAAATAAAGACTACTGGAAACACGTATTTGCAACTCCGGGAGTACCTGTTCCTTTGTTATTGATCATTGTGCCGGTCGAAATCATCGGATTGTTTACCAAGCCATTTGCCTTGATGGTCCGATTGTTTGTGGCGATTACCGCAGGTCACATCGTGATCCTGAGTTTCATTGCTTTGATATTTGTATTTGAGTCAATGGCAGTCGGTGTGGCTAGTACCATCATGGTGGTTTTTATCAACTTTATTGAAATCTTGGTTGCCACCATTCAAGCTTATGTCTTCACCCTGTTTTCAGCCATGTACATTGGCTTGGCAGTGGCAGAGCATGATCATCATTAATCAGTAATTATTTTGTTCAATTTATAAATCAAACACGTATGTTAACTTCAATCTTATTAACTGCCGGATTTGCACTGATGGGTGCTGGTATCGGTGCTGGAATTGTTGCGATTGGCGCAGGTCTAGGTATCGGTAGAATCGGTGGCCAAGCTATGGAGGGCATTGCCCGTCAGCCTGAAGCAGCTGGAAAAATCCAGACTGCCATGTTGATCATCGCTGCTCTTATTGAGGTGGTTTCCCTGTTTGCGGTGGTAGTTTGTCTACTTATTGCTTTGGGTGATTACACTTTCTAACAAAAATAGTATAGGGATTGGCGCTAGGCCAATCCCTTTCTTTTGATTTATTGAACAAGCAAGTTATTTATCTAAATTAGATCAAAATGGGACTTATAACACCTGGATTGGGATTGATATTCTGGTCCGCACTTGGATTTTTGATTGTTTTATTCCTTCTCACAAAATATGCATGGAAGCCCATACTTGCTGCATTGGATGAAAGAGAAAAGAGCATTGACCATGCGCTAAAATCTGCGGAAATAGCAAGAAATGAAATGTCTAACCTCAAGGCTGAAAATGAGAAAATCATCCAAGAAGCCAAAATCGAGAGAGACAATATGCTTCACAAAGCATCAGAAGCAGCCAAGCAAATGATAGATGAGGCTAAGGAAAAAGCACAACTTGAAGGTGCAAAAATGATCGAGAGTGCCAAGGCTGCGATCAATACTGAAAAACTAGCCGCGCTTGAAGAAGTGAAGGTACAGGTTGGGATTCTGTCTATGGAAGTCGCTGAAAAAATATTAAGAGCGAATTTGTCCACAGACGCAGCCCAGCAAAAATTGATGGATGATTTGCTTAAAGACATTAAGTTAAACTAATATGTCCCAAATTAAAGTAGCCACCAGATACGCTAAAGCTATTCTAGATCTTGCCATCGAGAGAAATGTCCTTGATGCAGTGGTAGGAGATATGAAGGGATTGCTGTCTATAGCAGCACAAAACAGGGGATTTGGTCTTGCATTGGCTAACCCTATAATCACCTTTGACAAAAAATTCAATATCCTTAAAGCATTGCTTGGGAAATCGGCAAATGAAATCAGTATGACATTTTTTGATCTCGTTACCAGAAAAAACAGATCAAGTGCCCTGATTTCAACTGCACAGGAGTTTTTAAGACAATATAACGAACACAAAGGCATTCAAGTAGCGGAAGTTACCACAACTATACCTTTGACAGCAATACTCAGAAAACAATTTGAGGAAATTGTGAAAGAAATTTCAGGGCTTCAAAAAGTAGAATTGGTTGAAAAAATCGACAAAAACTTAATCGGGGGCTTTATCCTAAAGGTCAATGACAAGCAACTTGATGATTCTATCAGCGGAAAATTGAGAAACATGAGGATGAAATTCAATCAAAGGTATTTCGTCAAACTATATTAAATTACAGAAAATCATATAATCTAAAATATAATGGCACAAATAAGACCTGATGAAGTTTCGGCCATTTTGAGAGAACAACTCTCAAATGTCAAAACTGCTACTGAACTTGAAGAAGTGGGAACCGTCCTCCAAGTAGGTGATGGGGTAGCCCGGATCTATGGACTAACCAAAGCTCAGGCCGGTGAATTATTGGAATTTGACAACGGTCTTAAGGCAATGGTCCTCAACCTCGAGGAAGACAATGTCGGTGCTGTACTTTTCGGTGATTCCAAACTTGTCAAAGAAGGCGACAATGTAAAAAGAACCAAAAAAATCGCCTCTGTCAAAGTGGGTGATGGCATGTTAGGTCGTGTGGTAGATACTTTGGGGAATCCTATTGATGGCAAAGGTCCATTGACAGGAGAACTTTATGAAATGCCTTTGGAGCGTAAAGCACCAGGGGTAATCTATCGTCAGCCGGTAAATGAGCCGCTTCAGACAGGTATCAAAGCTATTGACTCCATGATTCCGATCGGAAGAGGTCAGCGTGAGCTAATCATCGGTGACCGTCAAACGGGTAAGACTGCTGTAGCCATTGATACGATTCTTAACCAAAAGGAATACTACGAAAAGGGTGAGCCTGTATATTGTATATATGTGGCGATCGGACAGAAAGCCTCTACTGTAGCAGGTATTGTTTCTGCTTTAGAAAAAGGCGGTGCGCTTCCATACTCAGTTATCGTATCTGCTGCAGCTTCAGACCCCGCTCCCATGCAGTTTTTTGCACCATTTACTGGAGCCTGTATCGGTGAATTTATCCGTGATACCGGTCGTCCTGCATTGATTATTTATGATGATCTTTCTAAGCAGGCAGTTGCTTACAGAGAAGTTTCTTTGCTTCTAAGAAGACCTCCGGGACGTGAAGCATATCCGGGTGACGTTTTCTACCTTCACTCCAGACTTCTCGAGAGAGCTGCCAAAATCAACAACTCTGACAAGATTGCAAGTCAGATGAATGACCTTCCCGAATCTATCAAGCATTTGGTAAAAGGAGGAGGATCATTGACAGCACTTCCGATCATTGAAACCCAAGCGGGTGACGTATCTGCCTATATCCCTACCAACGTGATCTCTATTACAGATGGTCAGATTTTCTTGGAATCCAACCTTTTCAACTCCGGGATTCGTCCTGCGATCAACGTAGGTATCTCGGTGTCAAGGGTGGGTGGTAATGCTCAGATCAAATCCATGAAAAAAGTAGCGGGTACTTTGAAGCTTGACCAAGCTCAATTCCGTGAATTGGAAGCTTTCTCCAAATTTGGATCTGACCTTGATGCCAGTACCAAGAGAACCATCGAAAGAGGTAGAAGAAACCAGGAAATCTTGAAGCAACCGCAATACGCACCAGTTCCTGTGGAACTTCAGGTGGCCATTATCTATGTCTCCACCAAAGGATTCATGGATTCTATTGCCCCTGAAAATGCGAGACAATTTGAGAGAGAATTCTACAACTTGTTGAAGAGCAGCCATCCTGAAGCATTGGAATTGATACTTAAAAATGATATCGATGCTGCCGGAAAAATCCTTGAAGTTGCTGCAAAGGATTTGTCCGTGAAATTCGCAAAACTATAATTGAATAAAATTGAGCAGTAAGAAAGGTTGAGTCTTTCTTACTGCTTTTAAGTTTCTTTTCTCACAGAAGAATAATATGGCCAATCTTAAGGAAGTAAAGCAAAGGATCACTTCGGTTAGCTCCACGCAGCAAATCACCAAAGCCATGAAATTAGTGGCTGCGGCAAAGCTAAGAAAGGCACAGGACAGGATCATCAAAATGCGTCCCTACTCCCAAAAACTAACCTCCATTTTGGATGAAGTGGTATCTGCGATGGGTGGAGAATTGGAAATTGCCTATGCCGAGCAAAGACCTGTTCAGAATATATTGGTCGTTTCGATGACTTCTGACAAAGGACTGTGCGGAGCATTTAACTCGAATATCATGAAGGCAACTGTGAGCCTGATAAACAACGAGTTTAAAGGAAAAAATGTGACCATTCTTACTCTAGGAAAAAAATCGTATGAATTTTTTACTAGAAGAAATTATAGCACAAAAACTGATTATTACGGGGTGTTTTCTGACGTCAAATACGATGAGGTAAGAGAAATCGCTGAATTTGCAATGAACGGTTTCCTTTCCAAGCAATTCGATCGGGTTGTTTTGGTCTACAATCATTTCAGAAACGTAGCAACTCAAGATATTACAATAGAACAATTTCTTCCTATGGGTGGTGTGGAAGATTTGACCTCAAAAAAGGTAACTACCAACACCGATTACATTTTGGAACCTTCTAAAGAGTATGTAATCCAAGATTTGGTACCGACAGCTTTGAAAACACAATTTTACAAAGCGGTCTTGGATAGCAATGCCTCAGAACATGGAGCTAGAATGACCTCCATGGACAAAGCGACTGAAAACGCAAACGAGTTATTGAAGGAATTAAAATTAATGTACAATAGAAACCGTCAGGCAGCCATCACCAATGAGATTTTGGAAATCGTAGCAGGTGCAAATGCCCTTGAAGGAAGTTAAGATAGCTAACAATAATACCCTTTTAAAGCCACCTCATCGGGTGGCTTTTTTATTGTTCTTACTTCCTCTTTGTGGGAATTAATGAAGCAACCTTCTTTTTGTATTGGATGTATTTCTCTCCGTAGATTTCAATTAGCTTTTTTTCCTCATAATGAATTCCAATGGGCAGGTATAAAAACAACATGCCTACATGAACAGCGGAACTGAGCGTAGGGTCATAAAAAAAGAAGCCTAGAAATATCAATACGGTCCCAGAATAAATCGGATGTCTCACATAAGCATGGAGTCCTGTGGTGATAAAATCTTCAGATTTCTCCAAATCATCATGTGGCTCCAAGCCTACAAACTTTCTTTTGCTGAAAGACTTGAATGAACGGACAATGATGATCGTTCCAAAACTCGCCAACACATAACCCAGATAGGTTGTGAACGAGGTTGTTGTAAGTATGTGTATTTGGGAATAGGAGGAGCTAAATAGTAATATGCCAAAAATAAAAACGGTTGAGAAAACCGTATACAACAATCGGTACCATATGTACCGACTTCCCATCCATCCTTTGATTTTTCTTTTTATATTCAGGCTTGCAAGCCAAGTGTGTGTAGCATAAAACAGAACCCAGAGTATAACCAAAATCAAATAAGGCATGGCATCGACTTTTTTTACGAATATCCCATTTACTATTGACAAAAAGAAAGTTCATTGGTAAAGCAAAGGTTTAAACAACCAATTTCAGCAATAACCAGTAAGTCAATACCATAAATTTTAGAGGCATGTTAAAATCGAACACATGAAGATAGGCTTAATCAAAGAAGGCAAAAATCCACCTGACAGAAGGGTTCCTTTTACCCCACAACAGTTGTCGTTTTTATCGGAGTTATATAAAGATACACTTTCATTTTATGTAGAATCTAGTCCTTTCAGGTGTTTTTCGGATGAGGAATATATACAGGAAGGAATAGAGGTAGTGGGAGATAATTCATTTTGTGACCTGCTGATGGGTGTCAAAGAAGTACCTGTTTCCCAATTGATACCAAACAAATCCTACGTTTTCTTTTCCCATACCATCAAAGGCCAAGCTCAAAACAGGAAGTTGCTTCAGTCTGTATTGGAAAAAAACATCACCCTCATGGACTATGAAGTTCTAAAGGATGAACATGGTAACCGCACTGTGGCTTTTGGTCATTGGGCAGGAATAGTAGGAGCATATAATGGACTATGGGCATATGGTAAAAAATCCGGTCTGTATGATTTGAAAAGGGCTTTTGAATGCTTCGATAAAAGAGAACTTGACCAAGAACTGCTCAAGGTTCAATTGCCTCCAATCAAGATTGTGGTCACCGGAAGAGGAAGAGTTGGCAAAGGTGTCGTGGAAGTTTTAAACCAAGTTGGAATCAGACAGGTGGGACCAAAGGAACTCTTATTACAATATTTTGACGAAGCAGTCTATACCATTCTTTCCACTGAGGAATATTACAGGAGAAAAACAGATGGGGGCTACGATAAGGAAGAATTCTATGCCTTCCCTGACAAATATGAAAGTCACTTTTTGAAGTTTGCTGAGGTGAGTGACATCCTGATGGCAGCTTCGTATTGGGATCCAAAAGCTCCAAAATTGTTTAAAATGGAAGACATCAGTTCGGATGAATTCAGTATCTCAGTTATCGCAGACATCACCTGTGATATCAATGGTTCGATACCGACTACGGTAAAAAACTGTTCGACATTGAACCCGATTTTCGATATTGACAGAGAATCATTTCAGGTGCTGCCGGCATTTGGCAAGCAAACTAGCATCTCTGTGATGGCCATAGACAACCTTCCGACGGAGCTTCCAAGAGATGCCTCAGAAGATTTTGGCGTGCAGCTGATGCAACATTTTATTCCCGAATTGATAGAGGAGGAATCCAAAGTTTTGGACAAAGCCACTATTGCGAAAGAAGGAGACTTAACCATCGAGTTTATCTTTCTACGGGATTATGTAAATGAATCAGAAGATAAAATTGAAGGACATGATAAAGGTTGAAAAATACATAGAACAGACTGTTTTGAAGGCACAAACTGTAGATGCTGACATTGAAACTCTTGTAAAAGAAGCCAAGGAATATGGATTTGTAGGTGTATGTGTGCCTCCTTTTTGGGTTAAAAAAGCAAAAAGGGAAATCGGTGATGCCGACATCCAATTGGTATCTGTGGTTGGTTTTCCCTTGGGTTACAACCTCACCGAAACCAAAGTCTTTGAAACCGAGCAATTGATCAAGATGGGTGCTGATGAAATCGATGTAGTCTGGTCTCTAACTTCCTTCAAAGCCGGAATGAACTGGCCCAAGATCGAGTTGGCTAAGCTTTCGCAGGTATGCCATGAGCATGAAAGAATCCTGAAAGTCATCTTGGAGACTGCTTATCTGAGTGATAATGAGATCATCAAAGCCTGTGAAATCTGTGCTGATGCAGGGGTGGATTATGTAAAAACCTCTACGGGATTTGCCCCTGAAGGAGCAAAAGATCACCACATTAAACTAATGCGGGAACATCTACCAAGCAATGTAGGCATCAAAGCCAGCGGAGGGATCAAAACTCTGGAACAAGCCCTCGGGCTAATCAGTGCAGGGGCAGACAGGATTGGAACAAGCTCAGGAGTGCAGATCGTCAGGTCCGCTAGGGAATAAACTTTTACTGATTTGGGGATTCTACAGAAATCTCTGTTTTGGGAGGTTCGTTTTGATTCTGATCATTTGAGCGATTGTCATTCTTATTGAAATATATCAGGATAAAAGGGATGATAAAAAAGGTGAGTAGGATGTACGCAAAACCCACAAACTTTCTTTTGACAGATTGGTCTCCTAGGAATGTGGCCAGTTTTACCGGAATATTCCTCAATCCGGGAAAAGGTAAAAACACCAAAGCACCAAAAAGATTAAACAAAATATGGACTATGGCAATGCTGATGGCAGCTTCAGTTTTATAGATTGAGGCTATGACAGCCGTGATCGTCGTTCCAAGATTTGCTCCAATGATAAATGGAAAAACCTTGGATAAGGATACTTTTCTATTGGCCACAGCAGGTACTATCAAGGAGGTCGTTACTGTACTCGATTGGACAGCAGCTGTAAAAAACATCCCATACAAAAAAGAAACATAAGGTAACCTAAACATCTGTCTACTTATTTTTTCAAAATTGGTAGAAATAAACGTCCTAAAAACGGTATCAGAGAGAAACTTAATCGATAAAAAAACCAAAATTAAGGAAAGGATCAAGCCCAATATAGGACTATTTAGAAAATCAACCAACCACGAGGTCAATGGTCTGGTAAACAGAACATTGTACGAATAATCTCCCGAAAATCCGGAATTCGAATCAAAAAATGTATTGGTCAAAAAAGAAGCTGATCTGCTCAAAAACCCTAGGTAAAACTCCAACGGAAACAGGATCAACACTGTCAGGATATTAAATATGTCGTGGACCACTCCTGCGGTAAGCGCTCTTTTGAATTCACCTTTCTTCATGATGTAAGAAAAAGCGACAAGCGTACTTGTTAAGGTTGTCCCAATATTGGCTCCCATCACCAATGGTACTGCCTGCATCAATGTCAGGTTTCCTGATGCCACTATAGCTACGACCATGGAAGTCACCATCGAACTACTTTGGAGCAATGCGGTTATCAACAACCCTACAAACAGCCCTACAAATGGATTGTTGGTAGCCTGAAAAAGTTCCTCCGCCAGGTTGTTGTTCAACTTGACCATGGACATCGTTAGCAAATCAATGGAAAACATGAAAAGAACGAATGCCAACAGCATTTGAAAAATAATCCATGCTTTATTGGACTTCAGATTTGCTTCTTTGATTTCGATCATTTATATAAAACCCCTCATTAAGGGGTTAATTCCCTTTAATTTAGGTGCAAAATAAAAGTAAAGCAAATTAATAAAACGGGATTTGTTGTGAATATTTTGTTAATATTAAAATCTTGGAGTCACTTTCTTCAAAACCAAAAAAATACAGGCCATTTTGGTCTTAAAGGCTATTGACACTATATTTCCTTCCAAATATTTCGGTAACTTAAATTTTGTGGTGAAAGTTTGATTTAATCACATAACCATGCTTAACAATTTCTTAATATTGACACCAAGTAAACTTCTTTAAATTTGCACCGGCAAAAATCTTTCACCCATCTCCAACATGGCTAAGCCTAAAGACCAAAATATAAATCAGGACGCCCTTTCTAAAGCAGCCTATTCACTTTTTGATTTTACAAAGAAAGAAAAAACATTTTTAGTCGTCATATGCATCTTGGTATCAATTGCCGGTATAATTTCTCCCTACACTTATTGGGCAATGTGGTTTGGTTTTATATTAGCCGCCTATTCCGCCATTGCAAATGACAGTATTCAGACCATAGGAACTTTCATAGCCTCAAACCATAACCAAAAATGGTATTACCTTTGGTTATTTATGGGATTGATTTTTTTGGGTGTTGTAACATATAGCTGGATTACTTACAATGGTGATGTCAGCCATCAGAGATTGATGGTGCCTGGATTGGAAAAAGCTCCTGAGAGTTTTGTTTTTTTACAACTCGCTGCACCGATTGTCTTATTGGTCATGACCAGATTGAGGATGCCGGTATCGACTACGTTTCTTCTGCTAAATGTATTTACTTACAAGGCGGGTACAATAGTTGATGTTATGCAAAAATCCTTTATCGGATATATTCTTGCGTTTACTTTGGCTATTGCAGTTTGGTTCATTCTTGAAAAATTCGTAGAAACTTACCTCAAAGGAAAGCCAAAGCCTTATTGGCTCATATTACAATGGATTACCTCAGGGATCCTTTGGGGAGTATGGATCATGCAGGATGCAGCAAACATCGCCGTATTCCTTCCTAGAAGTCTAAATATTTGGGAATTCATTGCTTTTGCAGGCTTTATCTTCATTGGCTTAGGATTCCTGTTTTATATGAAAGGGGACAGAATTCAATCTGTTGTCAATGAAAAAACAAGGGTAACTGATGTAAGGGCAGCCACTTTGGTAGACTTCGTGTATGCGATTATCTTGTTTTATTTCAAAATGGCCAGCAATATCCCAATGAGTACTACTTGGGTTTTCATCGGATTATTGGGAGGTAGGGAAATCGCCATTGCGCTTGCTAAATCTAAAAAACTGGAAAAAAGAAGGCTGAACATCATGCATGCGCTATACCTCACCAGAAAAGACCTTGTCAAGGCCTCCATTGGATTGATTGTTTCCCTGATCATGGCATTGATCATCAATGAGGGTGTCAGAAACGAGGTGTTTGATTACTTCAAATAAGTAAAAATATTTTTTCTTTTGGAATGGCGTAGGTTTGCAAAAGAATCTACGCCATTTTTAATTTTGCTAAATCCTTCCAAAATGGAGTTGTATACCGATCATTATTTTATGAATGAAGCCATGAAGCTTGCGCAGCAAGCTTATGAAGAGGACGAAATTCCTGTCGGGGCAATAATTGTCTGTAGAAATAAAATCATCGCCAAAGCGTACAATCAGACAGAGCTACTTACAGATGTAACTGCCCATGCAGAGATCCTCGCCATCACTTCCGCATCCAATGCGCTTGGTGCAAAATACTTGACCGAATGTAAGATGTATGTAACCTTAGAGCCATGTGCCATGTGTGCGGGAGCCTGTTTTTGGGCACAGTTGGGAGAATTACACTTTGGCGCACCCGATCCTAAAAGAGGGTTTTCCAGATTATCCGAAAACCTGCTCCATCCAAAAACAAAGGTGACTGCAGGTTTGATGTCTATTGAATCAAAAGATCTTTTGGATAAATTCTTTAAAAAGCTAAGAAATTGATTCATTTTGAGGCATTCTAGAACCTTTTTAAATTCAAATTGGTTGGATTACAGTACGAGACATTAGAATTCTTTATTTATTTTAACCATAAAACTTTATAAAAATGGCTTTTGAACTTCCAAAACTTCCTTATGATTTCAATGCGCTAGAGCCGCATATCGACACCAAAACCATGGAAATCCACCATGGTAAGCACCACAATGCTTATGTCACAAATTTAAACACTGCGATTGCGGGTTCAGACCTGGAAAACAAAAGCATTGAAGAATTGATGAAAGTGGCCGGCAGCAATGCAGCAGTAAGAAACAATGGCGGAGGTCATTACAACCACAGTTTGTTCTGGACTATCATGAAGCCTAACGGCGGAGGAAATCCAACAGGTGAAATCGGTGCGGCAATCGATGCAAAATTCGGATCTTTTGACAAATTCAAAGAAGAATTTGCCAAAGCTGCTGCAACACGATTTGGATCAGGTTGGGCTTGGCTTTCAGTAGCCAACGGTGAACTTGTAGTCAGTTCTACTCCAAACCAAGACAATCCTATCATGGATGTAGCTGAAGTAAAAGGCACGCCGATTCTAGGACTTGATGTATGGGAACATGCTTATTACTTGAATTACCAAAACAGAAGGCCTGATTATGTATCCGCTTTTTGGAATGTAATCAACTGGGAAGAGGTATCGAAAAGATTTGCCGCTGCAAAGAAATAATCAAAAATACAATTTAGATAAAGCCTTGGAAATTTCTTTCCAAGGCTTTTTTTGTACTCCTATCGAACGTTCTATATGTACGGTAATGTACAGGTCTCTAATTTCATTTTTATGGTATTATATTGGTTTTCAATGGTTTAAAAAATTTTTTATTTGTTGGCATCTATTTTTCAATAAGGTGGGTACAGTACTTGAAAACTAAACCAACCTATTACCATGAAAATGTCAACCCAGATTTTTACAGTCCTTTTCTTCTTCTTTTTAGGATTGAGCAATCTTGCTGCAAAAGATGTCGCCCTGATAACCGGACAAGTCAAAGACCAAAAAGGAGAACCCCTTCCCTATGTCAATGTTTCGCTGGTGGAAGCAGTTTCCGGCACTTTGATTACCGGCGCGGTCACGGGTGAAACGGGAGATTTTTTGATAGAGACAGCCAGAACAGGAAAGGTACAGCTAGTGATTTCTTCCATTGGCTACGAAACATTCAAATCCGAAGAATTTGATATCAAAGTGGGATCAAACAAAGAATTTGGAACCATTTTAATTGAGGAAGATGCCGGAAACCTTGAAGAAGTAACCGTCAGATCCACCAGACCGGATATCATCGTCGAGGCTGACAAGACCACGATCAACGTAGAAGGGACCGTCATGGCTGATGGCAATACAGCTTTGGACGTAATCGGAAGAGCTCCGGGTATATATGTGGATGAAAATGACAACATCAACCTCAACGGTCGTCCAGGCGTGACGGTAATGATCAATGACCGTCAGACCTATATGTCTGCCAATGACCTTGCAAACTTTCTCCGCTCAATGCCTGCTGACAATATCAAAAGCATAGAGATCATCAACAACCCGACTTCCAAATTTGACGCTGAAGGCACCGCCGGAGTCATCAACATCAAGTTGAAGAAAAATAACATGGACGGCATGTTTGGCAATATCCAAACCGGAGGAATGTACAATGGCATCTATGGGCCAAATGCCGGGATCGCACTGAATGTCAAAAAAGGCAAATGGACCAATAATGTCAATTTGAATTACAATGAATACAACTACCTGAATGACATCAGCATCAATAGAAATTTTCAATTAGAAGAAGGCATTTCCAACTTTGACCAAAACAGTAAGATCACCACGATCAATAAGAGCATCTTTTTTAATGGAGGCTCCGACTATGAAATCAACGACAGACACAGCATCGGCATCAATATTCAGGCTTCGGATTATAATGGAGAAAATAATGGCAAGTCATTTACCGAAATCAACAACCCGGGAACAGAAGACCTTTTCTTTTTGAGATCATACAATGCAGGGGAAAGCCAAAACAGAAGGCTTTTCGGAAATTTTCACTATGTCGGCCTTTTGGATACACTTGGAACAAAATTTACCACAGACGTGGATTACACGAAAATGAAATCAAATGGCAGTTCCTTCCTATCCAACAATAGATGGATCAATCAGAATGAATCCGGGGCTGCACGGGATTATATCCTAACGCTCAATGAAATGGATTATAACATCTTTACAGCGAAGGTTGATTTTACCAAACCACTCGGCAAAGGAAGGGTATTAGAAACTGGTCTGAAGGGAAGCTGGGTAAAATCGGACAACAACCTGGATTTAAGCAAGGCGGTGGAAGAAGAGCCGTTTGAGCAAGATCCAAATTCAAATAACTTCATCTATGAAGAAAATGTCCTAGCTGCCTATGCGACTTACAAAAGCAAATTTTCTGACAAAGTAAGCTATCAGGCAGGTTTAAGAACTGAATATTCAGATATCACAGGTAATTCAATAACCTTGGAAAGGGTGAATAAGCAAAATTACATTGACTTATTTCCAAGTTTCTTTGTGCAGCACCAAGTCAGCAAAGACTATCAAATCATATACAATGCAAATAGAAGGATCAACAGACCCAACTACCGCTTGCTGAATCCATTTATCTTTTACATAGATCCATTGACCACCGAGCAAGGTAATCCATATTTGAGACCGCAGTATTCCAATAACCTGGAAATGAACCACGTTGTCAAAGGTCAATACCAGTTTACTTTAGGATATTCTCTGACGACAGATGTATTCCAACAGATATTCACTCAAGACGAAGAAACCAGAACCACTACCACCTATACTGCGAACCTTGACAAATCACAAAACTGGAATTTCAGGGCGATGATTCCGATCGAAATCCGTAAATGGTGGAACACCAGCAACATGGTCCAAGTCAACAATGCCCGATGGAAATCCATGATCGGAGATGCTTTACTAGATGTTTCTCAGACTTCGCTCACATTAAGATCTCAGCATACCATCACACTTCCCAAAGGATTCAAAGCTGAATTGATGGCAATGTACATCGGTCCCTCCCAATACGGACAGGCTGCCATCCAAGGCTTTGGATGGGTAGATGCAGGGATTTCAAAAAACCTTTTGAAAGAAAAGCTGAGTATCACTGTAAACGGAACGGATCTTTTCCGCACACAGGTCATCAATGCCGCTGTGCAGTTTGACAACATAGATACGAGATTCCAGCAATACAGAAGCAATCAAGGCGTCAGATTCACTGTGAGGTATAAGTTTGCAAGAGGGGAGAATTTCAAAATCTCTAACAGAAGCGGAAGTACTGAAGAAAGAAACAGGTTGGACAATTAATACACCGGGACCCTATGCTGATTTAGCATAGGGTTTTCCGGTAATATTGAAGTTCTTGCTATAAATTAGTGTTTTTCAAAAATCCATTTCTATCAAATCGTAATTTCGTTATGACCAGATTATTTTCAACCCTCTTCGCAGTCTTCCTTTTTCATACATTGGCCGCTCAAAATCTTGACAAAGCCAAACTTGACCAATATTTTGAAACTTTGGCTAAGAATGACAAAATGATGGGAAGTGTTACGCTCAGCTATGAAGGCAAGATCATGTATCAAAAAGCTTTTGGATTTGCGGATGTAGAAGGAAATGTTGCTGCAACTTCCTCAACCAAATATCGGGTAGGATCCATTTCAAAGATGTTTACCTCGGCCTTGATTTTGAAAGCTGTGGAAGAAGGCAAGATCAGCCTAGACCAAAAAATCGATAAATTTTTTCCTGAAATAGAAAATGCCTCCGACATCAGTATCAGCCAATTGATGAACCACCGAAGTGGTATCCACAGCTTCACCTCCAATCCGGATTACCTGACTTGGAATACCCAAAACAAATCCCGCAAGGGTCTGTATGATATCATCAAAGAAGGGGGAAGCGATTTTGAACCTGATTCCAAAGCCGACTACAGCAATTCCAATTATGTCCTGCTGACTTGGGTATTGGAAGACATCTACATGCAACCCTTTCCAAGTTTACTCAAAAAATATATCACAGAACCACTTGGATTGAAGGATACCTACGTCGGGCAAAAGACGGTTATTTCCTCTAATGAATCTTACTCCTACAAGTATGCTGGCGAATGGCAAAAAGAAACAGAAACAGACATGTCCATTCCCTTGGGCGCAGGAGCGATCGTATCTACCACAGGAGACCTGACAAGATTTATTGAGGGCTTATTTGCAGGCAAAATCATTTCTCTTTCCAGTTTAGAATTGATGAAAGAAATGAAGGATAATTTTGGCAGAGGGATGTTTATCATTCCTTTTTATGACAAAGCTTCTTTTGGACATACCGGTGGAATAGACGAGTTCAAATCAATGTTGAGTTATTTTCCTGAAGAGAAACTTGCTTTTGCCATGGCTGTAAACGGATCAAGCTTTGATCCAAACCAAGCTGCGATAGCGACATTAAGTGGGTATTTCGGAAGAGAATATCAAATCCCCACTTTTGTAGCAAATACGCTTACCACAGAAGACCTCGATAAATATCTTGGCGTGTATGGAAGCCCAACATTTCCGCTTGAGGTAACCATTTCGAAAAATAACAACACACTTTTAGGCCAAGCCACGGGTCAACCACAGTTTGCGTTGGTATATGAAAGTGAACACATTTTTAAATTTGCACCTGCAGGACTCACTTTGGAATTTAATCCCCAATCCAATGAAATGACCCTCAAGCAGGGAGGTGGCAATTTTGTCCTTAGCAAAAAATGAAAAATAGAATGAATAATGGTTAACGATTTGAAAGGAGGCTTTTGTTAAAGCCTTTTTTCATTTTATGATATAGGTAAGTCCGAGGTTAATCACGACATTTTTCCTATCCCATCCGGGGACAAAATAGAAATCAGGATCATTTGTCAGAAACCATTTGTAGTTCATGGTATTAACATATTGAAAATTACCATGTGCCAAAAGATTGCCAAATCTCCATTCTGTCACGAGTGAAGGGACAATGTCCACATATTTAGTCCGCCAATCTTTGATATCTTCAAACCTGAAATTATAGAAATCATTGTTATACACGATCCTTTCTATATGGAAGGCAATCCTACTGAAATCCTTGACCCAACCCACTTCCACCCAGTTGACATTGGCCGCAGGACCATAACCGATCCCCAACACCTGCCCCTGATGGGTGTATCCATGCCTCACATGGTCATGGATATACCAAGTGTCAAGGTCAAAGATGCTCTCCCTGATAGTCTGACCGGATTGGGTCATTTCTGAACTTATCTGGATAAACTGGTTCTCCTTCTTCAATGGAATCAAGGTTGAAAATCCCAAGGTAAAAGCTCTGTTTCTTTCCGGTGTGATGATAAAGTCAGCCGTCCTAATGCTGTTGCCATTGGTACCATATTCCCCATAAAACTCAAAATGTCCCTTCTGACTCAGCCACCTGAAAAATCCTGTACTGAATTGCTGCCTACGGTCCCGGGTTGGATTGTGGACTTCATAAAGCCCTTTTTGTCCATTGAAAATGGGAATGTAATCCCCAAAAGTCTCCATGTCTTCTATGTAAATATTATTGACAGAACCATAGCCGATAGAAAATCCCTTCACCCACTTTGGCTGGTAGGTCAATACCAAGCCGCTCAAATTTCTGTTTCCATTTTCCCTTTTTGGAACTAAGAAAGGGTTAAGCATAAATGCATATTCAGGATGTGGCGGAAGATATCCACTGCCTTTTAGGAAGCCCGAAATAAGCTGACCTTCAAAATGTCCGATTTTGGTTTCGATCGGTTTTTGGGTGTTTAAGGTAAAATGAAGAAATCCGGGCGCGTTATTACTCATCAAAAGCGAACTCCTTTTACCCGGTCCCCACCAGAGATTTTCAGTTGAGACACCGAGCGACATGCCTTTGTGATTGAATCTGAAACTTGATTGACCGGCGAGGATCCTGTTGTACTGGGCGGTCCCAAACCGCTCAGGCATGTCGATCCTATTCATGTGTTCGTAATAATAAAAAATCGTGGATGGCTCCTCAATCGGAAACCCTAGATATTCTTTGTTTTGGGCGACAAGGATCTCTGGCTGAAGTTGAAGGCTGAACTTCCCATATTCGAAAAATACTCCTGCGCTCAACACATTTTGAAAACCCCTATTGGGTATCATTGCACCATCATTGAGTCCAAAGGCATATTCGGAAGTGTATTGAAACCTATTGGTAACTGGCATGACAAGAAACTTCAGCTTTTCTTTTTCTCCTAGAAAACCATGGTTGGGAGATGTTTCAAAATCAATGAAAGTACTGTCTAAATCAAAGCCGATTTCCCTATCAAAAACATGGACAGGAAGGATAGGTCGGATAGCGAAACTGCTTGTTCCACTTAATTTACCCTGAAGCTGCATCCTACGCATGTATTCCTCCAGCACAGGTGTACCTACAGGAACCGACTGGGAATATCCGATTTTGTGGAAGACCAATATAAATAAGATAAAAAATACAGATCTTAGGATCGATGGTAAAGCTTTTTTCATCCTATCACATCACAAATAAGGTAGACACTTCGATTTTGCCAACCGACCAGCTTTCATCACATTTTGGATCGGGAACGTTGAGCTGCATCAATTCATCTCCAAAGGTAACCTTCACTATGGGGCCTGTGTGTGAAACCAATTGAGAAACGCTGTAGACAGTTGTATTATCAGGAAGACCACCCAAATGGCAAAGACCGGGGAGATTGGTTCTTATTGCTCCTGTTTTTGGTAAATTTTGACGGAAAAAATTGGCCGGATAAGATTGCTTCAAACAGAAATTGAACACACAGGGAGTATTGGAGAATGTTGTCCGCATGACTTCCGCACCATCCACCTTCATGAACCAATAATCAGGGCCGCCTATATTGTCAGGATTGCCATCCCATGAATCATGGACATATAACTCAACGGTAACTTTGACGATGTTGTGCGTAGGAAGAGCAGACAGATTCAAGGTTACTTCCTCATTGTTATAATTGCCGAGAAGCGGTTTGTTTTCAAAAATAAACAACCTGCCGTTATCAATATTGTTAAGGTCATAATCGGTGAAATCATTGGAATAAACCAAGTCATTGCCTTCACAGTCACAGACTGTATCCTGCTGACAGGAGCTAAGACCCATAACCATGGGGAATAAAAAAATCAGTAAAATCAACTTGTTTTTAATTGGCATACAAGAGAGATATTGGCTGCATACCTGATGGTATTTTTTGGCAGGTAAAATTCGGTATGCAAATAAATGAATTTTTGATGGAATTGGAAGCCAAAGAGCCCCACTTTGCTTTTTTATAGATAAGAAATTGTAAAATCCAAATGGAGAAAACCCTCTTTGAAGGTCATCTAAACTCACCATTTGAGGCGCAGCTATTTGCTTGAAAAAAATCTGCTTTGATACCAAAATTGGGCCTTTGAATTATATTGAAAGATATAATAAATTTAACGTTTATTATTCTAAATCCGATTTTTAGCAAAACCTAAAAAATTATTTTTAGCAGAACCCTTTCCAATGTTTAGCTCTTCTTTTTGAAAAAGGGTAAAAAAATTTAAAATTGTCAGAAAGTCTAACTCATTCGTTTTAAAACAATTAGGCAGGAAATTATAAGGGTTGTTAGAAATTCTTCACATTTTAAAGAAAGCCCTATATTATCTGACTTTTTTAGCCATAGATGGAAAGAAAGGTGTTAAAAACAAAAAGTTTTCAATATGTTTACTGAATAATATTTTAATTACATAATTTAAAAAAATAAGATGCCAGAACACATCTTTTTAGCCGAGGATGATGAGGAGGATAGGGATCTTTTTAGCCTAATCATTTCTGAAATTTCTGCCGATTACAAAATTTTTGTTGCCAAAGATGGCATCAAGTTTATGAGCCTGCTTAACAATGCAGACCAACTGCCTGACTTCATTTTTTTGGATCTAAACATGCCGGTCAAAAATGGTTTAGAATGTTTACAAGAGATTAAAAATTCAGAAAAATGGAAGCTTATTAAAACCGTGATTCTTTCTACATCATCACACCCTGAGCAGATTAAAGACATGTATAAAATGGGGGCAAATCTGTATTTGAAAAAACCAACCAGCTACAGCTCATTCAAAGATTCGTTATCAAAATGCTTACAAATGGAGTGGGACACATTAAAATAAGCCAAAATTAAATATATAGAAGGTGTTTATACAAAATTTAAGGGCTCTTACAGCTGAATGTCATAAACAGCTTGAAACAAATAAATTGTCATTGGCATTATTGAGTGATCACGTTAATGAAAGTATTTACCATAATTATTTGATTCGATTATACGGCTTTGTCAAAGGTTTTGAACAATTCATGTATCCAATTTTGCCACCTCATTTTAAAAATGTGAGCGAGCGAAAAAAAGCCCATTTTATCGAAGAAGATTTGGAAAATTATGGTGCTGCCTACAATAAAAATACTTTCCTATCAGAATCCTTTTTTAAAGAAACATATCCTGATATTTACGGTGCAGCAGGGGCCTTGTATGTATTGGAAGGCTCAACGCTTGGTGGTCAAATAATTGTAAAACACCTTCAAAAAAAACTTACTTCCGGGTTTGTGAACTCGGCCTATTTTGCTGCTTATAAACAAAAAACCGGCAGTATGTGGAAAGAATTTTTACAGCAGCTTACCACTCTGCCACCATCAGTGCTTGAGGAAAAACAAATAATAGCAGGTGCCATTATTACTTTTAGAATAATTGATGGTTTACTTAATGACAACCCTCAAACCTTTACAACATATGAACATAGAAAGTATCATAAATGAGGATGTCGTATCCATTACAAACTGCGAAAGTGAACCCATCCATATACCGGGCAGTATTCAGCCTCACGGTTTTTTACTTGCAGTTACTGTTGTTGATTTTACAATTGCTTATTGCAGCGAAAACTGTTTGGAATTTTTAAATAAAACACACGAAGAGTTATTGGGGATAAAACTTGATGACATTTTTGACAAAAAAGATGTTATCAATATAGAACAACAGTTTAACAATGCATCGCAAGAACTTGCAAGACCTTTTGTGCTGAATTTTGGAGATAAAAGTTTTCATGTAACCGCACACGCTTCCAATGAAGTAATCGTATTGGAATTTGAAATGTTTTCAGAAGAAAAAATGGAACTGCCGGACATTTTTATCCAAATGAAACGATTTGCATATTATACCGAGCGTGCAGATAATCTTCAAAGTCTTTGCCAGGATATTGCTGATGAAACTCGAAGTATTACCGGTTATGATAGGGTAATGATTTACCGCTTTGACAAAGAGTACAATGGAGAAGTATATGCAGAAAGTAAAAACGAAAATCTTGATCCGTTTCTAAATTTACATTATCCTCATACAGATATTCCTGTTCAGGCTAGAGCACTTTATCTGCGCAATTTGGTAAGAATGTTGGTAGATGTTTCCTATACACCTGTACCTATTTTTACCATTGGTGAAGGTGCAAAAAATAACAATCTCGATTTGAGCCTGTCAAATCTACGAAGTGTTTCGCCAATCCACCTTCAGTATTTAAAGAATATGAAAGTGGGTGCCACTTTTGTAATTTCACTTATTCATCACGGCAAATTATGGGGTTTAATTTCTTGTCACCATAGCAGCGCCAAGCAGATACCTTACTACATCAGACTTTCAGCACATTTACAGGGTATATTTCTTTCATCGCAGATAGATGTCAGACAGACAGCGGATGAGTTTGAGCTTACAAAAGAAACGGAAAGGAAAATAGTTGATTTACAAAATCTGTTGGTCAAAAATCAAAATAATATTACGGATAAAAACACCCTCATAAAACTAAAGGATTTAATAAATTCTAATGGAGTCATACTTCATTTTAATGAAGCAAATTATATCGAGGGGTTGTTGCCTGACGAACCTGAAATAGATGACTTAATAGGTTGGCTAAAATTAGAAAAGGGTTCCCAAAATTTTTCCACCCATCAATTGCACCAACATTATGCAGGAGCAACACAAATTGCAAATTCCATTGCAGGCGTGGTGTATTTACCTTTAAGTGATAAAAATTGCATTGTATGGACGAGACGTGAAGTGGAGAAAAATATTTATTGGGCAGGAGACCCCTCCAAGGCAATAGAGAAAAATGATGAAAATTCATTGCTTTCACCCCGTAAATCATTCGAAGTTTGGAAACAGGCCGTAAAACTTAGCAGTTCTGAATGGAAAACCCCGGAGCTTAAGGAGGCCGCTGCAATTTCCGTATCTATTCAACGTCAATTGCATTTGGCAGATTTAATGGCAGAAGAAAAAAGGTATGCCACCCTAAATGAGAAATTGCAAAAATCAAATGATGAACTTGCCAATATGAATTGGATTAGTACCCACGATTTGAAGGAGCCATTAAGGAAAATTCAGATGTATGGTTCTATCATTCTCGAAAAAGATGGCGCCATAATACCTGATTCTGTGAAAGAAAATATTTTCCGAATGCAGAATTCGGCAAGTAAAATGCAAGTGTTAATAAATGACCTGCTCACTTACTCCAAAGTGGTGAATGACGAAAAAAAACTTGATCCTGTCGATTTAAATACAATGCTCCAAGAAATTTTGTTAGATTTTAAGGAGAATATTGAAGAAAAAAATATTTCCATACAATTACATCATTTACCTATTGTGTACGGGATTCATTTTCAAATAAGGCAACTGTTTTTAAACCTTATCAGCAATTCAATAAAATTTACTCGGCCTGAAGTAACGCCCGAAATTAGTATTTCAGGTGAAATTGTGACCAGCAACAAAATCGAATTTGAATCACAAAAATTTTATAAAATTATTGTAAAAGATAATGGAATAGGCTTTGATGAAGTCTATAAAGAAAAGGTATTTAAAATATTTCAACGCTTACATAGTCAAGCAGAATTTATGGGTACCGGTATTGGCTTATCCATTTGTAAAAAAATAGCTGAACTTCATGGAGGTTACATTGAAGCACAGGGAGTTAAGGGTGAGGGAGCAATTTTTACGGTTTATTTTCCCGTAGATAATCTGTCGTCTTAGTGTTAAACATTTGATTTACAAAAACAGACAGCATCTCAATAATGAGTTGCGTATGATCATTGGTCATTTTATTTTTTTCCACATCCTTATTGTCTTACAAACATGCCTATTTCCGAAATTTCCTACCTAAATTAATGTAATATTTTCAAGCGGGAAGGAATCAATGACCTACATCAAACGGGTTTGGCCAAAAGGCAAAAGGTCCCGTTCCTCATATTCCCCCCATAACCCAAAACAAAATATCCAAACCCCCATGAACAACAGAAAACCCTTTGAGCTTCAATCCAAAATCGGCAGGACTGTTTTCCACGAGGGAAGGGAATTCCTGTACTTTAGTGGGACGGCGTATTTGGGGATGGGAAGTGTCGGGGATTTTGAAAAACAGGTCATGGAAGGAATCTCCAAATATGGTATCTGCCACGGCCTCAGTAGGGTCAATAATGTCCGGTTGTCTGTCTATGAGCAGTTTGAAGTTTTTTTTGCAGAAAAAGCAAAGGCTGAAAAGTCCTTGCTATGGAGCAGTGGCTTTTTGGCCGGAACTGCCGCCATCAATTATTTGAAAAAGAGCGCCCATCAAATATTTATCGCACCTCATACGCATCCTGCGGTCTTGGCAGATGGACTGCATTGCTATCCTGACCCAAACTTCGACCATTGGATCGGCTACTGCAAAGAAACCTGCGCACAGCTTCATACCTCCAATATCTTGATTGTAGCCAATGCGGTTGATCCGCTGAAACCTGCTGTCCACGATTTTGATTGGATCAAAGACCTACCATCGCGACACCATTATACTTTACTCATTGACGACAGCCATGCCTTCGGAATTTTGGGTGAGGATATCTTTGGGACGTATAGCCAATGGAAATACCTTCCGGTGAATTTGGTCATCTCAGGTTCTTTGGGAAAAGGACTTTCCATTCCTTCCGGAATTATTTTGGGTGATGAAAAAACCATTTCAGGAATCTCCCAATTGCCGATCTTTCGGGCATCCTCTCCTCCTTCTCCTGGACTTCTATATGCATTTCTACATGGACAGCATCTTTTCCAAGCACAAAGAGAAAAGTACTTATCCAATGTAAACCTCTTTAAAAGCCTCTTAAGGCAAGATCCAAAATTTAAGTACTCAGAGAATTTCCCTGTCTTCTCGTTTCCTGATCAAAATTGGGTGAATCTACTTGAAAAGGCAGGCATCATCGTTTCTTCTTTTCCTTATCCGATGCCCACAGATCCCTGTTCCAATAGGATTGTGATTTCGGGATACCATGAAGAGTCAGATATTCTTCTTCTCCATAAAGTGATTTCATCACTATAACGAAGATTTTTGCAACAGATATTTGGGTAAAAACCTGAATATGGTTTACTTGGTGCTAAATGGTATACCTATGACATGTATGTTACAAAAACCAATTTGCCTCTTTCTGATGGGATTTATTTTTTTTTCCTGTTCCCAAAAAGGCCCAGTTCCGTTCGAAGATATTCCGGAAAACTATCCGGTGCTTCGGCAGGTATTGGAACATCCTGAGACGTATAAAGCACAGATTTTGTATACACAGATCGACCGGGATTCTATGGGTAATCCTGTTTTCAAGGATTTCAATATAGGACTTGATGACCAGGTTTATTTTTATCCGGCCAGCACTGTAAAGCTTCCTGTTGCTATTTTGGCTTTGGAGTGGTTGGCTGCTCAAAATATAGAAAGTCTAACTGCTCAAAGCATCATGCTCAGTGATTCGATCAGACCTTCACAAATTCCCGCTTTGGTGGACAGTTCGGCTCAAAACAACCTGCCGAGCATCGCCCATTACATCAAAAAAATCCTCCTCGCCAGCGACAATGATGCTTATAACAGGCTATATGAGCTTTTGGGTCAGGACTATATCAATACCAAGCTCAAAGAAAAGGGACTGAACCAGACCATCATCAACCACCGGCTCAGCATGCCGATGACAGAGGTAGAAAACAGGCATTTCAACCCAATTCGGTTTGTGGATAGTGTGGGAAATGTTTTGATGGAAATCACGGCAAGGGAAACCTCAGAAATCTATGCCAACACAGAAAAGCCTGCCATCGGTAAAGCATACTTTAGTAATGGGGAATTGGTAAATGAGCCAATGGATTTTACTTTCAAGAATAAATTTGCACTGTCAAACCTCCACGGCATCGTCCAAAGGATCATTTTTCCGGAAAATTTTTCTCCAGAGGAAAGGTTTCAGATCAGTGAATCTGACAGGGAATTTATTTTGAAATACATGTCAATGTTGCCTTTGGAAAGTGGCTATCCGAAATATGAATTGCCTGAATTTTACGATAGCTACTCCAAGTTTTTCAAATTCGGAACGGACAAAAACCTCATTCCTGAGCGCTTCAGGATTTTCAACAAAACCGGAAATGCTTATGGGCATCTTTTGGACGGATCCTATTTTGTGGATTTTGAGACGGGAACAGAGTTTTTTGTATCTGCGGTGATTTATACCAATGCCGACGAAACCCTCAATGACGATATCTATGAATATGATTCCATTGGTTTTCCGTTCTTTGCGGAGCTTGGGGAATATTTGTACCAATTGGAATTAAAAAGGAAAAAGGAAAGATCACCAGACTTTTCAGAATTCCGGTTTAGGTACAAATAAATGTTTCCCCCTGATTTCGCGGATCTTCGCAGAAGGAATTGATAGATCATTTGATTTACGGGACATTTCATCTAAATCATCTGCGGGAATAATTTTGTCTAATTTTTTCTCCCGCTGATTTCGCGGACCTGCGCGGAAGGTTTTGAAAGTTCAGTTGGTTATTTGTCCATCGGAATCATCTGCGTCAGTCTGCGTGATCTGCGGAACCAACATTTAAATTCCAGTTTAAAGTGGTCAGAGTAGTTGAAAAATTGATGCAGTATTAAGACTATAACAACCTACAAAAAAACAAGCTAAACTTCTCCCCCACTTTTGTCCCGATCAGAAAGTCCTTTCCGCCGTCTTGCAGCTTGTATTTCTTCTTGAGTTCATCAGCAGATAATGCGTAATTTCTGGTAATGACATTGACTTTTCCCGCAGGGAACAGTTGCTTCAACTCTTTTTTGGGATTGCTGATTTCTTGGATTACTTCGAATATCCTTCCGGGGATTCCATGACTCAAATCCGCACAGGTATACAGATGGGAATTGGGATGGAGCTTTTTCAGTCCAAACCTTTTTCCAAAGCTCCTGAATGCCCCGGCTTTCAAAACCGAAGCATAGGGCTCTATCAGGTATTTACCCACCTCGCCGAATATGCTTTCGCTGGATTCTTCTTCTTCGTAAGTAAAGGAAAATCCCTTTGGACCATTGGACTGCAAATCGACCGCTTGGATTATTCTTTCGGCAGTTTCCCTCCCTTTTTCCCAAAGGAGCAAAACTTCCTTCACTTCATTTTTGACCGAAATGACCCAAACTTTCTGGATATCAGAGATTTCTGAAATAGCCTGTTTGATATCCAACATCGGGGATGCTTTGATCAAATTGGCATTGGACTTCGATTGGAGCAAACCCCAATTGCTGACGATATCCGGTTCGCAATCTGCCAATTTGTACAGCTTCTGATTGTGTTCGCCCCTTCTCGCAGGATCGACATAGATCAGATCAAAAACTTGATTTGATTTGGAAAAATATTCCAAAGAATCACCTTCGATGATCTCAAATTTTCCGGGTTTGAGCACATCAAAATTATGATGGACAATGGCTGCCAATTCTGCGTTTCTCTCACAATAAACCGCATTTTGGAAATTTTCCGCAAGGAAAAAAGTATCTACGCCAAATCCTCCGGTAAGGTCAATCAGCAATTTCCCGCTTACAAGTGTGGCTTTATATCTAGCGGTTTCCTCCGAAGAAGCCTGCTCCAAAGATAGGCTAATGGGGAAGAGGAGCTCTTGATTGGCAGCCCATGATGGCAGTTTGTGTTTGGCTTTTTGGCGGGACTGAATCTGCTGAACAGCCGCCTTGAGGTCAAAATCAGTTTTGCCCGAATAGGCAAAAAGCAATTGTGCAGGATCCTCCGATTGGTGGTCCTGCACAAATTGTTTCAGTGAGGGTGTATATTTTGAAATTGCCATGGCCTGACAAAAATGTGGAATATAACCGGGGCTTCAAAAGCAGAGGATAATTATACCTATTTGCTGAACTGAAAAATCGGACAAATTCACGATCTAAGATCGAATGTTGGATTTGAGATCAATCCACACCCGTCATCAATCATCTGTCCCATTTTCCCTAATCACGCCATGCTGTGTTCCATGAGGTATTCAGCAATCTGGACCGCATTTGTAGCGGCACCTTTTCTCAGGTTGTCAGCCACGATCCACATGTTCAGGGTATTAGGTTGGGATTCGTCCCTTCTCAGTCTGCCTACAAAAACCTCATCTCTCTTGTGTGCCGTCAATGGCATAGGGTAAATGTTGTTGGCAGGATCATCCTGGACGATGACTCCCGGAGTGTTGGAAAGGATTTCTCTAACCTCATTCAAGTCAAAATCCTTATGGAATTCCACATTCACAGCTTCGGAATGTCCGCCCATGGTAGGAACCCTGACCGTGGTGGCAGTCACTTGAATACTATTGTCGTTGAAGATTTTCTTGGTCTCATTGATCATCTTCATCTCTTCTTTAGTATAGCCATTTGGCTGGAAGACGTCGATATGTGGCAATACATTCAGGTCAATCTTATGTGGATACACCATTTCTGCAGGAACACCGGCCCGCTCAGCCATCATTTGGTCGACAGCTGCCTTGCCTGTTCCGGTTACTGACTGGTAAGTTGACACTACAATTCTTTTGATACCATATTTCAGTCTCAAGGGATTCAAAGCCAAAACCATCTGGATGGTAGAACAATTTGGATTGGCAATGATGCGGTCGTCAATTCTCAAATCTTTGGCGTTGATTTCAGGAACCACCAGTTTTTTGCTAGGATCCATTCTCCAGGCAGATGAGTTATCAATCACGATCGTGCCTACTTCCGCAAACTGAGGGGCCCACTCTAAGGAAGTACTTCCACCGGCCGAAAAGATTGCAAAGTCAGGCTTCTCAGAAACAGCCTGTTTCAATCCAATTACCGTGTATTCCTTACCCTTGAAAGTCATCTTTTTACCTGCAGATCTTTCGCTGGCAACAAGGAGTAATTCATCAAATGGAAATTGGTGCTCGTCCAGCACCTCGAGGATTTCTGAGCCTACCAATCCGGTAGCTCCTACAACGGCTAGTTTCATTTTGTTTTGGATTGTTTTTTAAAATTGAACCGCAAATGTAAGGCAAGAATTCTCAATATTGATAGCAAGTCAATAGATAATTGCTTTCTATTCAATAATCCCAATCATTTTTTGAAAGGTTGGAAATTTATCCGACTTAAACGTTTAAAATCGGGATTGACTAAAACCTGCTGTTTATTTTTAGAGATATGGGATCCCGATTTTTTGTCACTTTCGTATTTATAACCTTCTTCTTAAAAGGAATGTTCGGTTGTGAAAAAGCATTTTCCCAAATTCAGGACTTTGAAAAAAGCTTTGCTATCCTCAACCATCCGGAAGAGTTTTTGGAAAATTGGTCAGCCAATGAGGTGAGAAGTACTGCTGCAAGGGTATTTCAGGCAACAGGCGAAGGTTTGCTTGGCTCGAAGGCTTTGGCTGTGCAACCTATCAGTACCTACAATGGGGTGATTTATTTCAAAACAGAAACGCAGGGATTGAATGAACCGAAAATTGCTTTTTTTGCAAAATCAAAACAAAACGGAACAGGAACAAGGCCTGCAAATGTCGAGATTTCATTTGCGCTATCAGTTACAGAAACATTCAAAAACACGATAATTGTAGGTAACACCCAAACTTTTCCCAATCAGAATACCGAGTATCAACTTTTTGAAATTCCTATCCCAGATGTTTTTCATGATTTAGTGGGGCTCGTGGTCAAGATTGAGGTCAAATATGGATTGGGAACAGGTTCTGGGGCCAGATTTTTTATGGATGACTTTGGGATTTTTGAGGGTGAGGATATGATTGGTCCCGTACAGATCAAAAGAGCGAAATTGTCAACTCCCTATTCAGTGGAGGTTGTCTTGGACAGGGAAATTGCATCTATATCCAAGGAACAGATTTCGATCGACCCCTTTTCGGTCGAGGAAGTTTTGTTTTATACTGATTCCTCTTTTGTGGTTTATTCCAATCAGGTGATTGAAAGGGAAAAAATCGCTGTCATTTTGGAAAATCTTCAAGAAAAAAGCGGACGGATTACCGAGATAATTGAATTTGAATTTGATAATTCCAATATCAAAATCGGAAATATTCAGGTAGAAAATTCAGACCAGGTTAAAGTCTGTTTTAGCCAATTTTACCTGCCTGCTTCCGTCAGCCAAACTTCCAATTTTCTGATCAATGGAAAAAATCCCCTCAATGTGGAGTTATTGCCGAGCGAATTTGAAGTCCTGCTGAAACTAGCGGAAGAATTGCCTTTGGACAAGAGTTTTCAAATCCGGGTTTCAAATATTCAGAACCAATCAGGAAAATCCAATCCTGAACCTGAACAAACCAACCTCCTTTACATGGATTTTGTGAAGGAACTTGTTTTGATCGACAACCAAACCATACATATAGAACATCACATTCCTCTAAAACATGAAAATTTGAAATTTGAAATTGAAGAAAAGTCTGATTTTACTTTTGAACTCAATTTTTCCAAACCAGAGGTCATCGAATTGAAAAGCAATCAGCCCTTTGAGGAGAGTTTGACCTACATTCTGAAAATTCCCCCAAGGACAACGGAAAGAGGATATCCCATTTTCGGTTCATCAAGGGATTTTGTTTGGGACATCACGCCGCCCGTTTTGGCGAATGTCATCCCCCTGTCCTCAAATGAGATTTTGGCAATTTTTTCCGAACCCTTGGACATGGTCTTTGCTTCTATTCTTTCTAATTATTATCTCTTGAATCAAAATCCTAGTGCAGTCGTTCTCCAACAAAATGGAACCCAAGCTTTATTGAAATGGAATTTTGATTTTGAACCTGGCAAAGAATATATATTCGAAGTAAATGGTTTGGCAGATCTAAACGGTAATTTTTTAAGCAATCAATCATTCCCTTTTCTTTTTGTCTCTCCTCCCAAACTCAACTTCAAAAACTTTGTGGTCAATGAAATCATGCCAGCTCCGCGCTCAGGAAATTCTCTCCCAAACGTGGAATATGTCGAGATTTTCAATCCCGGTGACCGTGCCATCTTCTTAGGGGGATTCCAGTTGGCCAATTCCAAGCGGAAAACCACGCTTCCCTCTTTCCTTTTGGAACCGGGAAAATATGTAATCCTGACTCCGAGGACCTCGGCTTCTCTGTTTGCGAATTTTGGTTCGGTACTCGGATTAACAAATTGGCCGACTTTGCTCAATTCTGGAGATCAGGTGAAAATCCTTGATCCTGAAAACCAGGTCGTCGACAGCCTTTCCTATACCACAGCCACTTTCGGGGGAAGCACTTTTGCCCAGGGCGGATATAGCCTTGAAATCGTTAATCCATTTTTGGATTGCAATATAGCGACCAACCTGAAGCCTTCAACAGATCCTAAAAGGGGTACTCCAGGAAAACAAAATTCAGTGTTTGAGCAAATTCCCGATTTGATTCCACTCCGGTTTTTGAAATCAACAGTAATAGGGGAGAAGACAGTTGCATTGACATTTTCCAAAATTCTGAATCAAAATACAAGTCAGACATCCTTCGAATTCCGACCCTCCATTTCCATCCGAAGCATCAAAATCGGAAGTAACCCTAATGAATTGGTTCTGGAGTTTGACCAAACTATACAGGAAGGAATTTACTATGAATCCGGAGTTTCCAATTTAAGAGACTGTACAGGAAATCCTTTTGAATCAGACCAAAAAGTATTTTTTGTCATTCCTTCATCTGCTCAACCAGGAGATTTGGTGCTAAATGAAGTGCTTTTTAACCCCAGAACAGGAGCACCGAAATTTGTTGAAATTTACAATGCTTCTCAAAAGTACATTAACCTGAAGGATTGGAAACTAGCCAATTTGAATAGTGATAATGGTATTGCCAATAGACGCGTCCTATTCAGTGAGGAGTATATCCTCCCACCAGGTTCTTTTTTGGTTTTCACCACTGACTCAGAGAAACTCAAACAGGAATATCCTAAAAGCAGGGAAGAAAGGTTTATTGAATTCTCCTCTCTTCCAAGCTATCCCATTTCTTCTGGCAACGTGGTTTTCCTAAATCCCGAAGAATCCTTTTCGGAAGTTTTCAGCTATACAGAGAAAATGCACCACAGGCTTTTGAAAGAACCCAAGGGAGTTTCGCTAGAGAGGCTTTCTCCTTTCCAGCCGATAGATACCCGGGATAATTGGCATTCGGCATCCTTTTCTGAGGGGTTTGCAACTCCAGGATACCGTAATTCAAATGTTTTTGAGGGCAGTGGTCTAATAGGAATTGAAGTAGACCCAAAAGTTTTTGTGCCTGATGCACCAGGAACACAACCTTATACAACAATCAGTTACCAATCTGACCTACCGGGAAAATTGGCGACAATCAGAATTTATGGCATTGATGGGACTTTGATCCGCGAATTATGTCAAAATGCTGTTTGGGGAAATCAAGGATTTTACCTTTGGGATGGGACAAATAGCCGAGGTGCCAAAGTCCGTCCGGGCTACTATGTCATTTGGGTTGAGATTTTTGACTTGCAGGGAAAAGTAGATCAAATCAGGAAAACAGTCGTTGTCGGGACAAAATTTTAAAAATTCTGATTGAATATTCCACAAAATCAGTAATTTAGAAGAAGTCAACTTAATACTCCCGATGAAACCTGATATCGTATCCCAAACCTTGAAAACTTATTTTATCCAAAAAGGTAAAAGCCTGAAGACAATCCAACGTTATCTTAGTATCAAATACAGACTATATTTGGATGAAAAGCTGTTGGAAAAGCGGTTACAAAATCTTCTCTCTCAATAAAAAACAGGTGATAAACTTTTTATAATTTTTGATTTTAAATAGGTAAGTGTATTTTAGGGAACTTTTCAATCACCCCAAGCTGATTGGAAAAAACAATCAAAAGAAAAAGCTATGAATCAAGACGGTAAGACAGCGTATTCTCCTGACGAATTAAAGGAATTTGAGGATATTTTAAGAAGCAAAGTGGCGGTCGCCAAAGAAGAGTTGATGTCTTTGAAGGAAACTCTGAGTAAAAAGAATGACAGTGGGACTGATTTTACAGCTTCTACTTCAAAACTTCTTGAAGATGGCGCAGATACATTGGAAAGGGAAAGCCTAAGTCAATTGGCGGCAAGACAGCAAAAATTCATCATCAACTTGGAAAATGCCCTGGTACGTATCAAAAACGGTACCTATGGGGTATGTGTGGATACTGGAAAATTGATTTCCAAAGAGCGCCTTAGGGCAGTTCCCCATACCATGCATTCCATCGAGGCAAAGCTTGCCAAAAAATAATTGGACTTTTTACCAAAGCATATTGAAGCCCTGATTTTCTGTTCACCATCTCCCTTGGGTATTGAAGAAATTCAAAAATGCCTTACGGAGATGTTTGAATCTGAGGTTCCTGTTGACCATATATTGGAGGCAATAGATGCATTGCATGAAAAATACTCGAATGATGATTTTTCATTCGCATTGGAAAATATCGCAGAAGGCTATCAATTTTTAACAAAACCTGCCTACCAAGCAAGTATTTCCATTCTCCTTAGGCAGCAATCTCACAAACGCCTATCCATAGCGCAATTAGAAACGCTGTCAATCATTGCCTATAAACAGCCGGTGACAAAAACTGAAATCGAGCATATCCGTGGGGTAAATTGTGATTATTCAATTCAAAAGCTTTTGGAAAAAGAACTTGTCACCATCAAAGGCAAATCAGACAGCGTCGGAAGGCCATTGTTATATGGAACAAGTGAAAAGTTTATGGAATATTTTGGGATCAATTCATTGGTTGATTTGCCCCAACCAAAGGACTTCTCGCAGGAAGAAAATCAGATCGGAGAAGAAAAAGCTTAATTCTTTTCGATTTTCTTCACCTCCGCATGTGCAGAGATCAGGTATTTCCTACCTGTATCGACCTCTTGACAAAGAACCCGTGTCCTCCTTGTTGCTTCTTTTTTGAATGCTCTTCCCTTCAATTCAAATACTTCACCGGGTACCAAATCCACCAATAATGAAACGCCATCAGTTTTTTGGCCATCATACTTTTTTACAGCCTTACTCAAAAAAAGGTCAGCTCCTGAACTTGCCTTGGGATTGATAAAATGCCTCTTGAGTGGAATCAAGATATCTTTGGGGAAAACCTGATCGGTAAGCAGTGGGGTCATCAGGTTTCTAAATGCAATTTTCCATTCAGGTCCATGAGGTTTGATATTCAAACCGAATTTTTCAAAAGCCCGAAAATGCGCTACTTCATGTACATAGGTGATCAAAAATTGGAATGGATTCAGGTCGTGGTTGATGGTAATGGTTTGGATTTTCTGATCTCTCCGATACCTGAAATCCCCAAGTTTGGTCTGACGTGTTTTGGTGATGTAAAAATTAAAAGGCAGTTCTTTCCATAAATTCCAGCAATACTCAGCGGCGGGAAGGGGCACGTGTTTTTGAAATGCTTTTAAAAACGCCTGATCTTTATCCATGCCATGAATATAAAACAAAGCAAAAAAAAAGTCCCACATTTCTGCAGGACTTTCTTAAGAGTTGGAAGAAATTAACCTTCAACAACTTCTTTAACTTCTTCAGTAGCACCTTCAACTGCACCTTCTACTTCTTCAGTAGCTTCTTCAACTGTCTCTTCAACAGCTTCTTCAGTCTCTTCGATGACAACTTCTACTTCTTCAGTAGTTTCATCTGTAACTTCTTTGTTTCCGCAAGAAGCAGTGAATAATAAACCTGCTACAGCGAACATTGCAAATACCTTTTTCATAATTTTTTGTCTGGTTTTTTGAATCAGCATGCAAAGGTAATACCATTCATCATATTATCAAGAAGATTCATCAAATTTTATTTTTATTTCTTTTTGTAAGTTATTTTGATCGGCACACCTTCAAAGTCAAAATTCTCACGGATTCTGTTTTCCAGATACCTGTTATATGGATCCTTTATGTATTGAGGAAGATTACAGAAAAATGCAAAAACTGGATTTTTGGTGGGAAGTTGGGTGATGTATTTGATTTTGATATATTTCCCTTTCCAGGCCGGAGGCGGGTATTTTTCAATCTCCGGAAGCATGATGTCATTCAATTTGGAAGTAGGCACCTTTTTGGTCTTGTTTTCATAGACTTTGACCGCCAATTCAATGGCCTGCATGATCCTTTGCTTTTCCTCCACAGAAGTGAAAATGATCGGGATCCACTTGTTTTCACCCAACTTTTCTATCATTTCCTTCTTGATTTTGTCCATGGTTTTATGATCCTTTTCTATCAGATCCCACTTATTGACCATGATGACAATGCCCTTGTTGTTTTTGATACCCAAAGATATCAAGTTAACATCCTGTGCTTCCAAACCTCTTGTGGCATCAATGATGATGATCAGCACATCGGATTCTTCCAAAGTCCTCAAAGATCTCATCACAGAATAGAACTCGATGTCTTCCTTTACCTTCGCTTTTTTGCGGATTCCTGCTGTATCGGTGATGATAAAATCCTGACCAAAGAGTTTGTATCTCGTGTGGATGGCATCCCTTGTGGTTCCTGCTTCATCCGTCACGATGGATCTTTCCTGTCCCAAAAGGGCATTCAGAAAAGAAGATTTACCCACATTTGGTCTTCCCAAAATGGCGATCTTGGGTATGCCGGCATCTGGATCTTCTTCGCCTTCATCAGGGAAATGCTTGATTACCTCATCCAAAAGGTCCCCTGTGCCGCTACCACTTACCGCAGCAATCGGGAAGACATCATTGTCCCCCAATCCCAATCCATAGAACTCTGCCGCCAACATGGATTTCTCCGGACTGTCAGCTTTGTTGGCTACGATGTATATCGGCTTTTTGGAAGACCGGAGTTCCGCTGCAAAATCCTTGTCCAAGTCTGTCAATCCATCCAAGCAGTCTACCACAAAAAGAATCACGTTTGCTTCTTCGATGGCTAACTTGACCTGTTTTCTGATTTCTGCTTCAAAAACATCATCAGATCCGATCACGTATCCGCCGGTATCAATGACTGAAAAGAATTTGCCTCCCCACTGTGCATGGCCATAATGCCTGTCACGGGTCACCCCACTGACATTGTCCTCAATGGCCTTTCTCTCCTCTACCAACCTATTGAAAAAGGTAGATTTGCCTACATTCGGCCGCCCAACTATTGCTACTATATTTGCCATTTTTATATTTTCTATTGGTCGTAACCAAATTTTCTCAATTTATTTTTATCCTTTCTCCAGTCATCTTCCACTTTCACGAATGTTTCGAGGAAGATTTTCTTGTCAAAGAATTTTTCCATTTCGTGTCTCGCCTGGGTTCCGACTCTTTTTAGCGCTTTGCCTCCTTCACCGATGATGATGCCTTTTTGGCTGTCTCGCTCCACATAGATGACTGCCCGGATGCGGATGATATTTTCTTCTTCGAAAAAGTCTTCGATAGAGACTTCAGTGCTATATGGGATTTCCTTTTTGTAGTTGATAAAGATTTTCTCACGGATGATTTCAGAAGCGAAGAAACGCTCGGGCTTATCGGTAAGTTCATCCTTATCATAAAAGGCTTCGTGAAAGGGAAGCCTGTCGAGGATTTCCTGAAGAATGCGCTCGGTGTTAAAACTTTCGGTGGCAGAAATCGGAATAACCGCTTCTGCTTTGATTCTTTGGGTCCAATAGGCTGTCACCGCTTCAAGTTGCCCTTCTTTGGAAAGGTCAATCTTATTGATGACAAGCAGTATGGGAACTCCGGAATGGTTGATCTTTTCAATTACGTCTTCTATTTCCTCGTCGGATTCATATAGATCGGTTACGAAAAGAATCACATCTGCGTCTTCCAATGACATGTGGACAAAACTCATCATGCTTTTGTGAAGCTCGTATTTGGGCTTCAGCATGCCGGGAGTATCAGAGAATACAATCTGATAGTTTTCGTCATTGATAAGTCCCATAATCCGGTGACGGGTGGTCTGTGCCTTGGAAGAGATGATCGAAAGTCGCTCACCGATTAGCACATTCATAAGCGTGGATTTGCCGACATTGGGCTTCCCAATGATGTTTACAAAGCCAGCTTTGTGTGTGTTTTCGGTCATGACAATAATTTTTTTTCTGCAAAGGTACTTGATTTTGTAGAATATGTCCTTACCTTTGTACCACAATTACGGCGAAAGGCTGTTTTCACATAGATTTCTCTAAGAAAAACATATATCGCGGGATGGAGCAGTTGGTAGCTCGTTGGGCTCATAACCCAAAGGTCACAGGTTCGAGTCCTGTTCCCGCTACTCGGAACCAAGCAGAAATGCTTGGTTTTTTTATGGATAACTATCTAGAAATAGTATCCTTTTTTTTGCCTTTTGGTTAAGATTTTAGATGGGGCTGAAAGGTCACAGATTTGACCCGAGATGGCTATCGGGGCTGTTCCCGCTACTCGGAACCAAGCAGAAATGCTTGGTTTTTTTATGGATAACTATCTAGAAATAGTATCCTTTTTTTTGCCTTTTGATTAAGATTTTAGATGGGGCTGAAAGGTCACAGATTTGACCCGCGATGGCTATCGGGGCTGTTCCCGCTACTCGGAACCAAGCAGAAATACTTGGTTTTTTTATGGATAACTATCTAAAAATAGTATCTTTTTTTGCCTTTTGGTTAAGATTTTAGATGGGGTTGAAAGGTCACTGATTTGACCCGCGATGGCTATCGGGGCTGTTCCCGCTACTCTGAAGGATACCAAATGGTATCCATTTTTTATGCTCTAAGAATTCTATAAATAGTATCCTTTATTCCTTATTTGATATTCGGATTCAGGAGAATAGAAGGCTGACCACCAATCCTTCTCTGGTCCTTTAAATCTGATGAGGACTACTCAAAATGATATAAAAACACCAATACGCCTGTGAATGCGGGTTTCTTTTGGTCTTTGATCTCCAACTTCACATTGACTTCAGCTTTTATGGTTCCTCGGAGGTTGACAACATTTTTTAGATTGGCATTGAGTCTGACTTCATTGTTGACCAAGACGGCCTGGGCAAACCTCAAGCTTTCAATTCCATAATTGACCATCATCTTGAGGTTGTTTACTTGGATCACCTGATCCCAAAGGTAAGGCACCAAGGAAAGTGTCAGGTAGCCGTGGGCAATGGTATCCCCAAAAGCACCTTCTTTTTTTGCACGTTCTGGATCGGTATGGATCCACTGATGGTCAATGGTAGCGACTGCAAACTGATTGATCTGTTCTTGGGTAATTTGATGATAGTCAGAGACTCCAAGGTCTTCACCAATATGTTTTTCGAAATCCTCAAAGCTCCCAATCGTAATTTTGCCCATGTATGATGATGTTTTGTAAAATTTAAAGGTAAAAAAATTTATCAGGTGATGGAAACAGATTACAGAAAAGAGAAAAGGAAGTTAGAGATGCCTTCCATGAGTCTAAAATTTTATCTCTTCTCCTCTACCATTTATCCTGACCTCAAGTACTATATGGAGATCCTGACCACCAAACTGAAAAAACCTGTGGTACTCAAAAAAATGGCGAATCCTTAAGTCCTCATGGGTGTTTTAAAATGCGCAATAATTCTTCTTTCTTTGCGAAACAAACCACAAAAAATGAGCGGCGCTACCAGTCCCAAATATATCCACGGCTATCAGGAAACAGAACAGGAAAGACTTAGGGAACAGGCTTTGGTAATTGAGAGACCCATTTATGATTATATTGATTTTTCTGAGGTAAAGGAACTACTCGAAATCGGCAGCGGCGTGGGGGCACAGACTGAAATTCTCCTGAGGAGATTTCCCCATCTTTCTATCACCGGAGTGGAATATGAATCCCGTCAGATTGCCAAAGCCAATGAGAACATAGCCAAAACAGGTTTTGGGAAATATCAGGTGAGATTCGTCCATCAGGATGCCAAAAATCTGAAGCTAGATAGGCAATACGATGGCGCTTTTATCTGTTGGGTTTTGGAGCATATTCCCAATCCTATCGAAGTACTTATCAGCATGAAACCGTTTTTGAAGCCCGGAGCAATGGTTTCTATCACGGAGGTTTTCAACGCCACTTTTTACACTTATCCGATTATACCAGCCATCATGGATTATTGGAAAATATACAATGAGTACCAAGTCCTGATCGGTGGCGATCCGCAGGTGGGGGCGAAACTTGGGGGTTTATTGTCCGAATCAGGATACCGAGATATCAGCCTTAGAAGTGGCGGTTTTCATCTTGACAGCCGCTATCCTGAAGAAAAAAGTACAGTTTTTAACTATTGGAAAAACCTGATGAACAGTGGCGCACCTGCGCTGTTATCAGAGGGATTGATCAATGAAACGCAAATAGAGGAGATGCTTTCAGCAATGGAAGAACTTCAGAATATGCCGAATTCAGTTTTTTATTATAGATTTATCCAAGCCACAGCATTCGTATAGCCCACTATGAAATTCATCAAGAAAATCTTCCGGTTCATTTTTAAACTTGCCCTTTGGTTTTTCATCCTATCCATAGGCTTAACGATTATTTATAGATTTATCCCGGTCCCCATAACACCCTTGATGGTAATCAGACTTTGGGAACAGGCTTGGGACGAAAAGAAAGAAGTCCGGTTATACAAAGATTGGGTTTCTATAGCCAATATTTCCAAACACATGCCCCAAGCAGTGTATGCTGCCGAAGACCAAAAATTCTTGGAACACAATGGCTTCGACTGGAAGGCGATGGAAGAGGCTTGGGAGAAAAACAAAAAAGGTAAGCGCATCAAAGGTGCCAGTACCATCAGTCAGCAAACTGCCAAAAACGTTTTTCTTTGGCCTTCAAGAAACCTGATCAGAAAAGGATTGGAGGCCTATTTTACTTTTTTGATAGAAATCATCTGGAATAAAGAACGGATCATGGAAGTTTACCTGAATGTGATCGAAATGGGTCCGGGGATTTATGGCATCGAAGCAGCGTCACAGACTTTTTATAACAGGCCGGCATCCAAACTCACCCGTCAGCAATCAGCTATGATTGCGGCTGTTTTGCCCAATCCCATTCGATGGTCACCTGTCAAACCTACAGGTTATATCCGTGGGAGACAATCCTGGATTTTGAGGCAGATGAATAACCTTGCGCCGATAGGGTTTGGGAGTTAAAAAAATCGATTTTGGTGTTCAATTTTTGAAAACTGAGTTCCCCTTGGAATTACAGGACTAAGTTGTTGTTTTTATTTTGCTTAAAGGAGCTTGAGTTCAAAGCGAAAAGCCTCAAAAAATCAAAAAGAATAAAATGACGCCCCCATGAAATTCCAAGAAATCAAAAATCTTTTCACGCAATTTGAATCGGCATCATCCGAAATAGAGGGAGTTGAATGCTGGCGTGCCAGAGAACTTCAAAAACTTCTGGGTTATAACAAATGGGAAAATTTTGAAAAAGTAATCCAAAAAGCTAAAAGTGCATGTGAAATTGCGGGTGAATTAATTTCCAACCATTTTCCTGACGTCAGGAAGATGGTGTCAATAGGTTCTGGAGCAGAAAAAGAAATTGATGATATTTTACTTACCCGATATGCGTGCTATCTGATTGCCCAAAATGGCGATAGCCGAAAAGAAGAAATTTCTTTTGCTCAGAATTATTTTGCCGTTCAAACCCGAAGAGCAGAATTGGTAGAGGAAAGACTTTTGGCAAATGAGCGGTTAATTGCCCGGGAAAAACTCAGTCAAACTGAAAAACAACTTTCGGGTATATTGTATGAAAGAGGTGTGGACAGTCAAGGGTTTGCTATAATCAGATCGAAAGGTGATCAGGCATTATTTAGGTTGAACACTCAGATGCTCAAAAAGAAAATGGGTATCCCTGACTCCAGACCTGTGGCAGATTTTTTACCAACAATAAGTATCAAAGCCAAAGATTTAGCTGCGGAAATGAATGGGTTGAATGTCCAAAGCAAGGATTTAATGGGACAAAACAAAATAGAAAAAGAACATATTGATAACAATTCGGCAGTACGAGACATGCTGACTAAAAGAGGGATCATTCCGGAAAACCTACCAAAAGCAGAAGATGTAAAAATACTGCAAAGGAAGTTAGAAGGGGATGAAAAGAAAATTCTAAAGAAATCAAATCAAAAGAAGAAGTGAATTATTGTTTGAGATTGTCCGGATTTCAAAACAACTTCAACACCTCTTCGATATATTCCCTGCTGTTGGAAAGCCTTGGGACTTTGTTTTGGCCGCCCAATTTGCCTTTTGCTTTCAACCATTTTTCAAAAACTCCCTCCTTCACAAAATGGATTTTTGGGGCTGTCAATGCGAGGTCTTTGTATCTCTTGGCATCGTAATCCGAATTGACTTCCCTCAAAGTAGTATCCAAAATCTCGGTAAACTTATCCTGATTGCTCGGCATAGACCTGAACTCGATGATCCACTCATGGGCACCTTTGCTTCCGGAATCTCCGAAATAAATAGGTGCAGCCGTGTAATTGGTGATTGTGGCATTGGTCGCTTCCTCAGCCGCCTGGATAGCTTTATCGGCATTTTCGACGATCACTTCTTCTCCAAATGCATTGATAAAATGCTTGGTCCTTCCTGAGATTTTGATCCGATAAGGAGAAGTATTGGTAAACTTGACTGTATCCCCGATAGCATACCTCCACAGACCTCCATTGGTAGTGATCAGCATCGCATAATTCTTTCCCACCTCCACCGCTGAAAGTGGCAATGCCTTTGGCGATTCTTTAAGGATTTCTTCCATAGGAACAAACTCGTAAAAAATCCCATAATCCAACATGAGCAAAAGTTCTTCAGATTCCTTTTGGTCCTGAATTCCAAAAAAACCTTCTGAGGCATTGTAAATTTCCAAATACCGCATTTTAGAAGATGGAATCAGCTCCCGGAATAGTTTGCGATAGGGTCCAAATGCGACAGCACCGTGAAAAAAAACTTCCAAATTTGGCCAGACTTCAAGGATGTTTTTGGCGTTTTTGAGTTCCAGAATTTTCTGAATCAGGACAATGGTCCAAGTCGGTACCCCGGCGATGCTGACTACGTTTTCATCCATCACCTCATTTGCCATTCGCTCGATTTTGGATTCCCATTCACCCATAAGCGCCACATCCAGACTCGGTGTTCTTGCAAACTGAACCCAAAGGGGAAGATTATGCATGATGACAGCAGAAATGTCCCCAACCTGGCTTTCACTTTCGCCATTGAATGGATTTTTGGAAAGGCTTCCTCCGATACTCAGGCTTTTGCCTGTGAATAGCTTGCTGTCGGGGTAATTGCTCACGTAGAGTGAGAGCATGTCTTTTCCTCCCTTGAAATGACAGTCTTCCAATGATTCTTCCGAAACAGGAATGTATTTGCTCCTGCTCGAGGTAGTGCCTGAAGATTTTGAAAACCAAATGATCTCTGAAGGCCAAAGGACGTTTTGTGTTCCTTTCATTGTCTTCTCGATATAGGGAGTTATCTGTTCGTAGCTATGGATCGGAACTTGTTTTGCAAAATCCCTGTAGGAATTGATTTTTGAAAATTTATACTTTTTCCCAAATTCGGTGTCCTCTGCTTTTTCAATAAGTTCTTTCAGAAGATTTTCCTGAACTTCGATTGGGTTGGTTTTGAAGTTTTCGATCTGACCTATCCTGTTCTTAAAAATCCAGGTCATAAAAGTATTGACTACTTCCATCAGTGAAAAATTTTACGTTTGAGTACAAATTGCTGTCCTAAATAAACTCTCCTCACCTGCTCATCTTCTGCAAGTTCCTCGGCTGTACCTGCTTTGAGCAGTTTTCCCTCAAACATCAAATAAGCACGATCCGTGATCGAAAGCGTCTCATTGACATTGTGGTCCGTGATCAAAATCCCGATATTTTTTGTCTTCAGCTTGGCTACAATCCCTTGGATTTCCTCTACGGCTATTGGGTCCACACCTGCAAAAGGCTCATCCAACAATACAAATTTTGGATCCACCGCAAGGGCGCGAGCGATCTCTGTTCTCCGTCTTTCACCGCCTGAAAGCACCATGCCTAGATTCTTTCTTACATGGGTCAGGCTGAATTCCTCGAGCAGAGTTTCTGTTTTCTCTTTTCTTTCAGCCTTGCTTTTGTTGGTCATCTCCAGTACTGCCATGATATTTTCTTCCACAGACAGTTTTCTAAAAACAGAAGCCTCTTGTGCCAGGTAGCCGATTCCCAATTTGGCCCTTTTGTACATGGGGAGTTTGGTGATGTTCTTATTCTCCAAAAATATCTCTCCCTCATAGGGTTGGATGAGGCCAACGATCATATAGAAAGAAGTTGTCTTGCCCGCACCGTTTGGCCCCAATAATCCCACTATTTCCCCCTGTTGCACCTCCACAGAAATGTTATCGACCACCCTTCGGCCTTTGTATATTTTTACCAGATTTTCTGCCCTAAGCTTCATCATCAATCAAATTTAATATCTTTCACGTACAGTTGTAAACTACTGGTATTCCTAAAGGTATTTTCCCGGATCTCAAAAGCCAGATCAAAGCGCATTTTTCGGTTGAGCATCTTGTAAATGATCTCATCAGGATAAATGTTCTTATCAGCCATTCCAAAAGCTATACAAACTGGTTTGGTTTCCTGACCGTCCTGCACCAAATTGAATCTAAGATGCTTGTCCTTTAATACCCTTACATCTTCAGCGTATACCTGGCTGACACAAAATATTGGTTCTGGATTACCCGGACCAAAAGGCGCCATCTGTTTAAGTATATTGAAAAACCGATAATTGATCTGATCCAATAATATCTCGTCATCGACCTCAAGGACAGGTTTCATGTGGATTTCGTCTATCCTTGCACTGACTACTTCCTCAAATCTTTCCTGAAATGAAGGAACATTGGCTACAGAAAGCGTCAATCCAGCCGCATATTTATGCCCGCCAAATTGTTCAAGTAAGTCGCTGCATTCGCTGATGGCTTCATAGATATCAAAATCAAACACAGACCTTGCGCTGCCTGTGGCTTTGCCATTTGACTCTGTAAGAATGATGGTAGGCCTGTAATATTTCTCAATGCAGCGGGAAGCCACAATGCCAATGACACCTTTGTGCCAATCTTCCTTGAACAAAACAGTGGTCTTCTTATGGCTGATTATTTCCATCCCCTGAATCATGCTTAGTGCTTCTTTGGTGATGTTTTCATCAAAGTTTTTGCGGGCTGCATTTACCGTGTCCACGATCTCTGCCCTTGCAAGTGCATCTTCGAGGTCATCTGAAATCAGTAATTCGACCGATGCTTTGGCATGTTCCAATCTCCCTGAGGCATTGATCCTCGGACCGATTTTGAAGACAATATCTGAAATCTCAATATCCTTATCAATTTTACTCCTTAAGATCAAAGCTTTTAATCCAGGTCTTGGATTGTTATTGATCCTTTCTATACCGTAAAAAGTCAAAATCCGGTTCTCCCCTGTAATCGGCACAATATCAGCAGCAATGCTGACGGCTAGAAGGTCAAGATAGGCCATTACTTTGGCGGGGTCGTCTTTTCGGTAAGCAGAAAATGCCTGAACCAATTTAAATCCCACACCACAACCGCTTAATTCCTTGTAAGGATAATTGCAATCAAGTCTCTTTGGATCCAAAATCGCCACAGCCGGAGGTAAAATATCTCCAGGTGTGTGGTGGTCACAAATGATAAAATCAACTCCAAGTTCTCTGGCCAAAGCCACTTTTTCGATTGCTTTGATCCCACAATCCAAAGAAACTACCAAACTAAAATTATTCTCGGCAGCAAACCGAACCCCTTTGTCAGAAATCCCATATCCTTCTTTGTATCTGTCCGGAATGTAAAAGCTGACATGAGGGTAAAAATGCTTCAGAAATCCATAAAACATAGCCACAGAGGTAGTCCCATCCACATCATAATCTCCATACACCAAGATTTTTTCTTCTCTTTGGATGGCTAAGGCCAATCTTTCCACTGCCTTGTCCATGTCCTTCATCAAATAAGGATCGTGCAACTTATCGGGGTCTGGTCTAAAAAAATCTTTGGCCTTCTGAAAAGTATCTACCCCTCTATTGACTAGCATATTGGCTAAGGTCTGGTTGAGGTTGATTTCTTTCCCCAGAGTTTCAACGGCCTTTGGATCTGCTTTTTCTCTGATTATCCATTTATACTCCATTTGGCTAAATTACTAAAGTGTTTGCCTTTAATATCGAAGCCATCACCAAATATTTAGGAAAATTAACAACCCATGCAGGTAAAAAAGAAAAAACCCAATACCTGTCAAGGTATTGGGTCTATTGCATAGGGTTTGATATTAATTCATTGCTACCAATTTGACATCCAAAGTGACATCGTCATAAATCAGCTTGTCAGCCAAGTCTTCAAAATAACTACCTGAGCGGTATTTGATATCATATTTGGTTCTGTCAAAAGTGATGGTGCCTGTTGCAGTGATTTTATTGCCTGCGACCTCTACTTTAGCGGGAAAAGTGACAGGAGCGGTGATGCCTTTGATAGTCAGGTCTCCCGTGATTTCGTAATCTTTGCCGTTGGAGGATTTAGCCTGCTTGACAACAAATTTTGATTTATTGAATTTCTCCACTGAGAAAAAGTCATCAGACTTCAAATGGTCAGTTAACTTTTTGTTGGAACCTGCATCGGTGATGTCTTCAACAGTCAGTGCAGTCATGTTCATTTCGAAGGAACCGCCGGTGATTTTTCCATTGGCATAATCAAGTTTGGCATCAGAAAATGGCACTTTGCCATAATGCTCTCCGGTTACTTTCTTCGCTTTCCAAGTAAGGGTACTTTCAGAAATGTTAACTGTAGCCGGGACAGGGCTATCCACAAAAGCGACTACTGAAGTCAACAGAATAATTAAAGAGGCAATGATTTTCATAATGTGTAATTGTTTTGGTTTGGAGAAAATGTAAAAGAGAGGTTTTAAAACCCCTCTTTTAGACGACTTTGAAAGCAAAAAGTTTAATTGCGATTTATTTTTTTATTGCTAAGGTCATTCGATAATCACAGCGGGAAGATTCTGCGCCTTAAATTTTTCATTGTATTGCCAAATATCATTTTTAATTAGGAGTTTCAAATCCGATTTATATCCCGCCCACTCTTCGTCCAAATCAACCAAGCGCTGCTTGGAACCGGCCGTCAATCTTGGGTCATGCACATCGACGGTACTCCTTAAGTCAAAGTATTGGGCATTTAATTGACTTGGGAAATTGATGACATCCTGGAAATTTCCCTGACGGGTTTCTACGAGTTTTGCTTCCCAATCAACCAATTTTTGGATCAAATCCTCTCCCGCCTGATAGAGTTCTTTGGCATCTTCTTTTTCTTTCAACAAAGAATTATGATGTTCTAGCTGACTTTTGACTTTCCTCATGTCATTCACGGATTGGTGGATATCGGTTATGGATAAAGCTGCTTTTTCAAGCAACTCCTGTTGATCCTTCCAATGTTGGGAGCTGATGTTTTTGAGATTTGGATCCTGTACCACCTCTATTTCGGTTTCGGATATGGCCCCATTATAACTTAGCTTTGCTTTGTATTTTCCCGGAGCTACGCGGTGGCCGCTATAATCACCATAGACAAAGGCATTGGGTATGTCCAATAAAGTTTCACCTCTAAAATTCCATGCAAACCTGTTCAATCCTTTTTTGGAAGGAATCACCTGTTCGGGTGAAGGCCCGCCGGAGAAAGGCTTGAAACTCTCATCCTTTATCGAAGAATAAGACCGGATGACCTTGCCTGACCCGTCCATGATTTCAAGTGTCACTTCCATTGAATCCGCTTTTTCGGGCAAATAGTAATCCAAGATCACGCCCGAAACAGGATTTTCACCGATTCCGGGAGGAAGATCCATCCAAGAAGGAATGTATCCTTCATATTTGTAGGTTGGCTTTGGGGTATAAATTTTCAAGCTTAAGAAATTACCTTTGGACTGCTGCAGGGCACTCAAGTCATCCAAAATCCAAAATGCCCTTCCTCCAGTAGAAACAACCATGTCATTCTCAGCAAAAGCGATGTCTGTAACCGGAACTACAGGAAGATTCAATTGAAGTTTTTGCCAATTTGACCCGCCATTGAAGGAAACATAAAAACCCCTCTCTGCTCCTCCATATAAAAGGTCTTTCACTTTTCGGTCCTCTCTTATCACCTTGATAAAATCATCTTTGTCAACTCCTGCATCTATTTTGGACCAGGTTTTTCCATAGTCAGTAGTTTTGAAAGACATATTGGAAAAATCGTTGAACTTGTAGCGCGTGGCGGCCACAAATGCCGTTCCTTTTTCATGAGGAGAAACTTCTATAGATTGGATAAGGCTTTCGGGTAACCCCGCAGGGGTAATGTTTTCCCAGGTTTTTCCACCGTCCTTGGTGATATGGACCAGACCACAATCACTCCCGGTATAGATCACTCCTTTTTCATGGATAGATTCTATGACATAGCTTAAGGTATTGTAGTTTTCTCCGCCTGCGCCTTCATTGGTGATCGGTGCGCCACCCGGTCCTTGTTTTGATTCCTCATTTCGCGTGAGGTCAGGGCTGATTTCTTCCCATGATAGGCCTCCGTCAGTAGTTTTGAAAAGAATATTTCCACCATGATAGATGGTGTTGTAATCATGCGGAGAAGCTATTACAGGCGCATTCCAATTGAAACGATACCTCATATCCTTGGCATCATAGGCCAAAATATTGGCGGGATATTGACGGATATCTTTGCTGTGGCCGTTTTGGGTATCCAAAACATCAATCAAACCCTGATAACATCCCCCATAAAGCATGACAGGATTTTTGGGGTCAAAAGCAATAAAAGCCGATTCGCAACCCGGACCGATAAACCAATCCTTATCTGTCAATCCGATGTAATTGTTCCTACTGGCGATGACCAGGGAAGTATTGTCCTGTTGTCCGGCATAAACCTTATAAGGAAAACCTGCATCCACATTCACCCTGTAAAATTGGGCAGAAGGCTGATTGTCCTGAGTGGACCAACTTTTGGCACCATCATAAGTAATCTCAGCACCACCATCATCTCCCAAAATCATGTTCGCTGGATTTTTGGGATTGATCCAAAGGTCATGCGTATCGATATGTCTGACAGGTACTACCGTGAAATTTTTTCCTCCATCTATGGATTTGGTCAAGGGTGAATTGAGGACATAGACCACATCGGCATTTACTGGGTCAGCCGCCACTTCCATATAATACCAAGACCTTGAAGTCAACAATTGGTTGTTGGTCATATGTGTCCAAGTCTCGCCTCCATTATCCGAGCGATAGACTCCGGCTACCGATTTCTCTGCTTCCACAATGGCAAAAACCCTATCTGAATTGGCCCTTGAGACACTGACACCGATTTTCCCCATTTCCGTCGGAAGGCCAGTATTGATTTTTGCCCAAGTATCTCCACCATCTACAGATTTCCAGATGCTACATCCTGCACCGCCACTTTGTACCTGCCAAGGCAATCTGCGGTATTCCCATGTAGCGGCGTATAAAATCCTCGGATTGTTGAAATCCATACTCAAGGATGAAGCTCCCGTATTTTGATCCACATACAATACCTTGGTCCAGGTATTGCCCCCATCAGTACTTTTATAGATCCCCCTTTCCTCACTCGGTCCATGTGCCGCACCCTGAGAAGCCACAAAAACAATATCAGGATTATTGGGATGGATGATGACATCTGAAATATGCCGGGTCTTTTCCAAACCCATGTTTTTCCAGGTTTTACCGCCATCTGTAGACTTGTATATGCCATCTCCAAAAGAGGTCATCACTCCACGGATCGCATGCTCGCCCATGCCAACGTAGATCACATTTGGATCGGATTCACTGACAGCGATATCTCCCACAGTACCGGTCTTGAAAAAACCATCTGAAATGTTGTGCCAGGAAATTCCTGCATTATCGGTTTTCCAAAGGCCGCCACCTGTGTAGCCTACAAAAAATACCTGATCATTGTTGGGCACTCCTGAAACGGCATTAGACCGGCCTCCTCTAAAAGGCCCAATGTTCCTCCATTTGAGTCCTTGATACATTTCCGCATCAAATGCCGGGGCAGGCGGAGGAGTGGATTTTCCTCTTTGGGAAAAAGAAGGAAAAGACATGAGCAGCATCATGCCAAATAATATTAGTTTTTTCATTCTATCGTATGGTTGATTGGTGTTTTTGAATTTGGTGAAAAAAATTTAGAAAATATAATGGGGGATATCGAATCCAAGAATATTTATTGCAGGTATACCTTTTTTAAAATGAAATCAAGGGAAATTTTAAAAAAACGAGTATGTGGAAATAAGTCTCGCTGCCTGAAGAGGAGAAATTACAAACTGATCTGTTTGGATAACCCGATCCTAGACCTTCCTAAAACTATAAAGATACGGTGCTTTGTGGCTTTTGCCGGTGTATAATTTTTCATGTCTTTCAAGGATCTCTAGCCCGAGCATTTTTCTCTGAAAGGTGGTTCTTCGGAGTTTTTGGCCAAAAATAGCTTCATAAACTTGCTGCAGCTCATTCATCGTAAATCTCTCCGGAAGCAGATTTCCACCGATAAGTTTCCGTTCCAGATTTTCCTTTAAAGTTTGCAGGGCTTTCCTGACGATCGCATTGTGGTCCAAAATCAGGTTTGGCAGGTTTTCGATTTCGTACCATGCTATAGAATCCGACAATTCATCTGGAGTCAGGATTACTTTTTCGAAGTCAATCAAGGCAAAATAGGAGACCGAAATAAACCTGTCCAACATCCAATGGTCCGAATCCAAATGAAAACCATTGGCTGCCAAAATAGTCTGCATCACCTCAGGCCGGAACCTTGCCATATTTCCAAAAGTGTAAAACTGCTCCAAGTAGATATTGTCCAAACCTGTCCTTTCTTTCAGTCCACGTTTGGCCGCTTCATCGAGGTCTTCATTCTTCCCGACAAAACCTCCCGGTAAAGCAAGCCAACCTGTATCATGGTATTCCATCAGCAGGATTTTTAGCTTTCCTTTTGAAAAACCAAAAACAACCGAATCAAATGCGATATGGGGTAAAAAACCCTGCGTTTCGAGAACCGTCATACTTGGGGGCTGATGAATAATCCTTCAAGTAAATAGGAAAAATGTTAACAAACAATTATTATTGTCTCATTATGAGACAATAGGTTTAAATCGATATGAAAAATAGCTTACTCACTCTTGTTTTCTTCCTTATGGGTTCATATGCATTGTTGGCCCAAGGAAAAGACGCATTTCCTGTACAGACTGCCATCAAAAACGGCACCATTGAAGGGGATTACAATACCAAAACCGGAATACAAACCTACTTCGGAGTTCCCTTTGCAAAACCACCGGTAGGAGATTTGAGATGGAAAGCACCACAACCAATGGACAATTGGTCTGGTGTAAAAGTGACAAAAGAATTCGGTCCACGACCCATGCAAAAGTTGGTTTGGGGAGACATGAATTCTAGGTCCAACGGAGTCAGTGAAGATTGTCTCTACCTGAATGTGTGGACTCCCACAACAAGATCAAGCAAGGATTTACCTGTTTTGGTTTATTTCTTCGGAGGTGGATTTGTGGCAGGCGACGGTGCCGAACCGCGGTATGACGGAGAAAGCATGGCCAAAAAAGGGGTCGTCGTCGTGACTGTCAATTATAGACTCAACATCTTTGGCTTCTTGGCACATCCTGAACTCAGTGCTGAGGCACCTTACAAGGCATCTGGAAATTATGCTTTGATGGATCAGGCAATGGCCCTGAAATGGGTCAATGAAAACATTGCTGCTTTTGGAGGTGATCCTAAGAAAGTTACTATTGCCGGCGAATCAGCAGGTTCGATTGCCGTCAGTTACCAAATGGCTTCCCCATTGTCTAGAAACCTGATAGCCGGAGCAATCGGAGAAAGTGGATCAGGCGTTTCGGCTTTGGCCCCGACCACTTTGGCAGAAGCTGAAAAAATAGGAGTGGAATTTCTACAGAAATTCGGCGTCAAAAGCATTGCCGAAATGAGAAAACTCCCTGCCCGAGACATCTATGAGATGTATAATGATTCACCAGGACTTAAATTCCCGGTTGTCCTCGATGACCATGTGCTTCCAAAAAGTTTGGTAGAAATCTTCAATGCACGTGAGCAGGCACAAGTCCCTTTGCTTTTGGGTTGGAATACACAGGAAAATCCTGCCGCGGCTTTCATGCAGGGATTGCCATATACCAAAGAGAATTTCATCACGAAGGTAAAGCAGGCTTATCCCAATGATTTTGAGGAAGTATTGAACCTGTATCCGCATGAGACAGAAGAACAGGTGGCATACTCTGCTATGGATTTGGCTGGTGACAGGTTTATTTCTTACAATACTTGGAAGTGGTTCGACCTTCACCGCAGCAACTCCGATCAACCTATTTATAGATATTTGTATGCCAAGTTGAGACCGCCTTTGGTGGATCAAACTTTGGAAACAGGGCTAGCCGGGGGAACTTCCAAAAGAGCGAACAATGCGCCTCCAAGACCAAAAGACCTCGGCGCTCCACATGCCGCCGAAATCGAATATGCCATGGGAAATCTTGACCGCATCAAAGAATTTGCCTGGACAGAAGATGATTACAAAACCTCTGAAACCATGTTGGAATTCTTCACAAATTTTGTGAAAACAGGAAATCCAAATGGAGAAGGCCTTCCCGAATGGCCCAAGGCATTGCCAAAGGATGACAATCCCCCCGTGATGGTAATCAACACCGAATCCAAAACCGTCAAAGCCACCAATGATGCGCGGTATCGGTTACACGATAGGTTCTTCAAAAACAATAAATAATCAGCTCCCTATTAAACCATAACCCCTTCTGATGCTTTCAGGAGGGGATTTTTACTCATCAATATTTTGAAATTTCTCCTTATTAATTAGATTTTCTTCTATTTCAGATTCTTCAAAGGAGAGAAACAATTCTGCTTTTTGTTCCTCAGTGAGAAGATCCAATGCTTTGTTAGAATTTGGGGTTTTCTTTTCCTTCAGCAAATCAAATAAAGACTGAAGCAATTGTTCACTTTCAATGGTATCAATGATTTTGTGAAGATTTGATTTAAGTTCTGAAGTGTTCATATCTTAAGACGGATTATTAATTGAAGCATTTTTAATTGAAAATACTTGAAAGCATTTGATTTATTCTATTTACAATACCGCCAACCCCGCAGCCGCCACAATACCATCCTGTACCGACGTCACTCCGGAGACACCGATTGCCCCGATTACTACACCATCTTTTATGATGGGAACTCCTCCTTCCGAAGCAAAAACATTCGGCATGGATAAAGGGCGGATATTTCCCTGTGTGACCTGATCTTCAAAAACCTTGGATGCTCTTTTGTAAAAAACAGCGGTTTTGGCTTTGGTCTGTGCCAGGTCAATGCTCCCCAACTGTACCCCGTCCATTCTTCTGAGCGTAATCAGATGTCCGCCATCATCCAAAATTGCAATCACCACGTTCCAGTTTTCCTGTTTGGCTTTGGCTTCCGCTGCGTCAGCCATCCGCATTGCGTCCTCTAAAGTTAGTACTGGTTTATGTGTGCCTTGGGCAAAAGCGAATATCGGAAGGAGGAAGAAAACGGTTAATATGATCATTTTCATAGTATTTTGGATTTGGTGAAAAATTGGATTCCCTTCTAATTTAAGGATTTTTTTGAACGATATTCCAAAAATGGCTAAATTGAAGATGTTAAGATCTTATACATCACAGATTAACCATAAACCTATTAAATATGAAAAATTTCAACAGGAGGGATACCCTCAAAACGCTATCGCTTGTCACAGGTGCCAGTCTACTATCTCCACTGAATCTGATAGCGTCATGCAATCCATTGAGAAAAGACAAACTTGGAGTTGCATTGGTTGGATTGGGATATTACAGCACGGACTTACTTGCGCCCGGACTTCAGATTACCAAGCACTGCCAACTCGCAGGAATCGTCACAGGAACTCCCGCCAAAGCAGAAACCTGGAAAGCCAAATACAACATCCCGGACAAGAACATTTACACCTATGAAAACATGTCGGGCATTGCCAATAATCCTGACATCGATGTGATCTATATTGTCCTTCCACCTTCGATGCACATGGAATATGTGGTCAAAGCTGCCGCCACCGGCAAGCACGTTTGGTGCGAAAAACCCATGGCCATGACCGTACAGGAATGTCAAACCATGATCGATGCCTGCAAGAAAAATAAGGTGAGTCTTTCGATAGGTTACCGCTGTCAACACGAACCAAATACCCTCGCTTACCAAAAAATAGTCAAGGAAGGTCAGCTCGGAAAAGTTCTCCAAGTGGACTGTGCAGCAGGTTATAGAGAAGGACGGACAGACCATTGGAAACAAAAAAAGGAAATGGGTGGAGGAGTGATTTTTGACATGGGCGTGTACGCCATTCAGGGAGCAAGATTGGGCAGCGGGATGGAACCTATCGCTGTCAACACCGCGAAAGTATGGACCGAAAGGCCTGAAATTTACAAGGATGGTTTGGGGGAAATCGTGGAGGCCCAACTGGAATTTCCAGGTGGTGTAATCGGCAATATCAAGACTTCCTTTGCTGAAAATACAAACTTCCTCAACATCAAATGCGAAAAAGGTTTGATCGAAATGGCACCGTTTTCTGCCTATTCAGGAAATAAAGGGAAAAGTCCATTGGGAGCAATCAACTTCCCTTATGATGTTCCGTGGCAACAAGCCAACCAAATGGACATGGATTCCTTGGCCATCATGGGAGGCAAGCCAATGCCTGTTCCGGGCGAAGAAGGATTGAGAGATATTCGCATCGTCAATGCCATCCTAGAATCCGCCAAAACTGTGAAAAAGGTAATGATTTGATTTATTTTCCCGCGGATGCCGAAGAACCAATCTGCGAAAATCTGCGTCATCTGCGGGAAACATTTTTTTTGACTTTAGCTGTATTTGTAAATTTTTAGGATATCCTACTCCAATTAATAGCGTGTTTCTTTTGGTTTTTGATTTGACGGAGGACCATGGTGTGATTGGGAAAGCTCAGGTCGGGATCATCCTGCAACAGTAATTGTGCGGCATCCCTTGCCATGGTCAAAATAGGAGCATCTTTACTCAGGTCGGCGATCAACAAATCCGCCAAGCCGCTTTGCTGTGTTCCCATCAGGTCTCCCGGTCCACGGAGCTTCAAATCCACATCTGCAATTTCAAAACCATTGTTGGTTCTGACCATCGTCTCCAACCGGACACGGCTGTCTTTTGACAATTCATATTTGGTCATCAAAATGCAATAGGACTGATCAGCGCCCCGGCCTACGCGACCTCTTAACTGATGCAACTGTGACAAGCCAAAGCGCTCCGCATTCTCCACCACCATCACTGACGCATTGGGTACATTGACTCCCACCTCGATGACTGTGGTAGCTACCATGATTTTTGTTTCTCCCTTTACAAATCGCTGCATTTCGAAGTCTTTGTCAGCAGGCTTCATGTTACCGTTCACGATGCTGACAGGATATTCGGGAAATGCCCTGCTGATGCTTTCAAATCCGTCCATCAGGTTTTTGAGATCCAATGTTGCCGATTCTTCAATCAAGGGATACACCACATAAATCTGCCTTCCCAATTGAATCTGCTTCCGCATAAAGCCAAAAACCTTCAACCTGTCTTTGTCATAGCGATGGACAGTTTGGATAGGCTTTCTACCGGCAGGCATTTCGTCAATCACGGAAATATCCAGATCACCATACAGTGTCATGGCCAAGGTCCTAGGTATCGGCGTGGCTGTCATCACCAATACATGGGGGATAAACTGCTCATTTTTGGCCCAAAGCTTTGCCCGCTGCGCCACTCCAAACCGGTGCTGCTCATCGACAATCGCCAAGCCAAGATTTCTAAACTGTACCACATCCTCCAATAACGCATGCGTACCGATGATGATGTGCAATTCGCCAGAGAGTAACGTTTCATGAATGACTTTACGGGCAGATTTTTTGGTGGACCCGGTGAGCAAAGCGATTTTCAAACCCATCAGGCCTGCATATTCTTTCAAGCCTTCATGGTGTTGGTTGGCCAATATCTCGGTCGGCGCCATCAGGCAAGCCTGTGCACCGGAGCTGATCGCAATGAGAATACAAATAAACGCCACCATGGTTTTGCCACTGCCTACATCACCTTGGATCAAGCGGTTCATCTGCTTCCCAGATTTCATATCGGCAAATGCTTCCCTGACGACACGCTTTTGTGCTTCGGTCAGTTGGAAAGGCAAGTGCTCCTTGTAGAATTTGGTCAAAAGCTCAGTCTGGTTCAAAATCTGACCCTTTGACTTTTCGGTTCTGGTAAGTTTCAACTTCAGCAGTCGAAGCTGCACAAAGAAAAATTCCTCAAACTTCAGCCTGAACCTTGCCTTTTTGAGGATTTCAGGATTGTCAGGAAAGTGGATTTGTTTGACTGCTTCTTTTTTTGAAATGAGGTTGAATCGCTGCAGGATATCCTCGGGCATGGTTTCCTGGATCTGGGGATAAGCCACCTGAACCAACCCCTCCATGATTTTGGAAATCCCTTTGGAGTCAAGGAATTTTGCCCTGAGTTTTTCAGTAGTCGGATAGACCGGCTGGAAAAAACTCTTTTCTTCCTGCACGGCTGTTACCGGTTCCATTTCGGGATGGGCGATGCTGTATTTCCTTCCGTACTTATTGGGTTTGCCAAAGAAGACAAAAGGAACACCAATGATAAGTTTTTTGATGACCCATTGGATTCCTTTGAACCAAGTGAGTTCCATTTCCCCAGTTTCGTCAAAGATATGGGCAACAAGTCTTTTTCTGTTTCCTTCTCCTATCGTCTCAATTGATCGGATTTTAGCTACTACCTGTACATGCTCCAAGTCCTCATTGATGTCCTTGATTTTGAAAAACTGCGTCCTGTCCTCATAGCGAAAAGGATAATGTTGGATCAGTTCCCCATAAGTGAATATGGACAGTTCCTTATTGAAAAGGACTGCTTTTTGGGGACCCACTCCACGGAGGTAATCTATCTTGGTATCAAAAAAAGAGGACAAAGGCTTGTTAATTGATATGTGCCCAAATTAAAGAGGAAGGAGGGGATTTGCTATAAATTTTATTTTTATCCAAAAAATTCAAAATCAAAATTGAGGACCTTGAAGAGTTGATTCATTTTTTTCTCACACAAATTCCCTAAATTAATCCCGTTAAACCACAGCCCTCTATGAAACATATCTTCCTTTTTCTCTTCTTGACTTTTTCGATTTCCACCGCCTTCGGCCAAAAAAAATCCTCCGCAGACAGATTCGCCGGCTTGGATGCCGAACTCGATAAATTGCTGAAAACCTGGCATGCTGCGGGTTTTGCAGTAGCGGTAGTCGAAAAAGATAAAATCGTCTATTCCAAAGGCTTTGGCTACCGGGATTATGAAAACAAAACCCCCGTCACTCCCAACACTAATTTTGCCATTGGGTCAAGCAGCAAGGCTTTTACATCCGGTCTTCTTGGGATTTTGAAGGAAGATGGCAAACTTACTTTTGAAGACAGCCCCATCAAACACATCCCTGAGTTACGGTTCAAAAACGCTGAAATGAACGAACTCATCACCATCCGGGACATCATGACCCACCGAACAGGTCTTCCGAGACATGACATCAGTTGGTACCTCTTTTCAAGCAATTCAAGAGACAGCCTCATGCAGCGGATTGCCTTTCAGGAACCTTTTGCCAAGGTGAGAGAAAGATGGTATTACAATAACTTTATGTTTCTTACCCAAGGCGTAATCGCCGAGCGAATCACGGGCAAAACCTGGGATGAAAACATTGCCACCCATTTTTTTGTCCCACTTGAAATGTCCACCTCGAGCACCATAATCGATGGCCTCAAAAATGGAAAAGATGCCTCTTTTGGCTATGAAGTCAAAAATGATTCTGTCATCAAAAAAATGGATTATTATGACATTGCAGCCATGGGTCCGGCAGGCAGCATCAACAGCAACGTTACCGAAATGTCAAATTGGGTGATGACTTGGATCAATGGCGGCAAATTCGAAGGAAAGCAAATCCTGCCTGAATCTTATGTAAAAGAGGCCATGAGTACACAAATGGTCATAGGTGGGGGAGTACCAGACAAGGAATTCCCGGATTTACATATGAGCGCTTATGGATTCGGTTGGATGACATCTTCATATAAGGGGCATTATCGAGTCGAGCATGGAGGCAACATTGATGGTTTCTCAGCCAATGTCAGTTTTTTCCCCACAGATAGCATTGGGATCGTAGTACTTGCCAACCAAAACGGTTCTGTAATTCCAGGAATGGTGCGAAATATTATCAGCGACAGGTTATTGAAAGTAACAAAGACAGATTGGAACAAAACATTCAAAGAACGTGCTGACAAAGCCAAAGCAGCTGAAAAAGAAGCATTGGCCACAAAAATATCTTCCCAAAAAACCGGAACAAAACCTTCTCATCTTTTGGTGGAATATACCGGAGATTACACCAATCCGGGGTATGGTTCGTTAGAAATTATTTATAAAAACGATTCTCTTTTTGTCAAAGCAGGAAAGAATAACATGTGGCTGAAGCATTTCCACTATGATGTATTTTCTCCTTACCGGATCGTGGAAGGTAAAGTCGATACGTTGGCAGGAATAGGAATTCAGTTCAATTTCAGGACAAACGATAGCGGAGATATTTCTTCTTTCGTGTCCAAACTAGAACCTGCCGTAGACCACCTCGAGTTCAAGAGGACTCCAAAAGGGGTCATCATGGACAAAGCTGAATTGGAAAAATATGTGGGTGATTATGAACTGCCGGGAATTGTTGCCAAAACCTACATCAAAGGCGAGAACACCCTGTACCTGCTTGTGCCTGGCCAACCTGAATACGAGCTGCTGCCACTGGAAAAACACAAGTTTGCTTTAAAAATCCTGGATGGTTTCAAATTGGAATTTGTAGAAGGAGAGTCAGGTAATATTGCCGAGGTATTGTTTGTCCAACCCAACGGGACATTTAAGGCAAAGAGAAAGTGATGCAAAAATGATCTATGGTGGGGTAATTTATTCCACCATTGATTTATTCATATCTAAAGACTCCCCTCATACGCATAGACCAAAAACCACCTGTTGCCGAGGAGTTCAAACCTGCGCATGGATGAAAAATTGGTGCCTTCAATCCACAGGGTCTGTTCAAAGTATTTTTTCTTATGTTTTACTTTGGTCTTAAACTGCAGGGTATCCACCTGATAAATCCTTGTTCGCATCAATTCCCAATTGTCGGCAGTCCACGGGATTTCCTCCATCCCGTATTGCCTCAATCCCTCAAGGGGAAACATGATTCGTGACATTTGGAAAGCCGAGTCTGAGTGAAAGCGTTCGTAAAAAATGGGGAATTCTTCAGGGGGAGTTCCTTGGATTTTGACCATGGTTTTAAGTTTGCCTTGGGCAAAAGCATCAGATATCGAAAGAATTGCAAAAAAAATTGCAATAAAGGCCAAGCTTTGCACGGAATGGAATTTCATTCGAAATAACAATATACTTAGCCTGGGTGACATTTATGTGGCCTAAATCTTATGTAAACAGAAAATTTATTTAATAATAAATGCAAATTCTATAACAAAACTGAGATTGTCAAGAGGCCCAACCATATATCCTTTTGCATAGTTCGAAATTACTAAAATCTTCTCTTCTCCAACCATATTGCTTCCAAATTGGAGTCTTCCCAAAGAATTGCCAAAAAAAAACCGGCAATTTTCAAAGCCGGTTTTAGGAGTGTTATTTGAGATGATTTTTACCCATATATCTCTTCCAAAACTTTACCCAACCTGATACCCGCAGCGGTCAGTCTTTCCTCCACATGGTGGTAATGCTTATAGATATATTCATACCCGATCCTTCCGTTTTCGGGGATGTCATACATATCAGGTCTCATCGCTGCTGCTTCCCTTAACCAATCAGCAGGTGTTGCGGAATTATATTTTTGGATCAAAACCGGATTGACTCTTAACTGCAATTCAGTAGCAATTTCGGTATAACTCATCTTCTTTCCTTCAATCAGGTCAGAATCCCAGATCGCATGGATGTTAGTCTCTTTGTTGAAAAAACTAACCTTGACATCATTTCCTCCCCGGTCACCGGGCTTACCTACATGGAAGGGCTGATGCAAATCACCTACAATATGAATGAGCAACCGCAATTGATCTCTTTCTTCTTCGGGAGTTAGTCCGCCTTTTTTGAGGTTTTCTTTGATTTTCAAAAAGGCCTCGTAGGCATCCCCGCTTTTCTCTTGGATTGCAGGATCGTATTCCCCATCGACAGTGGTCACCCAGTGCCAGGTGTTGGTGTAATCATATTTTTTGTCCGAACGGATATTGTCCATCCATACTCCGACTCCAGAGATGGATTGCTGTTGAAGAATAGCCTCTACTTTTTTGACGGTCTTTGGCTTCATCTGCCATTCTGCAAGTTTTCCGATTACATAATGCCCTATTGGCCCCCAAGCAAATGATTGGGTAGTTAAGGTTAAGCTAATCAGCAAAGTCAGGATTATTGATCTGGTACTTTTCATTTTTATTCTGAAATAAGGTGGAAATAATAGGGAAATAAGGTTGAAATACTGTAGATATAAAGTTGAAATACAATAGATATAAGGTTGAAATATTTCGGTTTATTTAATTAAAATCTTAGTGGATATATTATTTCTAATTATTTTGCGAAGCGTATTTTTACTGTATTTCTATAGTAATAATTAAGATCCCAACTCATTAACAGCAATCCAGGCCATCAGACCAGCTCCGATTTCCAATGCATCTTCGTCAATGTCAAAAGTGGGGGTATGCACACCGGAAACAAATCCTTTGACTTCGTTTCTGGTTCCCAATCTGTAAAAACAACCGTCAATCTCTTGGGTATAATAAGAGAAATCTTCCGAAGCCATCCATACATCCAGGTCTACCACATTTTCACTTCCGAGATATTGGACCGCCGCTTCCTGCGCTCTACTTGTCAGCGCTTCCGCATTTTTTAGAAAAGGATATCCTATCCTAATATCAAAATCCAGTTCTCCTCCCATTCCTTCAACTATTCCTTTGGCAATGTTGACCATATGCTGATGGGCTTTGTATCGCCATTCTTCATTAAGTGTTCGGAATGTTCCTTGAATTTTCACCTCATTGGGAATAATATTGGTAGCACCCAAAGCCTCCACTCTTCCAAAAGAAAGCACGGAAGGAATCTTAGGGGAAGCATTTCTGCTGACCACTTGCTGTAAAGCCACAATCATGTGTGAAGCAATCAATACAGGATCGACCAAGGATTCAGGCATGGCACCATGTCCGCCTTTTCCTTTGACAGTGATGTATAGTTCATCAGCACTTGCCATGTACATTCCTTTTCTAAAACCGACTTTTCCCACCGGAATCAGTGGCATCACATGCTGTCCAATGATTCCCGAAGGCCTTGGATTTTCGAGAACTTTATCTTTGATCATCAGGGATGCGCCACCAGGAAGGAGTTCTTCCCCAGGCTGAAAAATAAGTTTGATGGTTCCCTCAAATTGGCCTTTGATTTCATTCAAGATTTTGGCTGCGCCCAAAAGGGACGCTGTATGGACGTCGTGTCCACAGGCATGCATCACGCCAGGATTGATAGATTTATATGGAACTTCGTTTTGCTCGAAAATTGGAAGTGCATCCATATCCCCACGAAGGGCAATTACTTTTTTGGATGGGTTTTTTCCTTCAATGACAGCAAGGAGACCTGTTTTGGCTTTGTGTTCAATCTGGCTTATTCCGAGATTATTCAGCTGCTTTTCTACAAAAGCGGCTGTCTTGTATTCCTGAAAAGAAAGCTCAGGATTGGCATGCAAATGCCTTCGATTGGCTATAAACTCTGATTTATACGCAGCGGCTAACTCCTTAATTCTGTTTTTGACCATCCGTAACCGGTTCAGGAATGACATATCCATCTCTCAAAAATCTGTCTTGAATGATTCTAGAAGAAGGATAACTTTCTTTCAATTGATGATAATAAGTGAGGGCTTCTATTCTGTTGACAAACTTCCCAACTTTGACTAAATATCTTGGTTGTTGGTATTGGATGTCAGTTTTGAAATCAGGAAAATAGCTGAAAAGGTCATTCCTTGTTTTGAAAGCAAGATCTCTGTCAACACCACTATAAACCAAAACCGTATATCCGCTCCAATACATTTCTGCTTTGTTAGACTCTTTCAGATTATTTAGCGCTATCTCAAGATCTTCATCAGCTGGCAAAACTTCTTCAGTATTCTTAGGCCCTGTTTCTGATTTTTCAACCTGCTCCTCCAAATCCGGAAAAGTGATTCTAGAACTGGTCAAATCTTCCTGATAATTTTCATATTCATTTGAGGGAGCGGGTGATTTCTTAATCAATGCACAAGAACTCATCAAAATTACCGGAAATATCAAAACCAAGAGTGACTTTTTCATGATGCCTTTGTTAATGTTCTATTACCACACACTTTCCTGAATGAACGTCCTGCTCAACACTTTTGAACTTCACGTCTTTCATTACTTTGCCGTCAGGATATTGTACGGAGACTTTGTCATTTCTACCATAGACCTTATCGGATTTTCTTGGAGCCACGATTTGTGGAGATGCAGTTCTATTGGCAACTGCGGCAGATGATTGTCTTCCTCCTCCTGGATTCAGACTGCTCCCAACTTCCTCTTTGGAGGCTTTCACTTGGTGTTCTTCTCTTCTTGGTGCCTGTGCCGCCCTGACCTGACTAGGATCTTGGGCAGGAAGGTCAGCTTTTGCAATGAATGAAATGGTGTCTTCATTGAGTTTGCCGACAAATCGCTTGAACATTTCAAAAGCCTCAAACTTGTAAATCAACAAGGGGTCTTTTTGTTCATAAACGGCATTTTGTACAGACTGCTTCAAGTCATCCATGTCACGAAGGTGCTCTTTCCAGTTTTGGTCAATAATGGCCAAAGTAACATTTTTCTCTATGTTTCTGATCAGATCCCTTCCTTCGTTTTTAACCACGGATTCCAAGTTGACAACAACGCCTATTTGCTTGAAGCCGTCTGAAATCGGTACCATGATTTCTTTGACTGTGGCTCCTCTGTTTGTGTACACATCTCTCAAAACCGGTAGGGCTTTGTTGGTAATGCTTTCATTTTTGCCCACATAATGCTGGTAGGCGGCATCAAAAAGCTGTTGGGTAAGGGCTCCTGTTTCTTTGGATTTCAGGTCATCCACACTGAATGGATGGTCTATTCCCAAAGAACTGAAGATGTTCATCCTCAGGTTGTCCGCATCTTCCGTGGACTTACCCATCTGAATGATGTCAAAACATACATCATACATGACATTGAGAATATCCAATTCTAATCGCTCACCCTTGAGTGCATTTCTTCTCCTTTTGTAGACCACTTCCCTTTGGGAATTCATGACATCGTCATATTCCAAAAGTCTTTTTCTAACGCCAAAGTTATTTTCTTCTACTTTCCTTTGGGCCCTTTCAATAGACTTGGTAATCATAGAATGTTGGATAACTTCTCCTTCTTCCAAGCCCATGCGGTCCATGAGTTTTGCGATCCGGTCGGAGCCAAACATTCGCATCAGGTTATCTTCCAAAGAGACAAAGAACTGAGAAGAACCAACGTCTCCCTGCCGTCCTGAACGTCCTCGAAGCTGACGGTCAACTCGTCTTGATTCATGCCTTTCTGTACCGACGATAGCAAGTCCACCGGCTTTCCTTGATTCTGGAGTCAATTTAATATCTGTTCCACGTCCAGCCATGTTGGTAGCGATGGTCACGGTTCCCGGCTTACCCGCTTCTGCGACGATGTCTGCTTCCCTTGCGTGTTGCTTAGCGTTCAGAACCTGATGTTGGATTTTTCGAATGGTAAGCATTCTACTCAATACTTCTGAAATCTCTACTGACGTCGTACCCACCAAAACCGGTCTTCCAGCTGTGGTCAGTTCCACAATTTCATCCGCCACAGCATTGAATTTCTCCCTGACAGTTTTGTAAACTTTATCTTCTCTGTCTTCTCTGATGATATTTCTATTGGTAGGAATCACCACCACATCCAATTTGTAGATGGTCCAGAATTCCCCTGCCTCAGTTTCGGCAGTACCGGTCATGCCCGCAAGCTTGTGGTACATCCTGAAGTAGTTTTGAAGCGTGATCGTCGCATAAGTCTGTGTAGCGTCTTCCACTTTCACATTCTCTTTGGCTTCGATAGCCTGATGGAGTCCGTCAGAGTATCTCCTTCCTTCCATCACACGTCCCGTCTGCTCATCGACGATCTTCACCTTGCCATCCACCAAGATATATTCTGTGTCTTTCTCAAACATACAATATGCCTTGAGCAATTGGTTGACAGTATGGATTCTCTGCGCTTTCACGCCATAATCTTTGATCAGCTCTTCCTTCCTGATAAGTTTTTCTTTGTCGTCGATGTCTGGATTTTTTTCCATTTCGGCGATTTCCATACCGATATCCGGCAGGATAAAGAAGGTAGGGTTTTCATTCTTTTGGGTGATGACCTCGATGCCGTTGTCTGTAAGCTCTATGCCATTGGTCTTTTCTTCGATGGTAAACAATAGCGGCTGATCTGCCTCAGGCATCATCCTTTTGTTATCCTGAAGATAATGATTTTCGGTTTTTTGAAGGATTACCCTGATGCCAGGCTCAGACAAGAATTTGATCAAAGGCTTGTACTTTGGCATACCTCTATATGCCCTAAAAAGTGGCAATCCCGCCTCTTTTTCATTTCCATCATGGATGAATTTTTTTGCTTGGTTGAGGAAGCCTTGTACAAGCTTTCGCTGTTCATCCACCAAAGTGGAAACCCTCGGCTTCATTTCCATAAATTCATGCTCGTCACCACGGGGAACAGGCCCTGAAATGATCAAAGGAGTCCTCGCATCATCGATCAGAACTGAATCCACTTCATCAATCATCGCATAATGGTGCTTGCCCTGGACAAGATCCCCTGCTTCCCTTGCCATGTTATCTCTCAGGTAATCAAACCCGAATTCGTTGTTGGTCCCGTAAACGATGTCTGAGGCATAAGCTTTTTTTCTTGCTTCAGAATTGGGCTGGTATTTATCTATACAATCCACAGTAAGGCCGTGAAATTCAAAAAGCGGAGCATTCCATTCGGAATCCCTTTTGGCTAGGTAATCATTGACAGTAACAATGTGAACGCCCCTGCCGGAAAGTGCATTGAGGTAAGCAGGAAGTGTCGACACCAAAGTTTTTCCTTCCCCTGTAGCCATTTCAGCGATTTTTCCTTTGTGCAGCACCATTCCACCGATCAACTGAACATCATAATGAACCATGTCCCAAATGACTTCCGTTCCTGCAGCGATCCACTTATTGTGCCAGATGGCATCTTCTCCCTGAATTTCGATGTTGGCTTTTTTGGCTGCAAGTTCCTGGTCTTTCAGAGTTGCTTTCACTACAAGCTTTCCGTTTTCCTTAAATCTCCTTGCTGTCTCTTTCACTACCGCAAAAGCATCTACCAAAACTTTTTCCAAAACAACTTCCAAAGCTTCATCTCTGGATTTTTCCGTTTTTTCTATTTCAGTAAAAAGAGCATCTTTTTCATGGACCTTATCTGATGCCAAACCATTGATCTGCTCTCTAAATGCAGCTATTTTATCATCATAAGGCTTTAAATCAGCATTGATGATGGCTTTGATTTCTGTGGTTTTTGCCCTTAAGCCTTCATCGCTGAGACTTTGCAATTTCTTAAAAGCCTCATTGATAAGGGGAACTTTAGGACTCAATTCCTTTACATCTCTATCTGACTTCGTCCCGAAAACTTTTGCCAGTCCTTTGGCTATAAAATCTAACATATTGTATTTTGTATGTAATAGGGGGTAAAATTACTTCGATTTTCTTAATTATAGTAATCAACAGGAAGATATGAGACGGGGTTTGGGTGATATATACCTTGGTATTCTTCAATAATTTTTCCCAGATCCTACAGTCATCTTTCTATTAAATCTCAATTATTCCTTCAAACACCCGAACTGCAGGCGCAATAAGCCATATATCGGTAAAGCTTCCGTCTGCACTTTGAGAAAATTTGACCTTGAGCTTTCCTCCAGGTGTTTTGATATTTACTTCCTTCAATTGCTTCTGATTGCCATATACCAAAGCACATGCTGTAACACCAGTACCGCAAGAAAGTGTCTCATTTTCTACACCTCTTTCATAAGTCCGTACATGGATTTCATCTTTTTCTAGAGGAGTTACAAAATTGACATTGGTACCATTCGGTTCGTAGGCAGTGCTGTATCGGATTTTTTTTCCCTCTTCGAAAACAGGGTAATCAGAAACATTTTCTACAAATTTCACATGGTGGGGAGAGCCTGTATTGACAAAATAATCATTTCCGGCATTGGCAAGGCTAAGGACGGGACTCATTTCCAATTCGATCCATTCTCCAGCGACTAAAGCCTGATGTACACCGTCGATGGCTAGAAAATTGGTTTTTTGGTCAATGATTTCCAAGAACTTTGCAAACGCCACTGCACACCTAGCACCGTTTCCACACATACTTTGAGAGCCGTCTGCATTAAAATAAACCATTTCAAAATCATGGTTGTCCACTTCCCTGATTAAGATTAAACCATCAGCACCAATTCCAAATTTCCGGTCGCAGAGCTTTTGGACCAGAGAAAGGTCATGATCAGGGAATACGTCGGCCCTATCATCGATCATTATAAAATCGTTGCCTGTCCCTTGATATTTATAGAAAGAAATTTCCATAGCAATTGCCCTTGGATGAAAGGAATTGGTTGTTTTCAAAAACCAAACCAAGATATTTTGGTTCTACAAACATAACCAACTTGTCACAAAATCAGACTTATTGTCTGCATTTAGGTTTCATAATCATGTTGAATTGGTTAACTTGTTGATTGATTTGATTTGAAAATCCACTAAAGGAAAAAATTATCTATGAAAAAGACGACTTACAATGTTTCAAGAAGAACATTTATAAGCCATAGTTCCAAAGCCACCATTGCACTTGGAATAGGAAGTACGATGATCGGTTCAGCTTTTTTGACCGCTTGCGGTGGGGAAGGCGAAGAAAGTGAAGAATCCAAAATCCTATTAAGCACAGGTTTTGAGCAAACGGCTCTCGGGTACGAGTATGCTGCGCTTGAGCCACATATTGATGCCATGACCATGGAAATCCACCACACCAAGCATGCTGCTGCTTATGCCAAAAATCTTGGCGAAGCCGCCTCCGAGGAAAGTGTGGATGTCAGCAAGCCGCTTGAAGAGGTGATGATGAATATTTCAAAATATTCCACCAAAATGAGAAACAATGGAGGAGGACATTATAACCACGAACTTTATTGGAAACTCATGTCTCCAACAGGTGGCGGGGAGCCAGGAGGTGATTTGTCCGAAGCAATTAACGGTGCTTTTGGGAGTTTTGCGGATTTCAAAACCAAATTCGAAGATGCTGGGAAAAGCCGGTTTGGTTCAGGTTGGGCTTGGCTTGTCTTAGACAAAAACAACCTACTTCAAATAGGAAGCACACCAAACCAAGACAACCCACTGATGGATATTTCCGATTTTCAGGGAATTCCTTTGATCGGGGTAGATGTCTGGGAACATGCCTACTATTTGCACTACCAAAATAGAAGACCTGAATATCTGACGGCATTTTGGAATGTCATCGACTGGAAAATGGTTGGAGAAAGGTATAATACGATTGTCAAAAAAGCATAAGATTTTCATCAAAAATTTTCAAAAAAACGGGGTTATTACTACTCCGTTTTTTTATTTTGCACCCACAGTAAAAAATACCCACAATGCAAGATCCCACAAGCCTTACTTCAGTTGCGGCTTTCCATCAGACATTCAAACATCCAATCCTGCCTGAGCCACAGATACCAGATCCAAAACGGTGTCAGCTCCGGGTTTCACTTATTGCAGAGGAATTAAAAGAATTGGAAGAAGGTATCAAAAACAATGATATTGTAGAAGTTGCGGATGCCCTTTGTGACATCCAATATGTACTCTCGGGAGCGATTTTGGAATTTGGATTGGCCGACAAATTCAAGGCACTATTCGAAGAAGTTCAGCGTTCTAATATGAGTAAGGCCTGTAAAACAATCACAGAGGCAGAACAGACTATAAATCACTACCAAAATCAAGGTGTCGATTGCCATTACGAAAAGCAAGGTGAATTGTATCTTGTCTACAGGAAAGAAGACCGAAAAACCCTGAAATCCATTAATTATTCTCCTGCTGACTTAAAAGGAATTATTGGCTAGGTTTTTGGTCATAATTAAAGATTAAATGATAATATAATTAAAATTATTAATCGATATGTTTAAAAATTCGGAAATTCGTTCAGTTTTAGCGTTCTTGTCACAGATTAAAATTTCTTTTTCCTGCGCGCTGCTGTTGAAATAAGTTTTCGTCACCCATCCCAGCTCTGATAGTTAATATAAACACTTAACCAAACAGAAAATTAATTAAATTATGAATACTTCCCTTAAGTTTCTTGATTCAGGAAACTCACAGTACTTTGTTACAGTCAAAAAAAGAGTAGATGATTATTTCAAGGAAAACAATATTACAAAGCACGCCAATACGGCGATGGTATTAAAAACCATATTTTATCTTACCTCATTTGTAGGTCTTTATTTTTTGATCTTGTTCGAAGTATTCCCGACGATCGTATCGCTGTTTTTAGCGATAGCTTTGGGAATGAACATGGCTTTTATTGGATTTAATGTCTGTCACGATGCACTCCATGGCTCGTATTCCAAAAATCCTTTAGTCAACAAATCCCTTGGGTTCCTTTTTAATATTATCGGCGCCAATGTGTATGTCTGGAAAATTACACATAACAAAGTTCATCATACTTATACCAATATTATTGGCCATGATGGGGATCTAGATGTGGCTCCGGGATTAGTTAGGGTTTCTCCTGAAGAGCCGCTCAAAGCCATCCACAAATACCAACATATTTATGCTTTTGCGTTGTACTCGCTCGCTTCATTGTCCTGGTTTTTCAGAAAAGATTATGTGAAGTTTTTCCAGAAAAAAATAGGAGCACACGTCAACAAACATCCTAAAATTGAATACTTCAATCTGTTCTTTTACAAATTAGTTTACTACTCTTTGTTCATCATTATTCCTTTGGTAGTAATGGATATTACTTGGTGGCAGTTTATGATCGGTTTTTTGGTCATGAACTTTGCGGAAGGTCTTGTATTGGCTTTGGTATTCCAACTGGCCCACTTGGTAGAGGATACCGAAATGCCAAATCCCCAAGGTGCTGAAAACATTGAAGAAACTTGGGCAGCCCACCAAATGAGGACTACGGCTAATTTTGCAAGGAATAATCCTGTGGTAAACTTCTTTTGCGGTGGATTGAACTTACAGGTAGAACACCATCTTTTCCCAAATATCTGCCATATCCATTATGTCGAGATTTCGGAAATCGTGAAGCAAACTGCTGAAGAATTTGATTTGCCTTATAATGAAAATGCCACCTTTGGTTCCGCATTGAAGTCTCACTATGATTTCCTAAAAGCCGCTGGAAGGCCTTCGGAAAAAGAAGTCGTATCGGAAGAAATAGAGGTAATGGCTTAAAATGAAAACTTGAGATTTTAATTTGGTTTCATAAAAAATCCCGGTCAGGTATTTCTGACCGGAATTTTTGTTTTACTGATGAATGTTTGATCAACCAAAGTTCTTCATCGCATGATGTGCTGCCCGAGCCGCAAATGCCATATAAGTCAAGGATGGGTTTTGCGTAGCGGTGGAGGTCATCGAAGCGCCGTCGGTTACATAGACATTGGGAACTGAGTGGAGTTGATGGTTGCCATTAAGCAAAGAAGTCTTTGGATCTTTTCCCATTCTCACACCGCCCATTTCGTGGATATCCAATCCCGGCGCACGCTTGTCGTCACGGGTTTTGATATTGGTGAAGCCGGCTTTTTCAAACATTTCTGTCATCTGCTCGAGGTAATCCTTGATCATTTTTTCATCGTTGTCATCATAATCGACATTGATTTTTAATTGAGGTATACCAAAAGGGTCTTTTGAATTTTGATCCAAAGCCACATAGTTGCTCTCCTTCGGAATGGTTTCTCCCATCATGTGGGAATTTACCTTCCAAGGACCATATTTATCCGGATTGAGTAAGTTCTCTTTCAATTCCATGCCGATGCCACTTTGATCTGCATAGGATTCTCTGTTAGCGCCGAATCCTGCAGCATAACCACGCAAGAAATCTGTTTCCTGTGTTTTGAGATTTCTGAATCTTGGAAAATAACCTGAAGTAGGTCTGCCACCCTGGGTGGTATATTCTTGATGACCTTCATAATCGGCATTGATGCCTGCCCGGTAATTATGGAAAGCGACATATTTGCCCAACAGGCCGCTGTCGTTACCAAGCCCGTTTGGAAAACGGTTAGAAGTTGAATTCAGCAGAATCAGATTGGTATTCAATGCTGCAGCATTGACAAAAATGACATCTGCTAAATATTCTTCCATTTCTTTGGTATTGGCATCGATGACCCTGACACCGGTTGCTTTGCCTTTTTCTTCATCATAAATGATGGAATGGACAACCGCATCGGTTCGCATGGTCATGTTTCCAGTCTTTACGGCCCAAGGAATGGTAGAGGAATTTGCGGAGAAATACCCACCAAAAGGACAGCCCCTCTGACAGAGATTTCTGCTTTGGCATTTTGCCCTTCCTTGCTGCGCGTAGTAGTCAAAATTACCGGTGATGTGGGCACAGCGTGCCAAAATCATATGGCGGTCATCACCATAATGCTCCTTGAGTTTTCCTTGAAAATATTCTTCTACCACGTTCAAAGGAAAACCTGGCAAAAATTCCCCATCCGGTAAAGAAGCCAACCCATCTTTGTTGCCCGAAACACCCGCAAACTTCTCCACATGGCTATACCAAGGTGCGATGTCTTTGTATCTGATCGGCCAATCTACCGCAAAACCGTCCCTTGCCGGACCTTCGAAATCAAAGTCCGACCACCTTTGGACGTGTCTTGCCCAAAGTAAGGACTTGCCTCCCACCTGATAGCCACGGATCCAGTCAAATGGCTTTTCCTGAACATAAGGATGTTCGTTGTCTTTGACAAAAAAGTGGGCCGCATCTTCTCTGAATGCATAACAGCGGCTTACGATCGGGCTTTCTTTTTGGATTTCTTGCGTAAGTTGTCCCCGGTGTTCAAACTCGTAAGGAAGCATGCTTGTAGTGGGATAATCTTTAATGTGCTTGACGTCGCGACCTCTTTCGATTACCAGTGTTTTGACCCCGTGTTCGGTAAGTTCTTTTGCAGCCCAACTTCCTGATATGCCAGAACCTATGACTATGGCCTGAAAAGTCCTTTCTTTTACTGCGTCTATGTTGAGATTAGCCATTGATTCTTTCGGGTTTGAGGTCTGAGATTAATACTGCACCTTTGTATTCCCCTGGAATCAGGGAATAGGGTTTTACTTCAGTTTGGATGTATTCCGACATCATAAATCCCTGTATGGTAAAGCGTTTGGCCATACCGATAAATTCCTTGGTAGCTTTCTGAGAATCTTCAGGTTTGATATCTTCAGGTAATTCTATTGCCAAAGCAGCTTTTACCACTGCTTCACGGCCAGCAGGATCCAATTTTAAAAAAGCGCTTCCTCCGGTTTTTTTGCTGAAATCATCAAATCCCTGCAGTCCCTGCATGAAGGATTTTTGACCTTCTGTATCAATGCAATCATTGACCATGACCAGGATAAAGTCCTGCGATTCTATGTCGGCAGCACTTTTGATATTTCCGGCAGGTATGATGGTCCCCGCTATATCTTTCAGTAATTGTTGGAGGGAAGGGGTGATTTGGAGATTTTGGTAGGCGGCGAGGATATCTTCCTTGGAGAAATCACAGGACGGAACCAACACCAAGCCGCCTGTAATCAAGGCAAGGCTCCGGAGGGCGTCTCTTCTTTTCATAATAAGGTCATCAGGGTTGTAAAATGAATCGGGGAATAAGGTAAAACGATTTAGGGAAATTTCATAACCCTTATATGCAAAGGGGAATACTCTTTCCACCTCTATTTATATTATGTCAATTATATTTTTTGACTGGGACCTAACCATTTCCACTATCTTCAGATAGTGGTTAAGTATATCTTACCAAGACGTTTTTTGACTTTAGTCAAATGGGGTTTAAAATAGTCGAATATTTAACCGAATAACCACTTCTTTTGATCGCTATATGGTTAATTTCAGGTAAACCTAAATCATTTACCTATGCCATTTATAAAGATTCATATCCATTTTGTCTGGACAACCAAAAAATTTGTTCCTCTTTTGAATGGAAAAACCTTACGAGAAAATGTTAAATCCCATATTTTGGAGAATTGCAAAAACAAAGGCATTTACATAGATCAGCTCGCAGTTCAAAAGGAGCACTGTCGTTGCTTGATCTCTTTGGGAAAAGAACAAACAGTTAGTAAAATAATGCAGTTGATCAAAGGTGAATCTGCTTTTTGGATTAATAAGGAAAACCTTATCCCTTCTCGTTTTGATTGGCAGGATGAATATTTTGGGATTTCAGTATCTGAAAGCCTCCTTCCAATCGTGCAATCCTACATTCAAAATCAAGATGAACATCATGGTAAGGAAACTTTTATGGAGGAATATGAAAATTTCATTTTGAAATGTGGCTTCACCAAAATGGGGTAGTTGGATTCTATGGCAATAGCCTAGAATGAGAAATGGATTGGAGTTTACCTAAAGCTAAAGCAGTTGGAAATTTAACCATCACAATGAAAGTTATTGAGGGTTTCTGAATAAAAAGGATCAATATAAGACTGTGGCTAAAGCCTAGTTTGTAGGTAATAAATTCAATTAAACCACCAGCTAAAGCAGGTGGAAATCAGTAACCTGAAGGAAGTTGATTTGAGGTTAAAGGCAAAAAATTCCAAATAGAATATTGCTTCTATAGTTTTCGCTAAACCAACCAACTAGCTCTATCCTCCATTAAATATAATTACCATGGCTAAAGCCTTTTTTCAATATTGAATTAAAATTTTCCACCAGGTAAAGCAGGTGGAAATCACAATAACACAAGAGATCCCTCACTTCGTCAGCACACCGACCTCCGCAAAAGAAGCAGGCTGGTTATCTGTTGTGAAAATGGATTTGAGTTTAATAAAATGGACTTGGGAAGGAGCAAAGTTGACCACTTGCTCGATCGGATTATTTTTGATATTTGAAAACTCCCCTGTGGCCAAAGCCTTCCAGGATTTCCCATCCCTACTTCCTTCAAAAACATATTTCGAAATGACCCCAATCATAAACCTGTTTTGTGGTGGCCAATAAGTAAAACCACTAATGACGACGGATTCACCCAAATCTATGACCACCTCATTTTGCCCACTTTTCCAAAAGGTCTGTGAATCTTCGTCAATCACTTTTGTAGCATTTTCGTCTTGATTCACCACTTTCCATTTGGCTTTGGGTATATCCAGGTTATGAACCAAAACTTCACTTTTTTTCCCACTTTGACTATCAAAAGCCATTGCCTTAATGGTGGTTGGCTCGGAAATGCTTATCGGATTTTCATATTTGGTACTGTTCTCATTGGGTTCTGAACCGTCTAAGGTGTAGAAAATTTCCACTCCTTTTTCGGGAACCTGGAGCGTCACTTCTCCTGATTTTGATCTGATCAACTCAGGTTCAGTGACGAGCTTTGGCGCATAGAATATACCGATATTGGATATCGTAGGACTGGATTTTGCATCGATAATGGTGAAGCGGACCTGTTTTGCCAACACATCATCAAACCTCAAAATCCTTTTTATTCCCACGGTTGTTCCTTGATAGATTTCCTCCCAACCGGTTTCAGTCTCTACTTCCAAAGTAAACGACTTGATCCTTTGCCCGAGTGGGATATATTCCTGTGCCACAAACCTATTGACAATGGTCGGTTCTGCCAAAGTCAAAACAATACTGCTTTGAATCACGCCATCTTCCGAAGCCCAATAGCTTTCCTTGTTGTCATCGGTCACATTCACTGCTTCATATCCTTTTCCCCTTTCATTGCTAGCTGATACTTTTGCAGTTTTGGCCAGATCGACAGCAAAATCCTCTTTGATTTTATCTGACAATTTCATGATCTGCTCCACATCTTTTTCATGAATCAAACCCCGTCTATCGACAGGAAAGTTGATGAGCAAAGAACTGTTTTGGCCGATGCTTTTGTAATAAATCTCCAACAACTGTGGCAAGGTCCGTACTTTGTGGTCTTCATATTCATGGTAATACCATCCCGGTCTGATCGAGACATCCGACTCTGCCGGAACCCAATGTGTCCCATTTTCTTGACCCGAAGCATATCTCTCTGGATAGTCGGGCATCCCTGCATAGACCGAATCCCGCATCAGATTGCCCCAAGTCGTCTCGTAGGCAAATCCGTGTTCATTTCCTACCCAACGCACGTCGGGTCCACCATCGCTGAACATCACCGCTCCGGGCTGTAATTCGCGGACAAGGTTATAGGTATTTTCCCAATCATAATAAGTCAGCTTATCCACCGTCCGGACTTCATTGGCACCACCATAGTACCCATCTCCCCCATTGGCCCCGTCAAACCAAACTTCAAAAATATCACCATAATTGGTCAACAACTCAGTAAGTTGATTACGCATATAAGTGATGTATTCAGGTTTGCCATAGTCGGCATGATTGCGGTCCCAAGGAGAATAATAAATCCCGAATTTCAGCCCGTACTCCTTACAGGCATCCGACAGTTCACGGATCAAATCACCATTTCCATCCTTCCAAGGTGAATTTTTGACCGAATGCTCTGTGTAAGCTGAAGGCCAAAGGCAAAATCCATCATGGTGCTTGGCGGTAATGATGATCCCTTTCATTCCGGCATCTTTGGCGACCTTTGCCCACTGCCTTGTATCCAATGCAGTCGGGTTAAATTCTGAAGGATGTTCGTTCCCCATTCCCCATTCCATATCCGAAAAAGTGTTCATGTTAAAATGCACAAAGCCATAGTATTCCAACTCATGCCAGGCGAGTTGTCTCGGTGAAGGAATGGGTTCAACCAGAGCCGGAGGACTTACTTCTTTACTTTCACAGGCCAAAAGAATCAAAAGTGGGAGGAGGTATTTTTTCATCATATTCAATTGAAAAGGAATATTAATAAAAAATCTTCAAAAGGTTGATGACATTTTTTGATTGACACGATGAGGTCTTAATAAACAATATGACAAGATTAATGGTACGCTCAAAAGGGTTAAAACAATGGACAATGGTCTAAATCATGAGGTTCTTGAATATTTTTAAGCAAAAATTTCTGACGCAAAGAGAGAACCAATCAGGAAATGATAGGTTCCAATGCTTCCAAATTGTATAATTTGCAGGATGCGTCATACTTCCTACATAGAGATCAGTCGACAAGCCTACAGGCAAAATATGGATTTTTTGAAATCTGATATCGGTCCCAAAACCGAGATATCTGTGGTCGTCAAGGGCAATGCTTATGGACATGGCATTGAAAATATTGTTCATTTGGCTGAAGAAAACGGCATCCGACACTTCAGTACCTTCAGCGCAGATGAGGCTTTGCGGGTACATGAGGCAAGTAAATCGGACAGTGAAATCATGATTATGGGCATGCTGGAAAATGAAGATTTGGAGGAAATTATTCTAAAAGGAATCAGCTTTTACGTTTTTGAATTTGAACGATTGGATGCAGCAATCAAGATGTCGAAAAAGCTAAATGTCAAGGCCAAAATCCATATCGAAGTGGAAACAGGATTTCACAGAACAGGATTTGAAGGGGAAGAAAAAGAAGCCTTGTTGGAGATTCTGAAAGAAAATGCCGAACAACTTTCACTCAAAGGTCTATGCACCCACTATGCAGGAGCAGAAAGCATCAGCAACTATGTACGTGTCCGCAAGCAGATCAAGCTATATAAGAAATTCAAAACCTGGTTTGAATCACAAGGTCTAAAATTTGATAAGCACCATACTGCCTGCTCGGCCGCAACACTTCTTTATCCTGAAACAAAAATGGATCTAGTCAGACTTGGAATAACTTCCTATGGATTTTGGCCGACACAGGAAACCTATATGTACCGGTACCAATCTTTGCCAGCAAACAATAAAAATCCTCTCAAAAGACTTATCAGCTGGAAAAGTAGCGTGATGAATATCAAATCAGTCAAAATGGGTGAATTTATCGGATATGGCTCGAGCTACATGGCGCCAAAAGACATGAAGATCGCTTTGGTGCCGATCGGCTATGGGCATGGATACAGCCGTTTACTCAGCAACCAGGGTAAAGTCCTCATTTCCGGAAAGATCGTTTTCGTCACAGGAACAGTCACGATGAACAGCATAGCTGTGGATGTTACTGATTTGGAAAAAGTAAAGAAGGGAGATGAGGTTGTTATCATTGGTGTTCAAGGCGAACTTGAAATCACCGTCGCCTCCTTTGGAGAATCCAGCCAACAGGTAAATTATGAATTGCTTACGAGATTGCCTTTGGACATACCAAGAAGAATGGTGGAATAATCATGGTTTTATTCAGTGATTATAGGAAATGCTTGGGACTTCCCAATAAATAAAGTTTTTTTCCTCCCTTTCCTTTTACTTTACCCATTTCCCAGCCATAATCCCCATCCGACAATCCCCGGATCAGTTCCTCCATGTCGTCCAAAGTATAGGTTCGGGCATTGGATACAGCACCATCCCAAGCGATGAAAAAAGGTAAAATTGGAATAAGATAAGTAAAAACCAATTGCTGCCAAGAGATGGGACGTACGATTGGGGTTACGAAAAATGTCATAATAAACGCAAAAGGTATTGCGAGCCACCAAAGAAAAATAGGTGGGGTATTGTCAGAGATTTCAAAAATCAGAATTGGCTGATGTGCCACTTTGGCATTATTTAATATTTTTTTTGCGACTTCCGGCTTCATGTGGTGCATGCTGCTGACCATTGTACGAAGTCCAACAAGACCTTTGCGGACTTGCGTAGCATCCAAAGAATCTATCAGGTAAGTGACCGATTCATCGCCTTTTTGATTGAGGGACCTGGCAGCTTCTTGGTCGGGATACAGATCGCTCAACATGAGCTTTAAGTCCGGAAATTTTCCTGAGGTTTTTAGCTTTTCTGCCACCTCAAGCATAGGGCCTCCACTACCTGAACATAGATCGATAATCCTAGTAGCCTCTGATCTTTGAAGGCCTTTTTCGACTAGTTCCTCTAAAATACCTGGCGTGTCAAGAACCCTGTGGAATGTCATGATGTACCTTGTCATCAAAACCCTGATCCAATCCGGAAACCATGGCATGTCCTCAAATTCAAAGAGATGGATTCTTTTCATGGTTTCGATAGCTTGGGCTTGTCAGATTCATACGCAGTTATCGAATTTAATGAAAATCCAAATTAATTGATAATCAATGGTTTGAAAAGAAAATCATAGCACCAACTTTTTTTTAAACCTATATCAAAGACAGCACTTAAAAGAGCAAAGATTAATTTTTGAAATATCAGCTTGTTACAAACGATTTATTTGCCTTTGATCGTCTCCCAACTCTCACTTTTTCCTGAGCTCCGAAAACTTCTTTACCTGCAACACTTCCAGTTCACGGGTAAGACTTTTCAAATCCTGCATCATGAGGTTGATCTGCGATCCAAGCTGATCGTACATACTTGCTCTTTCCGCAAGTTCATCGCTCAGATATACACCTCCACCTCCAAAAAACTTCTCAATCAAAGCCTCTTTGTCTTTTGGCTTGACATTGTCAAATAATCCCAATCCTATCCATTTTTCAATGATTTCTTCCCTTATGGAAAGCTGCTTTTCCTCTTCAGGATAGACATAATTGAGATAATACCAAACTGAAGCAGGGAAATAACTCGCAGTCTGGGGACCTTCCCATATCTCTTGCAAATGATTTCTAGGGTGTTGAAAAGTCACTTTCTTTTTGTTGACCAAAATCATCACACCCAATGTTGCCCCCAAAATCCCCGTACCCAATGCAATGTATTCACCTGTCTTGCCTTGGTCAAAATATGCAGTGGTCAAAATGGCCCCAACTGCCCCGACCACGATAGACGCAACCGTCAACTTGGTATCTATATCATCTTCTTTTGCTTTGAGGTAGTTTGCAATCTGTTCGATACGCTCCTCCTCACAACCCAATTCGGCAGATTCAGAAGAAATCTCTAATTCTGCAAAACCTATGCGATGCGAAAGTTTCTGGTAAAGTTCCAGGTGGCTGAGCCGTTTTTCAAAACTTGGATCCGCATAGAAATCCTCGAGACCCACTAGGTATCTTTCAAGCAAATCCAAAATCCCCATGGCATTGGCGATGTTAATGCTAGATTTGGAAAAGTTGTTTTGGAGGCTTTCAGGAATGGTAAGGGTATGCAGGGGAGCAGGAATCTGATCCTCTGCATATTCATAAAAATATTCCTGAAAGCAATTGCTCTTGTCTAACCGTAGGTTGATGTTTGAATCCTGAATGCTCGCACAGGAAAAAAACAATAGCACAAAAATTAGAAATACACCAGTTCTGCTCAGGCTCATGGATGGTTCTTGTTTTTCCTTTTCAAATAAATCACCAAAATAAAAATTATAGCTCCCGCAAAAAAGAAAGGCCAAAGTGTCACCAATCCAACCACTACAGAAATAAATATCTGCCAACCATTATCCAAAGCATTGAATATCCTCACCCAGAATCCTTTCTTTTTGGGTGAATTCAATTCATATGGCAACTCTTCATAAAATTGCACCTGAAGGGAACTGAATTTGATCTGCTTGCTGAGGTAATTGAATTGTCCCTCCATCATTTCGACATCAGTCCTGACCTCGGTGAGATTGCGTTCGATTTCGAGGATATCCTTGACCTGATTGGCTTTGGATAATATTTCCCGGTATCTGATTTCAAGTTCCTTTTTGTTTTGGATCCGGCTTTGGAGGTCGTAGTACCTTTCGGTCACATCATCCACATTGGAATTTTTGCTTTCGACCCGATAGGCAATAGCGGAAATAGTATTTAATAAGCTATCAAAATTATCTGATGGAACCCGGATACTGAGGGTATAGCTTTTTCTGTAATTGTCATTGAATTGGTTTTCATTTTCCAAATAGGCATTGAATCCTCCAAGCATATTTTTAATCTGCTGATAATCATTTTCCAAATCCTCTGATTGGAAATTGATGCCTCCGGACCGTACGAGTTTTTGACTAATATCCTGCGATAGAAGCATCTTCTCTGAAGGTGGAGCTTCTTGTCTGGTTGCGGGAATCTCAAGGACCTCATTATACTCTCCTCCGAAACTGTCAACACTTTCAGAGGGATTATTGGAACAGGCGGCAATGATAAATGCCATGGTGAAAAATAGCTTCATAGAATTCGGGTTAATTTCAACCAAAATTTAAGGAAAAAGCAGCTAACAAAACCTTGTTTAAAGGATATGTTTTTTGTCCAATGAATCTTACAATTCAGCGGTAATCTTTGGAAGTAAAGCTCAAATCAAAAAGGTGCTTGTTGTTTTTGTCTTGGTAGGTGTAGGTCATGGCAGTCCCATATTCCCTGAAATATTGAAGGTCTGGATTGTTTTTGATATTGTCCAAAATCTGTGTCCATAGAAATTCCCTAAGTTCTTCCTCCTCAAACTTCCCTTTTTCCATATTTACCAAGGTATAGTGGTAAAGGAAAATTTCTCCCCTCTTTGTTTCAGTTCTGTCAAGGCGGGTATTCTCATCTACTAATAGAGGGGTAGATTTATTGATTTCGACAGAAAGCATCTTCAATTGTTTGTCAAAAGCCGAATCGGTAAAAAATAACTTCTTGACGGCAAAGGCCGAAGTCAAGACAATGATCAGACTTAAAAACAAAATGACCTTTTTTCTTTTGGAGGCTAGTTCTTTTGCTTTTGGATTCACTGGTTCCATGCTTGGGTGGATTAAAACTTGTGAAAATTACTTATTATTTTTTGGAATAACACAATGACGGAATCAGTGAGCTTTTCCTATCCAACCATTACTACTTCTCATAAAACTCGATCGGTAATCCATCAGGATCAGAGATAAAGGTAAACCTCTTGCCGGTAAACTCATCGATCCTAGTAGGTTCAAAATCCACCTTATTTTTTCCCATTTCTTCCAAAACCTCTTCCAAATCCTCCACCTCAAATGCCAAATGTCTCAAACCAGTGGCCTCAGGTCTCGAAAGTCTATTGGGAGGGTCGGTAAATGAAAATAATTCGATGACATATTCACCATTTAAGCTAAGGTCCAACTTGTAGGAATCTCTTTCTTCGCGATATACTTCTCTGATAATATCCATTCCCAACACCTCTGTATAAAACTGTTTAGACTTTTGGTAATCGGAGCAGATGATGGCAATGTGGTGGATGTGGCTGAGCAGTTTTTTCATGGTTCAGGTTGTCATTCAATAAATAATGGAGGCTTTTGGGGTATTTTAATTGCAAAATACTGTTTCATTTTATTCAAAACTGAGCTTCCCGTAAGGTAATAATCTACCAACTTATATCCTCCTAGGTACGCTCAAATAGGATTTGGCGCTTTTTCAGGTCATATCTTAGGGAACGATGCTATCGTTTTCGCATCGAATGTGTAACACAAATGGAAGAATGGTATAACTCTTTCTGAATTTTGTATAACACTAATTCTTTCAGGAGTGATGAAATTTGTAATCCTGAAAGCTTACAAAACCCCAAATAAATCAAGGTTGGAGTCCTCCTAATTGGGTAAGAAATTGATAGATAGCTGTGTACCTCTAAAATATGTCATAGCAATATTAGTTCTTTTCTTAGATGGACTATGATTAATAATCGCTTAATAATAAAAAAGATGATCGAAAAAAACATCACCATGCAGCTAGTCTGCTTTTCCCATTTGTCCTGGAAATTTGTATACCAGCGTCCACAGCATCTGCTAAGCCGCTTTACAAAAAAATATGCTGTCTATTATATAGAAGAGTTTATATACAGTGCCGAAGAAGATGGGTATTCCATCACTGTCACCGATGAGCATGTAAATGTCATTGTGCCTCACTTGTCCAACAGCTACCATGGATTGAATGAAACAAAAAGAGTAGAGTTTATTGTAAAAAAACTTTTCAAAGAGCATTCCATCTCAAATTATTTATTCTGGTATTATACGCCAATGGCATTGGCCTATACTGAGGATTTTAATCCTAAAGCGGTCGTTTATGACTGCATGGATGAACTCAGTGCATTCAAATTTGCTCCTCCTGCATTAAAAGTATTTGAACAGGAATTATTCAAAAAGGCTGATGTCGTATTTACCGGTGGCAATAGTCTTTACAAGGCAAAGAAGTCGCAACATCATAATATTTTTTCTTTTCCAAGCAGTATTGACAAAGCTCATTTTAGAGCAGCTAGAAGCATCAATGAGGATGTAGCTGATCAGTCAAACATTCCACATCCAAGATTAGGTTTTTATGGCGTGATAGATGAACGCTTTGATATAGAATTAATCAGGCAAGCTGCAGATGCCCAACCTGACTGGCATTTTGTATTGGTAGGTCCGGTGGTAAAGATTGATCCTGCCACACTGCCGCAAAATAATAATATTCATTATCTGGGTTCCAAAACATATGAGCAGTTGCCTCTTTACCTCAGCGGATGGGACATTGCGTTGATTCCTTTTGCAATCAATGAATCGACAAAATTCATCAGCCCCACCAAAACACCGGAATACCTTGCCGCAGGCAAGCCGGTTATCTCCTCGGCCATTACTGACGTGATCCATCCTTACCATGATTTGGGTTTGGTGCATGTCATAGAAACCGCAGAAGAGCTGGTCCAAAAAGCTTCATTAGAATTAGGCCTGGTCGATACCAGTGAGTGGCTGACACAAGTGGACGAATATCTCAGTGCCATCTCATGGGACGCCACCTGGGGAAGGATGGATGAATTGATGCAGATTGAAATTAATAAGAATCAAAATTTACTTACCGAAAAAATCAATAAACATGTACGATTACTTAATAGTGGGGGCAGGACTGGCAGGGTCGGTACTGGCAGAAAGGTTGGCATCAATCGCCAATAAAAAAGTTTTATTGATAGATAAGAGAAACCACATCGGTGGCAACACCTATGACTATTATAACAGCGATGGGATTTTAGTACATAAATATGGTCCTCATATTTTCCATACCAACAGCAAAGAAGTATTCGATTATCTCGGATACTTCACTGAATGGCGTCCCTACGAACACCACGTATTGGCAAGTGTGGATGGACAGCTTGTGCCTATTCCCATCAATCAAAATACCGTCAATGCCTTATATGGTTTGAATCTCTCAGGCGAGCAGGTTCAGGATTTTTTCAATTCAAAAGCTGAAAAAAAAGACCAGATACTTACTTCTGAGGATGTAGTGGTCAGTGTAGTAGGCAGAGAATTGTACGAAAAATTTTTTAAGCATTATACTATCAAGCAATGGGCATTGGATCCATCAGAACTTGACGCTTCTGTCACTGCAAGAGTACCAACTCGAACCAACAAAGACAATAGGTATTTTACAGATGTGTTTCAGGCAATGCCTTTGGAAGGTTATACCAATATGTTTCATCGCTTATTGGATCATCCCAATATCAATATCATGCTCAACACCGATTATAAAGACGTGTTGGATGAAATCAATTACAAGACTTTAATTTATACAGGTCCGATTGATGGTTATTTCGATTATTGTTTTGGAAAACTCCCTTACCGTTCCATCAATTTCAAAAGCCAAACCATAGACACGGAAAATTATCAGGCAACCGGTACCGTAAATTATCCAATGAGTCAGGGATATACCAGGATCACAGAATTCAAGCACCTGACCGGACAGAGGCATGAGAAAACTTCCATAGTATATGAATATCCTACTGCAGAAGGCGATCCGTACTACCCCATTCCAAGAAAAGAAAATACAGAGATCTACAACCAATATAAAACATTGGCTGCATCAGAACCCAATACCTATTTCACAGGAAGGTTAGGCACATATAAATATTACAATATGGATCAGGTAGTCGCGCAATCATTGGCTTTGTTCAAAAAAATAAATAAAGAAGTGGTGGCTATCAATGGCAATGGGTTAGTATCAGCAGCTATATAGGGTTAATCGAAGTGAATTTTCAAACTTACACTTTAATATGAATTTACATTATGTAAGTAATACAGTTAACGAAATAAATTTTCAATGAAAAATCAATTCCCTTTTCAGAAACCTGAAATTTGGGGTGGTATAGAGTGTACTATTAATCGTATTCAAAATAACTACCGTGACCAATTGGATCTATTAGGTCATTATGAAAGAGCTGACGATCTCAATCATATTGCCCAGTTAGGCATCAAAGCCCTGCGATATCCAGTTTTATGGGAACATCATCAACAAACACCAAAGCAAGCAATGAATTGGGATTGGATAGAAAACCAATTGAATTTATTGAATGCACTCAACATAGTTCCCATAGCGGGTTTGGTTCATCATGGAAGCGGACCTTCTAATACCAATCTTCTGGACGATAGGTTCCCTTATCACCTTGCAGATTATGCCAGTCAGGTAGCTGCAAAATTTCCAAAGTTGGAATATTATACGCCGGTGAATGAACCACTCACTACTGCCCGATTTAGCGGACTTTATGGTTTTTGGTATCCCCATGCTGCAGACGATTTAAGTTTTGCAACCATGCTCATTAACCAAGTCAAAGGCGTGGTACTTGCCATGAAGGCAATAAGAAAAATTAATCCGGCGGCAAAACTTGTTCAAACAGAAGATTTAGCCAAAACTCATAGCACGCCTTTATTAAAATACCAGGCAGATTTTGAAAACAACAGGCGCTGGCTTACATATGACTTACTTTGCGGAAAGGTAAATAACCAACACCCGCTTTGGCAGTATTTTTTGTATGTAGGGATTAAGGAAAATGAGCTTGATTTTTTGCAGGAAAACACCTGTGTTCCTGACATTATCGGATTGAATTATTATGTAACCTCCGAAAGATATCTGGATGAAAATCTTGACAATTATCCGAGTTATACACACGGTGCGAATGGTCAACACCGGTATGCAGATACAGAAATGGTGAGGGTTACAGACAAGAAAATTGATGGATTCAAGGCATTGGTAAAGGAAACCTGGAAGCGCTACAAGTTGCCTATAGCGATTACTGAAGTACATCTTAATTGCACCCGTGAAGAACAAATGAGGTGGTTTAAGGAAATTTGGGACGAAGCTAACCAATTATCCCAAGAAGGAATTAACCTCAAAGCCGTGACAGCATGGTCACTTTTGGGCGCTTATGATTGGAATAGTTTATTGACTGAAAGCAATTTTCATTACGAGACAGGCGTGTTTGATATTCGAAACAATAAATTACGTCCAACAGCTGCTGTAAAACTGATCAAATCATTAAGTGAAAATAATGATTACCAACATCCTCTTTTGGACCAAAAAGGCTGGTGGCATAATTCGGAACATCTTAAAGTTCCAACCAACCAAGCACCAATTTTAATTATCGGGGAAACCGGTACCTTGGGCTCTGCTTTTGTTAATATCTGCAAAGCCAGAAAAATTCCTTTTGTAGCAATCTCAAGAGCTGATTTTGACATTTTTGATTTGGATAGTATAATAAATGCTTTCAAAAAATATAAGCCATGGGCGGTGGTCAATGCGACCGGATATGTAAGGGTAGATGATGCTGAATCTGACGCTCAAGAATGCTTTGCTGTAAATTCTACAGCTCCTGCATTGCTGTCTCAAGTTTCCAAAATGTTTAAAATACAGTTTTTGACATTTTCTTCTGACCTGGTTTTTAGTGGTTCCAAAAATAATCCTTACACCGAAACAGACATTGTAAGTCCCTTAAATGTGTACGGGGAAAGCAAAGTTTCAGGAGAGAAATTGGTAATTACAAATAATCCTGATGCCTTGATTATCAGGACAAGTGCATTTTTTGGTCCTTGGGACAAGAGTAATTTTGCTTATGATATTTTGCAGGCACAGCAACGCCAAACCCCAATTTCTGTTTTGAGTGATGTAGTTGTTTCGCCAACATATGTACCTGACTTGGTAAACACTGCACTAAATTTATTGATTGATGAAGAAAAAGGTATTTGGCATCTGAGCAATCAAGGAAGTCTGACCTGGGCTGATTTTGCTTCTGAAATTGCCTCACGAGGGGGAATGGCCCGTCCAAGTTTTAATACAAAAAAATTAATACAAATGAAATGGAAAGCAAAACGACCCCTCTACAGTGTATTGCATAGTGAAAGGGGCATTCTGCTACCAACTATAGAAAATGCCCTACATCGATATTTTGAAGAAAAGATTTATTAAAAAAATTTTATAAAATATGCTTGGAAGTAAATTCATGTTTGCCACAGGAATTGAGAATAGTTATCCCAATATTATGTTGCCGGATGGCACCATTAAGCGCGTGGATGAAATGGAAAAAACAGGCCATTACACCCACTGGGAAAAAGATTTTGAATTGGTCAAGGAAATGGGGATAGAGTTTTTACGCTACGGGCCTCCTTACTATAAAACACATCTGGCACCAGGAAAATATGATTGGGGGTTTACGGATGTCACCTTCAACCGGCTCAAAGAAATGGGCATAACACCATTGGTGGACCTTTGTCATTTTGGTCTCCCGGATTGGTTGGGAGATTTTCAAAATCCTGAATTCCCGGAATATTTTGCAGAGTATGCAAGTGCTTTTGCCACTAGGTTTCCTGACCTGCAATTTTATACCCCTGTCAATGAAATATTTATCACTGCCATGTTTTCTGCACAATATGGTTGGTGGAATGAAAGGCTGAGTTCCGACTGGGCTTTTGTAACTGCATTAAAAAACCTATCAAAAGCTAATGTGATGGCCATGCATGCCATTTTGAAAGTACAGCCTGACGCGACTTTTATCCAAAGTGAATCCACAGAATATTTTCATGCGATCGAACCAAAGGCTTTACCGCTTGCCCGTTTTCTGAATCAAAAAAGATTCCTCTCACTTGACCTGACTTATGGTTATCCTATCAATGTGACCATGTATGAATACCTGCTGGAGAATGGGATGACCAAAAGCGAGTATCATTGGTTTGCACAAAATCAGGTAAAAGCCAAGTGTGTCATGGGCAACGATTATTATGTGACCAACGAACACCTTGTACATCCCGATGGGTCTACACAAGCTTCCGGAGAGATCTTTGGATACTACGTTTTGACCAATCAGTATTACCAAAGGTACAAATTGCCCATCATGCATACTGAGACGAATATCAGAATGCCGGCTTGTAAAGAGTGGCTGCTAAAACAATGGGCCAACCTCCACCGACTCAAGCAAGATGGAGTGCCTATAATCGGTTTTACCTGGTACAGTCTATTGCACCAAGTTGATTGGGATTCTGCACTGAGAAGTGATGCCGGAAACATCAATGAACTGGGTCTCTATGACTTAGACAGAAAAATAATGCCTGTAGGAGAAGCCTACAAGCATCTTATTAAAGAGTGGAAGGATATTCTTTTAGAGGAAAGCTATGGGCTTCTCTTTCACCATTGATTATTTGGTGAACATGACATTCTCTTTAATGATGTCAGCTGTATAGTGTGAAAATAAATCGTGAGCGTTGATTCTGTCGGAACCGTGACCAGTTTTGCTATCTGAAGGCAATTCTTTATATGGCTGAATAAATGAATCGGCATCTTTATTCAACACTTTGTTTTTGAAGGCCTTTCTTTTCATTCTGATTTTAAAATTCTCCATGTCCTTGCGATTTAGATGTAGATGAAACGGTTACTAACTCACTTAAGTAACTTTTCATTTATACAAAAATGATTTATTTGCCTTCAAAAATTGTTATACAATTTCCATAATTTTTTGCAAAAAAAGAATACAATATAGACAAGCTTAACATTTTATAAAGTAAATATTGATTCATGATTTTAGGAAGATAAAAGCGAAATGAGCAAATATTGGAAAAATGAAAACTAACATTTAGCAGGTTTCCCAAGAGTAATTAATCCAATTTCTCTTTATTTTTTTTCTCGTTTGCACAAGAAATATTCATAAAAAAACCAATTCGAAGTACTTAATACCACACCAAATAAGCAGTGGGAGAATTTTACAACACTTCGGCACAATATAGTTACAACCGACAATCAGGCAGATAAAGATACAAATGTTACTTGCCGACAAGGAAATAGATTAGACCGATCCTGTTCAAGTGGCATAGTTGTTGAATTTTATAGTTTAGTAATTTAAATAAAAATGAAAAAAAGATATATCGTTTTGATTACGATACTTGGGTTGTTGGTTATCATTCGACTAATGCTACCCTACATCGCAAAGCAGCAGATCAATAAGGCATTGGCCAACATTGAAGGATATCATGGATCTATCAATGACCTGTCCATGAGCCTTTACAAAGGAGCATTCAATATTGGGGATTTAGTAATATATGAGGAAGCGTCAGAAGATCCTGAAACACCCTTTATCATCCTGCCGATTTTGGATTTCAGTATCGATTGGCGGGCTCTGTTAAAGGGTAGATTTGTTGCGGAAATTGAGATGGATTCATTGGAAGTAAATCTCACCGTGTTAAAGGAAGAAGAGAAAAAAAACGAACCAAGGATACGTTTCGCCGAACAATTGCAGGAATTCAATCCTGTTCAAATCAACAATCTGAAAATCACCAACGCCAAGATTTCTTACCTCGATCCTACGGTTGATCCTAAGGTTGATGTGTATTTTGATGGATTTAACCTCATTGGTGAGAACTTAAGTAATGTGGAAGATGAAGAAAAAGTCCTTCCAGGTTACATCAAAATTGATTCGAAAGCTATGGGTGAAGGCAGCATGGTCATGGAAATGCATGTAAACATTTTAAAGGAAATACCGGATTTTGACCTTAACCTCGCCTTTGAGGAAATTGATCTGGTGAAGTTCAACAGTTTCATGGAAGCCTATGCAAACCTTGAATTGAAAAGTGGGATACTCAGTGTCTTTACCGAATTGATTGTTAACAATGGAGAGATCAATGGCTACCTAAAGCCAGTTATCGAAAATTTTGAAGTTAATCAAGAAGCTGAGGACAGAAACCTCCCCGAAAAGGTATATGATGCTGTGGTTAATTTAGTTGGAAAAGTGTTAGAAAATCCAAAAGAAGAACAAATAGCCTCCAGAGTGGAACTTTCAGGTCATGTGGAAAATATCGAAAACGATCCTTGGCAGGCAGTTTTTGGTTTGTTGAGAAATGCATTTATTGAAGCCTATTCCAAAGAAATCGAAAATTCAATCAATTTCGGTAGTTCAGGAAGTGGGGGTAAAGGGAAATGAGTTGAGATGCCTATTGCAAATAAAAACTATAGAATAAACTGGAATTTTTTATCCTAGGTTATTCCCCTTTCACATATTTCCTCCAATTATGCTGTTCCTTGAATCCGAGCACTTCGCGAATTTTGCGGTTTGAAAACAAAGCTTCATGTTCATCCAGTTCACGGGTAATCGGAACTCCGGGGTAGAATTTTTCAGCCAACTCCTTGCTTGGGATAATCGCGCCGTTGTGGTCATTGCCAGCATTGAAAATCTGAAAACCCAAATCATCTTTTTGCAGACACAGGTCTACAATCTGTCCCAAGTCGCGCGCATCAATGTAGCAAAAGGCATTCCTTCGTCGGACTTCGGGGTTTTTGAAATAGTGAGGAAACAGTTCTGCGTACTCTTGGGGCTCGATCACATTTCCGATGCGAAGTGCATAAATGTCAAACCCCGACCTGCGCTGAAAACTGCGGGCCGTATGTTCATTAACCACCTTAGATAAGCCATAGCTGTCCATCGGATCGACGTCGTAGTCTTCCTCTAAGGGTAGTGATTTGGGATCGGTCGGGCCATCCGAAAAACAAATCCCATATGTTGTCTCCGACGAGGCTATGATGACCTTCTTGATGCCAAGCTTGACAGCTGCTTCGATGACATTATAAGTCCCGATGGTATTGACCCGGAAAGTTTCATTATCAGGCTTGATCAAAATCCTAGGCACGGCGGCAAAATGTACGACGGCATCAAACTTTGGGATGCCATTTCCCGGTTCCAACTCATCCAATGCAGCATAGGAACTCATGGCATTAAATATCTGTCCAGAGTCAGTGATATCAGCCGTTAGGTTATCCACCCCTGGATATTTCAAAGGCGTCAGGTCCACATTCATCACCCGATGTCCTTGATCGAGTAAGTACGGGATCACATGTTTTCCTGCCTTTCCTGATCCTCCGGTAAAAAATATTCGTTTTTTGGTCATGGTGTTTTAGGTTTGATGGTGATTTTATTTCTGACAAGATAAGCATCTCGCTGCAGCAAGAGTAGCTGATATAAAAATATTTACTTACCCTACCATACAAAAAACTAATTTTCCAACACCCAAGTCTTCCAAAGGGAATTTCAGAATTTAATCATCACCTTGCGATTAGGTTGTGATTGCAATGTTGGGCAAATTCTGTATCAAAAAATTTAATTCATTCTCTGAATAATCATTTCCATTAATAAACAATTGCTTTAATGTAATTGATAAGTTTTTATCTTTTTTCTACTGACACTTAGTATAGAAATTTTAGATAAGTTTCCAATGCTAACAGGAATCTTCGAAATTTCATTTGCTGCAAATATCAACACCTTAATGTTTTTTATATTTCTAATGCTTTCAGGTATTTCCTTTAATTTCACATAACTAGCACCGAATTGTTCTAATTTTTCAAGATTTCCTCTCAAAATCTCACTCACATAGCCTTTGATGTTTTCGGCGATCTTGGCCATCGGCAGGTAGTTGAGAGGTGAAGGGTCAGAAGTGGGGAAGTTTGAAGCCGGAAGTCAAAAGTTGGTGGGAAAGAAGCCAACCTAAAAAATAGCAAAAAAGCACCCTTTTTGGTAGGTTTCCTTTCTTTTGCGTCTTAGAGGCTTAGCGTGTGATAAAAAATAGTTCTCTTAGTTCTAGAGAAGCAGAAAAACAACTAAAAAGCCCCCATTACTGGAGGCTTTCTTTGCGTCATTGCGTCTTTGCGTGAGATGTTATCTCCGTGTCTTAGTGCCTTTTGTGGGCCTCAAAATTCTTAAGAAAAAGGATACTTCCCTTTCTCAATCATATAATCCGCCACCTGCCTTCTCAGCTCCTTGGTATTGACAAGGTCGGCTTTGGTGTATCTCTTCAATCCCATCAACATCACTTTCTGCTCGTCTCCTTTGGTAAATGCCGCAATGGCTTCTTTGGCTGCTGTTTGGATTTTTTCAACAGCCTCAAAAAGATACACCTGCGCCATCGCAATCTGCGGTTGACATGCTTCTTCACCTCTCAAGCTCACGAGTTTTTCTGTTCTCAGGATGACCGACTCAGCTGCATAGATTTCAATCATCAAGTCAGCAAGGTTCATCATCACTTCCTGCTCGGATTCAATCTTGTCAGCCAAAGCCATCGCTGCTTTTCCGCCCACCATGAGGAATACTTTTTTCAGTTTCTTGATGGTTTCTTTTTCCGCGGCAAATAACTCAGAAGTATCCAGTGTCTCGAAGCTCGGCACAGAAATCAATTCCGCCGAAACAGCCATAGCAGGTTCGAACAAGTTAATTTCTCCTTTCATCGCCCTTTTGAGCAACATGCCCACCATCAGCATGCGGTTGATTTCGTTGGTGCCTTCATAAATTCTGGAAATACGGGCATCCCTATAAGCACGCTCCATTGGTGCATCTGCAGAATAACCCATGCCACCATATACCTGCACGCCCTGATCGACGACATAGTCGAGGACTTCCGAACCGTGAACTTTGGCGATTGCCGCTTCAATGGCAAATTCTTCCAAAGCTTTCAATTTGGCTTGGGCATCCGGCATGCCTTCGGCAGCGAGTGAATCCATCCTGTCTTCAATGTCCTGTCCGGCACGATAGCAAAGTGATTCGCAGGCATAAGTCCTGACGGCCATTTCTGCCAATTTTTGCTTTATTGCCCCAAAGGTATTGATCGCTACGCCGAACTGCTTCCGCTCTCCGGCATATTTCACCGACATCGAAGCCACCGATCTACAGCCACCCAAAACGCCAGCGCCGAGTTTGATCCTGCCGATATTGAGGATATTCACCGCGATTTTGAAACCGTTTTGTCTTTCGGAAAGCATGTTTTCCACAGGGACTTTACAGTCATTGAAGAATACCTGACGGGTGGAAGAACCTTTGATACCCATTTTTTTCTCTTCCTCATTCATGGTAATGCCGCCAAATCCTTTTTCCACAATAAATGCGGTAAGGTTTTTATCGTTTTCGATTTTGGCAAATACAATGAATAGGTCAGCAAATCCAGCATTGGAGATCCACATTTTTTGTCCGGTTAGGAGGTAGTGTTTACCATCTTCTGTCAAAGTGGCTTTGGTCTTGCCACTGTTGGCATCTGAACCTGCATCCGGCTCAGTGAGACAATAGCAAGCAGCCCATTCGCCGGTAGCCAACTTGGGAAGGTATTTGGATTTTTGGTTCTCGTCGCCGTAATACAGAATCGGAAGTGTGCCTATACCTGTATGTGCGCCATAAGTAGTAGAAAAAGATCCTGCTCCACCGATGATGTCAGCGATGAGCATGGAAGAGTTGAAGCTCATTCCCATACCACCGAATTCCTCGGGGACAGCGATTCCTAAGAGACCGAGGTCTCCGGCCTTCTTGAAAATGGACGGAACAAGTTCCGGGTGCTTCATGCTGTCGATTTCTTCGCTCCGTGGATGGATTTCGGTATCGATAAAATCCTGACAGGCCTGCGCCATCATTTTTTGTTCTTCAGTAAATTCTTCAAAGATGAAGATGTCCTGTGCTTCGGTTTCCTTGACAAGGAATTCGCCGCCGTTGATTGAGGTTTTTGTTATTGTAGCCATTGTTTTATAAGATTTTAGACTTGAGATATGAGACTTGAGATAGATTAGTTTTAAGAGGAGAATTTGTTGATCAGAGCATAAGTCATCTTTTGGATTTCGTCGATTTCTAGGATAATTTGGTCTACTTCTGAGCTTATTAAAAATTCCAGTTCACTGGAAATGATTACTTGGGTTTCCAATTCACATAATGAACCATATGAAATGCTCAAAAATTGGGAGAATTCTTTGTTGGATTTTCTTCCTGCTCCTTCAGCGATATTAGAAGGAATTGAAACTGCAGATCTTCTCATTTGAGAAACAAGTCCAAATTTCTCCTCGGACGGAAAAGAACCTGTTAACTTATAAATCGAGGTGGCCAATTTGATAGACCTTTTCCACATCGCCAATTCTTTGTAATTATTCATATCGTTGTTTTTTAGGGTTTTATTATCCATTTCCTATTCCTGGATTCCTCTTTTTAAAATGAATCCAATATTTACAAGTATTCAAAGTCTCACGTCTCATTTCTCACGTCTTGTGTCTACCTAAGAAGTTCAAAAACCCCCGCCACACCCTGACCGCCGCCGACGCAGGCAGTGACAAGTCCATACTTTTTGTTTTGTCTGCGGAGTTCGTGGAAGAGTTGGATGGAAAGTTTGGCTCCGGTACAACCGAGTGGGTGGCCGAGTGCGACCGCACCACCATTGACATTGACTTTGCTCATATCCATGTCTAGTGATTTGATCACTGCCAAACCCTGTGCAGCAAAGGCCTCATTCAATTCGATCAAGTCAATTTTATCCAAAGACAATCCAGCTTGCTTCAGTGCTTTTGGCACAGCTTCTTTTGGACCGATGCCCATAATGCGAGGATCCACTCCCGCAACGGAATAAGACATCAATCTTGCGATTGGCTCAAGGTTGAGTTCTTTAACCATACGCTCTGACATGACGACAACGAATGCGGCACCGTCAGAGGTTTGGGAGGAATTCCCCGCTGTAACCTGTCCATTCATTTTGAAGGCCGGCTTGAGGTTCGCAAGGACTTCTGCTGTGGTGCCAGCCCTTGGTCCCTCATCTGTATCGACGATGGTTTTTCTGGTTTTCCTTTTCCCTTTTTCATCGAGATACGTTTCTTCTACCTCTATCGGGACGATCTGCTCTTTGAACTTCCCGGCCGCAATTGCTGCCAAAGCTTTGGTATGGGAATTTGCAGAAAACTCATCAGCCTGCTCACGGGTGATATTATAGTCCTTGGCCAGTTCCTCTGCGGTCAAACCCATGCTGAGGTAATATTCCGGAGTTTGAGAGGCTATTTTCCAGTTGAGGACAGTCTTGTATCCCATCATCGGGAGCATGGACATGGACTCTGTTCCTCCGGCAATGATGCAATCAGCCATTCCTGCTTTGATTTTGCCTACTGCAAGCGCAATTGCTTCCAGTCCCGAACCGCAGTATCTGTTGATGATAAAGCCCGGGTTGTCGATTCCGAGTGCCAAAAGGGAAATCATCCTTCCCATCTGCATGCCCTGCTCGGCTTCCGGGATGGCGTTGCCTACGATGAGGTCATCGACCATTTTATTTTCCAATCCTGGTGTATTGGCCACCAGGTGCTTGATGACATCTGCTGCCAGGTCATCCGGTCGGTAGAATCTGAAGCCACCTTTTTTGGCTTTTCCTACCGCCGATCTATATCCGTTTACTATATATGCTTCCATGTTGTCTTCTTAATTTTAGGTTATTTGTTGAAATCCAAACTTTTTTTCCTTTTTGGATTTATAGATTTGGGATGTGAGAATTGAGATGTGAGACAGTCTCATATCTCACGTCTTATATCTCACATCTATTTTTCAATTTCTCAGCGGTTTCCCCTTAAACAGTATGCTATGTATTCTTTCCAAGGTTTTTTTCTCCCCTGTCAAGCTCAAGAATGCTTCGCGCTCTAGATCGAGTAAGTACTGTTCGCTGACTTCAGTCGCCGAAGACAGATCGCCTCCTGACATCACCCAAGCCAGTTTCCTCGCGATTTTGGCATCGTGTTGGGAAATGTAATCGCCATAGACCATGCCTGTGATGCCTGCTTCGAATAGCGCCAAAGAGGTTTTTCCCAAAACTTTGATGTTAGTCTGCTGCACAGGTTGGATGTATCCGGCATCGTACAGCGCCAAAACTTTGGCTTTGGCATCTGCGAGCTGACGCTTGCGGTTGATGGTGATCGCATCTTTGACTTGCAGGTATCCCAATCCTTTTGCCTCAGCAGCCGAAGTGGATACTTTGGCAGTAGCGATGTTCATGAAATATTCCTGTAGCCTGTTGAGCTCCACATCTCCGGCTTTGGATTCATTGGAAAAGCGCAACGTCATCTCTTTGGTACCGCCGCCGGCAGGAATCAATCCCACACCAAATTCTACCAAACCCATATACAATTCTGCATGTGCCTGTACCGCATCAGCATGAAGCGAAAGTTCACAACCGCCTCCAAGAGCCATATTATGAGGTGCTACAACTACCGGAACGGAAGAATAACGCGCTCGCATCATGGTGTTTTGGAATCCGGCGATCATGAGGTTGATTTCGTCATACTCCTGATCTCCGGCAAACATGAACAACATGGCAAGATTGGCACCGGCAGAGAAATTTCCTCCCTCATTACCAATAACAAGCCCTTTGTAGGATTTTTCAGCCATGTTGATCGCGGTATTGATTCCCTCGATCACTTCTTGACCGATGGAGTTCATCTTGGTATGGAATTCCAAACCGATGACATCATCACCCAAGTCATAGACGGTAGTTCCGGCATTGCCCCAAAGTTTTTTGTTGGCTGCTTTGAGGGTATCTAGAATAATAAAATCTTCCACTCCCGGAATTGGTAGATAAGATTTAGAAGGAATGTCGTAGTATTTACGCTGTCCCGCTTCAACTTTATAGAATGAAGTATGTCCTGCAGCAAGCATTTCATGGACCCAAGCGGCTGCTTTTTCACTGGCAGATTCCATCTTCTCTACTGTATCTTTGACACCAAGGATATCCCATGTTTCGAAAGGACCCAATTCCCAACCAAAACCTGCAGAAACAGCTTGGTCAATTCTGTATAATTCATCGGAGATTTCGGGGATCCGGTGGGAACAATATTTGAAGAGGTCGTAAAAAGATGCCCTGTAAAATTCACCTGCACGGTCGTCGAAGTTGACCAAGAATTTGATTCTCTTCTTCAGGTCATCGATTTCCTTGGAAGCCTCCAGTGCCTTGAATTTTGGTTTTTCTGTGTCTTTGTATTCAAAAGTCTTCAGGTCGAGTTCTTTCAGTTCTTTGGTCCCGTCCTTATGACGGATCATCTTGAAATACCCTTGACCAGTTTTGTCACCCAGCCATTTGTTGTCATAAAGTACCTTGACGATGTTTGGAAGGAGAAACTTGTCTCTTGATTCATCGTGGGTCAATGTTTTGTAGAGGTTATTGGACACGTTGACAGTGGTGTCTAATCCAACGACATCCATGGTCCTGAAAGTAGCGGACTTTGCCCGACCGATAATCGGTCCGGTAAGTTTGTCTACTTCAGATACGCTCAAACCCATTTTCTCAATGGCATGCATCCCTGATATGATCGCATAAACACCGATCCTATTGGCAATGAAGGCAGGTGTATCTTTACACAAAACAGTCTCTTTTCCTAAAAACCTGTCTCCAAAATCCATCAAAAATTCAATGACTTCAGGATTTGTCTTTGGGCCAGGAATAATTTCGAGTAACCTTAAGTATCTTGGCGGATTAAAAAAGTGGGTTCCCGCAAAGTTGGCTTGAAAATCTTCTGACCTACCTTCACTCATCATGTGCATCGGAATGCCTGAGGTATTGGAAGTGATCAAAGTTCCAGGCTTCCTATATTTCTCTACCTTCTCAAAAAGTGATTGCTTGATGTCCAACCTTTCGACGACTACTTCCATTACCCAATCATAGTCTTTGATTTTTGGCAAATCATCATCAAAATTTCCTGTGGTAATCCTCGCGATCGAGGTAGCATCATACAAAGATGCAGGCTTTGCTTTCATGGTATTGTCAAGCGCAGTATTCACAATCCGGTTCCTGACAGGTTTGTCATTGACAGTCAGACCCTTTTTCTTTTCGTCCTCATTGGGCTCATTGGGAACAATATCAAGTAATAAAACCTGCACACCAATATTGGCAAAATGGCAGGCGATCCTTGACCCCATCACTCCCGAACCTAAAATGGCTACTTTTTTAATGGTTCTTTTCATAAAATGTGTTGGTTTTAAATTTCATACAACTGACTGTTGTACTCATTGGGGTTTATAGTTTCTGTTTGTAAATTATCTATGACATGGTTGATCTTTTGGAACACAGTAAAAAATGTATCCAATTCCTCGCTGCTCACTACTTCTCTTACCTGCTCGTTGAATTCCATGATCGTTTGAACAGAGATTTCCTTTTTTCTTTTCCCTTCCGGAGTTAGAAAAATCCTCACTGACCTCTTGTCAATGGGATCAGGTTTTTTATAAATCAGTTCTTTCTCTTCCATGCTTTTCAGCATCCTTGTTAAGCTTCTTGCCTCCAGACCCATCAACGGAGCTATCTTGGTGGCAGGAGTACCGTCCTTGGAGTGAATATTGATCAGGACAAAACCGATGGCGGTCGTGAAATCTTCCTGAGCTGCTTTTTGGTTGTACATCCTGGAAATCGCATGCCAGGCACTTTTGATATGATAGTCAACTGTCTCTTCGCGCTTCATAGGTGTATTTTAGTACGACCAATGTAGTAAAAATATTGTATGCATGCATACTAAATTGAAAAAAAGTTATGCATGCATAAGAAATTAAGTTTAGGGTTTGGGTAAATAAAAAAAACTATATTCTGAATATTTACAGAATATAGTTTTAAATGTAAGTTTGGACGGGTAAATTGCGTTTATTCCAAAAGAAGATTCTTATTTGATTTAATTGTTAAGAAAATAATGAATCAATCTCTTTTGCGAATTTTTGATGGATAACTTTCCTTTTCAATTTCATAGTTGGGGTTAATTCCCCTGATTCAACAGTCCATTGCTTGGTCAATACTTTGAATTTTTTGATCTGTTCCCACTTCCCAAAGTACTTGTTGAGGTTATCAATTTCTTTTTGAAACTTATCAAGTATTTCAGGCTTTTGAAGCATCTCTACATCGGAAGTGTACGGAATATCCTTATGCCTGCACCAGTCCTGTAAGCCTGTAATGCTGGGGACTATCAGAGCTGCAGGATAGTTTTTGTTTTCGCCGACTACCAAAACCTGCTCAATTATTGAAGATTCTTTAAATTTATTCTCCATTGGCTGTGGAGCGATGTACTTGCCACCTGAGGTTTTGAACATTTCCTTTTTTCGATCTGTGATCTTAAGGTAATTTCCCTCGTGCAATTCACCGATATCACCTGTATGAAACCAACCGTCTGGTTCTAGAACTTCCGCTGTCAGTTCAGGTTGCTTGTAGTAACCTTGCATGACATTGGGCCCTTTGACCATGATCTCACCATCGGCAGCAATTTTTACAGAAACATCTTTTACTATTTTGCCCACCATACCAATCCGGATATCCTGATGGTTGCAAATGGAAGTAGATACGACAGGGGAAGTTTCGGTCAACCCATAACCTTCATTGACAGGAATACCTGCACTCCAGAATACCCTAGCCAGTCTAGGTTGTAAAGCTGAGGCACCAGAATTGATTTGCATGACATTTCCTCCCAAAGCCTCTCTCCATTTGCTAAAGATAATTTTGTTAGCCATCTTCAGCTGAAAATTATACCAAGAACCTTGATCTTTATTCGGTTCATATTTCAATCCCAAATTCAGAGCCCAGAAAAAAAGCGATTTTTTTACTCCTGTCAATTCATATCCTTTAGAAACTATTTTGTCATAAACCTTTTCCAATAACCTTGGGACTGTGTTGAATATATGAGGCTTAATTTCCTTAAGATTTTCCCCTATAGTTTCCATGCTTTCGGCATAGTAAATTGAGATTCCCATATAAATAAAGCAGAATGAACCTGTCCTTTCATAAATGTGGCAAAGCGGTAAAAAACTCAATGCTTTTGCTTCTCCTCGGGTTACAATCATCCTATCTTCAATCGCATAGATGTTTGAAATTATATTTGAATGTGTCAACATGACTCCCTTTGGTCTTCCAGTAGTTCCTGAGGTATAGATTATGGTAAAAAGATCCTCAAATTTGATGGTATCCTTAATGGCTTCCAATTCTGCAAGATTTCCTGACTCACCCAAAGCCATAAAATCTTCCCAATAATCACATCCATTGATTTTATCAAAAGAAATTATCTGAGCTTCCATATCGGACGAACCTTCGACTGCCTTTTGATATATTTCTTGATCACCTACAAAAATCTTTGTAACCTCGGCATGATGAAAAATGTAATTGTAATCTTCTGCTGAAATAGTAGGATACATCGGAACAGAAATAGCACCAATCTGCTGTAAGGCCAGATCTATAAAATTCCATTCAGGTCTGTTGTTCGAAATGATAGCTACCTTATCATTTTTCTTAATCCCAGTTTTTATAAATGCAAGGCTGAGGTTATCAGCAATTTTTTTCAAATCTCTGCTTGAATATGTTTTCCAATTGCTACCTGATTTGTGGGCAAGGGCAACATCTTTGTCGTATGTGGCGATTTGGTAATTGATCAAATCAAAGAGTCTGGTGATTTGCATGGTTTTATTGGGTTTTGAAGGTTGTTGAAATTAGATAAAACCTTTCAGTATTCCAAAAAATGGGTATTTCGTATTTTCCACAGCTTTATATATATAATATATTATTTAATTAAATAAAACTATTATTGTTATTAAGGTGTGGATTTGTGGATAATATTTCTGTAATTTTTAATCAACATGTTATGGTGGTGTTATCATCTTGTTTTCCACTTGTAATTCACATTGAATGCATGATTAATCTGCTGTGGTTCAATGGGTTTTTGAAAAAATTGAATATGGTGTGGGAAATGTAAAATTGCTACTTGTCGTTAGTGTGGTGTGGTTTGAAATGTGTACAACTGTTGATGATATAGAAGTTGTAAACTTGCGAACCTGGATTTCAGTTGTTTTGTAGAATGTCTATGGATAAGTATGAGTTTGTACTCAAGTTGCAATGGTTTATTAACATTAAATAGTGGTGTTATCTACATTAATTTTGATCATTTTTTGGAATACCGAGTTGTTTATTTGGCTCAATTACTACATCTAAGGACCAACCTCCTCTTATTATTGTATCTCTCGGATCTTCGTTTGCGATATTTTCCAGGTAATAAATGGGTTCAGCCTGTCGGTTTAATACCATATTTGAGGTGTCCCATTTTCTGTTTTTGTTAATGTCAAGTATAGCCCTTATGTAGTAAGTTCCTGCTTCCAAGTTTCTGAAGGTGGTTGTATTTGTCTCTGTTAGGTATTGTTCAGCGATTATTTCCTCTTTCTTGTCCTGGATTTGCACTAATATTGGTAGAAAATCTGTGTTAACTTTTACTTTGATTTCTTCAGCAAGAGTTTCTTTATTTAATTTTCTGAAGCTAGTTTCTATTTTTGTTGCGAAGTATTCACCTTCTATATCTCGAAATGTAGAATCCATTGCGTAAAAATTGTATGTTTCTTTTTTGAGTGAATCAGGGATATTCACTTTTATACTAAGTAAAGTTCGATCCGCGCTGTCTTTAAAAAATACGTGTTGCTGTGAAATTCGGATGATTGATGCTGAGTCATATTTAACATACAACGAATCAAAAGAAATTTCATTTAAAGGCTTATTGAATTTTATGTCCGCTTCTATATTGGAAAGAAAGTTCTTTTTCCCTGTTAATGTTCCTTCAAATTTTTCGTTTTTCCTTTCGCTGTTTTCGAATTTGGTGTAAATCAGTGTGTCCAATTTGAATCCAACAGAGTCAGTTAAAGCTATTCTAACAGGTATACTGTCATTTCTTAATGTCGTATGATATAGCCTTAAGTTTTTTTCGTTTTGTCTGTAAAATAAGCTTGAATTAAATTCTTCATGCTCAACTTTTATATGGATAGGAAATTTACTAAGTACAATATCAAAATTCTGTCCTGATGCCGCCGCCCTGTTAACTTTGAAACCCGAAAGATCAGCTTTGGATAAGTAAAATTTTGCATCGCTGATGTTGTCTTGAATTGAAAGCGTATCAGAGATAAAGCCGTATGCTTCTTGTTTTTCTTCAGCCTTTAATGACCCGTTGTCATCATGCCATGCATAAGCTCTGTATTCTCCGGCTTTAATGTTTGTGAGGGTAAAATTTCCTGTGGAGTCTGTTTGGCCAATATAATACGGCGGTGCTGTGAGTACGTTGGTAGTATCGTCTTTCGTATACAAACCGACAAGGATATCCGTCAGAAATTTATCTCGTTGTGGAAAAATGAAGGAAACATTTCCTGAGAATGTTAAGCTATCGATTGTTGGTCCGGTAGAAAAAACCAGTTTGAGGTTCTCTGGTATATTATTTTCAGTTATGTCCTTGATGGATTTTTGAAAATTGAAAACATAAGTTGTACTGTCCTCGAGTTCTTGGTTGAGTTTTATTATTACTCTATTTTTATTGGTCGTCACTACCATTTCATCTTTATTGATTCTTGGAGTGATTATAATTTGTTTGTTTGGTGTTTCAGTTTTAATGTATTCATCAAACTCCAGTTCAATGACATCTGGCTTTGCATTGGTTGATTCATTTTGTGGAGTTATTGATAATAATTTTGGTGCCTCTTCGTCTTTTGGACCTCCTAGTGGTGTGCTCTGTTTTGCACAAGAAACTAGGACAAAAATTATTATTATTACAATTATATGATCTATTAACTTCATTTCTTCTTTAAAATATACAATATGCTGGAGAAGTCATTGTTGTTTTTCCTCGACCAAGCATTTGATTTATAGCCTTTTATATAGGCATTTATCAGTTTTGACAGAAAATTTATTTCAGGTTTTAGGTATTTTTCGGATAAAAGAGAAACATAATAACTATCAAATACCATTGGTTCTTGAGCTACTATTTCCATTCCTACCTCTTTTGCAAAGGCGTTGATTGTTTCTTGGCTAAAATGATATAGGTGTCTTGGTACGTCCCATGCTGCCCAAAATGACCCATAAGAAGAAGCATCGTATGAATTTATATTAGGGACTGCAATGAATACTCTTCCATTATCATTCAAATGACTTATAATCTTTTTACCTGTTTTTCTCAAATCATGGACGTGCTCTAGTACATGAAATAAACTTATGATATCAAATTTCTGGTCTTTTTTGATGTCCTCAAGATTTTTTTGAATTGACAGTTTCTTTTTGGTAGCAATTTTCCGAGCTGTTTTGTTTGGTTCTATTCCTGATATTTTCCACCCGTTTTTTTTTGCTAACGATAAGAATTCGCCTGTTCCGCATCCGATATCCAATAGAGAACCCTTTTTGTGTGAGTAATTATTTAACCAGGATACTTTCTTTTTTAGCGTAATGTTTCTTACCCATTTGTAAATTATGTTGACAATATTAGTTGATTTGTTATGGTGCGAAATGTAATCTTCAGATTCGTAATATTTCCCTATACTAATCTTATCAGGTCGTGGATTTGTAAAGATCAAATTGCATGAAGTGCATTTACAGAGCATGAAATTTTCCTTGCTTATTGAGAAATCGCATAATTCTGCGTGATTAAGGAAAAGCCCGCTTTTGCATAGTGGGCATTTGGTTAATCTTTCCTGTGACATTATCTTCCTAAATAAACGGTGAGAATGGATAAGTCTGCTGGAGTCACTCCGCTGATTCGGGATGCTTGACCCAAAGTTTCGGGTTTTATTTTGTTTAATTTTTGTTTCCCTTCTGCCGAAAGCGCTGTTATAGCCAAATAGTCAAATTGAATTGGGATTTTATAATTTTCCATGTTATTCAATTTTTCCACCATTTGTTGTTCTTTGTCGATATAGCTGTCATATTTGATTTGGATCTCTGCCTGTTCTAGCACTTCTTTTTTGTATTTGGAAAGATAGTGTCTTAGATCAGTGTCAAGGTTCATTACTTCAGACAAACCTAATTGCGGTCTTTTAAGAAGTTTTTCTACTGTTATTTTTTCTTTGATTGTTGCTGTATCAAATCCTTCTAGACCTTCATTTACCAAATCTGGGGACAGCTTTTTCTGTTTTAGATCATTGATCAATTTTGCAGTATCAGATTTCTTATCCAACATTTTTTCTAGCCTTATATCATCGGCTAACCCAATCTCATGCCCCATTTGTGTAAGCCGTAGGTCGGCATTGTCTTGTCTTAACAGTAGCCGGAACTCCGCTCTTGATGTAAACATTCTGTAGGGTTCTTCAGTCCCCTTATTGATCAAATCATCAATCAATACACCAATATAGGCATCTGATCTCTTAAGCAGAAATGGATCTTTTTCTTGGGCTTTCCTTGAAGCATTTATCCCTGCCATTAGGCCTTGGGAAGCAGCCTCTTCATATCCAGTTGTTCCGTTTATTTGTCCTGCAAAAAATAAATTTTCAATTAAGTGTGTTTCTAAGCTTAATTTAAGCTGTGTGGGAGGAAAGTAATCGTATTCGATTGCATATCCCGGTCTGAACATTTTGGCATTCTCGAAACCTTTAATTTTTGTTATGGCAGCGTACTGAACATCTTCAGGCAGGGATGTTGAGAAGCCGTTGATATACATTTCTACTGTATTCCAACCTTCAGGCTCTACGAATATTTGATGTCTGTCTCTTTCAGCAAATCTGTTGATTTTATCTTCAATGGAAGGACAATATCTTGGTCCTAATCCCTGAATTCTTCCATTAAACATGGGTGACCTATCAAACCCTGTTTCCAAGGTTTTGTGGACTTCTTTATTGGTGTAGGTTATCCAACAAGTTCTTTGTTCTTTGAGAGAGCTTGTTTCATCAGAATACGAGAATTTTTCAGGGTTTTCATCGCCATATTGAACTTCCATTTTGGAGTAGTCTAGTGATCTACCATCTACTCTTGGAGGTGTACCTGTCTTCATCCGTCCGGCTTCAAAACCTAATTGAACAAGTTGTTCTGTGATTCCTTTGGCCGCTGATTCACCTGTTCTCCCTCCCCCAAACTGTTTTTCACCAATATGGATGATTCCGTTTAAGAACGTTCCATTGGTTAGTACAACAGACTTCGATTGAATTTCAATTCCGATTGATGTTCTTACCCCTACTACTTTATTGTCTTTAATTAGTAAGCCACTGATCATTTCCTGCCAAAAATCAACATTAGGCGTTTGTTCAAGCGCCAGGCGCCATTCTTCAGCAAATTTCATCCTGTCATTTTGCGATCTTGGTGACCACATGGCAGGACCTTTGGACCTATTCAGCATTCTGAATTGGATCATGGATTTGTCGGATATTATACCTGACATGCCTCCAAGGGCATCGATTTCCCTTACTATTTGCCCCTTTGCTACGCCGCCCATTGCGGGGTTACATGACATTTGTGCAATCGTATTCATGTTCATTGTACATAGAAGCACTTTTGAACCTATTTTCGCAGCGGCATGCGCAGCTTCACAACCTGCGTGGCCAGCCCCTACCACGATTACATCATATATTGGAAACATATATTTTTTGTATTTAATGTTTCACGTGAAACAAATTCAAAACTGACTTAAGATTTGTGTTTAATTGTTTCACGTGAAACAGTTTGATTTTCATATAGAGTGATGGCTTTGTTTTCCATTTCTCTCATTGTGTTTATATCTTCTTCCCTTTTATCCTTATAGCCCATCAGGTGTAACAAACCATGACTCATTACACGTAACAATTCTTTTTCAAAGGGGACGTTTTCTTTTAGTGCATTTTCTTTGACCCTGTCAATACTTACGAATATATCACCTTCAATTTCTTTTTCCTTTTCTGAATTGTCAAAGGTGATGATATCAGTATAGGTTTTGTGATCAAGGTATTCGACATTAATATTATATAAGTATTCGTCTGAACAAAAAATGTAATTGAGTTCGCTAACTTTAAAACCTTGAAGATTTGCAATTTCCTTTAACCATTTTTTGGTTTTGGTTTTTTCCTGCATGGAAAATTTGATGTCTTCTTCGAAAAAAAGAATTGCCATTTTACATGTAGAAAGTTAACGTGGTTTTTCTTCCACTTTCTTCAAATTTGATTCCGTCAGCAAGATGCTTCATGATGAATATTCCTCTGCCGCCTGCCTTTTCTAAGTTTTCAGGTGCTGTTGGGTCTATGAGGTGATCAAAATCAAAACCATTTCCTTCATCTACTATGACAAATTCAACTTGGTTTTCGTCAAGGTGCAGTTCAAGGTCAACCTTTTTATTCACATCCAAATTATTCCCATGCACAATGGCATTAGTGACACACTCTGTGACAGAAATCATAATGTTTCCATAGATGTCCTCATTAATAGGGTACTTTTCCCGGGCATTATCTATAAAGCTTTCTATGATCTTTATATTCTCTATTAGGGAAGGAATTGAAATTTTAATGGAATTCATGGAAAATATATTGATATATAGGTTTTATTTAATATTTATCTATTTCTATCATGATCGGACAATGATCAGAATGTAATGCATCTGGTAGTGTGATCGAGCGCTTTATTTTTTCTTTCAAAGGCTCGGTTGCCATATGGTAATCAATCCGCCAACCAAGATTTTTAGACCTTGATCCTGCTCTATAGCTCCACCATGTGTAATGATGAGGATTGGGATTGAAGAGCCTGAAGGTATCTATAAATCCTGATCCTGTAAACTTATCCATCCAAGCCCTTTCTTCAGGAAGAAAGCCCGAGGAGTTTTTATTCGATACAGGATTATGGATGTCAATTGGTTTATGGCAGATGTTATAGTCTCCACTTAAAATCAAATTAGGCAATTTTTTTATTAAATCTTGGGAATAGCCATATATATCATCTAAGAATTTATACTTAAATACCTGTCGGATATCACCCGTGGTACCCGAGGGGAAATATGCGGACATAAAAGAAAATCCATCAAAATCAGCTCTTAGAATTCTTCCCTCATCATCATAAAACTGATGCTTAACACCATACTCAACATGCTTTGGTTTTATCTTGGTCAAAATGGCCACTCCGCTATATCCTTTTTTTGCAGCAGGATACCAATATATGTGATATCCCATATCTTCAAATATGGTTTTGTCAATTTGGCTTTCCTCAGCTTTGATTTCCTGTAATCCTATGATATCAGGATCTGTGGCTTTTAACCATTCTGCAAATCCCTTAGTAAGTGCAGCGCGGATTCCATTGACGTTATAGGATACGATTTTCATGATACTTAGATTACCTTGATTATAGATTATTTCTATTTAATTTCTATTTGAAATTCAGTTTCAAAATATTCCAGAACCTGTATTTTCAATAATTTCTCCTGTTCTAACACGTCGAAATGTGGGAGTTTGTTTACGAGCTTCCAGTGTGGCCATCCATCTTGGTCAATGTAGTCTAAGTCATAAAACCCTGCTTGACTTAATACCCTGCAGATTCCTATATGGATCAAGTCTTGTTTTTGTTCTTTGGAAAAACTTCTATTTCCCTGTCCCAATTCCTGCACTCCGATCAAAAACAAAACGCCATTCAGGTCATTAGGTTTCTTTCCAACCAACTCCTCCATTCCTTTGAGAAGTTTACTCCATCGCTTTTCGAGGTCAAGGTCTTTTTTAAACATCACTTTTTCCTTCTTGTTCCAATAATTCCCAATATTCCACAGCCCTTCTCAAATGAGGAATAACAATAGAACCTCCAATGATGGTAGCGATTGAAAAAACCTCAAAAATCTGCTCTTTATTCAATCCTGCCTCATGTGCTTTGCCCAAATGATACTTAATACAATCATCACATCTTAATACCATCGAACATGCTAAACCGATCATTTCTTTGGTTTTGATATCCAATGCACCTTCGGCATAGGTATTGGTGTCAAGATTAAAAAAACGCTTGATGACCTTGTTATCCGAAGCCATGATTTTTTCATTCATTTCGCTCCTATAGGCATTGAATTCTTCTATTAAATTCATTAAATTTTAAGGTGTTTAGTCAATTGCAAATATAACAGGTATTTACAGTCATTCAGTTCGAACAGCCCATTTTGAAAACGTATATTAGGATTTTTGATGATTTTTTGGCTTTGGTTTTTCCCAAAACCTGCTGCCTTTGCAAAAGGAGTCTGTTTGACTTTGAAGATCAGCTGTGCAAAATATGCATTGCGAGCCTTCCGGTAACCAATTACCATCTCAGACCTCAAAACAATGAATTGGTTACCAAGATCATGGGTCTGACCCAACCCAACTTGGTCATGTCTTTTTTAAGGTTTTCAAAAAAAGGAGCCAGTCAAAGTCTCTTACACCAATTAAAATATAAAAACAAGCCCGAAATTGGGGTTGAATTGGGAAGATTGTACGGAAATGTCCTCAGGGAAAACGGTTTTGGTAGCAATTGGGATCAGATAATTCCTGTTCCACTTCATCCCCTGAAACAAAGAAAAAGAGGATATAACCAAAGTGAACAATTTGCAAAAGGTTTATCAGAAGCTTTGGATGTTCCTGTCATTTTATCCCTTATTCGGGTGCAGTTTACAGAGACCCAGACCAGAAAATCGAGGATAGAGCGGATTGAAAACGTAGCAGAAGTATTTGATGTTGATCCTCAAAATGAAGTCCATGGAAAAAGGTTGCTCCTTGTAGACGATGTGATGACTACCGGGGCGACTTTGATTACCTGTGCCAATGTCTTGCTTGAGAAGGGAAGTAAGGTGGTCGATTTGGCAGTAATTGCGGCAGGTAAGAACCAATAGGTTTTTTGGCAGAAAAATGTTTTGAAGACTTAACCTTTTACATAAATCAAATTTGATCCACAATTATCAAGTTTTACTTTGACTCATGATTTAACCATTTCTATGCAAAACAATAATAACAGCCGCAGGGATTTTTTGGTCAAGTCAAGTCTAATGGCTGCGGGTTTTACTTTTGGAGCAAATACCTTGTTTGCATCTGAATTACCAAAACCTAAAAATAAACTTCCAAAATGGAGGGGTTTCAACCTATTGGATTTTTTTGATCCTGATGCTGATAAAGGAAGAAAAAACCCTGTCGAACACTTCAAATGGATGGCAGATTGGGGATTTGATTTTGTCCGTGTACCTATTTCTTATCCTGCTTACCTCAAATTTGACCGGTCAAGGCCGATTTTGGCTGAAGAGGTTTTGAATTTTGATGAAAGACGACTTGAAGAGATAGACAATCTCATTTATCAAGCCCACAAACAAGGTCTTCATGTCAGTCTGAATCTACATCGGGCGCCGGGATTTTGTATCAATGCAGGGTTTGTGGAGCCTTACAACCTATGGAAAGACCAAGAAGCATTGGATGCTTTTTGTGCACATTGGGAAATGTGGGCAAAACGATATAAACACATAAGCTCTAAAAAGCTCAGCTTTGACCTGGTCAACGAGCCATTTATGCGTCAGGATGTCAATGACCAGCATTCTCCCGGAGGACCAGTTCCGGTAGAAGATTATTATCGCGTTGCGAAAGCAGCTGTGCAAACCATCAAGCATGTAAAGTCATCCCGTTTGGTGATAGCAGATGGAAATGGAGGTGGCGGGATTGGGGTACCTGAATTGGCTGACCTAGGCATTGCCCAAAGTTGCCGCGCTTACCATCCGATGATTGTTTCTCATTACCAAGCTCCCTGGGTATATAAGGATACTGACATTCTTCCCCTACCTGTTTGGCCAGGAGAATACAACGGTAAAATGTATAATAAGGAAATGCTTGAAAGATATTATGCCCCTTGGTTTGCCTTAATGGAAATGGGTGTCGGTGTGCATTGTGGTGAATGTGGCGCTTATAACAAAACTCCACATGCCGTATTTTTGGCTTGGTTTGAAGATGTCTTGGATATTTTGCACGAAAAGGGAATCGGATTTGGAATATGGGAGTTTTCAGGAACTTTTGGAATACTGAATTCCGGGCGACAGGATGTGGCCTATGAAGATTGGCAGGGACAAAAGCTTGATAGAAAATACCTCAATCTATTGATGAAATACGCCTGATTACCAGCTTCCCCCAGCTCCTCCACCTCCAAAGGACCCACCACCGAACCCACCAAAACCTCCTCCGCCACCACCAAATCCACCACGTCCTGATGAAAAATCACCGAACTTACCCTTACCACCACCTTTGAGCATATTGGCCAGCATGATTGAGGTAAAGAGATCGATTCCGCCACCTTTGCCCCCCATGTGGTTGTCATTGTCTTTCCTATTTTTGATCAAAGGAAGAATGACGAATATAAAAATGAAGAACAAAAAGAAAACAATCGCTCCTCCATGTTCGCCCGTTGAGGTCATTTTTTCAGCTTCATATTCCCCTGAAGCCAGTTTGAAAATCATGTCTGTTGCCTTGTCTAACCCTTCATAATAGGCCTCCATTTTGAAATTCGGCACAATCAGTTGATCGACAATTCTTTTTGCCAAAATATCTGGCAAAACACCCTCCATTCCATATCCTGTGGCAATGAACACTTTTCTGTCATCCATTGCTGCTAAGATCAAAACACCATTGTCCAGCTTTGCTTGTCCGATGCCCCACTTTTCACCCAATTGAAATGTGTAATCGCTGATGTCATATGGTCCGATTGATCGGATCATCACTATAGTCACTTGGGTGGAAGTGCTGTCATTGTATGCAACAAGCTTACTTTCCAAACTAGCAACCTCGCCGGAAGAAAGGGTATTTGTAAAATCATTGACTAATCTTGGCGGATTAGGCACCGCAGGAAAATCTCCCTGTGCTGCCATATTTCCGGTTAAGAATAATAACAATAATAGTGAAAGGGAATATCTATAGATCATGATGGTGTTATCCAAAGGAAATTTCATCCGGTAATTCGTTGATGTCTCCTTTATTGTCGTAGGGAAAGTGAGTTTTCAACTGCTGACCACAAGCTTCTATGGCATTTGCCAAGCCTTCGGTAAAAGCATGTTGCTTAAATGACTTCCCCATTTCTTCTTTGATGTTCTCCCAAAAATTTTTCGGAACCACTTTGTTTATACCGGAGTCACCTAGGATGGCAAACTTGTGGTCCGCCACAGCCAAATAAAAAAGAACGGCATTCCTTTCTATGGTTTTGTGCATTTTGAGGGTTTCAAAAACCTCTGCAGCCCTGTCCAAAACGTCAAGGCGGCAGTGGTTTTCGATATGAACCTGAATTTCCCCAGAGGTTGCCATTTCAGCAGCTGCAATGGCTGACACGATTCTGTTTTTATCCTCTTGAGAAAAAAGATGTTCTGCCATATTTCTTAGAATTGTACTGTGGGGGCATTTTCAGAACCGGCCGCAGCTTCAAAATAGCCTTTGGTTTCAAATCCATACCAACCTGCGAATAGGTTGTTTGGGAATTTTCTCAGGTCTGAATTATAAGCCTGTACAGATTGATTAAAATTTCTTCTCGCAACAGCAATTCTGTTCTCGGTTCCTTCGAGTTGAGCTTGGAGCTCAAGAAAATTTTGATTGGCTTTTAAGTCAGGGTATCTTTCTACCGTTACCAATAATCTGCTCAAAGCACCGCTAAGTTGGTCCTGGGCTTCCTGAAATTGAGCTATTTTGTCAGGACTCAGGTCGTTGGCATTGATATTAATCGAAGTTGCTTTTGCACGGGCTTCGATGACACCAGTCAATGTTTCTTGTTCAAAATCTGCATAGCCCTTGACTGTATTCACAAGATTCGGAATCAAGTCCGCTCTTCTTTGGTATTGGGTTTCGACTTCTGCCCATTGGCCATTGATGGTTTCTTCATTTTGGACAAACATATTATAGACCCCTACCGCTTTGGTGTACATAAAGATGCCAATGACGGCGATGATCAAAATAGGAATGAGTGCTTTTTTCATTTTCTGGATTTGTTTAAAGATTCACAAAATTAAGACTTTGATGGCAATATCTTTTGTATTTGGTCTACTGATATTTTTTCAAGAATGTAGAGAATGCACCCCAAATGAATGCTGATCTTTTTAAGTCCTTTATAATGAGTAAAAGGGACTCCAACTTCCGTCTTCCTACTTCCATCCCGTACATCAAAGGATCTAGATCTATGGGCATGATTTAGCATATCCACTGTGTTAATTCTCTTCAGGGAAATTTGCTTTCATATTCTTGAGATGGATGTAGAATGTTGTCCCTACTCCCACGGTACTTTCTACCCGAAGGTTGCCGTCATGCGCCCTGATTTGTTCTCGGATCAGGTATAGACCCAATCCCTTTCCATCAACATGGGAATGAAATCTCTGGTATAATCCAAATAACCGGTCCTTATATCTATCCAAATCTAACCCAATACCATTGTCCGTGAATTCAATTACGGTATATCCTTCCTCCAAATAACAGTTGATCTCGATGACCGGGTTTCGGTCAGGATGTTTGTATTTTATGGAATTGGTGGTCAGGTTGATGATGAAGTTTTCCAAATGAGAATAGATGTAATTGATATAAGGAGCTGAACTATAATCACTTACTATCACAGCTCCTGATTCATGGAATTGTTTTGACAAACTTCTCTCAATATTTTTCAGCAGTTTTCTAAAACTGACCCTTTCTATTTTCGGCAGTTTATTCTTTTTAATTGAGACTACTTCGATTAGGTCTTCTAGGGTGGCATTCAGTATTTGAGTGGAAATTTTAAGGTTTGCAATGATTTCTATATTCTCCTCATCAGCAGGATCTTTGTAGTTGTATAAGTCAAGAAGCGAGGTGATATTGACAATGGGTGCCCGGAGATTATGAGAAATGATATAGGCGAAGCGCTGAAGCTCTTCATTTTGGGATTTAAGATCTTTGATAAGCCTTTCGCGTTCGGATTCTGCAATCTTGGATTCTGTAATGTTTTGGGTTACAAGCAGAATCCTGTCTATCTGATGGGAACTGTTGGTCAGCGGGACACCGTTTTTCAGGTAATATTGGTTGTCTACCATGACTTCAAAGATCACTGATTCTCCTAAAAGGACCTTTTGCAAAAAATCTTTTACATTATCAGATGTAGATTTGTCATATATGGAAAGGTGCGGGGTTCCTATCAATTTCTTTTGATCAATCTGTAAGGATTGGTAACCTTTTCCATCAGTGAATACATAGTTGTAATCCTTGTCCAAAATTTCGATTGTACCATTGGGAAAGTTTTCCGCAATACTCCTGAAAAGCAATTCTGATGAGATGAGCTTTTTTTCGAAGTGGAGTCTGTTCAATTCCGCTCCAATCCTATCGGATAGTACAGTCAACAATCCCGAAAGCCCCAAACTGTATGGATGGTCTTTATCGTCCATCAATACGAGGATTCCTAACCGGTTTTTGTCAATATCAATGATGGGGACTCCCATGTAGGTGGAGATGCCCATGTCCGCTAAAGCCGTATCGTTGGGATATTTGGCTGCCGCACCGTTTTGGATTATAAATGGATCTTTGGAAATCAGACAGTCGTAACCAGGTGCATCCACCAATGAATACTGGAAATTTTCTGCCCGAACCCCGTTTTTATAGTAAGAGAGTATGTTGGCTTTTTGGGTCTTTTCGTCCACTTCTGCAATAAAGCAATTGGACATATTCAACTTTTCGGAAAGAAATGAAGTCAGGGCATCAAAAAACTCCTGTCCACTAAACATTGAGGTCCTTTCGGTCAATTCGGACAGGATATTTGAAACATACTGTTGCTCACTGATATCCTCCAAAATTGCTTGAAATACTTTTCCATCCTCAACAGATTTGGCGTTGACGCGGACATGATAAAGTTTTTTGTTGAAATGACTGATGTAAGGACCCTCATAAAATCCCTTCCCTTTTTCAATGCTGTCTTTATAGGCCTTTTTTATGGGATGTCCCTTGATCAGGTCAAACATGTTTTTGCCTATCATTTGTGATGGATCTTTCACATCCACTTTACTCATAAACTGCTTATTCACATCCAAAATAATCCCCTGACTGTCATATTGGAATATCGGAAGTGGATTTTCATCAAACAGGACCTTGTACCTGTTGAGCAGCAAATAGGATTCAGTCTCTTTTTGCTTGGTATACGTGATATCAATGAAAAACCCTGCCCAAATAGATTCTTTGGGGAATTGCTTGAGCCTGTTGGAAGCACCATAAATCCATTTTTCCTTTCCTGAAGGTGTAATGATCCTAAAGGTGCTTTCAAATTTCTGGTTCTTTTGATATGCCATTTTATCGGCCAATTCAACCTGTTCTAAATCTTCCGGATGGACCAATTCCCTGATACTTGAAACACCTTCCATGATCGTGAATGGCTCAAGTTCCCAAAGGTTTTTGCTTCCCTCGCTGACAAAAACAAACCTTCTGCTGCCGTCAGGAAAAGCCTTCAGCATATACACCATGCCGGGCACTACGCCGGTGAGTTGATCTAGGATAGTCTTATGTTCCAATAACTCTTTCTCGATTTCTTTCAGAGCTGTGATATCTGTGATGATTCCCAATGATGTCCCTGAGCTGTTTGGGTCCTCCAAAAGCTTGTTGACTTCATCCTGCACATAGACATAGCTTCCATCGGCATGATTGATTCTGTAGATGATTTTCGAATCATGATCAAAGCCTATATTAAAGTAATGTCTGTCCAAAGGATGGACGAGATTGACCCAGTCTTTTGAAGAAAAATTTTCAAAAAATCCCTGAGCATGGCCCAACATTCCTTCGAGATTTCCCGAAAAGTGGATTTGATCGGTCTTTAGGTCATATTCATAATAAATCGGCGCTTGTTTTGTAACCGTTTGGTTGTCCTGCAGTACCGATTCTGAAATGGGGTATGAAGGAACCAATCCGTATTCCAGTTGGAACAAATAGTGATCCTTGTTCAATACTTTCTTAGACAAATAAATATGTCCTGGAAATATTGACAGAACAGATGTGTTATCACTTTCCAGAAAACCATTGAAACTTTTTTCAGAAATAAAATTGAACTTGGAAGAAAAATATGATTTCCATTCTGAAATAGAGGTGAGGGCCTTTCCTGAATGAATTCCTGTAAAAACATTCCCCTCGGATTTGTCTAACATCCACGAAAACTTTACATGGCTGTCAAAGGGTATCTGCGAAATCAGGACATTGATAAGGTAGGAATTGTCCTCTTGGGAAATCACGTAGCCCTCTATCTGAACAAATCTGAAATACTTCTGCTTCCAGGTGAGAGGGCAGATTGTTTTATCCCCATTTCCTAGGATTTGAAATAAATATTCAAAAAATGGACGTGGTAAAGTTGGAAAGGATTTTTCAAAAAATGCCTCTTCATAAAACTTTTCGCCTTCGGTCAGGATATTTCTAATTTCAGAGGAAATGTAAAGCAGTTCAAATCTGCCACCTTCATACTTTTTTACAGTAAGTAGAATATTTTGAAAAGAAACTTTTGCGCCTTCAGACATAAACAATAAAAGAATTCGTTGAGCCTGTCTCATAAGCCATAGACTCAACCTAAAATATATTCATCCAAATATACAATACTTCGGATAACAACATCAACAAAGGAGTTTTTTGAAGTATTTGTAACAGGTGGGTTAAATCTGCCTTTTGAGCCTAAATTTAAACTCTTTTAACTCAAAATTTTCCAGATCCTCGCCCAAAAACCTTTTCATTGTCAACTTTATTTCCCTACCCTCTTCAGATCGGAATATTTTGATAAGGTCAGGAAGTTCCCAAAAATCTATCGGAATATTATTGATGGCGTAAAAGACATCCTCAACCCGGATTCCGGATTCATAGGCGGGAGAACCTTCTCTGATCTGTGACACATAGATTGTTTTTTCATCCACAGGCAGGAGACGAGGGGTGATTCCACTCATATCAAATTCAAATGGGATAGAAAATGTTTCCCCCCTTTTGATGTACATCTTCTCTCGGTTATAATCCAGAATTATCGTCAGTCTTCCCAAAATTTCCGAACCGATACTTCCCTGCCTTCCGCTTTCTCGGATGACATAGCTGAATTCTGTCTCATCGGGAAAGGAAGTAATCAAATCTTTGAATTTGATGCCATTGACATCCAAAAGGAAAGTACGGCCCACAAATCCGAATAAATCTCCTCCTAATGACCGTCCTAAATCACTTTCTATATGGTCTTTTGGTAATATAATTTTATCTGATGTTTCTCTATTCAAGAGCAGACCGTGATTGGCACCGATATCGATCAAGAGTTTGGCTTCCAATTCTAAATTGGGAAGTTGCTTGACTTTTCCGGTAATGTATGGTTTGCTATTATCAAGCTTTATGTTTACTCTTTTGAATCCCACCGGCTTTTTTTTCATCATGTCACTGGCATAAAAAGTAATCTTCTGTCTGTCGTAATCTACTTTGACCGGATTGTACTTGAAAAATTCATACCCGATAACGCCATATACAGGTATGCCGATTACCTGCTCGAGTTCCATAAAATCTTCATCCAATACTAAGATTGTTTGAAAAATCCCCTCTAGGGGTCCCATATCAATATAGTTGTTTGGAGAAACTGAAGCGGTCAAGATGGTTTGTCCATCCGCACCTACGAGATCTAGTTTTCTGGTATAAGTCAGGCCAATATAGTCTCCAAAAGTCTTGCTGAATAAAATATTGGTTTTGACCCCGGTGTCCAACAGGAAATTAACCGGAGGACCATTGTTGATCGAGAGGGGTATGATGACTAGGTTGTTGGATACAATGATGGGCAGTTCAATCTTTTTTTCCTCTTCTCTCATATAAAATCCGGGAACCTGAGCTTTTGCATTTAAAATGCTGCCCGAGAGAATTAACAAAAAGAGAAATAGTGATCGCACAGGTTATTAGGTTTATCTGGGTCTATCGTTTGATTAATATAAGCATAAATATTTTTGGACCATCTTTTGTTTATTTCTATATTTTTTAAGGTCCTACAATCAGTTTCCTTTTATCAGGAATGATACCAAATAACACGTAAGGAAACCAATGATGGGTTTGGTTTATTGATAAAATCTAAAAAATACCGCATCTTTATTTTTTGGTACTTATCATTATGGCAGAATTATCAGTTGTAGAAAAAGCAAAAAAAATTTTCGAAAACTTTCTTTTGAGACAGGGAAGCAGAAAAACCCCGGAAAGATATTCGGTATTGGATGAGCTTTATGCCTTACCCCAGGATGAACATATAGATGTCGAAGGTCTATTCTTATTGATGAGAAATAAAGGCTATACCATCAGCCGGGCCACAATTTACAATACTTTGGATCTTTTGGTGGAATGTGGATTAGCAGTAAAGCATCAGTTCAAAGACAAAGTCGCACTCTACGAACAAGCATTGACCTACAAGCACCACGATCACCATGTCTGCAACCAATGCCGGAAAATCAGGGAATTTTCTGACGAGAGAATCAACTCCATCAAACAAGCTATGGGAAAAGAATTTCAGTCAGGCATCACAAGCCACTCTTTGGTGTTGTATGGCGATTGTCAGATCCAAAACTGTGACAACCTCTCCTTGGCTTAGACTTTGGCCTTAAAGTATTTTTTGTAGATCGGATTCCTGTAAAGAAACTGCAGGTACATGGCAGGATAGAGAAATATTCCTATGAAGCCGGGGTTTGCATTAAAAGTGATTTCATCCCGGATGACAGAACCGCTTCCATTTTTAATTATCCTGTGTTTATGCCGCCATTCTTTTAGAAAAAATGGCAATTCTATGCCCTGATCGATAAAATAGAATTCATTGGAATCTGTAAAGTCCTCAGTAATGACACTAGTCCATTTTTGTTTGAAAAAGATAAAATTCAATTCCAAAGTCACGGTATCACCCTTTTTTGATCCATCAAACCGCAAGAGCTTGACAGGTGGGAAAGGTGGGCTGAGTTTGGTAAAAAGGTTTTGGTTAAACCCTTCCTTTACTGAAAGATAATCCTGTCCGACAGAGGTTTCTATATTGATCTTCATGTATATTTTAAGAAAAATATGGCGGAATTGTTTCCAATTTCCGCCATAAGTACTAATCTACCTTCTTGAGGTATCTGAAAAACTCAGAATCTGAAGAAAGGATAATTGTTGTATTTTCATCCAGAGCTTTTTCGAAACTTTCCATCGACCGGATAAATTTGTAAAAATCTACCGATTGTCTGCTCCTGTTATAAGCGGAAGCATAGATTTTGGTCGCCTCGGCATCTGCGCGGCCTTTGATTTCTTCAGCAAGTTTGAAGGCTTCGGATTGGATCAATGCAAGGTCTCTATCCTTGTTGCCTTGAATTTTACTGGCTTCGCCCTGACCTTCCGAACGGAATTGATCCGCTATCCTATTCCGCTCTGAAATCATCCGGTCATAAACCCTGTCACGGACCTCATCTACATAATTCATTCGCTTAAAGCGGAAATCCAAAATCCGTACACCAAGATCGGAAGTTCTTTCATTTGCTTTTTCCAGCACGATTTTTTCAATGTTTGCCCGTCCGACACTGATGTCTTCGAGGTATTCTATCTGCTCCATAAATTCTTCGGTGATCTCAGGGTCCCGATTTGTAGACCTTACCAAGTCCAGCAATTCATGACTAGCCACGGCATTTCTGGTCTCTCCATCTAAGATATCATCCAACCTCGATTGGGCAGAACGCTCATCCCTTAGCCGTATAAAAAACTGGAGCGGATTGGTGATTTCCCAGCGCGCATAGGTATCGACAAATATGAATTTTTTGTCCTTGGTGGGAACCTGATTTCTTGATCCTTCCCATTCCAGGTAGCGCTTGTCAAAAAATTGAATCTTGTGAAAATAAGGAATCTTAAAGTTTAATCCTGCTTCGGTTCTTGGTTCTCCGACAGGCTTGCCAAATTGGGTTACTATGGCCTGTTGGGTTTCGTCAAGAATAAAGATGCTGCTTAAAACCGTGTAAACGATAATGCCCAATAATATCAGTCGGAGTATAAGTTTGTTTCTCATGGGTTGATTTTTTTGGCTTTATCAATATTTAGTAAGGGAAGGATATTATTTCCTTTTTCATCGACAATGATTTTATTACCGATTGTTGGCAATACCTTTTCCATCGTTTCGAGATAGATCCTTTGTTTGGTTACTTCCGGGGATTTTACATAAGCGTCAAAAAGGCTATTGAACCTGTCTGCTTCACCTTTAGCCCTATTGACCCTGTTCAATGCATAAGCTTCAGCAAGTTGGACTGTCTGTTCAGCCTCACCTTTGGCTCGTGGCACCACCCTGTTGTATTCCGCTTCTGCCTGATTGGTCAAAGTTTCTCTTTCCTGCTGGGCTTCATTGACTGCGTTGAAGGATGGCTTTACCGTTTCGGGAGGATTGACATCCTGAAGTACCACCTGATCTATCCGGATGCCGTTCTGGTATTCATCGCACATCTGTTGAAGCAGGACTTCCACGCTTGTGGCTACTTCCTGTCTGCCAACAGTAAGTACTTCATTGACTGTCCGGTCTCCAACGATTTTTCTCATGGCAGCTTCTGACATGTCCCTGAGTGTTTTCTCTGCATTCCTTACCCTGAAAAGGTAATTGTAAGAATCAACAATCCTATACTGGACCACCCATTCCACATCTGTCAGGTTGAGGTCTCCTGTCAGCATCATGCTTTCTTCGCCAAAATTTCCTTTGGCATATTCAGACCTTTGATCGGCATTGATCGTCCTGAATCCAAATTCCTGCTTCAGCTGCCTCTGTACAGGTATTTTAAACATCCTTTCAAACCCAAATGGAAGTATAAAACTCAGCCCAGGTTGGACCGTGCGGTTATATTGCCCTAGCTGCACCACGACGCCTTCTTCTTCAGGTCCCACTGTTTTGGTACTTGTAAAAACTGCAATGACTAATAAAAGTCCCCCAATAATTTTGACGGCATTTTTCTTCACCCAATCGGGATCAATGTTGATTTCATATTTGTTTTCTCTCATATCTAGATGGTTAATTTGAATTGTCGGCCCTCATTTAGAGCACATTATAGTTGAGTTAAATTTTTTGTGAAATGATTCCGATCATAGGCTTTTTAAGGTGCCTATTTTTTTATTAGATCGAAATTACCTCTATTAATTTAGAAAGTGAGCACAAAAACCAAAAAGAGCACCAGCCAGATCAAATCCATAAAATGCCAATAAGTGGTAAAAAGTCTGATCCTCATCCTTTCAAAAGGGTTAGTCAGCATCAGGATTTGTTGGATTTCACTTTTTCCGTTTTGGTGGTATTGGACCAGCATGATCACTGAAAAAATCATCACCCCCAAAAGGTGGAAAATATGGATTCCGCTCAGGACGTATAGAAAGCTTCCGCTAGGCAAACCTCTGAAATCTACCCCCATCATCGACAATTCCCTCCATCCAAAAAACTGTAAAATTGTAAATACAAGACCAAGAATTGCAGTCAGGATGAGGTTTGACTTGAGTTTTTCCAAGTTTTCTTCATTGAAATAAATCAATAATTTGGAAACAGTAAATCCACTAAACAAGATTACGAATGTACTTACGATAAAAGCTTTGGGAATTTTATGACCGTATTGTTCAAAATACCCGGTACCTGAAGACAAAAATGCCACAGTCAAAAAAAGGAAAATCAACCCGCTGCCAAACATACCCAAATACATCAGGGTCTGGTAAGGGTGCATTTTTTCCACTTTTTGAAACCAGGTTTCTTTGGTTTTTTCCATTTCAATTTAATAGATATAAGGTTAAACATAATAGGGGGACATAGGTTCAAGCTAAAAGAATACAATTTCATAAATCGAAGAAGGAATACGATTATAAATCAATTTCCTAACTTTGTGCCTCATTAGTCAAAACTTCACAATTGGAAAAAAGCGCGTTTGTTTCTCTTTACGAAAAGGATCCTTTTGTACAGACCATTACCCAAAACATTCTCAAAGGAAAATCAGGCAACCATCAGATCAAAGGATTGTCGGGAAGTCTGGATAGTCTGATTTTTTCAGTTATTTTCAAATCCCTCAATGGCAGTCACCTGATTATTGCCCACGACAAGGAAGAAGCCGCCTATATCAATAATGACCTGCAGGAGCTTTTGGGAGAGGAGGCCATTTTCTTTTTTCCATCAAGTTATAAAAGACCCTATCAGTTTGATGAGGTAGAAAATGCCAATGTCCTGCAAAGGGCGGAAATTCTGAACAAACTCCTGACCCAAGAGCAAAAAGACCCCATCATTGTTACCTATGCCGAGGCATTGTATGAGAAGGTGATCAATAAAAGATCTCTTACAGAAAATACTTTCAAAGCCGCTGTGGGCGAAAAAGTAGACTTGGCCTTCATTTCAGAATTGCTCAGTACCTATGATTTTGAGAAAACAGATTTTGTGTTTGAGCCGGGGCAGTTTGCCATTCGGGGCGGAATCTTGGATGTGTTTTCATATGCGCATGACCTTCCTTATCGGCTTGAGTTGTTTGGCAAGGAAATAGAAAGTATCAGGACTTTTGATCCGGAAACCCAGCTTTCCATTGATACGATAGAGCAAATAAGTCTGATTCCGAATGTGCAGACCAAACTTCTTCATGAACAGAGGCAGTCTTTTTTGGAATTTTTACCGCTTGGGACATTGCTTTGGTTCAAGGATTATCAGTTTACCCTTGATGTCATCGAAGAAAACTTCAATAAAGCCAAAAGCCAGTTTGACCAGATTGTAAACCGCACTTCCAATCAAAAGCTGTTGCTGAAACCGGAGGACTTGTTTGATGGGGAGGATGCATTTATCAATAATGTATCTAGGTTTGGAAAAGTAGAGTTCGGAAACAAATTCTACTTGAAAGATACCACTACTGCGAGAATCGACTCTCAACCACAGCCTTCCTTCAATAAGAATTTTGACCTATTGGTACAGAATTTTGTTGAAAATGAAAAATCCGGAATGCTCAACATCGTCTGTTCTGAAAGTGACAAGCAGATCCAGAGATTGGAGAATATTTTTCATGAGCTTGACCCCACCTTAAAAGTACAATATTTGAAAATCGGTTTGCGGGAAGGCTTTGTGGACAGGTCACTTTCCATCGCCTGCTACACTGACCATCAGATTTTTGAACGATTCCATAGATACAAGACCAAATCCAAATCCAGTAAATCCAAGGCTTTGACTCTCCGTGAATTAAAGACGTTGCATCCTGGAGATTTCATTGTCCATATTGATTATGGTGTAGGGCGGTTTGCAGGCTTGGAAAAAGTGGATGTCCATGGCAAATCACAGGAAGCAGTCCGATTGATTTTTAGAGACGATGACTTGTTATTTGTCAACATCCATTCGATCCACAAAATCTCCAAGTATTCCGGACAGGAAGGCACGATGCCTGCCATGTCCAAACTCGGAAGTCCGGAATGGGAAAACAAAAAGAGAAAAGTCAAAGGCAAGGTAAAAGACATTGCCAAAGATTTGATAGCGCTGTATGCCAAAAGGAAAGGGGCAAATGGATTCAGGTTTTCTCCCGATTCGGTCATGCAGGTCGAGCTGGAAAGTTCCTTTGTTTTTGAAGATACTCGCGACCAGGCATCGGCAACCATCGACGTCAAATCCGACATGGAAAAGCCCTACCCAATGGACAGGTTGGTCTGTGGAGATGTGGGTTTTGGCAAAACAGAAGTGGCGATCCGTGCAGCCTTCAAAGCACTGAATGACAGAAAGCAAGTAGCCATTCTTGTACCTACGACCATTTTGGCGATGCAGCATTTTCATACTTTCACAGAAAGACTTGCCAATTTTCCTGTCAAAGTGGAATACATTAACCGATTCAGATCGGCCAAAGAGATCAAAGAAATCATCGCCCAAGTGGCTACAGGAGAAATTGACATTCTCATCGGCACCCACCGGATTGTCAACAAAGACATCAAATTCAAAAACCTCGGGCTGTTGGTCATTGACGAAGAGCAGAAGTTTGGCGTCAAAACCAAAGACCAACTCAAAGAAATGAAAGTCAACGTGGATGTGCTGACACTGACAGCCACCCCGATACCGAGGACGCTTCATTTTTCCCTGATGGGCGCTAGGGATTTGTCGGTCATAGCCACTCCGCCGCCAAACAGGCAGCCCGTCACAACAGAGATCCACACTTTCAGAGAAGAAGTTATCCGCGATGCCATCGCATTTGAACTGAAAAGAGGTGGGCAGGTTTTCTTTGTCCACAACCGTGTCGGCGAAATTGAATCTATCGCCAATCTAATCTTGAGGCTTGTACCTGATGCAAGGGTAGCCGCTGCCCACGGACAGATGGACGGCAAAAAGCTCGAAGACATCATGGTGAAATTTATCGAGGGAGAATATGATGTGCTTGTGTCTACCAACATCATCGAATCCGGATTGGATATACCCAATGCTAACACCATTATTATCAACCGTGCCCACATGTTTGGATTGAGTGACCTCCATCAGATGCGGGGCCGGGTAGGAAGAAGCAACAAAAAAGCGTTCTGTTATTTATTGACTACCCCAACATCAGGACTTACAGCGGAGGCGCGGAAGAGATTGCAGACCTTGGAAGAATTCTCAGATTTGGGTGATGGCTTCAAAGTGGCGATGCGCGACTTAGATATCCGCGGTGCAGGCAATTTACTTGGTGCCGAACAAAGTGGGTTCATTACCGATTTGGGGTTTGAGATGTATCACAAGATCCTTGATGAGGCGGTTCAGGAATTGAAGGAAAATGAATTTGCCTATCTCTTTGAAATCGACCTGAAAGAAAAGGTGGAAATCTTGGTGCAGGATTGCGTGATTGAAACCGATTTGGAATTGTTGATTCCTGAATCTTACGTGAGCAACATTTCAGAAAGGCTTGGTCTCTATTCCAAATTGGATAGTATCAAAAAAGAAGATGAACTTCAGGTATTTATCCAATCCATCAGGGACAGGTTTGGGCCGATTCCTTCTACTGTGGAGGACTTGTTTGAAACGGTTCGTTTGAGGTGGATTGCTGAGACATTGGGATTTGAAAAACTTGTGCTCAAAGGCGACGTTATGAAATGCTACTTCCTTCCTTCCGAAAGGGAAAAGTATTTCAAGTCAGATACATTTGGTAAGATCCTTGCTTACATCCAAAAACATGGCAAGTATTCTAAAATCAAAGAAGCAAAAAACCGCTTGATCTTGATTATCAATGAGGTAAAAAGCATTGATAAAGCAAAAAAATGGCTTGAAGAGATGAAAAATGCATAAATTTTCAAAATTTTTAACAAGATCATTTTTGCTTTTCCTCAAAAACAATTTGCATTATTTCCAACAATCATGCATAAAAACCATTTAAGGCATAAGGACTTGTGAAAAAAATTGTTGTGATAAAGATATTATTGATTATATATTAGCGTTCTATTTGAGGATTAAAAACAGTAAAAATATGGTTTTTGCGAAAAACAAAGCAGGTATAATTTTAGCTTCAGCATTGATTGTAGCTGGAGCGCTGCTATCATCTTGTAACAAAACTCCTGGATACGGCAGAAGAACAGCCGCCAAACCGGGAAAAGCCAGCCCAACAACAGGTGCGGAATATAGCTTTGATGCTAATGACAGTTCAAACTTTGTTGTTACGAGGCTTGCAAAACAAGAAATCGGACCAAACTTGAAGTTTATTCAAGGCGGTCGTGCAGTTCTTGGTTCACAGGAACAGGATGTCATGGCTTTCAGAGATAATGCTGAAAGGACAGTGACCATTGCTTCGTTTTTTATGGATGAAACAGAAATCTCCAACAATGATTACAGGGAATTCCTCTTTAATATGAAAAAGAAAGTCTCTGCGGATTCCATCAAAAAATTGGAACCGGCTGAAGGTGTTTGGGGAGGTGTATTATCATACAATGACGTCTATGATACCTATTATTTCAGGTTCCCCGGCTTCAACTTTTATCCTGTAGCAGGGGTATCTTGGGTGCAGGCGACTACTTATGCCAAATGGAGAACCGAATTTATTTCTAACCTAGTTAGAGAAAGAAATGAATTGGACAGTTCCCTTACCAAAAATCAGCTGATCGAAAGAGGAGTAGCTTTTGCAGAATACCGTTTGCCAAGTGAGGCAGAGTGGGAATATGCAGCCAAAGCAATGATCGGTGTTCAGTACATGGATGAAAACCAGGAATTTGGTAGAATCTATCCTTGGGACGGCAGAGGTGTCAGAAACCCATACAATGTAAAAAGACAAGGCAAGCAAGGAGACTTCCTAGCCAACTTCAAGCGTGGAAGAGGCGATTATGCAGGTATTGCAGGTAGCCGAACCAATGACGGAGAAATCATCCCAACCAACGTGTATGATTTTCCACCAAATGATTTTGGATTGTACAACATGGCAGGAAATGTCAACGAGTGGGTTCAGGACGTTTACAGACCGCTTTCTTATCAGGATTTTGATGACCTTAACCCTTTGAGAAAAGACGGTATCTTCGACGAATCTGATACGTACGGTACTACATTGATCGATGATAATTACAGAGTTTATAAAGGAGGTTCTTGGAGGGACATGGCTTATTGGCTTGCTCCCGGTACAAGAAGATTTATCCATCAGGACTCTGCTACCAACCATATTGGATTTAGATGTGCCATGATTTCGATCGGTGCAGATGGAAAATAATTTATTGTTTGTGTTTCATAAAGCAAAAGAGGTGTCCAAAAAGACACCTTTTTTTTATGTCCTTTTCTTAAAAATCACTTTCAATGGGTACACCCAATTCTTCATTCCTAATTCTGAATTCATAATTTATTTCCCCATTCAGCACAATTTCAAACCAATAAGCCCAAATGCTGTTTTCTATACATCAATTTGCAGTATTTTCAAATCAAAATTTACTTTCATGCTATGAAAAAATTATACCGATTAATCCTGGTTTTCACACTTTGTGGTTTTGGGGAAGTCATTTCTTCCAAAGCTCAAACCTATCAATCTCCTCCAAAAGCCATTGCGGACTTGGTCAATGCACCGATTACGCCTCAAACAAGTTTTAGCAGGTCAGGAGAAATTATGCTGCTACTCGAGCGGGCCGGTAATCCTTCTATCGAAGAACTTGCACAGCCGGAGCTGAGGATCGCCGGTATCCGTATCAATCCTGCTACCAATGGCCCAAGCCGTGGAGGATCTGTAGAAAATGTAAAATTAAAAAATACCCGAACGGGAAAGGAACAAGATATCAAAGGCCTTCCTGCCAATCCAAAACTGGGAAATTTCTCACTTTCCAAGGATGAGAAATTTGTGGCCATGACGCATACTTCCAATACAGGAATCAGCCTTTGGGTAGTTGATTTGACTACATTGGAGGCCAAGAAACTCACAGATGACATCGTCAATGCAGCCTACGGAAGTGCCATCACCTGGACACCGGATAACAAAATTCTCCTCAAAGCCGTCAACCCAAGCCGTGGTTCCATGCCCAAGGCACCACTTGCCCCTGCCGGCCCGATTGTTCAGGAGACTTCGGGCAATGCCGCACCATCACGAACTTATCAGGATTTGTTGACCAATTCTCATGACGAAGCTTTGTTTGCCTACTTTATGGATTCGCAACTCATGTTGGTAGACCTGAGTGGCAGCAAGCAAGCAGTAGGAGCCTCAGGCTTGATTTCTTCCGTTGACCTTTCTCCGGACGGTAACTTTATATTGGCAGAGGTAATCAAAAAACCATTCTCATACCTCGTTCCTGCTTCCCGTTTTCCATATGATGTTGAGATTTGGGACAGCAAAGGAAATAAAGTCAAAACCTTAGCCCAAATTCCTTTAGATGAAGTCAGGCCAACAGGCTTTGATGCCACAGTTACAGGACCTAGATCTATCAGTTGGAGAGCAGACAAAGGCGCTTCTCTCTATTGGACCGAGGCACAGGATGGCGGAGATCCAAAAGTCAAGACGGACGAAAGGGAAATCATTTATACTTTGGAAGCTCCATTTACTGCCACACCAACCAAGCTAGCTAGTATTGGATATAGATTTGGAGGCATTTCATGGTCAGACGACAACTTTGCCCTTTTGAATGAAAGATGGTTTGCCACCAGACAAGAAAGAGTGTCTGTCATCAATCCTTCCAAACCGGGTGAAAAGGGTGCTGTCATCATCGAGCGCAACTCGGATGATATCTACAATGATCCGGGAAATCCTGTTTTTACCACCAATGCTTTTGGCAGAAATGTGATTTTGAGAAAAGGAGATGATGTATTTATGACCTCCGAAGGGGGAAGTCCCGAAGGAAGCATGCCATACCTGTCGGCATTCAATGTCACAACCAAAACTGAAAAAATCATTTGGAGAAGCCAAGCTCCCTATTACGAAAGGGTAGCAAAGGTCCTCAATGCTGACGCCACAGAATTTATCACCATCAAGGAAAGCACCGATATCCAACCCAATTATTGGTTGGTCAATACGAGGAAGCGCATCGCTCCGATGCAGATTACCAATTTTGCCCATCCTTACGAATCCATCAAGGGTATAAACAAGCAACTCGTCACCTACAAAAGAAACGATGGTCTCAGTTTGTCTGCCGTGGTCTATACCCCTGAAGGCTATGACCCTGCCAAAGACGGCAGATTGCCGGTATTGATGTGGGCTTATCCAAGGGAATACAAATCCGCAGCCACCGCCGCACAGGTACGTGGTTCCAAATACCAGTTTACCAGATTAAATTGGGGATCACCGATCTATTGGGTGACGCAGGGATACGCAATCATGGACCAAACTGAAATGCCGATTGTCGGTGAAGGGGACGACGAACCTAATGATACTTTTGTAGAGCAACTTGTGGCCAATGCAGAAGCAGCTATAGATTACATCGTGGATCAGGGAATCGGAGACAGGAAAAAAATCGCTGTGGGGGGACATTCTTATGGAGCCTTTATGACGGCCAACTTGCTTTCTTACTCTGACTTATTTGCAGCAGGAATTGCCCGAAGTGGAGCATACAACAGGACTTTGACTCCTTTTGGATTCCAATACGAGCAACGAAGCTATTGGGAAGCTCCCGATGTGTACAATGTGATGTCGCCATTTATGAATGCACATAAAGTAAAAACCCCAATCCTTTTGATCCATGGTGAGGCGGACAACAACTCGGGCACTTTCCCAATCCAGTCTGAGCGGTATTACAATGCACTGAAAGGTCACGGTGCTACGACAAGGTTGGTGCTACTTCCACATGAAAGCCATGGCTATGCAGGCAAAGAATCTGTTTTGCATACCCTTTGGGAAATGAATACCTGGCTTGAAAAGTATGTCAAATAACCTTTGAGGTCTTTTTTGACCTCGAAGGTTTCCTTCCTAAAAAGAAGCAAGAGGCAAGAAGCGGGAAACGAGAAGCAAGAAACGAAAATCAGCCTCCGAAAGGGGGCTTTTTTGTTTTCTCTGTGAAACTGCGGGAAAAAATATTTACCACTGATGCACACAGATTTTCACAGATGGTTTTCTATTAACGTCATTCTGAACCGGAGCTTGCGGAGGTGAAGAATCCCATATTTTATTGGTGTTTTTCTTTGCGTCTTCGCGCCTTTGCGGGACACTTTTTCAAGAAAATTAGTGCTCTTTTTTTTTTCTTCCCTGCGTCTTTGCGTGATATAATATCATTTTCTAGGTGCTCTCCGCGTCCTCTGAGGTAAAAAATTTTCTTTGCGTCTTCGCGCCTTCGCGGGACAATTTTACCGCAATGATCGCAATGGTTTCGCCAAGAACGCAAGGTGCCTTTCTTCAGGCTGTTACTTTATCTTTGTGTTTTTGTGCCTTTGTGAGACACACTCTCTTTTTTTTCTGATATCTGCAGGAAAAAATATTTACCACTGATGCACACAGATTTTCACAGATGGTTTTCTATTAACGTCATTCTGAACCGGAGCTTGCGGAGGTGAAGAATCCCATATTTTATTGATGTTTTTCTTTGCGTCTTCGCGCCTTCGCGGGACAATTTTTCAAGAAAATTAGTGCTCTTTTTTTTGCTTCCCTGCGTCTTTGCGTGATATAATATCATTTTCTACGTGCCCTCCGCGTCCTCCTGAGGTAAAAAATTTTCTTTGCGTCTTCGCGCCTGCGCGGGACATTTTATACCGCAATGATCGCAATGGTTACGCCAAGAACGCAAGGTGCCTTTCTTCAGGCTGTTACTTTTTCTTTGTGTTTTTGTGCCTTTGTGGGACACACTCTCTTTTTTTTCTGATATCTGCAGGAAAAAATATTTACCACTGATGCACACAGATTTTCACAGATGGTTTTCTATTAACGTCATTCTGAACCGGAGCTTGCGGAGGTGAAGAATCCCATATTTTATTGGCATTTTTCTTTGTGTCTTCGCGCCTTTGCGGGACAATTTTTACCGCAATGATCGCAATGGTTTCGCCAAGAACGCAAGGTGCCTTTCTTCAGGCTGTTACTTTTTCTTTGTGTTTTTGTGCCTTTGTGAGACACACTCTCTTTTTTTTCTGATATCTGCAGGAAAAAATATTTACCACTGATGCACACAGATTTTCACAGATGTTTTTCTATTAACGTCATTCTGAACCGGAGCTTGCGGAGGTGAAGAATCCCATATTTTATTGATGTTTTTCTTTGCGTCTTTGCGGGACACTTTTTCAAGAAAATTAGTGCTCTTTTTTTTTGCGTCCCTGCGTCTTTGCGTGATATAATATCATTTTCTACGTGCCCTCTGAGGTAAAATTTTTCTTTGCCTCTTAGAATCTTTGCGGGACATCTTTTATTTTTTTGCGGCCCTGCGTCTCTGCGTGAAATTAATTCCCTTAGTGTGGGAAAAGAATCACTTCAACCCCATCTTCAACACATAATTATCTGCAGTGATATATAGCGTCTTTTCATCAGCCGAAAAAGCACAATTAGAAGTTGCCTCTCCTGTAACTATCCTAGCCAAAGCTTTCCCATTAGCATCAAAAAGCCAAACTCCTCCCGGTCCAGTTGCAAATAGATTGCCCGAACTGTGCATTTTCATACCGTCAGGTGAACCATTATATCCTGGCTTTCCTACATACGATGTTGCATCAAAAAACAACTTTCTGTTTTCCACCACTCCTGGAGAAACAATGTCATATTGAAACCAAACTGCTTGTTTTGAATCTGAGTTGGCCACAATTAATTTTGATTGGTCCGGTGAAAAAGTGATGCCATTGGGTCGGGAAAGCGTGTCCACAAGGAGGAGTTCCCCATCTGTCTTCAGGCAAAAAATTCCTTGAAAATCAAGTTCCTTAGCCGGATCGTCCACATTAAATTCCAAGCCATAAGGTGGGTCAGTGAAGTATAAATTTCCCGCCTTGTCATAGATTGCATCATTCGGGCTGTTGAGCCGCTTGCCCTGATAGTTATCCACAATGCTTACAAAATCTGCCTTGGGCTGATCCAAAGGCGCGTTCATCTTAGCCATCCTACGGTCTCCATGCTGGCAAAGCACGAGATTCCCCTGTGGATCCAAAATCAAAGCATTGGAACCAGTCTCTCCTCCCCGGGCAGTTTCACCGGTATAACCTGAGGGATTGAGGTAAAGGCTTGTTTCTCCGGAAGCATCAATCTGAAAAATCGAGTTGTTTGGAATATCTGAAAATAATAGCTTCTGTTCCTTCTCCAACCAAAGCGGTCCCTCTGTCCATGCATATCCTTGTGAAATTACCTCAATTTTTGCATCCGGATTGATGAGACTCAACGCTGCTTCATCCAAGATTTCTATTGAACTGTTTGCTTTCATGGTGTTTTTGGATTGGGTACAGGAAATGGCTATCAGGAGAAATAACGAAAATACGATGGAATCCTTCATGGTCTTTTGGGTTAGATACATATACAAATATCAATTTCGGATTTTTCCCTTGGAATCGGACTATCAAAGCCTTAATTTTTGATTTGTAGGAATAAGAAAAATGGTTTTCGGGAATGAGAGAATTTTCTCATCAAATCATTAGCGGAGACCTTAGAACCTCAATTCTGATCAGGGTTTTCTTACAGACAATTAAATTGGTTTCGACAGTTTTATCTCACTTTTCCAATTGCGAACGCACTGCGTTCACAATTGAGCTAGACACATTATCGCAACATTGATACAAGTCGAAAATCGGCCCCTTCAGAGCGGTTTTACCGGATTCAATTTTTTTAAGAAGTACATAAGTATTAAATTTTGGTTTGGCATTTTACTGACTACCCAAAACCAGACCCAAACATGAAACCATCCCATCTCCTCTTTTTTTCCTTTCTACTTCTTTTTTCATGTGGAAAGAAAGAAATGGAAAAGGCATCTCCAAAGCCCCCAAACATCCTTTTTCTGATTGCCGATGATTGGTCTTATCCACATGCCGGCGTATATGGAGATCCTGTGGTTCGGACACCTACTTTTGACAGACTTGCTACAGAAGGCGCCTTGTTTACCAATGCCTATACCGCTTCTCCTTCCTGTTCACCTTCCCGCGCCTCGATTTTGCTGGGAAGATATCCACACCAAAATGAATCCGGGGGAAATCTTTGGTCAGAATTTCCCGCCCAATATCCCACCTATGTCAGCATCCTCGAGCAAGCCGGTTACTTCACAGGTTCCACCCGCAAAGGTTGGGGACCGGGAGAATTTTTGGTCTCCGGCCTCGCCCACAATCCTGCCGGAAAGCAATTTGAAGACTTCAAGACCTTTTTGGACCAAAGACCCAAAGACCAACCTTTTACCTTTTGGTTTGGCAGCAGCGATCCGCACCGCGAATACGAAACCAACACCGGAATCCAAAGCGGCATGAAGTTGTCTGATGTCATTGTCCCTGGATTTTTTCCTGACAATGACTGTGTGCGGAATGATATCCTGGACTATTATTTTGAGATAGAGCGCTTTGACAGGGAATGTGGACAACTCATCTCCCAACTCGAAGAGATCGGTGAACTCGACAATACCATCATCGTGATGACAAGTGATAACGGCATGCCTTTTCCCCGTGCCAAAGCCAACCTCTATGACCTTGGCACCCGGATGCCCTTGGTGATTCGGTGGCCTGCAAAAGCCAAACCGGGAACTGTCATTGACGATTTTGTAAATTTTGTGGACTTTGCTCCGAGCTTTATCGAAGCGGCAGGTCAGGAAGTCAATGACATGAGTGGACAATCCCTTTGGGCACTATTGGAAGGCAAAAAACAAAACCGGGATCAGGTATACCTCGAGCGTGAGCGGCATGCAAATGTACGCAAGGGCGACCTCAGCTACCCCATGCGGGGAATCAGAAACCACCAATACCTCTATATTTGGAACCCCATGCCCGAGCGCAATCCCGCCGGCGACCCGACAGTCCACCAAGCTGTAGGTCAATATGGAGATGTAGACCATTCCATCACAAAGTTTCTCATCATGAACGCGGAAGGCAAATCCAAACCCGGAAAACCAGATTTTTTTGCCCTTTCCTTTGGCATCAGACCCGAGGAGGAATTGTATGACGTGGTCAAGGACCCCAATCAATTATACAACCTAGCTGCCGAACCAGAATCTCAAGCAGTCAAAGAACAGCTGAAAACCCAACTATTGGCTTGGATGACCGAAACCGGAGACCTGAGAGCCACCTCTCCGAAATCTACCTATTGGGATAAGGTGCGCTACACCCCAAGTTACCAAATGGAAGATGCCCCCATCCAACAACGTATCGAAACCTACCGCATCCTTCCTCCATTTGGAAAGGATAGTAAGGAGGGGATTGGGTGTTTGGAGGATTAAATTTTGATATTTTTTCAAAGCTTGACTTAGTCGTTTGATTAGCCGAAAATTTGATGAGTGCTTTTTTAGTGTAAAAGGTTTTTTGAAAAATGAGATGATGGAAAGGAACATGAAAACATTAGAAAGTAGTAAAAGAAAAAATTAATAGATAATTTTTTTCACCAAATGCACAAATCCGTTAAAAAAACAACTAATTTGATTTTTTTCAATGAAGAACGATTTTCAGAAAGTATTTATTATGAATGAAATTAGAGAATATACCTTAAGTTTACTTGATCGATCACGCCAAAATTTAAGAAATGAGTATAATCTTGATTCTTTCAATTTATCAGATTTTCAATCGATAAATTTTTATTTGATTGATAGAGCTCTTAACAAAAATAGAAATCTTTTCATTGAGTATTTTGAAAAAGAATTGCCCTTACTTTCCCAATTTCCAACTGTTTTAGCTGTTGCTATATCTCTGTTTTTTAAAAATTATTGTGATGATAAGACCGAATACAATGAAGGTGACATCCTCCAATTAGATGGATATAGATATAAATATGTTAAAAAAAACCCTGATGGAACCCATTTTTTAATTAGTAGCAATGGTCAAAAGCCATCTGTTTCGAATAAGTCATTAAAAAAATATATAATTACCAACGCAGATATTTCGAGCAGGAAAGTACGAACTAAATTCGATGATTATAAAAAACTTTTCAATTTGGTTTTTGGAACAGATTACGTCCCCTCAAAATTTAACTACAAATCTGCGATCATTTTAGAAAAGAAAGAGTTTGATGACGAAATTAAAAATCAAACATACACAGAAATTGATATATTAAAAGCAATTCCGATAAGATGGATTTCAAAAAATGGCACTGAATCTTGGAATCATATTCCCATTGAACCTATGATTCTTTGTGTTCCGGATTTTGAAACTTTGGAAGAATATGTTTTGGAAAAAGGAGTTAAAATTGAAAGCTTAATTGTCATTGGTAAGAATAAATATAAGGACAATGACCTGACAAAAATTAAGAGATACTTAAGAGAAGGAGAAATTCCGAATTGTGTAATTCTTGGCAATGAGGGCTTTGAAGACAATAATGGACAATTTATTAAATGGCGTTGGACTTATGAAGAATATGCTTTACTTGAAAATTTATTTCTAGGCAAAATTGAGCCATATTCTGTGCCATCAAATCTTTTTGAGGATGCGATTAACTCATTGCAATCATTTTTAAGTGAATTAGAATCTACATTTTCAATAAGTCTAAATAATGCTAAAACCTTAAGAAAGTTCCTGTACCCGTTAGTGTTATCAAAAGAATCAAATAGCAGGAATGTTAATCAATTAGAGTATGTAAGGCATTTACTTTTAAAGGTTAGTAATGAGGTTATTATTGAGAATTTATACAATCAAAACATTGATTCGAGTGAAGAAATAGTTAAGGTTGAACAATTGATAAACGAGATTTTCAACCAATTCAAAAACGATAAATTAAAATTGCTAAATAGTTTTGATTATGACATCATAATTGTGCCGGAACCATTACTGTCTAATTGGAAAAATGAATTCAATTCGAAAACTAAGTTACTTTCCCTTAAGGAGTTTCTGAAAATCCACAACAATTATACAACCGTTAAGCAAGTTGCCATTTTAAGCGTATTCGGCAATGGGAGCCAGCCATTTGATGTTGTTAAAAACATTTTAAATACAAGGCATCAATATAAAATCTTGTGTTATCAAGAAGAAATGGAAATTTTGGAAAACTTAAATAACCGCTATTTCAATGAGATAATTAGAGAATATACATCTAGCGATAGGGAAAAGATAACAGGCTTGAAATATGAAATTGCACCTATTGAAATTAAGGTATCAGACTTAATAGAAAACCTGCACGACAAGTCACAAAAAGATAGTAAGGAATATAACTATGAAGAGACCGAGCTTGTCAACTATGAAATTGAATTTGAGGAAAGAGAAGAAAAGATTATTTCAGATGGATCAAAAAACGTGCTACTCTATAGTAATGGTGGTTGGACTAAAAGCAAAGTGTCAAACTTAATTCAAAAAGATAGCGTCAGGATTTATAATAATCTCTCCAAAGAAAAACTTTTTGAAATAGCTGCCCAACAAGATTCAAAAGGTAGGTTTAATAAAGTGGACTCCGATTCTAAAATTTGGAAAGAAGCTCTTTTAAGATTTTTCCGTACAAAAACACATTATAATACTTTTTACACTGAAACGGATTTGTTGAAAGAACTGAAAAAATCAGGATTAACTATTTCCAATCCATTGACCATAAAAAAATGGTTGACCAAAGAAGATAAAGAACGATTTCCAAATTCAGCAAAAAATTTAATTGCAGTTAAATCAACACTAAATGACCAGGTTCTCAATGAAAATTTTGAATCAATAAAAAAGAGCAAAAGATTCTACAGAGGAATTATGATTTCTTTAGGCAGAGATTTGAGTGACGATGTTATGGAATATATTGTAAGCGATGGAAAAAATATAGGTAAGGTACTTTCAAATTTTAAGGAAGATGAGATAAAAATTTTCATTCAAAAAGCAGCACCAGAAAGAACTATTAAAAACATTTTAATTACAGAAGAAGATGAGTCAATTTGATATTCTAGACGAAAAAGCTAGGGACATAATACAAAGCAGAATTCAGAAAGGAATGATTGGCCCAGGTTCAGATACTTGGGGAGTTGGGGATAGCGAAGAAATTATTTCCGATTATCCATTACAAAGGTATTTTAGCGGCATTGTTTTTCCTGACAAAACTATTTGTAAGACGATTGATGAAAAGGAAAATGCAGATGCAGAAAGTGATGCCCCAATCGAGTCAAAAGAAACAAATGAAGAAGACCTTGAAAAACAAAAGGAAGTTGAAACAAAGTTATCTGGCATAGCCAACCCAAACGATAATGAACTTAAAATAAGCCAAAACAACTTCTTCCCAACCAACTTAGGCCTATCAGTTGCTTTGCAAAAAGATATTAAGACAATAGATGTTACCTTTTCTTTCGGACAATACTATCAACCAAAGCAATCAGAGATTAAAATTAAAATAAATCAAGCGGGATACGATTCATTTTTTGAAGAAGGTTTTCCTATTCCATTGGCTTGGAGAGACATATTGAAATATGAGGAAGGCTTTATGTTTCTTGAAAGAGATTTAAAAGGAGAACAATCAAAGCCTGAAAGGGAAAATGGAGAATATGGTCAATTAGATAAATTCAAACATTTCAGTAATCTAAAACGCCAAACTGAAGAAGGTGGATATTTCTCTGCATACTATTACATAAACTATTTGGAGAAACTAGTGAGTCGAGTTTGGAAGCGGAAAGATTTTCAAATTACCGAAAAGATAGTAATTGAAAACACAAGCAAGCCCATTTTACTAAATCTTGGTGATGGAATATACAAAGACACAAGAGTTGGCTATAACATAAAGGTTTATCCTGCTTCAAATTCAAATTATATAAAAGTTCAAATAGTAAACTTAACTGAGAAACACCCCTCAAATAGATTTTCAAATAAATCAGAACCCTTAAATAAAAAATGCCTATTTCAAACAGTAATTTCTATAAAATCAGAGGGAATCACTGAATATAAAGACCATACTTTGTCCACATATTACCCAGATGCAGAGCTCGAAGATAAAGAAGCAGAAGAAATTGAATTCATATACAGAAATGTAAATAGCTATGCCGTTGGACATAACTGTTCTGCGAAATGGAATGAAAATCACACGTTAGCAGAAACCACTTTTTTGCCTGAACAAAACATAAAAGATGTTATAAATGAATTTGATGATAATAGTCTTGACGATTGCCTTGATATAAGAAATCTTTCAAATTGGGGCTTACCAAAGGAAACTGTCATAGCCAATTTAAAACGCTTTGTTAAAAGCTACAAAGAGTGGATTGAAAAACAAGAAACTGAGGTTAAAAAACTTAACAGAGCAGAAAAAGAAATAGCTAATCGATTACTAGACAGGCAAAAGGAAAATTTCAACAGATTAAATTTCAATGTTGATTTATTAAATGATGATAAAGTATTTAGGGCTTTTAAGATTGCGAATACTGCAATGCTTATTCAATTGATTGTTTCAAATGACAAAAGATTGGGGAAAGTTGAAAAGGAAATTAGCGAATTTGATATTGAATTAAACTTTGACAATCTTGAATTTTTTAAGACCTATGACTCAAAAAAACAATTAGGATTTATTCCAAAATACAGACCATTTCAATTAGCTTTTTTCATATTGAGCCTTGAAGAAATGGTCAAACCTGAGAAAAGACAACAAAAGAATACTGTTGACTTAATTTGGTTTCCAACAGGTGGTGGTAAAACCGAAGCTTATTTGGCAGTTACTGCCTTTACAATTGCTTACAGGAGAATAAATAACGAATTAAATTTTGGAGGTACTTCTGTAATAATGAGATATACTCTCAGGCTATTAACTGCACAGCAATTTGAAAGAGCATCAAGATTAATTTCCTCACTTGAATTTTTACGAAAGCAGAAAGAGTTTAAAAACGACCTGAAAGATGGTGAAGGGAATGAAATTACTATTGGACTTTGGGTAGGGCAAGCATCAACGCCAAATACAATTCAAGAAGCTAATAAACTGCTTGACGGTGAAAAGTATGGAATGGAGGCGGAAGCACAAAAAGGTAATAATGGAGACCCTCATAAATACAATGAGTTTCAAATAAGTAGTTGCCCTTGGTGTGGCACAAAGTCAATTTCAAAAGTTAAAAACAATAATGGCAAGGAGGTTTGGAAATATGGATTCAAATCAAAAAGAAGTGATTTCATAATTCATTGTTTGAATCAAAGGTGCACTTTCCATAAACGCCTACCAATACAGGTTGTCGATGAAGTTTTATATCAAAACCCTCCTACACTATTATTCGGAACAGTTGATAAGTTTGCAATGTTGGCTTGGCAAGAGAATGCACACAATTTTTTTAAAGCAAATACAGATGAAGGACTTCCACCAGATTTGATAATACAAGATGAATTACACCTTTTAAACGGTCCTTTGGGTTCAGTAACAGCTTTATTCGAAAGTACTATAGAATTATTATGCACAAAAAATGGAATTGGCCCTAAAATCATTTCATCAACTGCAACAACTCGAAATACCGATTTACAAATAAAAAGATTATATGGTAATCGGAAAGTCAATGTGTTTCCACCATCGGGAATAAATTATGATGATAGTTTCTTTGCAAAAGAAAGTAAGGAAAGTAAAAGAAGATATATCGGTTTTATGCCAACAGGCAAAACAGCGATTGACACACAATTACAATTACTTGCTCATTTATTGGTTTCACGACTTGAGGTCTTTAAAAACTTAGAAACTAAATCAAGCACAGACAACTATTGGACAATAGTATCTTATTATAACAGCCTAAAGGACGTAGGAAAGATATATAACAAGGTGGGCGATGAAGTTTCAAATTTCACATCTACTTTGCAATATCGTTTGAGTCAAATCTTCCAGCCATTTGATGAGTATTCATTTAACTTTTATGGTATTCCTAGCAGAACAGAAGAATTGACAAGTCGCGTTGAAAGTGCGAAAATCAAATCAGTGCTTAAGGAAATTGAGAAACCTTTTGATGAAAGTAAATTAGTTACAAGAGAAAAGGGACTGAAATACCTGACTGATGTTGTTGACTTTGTTCTTGCAACAAATATGATTTCCGTGGGAATCGATATTAGCAGACTAAATATTATGGTATTAAATGGAATGCCTAAAAACATTGCAGAATACATACAAGCATCGAGTCGTGTTGGTAGAAAAACCAAGGGTTTAGCTATAACACTTCTAGACCCGAATAGGGCACGAGAAAAATCATATTTCGAGCATTTCATAAATTTCCATAGTGCTTTTTACAAATGTGTTGAACCTATAAGTATTACACCATTCACTGAAAACACAATTGATAAAATGCTTACAACAGCCTTTGTAACATACATAAGAAATAAAATTCCTGCTATGGCTAAAGATGATTCTGCAAGATATTTTGAAAAAGTAAAAGCAGATGAATTTATTAATTTCATAAATAATAGATTTGGCGATGACCCTGATATAACCTCATATTTTATTAGTTCTATAAACGATTTAATTGAAGATTGGCAAAATAGAGCAAGTTTGGGAAGTAAGTTAACATATAAGTCACTTCTAAAACGACCAACCGAACGACAAGACGATGGTGTGGATTGGGCAACAATGCAATCTATGAGGGAAATAGACACAGATACTTTTGTAGAAATAAAATCAGTTTACTAATGGCACTACAAAATAGAAATACAAGTTCAGATAAAAAGTTTGTAAAAATTCAAACTAGAAAGGTGATTAGTGCTTATGGTGGTTCAGGCTCTTTAATTGAAACACCATATGGTGCTTTAATGATTGAGGATTTTGATAGATGGCCATTCTTTAAAGGCGAATATAAAGATGGTCAATGGATTATTAATATCCCCAGTGCCTTTCACATTAATGATGAAAGACTCCTACAAAGACTTAATCATAAAAGCGGATTTTCAAGGCTAGAAGCTTTTGTACACGTACCAGACAATGTTTCATCAAGTAAACGTGCAGACATACCAGAAAATGAAGATGAAACAATTAGTGCGATATTCTTTCCAAAATGGTTTTATTGTAATAAATGTGAATGTTTTAAGCCTATTAACCAATGGTGGGACATATGGAAAAATGTGAAAGGGAGAACAGCTACTAAAAAGGACTTTGCACCACCAAAATGCGGGATTTGTTATGAAAAAAGCGAGAAAAAATATGCTCCTGAATTAGAGCAATTAAGATTCATAATGACTTCGCCTGATGGTGAAATAAAAGACATCCCTTGGGAGTTATGGACTACAGCCCAAAAAGTAGTAAAAGACGAAGACTCGGAAAATGGTTCTATTTTGCTTGACTATGGAAACCCATGTTGCGATAAACAAGACTTACGATATCTTAAATCAAACAAGTTCTCTGACTTAGCAGGTATTAGAATTAAATGTGTTAATGATGATTGCGAAAGAAAAGGACGTGAAATCAATTTAGCAGGTTTGTTTGGTCTGAGAGTATTTAAAAAATATCTGAAAGATGATGAAGGAAACAAAATCCAAAAAGAGGGTAAAGATGTCAGAGTGTTTTTTAAACCAGTAATCAGAACAAGTAATAGCGTTTATTACCCTATAATGGTTTCAAGTATTTTCCTCCCAACAGACAAAGGAATAATAATTGAAGACCAAGAAAGCATTGATGAATGGATTGATGAGAATGAAGATGCTGATTTTATTTTCCGTGCACTTAAAAAGAAATACCCAATTGAGGTTATAAAAAAATACATTGAAAATAAGCAAGTCAATCAGTACGCTCCTGAATTAGAATATCGCTTAACTGAATATAATTTTTTAACCAAATCTGTTGGCTCAAAGTATGAAGACCCCTCGAGAAATTTGATTTTCAATAAAGTTGAAATTTCTAACCTAATAAAACTTGGTATTGAACAGCTTATCGGTATAAAAAAACTAAAGATTACATCTGTTCAGACAGGTTTCACTAGACAGGAACCAATGACAAGTGATGTTTTTATGTCAGACACAGGAGAAACTTATACAACAATTGAAGGGAAATTTACTTCTAAATGGAAGCTAGACACCAAATATTTGCCAGCAGTAGAAAGCTTTGGTGAAGGCATTTTTATTGCATTCTCAAATGAACAAATTGAAAAGTGGATTGATAACTCACTAGGAAGTCAATCTTTTTTAATGAGGGTAAATACTCTTTTTCAAAATGCAATAAATCACGAATACAAAGGAGTTCGAGAAAAATTTCTTTCAGAAAGACACTTAGCAAGGTTTGTTTTAATTCATACGATTTCACATATCCTAATTAAAGAATTGGAATTTTTATGTGGTTATCCTGCAACCTCATTAAATGAAAGACTTTTTATTGATGAGCAAAATATGCAAGGTCTGTTAATTTATACCGTGGCAGGTGCGGAGGGCAGTTTTGGAGGATTAGTTTCCCAAGCAACGGAACAACAAATAACACGAATCTTAAAATCGGCATTAAACAGAGCCTCAGATTGTGCTTCTGACCCCATTTGCTATAATACTGATGATGGACAAGGAATCGGTGGTTTAAATATGGCCGCTTGCTACTCTTGTACTTTGGTTCCAGAAAACGCCTGCGAGGAGTTCAATTCTTTTCTTGACCGAGCATTACTAATTGACAAAGATTATGGGTTCTTTAAAAAAGGAATTTCCAATTAAAGAAAATTTATGCTTGCTATCTATTTTAAGTTTAATTAAAAACCATTTTTATAAATGAGAGATGAGATCTTTTCAAACATTAGCAAAATAATCGAGAGGGATAGCAAAGTTTCAACCTATAAGTTTGCCTTGTTAAGGGGTACAATAGATGTTATTCTTGAAAACTCTCCATTTATCGTTCAAAAAGAATCAAGGATTTATATTCCGTTAGGTCTTTTAATTGAAAAATGGCTTCTTTTTTATTATCCAATTTTGGCTTCCAAATCATTCATCCCCCAAATTCATGGGGAAACAAAGCTAGCTTTTGAAACCCTTTTTAAAGAGATTATTGCTGATTATAATGACAAAGGAGGTTTTTCGGTATTTTACAATGACCTAAGGAAAAATGGTATTCCTATGGATCAACATGAGAATTTCTTAAAACTTCTTAAGAAGTTAAAGGATACAATTACCTCAAATCCGATGAAATATATTGGTCGTTCAATTAACCCTGATTATTACTCCATTTTCCAATATCATCCAGGTTTAAGGATTCAAAATCCTATTAAAATCGATTTATCCTATTTGATTTCAAATTTTGGGGAATTTTCAATCCCTATTGATTATCATGGCGCATTTCAGATTTTAGGAAGCTTTCTAAGTGGACAAGATTCTATTCTGTTTAAATGGGCAGAATTTTCAGTTAATGCTTCCAAGAATATTTTACCTTTTGAAAAGGTTCTTCATGATGTATTAATAAGCCCAATTACAGAAAGAGATATCAAGGAATCAAAAAAAATATATCAATCCATATTGAATAAAGATGGTAAAGTACAATGCGTTTGGACTGGCCATTCTATTGATTCATATGATATCGACCATTTAATTCCCTTTTCAGTATGGAAAAACAACGATTTATGGAATCTCCTCCCTTCAAGTCAAAAAATTAATAATTTAAAAAGAGATAAGATTCCTTCAACTCAATTGATTGAAGGTAGGAGAGATTTAATTCTTCATTATTGGGAATTGATTCAAAAAAGTTTTCCTGAGAGATTTGAAAAAGAAATGAGAATTACTCTTTTGGGAAACTCCACTTTTGAAAATTGGCAGAAACCGGCCATAGATAAACTTAAGGAAACTTGCCAATATTTAATTTCAACAAGAGGTTTTGAAGAATGGAATCCAAAAAATTAAACTCCTACAATCACCTCACCGCCAAAGAAAGGGAATCAATTTCTTTTCCTGCAAGGCATGTTTTGAACAAGGGATTATTATTGGGAGAGGTCTTGGACTTTGGATGTGGTTTTGGAAAGGATGTGGAGGTTTTGAAACAGAAAGGGATTGATATTGTCGGATATGATAGGCATTATTTTCCAAGTTATCCACAAAAGCAGTTCGATACCATTATCTGTTTTTATGTACTCAATGTCCTGATGCAGGAAGAACAAACGAGAGTACTGATGGAAATTTCACAGCTATTAAAACCAACTGGAAAAGCCTATTTCGCTGTTAGAAGAGATGTTACTTATGAGGGGTTTAGAACTCATAAAATCCACCAAAAACCAACCTATCAATGCAACGTGATCCTTCCTTTTGTTTCTATTTTCAAAAACGAAAGCTGCGAAATTTATGAGTATAGGCCATTCAACCAAAAGAATAAGGATTTATTAGAAGATTTTTGCCCATTTTGTAATCCTTCTTCAGATAGTACACTTTTAGCCGAATCAGCCACAGCTTTTTCTATGTTGGACAAATTTCCTGTTTCAAAGGGGCATTCCTTGATCATTCCAAAAAGGCATGTGGATAACTATTTTGATTTGAGCTTTCGGGAACAATCTGCCTGTACTTTTATGCTGAATTATGTGAAAGAAATCCTCCAAAAAAAGTATGGACCAGATGGATTTAATGTTGGTATAAATATCGGTGAATCTGCTGGCCAAACAGTCAACCATGTACATATCCATCTTATTCCTAGGTACGCCGGTGATGTGGATAACCCAGAAGGTGGTGTCCGTGGAGTGATTCCAGAAAAGAAAAAATATCTATAAATGACTTCTCCCAGCTCCCCCTCAAATCCCTTGCAAAGCCGTACCAGAGTAGTAGCAAAGTAATACCAAAGTAGTACCAAAGTAAGGGATAGTGCGAGCTTACCCCCTCGGCAACAGAAAAATGATGCACGATTTACGTTTTGTAATTTACATTTTGTAAATCAAGAGCAAGTCATGATGAATCCAATAAGTCCTTTTCCGACAACAGGTTATTATGGTCCCAAGTATTTTTGTGATGAAACTCATTTCATAATTTTTTCAACGTTGCTATTTTCACAACCGCTCTTTAGGAATTTGATCTTAAAAATCGAATTGGTCTTTTACTTTTCTATCGGATAGGAAGAAGGCCAAGCAAGATTTCCAACCGATTTCCCGAAATAAAACAATTTCTTTAAACTTGAAATAAATCAATTCTATAAGAAATAATGCTATAAAATCTCTAAAAAACAGGAATTTCCCCCCACTTTCCCCCCACCTTCCTCCCACCTTCCCCCCACCTTCCGTTATACCCTCCCCCACCATTCGTTAACTTTTGACCAATTTCTAAGAAACCATATAATTATTCCGATAATTTCAATTTTTGTACTTTTCCAAGACTATCAGCTTAATCTTTTTACCCCTGCAGGCGTTCAATCCCTTCCCTGTTTTGGCGGAAAGCCACCTTTATGATTGGGCATCCAATCTGCCAAAACCGGAAAGGGTTTATTTTTCTTTTTATTCTATAATCATGTCACCCATTCGGGGTTTTACACAAACCAATATTGTAATAGTCGGAGTCGTCACCCTGAGTGCTGCGAAGGGTCTCTCCTAAAATATATGAGATCCTTCATTGGTACCTCAGGTTACCAATGACATCATCAGAGCTCCGGACATCTCAATTCTGTCTCAATGTTTTGGCTAAAGCCGATTTGTTGCTTGGCTTTTATTTTTGAATGGGCTAAAGCCACATTCCTATTGAACCTCTTTATTCCAACATGTCATTCCTCTTTCTGAACATTTACAAAAGTTGGGTACTCAGGATGACGTCGCTGATATTCGACATCTTGACAACGCACGGCAGACAATCAGACAACAACGAAAACAATTACAACCACTACAACAATTACAACCACTACAACCACTACAACAATTACAACCCGATAACCCGACAACGCGAAGCAGAAACCCGACAACCATGTACCAAGAGACCCTTCGTACCTCAGGGTGACGTTTGGCAACCTGACAACGCGAAGCAGACAACAATTACAACCACTACAACCACTACAACCACTACAACCACTTCAACCACTTCAACAATTACAACCATTTTAACCACTACAACCACTACAACAATCCCAACCCTCCAATCAATTTTTTTCCTATTTTTAATCCATGTTCCAACGATTCTTTCAAATCCTCAAATCACCCATAGTTTTTGTGTTGCGGAAGCCCACCATTTGGTTTTCCAAAAAGATTTCCTCCTCACCCGACAAGGAATATGTATTCAAACGGTTGACGGAAATCTATAAGGATATCACCCAAAACCCCAAACCGGAAGAAGGCGCACTTTACAACCTCGACATGCGTGGCAACAGCTTTATCATCCTCAGCGATGTGCACAAGGGCAACAGGAAAGGCAGGGACGAGTTTCGGCATGCTGAGAACAATTACCTCAGCGCATTGGAACACTACAATGAAAAGGGTTCTTTCTACATCAATTTGGGCGACAGCGAAGAGTTTTGGAAGTTCAACATCTTCTCCATTATGCAGCACAATAAAAAGACCTTTGAGGTGGAGAAGAAGTTTGTGAAGCGGAATGCTTTTTTCAAGATCTATGGCAACCATGACTTATTTTGGAAAATAGATCCTTTTGCGAATATGTACCTCCGGGAAATCTATGACAAAGCCATCAATATTTACGGAGGCATTGTTGTCCGGGTAAAGTACCAAGACGGGAGACATATCGATGTCTTTTGTACCCACGGACATCAGGGGGACAAAAGGAGCGATGGGAACAAGTTTTCCATTTGGTTTGTCGCCTACATTTGGGGGCCTTTGCAGTCATTTTTGGATATCAACATCAACACCCCCGCACTCAGCCAAAAGGAGAAAACCCTCCACAACAAACTCATGTACGAATGGAGTCAGCAGCAGGAAAATGTAGTCTTGGTGACCGGCCATACCCACCAACCTATCTTTCACTCCTATAGCCATATCCAACAGCTTCGGGCACAATTGGAAGAGGCGAAGAAAGCAGAGAATGTGGATAAAGTCGCCGAATTGGAAGAAAAGATCAAGCGCCACCCTAGTCAGTGTACTTTGGGAGTTGCTGACCTGCCGAAGTATAAGCCCACGTATTTCAATACAGGTTGCTGCTGCTACAGTGACAACAGTATTTCGGGGATAGAGATTGCAGATGGATTTGTAAGGCTTGTCCGTTGGGGAGACGAAGAGGGGGTGTCTAAGAGGGAGGTATTGGAGGAGTTGCCGATGAATGAGTTGAAGGATATGTTCATGGATAGGTAAGCTCGCAAGCTCGAGATTAATAATCCCACAAAGACACTAAGGAAAGGGAATTCACGTAAGCCCAGAAATGAAGTATCCCGCAAAGTCGCAAATAAAAGCCCATTGCGCTCTTAGCGAAACCCTTGCGCCCATCGCGGTAAAATATTGCTGAAAAATGTCCCGCAAAGTTGCAAAGGCGCAAAATATTGCTCCCCTTAGCGAAACCTTAGCGTCAATTGCGGTAAAAAAAACTTTTCATACTCGACTGCAAACTCTGTGTTCTCAGTGTCTTTGGTAAAATAAAATAACTTATACTTCAAATTGCGCCCCATAGCGAAACCTTAGCGTCCTTTGCGGTTAATATTTTTTTATTCGTTAACTTTTGAAACAACTCTAGCTCTCTGAAAAACATGGACAATTCCAAAGTTATCCACAATTTTTATAACGCTTTCGCAAAAGGAAAAGTGGAAGAAATGCTCTCTTGTTACCATAAGGAGATAATTTTTGAAGATCCTGTTTTTGGTGCACTCAAAGGAGAAGAAGCCAAAAGTATGTGGAAGATGCTCCTCGCTCGGAGTAAAGGAAACCTCAAAGTTACCTTTTCAGATGTCAAAGTAGTGCGCAATTCAGGGGAAGCTAAGTGGGAAGCTATCTACCCTTTCGGTTCCGAAAAAAGAATCGTGCACAACAAAATCAAAGCAGAGTTTGAATTCAAGGATGGCAAAATCATCAAACACACCGATAAGTTTGATTTGTGGAAATGGTCAAGAATGGCATTGGGCTTCAAAGGGGTGTTGTTGGGTTGGTCGCCATTGGTTCAGAATAAAGTAAAAAGCCATTCTAAAGACTTGCTTAAAAAATTTATGGAAAAGTAAAATTTTCCTTCTATTCAGAAATCCATTAGAGCAATAAATAATTAATTGCTTGGAAGGGGAGGTTTGGCCGTCCAAAATGACTTTTTACTGGTTAATCTATCCTAAAAAGGTTTATAATTTTTCGTAAGTATTGAAAACTCCGAAAGATTTTTCTAAATTATCGCGTCTTGCTGACCACAAAACAATACGGGTGAAGAATCTCATAAAGACCAATTAAAAACTGAAAAACATGTTTTTAAGGGAATTTTTTTAGGATTTTTCACCCTTAGTTTTTTGAGTTAAAAACCAGTTTATACAGCCTTCACATTCACTTCAATATTACCCTTCACAGCTTTGGAATAGATGCATTCAGCATGGGCAGCTTCTGCCAATTCCTGGGCTTCTTCTAAAGATGACGCTTTAGGGATGCTGACTGCAATGTCCACAGCCAATGCATAACCTCCCTTATCGGAAACTCCTGTGTGAACTTTAACGGTAATTTCTGAATCGCTTAAGCTAATTCCTTTGGCAATGGCAGCCAATGTTCCTCCAAAGCAAGTGGCATAGCCTGCGGCAAATAACTGTTCAGGGTTGGTTTTTCCTCCTGGTCCGCCTATTTCCTTTGGCATCGCCACATCAAAATCCAACATGCCGTCATCTGTCCTCACATGTCCCCTTCTTCCGCCGGTATTGATTGCGGTAGCTGTGTAGCTAATGTTAATTTTTTCCATTTGTCTAACTAATTTGAAGTATTTGAAAAGTATTGGTAATGTTGATAACTTCTCTTTCATCCCAACTGTTTAAGATCAAGCAGGAATTTTCGAATTATCTACAATGCTTCTTTTATCTTAAGTGGGTGAAGATTTGGCACATTCCAAAATAATTGCCCTTCCAAATCGAAAAGACAATTTTCTACTTTAACCTAGCCAATCAATTAACCATTAACCATCCCGATAGCTATCGGGACCAAATAACCAATTAACTCAATTAATAATACCTCCCAATCATCGGGTGATCGACAATAGCTCTTTTTAACTCCATCGCATTGATTTCACCCAATCTTTTATAAGCCATTTTTCCTCCCGGTTCGATCAGAAGTGTGATTGGCAGACTGCCGTCCCATTCGTTTTTAACCACATCGATCACTGCGTATTTGTCTTCTGTGTCGATCAGGTAATTTGGTACAGCCGAGTATTTGCTTTGAAGAAACTTCAAGACCTTATCTTCCTGATTTGGATTATCCATGCTGAGAGAAACAAACTGAAAATCCCGACCCATATACATCCGTTGGATTTCGATAAACTCCGGATACTCAATCACACAGGGACCGCACCACGTTGCCCAAAAGTTGATCAGCAATAATTTATCAGTATCATTCTTGAGTAGATCAGCCAATCCGGTTGTGGATATCTTTTGTACTTCAACCGGTTTTTTCTTCCATTCCTCGTTTGTCTTGATGGTATATTCATTTTTCCAAGCCCATTTTGTCGAGCAACCGAAGGCTGGCGTGATAGACTTATCCACAGGCAAAGGTTCTCCGGCCAAAGTTTTTTCGATGGCGTTCCGGAGGTCTTCTGCATTGGCGGTTCCTGGTTTTTCGGAAGCATCTATTCTGCCTGAGTAACTCAGTTTTCTGTCTTTGTCAAATACAAATACCTGAGGTGTAGCTGTCGGGCCATACGCCAATGAATATTCATGCGTATCGCCATCATATAGATATGGGAAATTATATTTTTTATCCACATACCTGATCTGCATGCTTTTGTAATCGTCACCGAGGTCAGTATAACCCAATTCCTCTGGCAATATACCTATTGGACTGTTTGGTGAAATGGCTAAAAAAGCCACGCTTTTGCCCTTGTATTCCTCGACCAAAGTGATAAACCTGTCCTCATAAGCTTGGGCTGTTGGGCAGTGGTTGCAGGTGAAGTTGATGACCAATACATCTGCATCTTTAAAATCTTCGATAGAGACCATTTTACCTTCCACATCGGGTAGGTTAAAGAATGGTGCCTGATCACCAATGGCCAATTTGCCAACAGGCTGTTCTGTCATTTCCTGCGGATTAGGAGTAAACAGCCCTGTCAAATCCTGTGAAGTCTCCTTATTTTCGGAAGTTCCTTGATTGCCACATGACCATAAAATAGCCGTGCTGAGCAAAATCAGAAATGTGGATAAGTGTTGTTTTTTCATAAGTTTCCGGGTTTATTTGACAGGCTATTAAATGATTATTTAACAGCCTGTCTTACTTACTTGGTTTCAGCTTATTTTACGTAAGAAGCTTTATTCAAATATTCAAAACTTTTTAGAACACTTTCGATAGGTTCAAAATTATACCTTTCTACTTCTACATAGAAATCCTTCATGCCTTGGGCATAGGCTGCCTCAAAGATCGGTTTGAAGTCCATGGTACCACTTGCCCCGATTTCCTCTTCATCTTTGATATGGAGAAGAGGGAACCTTCCCGCATATTTATTAAGGTAATCCACAGCAGGATATCCACCTTTTTGAGACCAATACACATCGAGTTCGAAGCAGACAAGTTTCGGGTCAGTGTTTTTGATCATATGGTCCATCATGATAGTTCCTTCGATTTTTTCAAACTCCCTGGCATGGTTATGAAATCCAAACATCAAACCTGATTTCTTGGTCACTTCTCCCACCGAATTGTAATAATCACACCATACATCCAATTCTGCCAATGTTTTTGGGATAGGCATAGAAGGTTTGATCAGGTATTTGGCGCCCATCCTTTTATGGTCATCGGCAGCTTTTTTCCACCACTCCAATGCCTCTTGCTTTTTGGCAGGATCGTATTGGGGCCCACCGACATGGGCACTCTGCAACTTCAGCCCCAAATCTTCTATGTATTTTCGATAAAATACTGGCTCCATACCATATACCAAGCCATCTTCATAATTTGCATTTTCAAGGTGTTTATAACCGATAGAAGAAACAAGCCGCAATGTGCCTTGGGGATCATCCGTCATGTCTTTTCTGACCGAATATAACTGTAACCCTATTGGCTTTTTGGCAAATGGTGCTGCAAATAAATCTGGGGGGGCAAGGATACTTCCCAATGCCAATGCGCCAGATATTTTTAAGAAATCTCTTCTTTTATTCATAATATGATGGGTTTAAAGCTTATATCCGTTTTCGTAATTGTAATGCAATCTGGCGTTTGCCTTTTTGTCTTTGATGAATTTTTGGGCCACGGGATCCCAATTCAATGGACGTCCCAATTCCGCGGCAATATTTCCAATTGTGCAGACTACGCATGTACTGTGGCCGACTTCCACAGGGACGATAGGATCCTTCCTTTTGATGACAGAATCTATAAAATCCCAATGATGTTGTGGATAACGTAATTTTGGCAACTCCATAACAGGTTGGAGACTTTTGTCCGAGGAATCAAAATTGCCCCTCGATACTTTGATCCAACCATCCTCACCAATAAACTGAACGCCTTGCCTGTTCCCGTCAAAAGGACCGACGATCATTTCTACCCCATTGGCATAAAGGTAGGTCAAAGGTTTTCCGTCTTTGGCGGGAATGACTTTGACAGGAGCGCTTCTGTCCATACCCAAGCCCCACTGTGCGATGTCAAACATGTGTGCGCCCCAATCGGTCATATAGCCACCGCCTGTTTCCTTATAGGATCGCCATGCGCCCCAAAGTTTTTCATTTTGTTCAGGTTGGAGCGAAATGGATGGATTTAGTTTTTCATTGAAGTGTAATTCCGGCAAAGGACCGAGCCATGTTTTCCAGTCTAAGCCTTCAGGGATTTCCTGCTTTTCAAGGTCATAGGGAACCGGGTGTTCAGGTTGACCGACATGCACGAGCACCTGTTTTACTTTTCCGATTCTCCCTTTCAACACCATGCGCGCAGCATGTTGGAAGTTGACATCGGAGCGCTGCTGACTGCCAACGGCTAGAATCGTGCCATGCGACCTTACAGCTTTGACTAGTTCTTGACCTTCCTTGATGGTCAGGGTAAGCGGTTTTTCGAGGTAGATATCCTTTCCGGCTTTGCAGGCATCTATCGCCATGAGGGCATGCCAATGGTCCGGTGAGGCAATTACAACGGCATCGATGTCTTGCCTTGCCAGAAGTTCCTTGTAATCTTTATAAGCACCAATAGTCGGAGTGGGTTTTCCCAACTCAGCGCTGATTTTGTTTACTCTAAGCTTAAACCTCTCCCTTTTGATTTCATAGACATCTGCACATGCCATTATTTCCACACCGGGAATTCGCATCATGCCATTGAGAAGCCCCATTGATTGACGCCCCACCCCAATGAATCCCAACCTGATTTGATGGACGTCACCGGGTTGGATTTGGTTGGAGGCAAAACTAATTCCGGGTAAAAAAGATAGTCCTGCAGCACTCAGTAGAGAGGTTCCTAAAAATTTCCTTCTGGAAACTTGGGGTAAGTATTTTTTCATTGTCTTTCGGGTTTGTTGTTAATAAATACCCCTTCAAGGTAAATTTGGATTATCTCAGGGTAAATTGCTATTTTTAGATTAGCACAGCATAATATTACTTTAAATCGGGCTTTCATAAAAGTTTAGACAACCGAAAATCAGTCTTGGAATAGGTTAGTTTGATGAAACCCACTATTTCTTATTTGTAAGGTGATGGACAAAAATAAACCCAATATACTTGTCATCGGATCCGCCAATATGGACATGGTAATCCGGTCTGATCATTTTCCTGTTCCCGGTGAAACGATCATTGGAGGAGATTTTTCTTTGATTCCGGGAGGAAAAGGTGCCAACCAAGCAGTGGCTGCTGCCAGATTAGGAGGGGATGTCTGCTTTATTACCCAATTGGGAAAGGATCTTTTTGGAGATCAAAACCTCGAGAATTATAAAAAGGAGGGAATAGACACCTCTTTTATAAAACAGAACCTTGACCAACCTTCCGGTGTAGCTTTGATCACCGTGGATAAGTCAGGTGAAAATACCATTATCGTCGCTCCCGGTGCCAATCACAGCCTTTCAGTAGCAGATATAGCAGCAGCTTCAGAACCATTTCAGCGAGCGGATATTTTGCTTGTCCAACTAGAGGTGCCAATTGCTGTGGTGATGGAATCTTGCCAAAAAGCCTATGGTTTGGGCAAAAGGATCATCCTCAACCCTGCACCCGCATCGGATTTGCCTGACAGTATATTTCCTCTTCTTTACTTAATTTGTCCTAATGAAACCGAAGCCGAGTATTTGACCGGAATCAAAGTGATAGGAGAAGCTTCGGCTTATCAAGCTGCTTCAAGATTGAGGAATAAAGGAATGCAACGCGTCATCATTACTATGGGAGCTGTCGGTGCATTTCTATTTACTGATACCTTTCAGGGAATCATTCCCACTACCAAAGTGGAGGTAAAGGATACAACTGCTGCCGGGGATACCTTTTGTGGAGCTTTGGCAGTGGCTTTGGGTAATGGAAAAAATATCCAAGAGGCTGTTGCCTTTGCCCTAAAAGCCGCTACGCTCTCCGTGCAGAGATTTGGTGCACAGACGTCGATACCGTATTTGGAGGAAATGTGAGGCGAGAAGCGAGAGACTAGAATCGAGAAAACAGGACTAATTTATAATTTAAGCTAATCTTATTCACTAAGCGACTCTCCAACTTGATAACTGTCCATCCTGACAACGCGAAGCAGAT